>CAJJDA010000014.1 GCA_905182855.1 gamma proteobacterium HTCC2207 | reverse complement strand
ACGTTGCATACGGTCGAACGGATGGCTGGTGAAGTATTTATCCCTTTAACCGTCGGTGGTGGTGTCCGTGAGTTACAGGATATTCGGAATCTGTTAAATGCTGGTGCCGACAAGGTCGCGATTAACTCTGCCGCGATCCATCATCCCGAATTTGTTCGCGAGGCGGCACAGCGTTTTGGTTCGCAATGTATTGTGGTGGCCATTGATGCCAAACAGGTAGAGCTCGGCGATAATCCTGTCTGGGAAATCTTTACTCATGGCGGCCGTAACCCCACGGGCATTAATGCTATTGAATGGGCGGAAAAAATGACTATGTATGGTGCGGGTGAGATCTTACTGACCAGTATGGACCGCGACGGTACTAAAAATGGGTTTGATCTTGATCTCACCGCACGCATTAGTGATGCGGTTAATGTGCCTGTTATCGCCTCGGGTGGGGTCGGTACTCTGCAGCATCTGGTAGATGGAATCATTCAAGGGAAGGCTGATGCGGTACTTGCGGCCAGTATCTTCCACTTCGGCGAACATACCGTGCCAGAGGCCAAGCAGTTTATGGCGGAGCGAGGAGTCAATGTAAGGTTCTAGTGCTGTGCACCGACCGGCGGGGCTGTGGAAGTGGCCGTAATAATAATGACCACAATCTAGCAAAGTGTTGCTACTTGGTTCAGCCACAACGGCTGGTTACTCCTAGAACATCATTATATAGACGTCTGGGGAATACTCAGAGCGAATATCCAATGAGGTCAATATTAGGCCCATACCAGCCGCTGCAATAACCTGCCAACAAACCCTAAAGGTACGGTGCGTAATCTCTATTCCAGCTTTTATAGCCGTTGTTACTAAGGCAGCAGTAAAGCATGCCGACGCTAAGATAGCGGACAAAGCTGCCCTCGATGGTGGCTATGGTTAGTATCGGACCGCGCTGGCTGCTCTGTGCTAAGCTCTAGATAATATTGGATTAGCAATAGCAGCAGGGCCCGTCTTCTTCATAAAGCCAATTCCGCCAATCGATAGACAGTAGCAAACGATCTTTTCGACTAAAAAGTCCTATAAACTGCTCGATCGCTACTCACAGTTTCAAAGCTATTAAAGTGAATAGGGGATGAATAGTGCGATTTCACCGCACAGGTTACATTGCAGCAGACAGGTAATCCGAAGAGACAACTACATCGGGTTAATTCTTAACCAAGGCTTCATCAAAAAGCCTAAAGGGTGCGAGATCTTAATGGGCGCGCTTAGGGCCGACAGACAAATACATTCGCCATTCTGGGCTCCCATCGGTTGATGGACATCACCCGGCTGGCGGAATAAAAAATCACCCTCGCGATAGACTGCATTCTCGTCTGAAAAGCTGCCTTTTAAAACGACGGTATACTCTGAACCCTCATGATCATGTTTAGGGACTTTGCCACCTGCCTCTATTTTGTGGAGAGCTACTTCAAAGTCCGATTGTCCCGTTTCGAACTGCGAAATCTCAAGCGAGGACGAAATGCTACGCCAAGTCAGTGCTGACTCCACATCTTTCATCAAAATACTAATCGACGCTGGGAAGCCTTCTATATTTTTGCTAATTGTTTTTTCGGACGGCGCCAAGGCGGGGCTGTCAATTTTGGCCATTACTGAGTCTAATAGACCATCATCAATGGCAGCTGGCTCCATAGTGTCCATGATCTCTGATCCAACTTGATCGAGGCGCAACATCTCAACGCGACACTTGCGGCAAAAATGCAGGTGAGCAGACACGCAGATCGATGGAGCCACCTCCAAGCTACCAGCTGAGAACTCTACTAGCAGCGAGCTATCTGGGTGAAAAGAAATACTATTACTCATGTGAAAATTCATCCTGAAATTCTGGTGCGACTAAAATTTGCATTTTCTGGAGCGCTAACCGCACCCGTGATTTAACCGTGCCTAGTGGCAGCCCAAGCTCTTGAGATGCCTCAGCATGAGACTTACCTTCCAGATAGACCTTGCGGAGGATTTCACCCTGCTCCCTCGGTAGTTTGGAAAGAGAGAATTGAATCTTTTCCTCCCTATGCTTTTGACTCAGTAATGACACGGGCGTATCTTCGTCTGGCTCATGCCAGTAGTCTTCGCTCTCAAGAGGAAGATGCTGGGTATTACTCTTACGGCGCAACATATCGATTCGGCAATTCCGCGCCACGGTATAAATCCAGGTCGTCGCAGAGGCTTTCTCTGGATTGTAGCCAGCTGCCTTATTCCACACCTTGATCATAACCTCTTGTACCAAATCGTCGCCTAAGCCAGGGATCCAACCTTCATGCCTACTAGCCTGAGCAAAACTCTTAAGTAATGGACCAAAATGCTTAAATAGCTTGGCAAAGGCTTGGCGATCGCGCGTTTCTCCCACAGTGACTAGCAGCAGACTCCATTGGTCCGACCGCTTCTCCGCCAGGTTTAAAATCGCACCGCGACTGGGATTTTCTATTTGTCTGTCCACGAATTCAAATTTCTTCTTTAACATTAGAACACTGCAATTCGATATATTAACACGGTTACGTTATTTAAAAGGGTTCAGATCATTGGATTGGTGATATTAAGTGATCGTTAAAGCAGTCGCGGTTGCTACGTTATTAGCCTCAAAGGAGTTACGGTGATTTAACGGGCACTGAAGCGCTATCCAAAATCATCATTACTTAACCTTGAGCCACTGCCTGTTTAACCACCTTTAGTAGCGGAGCCTGCAAACCATCTGTCAAAAATGGTTGAGTCACTCTCGATGGACGCGCCAGCGACTGAGGATGTTTTATTGGTCATAAATGTTAACGTGCTATAACGCCCAACGAGCGGCTACCATTGGATCTTGGCGACCATAATTCAATCCATAACACCAATATTGTTAGAGAGTTGGGCTATACTGTTGACGCACAGAAACGGGTGGTCGTAGTTGGTCAAATATCAGTCGGTAATGAGTTTATATAAACGGTGGGTCTAGTCCCATACTCAACATCCGTCAGCAAAATGGTTATCGTGTGGCGGTCAACTAAAAAGATGGTTGTTGATAGCTAAGAGTTGACAATAGTTCATCAATAAAATTAGCTTGGTGATTTGACGCATTGTCATGTGTAAATAAATAGGATCAAATTATGAGTTTAACGCAACGAATAGTCTCAGCAATGCTAATGGGCCTTTTTGTGGGAGCCCTGCTTAATATACTCACTAGCGGCGCTATGCTGCCGGTAGCGATTAAAAGTTGGCTGGAGTTATATCTGGTCAACGGTCTGTTTGACTCCGTCGGACAGATTTTTGTCCGCTCATTGAAATTACTCGTTGTGCCCCTGGTATTTGTTTCACTTATTTGCGGTGTCTCTTCGCTGGGTAACAATGCCCGCATGGGTGCTGTGGCGAGCAAAACTGTTGCTCTTTATATGGCAACCACCGCCATTGCGATTGCACTGGCTATTATGGTGGCTGTGATTGTTCAACCCGGTGCGGGTATTGATCTGGCCCTAGCGACCGAGTTTGTCGCGAAGGAAGCGCCGCCACTGAAAGATACCATTATTAATATCTTCCCCAGCAACCCCGTCCAATCTATGGCTAATGGCAGCATACTGCAGGTCATTGTTTTTTCATTACTGATGGGTTTGGCCATTTCTAAAAGTGGCGAAAAGGGCAAGCGTATCAGTGAGTTTTTCAATGATTTTAATGAAGTCATTATGAAAATGGTGATGATCCTGATGAGGTTGGCGCCCTATGGGATATTCTGTCTATTGGCGAAACTGTTCGCCGATGTCGGCATTGGTATGATTTTAAATCTGGCCAAATACTTTTTCACCGTATTATTTGTCCTGTTACTCCACAGTCTCGGCGTGTACACAATAATTTTTAAGTTTTTTACCGGTCTCAGTGTGCGCATGTTTTTAAGTAAAATGCGCTCAACACTGGTGCTGGCCTTTAGCACATCATCTAGTGGTGCGACTATGCCGGTCACTCTGCGTACGGTTGAGAAGCGTCTCGGTGTAGACAATAGAGTAGCATCATTTACAGTGCCTCTGGGTGCGACTATTAATATGGACGGCACTGCCATTATGCAGGGTGTCGCAACGGTCTTTATCGCCCAGGCCTATAATATTGGTCTTGGACTCGATGGCTATTTGACCGTCGTACTTACCGCCACTTTGGCTTCTATTGGCACCGCTGCCGTACCAGGTGTGGGTCTGGTAATGCTGGTAATGGTACTTAATCAAGTGGGTCTGCCTGTAGAAGGTATTGGCCTTATTATTGGTGTCGATCGGTTGCTTGATATGACCCGCACGGCGACCAATGTTACCGGCGATGCGATGGTCACGACCGTGATCGCCAATAGCGAAAACTTTCTCGATCGAGATATTTTTAATGACCCCGAAGCTGGGCTTATGCAAGACGTTTAAAGCTTATTTAAAACCATAGTTGTTCGGCAAGTTATTATAAATACTAGGCTATTATCTCGGATCAGTAGCGCAAAGCCGTCACAGGCGACTGGTCGCCCAGCCTCGTATTTAATTTAGCAGTACAGTACTCAGTCTAAATGCCTCTGACGGGTTTAACAGAGTACTAGTTAATATATCGATTCTCTGCGGCGTAATCTCATTAAGGATAACAGCACTATGATGGATAAACTTTATCAGCAGCATGTCGCGGAGAAAATGTCTCGCTTTCAGAGAATTCTGGAAGCCACGGGTTATCGGGAAATATTGATTGGCTCCGGTGAGACCAAAATGCAATTCCAAGATGACATGGCTTATGCTTTTAAAGCTAATCCTTACTTTCGTGAATGGGTTCCCCTCGCGACTAGAGCTGACTGCTATTTACAGATTATCGCAGGTGTCAGCAAACCAAAATTATTTTTACTTGCCGTTGAAGATGTTTGGCATACCGCGCCGGAGAGTCTCCCTACTGGCTTTGATCAGGCTTTTAATATTATTGAATATGGCAGCATTGAAGAGCTTAAAAAACATCTTAGCGCACCGCAGCCTTGATTAATGAGACTAATGCTCTGGGCACGGTGGCAGAAAACTGGAATACATTGGCGGTTCTACACCAAATTGATTATCAGCGGCGCGGTAAAACGGCCTATGAACAGGAATGTGTCCGCGAGGCTAATCGGCGGGCAGTGCCGGCCCATCGCGCGGCTCAGCGAGCCTTTATGGGTGGGGCTTCTGAGGTACAGATTGCGGCTGCCTATCTGGCCGGCTGTGATTGCCGTGAGAACGAAATGCCCTATGGCATAATCGCTGGCGTCAATGAGCATGCGGCAGTCCTACATCACCATAATTTATTTAAACAGCCGCAGACTCCGCGCAGCTTTTTAATTGACGCGGGGGTGGAAGTCTATGGCTATGCCTCAGATATTACGCGGACCTATGCCTATGATCCTGGCTGCGATTTTGCCGCTATGATCGAGGCGATGGACAGGACGCAACTGGCGCTTTGCGCAGAGGGTGGCATTGGTAAAAGCCCCGTGGATATTCATGTGCTTTCTCAGCATAAGATCGCTGAAGTGCTGATTGAATTTGATGTGCTGCAACTGTCGGCTGAAGAAGCGGTTGCCAAAGATATTGCTGGATCTTTTTACCCCCATGGTTTGGGCCATCACCTTGGCTGTAATGTGCATGATAAAGGTAGTCAGCTAGCCAATGCTCAGGGCGCCATTCTCCCAAGGTCAGAAAAATACCCTAAGCTCCGCTCTGGCGCGAAGATGGTTGCCAACCAGATTCATACCGTAGAGCCGGGGCTGTATTTTATTCCGGTCCTTCTGGATAAACTCAAATCTGGCAAGCACGCTAAAGCTATTAACTGGTCGCGGATCGATGAATTTGTCCCCTACGGTGGAATCCGTATAGAAGATAATATTGTTGTACATGCCAATGGCGTTTTAGAGAATCTAACCCGTGATGCTTTTCAAAGAATAAACTAATGCGCAAACTTCATGTTTTTACCACCGGCGGCACTATTGATAAGCTGTACTTTGATGCACTGAGTGAGTTTCAAATTGGCGATCCTGTTATCGGCGGAATTTTACAGCAGATGAATGTTGGCTTTGATTATCAGGTTGATGAGTTGATGCGCCGGGATAGTTTGGACATGACAGATGAGGATCGTCGTCAGATCCAAACACAGGTTTGCGAATCAAAGGCGCAGCATATTCTCATTATGCATGGCACCGATGGCATGGTTGAAACCGCTGACTGGCTCGGTGGATTTCACAATAAAATAATAATACTGACGGGAGCGTTGCAGCCGGCGGCGTTCTCAGATACTGATGCGATCTTTAATGTTGGCTGTGCGGTGGGAGCTCTTCAGGCCATGTCAACCGGCGTTTACATCGCTATGAACGGTCAAATATTTGCCGCTGATAAGGTCATTAAAAATCGCATTAAACATCGGTTTGAATCGCTCACGGACAGATAGTTTAGCGTGCTCAGAGACCCCGTTGCCATTCCTCACGCAACGGGATAACTCCGGGCTGATTAATGGCTGTGTTGACAATAGATAGCAGTCTATCTTTGTCCTTGCCTAAAACGCCTTTGAGCACCAAATAGTTAGATGCATGGTCACTTCTGAAAATGGTTTTATCCAGTTGAAGATTGCTAAGCAGTAGCTGCATCTCGTGAAATAATTCGAGTTTACCCAACTTGCGCCAGCGGCCTTCGAAGGCCTTTTCAAAACGTTCGCTCCCCGATGGGAATTCAACTACCAAGGTGCTCAGATAATCAGGTTGGGCGGCATTCATTAGCTTCGCGGAATTGAGTGCATGCTGCTCGCTAAGCTGAGGGCCACCCAAGCCATTTAATATCATCACTGAGCTTTTTATGCCCGCCCGTTTTATTTTTGTTAACGCGCTCAAAGATGAGTCATAGTCCTCACCTTTATTTACCAACCTGAGTACCTCATTATCACCACTCTCACAGCCTACATAGAGCAGGCTGAGACCAAGGTCAGCAAGATCTTGTAGATCCTCGACTGTTTTCTTTTTAATATTGCGGGGCAGGCAATAGGACGAGACCCGTTGCACATCTGGGTAGTATTTATTAATCATCTGTAAAATATCTACTAACCGTCGTGTGCTCAATGTCATGGCATCGCCATCGGCGAGAAATACACGCTTCACCGGATAGCCCGCTTTAGACAGACCACGCAGTTCCTTTTCTATTTCTTCGATAGGCTTGGGACTAAAGCGCTTCTGCTCGTCGGTATACATTTCGCAAAAGGTGCATTTATTGTAGGAGCAACCATTGGCGACTTGGAGAATGAGTGATCGGCCTTCGCTGGGAGGACGGAACACCGGCTGGATATAGTCGAGCGGGTACATAGGCGCTGTTTATTCCTTGAGTATGGCAGTCCTAGCGTCCTGCCTTATCTGTAATTTAAAGATTTTTCCTGAGGCGATTCGGGGCAAGCTGTCATTACTCTGGCGAATATAACGCGGTATTTTAAATTTTGCTAATCGTGTTGCTAAGAACTCTCGCAGTTCTGCTTCATTAATCTGGCTATCGCAAAATATTGTAGCGGCGACCTCTTCGCCCAGACGCTCGTCGGGTACCGAATAAACCGCCGCTTCTCTTATCTGGGGATGGTCCAGCAGAGCCGCTTCTACTTCGCCACAGCCAATGTTCTCACCACCACGAATGACCACATCTTTAATACGATCGACGATAAATAGGTAGCCCTCTTCGTCTAGGTAGCCAAGATCACCAGTCTTAAACCAGCCATCAACATGTGCGGCCGCAGTTGCCTCGGGATTGTTCCAGTAGCCTCGAAACATAGAGGTGCCACGAATCTGAATTTCGCCCTGTGTGCCAGCGGGCAATGCATGGCCCTCTTTACTGGCTATTCGGATATCTAGTACTGCGGCCGGCAGCCCCGAACTACCGGGGCGCTCAAGATAGTCTTCCCCGGCTATGGCCGCACCTATCGCGTTGGTCTCCGTCATTCCCCAGCCGGTATTAGGCATGGCGTTGGCAAATGCGACGTCTATATCACGCACCTGTTCCGGCGCCCTTGCGGCGCCACCACCGCCGACCATAACGAGACTGGACAGATTATGGCCACCCTTTTTTGCATGGTGTGTTAGGTCAGCTGTCATGGCGGCAGGTGCCGTAAAGCCAGTAATGTGTTCCTGCTCGATGAGGGCTGCGGCCTGAGTAGGGTCCCATTTACGGGTTAGAACCAACTTTGTCTGAGAGCGAAAAGCGGACAAAAAGACGGCATGGCACCCAGACACATGGAACATTGGCACAGCGAGTAACGCTGCCGGCTGTTCCACGGGGGGCTCTATAGGAATGCCTTTGGTTAGGAGCCAAGTATAGATCGCGATCTCCCAACTTAATAGTGCGCTAATCACAGCTCTGTTACTGGAAACCACACCCTTGGGCCGGCCCGTCGAGCCCGAGGTGTAAAGAATCATAACGTCATCCATGACTGCGACTGCGACCTCAGGCATGCTGGCATTTTTGTGTCGCTGCTGCAGATCTTCCCAGCGAGCCAGGGTACCGTCATTATCACCCCGTACAACTAGCGTTGGGTATGGGTCAAGATTGGTCTTTGATAACAGATCGCAACGCTCTTGGTCGGCAATCAGCAGGCTACAGTCGCTGTCCTGCAATCCGTAGTAAATTTCATCAGCCTGCCACAATGAATTCATAGCGACGACGATAGCGCCCACCGAGGTAATTGCCTCAAAGGCTATAATCCATTCCGGATAATTGCGCAGGCAGATGGCTACGCGGTCGCCTTTTTGAATATTATAGTCTTTTACAAGTCCAGCCCCGAAGGCGCTGGCAGCCTCCCAGATATTGAGAAAGCTATAGCGCTCCTGTTCAAAGACGACGAAGGTTTTGTCGCTCAGATTCTGCTGGTACAGGTCTCGAAGACTTTGCGGAGCATATTTGTAATCACGACAGGACCGACCATAAACGTCCACTTCGATCATCTCTAAGGGCTGCCCTGGTGCTGAGACCATGGCGAAGGCTTCTAGTCGATTCATGACAGTGATTTCCTTTAAAGATTAATGGATCTGTTTACCAGCGAGGACAAATATTATGCCTAACGCTACTAGGCCTTATCTCGTATTAGAGCTTCTTTGGTCGCTATTGTCTTTAAAGGCGTGAAGATAATAATTAATCAGAGTATAGAATTTTAGACGGCGGGTAAGGTGTCACCCAGGTTACAGTAAGCTATCATATGCTGGCCTAGGCTGTTGTACAGAGACATTCATCAAAATTTTAAGGTAGTAGTCTAGTACTACCAAGATTGATGCGGGTCTACTAGCATGCAGAGCGCCACCTAACACACGGAGTTTATCAGTGAAGCCATTCTATGCTCACAGCGAGCCCAGTAAGGAGTTTGAAAAATGATTAAGCACATTGTATTTTGGAAATTCAAAGAGGTTGATGCAAAGACCAAGCAGTCCTACGCTAACGAAGTGAAGCAGCGTCTTGAGGCACTGTCGGGTCGAATTCCAGAATTACTCGCCATAGAGGTGGGTATCAACTATAACGCCACATCCAATGCAGCAGACATAGCCCTGTATACCGAATTTGCGACCGAGGCGGACCTTCAGGCCTATCAGGAGCATCCTGAACATATGGCCTTAGTGCCATTTATTGGCAGTATTACTGATGAGCGCAGAGTGGTTGATTACGCTCACTAAAAGATCATAGGCCGAGATTTCCGCTGGTTTATCACTGGTTGCGTTAAATTGGCAGGTAGTAGCTGTCTACTACCCTATATGGTGTTCCGCGATTAGCATAGGGACATCAACAATAGATCGGCTGATCACTCATTGCTCGCAGGTGGCTGGGCATTAAAAGATGCAGGTTTGCAGACGGAAAAAAGGAATCAATTTTGACAACCAGCGGTTATAGATTAAATCATACGATGTTAAGAGTGAGGAACCCGGAGGTCTCTTTAGCGTTTTACATAGAGATTTTAGGTATGCGGTTGTTGGAGCGGTTTGAGTTCGAGACTATGCAATTCTCACTCTACTTTCTCGGTTTTGATGACTCATTAGAAGGCGACATGCCTGAGGATCGCTCTGAGCGTATTGTCTGGCTTGCGCGTCAGGCAGGCGTACTTGAGTTGACCCATAATTGGGGCACTGAATCCGATGTGGAATTTGCCGGCTATCACTGTGGTAACAGCGCTCCACAGGGCTTTGGGCATATTGGCATTACGGTGCCTGATGTCTATGCTGCCTGCGAACGTTTTGAACAGCTCAAGATCGAATTTGTTAAGCGGCCCGATGATGGTGGGATGAAGGGGTTGGCCTTTATCAAGGATCCAGATGGTTATTGGGTTGAAATATTTTCGCCCACAGGGCTTAGATCGGTAATTATGGGCGACTAGCCGAGTCTGTTAGGCGATTATTGGCGCTGATTGTTTAGACGCGCCTCATTGATAAATTGAGGAGAATGAGATGGAGCAGTTACAGAGTATTTTACAGCGTCTGGATAAACTTGAGTCACAGGAGGCTATTCGAGCCTTAGTCACAGCTTATGCGATTGCCTGTGACGAACATGATATTCCAAGATTGTCGGACCTGTTTTCTGTTGAGGCGGTGTTTTGTTCGCCCAACGGCGCAATGGTGTCCAGCGGACGTGACGCCATCCGGGATATGTTTAATACAATTCTTAAAACACGCGGGCCAGGGTTTCATTGGACCCATGATGTCCATGCGCACATTGATCCTGAAAACCCTGATCGTGCCAGCGGTCTAGTTTATGGTCATGCCGAGACCACACCGCATGGCGTTGTCAGCATGGCGGCTTTCAAGTACAAAGATGAGTACTTGCGTGAAGAGGGGGTTTGGCGTTTTAGTCGTCGTGAAATAAGCTTTTTCTACTATATGCCTGTCACCAAATATGCCGAGGGTCTTAATCAAGCCGACCGCGTCTATATCGATGGGGAATGGCATAAGGCCGATTTTCCTGAGACTCTCGACAGTTGGGTACGCTTTGCAGGAGGCGATATCTCTTGAATAAAGATGCCATGTCACTCGTTCAAAGAGCGTTTGAGCATTTCAAGCAGAGCACCACAGATCAGGCCGACAGTACTATGGAGATTTCGTTGTCAGCCTATCGAGACGAAACACGCTATGGGCTCGAAATAGAGCGTATTTTTAAGCACTTGCCTATAGCCGTGGCCCTGAGCATCGAACTGCCTGAATCGGGCAGCTATAGAGCGATGACAGTGATGGGCGTGCCTCTCCTGCTAGTGCGGGGAGAAGACCTCAAAGTGCGGGCGATGCTTAATGTTTGTCGTCACCGAGGAGCTAAACTCTGCGAAGAGGGCGCCGGCAAGTCACGCTTGATTGTCTGTCCCTACCATGCCTGGAGTTATAACTATGAAGGCGCACTCGTGGGTCGCTACGGCGGCGATACCTTTGGTGAAATAGCCAGTGACAGCTACGGTTTAACCGGGCTGCACTGTGAGGAAAAAGCCGGCATTATTTGGGCATCTCTGACGCCAGGTGATGTGTTTGATGTGGATCATTGGCTGGGCGACTTCGGCGAGGAATTAGAGACGCTGGATCTCAACAACTGGCATCTATATGAGCAGCGCGACCTGGCTGGTCCGGGCTGGAAAGTCACTATGGATGGCTATCTTGAGGCCTATCATCATCAGCTAGTACACCGAGAAACAGTGGGTAAATACACAGTCGGAAACCTATTGGTATTGGATACCTATGGGCCTCATCAACGCCTCACATTTGGACGTCGGTCGCTGGGCGAGCTGGTCGACCAGCCGCAGGATGAATGGCAGCCGATGGAGCATATTCGTCTTATTCACTCAGGATTTCCCAATCTTTCAATC
>CAJJDA010000013.1 GCA_905182855.1 gamma proteobacterium HTCC2207 | reverse complement strand
AGGCCTGTTTGGTTAACCAACTGCCGATAAAAGGAACATTGCAAACAAACGCACCCAATCAAAAAAAGCCCGGCGAGTGCAAAATTCGTCGGGCTTTTTTAAGCTCTAACTGTGCTCTAGGGCCTAGCCTTTTTTGGCGCAGCCTGGAGCGAATGTTTATCAGACCCCTCTGCTTTTTTAGAATAGGAATCAGCGGGTTTTTAGGCTCTCTAGCAGGTCCATAGCTTCTCTGGCTTGATCTTGAGGTACAAATAGATGGTCATGGTAATAGCCGGCAATCATATTGACACTTATCTCGCTGGCTGCCAACTTGGCGGCCACAGCAGCGGTTAACCCTACCGATGTCAGGCTCGAATGAACCTGCAGGCTAATGCAGTTAAAAAGACTGTCGTACGTCCAGTCAAGGGCTTCGGCCCGCGCCTTAGTCAGTACCAGTGTCAGCCCTTCTTGCTCCTGAAAGCTGGCGATCGGATGGACCTCCGCATAGTCACCATACCTAGCCTCAGGCACAGTGCAAAACACATAGCTATCTGGCAAAACTTTGGGGGACAGGCTACTCAGTATTTTCGTTAATTCTGTTCCACCGGACATAGTATTATTCCTCGAATTTTGGTTTCGCAAAGCAGACAAACGGCAGTGCGACAGGCCCCAAAAATAAGCCCACCCAGCCCCAGAAACGAGGATCGGCACCGCGATCTCTAGCGATGATATAGCATAGATAGACAGACATAACGTTTAGGACGACTAGGGCATAAGCCATAATCATTGCCCCATCCCTTCAGTAAAGTGATAGCCAGCTGCCGCCCTACCATCCAGCTCTATGTAGGCGAGACGAAAACTCTCCTCCCTAACGCGAATCATGGCGACAAAATCTCTCCGCTCAAGATGGGGCCCTAATTCAGACATAACAGTGAAGCAATTTTCTATTTCGCTATGAGCCATTGCCCTATGTGGCATAGTAAATCCTGTAGATCACGCTTTCGCCTCCGTTGCCCTGCGTTAGTATAGCTCCATACAGGCGAGAGTAGTCAGCGGGTTAAGTTGCGCCTGACGATCCCTTAGTATTTAAATGAGCAAGACTTTTAGCCCAGGGACCAGCGGCGCTATCTGAACGGCCTGTGGCGGCCTTGTCGGCAAAAGCAGCAATAAAAAAGGCTTCTACCTTTACTCTAGCCCAGGGCGTTCGTCGCAAAAACTTGAGACTAGACTTGACCGATGGATTACTTTTAAAGCAATTGATGTTGATGTTGCGCGCGAGATATTCCCAGCCGTAACGCTTTTCAAGTCTTGTAACAACCTGTTCGAGTGTGATGCCATGCAATGGGTTGTTAGGCTGCTTATCTATCATTTCAATACTATACAGGTTTAATGTCCGGGCAGTTACAGCCGATTGTTTCACCCTATAGAATTGGTATATGTTCGATTTGGCACTCGTAGGAGCCCATCTCAACTTCTCGGCAAACCCATGGCCGATTTTCATAAATAGTACAGAGCATACTGAAACGGTCCAGTGCAGAGCACCAGCCGTCGTCTAAGCGTGTCATGGTTTCAGCACCCCACTGGTCAGTACTGATATGTGCATCGGGAACGCCGGTATCGGTCAGCAGCATTACCTCAAGGCGACAGCAGCCAGCACGACAAGTCGAGCAGCTGATCGCCGGATCAATGAGATTGGTCACCTCTAAAAGCATCAACTAAGGTACGAACAGCAGTAGTTGGTTATGACACTAACCTTAACGCCAAAAGTTGCCTTGGCAGGCACTTCAAACGACATGCCCCCGGTGATGCAAATCCAGTCGGTGGCACCAGGTAATAACACCTCCAATGTACCGGACGAAATCTCCATCAATTCCTGCACCTCAGTGCCAAACTCATATTCTCCCGGGAGCATAACGCCCAGAGTCTTTTTGCTGCCATCACCAAAGATAACGGTACGACTGATGACCTGGCCATCAAAATAGACATTCGCTTCTTTAGCGACTGAAACATTGGTAAATTCTGACATCTTTATAATAACCTTTTGACAAATATTTTAGACCCTCTGGCTGTGCGCCTGATCGCCAGTTTAACTAGCATTGTGACCCTGTTGGGTAAAACACGAATGACAGCGCGACCCCGCAGCCGGGAATGGTATCATCATCAATTGATTAATTTAAGCGAATCGGCAATTCACAGCTGAATTAGGAAAGTCCGTAAAGAACTTGGCTGTGATTCTCTGCCTGTAAACCAAAAATATTGCGATTTGAAGCTGACTTCAAAGTCCTAACCGCAGACCCTCAAAAGCAATATTAAAGCCTTTAGAGATTACCGTTTGAGATTCTTTACTATCTTCGCGTAGCAGCGGATTGGTGTGATTAAAATGAATAAACCAGACTTTCTTTTTATCCTCAGCACTGAGGCCATCGAGCGCAGCCATAGTCTCGGTAACTAAGGGATGGGGTATCTTCGACATATCGCGGCCCGGCAACTCCCCGTCACTATAAAAGGTTGCATCGATCAATGCGTAGTCAACGTCTTGAACCACCTCGGCGATATCGAGTTCCCAGCGAGCCCATTTATTAATATCAGGAATAAACAGGGCCGACTTATTCATTCCGGTGATGGTATAGCCGACTGTTTCCGAGAACTCATCGCGGTGGGGAACTAAAAAAGGGGTCACACTTAGCCCCCCGAGCTTGACCAAACGGTCAGGCAGCAGCGGCCTCAGGGTTATGTTGCGATACTTTACCAACTGACTCCAGGGGCCGTTGCTACTCAGGTAGCTGTGCATTTTGGGCATAGCATAGACCGGTATATTTTTACTCCCCATGGACTCATGGCCAAAGAACATCAGTCCACCATAATGGCCTATGTGGGCATGAGTAAGAAAAACACCCTCTAATGAATACTGTTCTGAGGGCGCCTGCAACTCCAAGGCATACAGTTGCTCTGGCAGATTCGGCGTCGCTTCAAAAAGATATTTTGCCTTGGCCTCTGGGTCGACCAGTGCGATAGCGGTAGCACCACGACGCAACAGCGGATCCTGCCAACCGGGCATACAATGGCTCTGATAACAGCCAGCCTGAGGATATCCCGCATCCTGAGCTACGCCCAGAACGTACAGATAAGACTCTTGCGAGTCGTCGGCTTTAGGCTCTTCAGCGAGGCTGAGCAAGCTCATTAAAGCGGCGCAAACGGCCACATAAAGTTTCATAGACATCGAAGAAATCCTTGGTTGTAACGCACCACTATTAAAGGATCGGTATTAGTCCCGAGCCCACTAACCCTTTTGGACTGTCTATTTAATTGTCCTCGGCGTCTGAGCCATGAGCATAGCACCCATCTGCTCATGAATAAGATTAACCGCTTTGAGGGGTCTAAGCATTACTTTGCATTCGGTGATTAGCCCGGCATTATTCCAACGGATCATATCCACCCCATTGACCTTAATACTCTCAATCTCCACTTCAAATTCCAGAATTGCCTGTCCCTCTCCATGCAGTTCACGGACATAATTGAAGCTGTCATTAAAAAAGATAAGCTCCGCAGCGGATAGATATTGACCCACAGCGGCTTTGCCAAACTGTGGGCTGTGCACCACTGGCGAATAAAATACTGCGGCTTCGTCAATTAGCTGATGAAGACCCTCAACATCATGATTTTTTGCCACCCGATGCCAGGTGGCCATAGTATCTACGATCATATTTGGGACTCCAATTAGTCATATAAACAGGATGACCCTGACCACCGAGGCCAGGGCATGGGGTGGCATAATATTTTGGTCTAATTGAATATAGTTGCTATAGGCCTAGTTTGCCATGAGAAAAATTCTATAAAAAAAGGCGCCTTGAAGACGCCCTTTTCGATTTAGCTTTATTATGCACTGATCACCTAATTGATTTTTGGATCCAGCTCCCTGCTGTCATAGCGTGCGGTCATGACATCCAGACTCAAGGCTTGCATCTTGCTAGCGTTACCGGCAGTACCGAAGGTTTCATAGCGCGCCATAGCGATATCTTGCATAGCTAT
>CAJJDA010000012.1 GCA_905182855.1 gamma proteobacterium HTCC2207 | reverse complement strand
GCCCCTAAATCAAAAGTCAACGAAGGTAAAAGGCCAAAGAAAAGATGCACCCAGCCCTTAGTTCTGTCATATTCCTGTCATATTGTAAGACTTTAATGGATCGCTAAGAGATGAACACTGAGCTCACTATTATGCCCAAACATACAATTTTGTTGGTCGATGACGAAGCAGCGATCCGCACAATGCTGTCTGTCGCCCTCGAGGCCGCCGGCTACAATGTCCTGCAGGCAGAAAATGCTCAGACGGCCCATGCCATCATCATCGATTCCGCACCAGACCTGGTGTTGCTCGACTGGATGATGCCTGGCACCACCGGGTTAGAGCTGCTGCGTCGATTAAAGCGTGACGAGCTTACGGCAAAAACGCCAATTATTATGCTCACAGCCAAAGCAGAGGAAGACAGTAAAATTACTGGTTTAGATGCGGGCGCTGACGACTATGTTAACAAGCCTTTTTCTCCCCGGGAGCTGATCTCAAGAGTCAAGGCTGTGCTGCGACGGATCGGTCGTGAAGCGTTGGCGGAGCCTATCTCCGTCGGAGATATGTTGTTTGACCCCATCGGTCATCGAGTCAGCATTGGAGGACAGATGATTGACCTTAGTCCCACAGAGTACCGCTTGTTACAGTTCTTTCTTACCCACCAAGAGCGGGTTTATTCCCGTGATCAGATCCTTGACTATGTCTGGGGTGGTAACGTCTATCTTGATGAGCGTACGGTTGATGTCCATATTCGTCGGCTGCGTAAGGCAATTTCTATTGCAGGCCATGAAAACTATGTGCAGACTGTGCGCGGAGCTGGCTACCGCTTCTCAATCCAATTACAAAATGCTTAGAAAAGGAAACACAGCCGTTGCGACCAGGAATGCATACAGAAATATGGCGCATAGTTTTGGTTGGACTAGTGGCTTTCTTATTGGGTTGGAATCTCGGCTATCCACTTGAAATCGTGTTGGTCGGTATCGGTATCTATATCGTTTGGACCTTTCGTATCATTTCAAAGTTATTTAAATGGATCGACAAAGGTATGCGCGGCATACCACCAGAGACTGACGGTGTCTGGGGAGAGATCAGCGACACATTGAACCGCCAATATCGCCGCCATCGTCGCACCCAAGAAAAAATGCGCAAAACCATCAGGCGGGCCAATCGCTTAACCGAAGCTCTCGACGAAGGCATCATGGTATTGCGCAGCGATCTAACGATCGACTGGTGGAACAATTCAGCGGCCAGCCTGCTTGGGCTGCGGTCCAGTGACCGCGGCAGCGCGGTAATGAATTTAATCCGCGATCCCGAATTTGTAGAATACATTCACCAAGACGAATTTATTGACTCTATTGAGCTGTCATCGATCATTCAGTCCGAGCGGCTTTTGAAGCTATCCGCCTCACGCTTTGGTGCTAATGAGATAGCTCTGGTTGTTACCGACATCACCCGGCTTAACAGTCTTGAACAGTTGCGCAAAGAGTTTGTCGGCAATGTCTCCCACGAACTGCGTACACCATTGACCGTGATGCGGGGCTATTTAGAAACCTTGCAGGATATGCCCAGCAATACCCCTTCAGCCAATGCCGCCTTTGGACAGATGTCCGAGCAGGTGACCAGAATGCAAGCGTTAGCTGATGACTTAATTATGATTTCGCGGCTCGAAGCCGACAATCAGCAGCTGGTGGTTGAAGCCATCAAGGTTAAGGGGTTATTGCTCAGTATACGGACAGAGGCAGAAGCGCTGAGTGACGGCAAACATACAATTACCCTCGACTGTGCCGAGGCTATTATTATACAGGCGCAAGATAGCGACATTCGCAGCGCGCTGGGCAATATTGTCTTTAACGCGGTGCGTCACAACCCCGAGGGTGCCAATATCGAGATTAAGGTCACTGAGTATCAAGACTTTACTGATATCGCCATTCGTGACGATGGCGTCGGCATAGATACAGCTGAAATTCCGCGTCTTACCGAGCGGTTCTATCGCGGTGATAGCAGTCGTAATTCAGATACAGGCGGGACAGGCCTTGGATTAGCCATTGTTAAACACAGCATAAATCGATGTGGTGGCCGCCTGATCATTAATAGCAGGCTGGGTCATGGCGCAGAGTTTATCTGTCGCTTACCCAAAGACAATACGCAGTCTTAGCTTGCACAGATAAACCGATAATGTAGAAAATAATCGCCTTCCTGTTCTGGGTTTGGCTCGCTCCACTGACGGTCAACCGACCAGCCCTTAGCGCAATGATGGGCCATTTCGATATGTAGACGCTGAATGGCAAGGGTGACCGACTGCTCAAACTTCGCCCCTGGGCGCAAGGAATAGGCCTGACGTGATGTAAAGGCTTTGTTGGGGCTATGGTTCATTGATCCTCCAGCGACAATCGGGCGCTCAAAAATGCCTGAGGCGCGGTCCAGGGTACCGTCACCATAGAGCTTGGTTGCTTGGATGTCGGCCGCTTTACGTCGGGTTGATTCATTCGTAGTTTTCTCTTTCTCATCACACTCGATAATCTTGTCGACAAAGTTGGGCGAGTCCGCATCATCTGTATCAAAGTCGCAGGTACTAAAAGCGCTGGCTGACAGGAGCCAAAGGACGCTGAAAATAGAGAGGGAGAGGAGGGGTGACGTAAAATTCATGGTCATGACCTATCGTGGAATACCGCGATTACTTTAGCACCAGCTATGCTGTTGCAACTATTTTTTCCGGTGCACTTTTGTTTAGTCTACATTTGATTAATCATAGGCTCAGGGATGTACCGCTCATGTATCAGAGTATTTTACAGTTGTGGTTTGCAGATATTAGCCCGTCGCAATGCTGGGCCAAAGGCGGCGAGTTTGATCCGCTGATCACAAACCACGCCAAAAACCTCCATGTCAGTGTTCACCAATCAGACTGCTATCAATGGCGCGAGATCATCCTACCGAAATTATTATCCACGACCAGTTGTCGAGACATATCTTTCGCGGCCCGCCAAGGGCATTCGCCTCCGACTCGTTGGCCCTGGGACTCTTATTTAAGCAACTTTTAGCGGGTAAAAAAGGCGAGCCCTACAATCACCCTCAAGTCTAAAACTTGTGTTCCATGCCTAATCCAAAGGTACTGTCTTCCTTGTCTTCTTTACCAACAGAGGAGTCTGTGTTGTCAGTGTAAAATACATAAGCCTTAGTGCCTTTAGCTAACTTGTAATCAGCGCCCAACGACAGAGTTTCTTCTTCGTCGCCATCCGCATCATCTTCGATAGAGCCGTACTGTGCTTTTAATGTGGTTTTCTCGTCTAGCTGGTAGGCCGGCACTTACAAAGAAACCCGACTCGTCTTTGGTGCCCAGATTATCTTCATTCTGCTGGTACATAACACCGACTTTTAAGGCGTCCATCTTGTACTGAGCAACCAACCGTATCAGGTCCTGACTATCGACATCCTGATCCCCAGCGATCGCCACATAGAGATTATTCATGGTGTAGCTTACCGAATAAGACGTCCCATCAGTGAGGCCCGTGTCATCCTTGCCATCGCCATCCACATCTGCGCCCTCGCCAGGAATCATGGCAACCGTCGTGGAGAAGCCGTTCATCGTGGGTGAGGTGTACGCCACGATATTGGAGACTCGGTTCTCGCCTTCAAAGGTGCTTTTAATGTCGCCTTCTAGATCGTTAAAAAGATCGATCTTATTCTGTGCCAGTTTAGTGGGAGTGTCGTGCTTGCCTGCCCATACTGTACCGAAGCTACCGGTAAGGCCAAGCATAATATTGCGCTGAGAGAAGGTGTCTTTATCTGAGTCGGTTACGCAAACAGTATCGCCTGTCTCGACCCCGTCTGAATCCAATACGTCAGCGCACCTTGTTTTACTGCTGTCTTTACTGCCGTCGTCTACAAACATCTCGAATTCTGCTTTATAGATAGCGTAAAGGCCGTCAGCAACTTCAGTCTTACCTTTAAGCCCCAGGCGAGAAGCATTGCTGTTGAGTTTCCATTCGTCGCTGGTACCGTCATCGGCATTAACAACAGAGACGTTGACCTTGCCGTAAATAGTGCCGTCTATAGGCCCATCGGCATAGCCTAGAGAAGCAAAGCTCATGGTGGACGCGATAGCCGCTGAAAGCATTAATTTGTTCATACTTAATTCCTAAAAATGTAAGTGGTTAGGCCTGTGCCCGAAAAAAATCACAACCTAATGTGACGGAAACATGATGAATATATGTACATAATGTGACAGTAATATGACAGCGAGGTAAATTAAGCGGAAATGAAGAATTTTCCACCCTGTCATATTTCTGTCACATAACTTTAATACAGTGGTCGGGTAGCAAAAAATCAGCATTAATTAATAGCATGCCGATGTGCATGAATTTTGGAGGTTCTTATGACCCAGCGTACACTAATACCGACTATTCTTTTTACCTTGGCTTCTGTTACTGCAACATCTTCGGCAATGGCTCGTGACAGCATTGAAGTCGTAGGTTCTTCAACGGTATACCCTTTTTCAACCGTTGTTGCTGAACGTTATGGTCGCGCCAGCGGCAAGGCAACACCAAAAATTGAATCCACGGGTTCTGGCGGTGGGATGAAGCTGTTTTGTTCTGGTGTTGGTTCCAACTACCCAGACATCACTAATTCCTCACGCCGCATTAAAGCGTCTGAATTTAAAAAATGCCAGGCCAATGGTGTTACCGAGATAGTTGAAGTTCAAATCGGTTATGACGGTATCGTTATCGCTAACTCAGTTAAGGCTGAGCCAATGAAGCTGAGCCGTAAAGATATCTTTTTAGCCCTAGCTGCTCGGGTCCCTGGTGCTGCCGAAGGCGAGTTGATTGATAATCCCTACACGACTTGGAATCAAGTAAACGCTGCATTGCCAAATGTTGCCATTGAAGTATTGGGCCCCCCACCAACTTCAGGGACTCGTGATGCCTTTGCTGAACTCGGCATGGAAGGTGGTTGTAAGCAAATTGCCTGGATCAAGGCAATGAAAGATACCAACAAGAGCGCCTACAAAGCGATTTGTCACACTGTTCGTGAAGACGGCCGTTATATTGAAGCCGGCGAAAACGATAACTTGATCGTTCAGAAGCTTGAGGCCAATCCAGCAGCGCTGGGCGTATTTGGCTTTAGCTTCCTTGATCAGAATGCCGACAAGGTACAGGGCGCACAGATCGAATCTGTTGAGCCGACCTTTGACTCAATCGCTGACAAGTCCTACCCAATCTCACGGCCACTGTTCTTCTATGTTAAGAAGGCCCATGTGGGTGTGGTTCCAGGTATAGAAGGTTACCTGCATGAATTCACCAGCGAAAAAGCCTGGAGTGAAGATGGTTACCTGGCGGAGAAAGGCATGATTCCGCTGCCAGATGATGAGCGTGCGGCTATGGCCGCTAGCACTAGAGGATTAGTGCCAATGACAGGCAATGAAGGATTGAAATAAGACGCATAAGTTGTCAAAGTACAGCCCGGTTCTGTGAGCCGGGCTGTTTTGTTATCTACAGATTTTACCCCAAGTGTTTTTTAAGGATCCTGCCTGCCCTATGCAAGCCACAAACATTCTGATTTTAATACTAGGCCTAGGGGTCTTGGCGTTCTTTTTAGGCCGTGGACGGTCACTAGCACTCGCCAAGCCATTGGGGGGCATTCGTCAGCTCCACTCTCTGCCCTCCTATTACGGAATGCATGCCGCACTCTGGTGTGCACTGCCTTCATTGTTTTTACTCTGTGTGTGGATGCTATTTGACGATTCGCTGATCAACCGTCTGGTGCTGGATTCTGTTGCTGCCGAAATCGCACCCAATGATACGGCGAGTTACAACCTTCTGATCAATAAAATATCCAACCTGGCCGACGGCATATTGCCGCGCAAAGGTGAGAGCGCGGCACTGGTTGCAGCAGCAGACCATCTGGTGTCACTGCGGATTATCTCAAGCTGGTCATTAACGGCTGTGTTGCTAACACTGTCATCACTTGGCTTGCTGTGGGGCTGGTCGCGAATCTCCGCGTCTTTCCGTGCTCGCCCAGTGGTTGAAAAGGTCATGCAAAACATCTTGCTTGGCTGCGCCTGTCTGGCCATCTTTACCACCCTAGGCATTGTGCTGTCGGTATTATTTGAATCAATTCAGTTCTTCCGCTCCGTGCCCATATTTGATTTTGTCTTTGGCCTAGAGTGGAGTCCTCAAACGGCTATTCGTGAAGATCAAGTCGGCTCTTCCGGTAGTTTTGGGGCTGTGCCCTTATTTGTGGGTACTCTGCTAGTATCCGCAGTGGCCATGGTAGTGGCCGTTCCCGTTGGTTTGATGTCGGCAATTTACCTGGCCGAATACGCGAGCAAGACCGTGCGCACCTATGCTAAGCCTGCGCTAGAAATTCTCGCCGGCATACCCACCGTGGTGTATGGCTTTTTCGCAGCCCTAACGGTAGCGCCGTTCCTACGTGATCTGGGTGCCAGTTTTGGTCTGTCGGTGTCGTCGGAAAGTGCCCTAGCCGCTGGTGGTGTTATGGGGGTGATGATTATTCCGTTTATCTCCTCCCTTGCGGATGATGTAATTACCGCGGTACCTCAGTCCATGCGCGATGGCTCGCTGGCTATGGGTGCCACCAAGTCAGAAACCGTCCGCCGGGTGATTATCCCCGCAGCGCTGCCTGGTATTGTGGGTGGCGTGATGTTGGCCATTTCCCGCGCTATTGGCGAAACTATGATTGTGGTTATGGCGGCTGGTATGGCGGCGAAGCTAACCGCCAACCCACTGGAGTCAGTCACTACGGTAACGGTGCAAATTGTTACCCTGCTAACCGGCGACCAAGAATTTGATAGTCCCAAGACTCTGGCAGCCTTTGCGCTGGGCTTGATGCTCTTTACAGTGACCTTACTGTTAAATATTTTTGCCTTACATATCGTTAAGAAATATAGAGAACAATATGACTGAGTCAATTAACCATCTAGAGAAAATCAAAAACTCTTTAAGTCGACGCAATCGTGCCGAGAAGCGTTTTCGCTGGTACGGGCGTACGGCCATCTTCATCGGTCTAGCGGCGGTGTTGGTGCTGTTTACTGATATCGTCAACAAGGGTCACGGAGCCTTTCGCATTACGTATATCGAACTAGAAGTCACCTATGATCAGGACCGGATCGGCGTGAACAATCTTACCGACCCCAAGGAATTGACAAGGGGCAACTGGGAAGCACTCTCCAAAACTGCCCTGCGCACTGAATTTCCCAATGTGTCAGGAAGAAGCGATAAACGTCGATTAAATAATTTACTCAGTAGTGGTGCTGGATTTGATTTAAAAGATCGTCTTGTGGCTAATCCTCACCTCTTGGGCAGGAAAGAATCTATTTGGATCCTTGCCGATGATGACATAGATACCTATTTTAAGTCTTGGTTGGCAGGTGATGCCTATGCGGCCAGGCTTTCTAGCAAGCAAGTGCAGTGGATAGAAGGGCTCCATCAACAGGATAAAATTAGACTGCAATTTAACAGCAATTTATTTACCCGTGGTGATTCCCGCGAGCCTGAACAAGCGGGTATTCGCGGGGCTGTCATGGGATCCCTGCTCACCTTAATCCTGACCCTGTTGCTGTCATTTCCCATTGGTGTATCAGCGGCAATTTATCTAGAAGAGTTTGCCCCGCGCAATCGCTGGACAGATTTTATTGAAGTGAACATTAATAACCTGGCTGCAGTGCCATCCATTATTTTTGGTCTGCTGGGCCTCGCGATCTTTATTAACTTTTTCCATGTGCCCCGATCAGTACCTATAGTGGGTGGTTTGGTATTAACCTTGATGACCTTACCGACTATTATTATCACCAGTCGGGCAGCGATTAAGTCCGTACCACCGTCAATACGCGAAGCTGCTCTGGGCATGGGCGCCTCAAAGTACCAAACGGTATTACACCATGTGCTGCCGCTGTCACTTCCTGGCATGTTAACGGGCGCCATTATTGGTATGGCTCAGGCGTTGGGTGAGTCGGCTCCACTGTTAATGATTGGGATGGTGGCCTTTATTGTGGATATTCCCGGAGGCTTTAGTGACCCCGCCACGGTGTTGCCAGTACAAATTTTTCTTTGGGCAGACAGCCCGGAGAGAGCCTTTATTGAAAAGACCTCAGCGGCAATTATGATCTTGCTGAGCTTTCTGATTGTTATGAACACAGTAGCCGTATGGCTGCGTAAGCGCTTAGAGCGCCGTTGGTAGAAAGGAAAAAATATGACTCAACTCGCATCAGCGGATAAGAAAAAAAGGGCTAACACAGCCAAACCTACAGCCATGAAAAGCCTCGAAGTAGAGGGCCATGAGGCTACGGTTGGTAAGGTTTTTACCGACAATCCAAAAATGACTATGCGCAACGTCAATGTTTATTATGACGACAAACAGGCCATTCATGATGTCAGTATTGATATCGCCAAAAATGAAGTAATTGCGATGATTGGCCCATCGGGCTGTGGCAAGTCGACGTTTCTGCGCTCGCTAAACCGGATGAACGATACGGTCGATATCTGTCGCGTGGAAGGCGATATTCTGATGGATGGCGAAAATCTCTATGCGCCAAAGTTGGATGTAGTAGAACTGCGCGCCAGAGTCGGCATGGTATTTCAAAAGCCCAATCCATTCCCCAAGTCGATTTATGAAAATGTGGCCTACGGCCCGAAGATCCATGGCCTTGCTGATACGCGTGTAGACCTCGACGAAATTGTTGAAAACAGTCTGCGCAAAGCTAGCCTCTGGGAAGAGGTCAAAGAGCGATTGCACCAGGGGGGTACAGGATTATCTGGCGGTCAGCAGCAGCGCCTCTGTATTGCCAGAGCCATTGCTGTTAGCCCGGAAGTGATTCTTATGGATGAACCCTGTTCAGCATTGGATCCAATTGCCACGGCCAAAATTGAAGAGCTGATTGAGGAGTTGAGTGAAAACTTTACCATCGCGATTGTTACTCATAGTATGCAACAGGCGGCACGTGTTTCGCACCGAACCGCCTACTTTCATCTTGGTAAACTCATTGAAGTGAACCCGACAGAACAGGTATTTACCATGCCAGAGCACCCGTTAACGGAGGCTTACATTACAGGTCGATTTGGCTGAGACTTACATAGTGGCCAATCTAAATGGGCTAATAGGAGAATAATATGACAAAAATGTCCTTTGAAAATCACATCATGAAGCAGTTCGATGAAGAGCTGGAAGAAATACGTACTCGGCTTATGGAAATGGGCGGCAAAGTCGAACACGCAGTGAAGCGAGGCGGACAGCGCCTTAGCCGAACTGGTGATAGAAGAGGAAGAAAAACGTGTCGACGAAATGGAAGTGGGTATCGATGAAGCCTGTATCTTGATTATTGCTCGTCGCCAGCCAGCCGCCAGTGATTTGCGCCTGGTGATGATGGTCACCAAAGCGGTTAATGATCTCGAGCGTATTGGCGATGAAGCTAAGAAAATTGCTAATCATGCCGTTATTCTTGCCGGTGAGAGCACGACTTCAGAAGGCTATACCGAGGTGCGTCATATGGGAAAATCCGTAATTAGCATGCTCAATAATGCGCTGGATGCCTTTGCGCGCTTTGATGTCGAGGCCGCCATGCGCACCCTTGAAGAAGACAAGCAGATTGATCTCGATTACAAAACTGCGCTTCGCGAACTAGTGACGTACATGATGGAAGACCCGCGCAGCATTAGCCGCGTGATCAATATTCTGTGGGTGATCCGTTCCTTAGAGCGCATTGGTGATCATGCTAAAAACCTCTGTGAGCAGATTGTTTTTGTAGTTAAGGGTAAAGATATCAGACACCAGTAGGTGTCTGTGTACTAACCCAATAAAAAAGGAGGCTTCGGCCTCCTTTTTTATGTTTCTCTCTATACCCCTCGCTTTGTCCCTTTCCATTTCCCGCATCTTATATCCTAGCGTTAAATCAGTGTTCTCGCTATACATTGCAAATGGCACTGTAAAAGAGCATTCATCGCTGTCATATAACTGTCATTTAGTAGTCACATCGCCGTCATTTTGCACTGTTAATTTGCACACTCATTGAAGAAATATTGGTATTTCTTCTGGCCAAAACTATTTGGCTGTAAAACGGATAATGACGTGAGGTTGAGTGACAGATGACCAATAAATGGTTTTTTATAGTAGCTTTGGTAGTTTCATCCATAGCACCCTGGGCATCAGCTGAAAACGCTTTTGTACTGGTGTTCCTCGAAGACGCTCCACTGCGACACGTGAAAGTGGCGGTCGACGGTAAAATTGTTGGTGTAACCGATGGTAATGGCTTGGTTCAGGCTGCGTTAGAGCCCGGCCCACATAAGCTTTACTTGATTGATGACGATGTGGCTATCCCCGTCAAATTTAATTTGCCCGTGGGCGGAGAAGTTGAAGTATCTGCTGTGTTCAGTGAAGACCAGGAACTAGAGCCCATTGTCAAAAGCCAATCGTTTACAGCCGACACAGATGCGTCTGGCTACATAACTGGCCTAGTCACCTCGCCATCAGGACTGCCTATCGTGGGCGCGTTGGTTGAGGTAGCTGATGCCAATGTGTTGGCGACTACAGACGAAGAAGGGATCTACTCATTAGGACTACCGCGGGGCATGCACCGTGTTGATGTCTCTCGAGCAGGTTACAGATCATCCAGTATTGCTGCCATCCGGGTCTTTGCTGACCTTGGGGTCAATGCTCGCTTTAAGTTACTCAAGCGACCACCGATAGAGTCAGGAATTGCCATGCCAACCCCGCGTGTCGAAGAGGTCGTTATTATTGGTGTATTCAATCCTACTGACGGCGCGGAAAATATTGAGCGTTATGCAACCACCATTGTCAGCGCCATGGATGCTGATCAGATGGCGCGTTTTGGTGACAGCGATGTGGCCTTGGCCATCGGTCGTATCGCTGGCCTTAGTGTTACCGAAGGTAAGTATGCCAATGTTCGTGGTTTGGATGGCCGTTATATCGCCACCAACTTCAACGGCATCTTAATGCCCAGTACCGACCCCATGCGCAGGGATATTCAGCTAGATCTGTTCCCTTCAAATATTGTTGAGTCCATCGCAGTACAAAAATCTTTCTCCGCTGATCAGTTAGCGTCGACCACGGGTGGCTCTATTGCAGTTAACACCAAAGGCCTGCCCGATGAGCGCGTAGGTAGCCTGTCGGTTTCTACTGGATTCAATACTGCTTTCACCTTTGATGATGTGCAGGGTTATCGCGATTCCGAAACCGAGTGGGCGGGTTTTGACAGTGGTTTACGTGACATTCACACGGGTGTTTTAGACGCTACCGATGGCGGTACCTCATTGACTATCTGTGACCCCAGTGTCGCTGATATCTGTACCCGCTGGGAAGTGGCTCTTGCCTACGCGCTGACATTTAAGCCTGATTATGATTTACAGGCAGTCGAAGCAAATCCCGATGTTGGCTTCGATGTTGATTTCGGTGACCGCATGGAAATGGGTGAGGGTGAGCTCGGCTACTTTGTGGCAGCTTCCTACGGCCGTTCAACGAACTATCGAGGCGATGCGTCCCTCGATAATCCAATTGGTCTTGAGGGGATGTATAACCGCACCCAAGACACGGTTTCAGTGAGTGGTTACGGCGTGATTGGCTATGAATTCAATCAGGGCGAAATCCTCTCCAAGACCACCTTGCTACGCTCGACCGACGACACGACCAGAAAGACATTGGCCCTCAATGTTGAAGACGTAAATATAGATAAAGCAGTTTTAGAATATGTTCAGCGCCAACTCTTCTCGCAGAGCTTTAATGGGCTGTATGAATTTGATACCGCAGCGTTCGAAAGCAAAATAGACTGGCGATTAGGTTATGCCGAAACTGACCGTCTTGAGCCAGATCGTCGTCAGTATTTTTTGCAGGGCGATAGCCTAGCCTCGTCATCATTAGAACGTCGCTGGTCTGACCTAAACGAAACCAGCAACGATATTGGCCTTGATTATACTGCTACCTTTGACTGGGGCCAGAGCAACACAACGGCTTTTGTGGTTGGGGCACTGCTGTCAGACAAGGACCGAACGGTTGATCTGTACCGCTTTGGCATTCGCATAGGCGATAGCCCAATACCTCTGTTGGTGACCGAGGGTGGCGTTGATGAATTACTCTCTGTGAAAAACTTTGCGGCTGATGCTTTTAGACTGCGCCCAGCTACAGCATCAACTGACTCCTACAATTCATCTGAGCGCTTGGAAGGTTACTATATACAGCTGGCCAATGACTTGGGTGACCAATGGTCTGCCGAATTAGGCGCCCGATTTGAAAGCTTCACTCAGGGCATTGCCTACCCAAATGTCGCGCAGAGCAACAGCGGCGAGCTAGAGCACGAAGCATGGTATCCGGCCGTTAATCTGTCATGGCGTGCAAGCGAAGAATTGCAATTCCGGCTGGGTTACAGCAAGACGGTTTCCTATCCAGGTCTCATTGAACGTTCAGCATCGCAGTCCTACGATCCGGCGACCGATGACGCTATCTTTGGTACACCAGAACTCACCGTTTCTGAAATAAACAATATCGATTTTAGAGTTGAGTATTATTTTGGTCAGAGTAACAGCGTCTCACTGGCGGTGTTTAATAAACAAATAAGCAACCCGGTTGAGCGCGCTATTCCAGATGCGTCTGGTTCAGCGGCTGATGGCATTACCTTTAGAAATCAGCAAGAGGCTGTACTCGACGGTATCGAGCTTGACTTCAATGCTATCGTTTTTGATCAGGATGACCATTCTGTGTTCGTAAATGGCAACGTTTCCTACATTGACTCGTCGGTTACTTTAGGAGCCAAGTCACTGCAGTTGGAGGGCATGGGTTCAGACGGACGCCAGCTTCAGGGTCAGTCAGAGTATTTGGCTAACTTGCAGATTGGTTATGACCACTTCCCTTCGGGTCAGAAACTCACACTTCTGGTTAATTACTTCGATGATCGTATCTTCCGCACTGCGAGAGGCGCAGCACTGGGACCCATTATTGAAACTGGCAGAACCCTTATCGATATCAATTATGAAAAGCAATTTGGCGAAGAATGGGACCTTAAATTTCAGATTAAGAATTTGACCGACGAGCCAATTTCATACAGTCAAAACAACCGCGTCATCGAGAGTTATGAGCTTGGCACATCAATCAGCCTGTCGCTCAGCTACAGGCTCTAAGAAAAACTTTAGTAAAACATTAAATACACTTTTATAAGGAATGGTAAGCATGAGAACTAATTTATATATGGGTATACTGCTGGCGTCAGCGGCACTTACAGGTTGTGGTGGTAACAGCGAGAGTACGGGTGACATTACCGTAAATGTAGGCGGTACGACAGCGACAACACCAGCCACGGTAACGCCTACTGCAAGCGCCTGTGACGATGTAACCAAAGCGTCTTTTATCGCTTTTAACGATACCTGTTCCCAGGGTACTGTCACCGGCACTATTGATACTGATTACAGCTTTATAAAAGACGTTGAATATATTCTTAGTGGTGTTGTTAAAGTCGGTAATGGCAATATCGCCATCGCGTCTAAAGCAGAATATGAGGCAGTGGTTGCTGCAGGTGTTACCTTAACTGTTGCAGCAGGCACCAGTATCAAAGGCGCTGCAGATGGCGTTCTCCTGGTGACTCGCGGTTCCAAACTGATTGCTGAAGGCACGACCTTTGAGCCAATTACGTTTAGTAGTCTAGATGATAACTACGATGGGATGGGCGAATGGGGCGGTGTCGTTATCCAAGGCTTCGCACCACAGTATGGCCAAGGCGACACAGGCGCATGTTTCACCCTCGGTGAAGAATGGTGTAACGTCTTAGGTGAAGGCGGTGACTTCGTGCAGGAATACGGCGGCAGCATGGCTGGCGACGACAGTGGTAGCCTGCGCTATGTACGTATTGCTGAGGGCGGCTTGATCGCTGGTCCAAACAATGAAATTAACGGCCTGACCCTACAGGGCGTTGGCTACGGAACCGCTATCGATTATGTTCAGGTTCACGGCAACCAGGACGACGGTATTGAATGGTTTGGTGGCACGGTCAATGTTAAGCACGCTGTTTTAACGAACAACGACGATGACGATATTGATTTCGATGAAGGCTATCAGGGCAATATTCAGTACGCATTGATTATTAAAAACCAAACAGAAGGTGCTGTACCCGTAGGCTCCAACGATCCACGTGGTATCGAACTCAACTCCTCTGATGCCGATTACACGCCACAGACTGCAGGTGTTATTGCTAACGTCACTATCGTTGGTGGTGATGCAGCAAACTCTGCTGGCGAATATGGCATGCGCCTGCGTGGTTCGGTTACCGCGGCCATTCATAATTCAGCAGTGACTGGTTACGATGTAACCTGTGCGCGTATTGATGATTCTGACCATGATGCGGATGGGACTACTACCAAGCTGGATACCCCAATCACGTTGAATAACTTCCTTTGTGATACTGCAGGTAAAGCCTTTAACAAAGAGCTGCCAATTTCAACGGCAACCGTTATTGAAGAAGGCATCACCTTAAACGACAAGATGGCCATTACGAATAGCTCAGCATTGCTGGCGACCACGCCTACTATCACCGCGCTAGATAATGGTTCTTCATTCCTCTTTGACCAAACAACCTACATTGGTGCTGTTGATCCATCCGCTTCAACTGCCTGGTGGGCTGACTGGACTATCCCTGGTTCAGTGATCGCTTTAGAAGAAGTACAGGCAGCGAGTTTTGTGTCATGCAACGCCTCGAAAACAGAATGTACTGTAACTGGCACCATCGATACTGACTATACGATGGTATCTGGTGTTGAGTATCGCTTGGACGGCGTCGTTAAAGTGGGCAACGGTAATATCGCGATCGCATCTGCGGCAGAGTACGACGCTGTCGTCGCTGCTGGTGTAACACTGACTATCCGCGCTGGGGTGGAGGTTAAAGCCTTTGATGACGGTGTGTTACTGGTTACTCGGGGTTCGAAGTTGATTGCTAACGGCTCACCTGCTAGCCCAATCACCTTCAGCAGTATCGATCCTGGCTACGAAGGCATGGGCGAATGGGGTGGAGTTATTATTCAAGGCTTCGCGCCACAGTATGGCCAAGGCGGGACAGGCGCATGTTTCGCTGTCGGCGAAACCTGGTGCAACGTGCTGGGCGAAGGTGGTGACTTTGTGCAGGAATATGGAGGCAGCGTAACAGCTGACGACAGTGGAATTATTCGCTACGTTCGTATTGCTGAAGGTGGTTTGATCGCCGGTCCAAACAATGAAATTAACGGCCTGACCCTACAGGGCGTTGGACATGGAACACTGGTCGACTATGTTCAGGTCCACGGCAATCAGGATGATGGTATTGAGTGGTTCGGCGGTACAGTAAACGTTAAGCACGCACTGTTAACAGGTAACGACGACGACGATATTGATTTCGATGAAGGCTATCAGGGCAATATTCAGTACGCATTGATTATTAAAAACCAAACAGAAGGTGCTGTCCCTGTGGGTTCTAACGATCCACGCGGTATTGAACTTAACTCCTCTGACGCGGACTACACGCCTGAAACTGCGGGTGTCATTGCCAACGTGACTATTATCGGTGGTGATGCAGCTAACTCGGCTGGTGAATTTGGTATGCGCCTACGCGGTTCGGTTACCGCTTCCATTATTAACTCAGCAGTCACTGGCTACGACGTAACCTGTGCCCGCATCGATGATTCTGATACAGATGGTAATACTGTAACTAAGCTATATCCAAGGGCACATTAGTTAACTTCCTGTGCGATACAGCTGGTGTTGCATTCAACAAAGAGCTGCCAATTTCAAGTGCTACGGTCATTGAAGAAGCGGTTGTTCTCGATAGCGATTATGCAATCACCAATGCCTCTGCCACTGTTGCCGCTACGGCAATCACTGCGCAGGACAATGGGTCTGGTTTTGTGTTTGATTCAACCGATTATATCGGCGCAGTCAAAGAAGGAAGCACCCCTTGGTACGCCGATTGGGCTATCCCCGGTTCGTTGTAAGTTTTAATAAAAGCAGTTCAAAAAGGCCGCCAGCAATGGGGCCTTTTTTTTATGTACCTATCATACCAGTACATCGGACTAAATTTTATGAGACTAAAATGAGACTAAAATGAGACTAAGCAGTGGAATGACTTAACTAAATTTTGAGTGCTATAGGGTTAGTTATTCAGAGGCTATTTAAGTTCACTGGCTGGGAGGCCGAAGGGCGGAGCGTTGCCCACACCATTGCCTGCCTGACAGTGTT
>CAJJDA010000011.1 GCA_905182855.1 gamma proteobacterium HTCC2207 | reverse complement strand
AATGGCGATATTATCAATATTGACGTCACTGTTATCAAGGATGGATGGTATGGTGACACCAGTAAAATGTTCACCGTTGGGCCCGTCCCAAGTCACGCCGAGCGGCTTATCAAGGTGTCACAGGAATGCCTCTACAAAGCTATTGAGATAGTCCGACCCGGTGTTCATCTGGGTGACATAGGTCACATTATACAAACCCATGCCGAAGCTAACTATTACTCGGTGGTTCGTGACTACTGCGGCCATGGTATTGGCCCTGAATTTCATCAGGAACCGCAAATACTGCACTACGGTAAGCCCGGCACTGGAATGATTCTTCTCGAAGGCATGTCGTTCACCATTGAACCGATGGTAAATGCAGGTAAATACACCACTAAGCTGAAGCGCGATGGATGGACTGTCGAAACCTCAGATGGGCGTCTTTCCTCACAGTGGGAACACACGATGGTTGTCACCAGTGACGGCGTTGAAGTGCTGACCGCCAGACACGAAGAATCTTTTTAGAAAGCATACCCCTATGGCACATGAAAACTCGCTCGCCCAGTCGAATGCCCCTCTATTCTTTGATCAAAAGCGTTTCGCTGCTGATATTGAGGCAGGCGATGCCATCAATGTTTTTCGCAATGCGCTAAACGCCGCACAGAATCACTTCAGCAACCGCTTTTATGAGGGTGAGGAGGTTCACACCCTGGTTAACGAATCTGCCCGGTTTGCCGATTTAATGCTGTCTTATGCCTGGGATCGCTTTCCGTGGGACAAAGACATCAGCCTAATTGCGGTCGGCGGCTATGGCCGCGGCGAGCTTCACCCTCATTCCGATATTGATCTACTCATACTGATGCGCCGCAACCAACCGCAAAAATACCGCGCTAGCATTGAGCAATTCCTAGCGTTTCTTTGGGACATCAAGTTAACCATAGGACATAGCGTACGTTCGTTATCGCAATGCGTCGATGAGGCTAAGCGCGATATCACCATAGCGACTAACATCATGGAAACTCGCTTGATCTGCGGTAATCATGAACTGCGCGATGCCATGTTAAAGAAAACCGGACCCGCAAAAATATGGGCGTCCGCCAACTTTTATCGAGCAAAAATTGATGAGCAGACCGCGCGCCACCGCAAGCATGACGATACAGAATACAATCTTGAGCCTAACGTCAAGGATGCGCCAGGTGGACTACGTGACATCCAGTTGATCAATTGGACTGCCAAGCGTCACTTTAACCTGTACCGTCGCTCGCAGCTCGTGCATGCGGGGTTTTTATCCGACGAAGAATACTTAACCCTGCGTCGAGATGAAGAATTTCTATGGAAGGTTCGCTACGGGCTCCACCTCCTTGCCGATCGCTCAGAAGAGCGATTACTTTTTGACTACCAGCGTAAACTCGCCGTTATGTTTGGCTATAGCGACAGCAATGGTAAGCTGGGCGTCGAGAAGTTTATGCAGCGCTACTATCAGACGGTCCTCTCAATACGCGAGTTAACCGACGTGTTGCTGCAATATCTTGACGAGGCAATTTATCGCCAGAATAAAACCAAGAAAACTGTGCTTATTAACGATCGCTTTATTATTCGAGATAACTATTTAGATACCAGCCACGAGTCTGTCCTAGCTGATAGCCCATCCGCCCTTCTCGAACTCTTCGCTATTCTGGGTGAAAACGATCATATCGAGGGTATTCGTGCCTCGGCGATTCGCCAAATTAGGTTGTACCGTAATCTCATTAATGATGATTTTAGGGCTGATCCAAACAACCAAGAGTTGTTTATGCGAATTCTGCGCTCGCCACATAACCTCTCCATGCAACTTGCTCGCATGAACCGTTACGGCATTTTAGGTAGTTATCTGCCAGAATTTGGTAAAATCGTAGGCCAGACTCAACATGATCTTTTTCATATCTACCCTGTCGATGTACATACTTTGCAGGTGATCCGAAATATACGCCGCTTTGCAAGGCCCGATCAGGCTAGTGCGTTCCCAATTGCCTCACATATTTTCAAAAATTTACCAAAACCAGAGCTGAGTATTATTGCGGCGCTTTACCATGACATCGCCAAGGGTCGCGGCGGAGATCACTCTCTACTTGGCTCCGCAGATATCGCTAGCTTTGGACAGAGACACGGCCTGCAGCCACAGGAGATTGAACTGCTCAAATGGTTGGTTGAAAACCACCTGCTAATGTCCAAGGTCTCCCAGCGCGAGGATACGTCAGACCCCGATGTAATTTACAAATTCGCTACCCATGTCGGCGACCAGATGCATCTTGAACATTTATACCTGCTGACTGTCGCTGATATCAATGCCACCAACCCCAGACTCTGGACTGATTGGAAAGGTTCGTTAATGCACAACCTGTACTTCGAAACAAAGCGGGCGCTGCAAGAGGGTCTCGGCGTTCCAGCCGACAAGTCGGCCTGGGTTAGAGATGCGAAAAATGCCGTATTAAATCGGCTCGCTGAGCAAAATATTGACGCACCTCAGGCGCTGGCAGTCTGGAGTGATGTCACTGAGGAGTTCTTTTTACGGGAAAAAAGTGACGACATAGCTACGTTTACTCAGGCTATTATAGACAATACGAGCCACGATACACCGGTGATACTGCTCCGCGATGTGGGGGTTGAAATTCCCGTTGCGACACAGATTTTTGTCCATGCTCGCGACCGTCAAAATATATTTTCTATGATCGCCGCTATCCTCGATAAGCTGCATCTAAACATTCAAGATGCCCGACTTCATACGACACATGACAATCGCTCGTTCGATGTATTTTATGTATTAGACGATCAAGACCGACCCATCGGCAGCGATCGTAATCTTTGTAAGACCGTCATTGACACCTTGCGCGATGCGATTTTAAATCCCAGTGATGTCAGCTTCGATGTGCATCGACGGACGCCAAGACAGCTAATGAATTTCACGTTAAAGACCACTGCAACATTGCGCAATGACTCAGAAACCAATACCACAGTATTGCAGGTACTGACACCCGACCGGCCCGGACTTCTGGCCCATTTAGCTAGTATCTTTTTGCGCTATGGACTCAACTTATATAATGCAAAGCTATCTACCCTCGGCGAGCGCGTGGAAGATGTATTCTATCTTACCGACTTTAACCACGAACCTTTGACGGATACGGACTTTTGTCAAAAACTTCGGCACACTATCTGCAGTGAATTAGATCAGCGGAACAAGGACGATTTGCAGGGTGCAGAGCTACGACCAATGAAATTTTGGCACTGAGCAGACCAACCATGGATCACAAAATACAGCAATTGCAACCCTATCCCTTTGAGCGACTCAACCGTCTTAAATCTGGTATCACGCCGCCGGCACATCTGAGTCACATCGCGCTGTCTATAGGCGAGCCTAAGCACCCTGCTCCCGAGTTTGTAAAACAGGCACTGCGTGACTCTGCAGATCAGTTAGCACTTTACCCCTCCACCAAAGGGACGCTGGCGTTGCGCGAAGTCATTAGCCAATGGCTAGAAAAGCGCTTTAATCTCAACTTAGCTAGCGTTGATCCTGAGCGTAATGTCTTACCGGTGACGGGAACCAGAGAAGCGCTGTTTGCCTTTACTCAGGCGGTGATTGATTACTCGCCAAATCAGAAACCTAAGGTGAACAACAACGAGCAAACTATTCAGCAGCCAATAGTAGTCGCCCCCAATCCTTTCTATCAAATCTATGAGGGTGCCGCCATATTAGCCGGCGCAAAGCCCTATTATTTGGACTGCACAGCTGATCAGGGATTTATCCCTGACCTCGACGCTGTTCCTGAGGCGATCTGGCAGCGTTGCCAGCTTTTGCAAATCTGTTCGCCAGGGAATCCCACTGGTGCGGTTATGTCTATAGCGCAGATGCAACAGGCTATAGCTTTAGCGGATAAATATGATTTCATTGTCGCTAGCGACGAATGCTACTCCGAGGTCTATCTTGACGAGGGCAATCCGCCCGCGGGTCTTTTGCAGGCCTGTAACGAGATGAATAGGCAGGATTTTAGACGCTGTGTGGTTTTTCACAGCCTGTCTAAACGCTCTAATCTACCCGGTTTGCGCTCGGGCTTTATCGCTGGCGACGCTAGCGTCTTAAAAGACTTTTTCAGTTACCGCACCTACCATGGCTGCGCTATGTCGCTGCCTGTTCAATTAGCGTCAATGGCTGCCTGGGGCGATGAAGAGCACGTCCAGTCCAATAGAGCCCTGTACCGCGAAAAATTTTCCGCGGTGACCGAGATTCTCGCTGATGTACTCGACTTTCCAAAGCCTGATGCCAGTTTCTATCTCTGGGCTCAGACACCAATCGATGATGCAGAATTTGCCAGAGGCTTATTTGAACAGCAAAATGTTACTTTGCTACCGGGGCAGTTTGTTTCGAGAGCGTCAACAAATGGTAATCCCGGGCAAAATCGCGTGAGAATGGCCCTCGTGGCAAGTACTGAGGAATGTGTCGAGGCGGCTCTGCGGATTAAACAATATGCCCAAGGCCTTGCGCTCTGAGGGTCTGGCGATGTTAAAAAAAGAAAGAGCCGCGCATATCCTAAAGCGACTTAATGAGCTCTATCCACAGACGCCAGTTCCCCTTGACCACAAAAATAATTTTGAGCTGTTGGTGGCTGTGTTACTCAGCGCCCAGTGCACCGATATTCGCGTTAATCAGGTTACCCCGGCGCTTTTTTTACAGGCTAACAATCCTTTTGATATGCAACATGTACCAGTCGATACCATTTATAAAATAGTGCGACCGTGCGGCTTGGCGCCGCAAAAATCTAATGCAATCTCTACTCTTTCAAAGATCCTCGTCGATCGGTATAGCGGAGAGGTTCCTGATGATTGGCAGGCTTTAGAGTCTCTGCCGGGAGTCGGTCATAAAACCGCAGGCGTGGTTATGTCACAAGGCTTCGGCCATCCTGCCTTTCCCGTAGATACCCATATCCATCGACTCGCTCAACGCTGGGGGCTTACCAAAGGAAAAAATGTAACGCAGACAGAAAAAGATTTAAAAAGCCTCTTTCCACGCAGTGAATGGAACAAACTGCATTTACAAATCATATTTTATGGTCGTGAATACTGCTCAGCACGAGGCTGCGATGGGCGCGTTTGTGATATTTGCACTACCTGCTATCCGGCCCGTAAAAACCCATTTATCGCCCATAAGCCCTAGCGCTTTTGCTATGCTTACACTCCACAATAATGAGGTTGAAAAAGTGACTAAGCTGTATGGTATTAAAAATTGCGACACCATTAAGAAAGCCCGCAAATGGCTGACTGAAAATGGCGTTGAGTATACTTTTCATGACGTTCGCAGCGACGGCATTGACGCTGAAACTATTGAAAGCTGGGTTCAACAAGTCGACTGGGAAACCGTGCTTAACCGCCGCGGCACCACTTGGCGCAAGTTGGATAGTGCCGTGCAAGAATCGACCAATCGAGATAATGTCGTCGCTCTGCTGCTAGCGCATCCGGCGATGATTAAGCGCCCCGTCCTCAATGTCGGCGGCGCAGTCACGATCGGCTTTAAAGACAATCAGTACCAAGCCATTTTTAATTAATCGGAAAGAGTAAACCCATGAGTAATTTGTATAGTTTCGCAATCGGTGTCGGTAGCAAAAATAGTCGCGGTGAATGGTTAGAAGTATTTTATCCGACACCCTTATTGAATCCAGACCCAGCTCTAAGCGACATCCTTGGGGTCAGTCTTGGCATAAGCTCGGGCGAAATTGAGCCCAGCAGCGAACAGCTCGCCGCACTGCAATCAGCTCTTAGCCATAATGGCTACTCTGACATGGCCTACTCTATTCAACAGTTGGCGGTATCAAGTCGGCCTGTCGTCGCGGTACTGATGACCGATAACACCCCGCCAACCTCAGTGCCTGAGGGCTACCTGAAACTCCATCTCCTCTCCCACCGCCTGGTTAAACCTCACGGAACCGATCTAACAGGTATTTTTGGCACCCTGAAAAATATCGCCTGGACCAATGTTGGCGCCATCGATATAGACGAACTACCTGCGCGACTTTTGGAAGCTCGAATGGGGACTCCTCTGCACGTAGACTGTGTGGACAAATTCCCCAAAATGGTCGACTACATTGTGCCTACGGCGATCCGTATTGCCGACAGTTCAAGAGTCCGACTCGGCGCCTACGTCGGAGAGGGCACCACGGTAATGCATGAAGGCTTTATTAACTTTAATGCAGGTTGTGAAGGCCCCAACATGATTGAGGGGCGCGTCTCTGCAGGCGTATTCTGCGGCGCTGGTTCGGATATTGGCGGCGGTGCATCTATCATGGGCACCCTATCTGGGGGCGGCAGCATGGTTATTTCGATGGGTGAAAAATGCCTCCTTGGCGCCAATGCTGGCCTTGGTATACCGCTAGGTGATCGCTGCACATTGGAAGCTGGGCTTTATATAACCGCTGGAACCATAGTCACATTACTAGATGATCAAAAGCAGGTGCTCAGCACACTTAAGGCACGCGAATTGAGTGGTAAAAGTGACCTGCTATTTCGCCGCAACTCTGTCACAGGAACGGTTGAGTGCCTAACCAATAAGAGCGCTGTAGAGCTTAACGCAGAGCTCCACAGCTCCAATTAATTCACTTAGGCGCCTAGCAAACTCTGACCGCAAACCCGTACGGTATTGCCATTTATACCTGCGGCTTGCGGGCTAACTAAGAAGCCGATCACCTCAGCAACATCTACTGGCAAACCACCCTGACTTAAAGACGACAGCCGGCGACCCATCTGCCGCGTCATGAAGGGAATAGCGGCCGTCATCTGAGTTTCAATAAAGCCGGGAGCCACTGCATTAATGGTAATACCGCGTTTAGCGCACGATGCGGCCAGGCTATCAACCATGCCGATGACAGCAGACTTAGAAAACCCATAATTGGTCTGACCAACGTTGCCAGCGATACCGCTAATTGATGCCACGCCAACTAATCTTGCCACCTTTGTCAAGTAAATCGGTCGCCTAACAGAGCGTCATTAATTCGCTGTGCAGCGCCCAGATTAACCTGCATCAGCAGGTCCCATTGCACAGAAGTCATACGACTTAGCATCTTGTCTCGAGTAATGCCGGCATTGTGAATAATGCTGTGTAGCTGACTGTTATGATCAAGACAAAACTGAACGAGCAGGTCAGCGGCATCCTCGGTGGTAATGTCCAATGGCAAACTGAGACCATTAATGGCAGCCATAGCACCGTTTAAATCATCTGCTGCCTGCGGCACATCGATGCCAATAACCGTTGCACCATCGCGAGCCAGAACCTGACTAATCGCTAATCCGATACCACGGGCAGCCCCAGTGACCACCACCGACTTCCCTTCCAGCGGTCGCGCCCAGTCACCCGTAACTTTTACCACAGGCTTACCCACATTAATAACCTGCGCATTCATAAAGGCCGAACCGGCCGATAACAGAAAGCGTAATGGCGCTTCGATTGCCGTCTTTCCGCCCTTATCGATATAGAGCAAGTTAGCCGTTGCACCTTTGCGCCCAATTTCTTTAGCCACAGATTTAATAAAACCTACTAATCCTCGCTGCAATGTGGCGTGGGTGGTATCAGTCAGCGCCTGCGGTTTATGCCCGATCACAATGACACGACCACATAGCGCCAACGAGCTTAGGTGTTGGCTAAAAAATTGATACAGCTGACTGCTCTGCTCTGTTGTGCTGATCCCTGAAGCATCAAAGACTAGACTGACCTTAGCTTGATTATCGGGCTCAGCTATGTCATCGGGTAGCCTCCAACATGGACTTATCACCTTAGCAAAACTACCATCCTCAGTGCAGCCCACTAAGACATGCCCACTGAGTTTATGTGCGCTACTGTGATCTTCGCGCTTCAGACGCACAGGGGTCGGTAGCCCCAACCCATCAAAAATAGTTTTAGTCAGATTGGCGTTGGCGAGTTCCAAATAGCGATCAGTCATTAGAGCGGTCCTTTGAGCGAAATAATTAGCGGAAGTGAAGTGTAGCCTGAGACTCTACAAGACCATTGGCCGAGATGCCACCATAACGAAACTGTCAGCCAATGGCCTAATGTTTTATATTGGTTAATGTGCTATCGCCTGTTTATGGGCAATAATGCCTGTCTATTATCTTTGGAATCATTGCTATGAGCAAAATACGTAGAGTTGCCATTATTGGCGGAAATCGAATCCCATTTATGCGCAGCAATACCGCCTATAGTTATGCCAGCAACATGGACATGCTGTCAGCTACCTTGCAAGGGCTAGTCAGGCGGTTTGATCTTGAGGGGGAACGTCTGGGAGAAGTGGCTGCGGGCGCAGTAATGAAGCACTCACGCGATTTCAACCTCGCGCGAGAAGCCACATTGAACTCTGGTCTAGCACTGGAGACACCAGCCTATGATATCCAGCAGGCTTGCGGTACTGGCCTCGAGGCGGCAATTCTGGTGGCCAATAAAGTTGCCCTCGGACAAATTGACGCAGGTATTGCCGCAGGTACCGACACAGCCAGTGATGCACCCATCGCGTTAAATGAAAATTATAGACGCATGATACTGGATTTGAACAGAGCCAAAACATTGGGCGCGCGACTGAAAATATTAATGCGCTTTCGCCCTAGCTTTATTCTTCCCTCTTTGCCCGCTAATGCCGAACCTCGCACAGGCCTATCCATGGGCCAGCACTGTGAGTTAATGATTAAAGAATGGGGTATCAGCCGCGAAGCGCAAGATGAATTAACATGGAGAAGTCACCAGAATCTTATCGCTGCCTACAATGAAGGGTTTTTCGAGGATCTCATTCAGCCCGTTTAATGAGGTCCAGCGCGATGGGATTATGCGCGACACCCCGCTCGAAAAACTGGCTAAGCTAAAACCGGCATTTGACCCCAAGAATGGATCCTTAACGGCTGCTAACTCCACGACATTGACAGATGGAGCCGCCGCGGTGCTCTTGGCCAGTGAAGCATGGGCCAAGGAGCGCAATCTACCGGTTATGGCCTATTTAACATTCAGTGAAGTGGCAGCAGTCGATTTTTATTCTCAGGGTGAGAAAAGTGAAGGGCTTTTGATGGCGCCCGCTTACGCGGTGCCTCGCATGCTAAAGCGCGCGGGTTTGAGTTTACAGGACTTTGATTTCTATGAGCTTCACGAAGCGTTCGCGGCTCAGGCGCTGTGCACCATGAAAGCTTGGGAAGATAAGGATTTTTGCAAAAACAAATTGGGCCTCAAGGCCGCGCTGGGTTCGATTGATCGTGCCAAGCTGAATGTTAAAGGCTCTAGTGTCGCCACCGGCCACCCTTTTGCAGCCACAGGACCTCGAATCATTGCCACTCTGGCGAAAATGTTAGAACAAAAAGGCAAAGGAAGAGGGCTTATTTCTATCTGTGCAGCTGGTGGCCAAGGCGTTACGGCAATTCTCGAAAGATAGTCGTAATCAGCATGGCCTAAAAGTCGCTCCTGCAGGGGTCTTATTGACGTTAGATAAGACCTCTTTTTTATACCAGCGGCTTTTCTACACGGTTGAAACCTACCCTGATCGAAAAGCATCCAATAGCAGATACTAGTGGAAATTAGTCGATTTTAGTGCATTTTTTGCTATAAGTTCGGCGAACGTCGGCAAAAGTGCCTGCGGAAGCGTATGCCCCATACCCTCAAATATGGCTAATTCAGCCTGAGGAATGTGTTTCGCCGTATCAATACCTCCATTAACGGGAACCAGTAAATCTTGCTGGCCATGGATCACTAGCACTGGCACTTTAATAGTTTTTAACAGTTTAGCGCGGCCCGGTGCCGTCCGAATTGCGGCAATTTGGCGCATATAGCCCGCAGGGTAATTGGAGCGCTTGTGCTCCGCTACCAGCTGCGCCCGCACCGATTCATCGCTCATGGGGTAGGCCGGACTGCCGATGAGCCGCCAAGTTTCTACCGAATTATCGAGGGCCGAACGATTTTTCGAAGTAGTCTTGGTCATTTGCCTAGCGACTTTCAGCGAGGCGACACCTTTGCCCCACTCACCACTAGTCGACATAATAGAGGTAAGCGATAAAATTCTATCTGGATACAACCCTGTCACCAGCTGGCTAATCATCCCACCCATAGACATGCCAACGATATGCGCTTGCTCAACGCCTAAGGCGTTCAAAACGCCTACTGTATCTGCCGCCATATCACTCAAGCTGTAGGGTGCAGAGACCGGAATACCTAAATAATAATTTAGCAACAGGCGTAAAAAGCTAGGCGCCCTAATACCATCCATTTTATCCGTTAACCCGATATCGCGGTTGTCAAAACGCACCACCCGAAAGCCCTGCGTAACCAGTAATTCACAAAGCTCTACTGGCCATCGGACTAGCTGATTGTAGAGGCCAGCGACCAGTAATATTGTTGGATCAGTGGGATTACCAAACGTTTCATATGCTATGCGAAGTCCATTGGATTGCAGAAATTTCGTCGTTTGTTTCATCGCTCTACCAGTCATTGGTCGCTTCAGTTAATTTTTCGTGATCAAAAGCGCAGTTTAAGGCGCAATATTTTACCCACTGGAGATTTTGCTAGGTCATTTGAAACACTGGCTCTGTTATCCGTTGGCGACAGTAAAAACGGCACTATCGGCAACCGTATTTACAGTCTCAGCTATATCAGTGGAGATTTTAGGGCCTGTTTAAGGCGTCACTATATTAAAGTTATCGTTGGATTCCCCTAGAAGAGAGAAAAACTTAACCAGCTTTAAAAAGCTACCTTCGATCTGTAACTCCTCAGATCCGACTAAATCAATAATATCCACCTGTTTCATCATTATTTGAAAAAATAAGCCACGATCAATAGTAATACTGGCATCGGCACTTTTATCCGCGGGTAATTCGCGATAGTACATCACCGAGTTTCTAATCGATAAGACAAAGTTTTGGTCCAACTCTTTAAACGATACATTAATTTTTAAGCGCTGGCCTTCAGCTTTCTCTGCATCCAATGTCACAGACAGCGCCTTCATAAATTCGATCAATGGTACTTGGAGGAAAAAATCTTCCGCAGAAAATACAGCAGATGCTTGATGTGCTTTGCCCTCAGTTAGTTCCTTGGCCCCAGAGAGATAAATATCTCTCCAGGGTCCAGATTCCGCCTGATAGGCCATCTGCCGATAGGCTTCCGCCAGCATATTTCGCGCGGCCATATTATCCGGCTCGGCAAAAACCAGATGATTGATTACCTCACCCACCCATCGATATTCACCCTTAGCCAGATATAACGCGGCTTTTTTAAGCATGGTATCAGCGCCACCCATGAATTCGACATAGCGCACCGATGACTCAACCGGCGGCAGTGGATTAAGCTGAGCTGGATTGCCCTCATACCAACCAAAATAATGTTGATACACCGCCTTGCTATTGTGGCTCAACGTGCCGTAATAACCGCGTATATGAAAATTACCAGCCAGACTTTTAGGCAACCTTAGCTTTTCAGCAATCTCTTTTGGCGTATAGCCAATATTAGCCAGGCGCACAGTCTGGTCATGGGTGAATTTATACATATCCTGCTGCTGTTGCATCTGCGCGATGATACGGTCATGACCCCAGGTGGGCCAGTGATGGCTATTAAACAAAATTTCGACATCGTCCAAACGATCAATCGACTGGCCAATATAATCGCTCCATAGCAGCGCATCACGGACCTTAGCACCCCTTAGAGTCAATACGTTATGCATCACATGACTGAGTATCTCAGCGCCACAGAAGGCGTTCCACTTCGGCAAATAAAAGGTCAACTCTGCAGGCGCTTCACTGCCAGGCATATTATAAAAATCAAACTCGACCCCGTCTACCAGCATAGTTTGCTCTGGCTGATCAATAATCACCGTGGGCTGAAGAATGGAAACACTGCCAAATATTACCTGTTTGCCGAGACCCGCATCGACATGCCCCGTGGGTGAGCGCTCAAGAAGATCACCAAACATATAGCTACCACGACGAGTCATAGCACGGCCCGCAATAATGTTCTCGCTAGTAGCCTCAGCCAAAAATCCGGCTGGTGCTATAATCGGAATGTTATTCTCCGCTGCCTGCTGCGAATTAATCAACGCTAACACGCCACCAAAATGATCGACATGGCTGTGGGTGAAGATTACGGCGGTTAAATTTATCTTACCTAAATGCTGCTCGGCAAAGTCTATAGCTACCGTTGTGGTTTCCATCGTAGTTAGGGGATCGACAAGTATCCAGCCGTTATCACTCTTAATTAGCGTCATGTTGGCGAGATCAAAGCCACGCAACTGATAAATACCCTCCGCGACTTTAAATAGACCGCGAATGTTGTTCAATTTAGCCTGACGCCAGAGACTAGGATTTACTGTGTCGGGCGCTTCACCCTGAACAAAATCATAGGCCGCTGCATCCCAAATTCTTACACCCTTTGTCGAGACCATTGACTCATTGGGCGCCGCTGCGACCATACCCCGCCGGGCATCTTCAAAGTCCTGCTGATGATCAATATTTAAGTTTTCAGCAAACTGCTGGTTGCTAGCAACAGTGTATTCGCTAGCTTTTGATTCCATCGTGCTTGATTGCTTAGACTGGTCGCAACCGGTTAGAAGTGTGACGATAAAAAGACCGATTACTAATTTAATTTGACACAAATGCATATCCGTTAACTCTCACTTTTTTGTTCCTAGGCAATCCGGTTGCGATAGTATAGATGACCGGAGTTTAGGTGAGGTGATTTAATTATCGCCGGCACTCACTTCATGCTCAAGCGCACGCAGGTCCAAAAGGATATATTTATCCCTATGCATTCTCAGTACCCCCTGCTCCGTCCACTCGCGAAAAATCTTATTCACACGCTGGCGTGAGCCGAGGCACAGACGCGCAAAATCATTTTGGGTCAGTTGCACATCCAATAATACTCCCCCATCTCGCGATATCCCGTAGTCAGTCATTAAGTCTAGTAGCCGGCCGGCCAGACGGGCCCGCAACGGATAAAAAACCATGGCCGCCATCAATTCATAGATCTGTCTAGAGCGACGTAAATTTTCATAAAAAAGATTGCGATATAATAGAGGATAACGCTCAGCAACCTCTAACATAGCTCCCCTAGGTATAGAGAGAACATCTGCATCGGTCTGCAATTGCGCCTCCTGAATACGCGCCTGATCAGCTATGAGAGACGCCTCACCCAACCAATAATTGGCTTCCAAGTCTGTAAGAGCAAATTGGTGACCCAAATGACTGTTCATCGATATCCTCAAGCGTCCTGATAAAAGGCAGTAAATAACTGAGGTCTTTTCACCGGGCCGATACAGGTATTCTCGCGCAGTATAGGTCTTAATGGTCGCTGACTGGAGCAGCATAGTTAAAGCATCTTGGGGCAAGTCAGCAAACCAAGGTGATTCTCTGACAATGGAGTGTAAATCGTACTGTGCCGCGTCTATGTGCATTTTTTAAATAGGCCCGAGATTGGCTGATGACTGATAGAACTTCAGGTAAGAGTAAGTTTTGGCTTATAAAAAGGCCATATATTTAACTGGCAGCAGACGGCTTAGCAAATCAATCAGTATTGATCCTTTACCCACCCTAATTCTTGTTTTACCCTTCTGAATACCCCTAAGAATGTCTATCGCTGCGTCTTCAGCGGTCGTCAAAAATAACTTTTCCATGTGCGCTCTTTGCTGTTGCTCACTGCTCCCACTCTTGGCATGCAGAGTGAGCTTCGCGTTATCGGCTATGCTCGTTTTAACACCCGCAGGAAAAGCACAGGCCACTTTAAAGTTTTTCCCCATATAGCCCACTTCATGTCGCAGTGCATCGCTAAAACCACGCACCGCAAATTTAGACGCACAATAGGCGCTATGCATCGGTGCAGAAATCAGCCCAAATACGCTAGATATGTTGACTATAGTGGCTTCATCAGCGGTCTTCATTCTTGAGGCAAAGGCCTTGCAACCGTAGACAACACCCCAAAAGTTGATATCCATGATCCGACGCATGTCGTCCAAACTGACATCTTTAAATAGCGCCCCCATAGCGACACCGGCATTATTAATCAGCATATTGACTTGGCGATGTTGCTCGAAAACATTATCGGCAAACGCCTCCATCTGCTCCCATTGACTGACATCTACTGTATGTAATGTAACGTGGACATTGCTTTCAAAAAAATTACTGTCGAGAAGCCTTTGTGTTTCTTTTAGCGACTCTGGGTTTATATCCGCAAGTGCCAAATTACAGCCTTGCGCCGCAAGCGCAATGGCTAGCGCTCGGCCAATACCCGAACCAGCGCCAGTGACTACAGCGACCTTCCCTTTGATAACTTGCATTGCTAAACCTTTATTCTGGCTGGAAGCTCAGCGTTGGAGCCTTGAGCAAACAAACCTGCATCAATAACATTGCTAGTTTTAGAAAGCCGTATTGCACAAACGGAGGCGTTGCATAACAGCAACACCTCCGCATAGAAAAGCCTAGCTACAGATTGATTCGGATAACGATGTGACAGTCAGAGCCGCATAGACACTCTTAATAATGGCGCAGTACTTTCGCTATTAAACTACTTCAAATAGACCAGCAGCGCCCATACCGCCACCAACACACATAGTGATCACAACATACTTTTCACCGCGACGCTTACCTTCCATCAATGCATGCATAACCATACGCGCGCCACTCATGCCAAATGGATGCCCGATAGAAATAGAGCCACCATTGACGTTGAGACGATCCATAGGAATACCCAACTTGTCTCGGCAATAAATGACCTGAACAGCGAAGGCTTCATTTAACTCCCACAGACCAATGTCTTCCATTTTTAAGCCATTGCGCTTGAGAAGCTTAGGTATAGCAAATACAGGGCCAATACCCATCTCATCGGGCTCACAACCAGCGACAGTCATACCGCGATAGACCCCGAGTGGCTCGAGATTGCGCTGCGATGCCAGAGTACCGTCCATCAGAACAACTGCAGCAGCACCATCAGACAATTGCGAGGCATTACCACCAGTGATAGTTCCACCACTGCGCACGACTTTTAAACCAGACAGACCTTCAAAGTTAGTTCCAGGGCGATTGCCCTCGTCCTTAGTCAGCGTAACTTCTTTTTCCGTTACTTCACCTGTTTCACGATTAGTGACGAGCATGGTAGCAGTCACCGGAATAATTTCGTCGGCGAATAGCCCTGCTTCCTGAGCTGCCGCAGTGCGTGCCTGAGAAATCACCGCGTACTCGTCCTGTGCGTCACGAGAAATACTGTAACGATTAGCAACAGTCTCAGCGGTATCTAGCATCGGCATATTGATCAAAGGCGCATGCTTCAATGCAAGAGGATCGGCCGCGCGGTAGGCATTAAAGTGTTCATTTTGAATTAGGCTAATGCTCTCACAACCACCAGCGACAATGATCGAAGAACCATCATTAGTAATGTTGTTGGCACCGATCGAAATGGCCATAAGGCCAGAGGAGCACTGTCGGTCAACTGTCATCCCTGAGACTGACACCGGTAGACCGGAAGCCATAGCTGCCTGACGCCCGAGATTCATGGTCTGTGTGCCCTGCTGCATAGCCGCACCCATAATACAATCATCGATCTCTGCTGGGTCAACACCGGAGCGCTGGACAGCGGCGGCAATTGCATGTGAGCTCATAGACGGAGATTCAAGGTTGTTAAAGGCTCCACGGAATGCCTTGCCGATAGGGGTACGCGCTGCTGCAACGATTACTGCTTCTTTCATAGTCTTTTCCTTAATCAATAGAATGTTAATTAATGTAGTTTAAACGATTTTGTTATACACCTTGCAAGGCCGCCATGGCTTTCATTAAAAATTTCTCGGTCTGCTTACCACCGGATTCTAGAGCCTGATGATTTGAAGGGTCACTGATTTCATCCCATCCAGCCACAATAAATTCAGGGCTCTGCTCGTCCTGCGCCAAGAAAATACCATCCGTCTCATACATACTAGCTTTGGCATAACCACCCGCACCGGCACAGAGAATGTTTTTGGTTGGAGCGCTCTCATCACAGAGAACCAAGGCCGCTGCTGTCACAGATTCTGCGGTCAACAGGGCTAGCATTTCCGGAGGCATAAGATCTTCCGTCATACGAGTCCCTGCAGTAGGCGCCAGAGCATTGATATGTATATTGTTCTTGCCGCCTTCCAGCACGAGCGTATTCATAAAGCCCAGCACCGCCATCTTAGCCGCACCATAGTTCGACTGACCGAAGTTGCCATACATACCACTAGAAGACGTGGTCATCACAATACGGCCATAGTTCTGCCCGCGCATAATTTCCCACACCGCTTTAGAGCAGTTAACAGAGCCCATCAGATGAACGTCCATCACCAGTTTAAAGTCTGCCAGATCCATTTTGCTAAATGACTTATCACGGAGAATACCGGCATTATTGATCAAAATATCTACACGGCCCCATTTCTCCATCGCCTGGGCAACCATATCTTGTACCTCATCGAAATTGGCAACATTGGCGCCGTGGGCAAAGGCTTCGCCACCAGCCGCTTCAATCAGAGCGACCACGTCCATGGCCGCATCCGACGAGGCTCCAGTACCATCTCGAGCACCTCCAAGATCGTTGACAACAACCTTCGCGCCTCGCTCTGCTAATGCCAGCGCATGCGAACGGCCCAGACCATTTCCGGCACCGGTTACAATGGCTACTCTTCCCTCAAAATTAATACTCATCTTTTCTCTCTTTATCACTGTGTATTTATAAAAATTACTTGGCCATCTGCACAGATAACCATTCCGCGACCAATGCAGGCTTATCGCCACCTTCAATCTCGACTGTCACCTCAATTTTAAAGTCGAACTGACCCGGGCGCTTTTCGGTGATATCTAAAATAGTCGCGTGACAACGGATACTACTACCGACGGGAACGGGTGCGACAAAGCGCACCTTATCAAAACCTTTATTAACCCCCATGTAGATACCTTCAACTACTAAGCTGAACGTTTCAGCAAAGTACGACAGCATAGAGAGCGTTAAAAAGCCGTGGGCAATAGTACCCCCAAAAGGTGTTTTAGCCGCGGCAACAGGGTCGATATGGATAAACTGGCGGTCCATTGTACACTCGGCAAATTCATTGACCTGCTGCTGAGTGACTTCTAGCCAGTCAGTGGGTTCACAGACATGGCCTATGTACTGTTCAATCTCAGATTTCTTAATCATCGTAGGCATTATTTTTTCCTCATTGAAGTCAACAGAACTAACGGCACACAGGGTGCCAAATATAGCGGCGCTTGACCATGACATGGAATGTCAGGTTACAGAGTTCACCCATCACCAAAATTGATCTCTGCCATGCTCAAATAGAGTTGCGCTTAAACCATCAGGTGATTACCATAAATCATTTCATTGATATGTCGAGTCAAAAGGGACCTGCACACCTTGTCCGAAAAAGATAATCACGATGCCTTCGCTCGCTTTCTCAAATTCTGGCGCGGCGTACATAGTCTTAGCCAAGAGCAACTGGCAGGATACATCAATAGCTCTCCGCGCCATATCAGCCGTCTCGAAAATGGTAGTAGCCGCCCTAGCCAGACTATTGCCAAGGACATAGCGGTGGCTATGCGGTTGGGGCAACGCGACACCAATCACCTACTTATTGCTGCAGGCTTTGTACCCAGCACCGGGGAACTCGACTTTCACGCGCCAGAACTAAAATGGTTACGCAAGACCATGACCATGTCCCTGAAAGCACTGGACCCCTATCCGACTATAGTGTTAAACGAGTCAAACCACATATTAATGGTCAATCGCGGCTGGGTGGGACTATTTAGCCAAACCATCAACAAAGCAGTCCTAGACAAAGTAACCAATAATTTCGACTTTCTATTTAGTCGCGAAGGCGCAGGTACTTTTGTGAGCGCTTGGGAAGATACGCTTTCGGTTATCTTGATGTCGTTGGAGCAGCGCACCTTGTTTAGTGATAGTCCGCGCGATCGTGAGATGCGTGACCGCTTGGCACGCCATGAAAATGTCCCTACAGATTGGCGCCAGCGAGCAGCTAAACTCGAACCTATGCCTAGTTTCCGTATGCAGATCAATCTAAAGGGCGAGCTCAAACGCTTTATCAGTGTCACTAGTACGGTTAGTACCCTGGGACCTGCAGCGCTGTTATCTGGGCCCAGTATCAACATTAATACCCTGTATCCTGAAGACGAGGAACTCGACCTCTCGCCCTACTGTGAGGGTGAGCTGGCCCATCCACTTTTGTATTATTAAAAACAGCAGACGCCTTTAGGGCATCAGCTTTAGCTTTTGAAGAGTCGCTCGGATTCTCCAGCGATCCTTCCGTGGAGGCTCTTACACTAGAGCACGCTCTAAATCTTTACGTCCTTCAGTGCCCACTCATTACCAGCCGCATGATCGGTCTTTGTTTTGATCTTTTAACCAACTATTCAACGGCCCAAAATAGTCAATAATTGCACCACCGTCCATACTTCGTTGTCCGGTTAATGCCTCCATAGCTTCCGGCCAAGGTTTACTCTGGCCCATTGCCAGCATATTACCCAACTTTTCACCGGCGGCCTTGTTGTCATAGATCGAACATTCATGCAGAGGACCATCGAAGCCCGCGGCATCACACAGCGCCTTGTGGAACTGAAACTGCATTATAAAAGACAAAAAATAACGGGTATAGGGTGTGTTACCCGGAATATGATACTTGGCCCCTGGGTCAAAATCTGCCTCAGAACGTGTGATTGGGGCTTTAATGCCCTGATACTCTTCACGGAGTTTCCACCAGCCCGCATTGTAATCTTCCGCGGCAATCTCACCGGAAAATACTTTCCAGCGCCATTCATCAATCATCTTACCGAATGGTAGGAAGGCGATCTTTTCCAGAGCCAACTTCATTTGCTTATTAATAGTCGCCTCATAACTAATCTCTACCTCGTCAACTAGACCGATTTTTTGCAAATATGAAGGTGTCATTGACAGCTGAATCGTATCACCAATCGCTTCATGGAACCCGTCATGCGCACCGCCTTTAAAAACCGAAGGCTGATTTTTGTACATCAGGTAGTAATAGATATGCCCCAACTCATGATGCAGGGTACCCAGCTGTTCCTCATTGATCTCGACGCATTGTTTGATACGCGGATCATTACCACTGTCGATATCCCAGGCACTGGCATGACAGACGACACTGCGATCACGTGGTTTTTTGATCATAGAGTTTTGATAAAAACTGTCTGGCAGTGCAGGTAGCCCCAAAGAAGTAAAAAAGCCTTCTGCAGTTTTGGTCATCTGCACCTCGTCATAGCCCTGCTCGACCAGTGCCGCGGTGACATCCAAAGAGGCGACGCCCTCGTAGGGCTCCATAATAGGGTAGATATTATCCCAGGTTTGCGACCACATATTACCCAGTAAATGCGCGGGGATAGGCCCATCTAAAGGCACCTTATCCGACCCATAAGTTTCACTCAGCTTAGCTCTAACGTGGCAGTGTAACTCGTCATAAAACGGCTTAACTTGATCCCAAAGGCTGCGCGCTTCAATGGTAAAGGTGTTGCTATCCATATCGTAGCCACCCTTCCATAGTTCAGCTAAATTCTTATAACCAAAATCCTGTGCGCCCTGATTGGCAATCTCCACAAAGCGCTGATACTGCTTGCGGTAAGGCGGCGACACCTGACGCCAACCCTGCCAGACATCCAACAGCTCGTCATAGTCACGGGAGTCCGCTAAAACCGCCTCCAGTTCCTGCAATTCTTTACATTCCCCCTCAGTATTACAGTATTTCCCAGCACCATACTGACCCTCCATGTCAGTGAGAATCTGTGCAAGTTCGGCGCGCATTGCCGCATCATTAGGTGCTGGCGCTGAAGACCCCCTTAACATCAATTCAATGGCGCGAGCCGTCATGCTGTCCATCTCAGAACCTTTATACTGCTTAGCCTGATTGACCATTTTACTTTCAAATTCAAGACCGCGTTCGCCCGCCTTGGCTGCCAATACCGCGGTATCTGGAGTGATATAGGTATTGCGAACCCAAAAGGCCGCATTCAGCTCTTTACTCAGCTCTGTACCTTCTTTATCAATGCGGCCGACAAACTCCGCCGCTGACTCAGTGGGCCCATCGGCACAGCCAGTTAATGACAAAATCGTTGCCAGAAATATCAGTTCTTTAAGTTTCATTAGTCCGCTCCGCGCATCATTTTATTAATAACTGGTGAAATTAATATCATCAAAACGGCTATACCAATGGCTAGAAAGCCCACCTGCGTATAGACCTCGACATAGCCCGCTTTGGCGGCCGCAACATTGGTCATCTGGCCGCCGATCGTCTCAGCGCCTGAGGCGCGCGCTATCACCCCTGCCAAGAAGTTGGAGAGGCCAGAATACAGAAACCAGGCGCCCATAGTCATGCCCACAATGCGCGCTGGAGCTAACTTAGTCACCACAGACAGGCCCACAGGCGAAACCATCAGTTCACCCATGGTATGAATCCAATAAATTAAGAATATGAAGATAACAGGCGTAAAGCCCACCTCGCCAGAGCCTTTCATCCCCGCAACTAGCGTCAGGAAGCCAATGCCAGCCATTGCCACTCCGATAGCAAACTTAACCGGCGTCGACGGGTTCAGTTGGCGTCTAGCCAACCAGATCCAAAGCCATGCAAGTAATGGCGCAAAGATAAAAATGAAGCCCGCATTTAAGGACTGAAAGACCGGCCCCGGGATCGACAGACCCATCATCTCTCGATCCACGAGACGCGCGGTAAAGAGGTTGAGCGAGGAGCCCGCCTGTTCAAATAAGGCCCAAAACGGAATCTGCGCCAATACAAAATAAATTGCTGCCAGCATCCGCGAGCGCTCGTCGCCCTCAAGCTTTTTAAAGGCATAGGTTACTAGGCCGAGAAACATCAGTATACCCAGAGGACCTAATATACCGCCGACCAAATCTTCGTTCTTAACCAGAAACATCGATAGAGCAATAATGCCGACGCCAATTAAGTAACAAAGCCATTCAACATTGATAAATAAAAACACCTTCTCTTTTAATTTTTCAGCACTTGGCGGCTCAGCCTTGCCCTCTAACCAACTCTGACAACCCAGAAAGATTGCTAATCCACCGAGCATGCCGATGCCAGCGAGACCAAAGCCATACTTCCAACCATAGACGATACCCAGATAGCCACAGGTAATAGACGCCAAAAATGCACCCAGATTAATACCCATATAAAAGATCGTAAATCCAGAGTCGCGACGACTGTCGCCAAATCCATAAAGAGAGCCAACAATGGTTGAAATATTGGCCTTAAGAAAGCCAACACCCGCGATCAGTAACGCCAATGACAGATACAGTATATTAAGATATAACGCTTCGCGCTCCACTGTCATCGTCAATTCATCGCGGGGAATGCTGCCCGGAAGCCCTACCGCCGCCGGCTCGGCCACATCCATGCTGCTCTCAGTAAAATTGATATAGGACGTTCCTAGGTCAGTAACGATTAGCTGGCGAGCATCGCCACCTCGAGCGTCCAAGGTGATCTCATATTGGCTGTCACCATAGCGCACCAGCTGCTTGGATCCCTCGCCCTCAAAGGTCATGCCAAAGTGGCCTAGTGTGAGTAATATAGCGCCAAATGTGACCGCTTTCCTGGCCCCTAGGTAGCGATCAGCTAACGAGCCCCCGACTATCGTCATAACATACACCAGAGCGGTGTAAGCACCGTAAATCAGGCTAGACTTTTCGTCAGAGAAAAGAAAATGCTGGGTTAGATAAACTATTAGCAGACCGCGCATACCATAAAAGGAAAAGCGCTCCCACATCTCGGTCAGAAAAAGGACTATCAGGCCCCGCGGATGCCCTAAAATAGTGGCTTCATTGGTTCCCCCTGAAGCGTTTGAAGCGTTAGTCGAGGTGACGTCATTCATTAAAGCAAATCCTTATTCTAATAATTGTAATATTAATGCTAATTGGTCCTAGTATAGGCACTTAAAATTAGAACTGCCTATTTTAATTATTCGCGGTAATCTCCATGAATGACCGTTGCAGGTTCGATAAACAGACTTGTAAGCCCCGAATAATGCATAGGTAGTAGTGCTGAATTGAGACCCATATCGAGAGAATAGTTGCGGTGTCGGCCTGTACTCCCCCATACTTGCAAGACCCTGCAGGGCTGCTTGGTCTAATGACATATCGAATGACGTAAATAGGTGTCAGCGTGTAAAGTATTAAAATCATTTATCAATATATTGTGGAATGAGTACTGCGGTTAGCCTTCAGAGTTTTTAGTCATTAGATGCCGATAGTCGCACCACCCTATCTCACAGCCGTGACGCCTCGAGCATTGCCGGAGATTACAGAGTTGGCACCAAATGGCAGTTAGATGGCGCCGATTAATAAGATCACAGCAACCGATCAGGCTAGGGTAACTACACGTAAAATAGGAAGAACCTATGGCCATACAGAACCCGTTTTCGACCCCCATTACCGAAGCCGAGCTGACTGAGTTCCGCGCCGACGTAATCGCCTGGCTTGAGCATAACAGACCAGCAGATCCCGGATTTTTGCTCCCGCAAACATTCATGGAAGTCGGCACAGAACAGGTGCTCGACTTTCTGCGCGAATGGCAACACAGAGTATGGACCGCCGGATATCTGGGTATGGCTTGGCCGCAAAAGTATGGTGGTCAGGGTATGGCACCTCTGTTTCAGAGTATTGCCGACGAAGAAATGAAGCGTCTGAGGGTTCCGATCTGTTTTAACGTGATTGGCCTAGGTTGGGCTGGTCCGCTAATTTTAGACATTGGGTCCGACTGTGAGAAAGAGAAATACCTCAGAGGTATTCTTAGCGCCGACGATATATGGTGCCAAGGATTCTCTGAGCCAAACCATGGTTCTGATCTAGGCAGTATTCAAACGCGAGCTGAGCGTGATGACAACGAATACATCATCAACGGCAGTAAAATCTGGACGACCATGGGTAATTACGCTAAATATATGATCCTGCTGGCTCGTACAGAGGCCAAAACAGAACGCAAATACAATGGTCTGTCATTTTTCTTAGCGCCCATGGATGCCGCAGGTATTAGCACTCAGCCGATTAAAAAACTCACCGGTGAATACGGCTTTACTGAAACATTTTTTTCCGACGCGCGAATACCTGCCGACTGCCTTATGGGCGACGAAGGCCAGGGTTGGCGTATTGCCATGCGTACTCTGCAGTATGAACGCGGCGCGGAAGCCGGTGCCGCTGGTGGCGCATCGATTATCTCTATCGTTATGAATGACCTGTTGGAGATGGCTAATGACGTTGAACGTGAAGGGCAGCCTCTGCTTAAAGACCCAGTCACCAGAGATAATTTAGTCAAGTTTCTAATCGAAGAGAAGGCTCTGCACCTCAGTGAGAGACGGGCCAAAATTCCGGCTCTATGCGCCGACTATCCCAACTCACTTCAGCTGTCAGGCAAGCTGCGCGGCACCGAGTTCTTTCGGCGCATGCGTCAATATGCGCTGACGTTACAGGGGACCCAGGCGTCGCTGTATGTGGGTGACGAGGATGCGGTGGATGGTGGATTTTGGCAGCGTGCCTATTTCAATAACTTTTCTACCACCATTGGTGGCGGAACCAGTCAGGTGCAGGCCAATATTATTGGCGAACATGTACTCGGCCTGCCGAAAGATTAAGGAGAGCTACTGTGACTAGAAATAGCAATCTCGCAATATCCTTTAGTGACGAACAGGCCATGATTTTAGATAGTGCTAAAGAGTTTTGTCGCGATAAGTCTGACATTAGCGCCGTTCGAAGCCTGTTCGGATCTGAGACCGGGTTCAACGCTGAGGTCTGGCAGCAAATGGTTGCTCTGGGTTGGACTGGAATTGCCGTACCGGAGTCGTTTGGTGGTTCAGGGCTGGGGCTAGGATCTATCGTACCTTTGGTTGAATCAATGGGCCGTCATCTGTTGGCTACGCCATTCATATCAACCAGCATTGCCGCGCAGGCAATTCTGCGCGGGGGCTCAGCTGAGCAACAGGCCAAATGGTTACCCGCGATCGTCAATGGCAGCATAGGCAGTATGGCGCTGTTAGATAACGAAGATTGGGGCGCAACCATCAGCACCTGCACTCTCGATGTAGTGACCTCGGATAGCGGTGACCTGCGCCTTAGTGGCGCCAAGCAGTTAGTAGCCGATGCCGGGCAGGCAGATTTTTTTATTGTCTCTGCACGTTTTGATCAACGCCCAGTCTTAGTAATAGTTGAAGCCAACCAGCTACCCGATGGTGCTATCAGCAAGAAAATATTAATTGATGAAACTAAGCGTGCCGCCAAGGTAGATTTTACAGGGGTCACCATCAGCTCGTCTGCTGTTATGCTCAATCCCTTGGCGCTTAATGATATCAAACTGATTGGTGCACTGCTTACGGCCGCCGAGGCCACCGGTACCTGCGCAGCGACGCTGGATTGCGTCGTCGCATACCTGACCAGTCGTGTTCAGTTTGGTCGTCTAATCGGTGCCTATCAGTCTCTAAAACACCCCACAGTTGAGATTCTCACGCAGATGGATTCGGCTAGGTCATTTATCTATCACGCTGCCACATTAATAGATCAGTGCTCTATCGAATCGCTGATAAACTCGGACACTGAGGTTGCCTGCCGCATGGCCAAGACGCAGGCCACAGAGGCCCTGTTATTTGCCGGTGACCGCGCGATTCAGTTTCACGGCGGTATGGGTTTCACCTATGAGTGCGATGCACAGCTGTATCTGCGCCGTGCGCAGTGGGTGCAACATCAATATGGCGACGCTCAGCATCACCGTCTGCATCTGGCCAGATTACTACTGGACTGACGTCTGTTGACACAGCAAATTAAAGCATCAAATTAATACACTATACAATCTGAGCACTCTATGAATACAAAACACCTAAAGGTGAGCCTACCCATAGCCGCGGCACTAATCGGTGGGCTGATATGGTTCAAGCTCACAATCCCAGCCGGCATCAATACGGTCAATAATGCTCCTATCGAGGCCCGTCAGATTAATCCCGAAACTCTTCGGCAGACAGTTAACGGCCCGATAGTAGGTTTCTCTGATCACAATGACACCTTTGGCTGGTCTGGCATACCTTACGCGGCACCGCCATTGGGAGAGTTTCGCTGGCGCGCACCCCAGCCGATAGAGAACTGGGAAGAACCCCTACCTGTCCTGGAGTCAGGAATTTCCTGCACACAACCCTGGACCTTTCTTGCGGCGGAATCTGGCACTAAGGGCGACATTGTCGGAAGCGAAGACTGCCTGACACTGAATGTCTGGGCGCCACAGAGACTTTCAGCGAACCCCAGTGTGACGGAGGCGAAACTGCCCGTCATGGTTTGGATACATGGCGGTGGCAATAGTGTCGGTTCGTCACACTATTATCAGGGACAAAACCTCGCTGAAGATCAGAAAATCATTTTTGTGTCCGTTAACTATCGCCTCGGTCTTCTAGGTTCCTTTACACATAAATCTATTCGAAACACCGCAGCCAACCCATCGGACGCCTCCGGAAACTATGGCTTACTGGACATTATCGCGGCCTTAAATTGGATAAAGAGCAACATCCATGCGTTTGGCGGCGATGCTGGTAATGTGACATTATTTGGCGAATCCGCTGGTGGCCGCAATATCTTTGCTCTGGTTGCATCGCCATTGGCCAGGGGACTTTTTCACAAAGCCATTACGCAGAGTGGCTCAGTGCGAACAGAATCTCTCGCTAGCGCTGAAAACTATGTCAACGATAAGTCTCCCGGATCGCCGGCTGGTTCCAATGAATTACTCGTGCGACTTCTGATCAATCAAGGTATATCCCTCGACAGACAAGAGGCCAAAGATGATCTCAGTATCATGGCAGACGAGGCCATCGCTGCCCTTCTTTACCAACAATCTGCCGTCAGCCTGATCGCTAGCGCCCACCAAAATACGGATGACTCAGAAGCTGTGCAGGTCCCACAGCTTTTACGCGACGGCTATGTACTTCCCGACAAACCCCTGACAGACATATTTGGCAATGTCGACGAATACAATCCCATACCCATGATTATTGGCGCAAACCGCGATGAAGAAAAATCGTTTATGGCAAGAGACCCACAGTTTGTAACACAATCCCTGATCGATATATCCCAGCATTATTAATAAGGAATAAATACCAGCGCTTTGCCGGCTATTATTCCGCACGCTGGCACATTCTCGGGGTGATAGAGCCGGCCAATGCTATGCGGTCCTCGCAGATATCACAGGGCAATTTGACTGACCGACCAGGGATTTATATCTACAGATTTGATTGGGATGAGTCGCCCTCTGGCTGGATTGTCGATTTCCCCTCTCTGGTCGGTGCGGGCCATGGGCTCGAGATAGGGTTTATCTTTAGAGACTTCGTTGGCGGTCTGCAGCTGCCTTTTTTGTATGGTGAAGACAGCGCTGTTGGCCGTGCAGAACTCTCCAAAGCCATGATGAATTACTGGGGCCATTTCGCCCATACCGGTTCTCCGGGCAGAGGCCGCTACTATCAGCAACCGGAATGGGTTCCTTGGACCGGTAGCGAAACCATGATCTTTGACAGCCCGGACGGGGGCGGCTGGCGCATGGAAAACTTTGCCCCCAGCAGGGAAGCTTTAACACAACAAATCGAAGGCGACAAAAAAATTACCGATCAACTAGTGCGCTGCAAGCTGTATATCGAGACTTTCTTGATCTCCTATCACAGCGCCGACTTCTGGGATCCAGAGCGCTATGCAAATCTTGGCGGCGGAGGCTGCGACAAACAGAACCCCAACCAGCTGATGGAGGCTTTTTAGTATCACTGCGCAGGCACGGGAGATTAGAATGTCCAATAGCCTCAGCCATTAGCCATAGCCATAGCGACTCACCATGGTTAAAGTGCTGCCAGTTGAGCAGCGGTTATTTGCGTCAAATATAATCCTTGATGAGCCCAAACTAAGGCTCACCGATCTGGTCTTTCCCTCCAAACGTATAGACTGTCGAACGCAGGGTAATTCAACAAGAGTATAAAAAAAATGAAAAAAACTCAAAGTATCGCCGGTATTGGTATCGCTCTTATTATTGGCGGTTTGATTCTAATAGCTGGTAGCCATGGCAGTATTGAAGTCGCTGGGTTGCCGTTGTTTGTAGTCTGTGGACTCATCGGTTTTGGATTGCACTGGACTATTTTTCTGCCCTCCTTCGTGTTTAAAACAGACCACTATTTTGACTTGACTGGGTCAATCTCTTATATCAGTACCGTTGCTGCTGTGGTATTGCTAAATCCCGAGCTAGATCTTCGAGACCTTATTATCTGCGTGATGATAGTGGTGTGGGCATTGCGCCTAGGATCTTTTCTATTTTTGCGAATCAAAAAAGATGGTAAGGATACGCGCTTCAATATTATGAAAACAAAGTTCCTATGGTTTCTGATGACCTGGACTCTCGGGGGACTTTGGGTGTTGGCTACGATGGCCGCAGGATTAGCTGCAATCACATCAGGCACTTCTTTGCCTCTCGGCCCTATCGCCTATCTGGGTATAGTCCTTTGGGTGTTTGGTATGGGTATTGAGGTGATCGCGGACAGACAAAAGTCACTGTTCAGACGTATCCCGGAAAACCAGGGGCGTTTTATTACTACTGGGTTGTGGGCTTGGTCTAGACATCCCAACTATTTTGGTGAGATAACATTGTGGCTCGGGCTCTCACTCGTTGCCCTGCCAGTGCTAGCGGGTTGGCAACTGGCTACCATGGTGTCACCGGCGTTTGTCTATCTTCTTTTAACTCGGGTCAGCGGTATACCGCTACTTGAAGCGCTCGCGGAAAAGCGATGGGGGGCAGATCCTGTCTTTATAGCCTATAGAGATGGCACACCTGCGCTCATGCTGCGCAAGCCAAAATCAAGTAAGAATAGCTAGTTAGAGGTATCCACAGTGCCCTAGTCCGACGATTCTGTCAGGTTTTCCATCAGCGTCATCGTCGCAGCTCTGGCTCATTAAAACTCCGTTACTATCTCGGTTGTATTGAGAAATTTCATTCGCTGATCCATCGCCGTCGGTGTCGCGAGTGCCAGTTAGCAATCGGCCACTCTCATCATAACTATAGGTATAGATGCGATCAGCTGTCCCGTCAGCATCGGTGTCATAGCTCTCTGCCAACAGATTACCTTCGGGGCCATAGCTGCAGGTATATCTACGATCGACTTTACCGTCAGCATTGATATCGTAATTTAAGGTTAGGGGATCACCCTGTGCGTTGTAGGTATAGGTGGTAATTTCATTCGGGCTACCATCACCATAGGGCTCTATGTTGTCGACTTTGCTGCTCACCGCAACTGACTCAAGCATTGAATGTAGAGGCGCGCTCTGATTGCCACTATCGCCGCAACCTGACAGCAGTGATAATGCTACCGCCAAGACTGACATCATGCGTTGGTTCATATCCAAGCCCTCAACAAACGATGACCGATCTAAAGAAGCGCGGCCTCGCAGTGCGCGATTAATATCGATAATATTTTCGATAAATAGGTTAAAGAAATAGACTAGATTGTTATAAAGTGCAAATTTACGACTGAATCATTAGCGACGGGAACCCGCGTAAGAAAACCTGTTCTGCAGTGATACTCAGTCAACACATACAGCAGAATAGTCTTCTTCCAACAACATGGGCGACTAAGAATGGCGTTTGAAAAAGGCCCGTATCTCCTCAAAAGCCTCAGCGGCCTCTGGCAGGTCCGGATAAAAAATCTGCCACACATGGGGCACATTATCCCAGCGCTGCAAGCTGGCGTCGGTAC
>CAJJDA010000010.1 GCA_905182855.1 gamma proteobacterium HTCC2207 | reverse complement strand
ACCCTAAAGTGTATGCAACGAATTGTAGGGGTTGACGCATGAGAGGAATATTTTCTACATCGCTAAGAGATGCGCCTATACCTTTTTAGGAATCATAAACCAATGTCGGGTATCGAATTCTCCAGCCTCTACCGTAATCTATCACTCGACCAACAACCCCAAGTCATACTTTATGATCAATCAAATTAGCACAAATACTTTACGTTAACGTAAAGGTAAGTATATACTCGAGCCCTTTTGCTGATATGGGTCCCTTAATGCCTGACTACAGTATTTCACAGCTCTCCAAAGAGTTTGAAATTACCACCAGAACAATCCGTCACTATGAGGATTTAGGGCTATTAGCTCCGGCTCGTCGCGGGCAAACTCGTGTCTATAGCCCCGCTGATCGTATTCGTTTAAAACTTATTCTGCGAGGTAAGCGTCTCGGTCTATCGCTCGACGACTCCCGCGAAATCATCGATATGTACGAGCCGGGTAAAACCAATGTTGATCAGTTGAGGAAACTGATCGATGCCATTCAATTACAGCGCCACAAACTCAATCAGCAACTCGACGATATTAGTAAACTGCTTCAGGACCTGAACAAAGCAGAAACTGACTGCGTTGAAGCGCTCAAATCAAACGGACAGCTCTAACCTATGAACACTTCCTACCCCACTTTAAATTTTAATCTTGGCGAAGATATCGACATGCTGCGCGAGAGCGTTTATCAATTTTGCGCTGCAGAGATCGCCCCCCGTGCAGCTGAGATAGATCGTAGCAATGAGTTTCCCATGGATCTATGGCGTAAATTGGGCGATATGGGTTTGCTAGGTATTACCGCAGACGAGCAGTATGGTGGCACAGGCATGGGCTATTTGGCTCACTGCGTGGCCATGGAAGAAATCTCTCGCGCCTCCGCATCGGTAGCGCTGTCCTATGGCGCCCATTCAAATCTCTGCGTTAGCCAGCTACACAAAAATGGCACTGAGGCACAAAAGCAACAGTACCTACCCAAGCTATGCTCTGGCGAGCATATTGGCGCGCTGGCAATGAGTGAGCCCAATGCGGGTTCTGATGTGGTCAGCATGAGACTCAGAGCCGACAAACGGGGTGATAAATATATTCTCAATGGCAACAAAATGTGGATAACCAATGGTCCCGATGCCCATACTTATATTATTTATGCTAAAACCGATCTCAGCGCCGGTTCGAAAGGCATGACTGCGTTTATAGTTGAACGAGATTACCCCGGATTTTCGCGCCATCAAAAGCTCGATAAGTTGGGCATGCGCGGTTCCAACACCTGTGAGCTTGTGTTTCAAGACTGCGAGGTTCCCGCGAAGAATATTCTGGGTGGCGAAGGCCGTGGAGTTGCAGTACTGATGTCGGGTTTGGATTATGAACGCACAGTACTATCGGGCGGTCCCATCGGGATTATGCAGGCCTGTCTGGACGTCGTATTACCGTATATCCATGAGCGTAAGCAATTTGGTCAGGCTATCGGTGAATTCCAATTAATGCAGGGCAAAATTGCTGACATGTATGCGGAATTAAACGCCTCTCGCGCCTACTTATATGCAGTCGCCAGAGCCTGTGATCTCGGACAAGATTCTCGCAAAGATGCCGCTGCAGTAATCTTATTTACCGCTGAAAAGGCCACACAAATGGCATTGCAAGCCATTCAGGCCTTGGGTGGCAATGGCTATACCAATGAATATCCGACTGGTCGATTATTGCGCGATGCCAAACTTTATGAAATCGGTGCAGGCACATCCGAGGTGCGCCGTATGTTGATAGGCCGCGAGCTTTTTTCCCAGACGGCCTGATCGGCGTATTTGAATGACCACTTAAGAAATCCCTTAAGAGAATGTTTATGACAACAATCAAAAGCAAAATCAATACTAAAAGCACTGACTTCGCCGCGAATGCCGCAGCGATGCAAACCCAGATCGACGCACTGGCGACCACTCTAGATCGAGTTAAGCAGGGCGGTGGCGCCAAGGCCTGTGATCGCCATGTCAGTCGCGGTAAATTATTGCCCCGCGAGCGATTACTAGGCTTGCTAGACTCGGGATCCCCCTTTTTAGAACTGTCTGCACTGGCCGCCCATAAGGTCTACGGCGAGGAAGTCCCTGCCGCGGGTATTATTACCGGTATTGGTCGAGTCAGTGGTCAGGAATGTGTGGTGGTAGTCAATGATGCGACAGTTAAGGGAGGCAGCTACTACCCTCTTACGGTCAAGAAACATCTGCGTGCTCAGGCTATTGCCGCAGAAAATAATCTACCCTGTGTCTATTTAGTAGATTCTGGCGGTGCTAATTTACCGCGCCAAGATGAAGTCTTTCCAGATCGCGAACATTTTGGGCGTATCTTTTTTAATCAGGCCAACATGTCAGCTCGCAATATTCCCCAAATTGCAGCGGTTATGGGATCTTGCACCGCTGGCGGTGCCTACATGCCGGCCATGGCCGACGAGTCAATTATTGTCAAGGAACAGGGGACCATCTTTTTAGCGGGTCCCCCTCTGGTTAAAGCGGCCACAGGTGAGGTTGTCACCGCCGAAGAACTCGGTGGAGCTGACGTCCACTGTCGCACCTCTGGTGTCGCCGATCACTATGCGAATAATGATCACCACGCTTTAGCTCTAGCGCGCAGCGCCATTGCTAGGCTCAATCGCGTCAAACCCGTCAACGGTGACTTCAAAGCTTCTGAGGAACCGCTGTATGACACAAAAGAAGTCTATGGTGTGGTGCCAGCCGATTCACGCAAGTCCTATGATGTCCGTGAAATCATTGCCCGAACGGTAGATGGCTCAGATTTTGATGAATTTAAAGCTCTTTACGGCACCACATTAGTCTGCGGTTTTGCTCGCATACACGGCTATCCAGTCGGTATTGTGGCTAACAACGGCATTCTGTTTGGCGAGTCAGCTCAAAAGGGTGCACATTTTATTGAACTCTGTGCCCAGCGCAAAATTCCCCTCGTATTCTTACAAAATATCACTGGCTTTATGGTCGGCAAGCAGTATGAAAATGACGGTATTGCCAAGCATGGTGCCAAGATGGTTACCGCCGTTGCTACGGCCAATGTGCCCAAATTTACAATACTCATCGGGGGTTCCTTTGGTGCCGGCAATTACGGCATGTGCGGTCGCGCCTATGATCCTCGCTTTCTATTTATGTGGCCTAACGCGCGGATTTCGGTCATGGGTGGTGAGCAGGCAGCTGGCGTGCTGGCTCAGGTGACTAGGGATAAATATGAGCGTGATGGCAAGCATTGGAGCGCGGAAGAAGAGGCCGACTTTAAGCAGCCTATTATTGATAACTATGAACATCAGGGCCACCCTTATTACGCCTCAGCTAGGCTTTGGGATGATGGTGTGATTGACCCGGCCGACACGCGCATGGTGTTGGGACTCGCGATTTCGGCCAGCCATAACCAAGTGATTGAAGAGACCAAATTTGGCGTGTTTAGAATGTAACTATGACCTAAGGCGCAACACCAAAAAGCCCACGGAAGATTGCAGCAGCGCAGAGAACAGCTTGGCTCAATCGCGATAAGTATTAAAGAATTAGGTAGGAGGCTCTAAATATGGAAAAAGTCATTACTGAAATTGATAGCGATGGTATTGCTCGGGTAACGTTAGACAATCCCAGCAAGCACAACGCATTTGATGATCAAATTATTGCGCAGTTGACTGACGCCTTTAGCGCAGTCGCTGCCAACTCGAATGTGCGTGTGATGGTTTTAGCGTCTGAGGGAAAAAGCTTCTCTGCTGGGGCTGACCTCGACTGGATGAAGCGCATGGCAAGCTATTCTTATGATGAAAACTTACAAGATGCGCGGGCATTGGCACTGATGCTCCAAACACTCAAGACCATGCCTCAACCGACTATTGCCCGAATTCAGGGTGCTGTATTTGGCGGTGCGGTGGGTCTCGTTAGCTGCTGCGATATTGCGGTGGCGGCAACTGTTGCAACATTTAGTCTAAGCGAAGTTAAAATCGGTTTGGTTCCCGCCACGGTTAGCCCCTACGTGATAGAAGCGATTGGTGCGCGCGCAGCACGTCGTTATTTTATGACGGCGGAACGTTTCAGTGCTCAGACGGCAAAGCACATTGGACTACTTAGCGAAGTCATTGGCCCCGAAAATCTAGATAAGCAGATCGGTCTTTTAATTGATGCCCTACTGGCTAATGGGCCCGAAGCAGTTATCGCCTCTAAGCAACTGGTAGCTGATATCAATGGCCAAGCCATAGGATCTAATTTAATTGAACACACTTGCAAAATGATCGCAAAAATTCGTGTTAGCGAACAGGGCCAAGAAGGTTTGCAGGCCTTTTTAGAAAAGAGAAAACCCCATTGGTTAGAGGACTAAGCCCCATTATGTTTACTAAAATACTGATCGCCAATCGTGGTGAAATAGCCTGCAGAGTGATTAAAACTGCCCGCGCACTAGGCATTTTGACCGTTGCCGTTTACAGCGAAGCTGACCGTAATGCGCTGCATGTAAAAATGGCAGATGAGTCCGTTTCGATAGGACCATCGCCCTCAAGTGAATCCTACTTAGTGGGAGAAAAAATTATTCAGGCGGCACTGGATACCGGCGCTGAAGCCATCCATCCGGGCTATGGGTTTCTCTCAGAAAATGCACAATTTTGCCGTCAGTGCGCGACCAATAATCTGGTGTTTATTGGTCCTCCGGTTGCCGCTATTTTGGCCATGGGCTCTAAGTCCGCAGCTAAGAACATCATGGCGGAAGCTGGAGTACCACTGGTTCCTGGCTACCACGGAGATGATCAAAATCCTGATATTATCAAACAGGCATCTAACAAGATGGGCTACCCGGTGCTGCTTAAAGCCGCTGCTGGCGGCGGCGGCAAAGGCATGCGCGCGGTCTACTCTGAGGCGGAATTTGACGAGGCCCTAGACGCAGCTAAGCGCGAAGCTATGAATGGTTTTAATGACGATATTATGCTGGTAGAAAAGTACCTATTGAAACCACGCCATGTCGAGATACAGATATTCTGCGACAGTCATCAAAATGCTGTGTATCTCTTCGAACGGGACTGCTCTGTACAGCGGCGTCATCAAAAAGTCATTGAAGAGGCCCCTGCTCCTGGCATGACTGAGGTTCTGCGCAAACGTATGGGCGAAGCGGCGATTAAAGCGGCCAGAGCGATCAACTATGAAGGCGCCGGGACGGTGGAGTTTTTGCTCGATGCGCAGGGTGAGTTCTTCTTTATGGAGATGAATACTCGACTGCAAGTAGAGCATCCGGTAACTGAGATGATCAGTGGGCAAGACTTGGTCGAATGGCAACTGCGGGTAGCCGCCGGAGAACCTCTACCCTGTTCTCAAGCTCAATTGAAAATCAATGGCCATGCCTTTGAGGCACGTATTTATGCTGAAGATCCCGAACATGACTTTCTGCCTGCCACTGGCGTATTGAGAAGTTTGCAGGGACCGAATGAAAATATTCATGTGCGTATCGATACTGGCGTGGTTGAAGGTGATGAGGTGAGTATTTATTACGACCCCATGATTGCTAAGTTAATAGTCTGGGATATCGATCGCGATCGCGCACTGCAACGTTTAACAGACGCTTTGAGCCAGTATCGCATCAGTGGTCTGACCACTAATATTGGCTTCCTATACAATCTAGCCACGAGCCTGTCCTTTCAAAATGGCGATGTCGACACCGGCTATATTGAGGAGCATGAGCTGGAGATATTTCGCCGCCGAGATGCCGATATTAATTATGCGGTTCCCTTGGCGGCAGCAGCCATCATTAAACGGAGAGTCGAGCAAGGCCTTGAGGCGGCGAGACTATCTACCGAGCCCAACTCTCCCTGGCATCTCAATAATAGCTGGGGACTGCCAGCACCGAACCTAACTATTCAAGTGCAGCAAGCGACGGTTGAAACAATGGCTGATAGCGACGTTAGCCTCGCGGGCATGACACCGGTCGTCACTGACACTGGCTTTGATTTGTTTACGCCAAAAGGTTTCTTTCGCTGCATTGAAGTCGCGCCAGATTTAGGCGCTGATGATGAAGATTCTCATGGTAGTAATCTCCATGCGCCGATGAATGGGACGCTGGTCGCTCTGCTGGTGAATATCGGTGTTGCCGTGACTAAAGGTGACACCTTATTGGTCATGGAAGCGATGAAAATGGAACATACCATTGTTGCCCCCAGCGATGGAATGGTCACAGAGTTTTATTTCCAAGCAGGGGAGCTAGTTGATGGTGGCACTGAATTATTGGCCTTTGAGGCAAGCCCTCAATGAACTACCCCAAACGCGTAAAGATTGTTGAGGTCGGCCCCCGTGATGGCCTCCAAAACGAAAAAACGACAGTTGATATCGATACCAAAGTTGCATTGATAAACCGCTTAAGTGAGGCTGGACTCAGTACCATAGAGGCTGGTAGCTTTGTCAGTCCTAAATGGGTGCCACAAATGGCCGGTAGTGATCAGGTCTTCAGCCAACTCCCAAAGCACACAGCAACGACCTATACCGCCCTAACACCTAATATACAGGGCCTAGAGCGTGCCATTGCCTGTGGTGTCCGAGAAGTAGCTGTTTTCGCCGCGGCTTCCGAGAGCTTTAGTCAAAAAAATATCAACTGCTCAATCGCAGAAAGTATCGAACGCTTTAAACCTCTGGCCGAGAAAGCCCTAGCTAACGACCTGCGCGTCCGCGGCTATATATCCTGCGTGGTGGGATGTCCCTACGAAGGGACCGTGGACATCGAGTCTGCTACTGCTGTAGCCAACCAGTTACTCGGCATGGGTTGCTATGAAGTCTCACTTGGCGACACCGTAGGGACGGGTACGCCAGCGACTATAGAATTATTACTAAATAGACTTCTGGTCGATATTCCTGCGAGCAAACTCGCGGTGCACCTGCATGACACCTATGGTCAGGCACTGGCTAATGTCCTGCGAGCATTACAGATGGGTATTTCGGTGATTGATAGTTCTGTCGCCGGATTAGGGGGCTGCCCGTACGCTGAAGGCGCCTCAGGTAATCTAGCCACTGAAGACCTCGTCTATCTGTTGGACGGCCTAGGTATAGACCATGGCGTAGACCTGACTAAATTGATTGCAGCAGGCAATTTTATTAGTCAGAAACTTAATCGCATCAATGGCTCAAAGGTGGGATTAGCACGGCAGTAAGTTATACTGCGACCCTCGAAAAAACTATTTGGAGTTGGCCTTTTGACTGCGTTTCGCCCCTGTATTGATCTTCACCAAGGCAAGGTAAAACAGATTGTCGGTGGCAGTCTGAGCGATACTGGCGTCAAAACCAATTTTGTCAGCTCCTTTGATGCCGCGTACTACGCCAACCTGTATCAGCAAAACCAGCTTGGGGGCGGACATGTCATCGCCCTAGGACCAAACAACCAACAGCAGGTTCTTGAGGCGCTAGCGGCCTATCCCAATGGTCTGCAGTTTGGTGGTGGCGTCAATCTGGAAAATGCCGCTAGCTATCTAGCCGCAGGTGCCTCACATATTATTGTCACCTCTTACCTTTTTGAAAACGGTGAATTTTGCTGGCCGCGCCTCGCCGCTATTAAGGCTGAAGTCGGCTCCGACCGGTTAGTACTCGACCTCAGTTGTCGCCGAACAAGCAGCGGCTGGATGATTGCTACTGATCGCTGGCAGACCCTAACCAACACCCCAGTAAACCAGCAAACTATTACTGAACTAGAGCAACATTGCGCAGAATTTTTGGTGCACGGCGCAGATGTAGAAGGCCTGCAGGCTGGCATTGATGAGGACCTAGTGACGGAACTGGGAAAGTATTGCACAGTACCTGTCACCTACGCAGGCGGTGCCCGTTCAATCGCGGACCTGACGCTGGTTGAGTCACTGTCTCATGGTAAAGTCGACCTGACCATCGGCAGCGCCTTGGACATCTTCGGCGGCGACGGCATAAGCCTTAAAGACTGCATTAAGTGGAATGATCGACGCGTTTAACTGTGCAATTTCTTGCGTATTCTTATCACTCCCAAAATCGCTATGACGAAAACAATCGGCGTAGCAACGGCCAGAGCCATAGAATGAGAGATAGGCAGGTACTCTTCAATCGGAAGAGGCTTAGTTAATAGTTCGATCAGATTCATACTGTAATAGGTCATCGCAACAACGGAAAGGCCCTCAACCGTCTGCTGTAACCGCAGCTGTAATTCGCTACGTTTATCCATCGAAGCCAACAATTCTTGATTTTGAGTTTCCAATGATAACTGTAATCTAAGGTGCAGAAGCTCACTGGTACGACTAATCCGTTTAGATAGATTTTCTTTGCGCTTAACAATAGACATACAGGTATTAAAAGCCGGAATAAATCGACGTGCATGGAACTGTTTCAGAGTTCGCATAGTTGGCATTTTTTTCTCCCGGAGCATATCCAGCCTGCTCTCGGTCAAATTAAAGTAGGCCTCTGTAGCGGAAAAACGGAAATTATGATCAGCGACCAATTTCTCTAACTGTGTCGCCTCAGCGATCAGTTCGTTCATTAAATTCTGTTCGTCCTCTAGCGTGATCAGCATGTTTAATTTGTCATTGGTGTCTACCAGACGCTGCTCAAGTTGTCGAACCTCAGGCATTAGAAGCCTTGCGGTCGGCAGTGCCAATAGGGTCATTGAGCGGTAAGCCGCAATCTCTAAAAGATTGCGTACAACGCGACCCGCCTGAGAGGGATTTAAGCCATCATCAATCACTAGGGTACGTATAAAACCATCAGATTCCGCTTGAACTGAAGTCCAGAGAGTCGCTAACCCCTCATAGATAGTGCCGCCAACCAGGCGCTGACCATTAAAATATTCACCCAATGCTTCTTCCGTCGCCGGCGTGTCCGCCGCTGGGCGAAGATCAATATGGTTGGCCGCGATAAGCTGCCCTGAGATACCATCAACCCAACTTTGGTCGATCAGTGAAAATACATCTTTAAAGAATTCCGACTCCGCACGTCCTTGCCGCACAACCGTATACGTTGAGAACTCATTATGAAACTCCCAACGTAAATCAAAGTCTACAAAGCTCTGATAATAACAGTCAGCATTCTCAGACGGCACTGCTACGCCGTAAAGGTGGGCGAGCTCAGCTAGCTTATTTAACTCGTCTTGACGATCACCAGTATGCAGAAATACCAAGCTGGAAATCTGCGCAGGCATTGCAACCACCGGAAAAGGCCGATTGTGCAACTCATTGACTAAAGCATCTTTAAGCGGGTGATGATCCATGCAATGTAACCTCTCTGTCGATGATGCCAGCTAATGTATTCTGGCTAGCTCTACTAAGCCTATTTTCCAGACATTGGTGTAGCCCATAACTAGACTATACGTTGACTAACAGATTAAGTATTACATTGCCCCGACTATTAAAAATTCAATCAACTGCGCCGCCCCCGACGCAGTTGTTATAGTGACGTTCGTTGATCAAAGTTACTGCTGCCAATCCTCCCTCCCGCCTACCAGGTCCACTCAGCGCCGACCTGCACGCTGCGTGGCGTGCCGGGGAAATAACGTTCCTGACTAAAGGTTGTATAATCAGCTCGCTCAGCGTAATGCTCATCAGTGAGATTGCTAATATTGGCAAAAATACGCATTGATTCAGACAGAGACCAACCCGCACGAAGATGCACTAAGTCATGACCTTGATACTGATGCAGATTTTCAGGGTTCAGGTAATAACTGCCCATAGACTGCCATTCAAGCTCGACAATTTTATCACTGGTTGGAGTCCACGCCAGCCTAGCGCTGCCAAAGTGTCTCGGCGCCGTGTCTATATCATTGCCACGAATATCAACCTCACCGAGCACTACACTGTTGAGATAGGTGTGCCGAGCCTGCGTTACGCTAATGCCTAGAGACCACTGTGTATTGATCGCATAGTCAAGCTCCAACTCAATACCCTGATGCTCAGTATTGCCATTGCTGACATTAAAGTAACTGGAATCTCTGAAAATCACATTATCTTTTTCCATGTGATAAATAGCCACCTGATAACGCAGAGAGCTCAGATTACCTGCCATACCCATTTCAATGGAATCCATACTTTCAGAGTCGAGATCAGTTATTTGTTGCGCGCGCTGTAAACGATATAACTCAGTCGCTTGGGGCGCCCTAAAACCGCGCGCTAACCTTACAAACCCGCTGTGAGTATCACTCAGCTGGAACTTAGCACCTAGATTAGATGACCAGTTATTAAAGTCATCTTCGCCACTGACTGGACGACTGTAGCGACAGCCGCCACGACCACATTTAGTCCCATCGGCTTTGGTGCGACCAGCCAACATTTTATTATCGTAGTCGTAACGCATTGATTCGAAACGCAATCCGCCTGTCACGGTCATACGATCAGAGAGCATCCAATCTAGACTTATAAATGGCGCTACCATTGTTGCATCAACCTGATAGTCGTAATGCTGTCCTTCAGGGATTGTCTCCTGTAAAAAGCTAGACCCTTGAGTGGGAGCATCCTGAGACTGCTTCAAGTAGGCGTCTGTGATCTCAGCATCAAAACCCGCGATAACATTTACGCTCTGGCTAAGCGCTCGGTAATAACCTACCTGCACACCGGCACTCTTTTGTCCATTTTCTTCCAGTGGATCACCCGGCAAAAAATGCTGTAAAAAATCCATTTGGCCATAACGAATGTAGGGCGTAATCACCAATTCATAATTTTTCTTTGATTGACTAATACGCGACCATAGGCGCGCAGACCTGACATCGCGATAGGCTTCAGGATTAAGATTTAGCTTAACCTTAGAGTCGTCTTTATAGGCATCTAAGCCCTCAATAAAACCCGCGGTCTCTTGATTAAGATTGGTCACTGTTAAACCCGAATCAATCTTCAAGTCGTCGCCCTTATAAGCGTGACGCAGCGATACTTTCTGCTGTCCAAAACTTGAATCATCACGATAACCGCCATCGCGGGTAAAATTGGCCGCGATGCCTAGATTGTCTATAGCTGACTTAAATTTGAGACGACCATAATCATTGGCTCCCGCCTCCAGGCCTAAATAGCTCTCCGGAGAAACCTCTGGTGTGACCACATTAATCACCCCATGCATCGCATTGGAGCCGTGCAATACCGTACCTGTTCCCCGCAACACTTCGACACGCTGAGCCACTTCTGTATTGGCTTCAAACAACTCATTGATATTACAAAAGCCGGCAGCCCTCAGAGGAATGCCATCTTCTTGCATCAAAAAACCGCCGCAACCGCCAGCACCCGTCAACACGGGCGAGCGCACAGCAGGCAAATATTCCTGACCATTGCCACGGTGTAAGTTGACACCGGCAACTCGCGATAGCGCCTGCTGTATGTGAGCATGTGAGACTAACGCTAGAGCCGTCTCATCGACCACAGTGATACTGCCAATTACATCCGAAAGTGGGGTCTCCGCACGCGCAGCAACCGTAACGATTTCCTCTATATCGGCCATCGATGCGCTGGTAAAAATAGCCGCGCTAACAGCCATATAAAGTCCAATTTTCTTAATCATTATAAAAATTTTTCCTGTTCACTATTCGTCAATTAGAGACCTGTATTTGCCATGTTTGTGTCGTCAATGATGTTATTAGTAGTCTATCTCCTGTTGAGTCATAATCAGCCATTGCGGCCATCGTTATCAGGGTCGCTTTACCGTCGGAATCTTTACCCATCTGCACGCGCCCCATGAAATGCCTTTTTCATAGAGAGTCTCATCTACCCTGCACAGTCAGATATTCTCAGGCAATACGACCGGCAAAGCGGTGTCGCTATAAATAACAACATCTCACCCCTGGCCGTTTCGCCTCATAGACTGGCTATCGCTCAGGTGCGTGGTGGCAAGCCGTGAACCATGGTTAAAGATTCCAGTCTAGTGCCAGCACGACGGTGCTCAGACAGGGCTTGATAGTCTGGGTCTGCATACCAATCTGTGGCTGCCTGTTCAGAGGGAAAGGTGAACATGATCATGCGTCCTTCTCTTGGTGAAAATCCTTCCAGATGAACTGGGCTGTCGTCATAGGTTATAAACGACCCACCGTACTTTTTTAACAGCGGGAAAAAACCCTTTTCGTAAACTCTATAGTGCTCAGCTTCGGTAACGATTAGATTAGCTATTACATAGACAGATACTTCACTCATACTTTTTCTTCCTTTACTGTTGATTAATAAGCTCTAACCAGTCCGCCACAGCGAGACCAATCTCTTGAGGACTATCCTCTTGAATAAAATGTGTTCCCGCAACCGTAATCTCTGTTTGATTAGGCCAACTGCGACAGAACTCCCTCGCCTTGCCTACCAGGATAGATCCGGGTTCAGCATTAACAAAAAGCTTTGGTAGCTTTTTGTTGTGCAACATCCACTGGCCATAACCTCGCACTAACGCCACCATGTCTGGAGGCTCTCCCGCTATGGGTATTTGCCGGGGCCAATTAAGCGTTGGCTGGCGATCATCTGGTGTCGAAAAAGCAGCGCGATACTGTTGCATTTCCGTCTCTTCGAGGGTGCGAATGATAGCACTAGGCAAGACGTTCTCGACGAACATATTACGCTCCAAAACCAGATTCTCACCCGCTTCAGAGCGAAAACCTTGGAAAATACCACGCGCAGAGTCGGGCCAATCATCCCAGCTATCGATCGGACAGACAATCCCTTCCATATAAGCGATACCGCGCACCGCGCCGGCATGCTGCTGAGCCCAATAAAATCCCAACGCACTGCCCCAATCATGTACCACCAACGTTACATTTTGATCAGCGTTAATCGCCTTGAGCAATCCCGCTAAATACTCATAGGCGGTCAAAAATGAGTATCTAAGAGGACCTTCACTTGCCGGGAGCTTCTCCGAGTCACCCTGACCAATGAGATCTGGCGCTATGACACGCCCTTTGCCGACAAGTGCAGGGATGACATTGCGCCAAAGATAAGATGACGTCGGATTCCCATGAAGTAACACGATGGGATCGCCTTCGCCCTCCTCCACATAGGCTATTTGCCTACCCTTAATGGCTTGGTACTTTTTTTCGTACATAAGCGGACTGGCTCCATAAAGGCTATAGGCTATCATCGGTGACTATTTTTGCAATAGTGAAATGCGACCACCAGTCCACCAAAATCTTTGGTTGCTCTCGCACCTCTGTTCAGGTAACTTCGGCAGATAGATAAACTGGCTGAGACTAGGATAGTTATGACGGGGAAGATTCAAAAAATCGACATGCTGATTAAAAACGCCAAGGTATTTAACAATGGCGAGACAGCCGTCATTGAAGATGTCGCGATAACCGGTGGTCGCATTGTCAGCCGAGGGCAGCAGATCAATGATCAGGGCGCCAGTCGAGTTATTGATGCTAAGGGACTATGGTTGATGCCCGGGCTTTTCGATATACATACCCATTATGATTTAGAGCTTGAGATCGCCCCCGGCCTGCCGGAATCGACTCGCCACGGCACTACCTCGGTGGTAATTGCCAACTGCAGTCTCGGGTTAGCATTTGGCGCTCAGCGGGACGGTAAATTTGACCCTATCGTGGCCTGTTACGCTCGGGTTGAAAATATACCCAAATCAGTATTAACCCACTGTGCTGACAACGTCAGTTGGTCGACGCCACAGGCCTACCTGGACCATCTTGATCAGCTTAATCTAGGGCCCAACGTTGCCGTGTTACTGCCCCACTCAATGCTGCGCATCGAAACCATGGGCTTTGAAGGCAGTATTACTCGAGACCCGACCCACAGTGAACTGCAGGCGATGAAAGATGCCCTTGGAGACGCTCTTAAATTAGGTTATGTCGGACTTTCTACTGATGCATTACCCTTTCACTACCTCGCTGCGCAGCCCCATTGCGACAAAACAATCCCCACGCAGTTTGCTCAGTACCGGGAAATTAAAGCACTGACTGAGGTGGTCCGCGAACAGGGAGCCACCTGGCAGGCAACTCCGCCAAAAGATAGCGTCATTGACACGTTAAAGACCTTCATGCTGACCAGCGGAAGATTGCACGGTCGGCCATTGCGAACCACCGTTGTGGCCGCCTTGGATGTGGCTAATAACTGGAAACTGTCTCGATTAGCAAAGATTCTGGCGCGGCTGCTGAATTCATCTCTCATTCAGGGCGATTTTCACATGCAGGCATTGGGAGCGCGCTTTAAAATCTGGTCCGACGGCGCTATCACCCCTATTGCAGAGGAGATCCCCGAACTGCGAAGACTCAATGAAACCGACCTGGAAGACCGTGCAGGGCGTCTCAGTATCCTCAGTGATCCAGACTACATCAGAGATTTCAAGGCAATGTGGCTTAAAGGCAAGCATCGCTGGGGAATATCGCGCCTCAAGCGCAAGCTAAACATCGAGGACTATGCCTTTAATCGGAAGCTTGCCGATATGACCGTTGAACTCTGCCCGCAAAAAAATTGGCAGGGTATGGATTTTCAGTCGGTTTTCGATCGCGTTCTCGCCATAACCAATGACTGCCTGAACGAAGAACTAAGCAATAAGGAGCAACAGCTGATAAACAGCGACTTCAGCCAAGTGAGGGACGAAGCCGACTTTATGTTGCAGATGCTAAGGTCATTCGATACAGACCTTAGCTGGAGCACCATCACCGCTAATCGAGACCTCAAGACGGTTCGGGAACTGCTTATGGACCCGCTGCTCCTGCCCGGTTTTAACGACAGCGGCGCCCACCTGACCAACATGGCATTTTACGATGGCAACTTACGCAGCCTGCAAATGGCTGCTACCGGAGGCGATGCTGACCTGAGCTACATGGTCAAACGACTCACCAAAGATGCCGCCGAGGTATTTGGTGTCGAGGGCGGCACTATTTACCCAGGGGACGTTGCCGATTTGATTCTGATCGATCCGGTTCAGCTCGCAACCTACAATGGTGAGCAGAGCGTGGCTCGTGTCTATCGGGAGGAATTTCAGGCACAACAGTTAGTCAATCGCTCTGACGGAGTGGTCAACCTTGTGATGATCGGCGGCCAAACGGCCTACGAAAATAACGCCTTCAGTAGCACCCTAGGGGTGCAGCCAATGGGCAGATTATTGCGCTCAGTGGCGACGGCAGCTAGAGGCTAGTTACCATTATATGGTTTAGGCGTAATGTATTTGACACGCGCCTATATTTGCCTGTCCCCTATTCCCGTGGTAGCCTCATGCTGAAGCAGACGCTTTAATACAATAATAACAAGAGGAAGCCACCAATGTTAACTATCAAAACGAACACCTATTTAACCGTTTCACTCACTGCTTTATTGGCACTTTCGCCCCACTCTTTTGCCGATAACCACGCCGGTGAAGCAACGACTGATGGAGCCTTTACCACCCTGATGGTTGCCGCACCTGATACCGGTAAATATATCGCCAGTCTGAAAAAAAATAGTGGGGCATTTAAAGCTGTCGGAGCCTCAGCTGCCGGCGTCTGTGTCACTCAGTCAGGTCATGAATACCCGGGTCAAATGATGATTTGGAGCGGATACCCGAGTATACAGGCTGCTCTGATCGGCTCATCTAAGTACGATCCCGCCAAAGCGCCCCAGCAGGTCGCAAGGCTGCGAGAGGTTAAATATGGCGTAACTTGGAAATCACTTAAGCCATTTAAGCTCAACCCTGGTTATGAAAGAGTCCAGCGCATCAAGGTAGCCAACGAAAAGGTCCCTGCTTTTGTTGCCGCAATGTCCGATTTAGAAGCAGCCATTCAAAATAACGGCCATGCAGATTTCGGTAACGGTATTTTTGTCTCTATTGGTGGCGGCTCGCATGAAGTGCAAACACTAATGGTTCGCTCCGTCAGTAAAGACGCAGCAGCAGCAGGCGCCCTCTTTGACGAATACTTCTCTGGAACTGCGGCTTGGGCCGGCGCTTTTCAGGCTGTCTCGCCCCATATAGACGCCGTTATCAGTGACAATTTCGAGAGCTGTGAGCAGATTTATGCCGCTGAGTGACATCGCTCAGTAGGGCTCTATCACTACCCAAGGGTCATCTCTAAGAGATGGCCCTTTTCTTTGGCCAGCATTTTGTCCAAGGAAATTATAGCCGGAGATTCAATCACTCGATACCTAGGCTATTGGGCCGACGCTCGCCTCACAGCGCGCGCAGAGGCGTCCCCTCCCGCTGCCGTTTATGCCACTGTGGATCCGTATAGACTGCCATTGCGAGCGCAGGCTCTGTGCAGCCCTTAATGATATCTGCACCGCGTTCAGCAACCATCATGGTGGGCCCATTCAAATTACCGTTGGGAATGGTGGGAAATACGGATGAATCAATGACTCTCAAATTTTTCACCCCTCTGACTCTGAGTTCTGCATCGACCACCGCCATGGCATCAACGCCTATCTTGCAGGTGCATGAAGGATGATAGGCACTGTCAACCGACTCACGGACAAAGGCATCAATTTGATCGTCAGTTTGAACCTCAGCCACGGGTTGAATCACTTCGTCTCGGAACGCATCCATTGCTGGCTGGCGCATAATTTCTCGGGTTAAATGTACACAATCTCGAAATCCTTGCCTATCCTGCTCTGTCTCCAGATAGTTAAACAGTATTTCTGGATGCTGCTTTACGTCCGCAGACATCGCCCTCACATGACCGCGGCTGGTTGGCTTATTATGCCCCACATGCACTTGAAAACCATGGTCCTTAAAGGCGACCTTGCCGTCATAGGTAATCGCGCCAGGCAAAAAGTGGTATTGAATATCAGGCCCATTTGACGCCGGCTCTAGACCGGATAAACGCGCAAGACTCAAAGTGATTGGTTCGGCCCAAACCCGTTTTAAACAAAAGCCACTGCGCCCCTATCAACGCCTTTTTAAATAACCCCAGTTCACTATTGAGACTTATCGGTTGTTTGCAACGGTATTGAAAGTTGAATTCTAAGTGGTCTTGTAAATTCTCACCGACGCCTGGCAAATCATGTACGACTTTAATGCCGGCTGCCTGCAACACTTTCTCAGGCCCCACGCCTGAAACCTGCAGGAGATGCGGTGACCCGATCGCTCCGGCACAGAGGATCACCTCACGCCGCGCCGTAAACATCTGCATTTTGCCGCGCACATCGCATTCAATGCCAGTCGCTGTTTTTTCGTCAAAAACAACTCTCGTGACCATGGTATGTTTTAACAACGTCAAGTTACGCCGACTTTTTGCTGGGTTCAGATACGCATGACTGGTCGATGCGCGCACGCCACGATCAACTGTCATAAACTTTTGCCCAAAGCCCTCCTGCCTAAAACCGTTATAGTCTTCTGTCTCTGCGTAGCCAGCCTCAACACCAGCGTCAATAAATGCTCGGTAAAGTGGGTTGCGCATGTTATTACCGCCACTTATCGCTACCGGTCCGTCACTGCCCGCGTACTCACTGACGACACATTGATGACTCTCTAACTTTTTAAAATAAGGCAGACAATTTTGGTAGTTCCAACCAACCGCACCACAGGCCTCCCATTCATCATAATCACCGGCATGACCTCTGACATAAACCATACCGTTTATAGAAGAACTACCACCTAGCACTTTTCCTCGAGGACAGTTCATGCGCCGATTATTCAAATGCGGTTCCGGTGCACTTTCGAATCCCCAATTATATTTTTTACTGTTCATTGGGATCCCCAGAGCCGAGGGCATACGAATAAACACACTGCGATCACTGCCACCATATTCCACTAGCAACACGGTGCAGTTTCGATCTTCACTGAGCCGCGAAGCAACAATGGCTCCAGCAGAACCGGCGCCGACCACAATATAGTCATATTCTTGAGTTTGCTGCATACTCTCCGTCACCGTAAACCTGTTAGCTATTATCTGCGAGAGCAAAGCTGTCACGCAGTTTTTTTCTATGTTTGAACAGCAGTGTATAAATAACCACATAAAGGCCAATAACGACTAACCCTACCCATTCAATTTTGAACGGCGTGTACTGATATAAAAGTACCAAGCTGCCAATTAACAACCAGTTTCCCGCAATATATTTTGACCGTCCTAGCCGATCTACATTGAGACCGAGATTGTCGGTGTACAGTCGAATCAGTGAGTCCAGAGAGTTGATCACAAAAATAATCCCCAAAATCACCATGGCCCAACGCAGTAATCCTGTCACCGCAATGCCGTTATTAAAGTAGTAATAAAGTGTGGTAAACCAAAGCGCTAAAGCGGTAGAAGGAATGACTAACAGAGCCAGCATTAGCTGCCATGTTTTCAGGCCACTAACAAATCTGGCCACAAACTGGCCTATCATAATACTCCACGCAAACCACCAAAATAAATACCAGCCATGGTAATCACTGATAGGACTGACGAAGCGGTGGATATTTTTAAAATAACCGCCGATATTGAACATGGACTCCAAATAAGCGGTCGCGGAGGCACCAGATGCCCATATCATCACCAGTGTTAACAACATAAATAGCGCGCTAGACGCTAGGCTAAGCACTTTTAAATAGCGAATATCTGTACTCGAAAAAGCGCCCATAAAAATAATCAAAGCAATCAAAAGATACTGCTGCCAAGGGGTGATGCCGGCAATATAACTGGGTGCATAGCTGAGAAATAAATAGGCAGTAAACGCACAGGTAGCAATGATGATGAGGTTGTTAAGCCAACGAATAGGTCGGTACTGAAAAAGCCCCAACTTAGGCTCAACAACACAAAAATAGAAAGTAGTTAAAAAGTAGAAAGCCCAAACCAGAAAGCCCCAAAATCCAAATTCAATCGCCAGCGGGTTGGTAAAACTATAGTCCTGCTCAGCTGCGTAGACAGGAAACTCTATGAGTGGAAACATGATAAGACCAACATCGAGTCCCGAGGTAAACAGAATGGCCGAAAAGGCCAGCAGCGACACCGGAGTCTGACCAACACATCGAACATTGCGCCACTTCACGCAAATAAACACTGACGTCGATAAGGTAATCGCAATCGCTACTGAAAGTATCTCGTACATCAAGGCCCCCCTTGTTACATCTCAAACGCTAGAACACTATCCGACGGGCGCAGCTGCCCGCCACCTTGCAAGGCCATCGTTGGCATGGTTTTTAACAAACCTGAGTATGGCAGCTTGTCGCTACTTAAGTGCAGTTTTTTCCTAATAATGAGGCGCATCACTAAGCAGCAGGACTAATCGGGCTCCGCGTTTTGCAGCTTCACCGCACGCTGACGCAAGAGAAACTTTTGCACCTTACCGGTAGAGGTTTTAGGTATAGCCTCGAACACAAAATTACGGGGTACTTTGTAACTCGCCATATGCTCTAGGCACCAGCTTACTAGTTGCGCAGATGATAGCTGGGCGCCCTCGGCAACCTCTACAAAGGCACAGGGAGTTTCTCCCCATTTAACATCGGCAATGGCCACCACCGCTGCCGAGACCACCAACGCATGTTTATGCAGAACCTCTTCAATTTCAATAGAGGAGATATTTTCACCACCAGAGATAATAATATCTTTGGAGCGGTCCTTGAGCTGAATATACCCATCTGGGTAGACCACAGCCAGATCACCAGACCAAAACCAGCCGCCGTTAAAAGCATCATCAGTGGCCTGTTTATTCTTTAGATATCCCTTCATCACCACATTGCCACGAAACACAACTTCGCCTAGAGCCACGCCATCTCGGGCCACAGGTATCATGCTGGTTGGGTCCAGCACGTCGAGCTCCTCTAATGCATGATAGCGCACACCCTGACGGGACTTGAGTCTGGCCTGCTCATCGGCTGGTAGAAATTGCCAGGTTTGATTCCAGTCATTCACCACGGCGGGACCATAGACTTCAGTCAGGCCGTACAGGTGGGTGACATTAAAACCCGCCTTATGCATGTCGGTAAGCACGCGTTCGGGAGGCGGAGCGGCGGCAGTAAAAAACTCAATCGTCCTACCTAAATTTGGCCATTGGTCTCTATCCCCAGCCAGAATCGTTGACATAACCACCGGCGCGCCGCACAGGTGGGTCACATTATGCTCTGCCAGCGCAGCCCAGACCGCGTCTGCTCGCACCTCACGCAGACAGACATGGGTGCCAGTAACAGCAGACATGGTCCAGGGAAAGCACCAGCCATTGCAGTGGAACATGGGCAGTGTCCAGAGGTACACCGCATGCTTGGGAATAGAGGCCGTGATGGCATTGCCTTGGGCCAGCAATGACAGGCACCGCGATGATGATAGACGACGCCCTTGGGATCGCCGGTGGTACCCGAAGTGTAATTGACGCTGATGGCGTCCCACTCATCATAAGGCATAAGCCAACTGTAACTCGGATCGCCTGAGGCAACCATTGACTCATAATCTCGACTGCCGAGAAGTTCACCCGCTTGAGGAAACACGGGATCCTGATAATCGACCACCAGTGGCTTTTCCGAGGTCAATTCCAAAGCCTCCTTTATCGTCGCACTGAACGCCGTGTCAGTCACCAGCAGTCGACATTCGGCATGGTCTAGCTGAAATGCAATCACCTTGGCATCCAGTCGCGTATTCATCGAGTGCAGCACAGCGCCGCACATGGGCACCGCATAGTGCACTTCCAACATCGCGGGTGTGTTGGCCAACATAACAGAAACCGTATCACCGCGGCCTATGCCCTGCAGGGCTAGTGCAGAGGCAAAACGGCGGCAGCGTGCATAAAACTCGGCATAGGATATGCGTAAATTACCGTGAATGACGGCGATATGATCGGGAAAAACCGTGGCGGCTCTCTCGAGAAACGTCAACGGCGTCAGCGGTTGGTAGTTAGCCTGATTTTTATCTAAGTCGCAGTCATAGATATTGGTCATTAGCTATTACTGGTCTTTCCATTCAGGAGCACGCTTAGTGATAAATGCACCAATTCCCTCTTCAGCATCGAAGGTCAGCATATTGTCGACCATCACCTGAGAGGTGTACTGATAGGCCTCAGTCAAGGCCATTTCGCCCTGAGCGTAAAAAGCCCGCTTACCAACCGCGACGGTCATAGCGGACTTGCCGGCAATCGTGTCTGCCATAGCCATGGTTTCGGTGGTTAGCTGGCTTGGCGCAATGCTGCGATTAATCAGTCCAATCTGCAAGGCTTTTTCAGCGCTGACCATCTCGCCAGTCAACAGCATTTCCATAGCATGTTTCGTTACGACATTACGCGACAGTGCCACCATAGGGGTCGAGCAGAACAACCCGATATTGACGCCGGGTGTAGCAAATCTTGCATTATCTGCTGCCAGCGCCAAATCACAGCTGGCCACTAACTGACAACCCGCCGCTGTCGCCACACCAGCTACCTCGGCAATCACGGGCTTAGGGCTGTGAACAATCAACTGCATCACTGAGGCACAGGTATCGAATAACTGCTTGAAATAGTCCTGACCCGCGTCCGGTGCAGCGCGAGCTGCCGTGATTTCTTTAAGATCATGCCCAGCACAAAACGCAGGGCCCTCAGCCGCTAGCACAATCACCCGTACGTCAGCATTAGTCACAGCCTCGGACAAAACATGGGCCAGCTTAGCTAGCATGGCTTCAGAAAGTGCATTTCGGCGTTTTTGGTCATTGAGTGTCAGACGCAGGACGCCATTATCAAATAACTCACTGTGCAAAATGTCGTTACTGTTCATAAACTGTACCTGTATTTAAAGGTTAATCGACTCTGCCAGTCCAACAGGGATTTTCTAACTCTATCTTTGGGCATCGGTTCATCACAACTTTTATTCCCACCGCTGCGGCCAGCGCCGCAGCCTGATGATTGATAATCTCTAACTGCATCCACACCACTTTGGCACCAATAGCAATGGCCTCTTCAGTGACTCCAAAGGCAGCCTCCGAAGACCGAAAAATATCAACCATATCCACAGCTGGCTCAATAGACGCGAGGTCAGCATAGCACCGCTGCCCAAGGATTTGGTTGCCCGCCTCTCGGGGATTGACCGGAATAACCGTATAGCCATGCTCCAACAGAACCTGCATAACCCGATAACTGTCGCGATCAGATCTTGGGCTGGCGCCAACTAGGGCGATAACATTGACATCCATAAGTATCTGCTTGAGATACTCATCCGAATAAGCATCGGCTGCGCCGTTTTGGCTACTTTGCTCGTCCATTATTATCCGTCTTTGGCCTGTTTTATAGGACCTTCTAGAGCTTTGCCGCGCTGCTAGATGGGTTTTTCTTAGGGTCGTAAAAAGGCTTCTCGACTACCGTAGCAGGGCGCTGCTCCCTATGCGTCGCAACATCAAGGGCAGTGCCAATCACCGTGTGCTCAATAGCAACCATGGCCAACGCAATATTACTTTTCAAGCGAGGCGAATAAGTCGCCGATGTCACTTTACCCACCTGCTCACCGTTAACCAGAACGGGCCAAAATTCATTGTTCGACCCAATCAGTGGCTCACCGCCAATCTGTATGCCAACCTGTTTGCGGCTTAACCCCTTCAGTGCAAAAGCCTTTAAGGCTGCCTTGCCTATAAACTCAGCCTCTAACTCGAGATCAACCAATCGTCCGAGCCCTAATTCATAGGGGTTGGTGTAGGCATCCATATCGGCATGATAAGACAGCATACCCGCCTCAATACGACGAATCGAAGAAGTATGTCCCGGCGCCAGACCAAATGGCTTGCCGGCCTCCATAATGAGTTCCCACAGCCTATCACCGCAACTACCGTCGCGCAGGTAGATTTCGTAACCCAGCTCCGTCGACCATCCAGTGCGTGACACAATCAGTGGAATCCCCTCTAGCACCATCTCTTCGAGCCAGTAATAGCGCAGTGTCTCTATGCGCTCACCGAACAGGCTACGCATAATATCCCCAGAGACCGGACCCTGAAGCTGCAATGGTGAAACATCTGGCTCGCAGATGCTGACATCCAGCCCAGAATTAATCGCAACGCCCTGGGCCCAAAGCAAAATATCACTGTCGGCCAGTGACAGCCAAAAATGGTTCTCTGCCAGCCGCAGTAATATTGGATCATTGAGTACGCCGCCCTGCGCATTGGTGATCAGTACATATTTGCACTGGCCCACCGCACATTGCGAGAGATTGCGAGGGGTCAACAGTTGTACGAATGTCGCTGCATCTGGACCAGTAATCTCCACTTGCCGCTCGACAGCAACATCGCTGAGGGTTGCAGTATTGACTAGATTCCAAAAGTTCTGCTCAGCGTCGCCAAAATCTCGCGGAATGTACATATGATTGTAGACTGAAAAGTCTTTGGCGCCCCAACGAATTGTGGCATCAAAGTAAGGAGATTTACGGATTTGAGTACCAAACCCAAACGTTATAGATGGCTCTTTCATATCGACACCAAAACTGTCATTAGCGGATAGATTAATACGGCATCTTGCGCACTTTTAAGCGCCAAAGCATATAATTTAGCGACGAAAAAATATCTACTTACGACAAGGTCTAGGGCAGACGAGACTCCCCAGGGCTGGGTAGTCTTGCCCGCATACTGGTCACTCCTGCAGCTAGATAAACTGCAGGATCAACACAATACCGCCGACCAGTGCGAGGGAATATAATAAAATTTTCCATATTGAAAAATTTCGCACTGACCAGTCAATACGATCATCTCGCTCAGTTTGCTTCTTGGAGGCTTTAAACTGACCGAGATAAAAGAAAACCGCTAACGACAAAACTGCCATGGAGCCAAACACCAATGTATTGCCATCCATCAGCGACTTCTCAGTTTAGCCAGTAGCCTGAGCATTTCAAGATAGAGCCATATCAGCGTCACCATCAGAGAAAAAGCACCGAACCATTCCATATATTTGGGCGCGCCCATCTCTGAACCCTGCTCAATAAAATCAAAATCTAACACTAAATTAAGCGCGGCAATGGCAACGACAAACAGACTGAAACCAATACCAAATAAACCGTTTGAATGGATAAATCCTATACCGCCAGAACCGAACATATTCATCACCATACTAACCAAATAAAGCACACCAATTCCCATGGTGGCCGAGGTCACCATCAAGCGAAAATTTTCTGTGGGTTTAACGATGCCCGTTTTATAAAGGAACAATAAAGACGCCAACGTACCCAACGTTAATCCCACCGCCTGAATCACAATGCCCGGATATTGCATCTCGAAGATGCCCGAGATAGCGCCCAAAAATAGGCCCTCAGATACGGCGTACAGCGGTGCTGTGATACCCGACCACTGCTTTTTAAATATAGTCACCAGAGCAAAGATAAAGCCCAGGATCGCGCCACCAATCGCAAGCGGCATCACCGCGGCTGCGTTACCACTTTCAAAGAACAGATTCCAAGTCCAGGACGCTGACAACACCACCAATGCCAGTAAGATACCGGTCTTGTTCACCGTCCCCTGCAGCGTCATGGTCTGTGACGACGTTGATTGAATACCACCTGTCGGTGATGAAGACTGGGCACTCTTGCTGAACGTATCGGCGCTCAGCGCCGGGTTGCCTGAACGACCGAACATCTGTAGCGCTCTATGATTTGACATATATGTAATCCCTAGGTTTATAACAAAATTCCGCCCCGAAAAGCACCAATGTATCTGACCTCAGGGCCGGTTAAAGCTACCACAATGATAGCCGAATAGGCGTGCCGAACCCAATATCGTTGGTAAAAATAACTGATTTCCTTTGAAAGTAGTTCATTAGCTCCCTATTACATTCAGACTATTGACCTGAGAGACCCTCTAGTGAGGAAAAACAGTCACGTAAACATCACTTTTGTGTCCCTCAGGCTTGAATTTTGATCACTGCAGGCTATGCTATGAGCAACACCTAATACGCAGGACCTGTCTCTATGGATATCCTCAGGCAAAATACGCGTTATAACGCCGTCTTTGATGAATCAGTCGTAATAAGACCCGAAGAGTACCAATGGTTAACATCGCCAATGCCTGGCGTAGAACGAATGATGCTTGATCGTGTCGGCGGCGAAGTAGCGCGCGCAACCTCCATTGTGCGTTACCAGCCTAATAGCGCATTTTCGTCACATAGCCATGATGGTGGTGAGGAATATTTAGTCCTCAAAGGCACCTTTGCCGATGAACATGGCAGTTATCCCACAGGCACCTATGTCCGCAACCCTGTGGGAACCTCGCATACACCTATCATCGGCACCGAAGGCGCAACTATTTTTGTCAAGCTGCACCAATTCGCCGAAGAGGACAACGAACAGATACAAATTAATACCCAGAGCGAACAATGGCTTCCTGGGATGGTCGAAGGCCTGAGTGTTATGCCCTTACATAAGTTTGCAGGGGAACAGGTAGCTCTGGTCAAGTGGGCGCCAAATACCCAGTTCACCCGTCACCAGCACTGGAACGGAGAAGAGATCTTGGTACTCCAAGGAACATTTTACGATGAACAGGGAAGCTATCCCCAAGGATCATGGCTGCGAAATCCGCATCTCAGCGAGCACACACCATACACTCAAGACGAGGGTGCTCTCATCTATGTAAAAGTTGGCCATCTAGGTTAGGTCGGCATCACCCCGTGCCAGTTGGGGTGTCAACAAGCTGATTTAGCGCCATCTGTTCTGACAATATCTGCCCCTAACATACGGCCAGATTTATTGACTCAACTCCATTAGAGAAAACATACTTGCATTGGGGTTAGTAATTTATCACTCGTGTTGGAATGACACGGCACTTTTAATGCTTACAGCACGAATGGATACTCATCTTCAATGCAGTTCCTAGAAAGACTGTTATTAAATATTGCCACTAACTTAGGCTAATTATTGACTACGCCCCTAATAGCCCCTAGGGTCAAGTGATTTACTTAGACAGGTCAGCACTTTTGAAATCGATGTTAGCGGCAATTCTTTTTCCGATGACTTTAATTGGAGCCGTAGCTCTCGCTTATTGGCTTAATCAAAGTCACAGCTATACACCCGAGACCTCAGCCGTGATTGCGACTATCGCTGCGGGGCTTTGGATCTGGATCTGGGAGTTCATTCTGCCCTATCGCAATGCGTGGAACAAAACCGATAGTGATCTAACGACTGATACTATCCACCTTGCGGTTACAGCGATGATGACAAAATTTGTCAAACCACTTTATATGTTTATCCTAATGCCTGTGGTTGGCTTTTTAGGTGCGCGCTATGGCAGTGACCATATATGGCCACACCATTGGAACCTTGTTTGCCAGTTGGTGCTTATGTTGGTGCTATGCGAATTTGGTCGTTATTGGTTTCATCGTCTATCGCACAACGTACAGTGGCTCTGGCGGTTTCATGCGGTACACCATAGTCCTAATCGGCTATATTGGTTAAACGCTGGCCGCTTCCACCCTGTAGAGCGACTATATTTACAGATACCTGAACTAATTCCCTTTATATTACTCAACCCTTCTGAAACAGTCTTGATGTTATATTTAGTTACCAATTCAGTTCATGGGTTTTTTCAACATGCCAACATCCGAACCAAAATTGGTCTGCTGAACTATGTGTTTTCAATGACAGAATTACACCGCTGGCATCATTCTAAAGTGATTGATCAGTCCGACAAAAACTTTGGTAACATTTTAATTATTTGGGATTTAGTGTTTGGCTCTTTCTTTTTACCCCAAAACAAAGAAGTTGGTGTTATTGGGGTCCTGAATCCAGATTACCCCAAAGACTATATCGGCCAAATTATTGCGCCATTCCAACACCGCAAAGATAAGCCTTTGGACTATGAGCAGCGAAAACACTTCTATCTCAATCAGGCCGCAGAGCACGTAGAGAAAGCCACCCTCTAATTGAACGCGTGTCAGCCTCCATCACGGGTGGTATTCTAGACCTTACACAAGGTAACCTCTTCTAAGGATTAAGCGTGCGCAAACCGGCTGTATTACTTATAACTGTACTTCTGTCACTCAATAGTCATGCCGTTCATGAATGCGGCTCGCCCCATATAACGGACAGCGACCACACTGAGCATGGCTGTGACAGTCTTAAGGAAACTGACTTCTTTTATGGTGATCCGCGTGGAGACGCACCAGCGTTAGCAGCCCGTGGCGAGCTTAAGGTTGGTGTTCGCACCCTGCAATTGGTTAACCTCAATCAACTGGACATTCTTAGCTATAGCGAGGAGCAGCCCAACCCACGCTATGACCGCCAACTGACCGTCGAAGTCTGGTATCCCGCGATACTACGAGCGGGCGAAACCCAAATCACCACCTATAGTGATGTCCTTGGTCACGGCGTGGGCAATCCCGATCGGCCTAATCTACCGTTCCACTTTGGCGGGCGGGCAGCTCGTAACGCAGTGCCAGATGCCAACAGTCAATCATTACCCCTAGTCATAATCTCTCATGGCTACTCCGGATCAAGGGTTATGATGACCTGGCTAGCAGAGAATCTAGCCTCGAAAGGCTATGTGGTGGCCGCCATCGACCACACCGAATCCACCCATGCCGATGCGGCATCGGTCAGTAGCACCCTAGTGCACAGACCTCGAGATATAAACTTTGTCATTAGCAGCCTAGCAAACATGAGCGAAGAATCGGATTCATTTCTTCAAGGTATGGTCAACGCAGAGCTCACTGCCGTAGTCGGATACTCTATGGGAACCTATGGAACATTGAGCGCGGCAGGCGTTGGTGCAAGCCAAGCCGCGGTAGACTATTCAGGCGTGGTCCCCGGTCGCCATCTCGCTAGTCTGCAGGAGGGAGACCCTAGATTCGAAGCGATGCTCGACACTCGTATCAAGGCGATAGTGGCATTCGCGCCATACGCCCCTGCCGGATACTGGAGCGAAGAAGGCATAAAAAATCTGATAGTACCTAGTCTTTTTATCGTCGGATCTCAGGACCAAACAACCGGCTTTGCGGCCGCACAGTGGTTATTTGACCATGCGATAAATGCCGAACGTTATCTATTGGTCTATCAAGGAGCCATACATGAGGTTGCGACTAATCCTGCTCCGCCTCTCGCAGCGCTCTATCCTCGTGAGTACGCCCATTATCAGGAGCCTGCTTGGGATAATCGGCGTCTAAACAACATTAATCAACACTTTATAACCGCGTTTTTGGAAATGCACCTGCTCGGTAATTCAAACAAATATGGTGATTACTTAAAATTACCTATCATCTCAAACGATACGCCACGAACAGACACTAAGGACCCCAACTATTGGAAAGGTTTTGCTAACTGGACAGCAATTGGTATGGAGCTCCACCAAAGAAAAGCGCAGACCGATAAATAGAACCATCGCCAATTGTAGTGGTACAGTGAGTTTGGCCACCTAACAAGAGTTTTTAAAGTCCATGGCCTGTGCATTAGTTACGCTCATTGCATTACCTCACTTTTGGCCCTAAATTTTAGCTAAGTCGTCTATTAAACGCCTTGATCATCAGGTCCCGAGTCTTGGCGCGGTCTAATTACCGCATCAACTTCTAAGTAGTCAGCAGCCTTCCTGTAACACCTAGCAGTCTCGGCATCATCCTTTGGCATACCGATTCCTCTGTTATACATAACACCTATGTTGTACTGAGCAATTATGTGTTTTTGTTTAGCCAGCCAGCTCCATCATCTCATCAAAGTCAGATGAAAAAGAACAATAACTAAGTAGCGCAGTAAGTAGCAGAATGTATTTCATGGTGAGAAGCCTATTGAGTAATCAATCTACTATCTCAGATCATGTCGGAAGAGGCAAACGATGGGGCGTGGCTAGGAAGGCTTCTTTGAGTTTTGAAATGGGTCTACTTTGTATCTACCCAGATATAGTAACAATCACACGGACGCAGCAGACTCCCCCGTGGCCTGCTGATCTGAAGACTAACTTACACGCATCTCAGCTTGATAAAGCCGCGAGACATCCATCCTGAAGGCTTTTTTTTCTTTGAGTAGCGTTTCAGTAGGCGTCCAATCGACAATAAGGTGTACCCGCGCCAAGTCAGACTTATTTGTTACTGCATGAACGTTAGCATTGTTGATTTCCCAAATTTCGCCCTCACCCATTTTTCGAGATTCTCCCCCGACAAAAAAGGTTACGTCCACATTTGAAATTAAAGGAATATGCAATCTATTGCAGTTGATCAGCGAGTAGCCCTTATCAACATGTGGCTTAATCTCTGACTTGCCTTTCAATCGGGCCAGCAGAACCCTGATGAAAGTACCATTATCACCAAAATGAGAAGATAGCTGCTGAAGAATGGGATTGATCAAATCAGCAAAATCATCGTAGAAATCGGTTGGTACAGGATAAGTATGAGACATGTCATCTGCCAGTAACTGAACGCTTTGCGTTTCCTTATGGATGTCAAATTGGGTGTGTCTGTCTGACTTTGACCAATCATGTTCGGAAAGGCAGGAAACTTTTTCCCTGAGTGGCTCAATGTCTCGCACGTTGCCCAATTTGAGAAAGTTGCCTCCTGTTCCTCCAACCTTTCTTACGCGTTCGCCAGGTTCAAGATGGCGAATCGGTATCGAATCTTTTTTTGACTCAAACTCATATCCAAACTCTTCAATAATACGTCGCTCTTTGCTGCTGATAAGTTCAATAAGATCTTCATTATAATACTGAGAGTAATGTCCGCGTGCAGATTTGTTTTTCTTGGGTTCGTTGATTAATATATTCTCTACCGCTGTAACCTGCTTTATCCCAAGCTGCTTAAGAGTACTTATAAATTCACTTTCAAGATTCTCAAACTGGATGAGGTGTACCCCTTTAAAGTCTTCTCCAAACATGCGATTAGCAAGCATGCTGTAGTAGCCATCTGAAGCGGAGTAAAATTCATCTAAGCAGCTTTTTTTGAACCCCGAACCGCCATCGTTTTCAAAGTCGTCAGGCAACAAAGATCTATGAGCAACTTTCATGATTTCGTTGTAGTGAGTTTGCTCTGTATATTCCACGAGGTTCTTGATTGTGTCATTGAAGCCAACCTGTTTTCCGCGCGACACAATGCTGAATAGAGGATTTTTTACGCCATGCAGGTTGTTGAATGCGTACCAAGAGACATACCAATCCCATGGGTTGCGTAGGACGCCAATAACGGGCAGCGATGTCGCGTCACTAGGTAAGTATTTTAAAGGAAGGTGATAGCCGATCTCTCGCGCGTCTGGAATAGTCTGTAAAAGTGCATTGCTTATGGACTGACCACCAGTCTTATGGAGATGGATAAAAGTAAATTCAGAGGTACAAATCATCAGTTTATTGTTTTACTCGAAATTGGCCTTTGATAGTACCAAAAATAGTAGTGTATAAAATACTTTATTTACCAGCTCCCCTCTGCAAACAATCTATGCCGCATCTTTTATGGATTTTGAGAAGATTACAACAATCTGTCTGCGCATCATGCAGATCAATAGCGGTAAGTGGAAAGCACTTCCGTAAATATCGAGTCTGTAGAGTTTGAGGCCATAAATGGGAGCTTCCTAAATACGGCGACACAAATAACTATATATTCGACCACGCCCATGTATCCATGCAAAGGTAATAGTGGCTCTCTAAAGTATCTCCCCAGGTACAATAACAAGGACTCAGCAGACTCCCCCGCCCCCTAAATAGCTACATCACAGCTTTGAAAAGTTGCTTTGCTATTTGCCCCAAAAGACAACTCATACTTCAACTTCACCGCATAGTACTTCTCAACATACTCACAGAACCTGACAATCTTATACTCCAGACCCTTGCCGTCATTGCTTCTGCGCAGAAAGTCCTTTGGCCCGACAGAGCCTTTAGAGCTTTTCACACGGCCACAGGAAGGCACATGGTTAGCCTTGTCGTTGGCGAAGGTTCGTTTCTTGTAAGTACTCCAAGAGGATGCACCGCTGTCATGCGCATCTTTTAGACTAACTACGTGGTCTATGTTTATGGAGGAACACGTTTGATTTGTGTAGAAGCCTATTGAGGTGTCTGGCTTGTAGCTTTGGAAGTAGAATTGTGCGCGATTGTAGCTACCCGCAACTACAGCTGATGTAATCAAAGACCCAATCCCAAACTGCGCCCATGTTTCTCCTTTCTCAGTTAATGCCTTATGGTCATAAAAGTCAGATGCTAAAGTACCATAGCTAAGCAAAGCCGCAAGTATCAGTATATATTTCATAGAGCAGAGCCTATTGAGTAATCAATCTACTATCTCAGATCAAGTCAGCAGAGGCAAACTGGGGCAGGAAGCAGGCCTCAACCGGACACAGAGAATGGTATGCGTTTTAAAACAAGTCGACCATTACTCATCACGAGCAAGACGTCTTGCAGTGCTTCTATGTTTGTCAAGGGATTGCCCGGTATCAGGATCATATCAGCCTCGAAGCCTTCTTTAATTCGGCCAGTGCGATCCGCTATCTGAAGTAACTCAGCCGAATTCACTGTAGCCGTTTTCAGAGCATCAAAATGACTCATACCGAATTCAACAAAGCGCTGTACCTCGATCGATATTCTGTTGATCGCATCCTCCTCGTAATAGTGATCGGCGCCCGTTGCGATTTTTACGCCAATTCGATACGCCTCCCGAATCGCTCGCTCCAGCTGCGGCACCATATGCTTGCCCCGCAAGCGGAGCACGTAGCCATAACGTTGTTCGTTCATAGCATCCATCGTCACATAAGTCGGCACAAACCAAGTGCCTCGCGCTTTCATTAATCGTAATGTCTCGTTGCTGAGATAGGTGCCATGCTCAATGCTTCTTGCACCGGCTAACACTGCGGCGCGAGCGCCTTCATCGCCGTGCGCATGAACTAAGACGGGTAACCCGTGTTTGCTTGCCTCCTCTACTACTACGCGCAGCTGACGCTCAGTGTAAACTTGCTGTCGTGGATCCGTGTCAGGTAGGCCAGCACGTTGGGTGCCACGGGTCTTGATAACGTCAACGCCACGGTCAACATTAACATTTACCAGCAGCCGCAATTCGTCATCCGTATTAACGCCATCAGAGAGTGCCACCAACCTAGGGTCTGAAAGAATAGTGTCGCCGAGATTTGGTGTAATATAAATGCCTGCAGCAAAGAACTCAGGACCGATAATTTTCCCCTCTCGAACCAGTTCACGTAACGCTACGTCTTGAAATGAGGTGACACTCGCACTCCGAACAGTTGTGACGCCAGACTCAACAGCCTGTCTGGCACGATTAACCGAATCGATGTGGGTATGCACGTCAAACATGCCCGGCATCAAGTAGTTTCCCTCTGTGTCGATAACCTCGTAGTCGCCTGAAATATTTACTTCACCTGTTATGATGCGTTCTATCAATCCGTCTCTTACGAACACCGTTACGTCTTTAATTATCTTATTTCTTGATCCATCGAATAGATTTGCATGCGTGAGAGCAAACGGCCGGTCTTGAGCCATTGCCGGCAGCGACAAGATCAGGCAGAGGGTAGCCGCAATAAATCGAAAAGTATTAGAGACAGTCATAATATGGCCCATGATGATTTCGCAATTCTAATGTTAGGTTCTCACTAGCTTGGTCTATGGTCAAGGTTAAATTTCGCAGACCAACGATGGCTATGCAACTTAGATGGGCTGCGCAGGTGGGTTATGGGGCAGGTAAGGTTTTGAAATGGGCTTAGTTTGTACCAAGGCAAGCACAGTAACAATCATAAGGACTCGGCAACCTCCCCCCGCGGCCTCTGCTGATTTGGAGACTAAGCAAGTCATGCTTGAGACCTGGCAGGAAAATTATAAAGGTTAAGCTCTACCGAGATTTAGGTCGAGCAGAAACATCGGAAGGATATTAGGCTGAAACAAATTATTGTTTGTAAATCACTCCGCCCTTCATCACAAAAGTTACGCGTTCAGTCACGCTAATATCCACTAATGGATTAGCCGATACCGCCACAATGTCGGCTAAAAATCCCGCTTTGATTTGCGCGATGTCATTGCGCTTCATCATGGCAGCCGCATTAACAGTGGCAGCCTGAATAGCTTGTAACTCAGTCATGCCATATGTCACCATCCGCGAAAATTGCTTAGCATTATCGCCATGTGGATAAATAGCGGCGTCGCTGCCAAACACCATGTTCACGCCCGCTTTAACCGCGGCCGTAAAACTGTCTCGTTGAACCTGGCCAATGGCTTCATCTTTCTTTAAGTTTTCCTCGGGCACGCCATTGGCTTTACCAAACGCGAAGGTATATTCGGTATTATAAATATCCATCGACAAATAAGTGCCGTATTCTTTGGCCAGAAGAATAGTTTCATCGTCTAATATACTGGCATGCTCTATGCTGTCCACTCCCGCAATTATTGCGGTTTTAATACCCTCGGTACCATGTGCATGGGCTGCAACGATCATGTCCCTGCGGTGGCTTTCCTCGACAATCGCTTGCATCTCCTCTAGAGAGTATTGAATCGCCCCAACCTTAGTGCCCCTAGAGAACACACCGCCGGTGGCACAAAATTTAATGGCATTTGCGCCGTACTTTATATTTTCTCGTACCTTTGCTTTTACGGCCCATGGGCCATCAGCAATGCCTTGGCTTTTTTGTTTTAATTCTGGGGGCGAATAATTGTCATCACAATGGCCGCCGGTGATACCTAGCGATGGGCCTGTAGCCCAAATGCGTGGCCCAGGAACATCACCGATATCGATCGCATCGCGCACTGCGATCACCGTATAGTCAGAGGCGCCAACATTACGCACCGAAGTAAATCCAGCCAACAACGTTGCTTTTGCATTTTTAACTGCATTAACTGTTCTGCGTGGTACTGATTGCAACCGTGCTTCTAAAAAAGAGATGTCTTTAGACGCAGAAGACAGATGCACATGCATATCCATTAGACCAGGCAGTAGGGTCTGTCCTTGGAGCTCTACCACTTTAGCGTCACTAGGGATAATATCTAAGCGCGCTGCCGCTGCACCAGAGACTACTTTAACAATCCTATCTCCTTCAATAAATACCAATGGTTGGTCTACAAACTCGCCCGTGACAACATCAAGCAGCCGATCTGCCCGCACCACCACTAAGTCTTTTAACGCCATTTCATCAGAGGATGCGCCGTAGCTTGCCAGCACTGAAATACCACCTATCAAAATACATCGAATAACATGATTCATCGCTAACCTCATACTTTTACTCAACCCAAAAGATGTAACCACTTAAAACCTAATAACGTCCCATGTTATCTAGCATCGTGAGTTGGCGTTGCAGCATCAAGTAAACCAACCCATAACTGCACGACACCTACTCAGAGCCTCGCGTTAAATTCTACCAAAATATTGACGCTTTAATCAGCTATCTTGTATCTACGCAGGTACAGTAACAATCATAAGGACTCAGCAGACTGCCCCGTGACGTAGATAGCTACACCACAGCTAGCAAAGGTCTCAGCACTATTGCTTTCAAAAGACAACTCATACCTAACCTTCACAGCATAGTATTTCTCAACATACTCACAGAACCTAACAATCTTGTACTCCAGACCCTAGCCATCATTGCTTCTGCGCCGGAAGTCCTTTGGCCTAGTAGAGCCTTTAGAACTGTTCACACGGCCACAGGACGGTACATGGTTAGCCTTGTCATTGGCGAACGCTCGTTTATTGTTATTAGTCCAAGAGGATGCACCGCTGTCATGCGCATCTTTATTGTTGAGTATCCCCATTAAAAAGCTCAAACTCTGTTATTACTGCGCATTTGGCACGATGAGTACCTTCCCATTCCTACCACGTTGCGCAGCGCGAGTGACTGCCTGATCGATTTCATCAACGGTATAACGTGAGTCAACATTCGCCTTAAGAACACCCTTCGCGATCAAAGGAACGATTTGCCCAAAAGCAGCTTGTTTATCCTGCATAGTTGCCGTCTGATACCACTTATAAAGCCAAAAGCCACGTAGCCTAATGTCATTAAAAATAATCTTTCCTGTATTCAATGTTGCAGGTTGTCCTGAAAGAACGCCATAGGCTACCAGAGTACCGCCATAACCGAGGCTATCTGCCAACCGAATATAGGTATCGCCACCAACTGGATCGAGCGCAAGAGCAATAGGCGCACTGCCGGTAGCCTTAGCAATATTCTCGGCAAGATCTGGCCCATCGATCAACACTACATCAGCGCCCTTTGCCATCAAATCCTCGGCTAGCCCTTCGCGGCGCACAACATTCACTGTCTTAATACCTCGCTGTTTCGCCAGCTGGATAACATAGCCGCCAACTGCAGAATTCGCCGCACTTTGCACAATCCATTGCCCTTCTTGAAGCTCGACAAAAGAAGTCAGCATAAGTAACGCAGTCACAGGGTTAACCGCCGACATAGCAAGCTGCTCGATAACGTCAGAATCTAGCGGGCCGAGATTGGGTAAGGGAAGAAAAGCGGATGCCGGACCGACGATTTCCTCACTCCAGGTTCCGCCACCGACAGGAAGTACCAACTGCCCAACGACCAAGTGCTTCACTTCTGCAGATATCTCTAGCACCCGAGCAATGCCTTCGCTACCTGGTCTGGAGGGTAATTCTGGGTCGACGCCATATTTTCCTGCGATCTGTAGTAAGTCTGACGGGTTAATCGGCGCGGCCAATACTTTCACTCTGACTTCACCACTTTTCAGGGCGCGCAAACTCTCTGACTTTACTTCAAGTACATCGGCAGGATCGCCAAGTTGACTAAACTCAATGTATTTCAGACTGGATTGAGGCTGCTGATGCTCAGCGTAAGAGTGATGACCTGCAACAGCGAAAGAGATGCAGCCTATAGAAAGCGCCAAAATTGCAATAATAGAGAAATGTTTCATGGTCTGAATCCGTTACCTATTTTATTTTTGTCAATATAACACCAATAAATTAATCGGCATTACAGCCTGTTGGTAATACTAAAAATATGACCTCTATACTGTTAAATTCTTCTGCGTTATCCCACCTGTAACTTTCGGTGCAACCTCGCGCAACAACTCGATGTCAGTATCATCCCGCTCAAAACAGCGACCCAGATAGATGCCGACTAGTGACCAAAGCGCTGCTATACCAGCACCAACGATTGCGACAGCCGCTAAACCGAGGCCCAAGCCCTGCGTCAGGCCAGTAAAAAGCCAAGCCATCAGCATGTCTCCGCCACGATATGCGACAATGTCGATCACAGGCTTGGCCTTAAAGCGGGTTTCGCGGTCAACTCGTGTAAACAGCATTTCGCGGGCAGGCCGCGTGACTGAGTAGTTACCTGCGCGTCGTATTACCTGCAAGACCACAACGGTACCTAAAAATGGTGAAATAGCCAGCACCAGCAAACCAATACAGATCATTACAGGAACCAGCGCAATAGTCATCGCCATTCCAAATTTTACGACAATGCGGCTCGTTACAAATAACCCCGTTGCGATTGATAGTACATTTACTGCTAGATCCATTTGCGCCCACACCGCCGTCCGCTCTGCCCGACTCAGTTCGCTCAGTAGATTCTTTAATTCGAAATAGACAAAAGAACTAACGCCGGTATAAAGAAAAATAAACAAGCCTATAGCCAGTAAATAGGGGTTTGAGAAGAACATCTTGAAGCCCACAAACGGGTTACCACCAATTGGCTCGCTGGGAGAGGTTAACTCCAAATCTTTATTCTGTAGGTCAGTGGATTTCAATGATTGTAAATAAAAGATAATCGGTATGGGGATCAGCAGCATCAGGCTAGCGATTAACATTAAATTGTCGGTGCCCAGCGATGCTGAGAAAAATGACGGTATAGACGGACCAATAAGACCGCCGACACTGGCCCCAGCGGCAATAATGCTGAAAAGCCTGCCCGCCTGTTCTTTGTTGAACAGGTCCGACATAAAGCTCCAAAAGACGGAAATATGAAAAAGGCTAAAGACACTAACCCATACATAAAATGATTTATCAATCAATGTCCGATCAGTAGAGGTCGATACCAGCCCATAAAAAACCACAAATGTCAGTGCAAAAATACCGTACATAGTCGGTACCAATAGACGAAAACCGAAACCGTGAAACGGCAATGCCATAAACAGCAACCACTGCGGTACTGATAAAAAAGTTAAGCGTCCATAACCAACTCACCTCTGCATCTGTCCAATCACTAGCCATGGCGTCGCGTACTGGTCGAAGAATGTAATAGGCCGACATCAACACAACCACAAACATAAATGAACCTGCGACGGCTTTTACTTCCTGAGCTTCAATATTAGAGGCCGCCTTTAAAAACTTGATAATCGGGTTGTTGTTACTCGCAGGCATTTCCGTCTCCTAGGCAGAACCTAGTTTTTTTTCATCTGTAATTTAGGGTTTTCTACGGATGTCCGAACTAAACGTAGGTACAGTTTGACCGACACTGGGGCACCATTATCGCTGTATTTTATCATGGGGTAAATGCGTAAATATGGGTATCTTTATTGCAATAAAGACGATATCGGGGGCAAGGACTGTAGATTTGGTTTACTTTATATCTACGCAGGAACTACTGCTAATACAGCAGCAGTCAGCAGCCCCCCGCCCCCCTATTAAGATTTGTAGGTACAGAAAAACGTGGATTGACTAAAAAGGGAGATATAGAGGACAATTTTGCTACAAAGTTTTGCTACAAAGCAGCTACAAAAACGCCCTACAACCATTGAATATACTGAGGCTTAGAGGTATAGCGGTGAGAGAGGGATTCACTATAGTTCTGCCCCGAAAATCCTTGTAAATCAGGGGGTTATCTTCTATATAATACTATTACTAATAGCTATACTCAAGTCAGCTAACCTGTTGATATCTCTATATAATTTATTTTACATTATTTCTTATTGTGCCAGTGGCACACTTACAGGTCTTGCTTGGCTATAGCGTCTAGCGATATAAGAATAATTCCGATAATGTACAGTATCATAATTGCCATACTGCGTATTTTTCGCACTCTAACGACGTATTGAACAAAAAAAGCGATTGTTATTATAGGAGAAAATAGGGATACCATAAGTTCATGATATCCCCATATATTCCAATCACTTCAATTTTCAAGTGCGTTCTGAAACCTATCCATCGTATCTCTTAAAGCGGCTATCGCAAATTACTCACTTATTACGTGACATTGGAATAACAAAATTCGAAGGATATAATCTGTGCTTATCTGTAATGGCATCTGTAATTCCCAGGTCAAAAAATACTACACTTCCTGCGAGTTTTGCGGCTTCAATAGTACTCGCGATGCTGCCAAAGGCCTCCCGCCCATCAGTTGTTTTACAGGTATATGTCAGCGCGTCATCTGATCGTCTTATCATTGGAGTGCCCGGGATATTAGCTTCAAGTGACATTCGTTTATTACGAAGATTACAGCTACCATCGCTTCCATCGCTAAACGAAAGTGCTACTGGAATATATGCATCATTTGTTATTGTCGCGCATCCCGAGAAAATGAACGTGGATGCTAGAATAGAGAAATACTTTAAAAAAATTTTAGGTCTTAGCATTTTAGATCTTCCTTTTTATTGTATTGTCTAGTGAGTTAAGAGTATCATATTGCTCATTACATTTTGGCTATATTCACATAACATTCAGTGTATTTATAATACTGTGAATACAACATACAGTAATTTCGTTTTTTGTCACCTATATTCATCGCATCCTTTGATTGCTGAAAGATAGAGAAACTGGAATTTAGTACGACTTAGTTCTGCAATAATCATTTATACATAAAGTTAATGAGAAAAAATAAATACCCAATTTTTAAAGCAAAATAGTAAGAAACCCTTTAACTTTTTATTTTGACCCGCTCACGGATATTTATAATTAACTGAAGGGAACTATCCGACCGTTTAAGATATAGCTAAATATATTATCCTTGCCGAATATCATCCAACAGACTACAGCTATTTTTTGCAAAGAAAATTTACCTAGAGGAATACAAGTCATGAGAAATCTTTTGATTATCAGTATCGCGGTTCTAACTCTTTCAGGTTGCGCATCGACGCAATTCGGTCAGGACGGGACTAGAACGTCAGCAACGATTCAGACAGTTGATGGCGTAACGCCCGAGGTCACAACAATCTCAAATACCAATGAAATAATAGTTACTGAAAACGATATCACAGATCGCCCCTATACTACTCTGGGTGAAATCAATGTATCAGCGAGCAAACTTACCATATTTAATAAAGATCCGACGAGGGAAGATATTGACGGGAGACTCCGAAACGAGGCGGCAAAACTAGGCGCGGATGCGGTCATTTTCACCAGATACGTGGCTCCGACCATTACGTTCACGAGTTGGGGAACAATGACCGGAAATGGGCGTGCAATTAAATTTTCTAAAGAGTAGCGATGCTGTTAATACTTTGGGGATTCTTTGCTGCATTCAGTCTGCACCTGACTTACCTTTGGGTCTATTTATATTAGATTAGTGATCATTTTGTGGTGAATCATGGTAACTGGATGGGACCGTGAAAGCTGCGCTTGCATAAAACACCAGCCAAGTCATCTGGAACCTGAAAGATGCAGTGGTCCGCGTTGGAAGTGATATAACTTAGGGATTATCAATGGAACTAGATTTAAACTCAGCATCCTCTGGTAACTTCAGAACTTCATCTTTGTGTGGCTGGCCAACACCTTCAACAAACAAACCATTAGATGTTTCTAGATAAGCGACTTTTCGACCGGTTTTAAAGCCAATCACAAGCTCTTTAATGCTAGGTAACAGCATGAGTATCTTCTAAAGAAAGCGATGGTACCCATGGCATAGGGTCAGCGCATCTGGGAATTGGTTTTTTTACAGGATTGTAGAACATCAACCTGTCACCCCCCCTCCTGGGTGTGCCAAAATTGTGCCTGAGAGTCGCAAGGTAGCACAAACTTCAGCAAAAACAAAGGGTTATGATCTTGGCGGTGAGAGAGGGATTCGAACCCTCGAAACGCTATAAACGCTTACACACTTTCCAGGCGTGCTCCTTAAGCCACTCGGACACCTCACCGTGTTGCTAACTTATCGTGCTTTATTCACCGAGAAGGCCCACCAGAGTACTTTTATAACACCGCAATGGTGGCTTCTTTAGCCGGATTTTAAGCGTCGCAACTGTACACAAACGGACCCTCAAATGCAATCGGCACGCTGTTTTTCGGCAGGTTTACCAATCGCCTGCTAGACTCAATGTATGACAGGGAAAGATAAGGATTATCAGTCACCAACACGACAGGCATTGTTTCGGCTCGCACTGTCACTTTGCGCTGCCAGAATTTTGTTGGATCTGTCGGCTAATACTGCCCTCCAATCTCCTGTATTCGCCTTGCTGTCCATACTTTTACTGTATCCGGTGATAGGCTACTTTACCCTGGGCACATCGCTCTCTTTTGCTCTGCGTCAAAGATTGGCCCTAATTCTAAGGCCTAGTGACGGTTTATTTGTTGGTTCGTTGGCAGCCGTTGTTAGCTTTGACTCTATTGTGACTCTCGGCCTCGGCCTTATCCTGTGTACGGCCATTATGGGCTCTCAGAACCGTTACTTTATCTGGGCGCTACTTGGGGTTGCTGTGGGCATATCACTGACTGTTGCGCTTAGGATTGGCACTGTTGTACCCAGTTCTAACGTACAGCTTATGATTCTGATTGTTGCCGCGGTCGTTTGTCTGTTGCAGATCAATATCTTCAGACGCAGATTGCAGGTAGTGAACGGTCTGCATGATGCCTTAGTGCTCGAAAATGGTTGGTTAACGCTGCGCAATTTTAGGCTATTTGGGTCCCTCTCTCCGCCTTTGCGAAATGCGGTTCTCAGCGGTAAAAAGCTATCTGTTGGCTCTCAACAGAAGCCTCTCACTATCTTTTTTTCTGATATGAAACGCTTTACCCAGTTGTCCGAAGAACTTGATTCAGCCCAGCTAACTAAAGTCATGAACAGCTACTTTAATACGATGTCGGCGATTGTCTCTCGATATGGCGGCACCATAGACAAGATGATGGGCGACGGACTCATGGTGTTCTTTGGCGACCCTGGAAGCCATGGGATTCGTATCGACGCCATTAACTGCGTGTCTATGGCCATTGCCATGAAACGCGCGATGATCAATCTGCAAAAGCGCTGGCGAGCTGAAGGCATTCAGGCAGCACCAACGCTGCGTATAGGTATCAATAGCGGTGTTTGCGAAGTGGGTAATTTTGGCAACGAAAATCGGCTCGATTACACATTGTTGGGGCGCTCTGTCAATCTTGCCAGCCGCTTGGAGACAGCTGCGCAAAGCGATGAAATTCTCATATCCAGCGATACCTATCAGTTGATCAAGGATGCCGTTTATTGCGTCAGCAAAGGTCCTCTTTTGATCAAGGGTTTAGCTGAACCTGTCAATGTTTACCTTGTGGTCGACCTGCATAGGTCTATCGAGGCCGACCAACTGCACCAGCTAAAACATGCCACTCGCTAGAACGAGTACAACAGCTAAAGACTAAGTCTCATAATTAGCCATTGATGGGCAGGAACAGATCAAATTTCTATCCCCGAAGACATTGTCCAAACGGCCGACTGGTGGCCAGTATTTATTTTCACGCGAGGTGGTGACTGGATAGGCGGCCTGACTGCGACTGTACGCTCTGCCCCAGTTATCTGCTGTAACAACTGCAGCGGTGTGAGGCGCATGCACTAGTGGGTTATCCTCCAGCGGAAATTGGCCATTAACAACCTGCTCGACCTCTTGCTTAATCGCAATCATGGCGTCACAGAACCGGTCTAACTCGGCTTTTGACTCGCTTTCAGTCGGTTCAATCATCAGAGTACCCGCCACCGGAAATGACATAGTCGGGGCATGGAACCCAAAGTCGATAAGTCGTTTGGCTATATCGTCTACGCTTATGCCCGCATCATCTTTGATCGGTCTAACATCAAGAATACATTCATGGGCCACACGTCCATTAGCACCGGTATAGAGCACCTGAAAATGATCTTGCAGTCTATTGGCCATATAGTTGGCATTGAGAATCGCTACCTCTGTCGCCTGTTTAAGACCGACACGACCCATCATGCGAATATACATCCAACTAATGGGCAGAATACTGGCGCTGCCATAGGGCGCGGCAGATACTTGGGCCCCTCGACGGCTACCCCCCTCATGCTCTTTCGGAAGAAAGGGCTCAAGATGCGCTCCTACACCGATAGGACCAACCCCAGGACCACCGCCACCGTGAGGTATACAAAAGGTTTTATGAAGATTCAGGTGCGACACATCACCCCCAAACTTACCCGGCTGACAGACGCCGACCATGGCATTGAGATTGGCCCCATCAATATATACCTGACCACCATGGTCATGGACAATCTCGCAAATCTCTGTGATGCGCTCTTCGAATACGCCATGGGTGGATGGGTAGGTAACCATAATCGCGGCAAGGTTTTTACTATGCGTGGCCACTTTATCTTGCAAGTCTGAGACATCGACATTGCCCTGATCATCACATTTAACAACAACAACGTCCATGCCACACATCTGCGCGGAAGCTGGATTGGTACCATGCGCTGAGCTTGGAATTAAGCAAACCGTTCTATGCTCGTCACCCCGACTCTCATGATAGCCGCGAATAGCCAACAGGCCAGCATACTCACCCTGTGAGCCAGCATTAGGCTGCAAAGACATGGCGTCATAACCTGTCGCGGCACAGAGCATAGACTCCAAATCTTCGATCATGGTCCGATAGCCATCGGTCTGATTGGATGGTGCGAAGGGGTGCATGTTGGAAAACTCTGGCCATGAAATAGGTAGCATCTCGGCGGTTGCGTTTAACTTCATCGTGCAAGAGCCTAGAGGAATCATAGGCGCGATCCAGAGCAATATCTTTATCTGATAACTTGCGCAGATAACGCAGCATCTCAGTTTCCGAGTGATAGCGATCAAATGTTTCGTGAGTTAAAAAGGCGTCGGTTCGGATCAAGTCGCCGGGTAAAGTCTCTGACAACTCTGCAGCCAGTTCATCAACATTTAAGTAGTGATCACCGAGCAGGATATCCCACAGCGCGACAATATCTTCAGCGGACGTGGTTTCATCTAATGATAGGCCAATATTGTCGGCATCGATCAAACGCAGGTTAATCTCTCGTTTTTCAGCTGCCTGAACAATCTCTTGCGTGCGGCTTCCCGTGTTTAGGGTCAGGGTATCAAACCAGGTCTTATTAGCTATCTTAACGTTGTTTAACCGCAGCCCTTCAGCCAAAACATTGGTCAGCAGATGGACACGCTGGGCAATGCGCTGCAAGCCCTGAGGGCCATGATAAACCGCATACATACTTGCAATAACGGCCAACAAAACCTGTGCGGTACAGATGTTAGATGTGGCCTTCTCTCGACGAATATGCTGCTCGCGTGTTTGCAGTGCCAATCGGTAGGCAGGTTCGCCATTGGCATCCTGAGAAAGACCAACCAAACGACCGGGCAGGCTTCGTTTGAACGACTCTCTAGTCGCCATATAACCGGCGTGAGGGCCGCCAAAACCTAGAGGCACACCAAACCGCTGCGTACTGCCAATGGCGACATCGGCACCCAGCGAACCTGGCGACTGCAGAAGTACCAAGCTTAGAATATCGGCTGCCATGACCACCAAGCCTTTTTGCTCCTGAACGCGCTTAATAATATCGCGGTAGTCACGGACTTCTCCGCTGGCGCCAGGATACTGCACCAACATACCAAAAGCTTCCCCGACGAAATCTGCCGGATCACCGATCTCGACCTGAACACCCATTGGCTCAGCACGGGTTTTAATGACTTCAATCGTCTGTGGCAGGCAGTCGCTGTCGACAAAAAAGCATAGCGACTTAGACTTAGACATCCGCTGACAAAGTGCCATAGCTTCCGCAGCGGCGGTACTTTCATCCAACATAGAGGAGTTGGACATCTCCATGCCAGTCAAGTCACTGACCATGGTTTGGAAAGTTTATCAAGGCTTCCAAGCGACCCTGAGATATCTCTGGCTGATAGGGCGTGTACGCCGTGTACCATGCTGGGTTTTCTAAAATATTACGTTGAATGATGTTTGGCGTGACGGTGCCGTAATAGCCCTGCCCAATAAATGATTTAAACACCTTGTTTTGGTTGGCCATAACACGCAATTCAGCGAGTGCCTGCGCTTCGGTACAACCGTCCACGATATCAAGGCTCTCCGCCATGGCAATAGCTTTTGGCACCACCTGCGCAGTTAGCTCCTGCAAGCTATTACAGCCCAATTGACTCAGCATCTGTTGCTGGTCTTCGGGGCTCGGACCAATATGTCGGGCGATAAATTCTGCACTATTTTGTAGGTCGGCGAGGGTTCGTTTCTTTTGCAACATTAGCTGGGCTCCAGGGTATTATTCAGGTTAACCGCGGTAAAAGCGGTGCTCTACCAAAGGCATTTTCATCACTGTTATAGGTCGTGGCTTACCCCTTACAAGGGCGTTTAGCTGTGTCCCTATCGCTGATAATTCAGACGGCACATAACCCATCGCTATGGGTGCTTGCAGTGTGGGACCAAAACCGCCGCTGGTAATGTTACCGATGACGGTGCCGCTCTCATCAATAATCTCGGCGCCCTCACGGACAGGCGCACGGCCATCAACCAAAAAACCAACACGCTTTTTCGACACGCCATCGGCCATATGCTTAAGAATGATATCTGCCCCTAAAAATCCGCCGGCATTAGGAGCGCCAGCACGGCGTGATTTGCTGATGCTCCAAGTAATTCCCGCCTCTATTGGTGATGTCTGTTCATTCATGTCGTGCCCATATAAACAGAGGCCCGCTTCGAGGCGCAGAGAATCTCGGGCTCCCAATCCAATCCAGCTGACATAGTCATAGCTCAATAAAATATCGGCTAACTGAAGGGCATCGCTGGGATCTATGGATATTTCAAAGCCATCTTCGCCGGTGTAACCCGACCGCGTGATATAGCATTCGATACTATTAATAGTGGCATGACCGCCATTCATAAAAATCAGTTCATTGGCCTCGGGCACTAAGTCGGCCATCACATCCTTAGCGCGCAGTCCTTGGAGAGCCAATAAACACCTATCTGCTAAATGCGTCACCTCAAATTCAGGCAGATGCTTACGAATATGCCTGACATCCTGTTCCTTGCAACCGGCATTGACCACCAGAAAGAAAGTGTCGTCTGTCCAGCGCGCTACAATCAGGTCATCTATCACGCCACCCTGCTCATTAGTTAACGTGCTATAGGTTTGCTGGTTAATCCCTAACGACTGCAAATCCACCGGCATTAAGCGCTCAAGCGCCTGTGCAGCGCCCTCTCCTTTGACAATAATCTGACCCATATGAGATACATCAAATAAACCCGCATTATCTCTGCAGTGCAGATGCTCTTGCATAATGCCGTCGGTGTACTGCACAGGCATAAGATAACCCGCGAAGGGCACCATCTTGCCGCCCGCCGCAACATGGTAATCATGGAAAATGGTGTGTTTGATTTCAGGCTCTACAGGCATAATTTCTCTTTCCATAATCAGTAACAACGTCAGGTTAAGAAAGGGACCTCAGGGTCCGATGCACTATTTTATTGCCATAGTGATAATTTGTTAAATTAATAGATACAATATAGGCATAAGTAATTTAAATGCCAGTATTGTTGCTCAAATAGGGATTACACAATGAAAAATTTACCCATGGACCTACTGAGAGCGTTTGTCTCTGTGGCCCAGCTCAATAGTTTTACCAAGGCGGGTGAGATCTTGGGGCGGTCGCAGCCCGCAGTGAGCCTCCAGATACAGCGGCTCGAAGAACTGATTGACGAGCCATTACTGACCCGCAACGGCAAGTCTCTGGATCTGACTGATGCCGGAGAGAGTTTGTATGATTATGCCAACCAGATACTGGCACTCAATGACCTAGCGATCAGTCAGATAACAAAAAGCACGATAAGCGGCAGAATTCGATTGGGTATCCCCAGTGAATTTGCCACCGCTCTTCTGCCAAAGATCGTCAGTCGATTCGCCAAAGCCTACCCAAGCGTGACACTAGAAGTAAATTGCGAACTTAGTAAGAAGCTACTTTCCAAGGAGGGAAAAGCCAATCATGAGCTTATTCTAGCTCTTGAAGATAACCCCTCAAAGACCGCTTCAGACCTGCTCAAAACGGATGACCTAGTCTGGGTCGCGAGCAGAGATCACAATACGCAGAAAGTCTCGATAGTGCCCCTTATTGCCGCGGCAGAAGGTTGCATTTATCGCCACCGCGCGATTAAAATTTTGGATCACCACCAACAGCCCTGGCAGATTGTCTATACCATCCCCGACCTGACCGGTATTCAGCATGCTATTGAGGAGGGACTCGGCGTCACGGTTTTGGCACGCAGTACTGTACCTGAGAATTTAAAGATACTTAGCCCATCGGCGCGCTTTCCCGATTTAGGCGAAGTAGGTATTAGTCTGATATGTTCGACGAAAAATAGAAAAAATAAAGCGGTCGAACTACTGATCGAATTCTTCAGAACAAGCCTAGCCTAATCGACGGTTCGGTTTGCGCTACTGTCTAGCCTGCCTAAGCGCTGCCGGTACAGCATTAACGCTACTGCGATAGGGGTTGATATCCAAACCGCCTCTGCGCATGTAACGCGCGTACACGCTCAACTCACTGGGCTGACAGCGTTCAGTAATATCCTGAAAAATCTTCTCAACGCACTGCTCATGGAAATCCTGATGCTGTCTAAACGAGACGATATATTGCAACAGACCATCTCGATCAATGGCCGGACCTTTGTAATTAATATATACCGATGCCCAGTCGGGCTGATTAGTCACGGGACAATTGGTTTTTAACAGGTGGGAGTACAGGCACTCTTCAACCGGTAATTCGTTCTCAACCACACAGCAAAGAAAATCAGGATTCGGTTGATACATATCAACTATCACCGGCTGCTGATCCAAACACACCCCCTGCGGCTCGACTATTGGGTTAACGCCGTTATATTCCGACACATCGTACAGGACCGCATCGACAGTTGAGCCGGTCACGCGGGATAGATCCGCTACCAATAGCTGCCGTACTGTTTCTCTGTCACTGTATTGCGTCTGTATCAGGGAGTTGAGATACAACTTGAAGGATTTAGATTCAACAATTGACTGACTGTCGCAGGGAAACCAGAACTCGCCAATCACGACCTGCGGTATGCCCTGCGGGTTTAGCCAGGAGATTTCATAGGCGGTCCATAGATCGACGCCCATGAAAAAGTTATCTCGTTGTCCCGAGGCACGAGCCTTAGCGCGCGGTATTGGGAACAGCAATGCCGGATCATACTGGTCTGTATAAGCCGTTTCTTTACCTAAGCTAGTGTCAGAATGATCAACCATTAGCTACGCAATCTCGAGCCTTTTTCCAGCAGATGCAATGCCACCGAAAACATCACTATAGAAAAAATTCCCACCATAATGAATGACCAGACAATATTAATGTCAGTGATCCCGACCATGCCATATCGAAAGGCATTGACCATATAGAGAATCGGATTAATCAACGAAACAGAACCCCAAAAATCGCCCAGTAAATCAATCGAATAAAACACACCACCCAGATAGATTAGAGGCGTCAAAACAAAGGTTGGAATGATCGAAATATCATCAAAACTATTGGCAAAAATGGCATTAATTAAACCCGCTAGGGAGAACATTAGCGAGGTCATCAATACGATACCAATGGTGACAGGCACACTGTGCAAGCTAAAATCTGCAAAGTACAGCGACAGCAATGTCACCATCGCGCCCACACCGAGACCTCGGCTCATACCACCTACCATATAGCCCAATAGAATAATCCAGTTGGGCGTGGGAGATACCAGCAGCTCTTCGATATTGCGCTGAAATTTGGAGCCATAAAAAGACGACACCACATTAGAATATGAGTTGGTGATCACTGACATCATAATCAAGCCGGGAGCTACAAACTGAATATAGGGAAGATTAGACATCTCACCAATGCGAGAGCCAATTAATTTGCCAAATATAACAAAATACAAAACGATGGTAATGACAGGAGGCACTAAAGTCTGCGGCCAAATACGCATAAAACGGTTAATCTCACGACGCACGATAGTGCTAAATGCTATCCACTTCTGCCCATTATCCATTGGCTTTCTCCTGCAGGTTTTGCTCAACGAGGTCTAAAAATAGCTCCTCTAATCGATTGGCTTTATTACGCATACTTACGATATAAATACCCTGTGCTGTCAGCGCCGCAAATAACTCATTGATCGATTGGGACTTCTCAACAACCACCTCGATACTGTGACCGTCAACCTGAGATAGCACATAGCCATCAACCACTGGACATTGGAGTACCTCGTCACGACTGTCGAGCACAAACGTCTCTTTATTTAGTTGCGTTAACAGCTCGCGGATACTCGTGTTTTTAACAATCTGACCCTGATCAATGATAGCCACATTGCGACACAGACTTTCCGCCTCTTCGAGATAATGTGTGGTCAAAATAATAGTCGTTCCCTGCGCATTAATCTCTTTCAGAAACGACCACATAGAGCGACGCAGCTCAATATCTACTCCGGCAGTTGGCTCATCTAGCACGAGCAACTTAGGCTCATGAATCAATGCACGGGCAATCATGAGTCGGCGTTTCATACCTCCGGACAGGGTTCGTGAAGCAATATCGCGTTTATCCCAGAGCCCTAGCTGCTTTAGATACTTCTCTGCACGCCGCTCAGCTTCAACGCGGTGGATGCCATAATAACCCGCCTGATTAATCAAGATATCAAGCGGCTTTTCAAACTGGTTAAAGTTAAAGTCCTGAGGTACGACTCCGACAAACTGCTTGGCTGCACTGAAGTCTTTGTCTATATCGTGGCCAAATATGGTGACAGAGCCTGCGGTTTTACGCACCAGGGAGCAGATGATACCAATGGTGGTCGATTTTCCTGCGCCATTGGGGCCTAGTAGAGCAAAAAAATCACCAGGGGCAACCTCGAGATCTATGCATTTAAGCGCCTCAAAGCCATCATCATAGATTTTGGTCAGCTGCGTGATTGCGAGGGCAGGTTGGGTCACTGAGGCTTATCCTTTGGCTGAATTTCTAAGGCAACATTATAACTCGCGGGCATCAACAAGTCCGATTTACGATACTTTTTAACTAGTTACCCCAAGTAGTTGAAGGCATAATGACGGTTACCGACAATAAGACAGTGAAGAGTCTATGCCGCGCAAAATTATTCGCCGTTTTTTACCTGACATAAGCCGTTTACTGAAACGCCCATCCATGGCGTGGGTTAGTTTTCTATCCAAAGACCCCAACCTGTTTCACCTAAATCGGCACTCGGTATCGCTGGCGGTATTTGTCGGCATTTTCTGCGCCTTTATACCTCTGCCGGGACAAACGATTATTGCTGCCTTTATGTGCCTGTGGTTGAGCGCCAATCTACCCATTGGCCTTATGTTGATTTGGCTGAGTAATCCAGTCACCATTCCACCGATGTTTTATCTAACTCACCAGCTCGGTAGCTTTTTATTGGGCAGTGATGCGGTGCAATTTACTGTCACATTGAACTGGGAGTGGTTTTCCAATATGGGCATGGCGTTTTTACTGCCACTGTTTGTCGGCAGTCTACTATGCGGGATAATCCTGGCCTCAGTCGGTTATTTTTTCATTCTCTACCTGTGGCACTGGAAGGTTGTTCAAAATTGGGAACGGCGCAAAGATAGACAGCAGGGTCAGGATCACCGGTGATTGGGCTTTACTCGTAGCTTAGCTCTTGCGCTGGCGCCATCCGGCTAGCCCTAACCGCAGGATAGACCGTCGCGACTAGATTCAATATCAAAGCGGTAATGCAGATGGCGACAACATCTGTCCAGCGCAAATCCACCGGCACATAATCAATGGGATACACCTCGGTATTAAGAAACACCACGCCAACAAGCGATTCCACATAGGACACCAGATCGCCGACCCAGTAGCAACCGGTCACACCCAGCACCACGCCAATAGAAATACCCAGCAGACCTATCATCATTCCCTGCGTCAAAAAGAGCCATATCACCTGCGCTCTGGACAGACCCAACGTCTGCAAGATGGCAATATCTTTACGCTTATCGATTACCGACATCATCAGCATTGACACCACATTAAACGCGGCGATCGCCACAATCATAAAAATAAGTAGGACCACCATATTGCGCGACAGCTGAATGGCCTGATACAGATTGCCATGCGTTTGAAACCAGTCGCGAAAGCCATAGCCGAATGGCAACTGATCGAGTACTTGGTAGCCAATATTGCGTGCATCAAACTGATCGGCAACCTGCACTCTAAAACCCTGCACCTGCTTGGGAATCCCAGCAATCTCGGCCACCTGCTCGAGCGCTCCGAGCGCTAAGACCTGATCCAGCTCGGTGTGAGTGGCAAAAATACCTGCGACCTTAAAAGCATAAGCGGCGGTTTTGCCCCCGCTGGCCGCCGGAATAATAATCGTGACATGCTGATCTAGCCTGACATTGAGATCCTCTGCGATAACCGCAGAGAGTAACAGATGGTTGGCCTTGGGAATTGCCAAGCGCCCCTCGTCCAATACCTGCTGTAACCCCGCCGGAACTGACTCGGCCGACAAGCCTAACAGCTGCAGAGGTCTAGTCTGCTGGCGGCCCTGAATCAGGCCATCGACCTGATTGTAGGGTGTCACTTCAGTCACTTGCGGCAGTCCAGCGATGACAGATTGCTGATCTTGCCAATCGATAACACCGGTAGAATGTATCAACTGAACATGGGGAACCACTGAGAGAATACGTTCTCGCAGTTCACGATCAAAGCCATTCATAACTGACAGAACCACCACTAGCAGAGCAACGCCCAGAGCCAAACCCGTGACCGCCAAAAGCGATATAAACGAGACCAAAAGATTACCGCGACCACCAGACATGAAATAGCGCAAGCCAATAAAACTGGGGACCGGCTTAAACAACTAAGTTCTCCAGCACACCATCCACCAGACGCACGGTGCGATCCATTCTCGCGGCGATAGCCGGATCATGGGTAACCACGACAAAGCTGATATCTAAAGCCTGATTTAATTCGATCAAGAGGTCCAGCATCGACTCCGCGGTATGGGGATCAAGGTTACCGGTTGGCTCATCCATCAGAACCAATGATGGCTCTGTGACTAATGCTCTGGCAATCGCCACCCGCTGACGCTCGCCCCCCGAAAGTTCAGACGGCTGGTGGTCAAGGCGATGACCCAGTCCGACCCGCTCCAGTACCGCAATAGCTCGTCGTCGCGCATCGGCAACCGAGCATTGGCCGATCAGTAGTGGCAGGGAAACATTCTCCAACGCCGAAAACTCGCCCAACAGATGGTGGAACTGATAGACAAAGCCGACATGCTGATTGCGCCAAGCAGCCCTCTGAGTGGCACCCAGTTCACTCCAATCTCTATCACAAACCCTGACAGAGCCGGCATCGGGATCATCCAAGCCACCCAGTAAATTCAGCAGTGTCGTTTTGCCCGAACCTGAAACGCCAATAATCGCCAGCTTTTCACCGCGCTCGATACGAAGATCTAAGCCCTGCAAAACCATTAACTCTGTACCGCCCTGCTGATAATAGCGACTGAGGCCGCTGGCAACTAACACTGTATCAATGGTCATAGCGTAACGCCTCCGCGGGCAATACTTGGCCGGCGCGCCAGGCCGGATAAAGAGTGGCTAAAAAGCTAATAATAAAGGCACTACCCACCACTATAGCGAGATCGCTGAGCAAGAATTTTGGATGGCAGTGCACTGATCAAGTAGACCGTGGGATCAAAAATATAGACCCCAGCCACGGTCTCGATAAAGCTGACAATATCACCAATAAAATAGGCCAACAGGCAGCCCAAAATAGTACCCGCCAAAATACCAATACTGCCCACGGCCAGACCCTGCACCATAAATATTCGCATGACCGTGCCAGAGGTAGCCCCAAGGGTTCGGATAACAGCGATATCTTTGCGCTTGTCTGACACCATTAATACTAGACTGGCGACAATATTAAAGGCCGCCACAGCGATGACCACAGATAGCAGTAGACTGACGACCACTTTTTCCATGCGCATTGCTTGAAATAAAGTGCCCATAGAGTCCGCCCAGGAACGCCATTTCGCATCAGGCAGTAACTGCAGTCCTGTTTGCCGGATCCATTCGTCGGCCCCGTAAGGCTCTGCCAGCTCGCAACCGCAAGCCTTGAAATCTATCAGTCTGTTGTAGAAGCTTCCGCGCATCCTGCTCATGGACAAAGATCACCGAAGAATCTACCTGAGCGCCCACCTGAAAAATACCGGTGACGGTCACTGTTTTAATGCGTGGAAAAATACCGGCTGGTGTCACCGTGACCTTAGGCATGGTCAACTGAATTCGATCGCCGACAAAAACCCCCAACCTGCGGGCCACCTGACTGCCCAGTACAACGCCGAAGTCTCCAGGTGCCAACTTTTCCAAGAATCCACTAAGCATATTCTCTCTGAGCGGTTCGACAGTCGACCACTGCGGGTCAATGCCCTGTAACATTACCCCTATTTTCTCGGTGTCATAGGACAGCATGACGAAACTCTGCACCATGGGTACCACCGCGAGAATATTGGAATCTGCCATAATCTGGGACGTCAGGTTGGCAATCTCAGCGACGTTAAAGCCTTCGGGGCGGCTGACGGTTGCATGGGGCACCACCAGCAACAGGCGGTTTTTAATCTCTCGATCAAAGCCGTTCATTACCGACAACACCACAATGAGCGCCATCACCCCTAGAGCCATAGCGCAGAGCGAAAACCCAGATATAAAAGAGACGAATCCCTCCCTGCGTTTGCTGCGGGTATAGCGTAAGCCTACAAAAAGTGGGAGGTTTTTAGTCATACAGGGATTAAACCCGAAAGACCCATGACAAACAACATCGAGCAGCCAATCAACCTCAACGGCAGGGCCTGTTAGGCCTGTTTATCGTCAAAGGACCGGGTATCTCTGCTCACTCGGTTTAAACCGTTCATAGAAGCAATACGGTAGGCTTCCGCCATTGTGGGATAATTAAACGTGGTACGCAGAAAATATTTGATGCTGTTGGCTCTGCCTTCCTGATTCATAATGGCCTGACCAATATGAATAATCTCCGCCGCCTCTGCCCCAAAGCAATGAATACCCAAAATCTCCAAAGTATCCTGATGGAACAGGATCTTTAACATGCCCACTTCCTCACCCGATATCTGCGCCCGCGCAGTATCCTTGAAGTATGCGCGGCCAATCTCATAGGGGACTCTCAACGCAGTCAGCTCCGACTCATTCTTACCCACGAAGCTAATCTCTGGGATGGTCCAGATACCTGTAGCCACATCTTCCACCCGATACTGATCTTCCATGCCACACATGTGCGAGGCTGCAAAACGCCCCTGATCATAGGCAGCACCTGCCAGTGAAGGCCACCCAATCACATCGCCAGCAGCATAAATATGTGGCACAGCGGTTTGATAATCTTTATTGACCTGAAGCTGTCCGCGCTCATCAGCCTCCAGACCTGCATTTTCCAGACCTAAATTCTGGGTATTACCAGACCGCCCATTACACCAGAGTAGCGCTTCAGCATGGATACGCTTGCCCGACTTAAGCTCCAACGTTACGCCATTTTCATTAGTCGTTACTCGCTCATATTCTTCGTTGTGCCGCACCGTGACATTCAGGTCACGCAAGTGATAGCTCAGTGCATCAGAGATTTCATCGTCCAGGAAGTTCATTAACCATTCTCTGGTATTGACTAGATCAACTCGCGTATCCAACCCCGAGAAGATGGAGGCATATTCACAACCAATCACGCCAGCACCATAAATAATGATATTTCGCGGTGTACTATCGAGCTTTAAAATACTGTCACTATCAAAAATACAGGGATCAGTGAAATCGATATCCTTAGGTCTATAGGGGCTAGAACCCGTGGCTAGCAAAAAGTGTTTTGACCGAACATGCACCACCTTGCCATCGGCACTGGTTACTGCGACTTCGTTGGGCCCAGTAAACATCGCACGGCCAATATGCGTCTGCACACGATTGCGCGCATAGCCTTTGGTGCGCCCCTGAACCTGTTTTGAAATGACCTGATCAGCGGCCTTCATCAGATCGGGAAAGGAGAACCAGCGAGGCTCGCCAATAGCTCGAAACATGGGCATGGTGTTGTACTGCATCATGCGCCGCACAGATTGGCGCAACGCCTTTGAGGGAATGGTACCCAAATGCGTGCAGCTACCGCCAGCCATGGCCCGCGCGTCGACAACGGCAACACGCCACCCCTGTTTGACCGCATTCATTGCAGCCCCTTCACCGGCTGGACCACTGCCGATAACCACTAAGTCATAGGAAAAGTCGGACATAGTCATTGAGCATCCTTATCTGTGTCAACGGCATTATAGTGCAATGCTGAATCACCCAATTCTATCTGCTCGTCACATTTGTTTGGATCACCGCCACAGATATCACAGTTATAGTTGCTCTCCCCGAGCGCGGCACCGACGCCACCACAGGAACCTGAAATAGGCTTTCCACCCATCAAAACACCAATCGCCATACCGGCAATGAGTAGCGCGAATATAACAATAGTAAGAAGTATCGTCGTCATAGTGCGCTTTGTTCTGTCTGTTTTACGTAATTAATAAAGGCCTCGCTGCTCAGTGCTTGAAAATCATTATCGGCGCGCACCAGCATATACACAGCCACAGAATGACGATTAGCCAGCGCCATGCCCGCTTCCTCGCCCAATACCATCAGCGCCGTCGCCCAAGCATCAGCTTCAGCGCAGGTTTTAGCGATCACTGTCACCGAGCCCAATCGGTGGGTAATCGGCCTGCCTGTGCGTGGATCAATGGTATGGGAATAACGGATGCCGTCACGTTCAAAATAATTGCGGTAATCCCCAGAGGTAGCCACTGCTGCATCGTTCACAGCAACGATGTTCTGAATCTGAGACATCAGCGCCGGCGTTTCAATGGCCACCCGCCAAGACTGCCCCTCTGGATTGGACCCGCTAGCGCGAAGCTCACCGCCCACCTCAACCAGATAATCTGGCAGAGCCAACGACTCTAGCAAATCAGCCACCTGATCGACGGCATAGCCCTTGGCAACCGCTGACAAATCCAGACTTAGCGGTTTTGTTTTAATCAGTGTCGAGGCGTCCAGAACCACGGAGCCAAAGCCAACATTTTCCAGTGCCAACTGGATAAGACTATCGTCGGGCACCACATCGTCGGTGGGTACCGGCCCAAAACCCCAAAGATCCACTAGTGGACCCACGGTAGGATCGAAGGCACCATTAGTCTGCTGCCAGACCTGCTGGCTGACGCTCAGCACCTGAGCGAACTCATTGGAGATAGTCTGCTGTTGATGGGGAGGTATTTGATTAAAAGTACTAATCTCCGAGTCTTCCCGATAGGTAGACATGGACCGGTCAACAACATTTAGAAGTTGCTCTATCTGTTCGGCTAAATCATCTGGGGCAGGTTGGTCAGCCACCAGGGTAACATGATAAGTCGTGCCCATTTTGGCTCCAGAAATCTTAATGATTTCAGGGCCAGAATCACAGCCCGCCAATAATAAAGCAGCGCCTATAGAAACCAAAAACGAGGCTCTTTTGAGAAGCCTCGTTATCGTTTTGCCTGACATTCGCTTACCCGCCAAAATCATCAAGGAAAATGTTCTCCTGCTCTACACCCAAATCTACTAGCAACTTGACCACCGCCGCGTTCATCATTGGCGGACCGCACATGTAAAACTCACAGTCTTCAGGTGCCTCATGATCTTTCAGGTATTGCTCGTATAAAACATTATGGATAAATCCGGTCAGACCATCCCAATTATCTTCAGGCTGAGGATCTGAAAGTGCGAGATGCCAGTCAAAGTTATCATTTTCTTTGGCTAGCATGTCATAGTCTTCGTCGTAAAAACACTCTCGCAACGAGCGAGCGCCATACCAAAAACTAATTTTTCGGTCTGATTTAAGGCGCTTGAGCTGATCAAAAATATGTGATCGCATCGGTGCCATACCAGCGCCGCCGCCAATAAATACCATCTCGGCGTCGGTGTCTTTGGCAAAGAATTCACCAAACGGACCGTACACAGAAATCTTGTCACCGGCCTTAAGGCTGAACACATAGGACGACATCTGGCCCGGCACAATTCCGGTTGACCCCGGCGGTGGCGTGGCAATGCGAATGTTAAACCTAACCTGACCTTTCTCGTCGGGGTAGTTAGCCATTGAGTAGGCTCGAATAACGGTCTCGTCAACTGTCGACTCATGCTTAAAGAAATTGAACCGCTCCCAATCCCCACGATATTCTGCATCGATATCAAAATCGGCGTACTTGATATGGTGTGGCGGACATTCTAGCTGCACATAACCACCAGCGCGGAAGTTAACATCTTGGCCCTTTGGCAGGCTCAGTGTCAGCTCTTTAATGAACGTTGCCACGTTGGCGTTGGACTCAACGACACATTCCCAGCGCTCAACACCAAAGACCTCTTCTGGCACCTGGACTTTCATGTCCTGTTTAACCGCTGTCTGACAAGATAGCCTCCAACCTTCGGCTGCCTCACGACGATTAAAGTGGCCTTCCTCAGTCGGCAGCATGGAACCGCCGCCTTCTGTAATGACGCATTTACACTGTGCACAACTGCCACCACCGCCGCAGGCTGAAGGCAAAAACAGACCAGCATTAGACAGCGTCTGAAGCAGCTTATCGCCAGCGGGTACGGTGATGGTTTTTTCGCCATTGATCTCGATATTGACATTGCCCGCAGAAACCAACCTGCTGCGTGCCGCCAGAATAAAAGCAACGAGTGCCAGTATCACTGTGGTAAACATGCCGACACCAATAATAATTTCAGTATTCATACGTTGCTACTTCTCCGTTACAGGTCCCTAGTTTAGATATCTATGCCGCCAAACGACATAAATCCGAGGGACACCAGGCCGACTGTGATAAAAACAATACCCAAACCCTGTAGGCCATCAGGAATATCACTATACTTTAACTTTTCGCGGATACCCGCAATCACCACAATAGCGAGCGCCCAAGAGGTACCAGAACCAAAACCGTAAACTACCGATTCGGTGAAATCATAACCGCGCTCTTGCATCAGTAATGAGCCTCCCAATATTGCGCAGTTGACCGTAATCAGCGGCAAAAATACACCCAGAGCGTTATAAAGTACTGGTACGTACTTATCCAGAACCATCTCCATGATTTGAACAATCGAAGCAATCACCCCAATAAAGCAGAGGTAAACCAAGAAGCTTAAATCAATCTCCGGCAGACCTGCCCAAGCCAGCGCGCCATCCGCTAACAGATACTGCAGCAAAAGGTTGTTAACCGGCACGGTGATGGTTTGCACGACAACAACAGCAATACCCAGACCAATAGCCGCGTCAATTTTCTTCGACAACGCAATAAAAGTACACATGCCCAGGAACATACTTAGGGCAATATTATCAATAAAGATCGAGCTGACGAGCAGGCTTAAATAATGTTCCATTAGGCAACCTCACTCGGACGACTGTTCGCGGTAATCTTAAATCCGGCGCTTCCACCTGATTTTTCTTCCAGGACCGAATAGCCCAAATAATGAGACCGATTAAGAAAAACGCACTGGGTGGCATTAACATCATGCCGTTGGCTACGTACCAGCCACCGTCAGTAGTCAGAGCGAACACCTCATAACCCCAAAGTTTACCCGCACCAAACAACTCTCGAAAAAAGGCCAATATCATCAGCATGGCACTGTAGCCAAGACCATTACCTATACCGTCAAAGAAGCTATCCAAAGGCGGGTTTTTCATGGCAAAGGCTTCGGCGCGCCCCATAACAATGCAGTTAGTGATAATTAAGCCAACAAACACTGACAGTTGCTTACTAATATCATAGGCCACTGCCTTCAAAATTTGATCCACCACAATTACCAGTGACGCAATAATAGTCATCTGCACAATAATACGGATGCTGTTAGGGATATGGTTTCGAATCATTGAAACAAAGAGGTTAGAAAAGGCCGTGACTACGGTTAGCGCTAGGCACATAACGAACGCGACTTTCATGCTTGAGGTCACCGCCAGCGCAGAACAGATACCAAGGATCTGCAAAGCAATGGGATTATTGGTAACGACAGGCGCCAGTAGAGTGTCTTGAATCTTCGACATTGTTTAGGCCTCCCCTGTTTTTAGATGGCTGATCAGTGGCGCGAAGCCCTGCTCACCTAGCCAGTACTGCACCAGATTATTCACCCCACGCGTAGTCAATGTAGCACCCGCAAGACCGTCAATCTGCGACTCAGAGCCGGGGCGACTGAGATCCGCCTTACCTTTGAGTACACTTAGCACTAACTCATTGTTGTTATAGGCCTGCTTGCCTACCCAGCTCGACTTCCACTTGGGATTATCAATCTCACCACCCAAACCCGGCGTCTCCGCATGCTGGTAGAAGCCAATGCCAGCGACCGTTTGCAAATCGGCCTCAAGAGCCAAGAAGCCATACATTGTCGACCAAAGACCATAACCCTTGATAGGCAGAATAATTTTATCAACCCCCTGCTGCCCCTCTACGACATAAACTGTCGCGTAGTTGGCACGGCGTTTGATCTTGGCTATGTCCTCATCGGAAGTCAGCGCGGTCGACAGCGCAGGATCCTTCGAAGCCTTGCGTTGATCAAAAGCCTGACCATCAAACTTCTGGGTGAAAAGTCCCGTTTCCAAATCGACAATTCGCGCCGAGATCTGTTCGAACTGAGTCTCAATATCAACACCAGCCTGCAAAAGACCCGCAGACGCGAGAATATTGGTCTTCAAATCGAGCAGCTTGTTTGCCTGCTGTGTCGGCCGCAAAATCACGGCGGCGCTCGACACGACGACCGCGCAAACAATGCACAGCGCCATAGCAACAGCAAAGGTTTTTTGTATAGAGTCGTTAGCCACGGGCCAGTCTCCTTTTAATATTTCCCTGCACGACGAAGTGATCGAACAGAGGAGCGAATAGGTTGGCAAACAAAATCGCCAGCATCATGCCTTCCGGAAATGCGGGGTTAACCACGCGGATCAGAATAACCATCACACCGATTAATATGCCATACCAGAATTTACCCGTATTGGTCATTGCCGCCGAAACCGGATCGGTGGCCATAAAGATAGCGCCAAAGGCAAAACCACCAATGACCCAGTGCCAGTAAAACGGTAAGGCGAACATAGGATTAGTGGATTCAAGGTTATTAAACAGCATAGAAAGTAGTGCCGAGCCAATCAGTACACCCGCAATAATGCGCCATGAAGCAATACGCATAATAAGTAACAGTGATGCGCCCATCAATATTGCCAGAGTCGATGTCTCACCAATAGAGCCCTGAATAGTTCCGACAAAGGCCTGGGTCCAGGTGACGCTCTGCTGCAGCGCTTCAAACCCCGAGGCAGCCGTTACCGACAGCATGGTAGCACCGGTGTAGCCATCTACCGCAGTCCAAACCGCATCCCCAGACATGTAGGCTGGATAGGCAAAATACAGAAACGCGCGACCGGTTAACGCGGGATTTAGGAAGTTTTTGCCGGTGCCGCCAAACACTTCTTTACCAATTACAATGCCGAAGCTAATACCGACAGCCACCATCCAAAGCGGTAGGTCTGGCGGACAGCAAAGCGCAAAGAGGATAGACGTTACGAAGAATCCTTCGTTGACCTCATGACCACGCACAGCGGCAAACATAACTTCCCAGACAGCACCAACAATAAAGGTGGTCATATAGATCGGCAAAAAGTACGCCGCACCATGCACCATATTGTCCCAGACACTGGTGGCATCGTAACCCGCCAACAGGCCGATAAACAGACCACGCAGACCCTCTTGAGACACCATGCCCATCTCAGCCATGATGGTATTAGCCTGAAAACCGATATTCCACATACCGAAGAACATGGTTGGAAAGGTCGCAACCCAAACGGTGATCATCACACGCTTCAGGTCGATATTGTCACGCACATGTGCGCCGTTTTTGGTAATGTCCGCTGGCTTGTAGAGCGCGGTATCAACGGCCTCAAAAAGTGCATACCACTTTTCCCATTTGCCGCCCTTATGAAACTTAGGCTCAATTTTATCAAGAAGATTACGCATCATGGGCTCAACCCTCCCTTTCAATGTTGGTTAGGTTGTCACGCAAAATCGGGCCATACTCATATTTACCGACACAAACGTAGGTGTAGAGACCCACATCCTCTTCGTCGAGCTCCAAACAACCCAACTTCTGAGCCATCTCGGTATCCCCAACAATGAGCGCGCGAAGTAGCTGTACCGGCAGCAGATCTAGCGCCGTCACACCCTCATAGCCACCCACGGGGACCATCGCACGCTCGCTGCCGTTAGTGCTGGAAGTCATATTAAATAACTTGTTGGTCAGCGAAGAGATAAAAATAGGGATCGCAGAATGCTTGTTGACACCGGCACGGAGGTAGTGCAGAAACTCACGTTCTCGATCTTCGCGTATGACCGACACCTGATCGTGATAGCGACCGAGGAAGGTAAACTTTCCTGCTGATTTTCGGCCCGCGAGCACCGAGCCAGAGATCACACGATTTTCGTCATTGGCCAGCTCACCAATCACAAACTGATTGAGGTTGGCACCCAGTTGGGTCGCCAGCAAACGCGGCTCAAGAACCTGAGGGCCTGCTAGAGCAATAACGCGCTGGGTATCAATCTGGCCTGTGGTAAAAAGCGCACCATAAGCAATCACCTCCTGATAGCCTATGGTCCAGACAGTTTTATTTGCACTGACCGGGTCGAGAAAATGGATGTGAGTGCCCGGAAGACCAGCCGGGTGCGGGCCACTAAAGGCCACTACGCGAACGCCATCAACTTCATCGCCAACTACACCAGACTCAGGGGCTATGCAGAGATTAACCGGGCCATCAGTCAGGCGAGTTAGCACTTTTAAGCCGTTGATAAAGTCAGCACTGCGCCGCGCAATAATCACCGCAGGATCGGCAGACAAAGGGTTGGTGTCCATAGCAGTAACAAAAATCGACGAGGGAACAGAGCCCACCGCAGGTACCTTTGAGTAAGGGCGAGTGCGCAGGGCTACCCACTGCCCCGAACTCACCAAATTATCAACCGCCGCTGCTCTGTCCAGCCCCGCTAGTTGATCATCGGTGTAAGATGCAAATGTCTCTGACTTATCGCCGTCGACGTCAATAACCAATGACTGAAAAACGCGGCGCTCACCGCGATTAATAGCCAAAACAGTGCCGGCAGCAGGAGCAGTGTACCTAACGCCCTCGTTTTTCTTGTCGGTAAATAATAACTGGCCCAAAGCGATGCGATCACCTTCGCGCACGGCCATCGTGGGCTTCATGCCCGGATAGTCCGTGCCGACTAAGGCGACCTGACTTATCTTGGGGCCATCGTGAATAACCTGCTCTGGTGCACCAGAAATAGGCAGGTCTAATCCGCGACTAATTTTAATCATAGAAATACCACTACTCAAATTTAAATGATGGTCATTGGGCCGGTCAAAAATGACTGCCTAGGCTGGGGGCTAAAGCCCAGAAATTCGATGTTTTTACAATGAAAGCTCGCCTAACGGCCGCTAATGGCAATCGGAGACTTATATTTGCGCGGAATTATAAAGGGCTAATGGTTTTGATTCCAGTGCAGAAGACTTTAAATGACCTATTCTGGCAGGTTTTTTTCGTACCATAAGAGTGCATCGCCATGAGATGCGCTCATTCGCCTCGCGCAAATCGGACTATAAAAAAGCCCCATAAAGGGGCTTTTAGACAGCTATCATTTCGATAAAATTAGGCTTCTTTGGGATAGCTAGGCCAAACCACACCAGCAAACTTCTCCAAACAGCGCACGACCTGACAGCTGTAGCCGAACTCGTTGTCGTACCAGCAGTACAGCACACAGCTTTTACCATCGACAATCGTCGCCTGCGAATCGAGCACGCAGGCCTGGCGTGAGCCAACAAAATCAGTCGATACTGCCTCTGACGAGACCGTATAGCCAATCTGCTGCTGCAGAGGTGAGTGCAACGCCTGCTGGCGTAAGAACTCATTAACCTCTTCAACAGAGGTTTCACGCGCCAGTTGCAGGTTGAGTATGGCCATTGACACGTTGGGCGTGGGCACACGAATCGCATTGCCCGTCAGCTTGCCCTTCAATTCAGGGATGGCTTTGGCCACGGCTTTGGCGGCACCGGTGCTGGTCACCACCATATTCAGCGCGGCACTGCGACCACGGCGATCACCTTTATGGTAGTTATCAATCAGGTTTTGGTCATTGGTATAGGCATGCACCGTTTCCACATGGCCGCTATTAACACCGTATTCATCGAGCAGACATTTGAGTACTGGCACTATCGCGTTTGTGGTGCAGGATGCGGCAGAAATAATCTTACGCTGCGGGGTAATCTGGTCATGATTGACACCGTAGACTACATTGGGGATATCATCGCCAGCAGGTGCCGTAAGCAACACCTTGGACGCACCCGGACGCAGGTGGCCACTGAGACCCGCAGTATCTTTCCAAACACCCGTATTATCAACAATCAGCGCGTTGTTAATGCCGTATTCGGTGTAATCAATTTCGGCGGGGGAATTCGCGTAAATCACTTTGATGGGGTTGCCGTTAACCACCAGAGTATTCTCATCATTGAGGACGCGAATGGTACCCTTAAATGCACCATGCACAGAGTCACGGCGCAGCAGGGCCGCACGTTTCTCGAGATCGTTCTCAATCGTTCCCTTGCGAATCACGATAGCGCGCAGTCGCAGCACGTCTCCCCCGCCGGCTTTATCAATCAGAATACGCGCTACCAATCGGCCGATACGACCAAAACCATAGAGCACGATATCCTGAGGCTCAGGCAGAGGCTTAATATTAGAATCTATGACATCCGCGAGTTCTTGACGAAGAAATTTGTCCAGTGAGCAGCCTTCACCCTGACTTTGATACTTAACGACCATTTTGCCGATATCAAGATGGGCGGGGCCCAGATGTAATTTCGCGATGGCATCCAGCATCGGTGCTGAATCAAATTCGGAAAGTTCGTTCATTTCGACCTGTCGCACGCGACGGTGGGCTTTCATCAGATCGGTAACCGACTTGCTAACCATACTTTGGCCATACATATAGGTTGATACGTTACGCTCTCGGTAAAGCTTACCGATCACGGGAATCATACCTTCTGCAAGCGCTTCTCTCTGCTTCCAATCCTTGAAAAAATCATCGGGTAAAGGGCGTTGTTGTTGGTCCACGAAGTATTCCTTTTAGAGATAAATATTAAGTAGAGCATTATCGTTCAGGTAGCTATTTCTGACAACCACCGAACGCAAGATTAAAATTTACACGCTCAGGTATGGAATTTCCCTATAATCAAAAGCGCTAGATCAGTAGAATAGCGAGTTGAGACGTTGACACAAGATAGGCCTTTAAAAACGCATGACCATTTTTAACCAACTTCCAGCCTCACTGTCTGGCGATAAAAAAACCTGGGGAGAGTTGCAAGCGGCAGGCCGAGCGCTGGCGGTTGCCGAATCAGCCATTAACTACGCTGGTCTGACACTCCTGATCACGGAAATCTGCTCAGCAAGCCGCACTCAAAGCCGAGCAATCAAGTTTTTTGCTAACCAAAAAGACCTGCCTGTTCTTGTTTTTCCCGACTGGGAAACACTGCCCTATGACATGTTCTCCCCACACCAGGATATTGTCTCCGCGCGCCTGCAAACATTGGCCAGTTTACCCAATACTAAGCAGGGCATATTAATTGTGCCCATGCCGACGCTATTGCATCGCATCGCGCCCACTGATTTTGTTGCCTCACGCACCTTCAAATATGAGATAGGCGAAGACCTCGACCGCGTGCACCTGCTAGACCAGTTAAGCCGAGCAGGATATTTACGTGTTGAGACGGTATTCGAACATGGTGAATTTGCCTTCCGCGGATCGCTAATTGATATATTCCCCATGGGTGCAAAAAACCCCTTCCGTATCGACTTGTTAGATGATGAAATTGAATCTCTGCGGTTATTTGACCCGGAAACACAGCGCACATTAGAAACTATCACTCAGGTCCAGCTATTGCCGGCCCGAGAATTCCCCATTGATAAGGAAGCGACAAATAGGTTCCTAAACAACTGGCACGACCATTTCGATAATGACCCAACTAAATGTCCCGTTTACCGCGATATTAAAGACGGCATTGCGCCGCAGGGTATTGAATATTATCTGAGCCTTTTCTTTGATCAAACAGCGACATTGTTTGACTACCTACCCGAACAGGTGCAGCTGTTTACCCACAGCGCTATTGAAGGTGCGGCGCAGCATTTTTGGCAAGATATTAATAGTCGCTATGAGGAATATGGCGTTGACCCTGATCGCCCCCTGCTGCCACCTACTGAAGTATTCGTTCCCTTTGATCAGATATTTCAGCAACTAAAAAGGCTTCCGCGCACTATTCTCACAGCCGACTTCATGGATCAGTCTGCCGGTAACAGCAATCAGGGTATCTATGCGGTCCCCGATATCGCCGTCAATGCCAAGCTGGGTAATCCACTGTCAAAATTAGACGAGTTCATCTCATCAGGGACGGTAATTTCAGGGGACTGCCGAGTTTTATTTTGCGCGGAATCTCCCGGGCGTCGGGAAGTTTTGGCCGATCTATTAAAAACTATCCACATCTTCCCCGAAGAGGTCGATAGCTGGCAGCAGTTTAAAGACTCCAGCCATGTGCACTGCATTACCACCTATCCGATTGATCAGGGACTCTACATTCCCGAGCACAATATCTGCCTGATAACCGAAGGTGAGCTATTCGGCCAACAGGTTATGCAGCGACGGCGACGCTCGAAGGCCTCTGAATCCCCAGATACGATCTTTAAAAATCTAGCCGAATTAAAAGTCGGCGCGCCGGTGGTACACATAGAACACGGCGTAGGTCGCTATCAGGGTCTGGTTCTGCTTGATATCGATAAAACTCAGCAAGAATTCTTGATGCTCACCTACGCCGACGAAGCCAAACTCTATGTACCGGTTTCCTCGCTCCATCTGATCAGTCGTTTTGGTGGTGGTGATCAGGTGGTGGCGCCATTAAATCGTCTGGGTACCGACAAATGGGATAAGGCTAAACACAAAGCAGCCAAGCAGGTTCGTGATACAGCGGTTGAACTCCTAGATATCTACTCGAGGCGAGCTGCGCGAAAAGGCTTTGCCTGCGAAGACAATGAGCAAGACTATCGTAAATTTAGTAGTGATTTTGCCTTTGAAGAAACCGCCGATCAGCAGGAAGCTATTGATGCCGTGCGCCGCGACCTGCTGAGCAATCAACCTATGGATCGCCTAGTTTGCGGTGACGTCGGCTTCGGCAAGACAGAGGTTGCAATGCGCGCAGCCTTCACCGTCGTCAATAGCGGCAAGCAGGTAGTTATTTTGGTCCCCACTACACTGCTTGCCCACCAACATTTAGAAAACTTCCGTGACCGTTTTGCCAGCTGGCCCGTGCGCATCGAGGAGTTGTCTCGCTTTCGAACAAACAAGGAGCAGGATGAGGTGATTGCTGCCACAGAAGAAGGCAAGGTTGATATTCTCATTAGCACCCACAAACTCCTGCACGCGAAAATTGATTTTAGTCGTCTCGGCCTTATGATTGTCGATGAAGAGCACCGCTTTGGCGTGCGTCAGAAAGAGAAGATTAAGTCTCTTCGTAGCGAAGTAGATATTCTCACCATGACGGCCACGCCGATTCCTCGCACGTTGAATATGTCGATGCACAGCATCCGCGACCTGTCTATTATCGCCACCCCTCCCGCAAAACGGCTGTCGGTAAAAACCTTTGTGCGCACCGAAGAGCCGAGAATCACTCGCGAGGCAATTCTGCGTGAGATACTCCGCGGAGGGCAGGTTTACTATGTGCATAATGATGTAAAAAGTATTCAGCGCGTGGCCGATGAACTTGCCGATCTAGTCCCCGAGGCACGCATTAATGTTGCCCATGGCCAGATGCGCGAGCGCGGCCTCGAGCAACGCATGTCAGACTTCTACCACCAACGCTTTAAGTTCTGGTCTGTACCACGATTATTGAAACCGGCATTGACATTCCCAGCGCGAACACGATCCTCATTGATCGCGCTGACAAATTTGGCTTAGCTCAACTCCATCAGCTGCGTGGCCGTGTCGGTCGATCGCACCATCAAGCCTATGCCTATCTTATGCTCCCTCAGGATCGAAAAATCACCGCCGATGCCACCAAACGCTTGGAAGCCATTGCCGCTGCCAGACCATCTCGGTTCGGGCTTTACTCTGGCAACCAACGATCTGGAAATTCGCGGCGCAGGTGAACTGCTCGGCGAAGAGCAAAGTGGGCATATTCAAGCCATTGGCTTTACCCTATATCTGGAGATGCTCGATCGAGCGGTTAAGGCGATTCGCAACGGAGCCAAACCCGATCTAGACGCAGCGCTCAATACTGGCATCGAAGTAAATCTGCATCTGCCCGCACTGATACCAAACGACTATTTGCCAGACGTAAATATGCGTCTGACGCTCTACAAACGTCTTTCTAACTGCGAAACCAAACAGCATTTACACGAACTACAAGTTGAGATGATCGACCGCTTCGGGCTATTGCCTGAACCGGTCAAGACATTATTTGAGCTAGCGCAGCTGCGTCAAATTGGTGAGCAGCTCGGGCTTAAGAAGATTGAAGCTGGCCCCAATGGCGGCCGTCTCCAATTCACGGCGAATACAACAGTCGAACCTATTACTATCATCAAGATGGTGCAAAATGACCCGTCGACATTCCGCTTGCAAAACAATGACCAACTGAGTTTCACTATGGCGATGGACACCGCTGATCTACGTATCGCTTTGGTCAATGATATTTTGAAAAAACTGCTCACTGAGGCTTAACAAGAATGTCGACAAACAGGACTTGCAGACAATTTAATCGAATATCGGCCGTACTATTTTGCGGTCTGATCATGATGGCTCACCCTGTATACGCGGAACCTCCCGAGTCGGAAATTGAGGCCCCAGAAAATTGGTATCAGGTCGAAGTCATCCTTTTTACTCAGCAGGGCAATATCGGTAATGAGGCGCCTCCAGAAGACTATCAACTGGACTTTCCCACCAGCTGGATCGAGTTAGTCGATCCCAATATGCCCACTCTCGAAAATAGCTTTCCTCTGGCAGAAGGGGGGCTGATCAATTTCAGTCAACTAGCGCCACTTGAGCGCAGGATACCCCGTTTAGTCGTGACTGACCCAACACTCAGCGAATCATCACTACATTCAGCTCCGAGCTATGAAGCTCTCGACAGCGACGCTATTGCAGAGACCGAAGCCTATATACCCGAGTATGAAGCGCAGTTTCTGATGCTTAATAAGCTTGACCGTGACCTCAATGACAGCGCTACGGCGTTGGATCGACGCCAATATAACGTGGTATTTCACCAGGCGTGGCGATTCGGCGCCGACGATAACTCTGAGGATCCATGGGTTCTAATAAAAGCGGGCCAGCAATTTGATGGCCGCTTTCAGCTGGAGGGGGCACTGCGTTTTTACCGGTCCCGGTTCCTGCACTTTGAGACCAATTTATGGCTGTTGGGATTCCCCAACCTCGACGAGAGACAGCCTCAGCAAATGATAACTCTGCCGGCACTTCCTGTCAGGGAGGTAGTCGCTGTCGACGAGATGGCCCTGAGCGACGACTATAATGATCTTACCCTCGGACCGGTTGTGGAGGAAGGCACCGCAAATTTGATGCCCGGAGTGACGCCCGATGAAGTGCTAAGCAATGAGTTAGTGGCGCTCGACAGGGACGCTGTTGACATCGCCGCCTCACCAGAACCCATCGAACCTAAAACCTACCCAATATCCTCGGTGTGGGTACTTAATCAATCAAAGCGTGTAGAGGAAGAAACGATCTACTATATAGATCACCCAATGATGGGGGTCATGGTGACTATAAAGGGATATGAACCGCCGCTTTTAAATCCACCGTCACCAGCCGACCTAGATGCTCCCGTCTCACCCCTTGAGGGCAATGTGGCGGCAGATCCGTTGGATTAAATCTGGTCTCTCCCCTGCAGCTAAGGTGCATCGTAAGCTATGAGCACTAAGGTTAGATCTATCGAGCTACCGCAAACACGTTTTCTAGTTAAAAATTAGTGCATCGGTATCAAAACCGAGCGCCGCCGACGCCGCGATAAAATGCGCCTTCAAATCGTCTGACACGGTGGGTGATCGAGACAGCAACCACAAATACTCGGTGGTATTGCCGGCCACAAAAGCATGCTGATAGTCGGGGCCCAACTCAAAGACAATATAAGACCCAAAGAAAGGGCCGAAGAACGAGACTTTCAGATACCCCTCAGTCTCCTCTCCCATGAAATAGGCCCTCCCCTCGGCATCCTCCCGAACACCTGACTCGGCAGACATACCCGAGTTGATGACTCGAATGCCGCCATCCTCACGCATGGAATACTCTGCCGTGACCGCACTCAGTCCGCGCTCAAAGCTATGATCAAGGCGCGCAACCTCATACCATTTTCCAAGATAACGGTCGCTGTCAAAACCCTGTACCGCCACTACACCCTCAGGTGAGCCCAAACAGCCCAAAAGGCCGAAGCATAAAAAAACAACGAGAGAAGACCGCACAAAAAAGCCCCTACCTAAATGATTGAGGATCTATTATAAAGTCAAAGACGACGCAGTGCGCCCTGTCTTTTTGAGAAGTTATGTTTGTCGAGCACTGCCACCTTAGCTCCGCGACTATTGCGGATCTGCTGCTGTGATTAAATACTATCTCTATTAATCTCTGGCCATTAACGATGAATTCTGGAGATGTATGGTCGAGGTTGGATAGGCTATCTCAGCATCATGGTCCGCGACAATACTGGCAACTCTCAGTAGAACGTCCTGTTTGATCTTATGAAAATCGATCCAGTCTGTAGTTTTAGTAAAAGTGTAAACAATAAAATCCACTGAACTCGCATTGAACTTATTAAAATTAACAATCATGGTTTGCTTAGCGTCAATGTCCGGATGCGCAAGTAACATAGCCGTCACCGCAGCCACAATAGAATCCATACTGTGGATGTCCTCATAGCGGATGCCGAGGGTTTCATTAATTCGACGATTACTCATACGTGAAGGGTTCTCTACCGAGATGTTGGCGAACACCGCGTTAGGGATATACAACGGTCGCATATCGAAGGTTCTGATTCTCGTTAGACGCCAACCTATGTCTTCAACTGTACCCTCGATTTCCTGATCAGGCGAACGAATCCATTCACCCACTGAAAAGGGCCGGTCTAAATAAATCATCAGGCCACCAAAGAAATTGGCGAGCAGGTCTTTTGCCGCAAAACCCATAGCAATACCGCCAATACCGCCAAAGGCTAGCAAGCCGGAGATACTGTAACCAAACAAGTTGCATGCCGATCAATACAGCGGTAATGATAACGGTCGCGCGCAGTAATTTACCCACTGCACGCACTGTGGTTTCGTCTATCGGCTTGGACATGTAGTCAGGATGCAGGAGATTGCGCTCGGCGCGCTTAATAAATCTAACAACAAATAGAGAGCCGAGGAAAATCAATGCCAGACGATTAATCGGATCAATCAGTCCCTGCAGCGGTGAGTCCATTTTTTGTGCCGCTATAGAAGCCGCAAAATTAACCCCTAAAATCCAGATCAACCAGATTGCGGGCCTTCGGCAAGCCTCGATCAAGGCATCGTCCCAAACACTTTTGCTCCGAGCTGCCTGAAGTTCAAGCTTATCGATAAGGCGATTCAGAAAAAAACCAAGACTCAACGCAACAAGCACAATTAGAAATAATTCAAATACCCACAGGTATTGCTCACCTGTTAAATTGACCAACCAGTTTTCTATCTGACTCATGTTGTACCCTGCTGTGTCTCTAAATATTTAAGTCGCTCGATCGTTTTTATCCGCCGAGGATGATTTTCCAACTCATCCCAATGTCGGAATTTTCGGGCTCGCATTTTAGCCAGCCTGTCACCGCCATCGATCTCGGTGCTCGCCATAAAGTCCAGCACCTCGATTGCACCTTCAGGACAATTACAAACCAGAATCATATCGCAACCTGCCGCCAACGCAAGCTTGGCCTTGTCGACATAACCACCAGCAATATCCGCTCCTTTCATGCTCAGGTCATCGCTAAAGATAACGCCGTTAAAACCCAATTGATCGCGCAGCACGGACTGCAACCAAAACGACGAGAAACCTACGGAATCTGGGTCGACGCTGGGGAAAGTAATATGCGCGGGCATCATGCCATCCAGGGAATCTGCCAGAGCCACAAAGGGCTTGAGATCGTGCACCTGCAACTCATCCCAGCTGCGATAATCAACGGGAGCCTCTAGATGACTGTCGGCGACAATACCTCCATGGCCAGGAAAATGTTTACCTGTGGCTGCCATACCCGCTTCATGCATCCCCTTTATAAAAGCCTCGGCCAGAGCAACCACAGCTTGCGGCTGATCCGAAAAAGAGCGATCGCCAATGATACTGCTAGTATCTCGATCCACATCTAACACGGGGGCAAAGCTAATATCCAGACCACAGGCAATCACCTCAGAGGCCATTAACCAGCCCACATCCCGAGTTAAGCCTAGTCCTGCAGCTGAATTCTGAGCCACCAAGTCACCGAGTGTTTGCATTGGCGGAAATGCTGTGAAACCGTCTCGAAAGCGCTGTACCCGACCGCCCTCTTGATCTACAGCTATAATAACCTGAGCCGAAGCCTCTCTAATCTGACAGGCTAGCGCACAAATCTGCTCGCGAGTTGCAACATTGCGGGCAAACAAGATAACCCCGCCAACATGGGGATTTTGCAGCAGCTCTCGCTCGCCATCCGTCAGGCTATAGCCACTAATATCGAGCATCAGGCGCCCGTAATGTTCATTTTGTTGCGTAGTCATAAGTTCCTGTATCAATAATGATGTGGTTTTTTAGACCAATCTATTTTTAAAGCAAAGGCTGCTATTCCATTAGAGCATTTTACCCATTTATTGGAATTCAGCACGACAAAAATAACTCTATACTTTATAGACAGTTAAGCTGTTTATCTAAAAATACACATAAATAATCTACGCTAACTATGAACATTAGCTGCCCACCCCCGACAATGCATCTTTCCCGCTTGGTGATATTTTATAGTTTCTGTAGAATTATTCGGAGAATGATTATGGCGATTCATATTCCTTCCACTGGCGCCTGGTATCAGGACACCGCGATCAATCAACTGTTTGAGATTATCGCCATCGATGATACTAGCGCCACTATCGACATTCGATACGAGGGTGGAGACATTACCGACATCGATTTAAACGACTGGGCTCAGATGTCGCTGATACGTGTCAATGCACCAGACGACTCAGGTGATTCCATGAATCTCAGTATCCACGAGCGGTTTTTTTCCGACAGTATTATCAGCCTAGGGATAGAGGCAGATTCGCTGACTGATTTGGGACTGGACGCTGGATTTGACTGGGATGATGTTAACTAGTCTGACACTACTAGCTTCGCACTTTCTGCATGGATATGGCTCAGTATTATCTGCGCAGCCTCATCACTGGTGTCGACTAGCTGAAATAAATTCAGCTCATCCGGTGAAATGCAGCCCTGCGCCAACATGCGCTGCGTCATCCAATCTACCAACCCCTGCCAGTAGTCGACGCCCACAAGAACAATAGGGAAAGGCTCCATTTTGCCAGTCTGCACTAGCGTCAGAGCTTCAAAAAGCTCATCCAAGGTACCGTAACCACCAGGGAATATGACAAACCCTACAGCATGTTTCACAAAGAGATACTTGCGTACAAAAAAGTAACGGAACTCCAACGAAAGGTCCTGAAAAGGATTACTCGTTTGCTCAAAAGGCAAATCAATATTCAGGCCTACCGACTGAGCCGTAGTCGAAAAACAACCTTTATTCGCCGCCTCCATGATACCTGGCCCACCGCCAGTAATCACAGGCACTCCGGCGCTGCCCAGCAGTTCTCCCAACCTCTCCGCCTGTCGATAAGACTCAGTGTCCGGCTCAAACCGGGCTCCCCCAAACACCGTTACCGCTGCACCCGTCTTCAGTAATTTGTCAGTTCCAGCCACTAATTCCGACTGAATACGCAGTACACGCCACGCCTCTTGAACCTTTGCTTCGAACATCTGTTTACCCCTATTATTTACTTCACTATAGTAATACTTGCCAAACTACGCATACTGTATATAATTACAGGCATTCGACAAAAGGAGTATTCTATGGAACGTCTGACCGCTCGACAGCAACAAATCTTTGATTTAATCAAAGCGAACCTAGAAGACACCGGCTACCCGCCAACAAGGGCAGAAATAGCCCAGTCATTGGGCTTCCGCTCGGCGAACGCAGCAGAAGACCATCTTAGGGCACTGGCGCGTAAGGGCGTAATAGAGATGATTCCTGGTGCTTCTAGAGGTATCCGAGTGGTGGAGCAATTTAACGGCATACCTATTGTTGGACGGGTTGCTGCCGGTGAGCCAATCTTAGCCGAACAGAATATTGAGGACTATCGAGAGATCCCGTCCAGTACCTTTCACCCCCATGCCGATTACTTTTTACGAGTACAGGGTCAGAGCATGGTTGATGTCGGCATTATGGATGGTGATCTGCTTGCCGTGCATCAGCAGCCGACTGCTGAGAATCAGCAGATTGTAGTGGCTCGAGTCGACGGCGATGTGACGGTCAAGCGACTCAAGCATACTCGCAGCAAGCATGAGATACATCTGCTGCCGGAAAATCGTGACTACTCGCCAATAATCGTTGATTTGAGAGCTCAGGAGTTTGCTATTGAAGGACTGGCTGTGGGCGTTGTTAGGGTGACTATCTAAGAGAAGAGTCATCTCGCAGCCAGCAGTTAAATCGAAGTATTAGCAAAGCGGTAGTCAGCTACCGGCTTTCCTTCAAGCACATGCTCTTGCAAAATACGCTCAATAACCTCTGGTGTGCAGCTGTGGTACCAGGTTCCATCGGGATAGCTGAGCATAATGGGTCCCTGCCGGCAAATTCTCAAACAGTCTACTTTAGAACGGTAGACGCCTGAGTCAACATCGAGCAGCCCCAACTCACGGATACGACGTTTAAGATATTCCCATGAGGCGTTAGCCTCGACCGCAGGCGCGCATTTGCCCGCCGTGCAAAGCAGCAGATGCTGTCGAAATGATGAAACTTTACGTTGATCGGCAAGCTGTTCTAACGCATTAATGTCGGTCATATTTAGTGTAGAATATTGCGTTTTTCATCAGTATCGGAGGCCATTGGCGCGGACTCTTCATTAAGCTCAAAGGCTGTTTGAATACCAGCATCCATCATACTTTTGGCGACTTCTATATGCTTACCATCCAAGTAGTCGAGAACTTCCTCAGAGAAGGTAATGCGCACTAAGGTCTCGTCGGTGCCAGAGCGCTGCAGAGCAACTTCTCCATCATCTAACATGATTAATTCAAATTCCGTAAGGGGCATAGGTGATTCCAATAATTTTACTGCTTCAGCGCAATTCTAGCAGGTCTAGCGCGCACTGTTAACCTAAGGATAGCTGAGTCTTAAAACTCTATCATCATATCTCGCTGCCGTTCAATCAATTCCTCCATCTGATTGAGCCAGTCGAGTGCCTGCTCGATATCCCAATCAATGGAATCACCGCCGATATCTACGGCGACCATGGGTAGCCGCTCCGCGTCCATCTCGGCTTTGCGAGCGATAGGGCGCACATAGAGGTGGTCATGGGCATACAGTAGCGCCGATACCCATGAGTTCTCATCTGAAGCGAGATTGTTCAATTCAATCGCTTCCCCTGGCGATTTACCCTCATCCGCCAGCAGAGCAACCAGTGACGAGGCACAGTCAACCGCCTCGGGATCCTGTAGTTTATAATTACAGGCAACATCCTGAAGATGCCAATACCAGGCACGCTCCAACTGCAATGTAGCAGACTGTGCAATTGCCGTGGCCTGATGGATGTCCTGATGACCCGTCAGTGAAACCTTGAGTTCCGTAGCCAGCAGTCGCTTAGTAAACAGTAATTTTTGATTCACGGCTGATAGATAAATAGACAGTGCCATGCTGGTTACTTACCTTTCGCAGTAGCCTTCCAACTGCCACCGCTATAATAAGCACTCCAACCAGTAGGCTTGCCATCATCTTCGCTGCGGACATACTGCTCTTTGGTTTTACGACTGTATCGGATCACTGTAGTCTTGCCATCAGGATCTAACACCGGTGCCGTGAGTAAGAATTGGTATTTCTCATCGATCTGCGCCTTGTAGGGCAGCAACTCGGTAACCGTTGGCGCACGGGTTTCACGATGGCGCGGGTATTGGCTTGCCGCGAGGAAAATTCCCGAGGCACCGTCGCGCAATACATAGTAGTCCTCGACCTTAACACAGCGAAGTTCTGGCATAGAGATTGGGTCAACCTTTGGCGGTGCCGCTTCGCCATTACGCAGTAACTTGCGCGTATTCTTGCAGGGGAGACCCTCGGTGTTTTCTCCGGTGCAGCCAAAATATTTACCGAACCGACCAGTTTTAAGCTGCATATCGCTAGCGCATTTATCACATTCTATCAGCGGGCCTTCATAGCCCTTGATTACATACTGACCCATTTCCACTTCATGGCCAATACAGTCTGGGTTATTACCACAGACATGTAACTTGCGTGTTTCATCCAAAAGATAGCTGTCCATTGACGTATTGCATAATTTGCAGCGATGCCTGTGTAGCAATAATTTTGACTCAGCCTCATCGTCTTCGTCGATATTAACCGCCTCGTCGCCAGCGGTAAGGTTCACCGTATGCTTACAGCGCTCCTTGGGCGGCAGCGCATAGCCTGAGCAGCCCAGAAAAACGCCTGTACCGGCTGTTCTGATCATCATTGGACGTGCACACTTAGCACAGACAATCGCGGTCTCAGAGGGTGTATTAGGCCGCATGCCACCGTCTAGCTCTTTGGCTTTACTGACCCGTTCGCTCAAATCTTTATAAAAACTATTAAGCAGCTGCTTCCAGTTCAGCTTACCCTCCGCCACCTCATCCAGACGTTCCTCCATAGTGGCGGTAAAGCCGTAATCCATAAGATCGGTGAAGTTCTCCGATAGACGGTCGGTAACTATATCGCCAATTTTCTCAGCAAAAATTCGCTTGTTCTCAATGCGCACATAACCGCGATCTTGAATCGTAGAAATAATAGATGCATAAGTTGAGGGTCGCCCAACACCCCGCTTTTCGAGTTCTTTGACCAGCGCTGCCTCAGAGAACCGTGCCGAAGGCTTGGTAAAGTGCTGCTGAGGAATCAACAGCAGCATACTCATTAGATCACCCTGCTGCAGATCCGGTAATTCGTCATCTTCGTCTTTAGCGCTTTTCGCCGGCATTACGGCGAGATAGCCATCAAAACGAGTCACCCTACCCTTGGCGGCCAAATCGAAGCCTCCAGCGGAAACGGTGATAGTCGTTGCAGTAAACTCCGCGTTAGTCATCTGGCAGGCAACAAACTGCTGCCAGATAAGCTGGTAGAGGCGACGAGCATCTACTTCCATATCATCTAGGCTGCCGGGCCGGATATCGACATTCGAGGGTCTGATGGCCTCGTGGGCTTCTTGTGCGCCTGACTTGCTACTATAAACGATCGGCGCTTCTGGTAGATACTTAGCACCATGATGCTGTTGAATATATTCACGGCAGCTCGTCACTGCGTCCTGCCCTAAATGCGTGGAATCCGTTCTCATATAGGTAATATAACCCGCCTCATAAAGACGCTGGGCCATCATCATTGTCTTCTTAACCCCAAAACCCAAACGCGTACTGGACGCTTGCTGTAATGTCGAGGTAATAAAAGGTGCCGAAGGCTTTGACTTAGTCGGCTTGTCCTCGCGCTTACTCACCGCATAATCTGCTAAGCGCAATGCGGCTAACGCGGTGTCTGCTTCAACTTTATTGACTGGGCGAAACGCCTTACCATCTTGGCGCCTAACATCGAAACGAACCTTTAATTCATCGCCCTCGTCTTGCTCACGGGGTTCTAGATCCGCTTGAACAGTCCAGTACTCCTCTGGAATAAAAGCGCGGATCTCTCGCTCGCGCTCGACCACTAGCTTTAGGGCTACCGACTGCACTCTGCCAGCTGAAAGCCCTCGCCCCACCTTTTCCCATAGCAGTGGCGATACCATAAAGCCGACCACGCGATCGAGGAAGCGCCGCGCCTGCTGAGCATCCACACGAGCGGTGTTGAGTACCCCGGGCTTCTCAAAGGCTTTCTTAATAGCATTTTTGGTGATTTCATTAAACACCACGCGCTTGTAGCGGCTGTCATCACCGCCAATCACCTGAGTCAGGTGCCAAGCAATAGCTTCTCCCTCGCGATCCATATCCGTCGCGAGATACACAGTGTCAGCATCCTTAGCTAGCTTCTTCAGTTCAGCTACGACCTTCTCTTTACCCGGAAGCGTCGCATACTCGGCTTTCCAATCATTGTCCGGATCAATACCCATACTATTAATAAGCTGGGATTTAGCCTTCTTTTCACGGTGAATAACCTTATCTTCAGGTGACAACTTACGCGTCACCGCGGCCTGTCGAGCGCGCTCCTTAGGGTCAGTGGTGATGCGGTTGGCCCCAGTGGGGAGATCACGAATATGACCAACACTGGACTTAACAATAAAGTCATCGCCAAGATAACGATTAATTGTTTTAGCCTTGGCTGGCGATTCCACAATAACTAAAGACTTGCCCATATAGAACTTAATTCCTTAAATACGGCACCGTATAGAATCTAAAAACGGTACTCACAGTAAATGATCTGGCCGATTTGCAGCACACCGGTTCGGCATATATACGTGTTCGTCTGCCCTCAGGTCAAGCATCAATGACATATTTCTGCTTTTTTTTCTCGCAGCAGCTGCAAAGTGGCCGCGATTTTCTCCAGATCAAGGGCATCACCACGCTCATCCCAAATCATACCGATACCCGCTTTGCTGGCAATTAATGCGCTCACACCCGTCGGCAACGCCGGTATCAGTTGCGCCAGCAGGTCATCCCAGTCTGGATGCGCCTGGTGCTGGGTCCAACGCCATCCCTCGCAATGGGAGTCCCAGCCCCGCTGGCTAAATCGCTGCAATACCCAGCGTTCACTAGCGTTCCAATCCAACCAGGGCAATCGATAACAGACCGAGTCAAGGCTGACTTCATCCTCGCGAGCATCGGGACGACGATGTAAACTCACCTGAATAGATAACTGAGTTGCCATGCCCCGCAACTCAGTCATGCGTTTAGCTTGAGGTGACTGTCTAAGCCACATCAAGGGAGATATGACGACAGCAATGCCAAATACTATTAAAAACCAGTTCATTTCCTGCGACTCTTAGGCATTATAGAGATACGGTAACTCTTTACATTGCGAGGTTTAGAATCATGTCTGCGTACAAACACATATTAATCGGATTAGATCTTTCGCCAGAATCACAGGAAGTGATAGACCGCGTCAAGTTTCTTTTTAGCCACAGCGACACAAAAATTTCTATCTGCCATGTTTTAGAGCCATTAGCATTTACCTATGGCGGCGATATTTTAGTAGATCTTTCGGATGTTCAGACGCAACTCCAGGATCAGGCCGCAACGCGACTATCAACCTTGGCAGCACAGTTAAATGTGAGCGAGGACAATCAACATGTTATTTTGGGGCATCCAGCGCAAGAGATGCACAATATGGCCGATTTGCAACAGATGGATCTTATTGTCGTTGGCAGCCATGGCCGCCATGGCTTGGCGCTAGTGTTTGGATCCACCAGTAGCTCAGTGCTCCACGGAGCCAGCTGCGATGTATTGGCAGTGAGGATCTCCAACAATTAATCTGCATGTGACTCGTAATTTGATGGACGAAATGCTAGATTTAGAGTCTAAATCTGGACCAGTAAATCGCACAGGAAGGCACCTCATGACCCGCATAGACCGCGCCCTGATGCAGCAGTGCATATTACTGCTCACACTCCTAATCGGACTAACATTCTTGCCGCATGCCTATGCTATTAATTCTGGTAACGAAGACTTAAAAAAACAGCGTCAAGCCTACACAAAATCGCTCCAACTGGCGCGCCAGGGCGACTGGAAATCACTGCGTAAACAGCGCCAATCGTTAGTTGAATACCCGCTTTATCCCTATCTCCTCTATGCCGATCTGATAGCCGGAATGCGTTATTCTCGCCGTGCAGAGGTGCGCAATTACTTAACTCATTACGCGGGTACTCTAAAGGCCGCTTATCTTCAGGGACGCTGGCTAGATTATCTGGTCAGGCATCGTCATTGGCAAAGCTATGTCGATTTTTATTCGCTCAACTCGTACGCTACTAACAACGCCAACACTAGTCGCCAATGTCATTTTCATCTGTCGCAGTATCGTCTCGGCGAGAAAATAGAGGCGTTGCAGGCTGGCCTGCTGCTGTGGACCGAGGGCAAATCCCAACCGAAAACCTGCGATAAGCTATTTGGCCTGTTGATCCGAGGTGGCCACATTAGTGAGGCTCGGGCCTGGGAGCGCTTTAATAAGGCCATGATCAGCCACAATTATCAGTTAGCTCGGTATCTAAGGCGTTTTTTTACCAGCCCTCATTATCAGAAACGCTACAACACCTATTACAACGTCGATCGCCTGCCGACCCGAGTGAGCCAATATGAGGCTTTTACCGAGCGCAGCCCAGATGAACATAATATTCTTGAGCATGGCTTAAAACATCTGGCTCGGAAAGACCCTGCAAGCGCGCTTAAACACTGGAATCACTACCAAAAGACCCATGAGTTTAGCCATATCGCCCAAGCCAATATAGTTAGCGCGATCATTAAAGGGCTTTACAAAGACGGTCGTCAGGCTTCCGCGGACGGCTATTTTGTGAAGCACCTCGACTTGCTCAATCAATCATTAGACGGTGCTCTGACCGAATGGCGCATCCGAGAGGCTCTGCGAGACCTTGATTGGCCAGCTGTCAAACGCTGGATAGCGCGATTACCCCAAGCCAACAAAGAAAAAAACAATTGGCGCTACTGGGCAATACGCACCATGGAAGAACTGCCGGCTACCGAGTCTACGGCGAATCTCATGGCACTGACACGAGCTCTTGCGATGGAACGGGATTTTTACGGCTTTCTGGCCAGTGATAAATTAGCACAGGAGTATAATCTAAACTATCAGCCAGTCGACGTCGCCGAGGCACGCGTTGTAAACCTCAGCAGACAGCCGGCCATGCAGCGAGCCAGAGAACTGTTATTTCATGGTCTCAGTTTAGATGCCAGCCGAGAATGGCGTTCGGCGACAGCCAACTTTACCACCGAGGACTGGTTAGCTGCAGCTGTCTTAGCTAATCGATGGCAGTGGCATAGCAAAGCCATCGCCAGCTTGGGCGCAGTCAAACAGTGGGATGACATTCAAATACGCTTTCCGCTAGCTTATGTCGCGCAAATTAATTCGGCTGCTGAAAAAACGAAAATTCCCGCATACATGCTATTTGCTTTGGCACGGCAGGAAAGCGGATTTAATGCGACAGCGACATCACCGGCAGGCGCTATGGGGCTCATTCAGGTGATGCCAGCGACCGCAAAAGAGACGTCCAGAAAATATAAAATTCCCTATCATAATAAAAGACAGCTACATGATGTGAACACCAATGTGCCAATAGGTGCACATTATTACAAAGGCTTAATCAAGCGCTTCGGCAACAATAGGATTTTAGCTACAGCCGCCTATAATGCAGGGCCCCATCGAGTATCGCGATGGCAGAAAGACAGCGCCGGAAAGTTACCTTTTGATATTTGGATGACCCTTATACCGTTTGAGGAAACTCGCAGCTACGTCCGTAATGTACTGATGTATTCGGTGATCTATTCACGTAAACTAGGCTCGACCAACGATATGCTTGAGTCATATGAACGCGACGAACTACTATAATTAATCCTATTCAAATTGAGTCTAAAAATGCTAATTGATATTGGTGTTAACCTTTCCAATTCACGCTTTGATAAAGATATTGAACAGGTGATTGAGCGCGCCCAAACCGCGGGTATTGAACGGCTGATCCTCACGGGGACATCTGTCGAAGAAAGTCGGGCTGTGATCGCTATATGCGAAAAATTTGAAAGCCAATTTCCAGGAAGTAGAACCAGTAATGGAATTCATCCCCATGATGCGAAGACTCTAAGCCCCTCTAATTTAGCGGCCCTACGGGAATTAGCCACTCACCAATACGTTGTAGCCATCGGTGAAACGGGTTTAGATTTCCACCGCACACTGTCTACAGAAAAGCAGCAAGAAAAATCTTTTGAAGCCCATATAGAATTAGCGATTGAGTTCAACATGCCTCTATTCTTACACGAGCGTGATGCCGCGCCAAGGCAAATACAGATGTTACAGAGCTATAGAGACAACATCTGCAACGGCGTTATTCATTGCTTTACCGGCGACAAAAAAACGCTCTTTCGCTACTTGGATATGGACTTGCATATTGGCATAACCGGCTGGATTTGTGATGAAAGGCGAGGGCAGGAATTACAAAAAATCATCAAAAATATACCGCTCGATAGACTGATGCTTGAGACCGATGCGCCCTATTTAACTCCTAGAAATATGCCGGCGAAACCTAAAAACGGTCGCAATGAGCCCGCTTTTCTAGCGCATGTTTTATCAGGAATTGCCGCCGTTAGAGCGGAACACATAGATGAAATAGCGACGACAACCACCGCCACGGCGATCAAGTTTTTTGGTTTTACCAAGTAAGATTACCGGACTGCTCAGGCAATACTGTCGCCAAGGGCGACTAGGCCATTGCCACGAATCTGCGCTCGCAGCCCACCCTTGCCTAATAGCGCCGGCAATATCTTTGCCGCCAAACGTTTTTGCAGGCTGGCACAGGGTTCGCAAAGTTGAACCCCGTAGAAGCTAATACCATTAATTTTAAAAGTTTTACCCACTAGATCATTGAGTCGAATTCCCTCGGTCACCAGGTTGCGACGAAAATCACTTTCATGGAATCTATTACCAGTGGCTTTATTGAAATCCACTATGACCTCTGACTCAATCAGGGTAATCTCCCAGTCCGGCTGACCCTGGTAATGAGATCTGTTTTTACCGGTATTTGAAAAGTAGCGATCGCCCTCAATACCTTTACCCGCACGCACCGACACCTTTTGGTGGCCAGAAACATTAGCACCCATTTTGTGTGCTATGTAGATACCCTTTACACTACCTTCAGTCATCGACCCTACTCCATCTACTCACTGTTACTCATAGCTTCTTTATAGATGCTCTTTATGGGCTCCGCCAATACACGCCGTAACTCGGGCTCAAACAGTGACAATGCGAGCGTTGGCATTGACGGATCAAAGGCCGGGTCATCGTACTTAGCAACAAACCGAGCTGTACGTTTGAAATTGTCGCTATCACGAAATTGATCGCGCATATTGCGGTCAGCACCCAGAAAGTGAAAGAAGTTATAACCCTGAAAGATTGCATGATGCTTAATCATCCAGTGATTCTCCTCAGACACAAATGGCTGGAGAATTGCTGCACCGACATCTGCATGGTTGGCACTGCCCAGCGTGTCACCAATATCATGTAGCAGCGCGCACACAATATATTCATCGTCTTCACCGGCTTCTGCTGCGCGGTGAGCGGTCTGTAATGAGTGTTGGAGCCGATCTACTGCAAATCCGCCATAATCCCCCGACAACAACTCCATATGGCTAAGAATACGATCTGGAAGCTTTTTAAAGAAGGCCAGCTGCTCGGGCATAATAATCTGCCAGTCTCGCGCGGTACTTTCGGACATTTTTGTGAATGTTGCCTGCATCATCTACCCCATCTGAAAAAGCTATTCCCTACTGAGAATGGTCTTTACTCCGTGATGGAATCTTAGCAGGGCAACGAATGTTTTTCTATGAACCTGAACTATAGAGGGCTAGTCGCTAAAAGCGTCAGTGTGAGATCGCAGCAGCAGGGGCATTGAGACTCTTAGGTAATTTGCAATCAGGGCCACTAACCGAGTTTTGGCCGCCAAAGACCGCGGAGGGCATCAGGAGCAAGAGTAAATAACAGATGCAACGCGTGCCCTGCAAACTTTTAGGGTGTCGGCTAAACGGCTTCATCCGTCTGGGCCGAGTAAGTCAACCCATCGAGCCACCCTGCAGGGCATTGGGCGCCCACATGAGGGAATAGATGTGATACTCATCAACTCAGAGCGGTCACCACCTAAAGCGTAGTGGACAGCCCGCTTAAAAAATGAGCCTGCAGCGTTTAAATACAACTGACAACGGTATTCGCAGGGACTTCAGCGCTTATGCGAATATCATTGATAGTCATGGCGAAGGGTTCTTGGCTGACGAGCAAAAATGGCGTATTGACGCGACTAAGATCGACACCCTTTGCAGAAAAGCAGCTTAACTTAATCGCAGCCGTAACCCACTTGCCTTCAGGCAGAGCACCAAACATCTTGGTCAAATCGAGGCTTCCCGAACAGGGGTAACCGCAGTCCATGCGCTGAATCACACGCCCCTCAGGCCGCTTATCGACTTTAAAGGTTACTGACAGCGCAGCACCCACTTTATCTAGCGCGGTTAAATCTAACGGCAGCTCTGACTGGAAGAAAAATTGGCTTTCACGGTCCCCCGACCACTTTAAGGCACGCGAATCTTCCTGAACATTGCCGTCAACGGTCTTAACACTTAACTTCCCAAAAGCTGTAAATGTCTCACTACCGCTTACTACGGTAGACCAATTGCTGGAGTCACCAACATAGGCACGCCATGGCTTGCGGCTGCTGCCGCTAAATACAATCTGATCAGTCATAGACTTATCAATCATGGGGACATCCGCAAGCTTCCGAGATACGACTCTAGGGCTGTCATAGCTTAGGCCCTCACCTCTTTTCATCAACGCATAGGACACAGGCTGAGAGCTATCTTTAGCGTTGAGTTCAGCATTAGGCCAGTCAAAAGATAAACGTCCAGTAAAATCATAGTTGGGTTGGTTCTTTTTATTGGCCACTAGTACGTCGGCAATACCACCCCCCTCGGTGCCAGGCAGCCAGGCCACCACAAAAGCGTCTGAGCTGTTGATTTCTGCATTTACCCAAAGTGGCCGGCCAGTCAGAAAAATAGCGACCACTGGAATATTTTTACGCTTTAGATTTTGTAATAGTGCCAGATCAGTTTTTAGTCCGTCCCTATAGAGCAACGTATCCCTATCACCCTGACCCTCAGCATAAGGTTCCTCGCCAAAAACGACCACCGCAACATCTGGCTTTTTGCTCCAGGTGTCATCGGCGCTCAACTCGACTGATCCGCCAATCTCTGTTATCGCTTGCTGTATACCGTCATAGATTGAGGTTGCTCCAGGAAAGTCAGAGTTCTTATTTTCTGTCCCCTGCCAAGTGATGGTCCACCCGCCATTTTGCTTGCCAATATTGTCCGCACCATCGCCAGTAACTAAAATATGCTGATCGGATTTTAAAGGCAATATACCTCTATCATTTTTCAGCAGTACCAGAGACTTCCTAACCGCATCACGGGCTACCGCACGGTGCGCGGGCGCGCCGATCAAGGTATCATCACCGGCCACTTCACGGCTCGACGGGGCGCCTTTTTCAAACATCCCTGCGCGTAACTTTACGCGTAAAATACGACTAACAGCGTCGTCGATACGTGCCATCGGGATTTCACCGCTACGCACCTGCGCCAGGGTATTTTCAAGTAACTTCTTCCAGTCATTGGGCACCATGATCATGTCCACGCCCGCGTTAATCGCTTGAGGGCAGGTTTCATTATTACAACCCTCGACTTGTCCGACGCCATCCCAGTCGCTGACAACAAATCCATCGAACCCCATCTGGCCCTTCAACACATCAGTCAATAAATGTTTGTGTCCGTGTAGTTTTAGTCCATTCCAGCTATTAAAAGACACCATCACCGTTTGCACACCAGCGTCCAAAGCCGTTGTATAGCCTTGGCCATGCTGTTCTAAAAGAGTGCTCAGATCCATGCGTGTATCACCCTGATCAACCCCGCGATAGGTTCCGCCATCACCAATAAAATGTTTGGCTGTGCCGATAACGCGCTGTTGGTTGGTGCGTAACTCCCCTGGGACACCTTGAATACCCTCAACAATTTCACTGGCATAGGCTTTAACGATTGGGAAATCACTGCTGTAACCTTCATAGGTGCGACCCCAGCGGCTGTCTTTAACCACCGCAACTGTAGGTGCAAACGCCCAATCAATTCCGGTAACCGCAACTTCGCGGGCCGTAATCTCGCCGATCTGAAGCATTAACTTAGGGTCGTTGGCCGCGCCGAGCCCAATGTTGTGGGGGAATAATGTCGCACCAATAACGTTGTTATGGCCATGAACCGCGTCCGTACCCCATATAATAGGAACACCGGCACCGCCTTTACTGGTATCAATCGAAGCGTTGTAATATTGATCAGCGAGAACTAACCAGTCCTTCACCGAGGCATTTTTATTGCCATTAGGGAAAGAGCCACCGCCATTGAGAATCGACCCTAGATGATACTTAGTGACATCGTCTGGCGTCACTGATTTGATTTCACCCTGTATCATTTGACCCACTTTCTGCTCTAGCGTCATGCCCGCAAGCAACGTTTTAATACGTGGCTCTACGTCTGCATTAGGGTCAACTTTAATCAGCCTGGCAACGCCTTCGCTAGCCATTGCGTTGGGCGCTACTAAGACCAGTGCAAGAGACACGGCAATAACACTTACGTATTTAATGACTTTATGTATAAGGTCTACGAGTTTGTATCCGACTAACATTTTCAAAAATTCTCCTTCATTAAGCGAACGCAGGATCTATTCAGTATTACATATCCTAAACTACGAAGTTTAGCTCATGCAAAATTTTTAGGCTGTGATTCCCAACAGTAATCTAATTGTCCATGAGCCATTAAGCACGCACTCGATCGCAACTTTTAATAAGAGCTCAGCGGCGTGCAATTATGTCCAAGTTTAAGATTGGCATGACATGCGGCTATAGGGTAGTGCATATGAGATAGTGGGTTTGTACACTGCGATAAGCGGGGATCTGGGGGGCTGAAAGCCCCTTATTTTGAAGGGAACTACTGAAATAGGCTGCGAATTGACTCGCGATAATTACGGCTTACTTTAAGGGTTTCACCCTGACTCAAGTGCAACAAACTTCCGCCCTTCTGCAATGGTGTAATAGTCACAACACGCTCAATATTAACAATGGTTGAACGGTGGATACGCGCAAATCTATTATCATTCAACTTGCCCATCAGCTCTCTTAGAGTGCTGCGGATAACATGGGTTTCACCTAGGGCATGGACACACATATAGTCACCGGCGGCATCTACCCAGTCAATATCTTCAAAGGGAATAACCTTAATCACGCCAGAGTCACGGACCAATAACTTTTGCTTCATACCCTCCGGCACATCATCCGAGGTCTGCTTGCTGCTATCGGAGACTATACGCTCGGATATATCGCTTATAGCCCCAATCAAAGGGACCTTATGAGTCATTTTTTTTATTGATTTTGAGACGATCGATCGCTCGCTCTACAGCACGCCCAACACGATCATTATCAAGCGGCTTAAGGACATAATCCACGGCGTGAAGATCAAAGGCATCTATAGCGTACTGATCAAACGCCGTCACAAACACCACCATGGGCATCACATCCGACTGTAGCGCCTTTACCACTTCGAACCCGTTTATACCGGGCAGCTGAATATCTAAAAACATTAAATCAGGCACTAACTCTGATGCTGCGGCGATGGCTTCTTTACCATTGCGGCATTCGGCGACGATCACAACATGACTAAGCTCTGATAAAATGGACCTAAGAAAGTCTAGAGCCAAAGGCTCGTCGTCAACAATGATGACCCGTAGTTTATTCATAGACGACACCGTCAACCTTTTGCCTATGCATTGCAACCTGCTCTTGCAGAGGTAAACGCATAAACGCTTTTGTGCCCGACACACCTAAGCGTCGCTCAAGCCGAAATATATAATCACGTCCGTAAAAGGTCTGCAGCCGGTCAATCGTATTTCTCAACCCCACACCCTCATGCGTGACCTGATGATCTTTATCTTCAAAACCTGGTCCAGTATCAATCATTTCGATGATAACGTGTTCACCGTCGAGTCGCGCTATGAGCGTTATTTCTCCACCCTCCTCCATCGGCGCTATCGCAAATTTTATGGCGTTCTCGGCCAATGGCTGCAGGATCAAGCTCGGAATTCTGGCATGTTCCGCCGCAGGGTCTACCTTAAAATGCAGCTTCAAACGTTCGCCAAAACGCGTTTTTTCAATATTAAGATAAAGCTTAAGCGTGTTCAGTTCTTCCCTAAGACTGACCCGCTGAATAGGGTCATTGTCCAGTGAGTAGCGCAAGAAGTCGCTTAGCTGAACAATCATTTTATTCGCCTTTGGCGCGTCCTTGAGCTGAACTAGTGATGAGATAGCGTTTAGGGTGTTAAATAAGAAGTGGGGATTAAGCTGATAACGCAGCATTTTCAACTGCGCCTCATGGGCCACCGCCTCCGCCTTCACACGCATGAGCTGCTCTTCTTTATTCTCCGCGGCAATTTTAAGTAGCGTTTCATGCTCTTTTTGCAAAAGCTGATAATACTTAACACCGTAGTACAGGGCCACCCAGCAACTAAAAATAAAAATAGAGCCAAATAACCAACCACCAAAATCAGACCACAACCCAGTCTCATCAGTCAGAGCCATAAATGTGGCAATACGTAACACTGTCCAAATAATCGAGCAAACTAGCACCCCTGCGGCGCTGCAAACTAGCCTGACTAGCCCGCGCTTATCCCAGATGTAGTGAATCAGGGGTCGCAAAGGCCATGAGACACAGATACCCAGCAGCGACTGCAGCAATGTATGGGCTATGTAGGTAAACTCCTGCTGGTCGTACCACAGGGTTAAGCTCAAGAAACTAATCAGCGCAAGGCCAAACCAACCAATCAGTTGAAGTAACAAAAACTGATGATTAGTACTGCGATATATCGCCTGCGCTAGTGGGTGAATATTTCTATCGCCCATATTATTGCCCTATTTATGCTTGGAATTATTAGCGTATCGGAAGCGGAATGAATTGCGACACATTTTTTAGCCTGTTACATTTAAAGCCAGATTATAGCGCGCAACTGGACGTTACTCGACCCATAGAGCGCTAACGACACCCTTCTCACCTCATTTAACCCAAAAAAATACCCTTTGATCGCATAGGCAGATATTTGCTGAGCCTGAATGGGTAGAGTAGGAGTTGAGAATTACCAATTATAAGAATTGATCCATCAGTATATCCAAAGCTTTTCCACTCAGGGGGTTTATAAAGTATGTTATTTAAAAAGAAAGTTCTTGCGACTAGTGTTGCTTTAGCGTTCGCCGGAACAGTTGCGCCGGCTTTTGCTCAAACTGACGATCAACTAGAAGGCGTTGATCAAATAGAGATAGAGGAAGTGATTGTTCTAGGGGGCATTCGCGGTAGTCTTAAGCGATCTATGGATATCAAGCGAGATTCAGCAGGTGTTGTCGATGCTATCTCTGCAGAGGACATGGGTAAGTTCCCAGATGCTAACCTTGCAGAATCTCTGCAGCGGATAACCGGTGTATCCATAAGCCGCCAGCGCGGTGAAGGCAGCCAGGTAACAGTGCGTGGTTTTGGGCCGGAATATAACTTGGTAACCCTTAACGGTCGTCAGATGCCAACTCACAGCGCCTCAAGTCGATCTTTTGATTTTGGCGACCTGGCATCAGAGGGCATTGCCGGAGTTCAGGTATATAAAACCGGTAGAGCGGATGTCCCTACTGGCGGAGTAGGATCCTCAATCAATATTTCAACGACTCGTCCTCTCGACGCGCCAGGCCAAAAAGCAAGCCTTTCAGCCAAAATGGTGCATGACACCTCTACCGTCGAAGGCAACGAAATTACACCTGAGTTTTCAGGGATCTATTCAAACACGTTTGCCAATGACACTATCGGTATTGCTATTACTGCTTCATCACAGACACGCAATAACGGAGTAAATTCAGCATCAACAACCGGTTGGTTTACTCGCGCGGGTGACCACAGTGGCGCTGGCGGTATTCCTAACGACGCGAACCAAGTTAACCGTTCACAAAGTGCCGATGAATTCTCTTCGATTCCACAGCAGATTGCTTACAGTATCGCCGAGTACGAAACGACAAGAACAAATGGCCAGGTGGTTCTCCAGTGGGCTCCAACCGAGACTCTTACTGGTACTTTAGACTACATCCATTCTGAGTTTGATCTGGACAAGAAGATGAGCGATCTTTCTGCATGGTTCAGCAATGCCAGTGCATCAAGCCAGTCAAGTACTTGGAATGATGGCGCACAGCGTAGTCCTCTGATGTATGCCGAGACTCACAACTTTGCTGACTTCGCAATGGGTCTGCATCAAGACGGTCGCAAAAACACTAACGAATCAATAGGCCTAAACTTGGAGTGGGACGCTAGTAATAGCCTCTCGTTCGCTCTTGACTACCATGACTCATCTGCTGAGACAGGTGCAAACAACCCTTACGGCACCAGCTCTTTGGTGACTATCGCATCCTTTAATAAGGTTGCTTCTGCGGTTTATTATGGTCAGGAGATGCCTGTCCTAGTGCAGAGCCTTAACTCAGGTGCTGATGGCGCAGATCGTCCACTCTACAAGAACGATATGGTCGTTACCGGCAGCGTTTTCACTAACGATGAAGCAAGAATGGACATTGAACAAGCCAAGTTAAGTGGCGTGTTTGAGTTTTCTGACAGCAGCAGCATTGATTTTGGCTTCCAGATGACTGAAGTGAACAACCGCTTCGCCAGTCGAAATGTGCAGTTGGATAACTGGGGTGGATTCACTCAGCCTGGTGAACTTTCAGCGGTTATAGATCGCTCGTCTATGGCCGGTCAATTTGACCAGATCGGCGGTGGCAACGATCCACGTCAGCAAACGGAATACTTTACCGCAGATATCGCAGACGTTATTTCAGTCGCTGAAGCTAGCTATACCGCCCGCGGTGCAGCCTATGCACAGGTTGGAGACTGTGGTACTGGATACTGCGCATCTACCGACTGGAATGCAGATAAGCGCAGCACTGAAGAGACAACGGCTGCTTATCTGCAGCTAAACCATGCCACTGAATTTGTCGGCAAACCTGTTAATATTCAGGTTGGTGTTCGATATGAGGAGACTGATGTTACCTCAGCTGCACTGGCACCCACTTACAGCGACGTTTACTGGCTAGGTGGCAACGAGTTCACGATGGTCGAAGCTTTGGATGCAGACGGCAATGCCATCCAAGCATTTGACGCCTATACCGGTGATTACGACATGGTGCTACCAAGCCTCGATTGGGATATCGAAGTGGCGGAAAATGTGGTGTTGCGTGCCTCTTACAGCAAGACCGTCACTCGTCCAAGCTTCACTGATATTCAAGGTGGTATCACTGTAAACAGCACATCCTTCAAGAACACTGGCGCCGACGCAAGTGGCGGTAACCCAGGACTAGTGCCTATTAAATCAACTAACTATGATGTATCGGTTGAATGGTACTACGACGAAGGCAGTTACCTGTCGGTCGGATACTTTGAAAAAGACGTTGCTAATTTTATCGGCTCGTCTGTGCGTGAAGGCAACCTATTCAACCTTAACTGGCCACTGGGCGGAACGCTGTTCAATGAAGCAGTTACTGCCAGTGGTATAGATCCACTGAAGTACACTGAAGTCGGCGCCTATATCTTTGCCAACCTTGCAGATAATGCTGCAGTCCAAGGCGATCGTATCTATGGCGTAAATGGCGACCCACTGGTGTCTTTCAAGGTGCAGAGCCCAGCAAACCAAGAAACCGCAAAAGTCGATGGTGTCGAAATCAATCTGCAGCACAACTTTGGTGAGACTGGCTTCGGTATGATAGCCAATGCGACTTTCGTGAATGCTGATGTAATATGAAATTTAATGAGGGGCAGTTTGTTCTTAACGGCTTAAGTGATTCAGCAAACTTGGTCGGTCTACGATAAAGGCGCTCTTCAGGCTAGATTGGCATACAACTGGCGTGATGACTATCTCGCGGGCGTTGGTCAGGGAGCGGGTACTTATACTAACCCAACCAATGTTGAATCCTATGGCCAGCTCGATATTAGCGCTAGCTATGAGTACAGCGACAATCTGACAATTTTCTTCGCCGGACTTAACGTTCTAGAAGAAACCTACAATGTTTATGGCCGCGATAAGCTACAGGTACTTCAGGTCGGCCAGACGGGTGCTCGATATGACATAGGTGTACGTTATTCATTCTAATAACAACACCAATGACAGATCAGTAGTGCGTTGAAACCAGGAGCCGCTTAATTTTTTAAGCGGCTTCTTTCATTGGGCCTGATACACCGCTTAATTGAATAGCAAAGCAGCGCTTTTATTGACCCAAATAACAGGCTATCCTAGGCTATATCGATCAGCGGGTAACACTCAAATAGTTGATCCATTAAGTTAAATTTAAAGTAACTTATAGTCATGAATAATACGATAAATAGACTTGTCATTGTCGGCGGAGGAACTGCTGGCTGGCTTACTGCGGGTGTGATTGCTGCAGAGCATTCCTGTGCGTCTAATGATCAGCAAAACAGCTTCGAGCTCAGCCTTGTGGAATCACCGGATATAGCCACCATTGGCGTCGGTGAAGGCACCTGGCCATCAATGCGCTCGACATTACAAAAGATGGGTATCTCAGAAACTGAATTTTTCCGTGAATGCAGTGCCAGCTTTAAACAGGGCACGCTTTTTTCTGGTTGGCAAACGGGCGCGGGTAACGATGCCTACACCCACCCTTTCACCGCACCCCACGGCTACGCGGAAACCAATTTAGCACCGCACTGGCAGCCTCAGCGTAACAACATAAATTTTGCCGATGCTGTATCCCCTCAGAGCTCTCTGTTTTCGGGTAAATTAGCCCCGAAACAAATCTCGACACCTGAATACGCGTTCCAGGTGAATTACGGCTATCATCTAGATGCTGGGAAATTTGCCGAGTTCCTGCGCAAGCACTGCGTAGAAAAACTTGGAGTAGTTCATATCAAGGCCAATGTCACAGGTGTTAACACCGCTGACAATGGCGATATAGCATCGATTAGCACTGACTCCCACGGCAATGTAGCCGGCGACTTGTTTATCGACTGCAGTGGCTCCAGAGCCCTGCTGTTAGGGCAGCACTACAAAATCCCCATCTGCGACAAAAATGACATTCTGTTCAATAACAGCGCTCTGGCAGCACAGGTCCCCTATAACGGTGACGGCGACCCGATAGAATCATGCACTCTATCCACCGCACAAACAGCGGGATGGATATGGGATATTGGCCTGCCAACTCGTCGCGGCATTGGTCATGTTTACTCTAGCGGACATATTAGCCAAGAGCGCGCCGGCGACGAGTTACTCAGTTATATAACTGCAACCCTTGGAGCAAAAGCCTCCGCCGGAGCATCACTGCGTAAGGTTGAGTTTAGCCCCGGCCACCGCACCAAGTTCTGGCATAAGAACTGTGTCGCAATAGGTATGTCTGCCGGGTTTATTGAACCGCTAGAAGCATCGGCCCTAGTATTGGTGGAACTCTCTGCGGGAATGATCGCCGAGCAACTTCCGGCCAGTCGCGCCGTAATGGACCTAGTTGCTAAACGCTTTAACGAAAAATTTTTATACCGCTGGGATCGTATTATCGACTTTCTTAAGTTGCACTACATACTGACGCAACGCAAGGACACCGACTACTGGCGAGATAACTGTCGCCAAGAGAGTATCCCCGACAGTTTGCAGGAGCTAGTCACATTGTGGCGCCACCAGAGTCCGTGGCACCGCGACAGTCAGCATGTCGATGAGATGTTCCCCTCTGCAAGTTTTCAATACGTGCTTTACGGTATGGGATTTCACACTCAACCCAACCAAACGGTGCGCCGGTCTGAGCAAGCAGAGCAGAAAATTGCCTATCGCCTGTTTCAGGAAAATGCTGCGCGTACTCAGCAGCTTATGGCGTCCATGCCGACCAATCGAGATTTAATTAATAAAGTTCACACCTATGGATTTCAAAAAATCTAATGCGGGAAACCAATCGGAGATTACTCTTCCAACCCTTTCTCTGGAGCGAACATGAGCAATTACGCAGTACTAAGTAAAGACCATCACGGCGACCTGAAAGTCATTACCGACCGAGGTCAAGCGTACGGCGACAATGTTATGCACTCGATGACTTTCGCACTGGAGTTTCGCGACATTCAGTCTTGCTACCCCATATTTTTCTGCAAAGATACAGAGACTGGGACGTTCTACTCCACCGCCCTTCTTGGACTCGAACAGGATCACAATTTATTTCTCAGCGATACTGGATGGGATGCAACCTACATCCCCCTCACCGTCCGCAGACAGCCATTTTTGATTGGTTTTCAGCCTGCGCCCGAGAATGGTGAGACCGACAAGAAGCCAGTGGTATCAATCGACATGGATCACAATCGAGCCAATAAAGAATCTGGCGAACAGGTGTTTGAAAGCAATGGCGAGCCTACTCAGTTTCTGCAATCGACCATTAATATCCTAGAAAATATCCATCGCGGTTTAGAGCATAATAAGGGATTTATTGCGGCGTTAATAAAACATGAGTTACTGGAGTCATTCAAACTTGATATAACATTGAATGATGGGTCAAAACATCAATTACAGGGCTTCTACACCATCGCAGAGGAGAAACTGCACAAACTCGATGGCCAGACCCTGGGCGAATTAAACGTTGATGGCTATCTACAGCCCATGTTTATGGCAGTGGCTTCATTCGCGCGGGTCAGAACCTTGATCGACAAAAAAAATGCGTTGCTAGACGGGTAACCTGACGTGCTCGAGATTAATACACAAATTAAAGAATTCGTCGGCGCACGCGCTGACGCAATTCCCGACGCAGTATTAACATCGACACAACCCTTAGTCATGCGTGGCCTGACCTCCGACTGGCCAATGGTAGCGGCCGCAAAAGATTCAGCGGTAAATGCCGCGGCCTATCTACAGTCCTTTGATAGCGGCAAACCGCTAACCGCGATGGCTGGCGACGCTGACATTGATGGCCGAATTTTTTACAACAGTGATATGACAGGCTTTAACTTTAGACACCAACGTATGAACCTGCCAGAAGTAATACAGACACTGATCGGGTATAGCAATCAAGAAATACCGCCGACCCTGTATGTGGGATCAACCAATGTGGATAACTGGCTGCCCGGCTTTAGAAGCGATAACGATCTGGCACTGCATGGCCAAGACCCCATAGCCAGTGTGTGGATTTGCAATCGCTCGCGCATAGCAGCACATTACGATTTCCCAACCAATATCGCTTGCTGTGTGGCGGGACGCCGGCGCTTCACTCTGTTTCCTCCAGACCAGCTAAAGAACCTCTATGTCGGGCCCATAGATCTTACGCCAGCGGGTCAGCCCATTAGCCTGGTGGATTTTAGTGCGCCCGATTATGCTCGCTTTCCTAAGTTTCACCAGGCATTAAAGTCAGCCCAAGTGATTGAACTTGAGCCCGGTGACGCCCTACTGATCCCTAGTATGTGGTGGCACCATGTTGAATCATTAGAAAATCTCAACGTGCTTGTAAATTACTGGTGGCGGAGCACTCCCTATTATCTCGGCGGCCCGCTCAATGTTCTTCAGCACGGGATACTTGGCTTGCGTGACCTGCCCGCAGAACAGCGTCAGGTGTGGCAGCAACTCTTCGAGCACTACGTGTTTAACCCGCAGACCGAAGACATAGCGCATATTCCAGAGCACGCCAGGGGCGTTCTCAATGGCATTGATGAGCACACAGCGGCTCAGCTACGCGATCTTTTAGCCAGCAAGTTACAACCATAATAATTTGATCGGGAGAAATGGCAGTGACCACTGAAAAAGTCACCAAAGTAGTTATCGTCGGGGGCGGCACCGCCGGCTGGATGGCGGCCGCCTCACTGGCGCGCCTGATCGGCCAACATCTCGATATCAGCCTCATTGAGTCGGACGAAATAGGCACAGTGGGCGTTGGCGAGGCTACCATTCCCACAATGATGACTCTGCATCAGCTATTAAAAATAAATGAGCAGGAATTTCTGACCGCGGTACAGGGCACCTTTAAGCTCGGCATCAGCTTTGAGAACTGGAAAAATATTGGTGAAAGTTACATTCACTCTTTCGGCCTCACCGGCCAAGATTGCTGGGCAGGTGGCTTCCAGCATTTCTGGCTAAAGGGTAAGGAACGGGGTATCAGTGAAGACTTTGGTCATTACAGCGCCGAACTTATGGCCGCTAAGGCCGGCAAGTTTGCCGTGCTGCCCAATAATGGACTCAGTTATGCCTACCACATGGACGCCAGCCTCTACGCCAAGTTCTTGCGCAAAATAGCCGAGGCTGCAGGCGCGCAGCGTGTCGAAGGTAAGATCGTTAAAGTCAACACTGACAATAACAGTGGCAACATAGAGTCCGTGGTACTCGACTCTGGCCGCGTAATCGCCGGCGATCTATTTATCGATTGCAGTGGCTTCCGTGGCTTACTAATCAACGAAACATTACAGACCAGCTTTGACGACTGGTCGCAATGGTTACCCTGTGACAGCGCTATAGCCGTGCAGACCGCGTCGGTCAGTGAACCCATTCCTTATACACGATCTATCGCCAGAGAGGCTGGCTGGCAGTGGCGGATTCCACTGCAGTCGCGAGTGGGAAATGGGCTAGTGTTTAGAGAGTCTCTTGGTCTAAGACGTAAATATGGATGTTGTTGAATAATATTGAAGGCGAGACATTGACCAAACCGAGAGTGATCAAGTTTCGGACCGGCCAGCGCAGCCAGCACTGGAATAAAAACTGCGTCGCCCTGGGGCTGGCAGCTGGGTTTGTTGAGCCACTAGAATCAACCGCCATTCACATGGTGCAGCGCGGCATAATTCGCCTTCTACAAATGTTCCCAGTCGGGGGTATTCGGCAACCAGATGTGATTGAATTCAACAAGCAGATGAGCGACGAGTACGTGTTTATTCGTGACTTTGTGATCATGCACTACCATGTCACCGAACGCGAAGACACCGACTTCTGGCGGCAGTGCAAAAACATGGCCATCCCACAGTCGCTGCAACACCGACTTGATCTGTTTAAACAAACTGGTCGGGTATTTCAGCAAGCGGGCGATGTCTTTGCTGAGAACAACTGGACTCAGGTGATGCTGGGACAGGGCCTTATGCCCGAACAGTACCACCCCATTGTCGATGTGATGAGTGATAGAGAACTGACCCATTTTTTAACTGGCCTAAGGGCCCGGACCGACAACATTGTCAGTCAATTACCCAGCCACCAACAATTTATTGAAAACTACTGTAAAGCTGAGTCTATTTAGCCCAGAATCCTTCACTCGTTAAAATACCTTAGTCACTTATGCCCGCTTCCACATCAATAGTCGATAGTCGCCACTGGATTGACTATCTCGGCGTCAAGGCGCTCCGCTCCACTCATCCTGGGGTGCGCAAACTTAAACGCCAGCAGCGGGGCCACAATAGCGCTCATGGCAACAAAGTATGGCGCTCTAGCTTTGTGCTAATGGACTACCTGACAACCTATCCACCGGAGCCTAGCAGCCAGGTTCTAGATATTGGCTGTGGCTGGGGACTCACAGGATTATTTCTTGCCAAAGCATACGGCGTGCAGGTCACCGGCATGACATTGATGCGTCTGTGCAGCCATTTCTATCCTTGCAGGCTAGCGCTAACGACTGTCATGTCAACTTTGAGGCTCGGGGTTTTGAGTCTCTCAGCAAGGAAGAACTCACCGCTTACACTACTGTTATCGGCACAGATATCTGCTTTTGGGATGACCTAGCACAGCCGCTGTTTGAACTGATAGGGCTAGCCCTAGAGTCTGGCGTGGCGCGAGTCATCATTGCTGATCCGGGACGACCGCCCTTCTGGGACTTGGTCGAGCTGTGCATGACATCGCTAGATGCTGAAGTAGTCACCCGACGCATCTACCAACCCTGGAAAACCGAAAAATTTATACTCCTTGTTAATGGTCGATAATTAATGAGCAAAAAAAACCGCGCTTCTAAGCGCGGTTTTTTTATAACTGTAGCCAGCGCAATTAGCTAGCCTTAACCATCTTGTAGGTCCAAAAGTCGATGGCACCGTCATCTTTGGTGACCTGCACTGCGATAGTCATCTCTGTGCTAGCAGCGTTCATACTAACAACCGAGTACGTAATAGTCGCTGGTACACCGCCACTCTCGTAGGCATAGGTGTTACCGGCCTTAGCAATACCAATATAGTTGCCTGCACCAGTAATAGTTATCTCATTGTTAGCGTAGGTAAAGGTACCCGCTACTGAACCATTGTGCGGCGTTAATGGCGTGCCACAGGCATCGTCAGTACCAGACTGCCAGTTCTCTAGCCACGTAGCATCACCTTGCGAGTTAGAGAATGAACCGTCAGTGCCGAAGACATAGACATCATCCATGAAGCAAGCCCGCGCTGTCAGATCGCCAGCACCCAAAGACCACCATTCCACATTGCCTGCTGAAGGACCAACACCCGCTGAGCCAACTTCATTAGCAAGCTTCCAGTTACCCGCGATAACTGAAGGCACCTGCTTAACTAGCTTGTAGGTCCAAAAGTCGATAGCACCGTCATCTTTGGTGACCTGCACGGCGATAGTCATCGCTGTATTATCGGAATTCATACTAACAACCGAGTACGTAATAGTCGCTGGTACACCGCCACTCTCGTAGGCATAGGTGTTACCGGCCTTAGCAATACCAATATAGTTGCCTGCACCAGTAATAGTTATCTCATTGTTAGCGTAGGTAAAGGTACCCGCTACTGAACCATTGTGCGGCGTTAATGGCGTGCCACAGGCATCGTCAGTACCAGACTGCCAGTTCTCTAGCCACGTAGCATCACCTTGCGAGTTAGAGAATGAACCGTCAGTGCCGAAGACATAGACATCATCCATGAAGCAAGCCCGCGCTGTCAGATCGCCAGCACCCAAAGACCACCATTCCACATTGCCTGCTGAAGGACCAACACCCGCTGAGCCAACTTCATTAGCAAGCTTCCAGTTACCCGCGATAACTGAAGGCACCTGCTTAACTAGCTTGTAGGTCCAAAAGTCGATATTACCGTCATCTTTGGTGACCTGCACGGCGATAGTCATCGCTGTATTATCGGAATTCATACTAACAACCGAGTACGTAATAGTCGCTGGTACACCGCCACTCTCGTAGGCATAGGTGTTACCGGCCTTAGCAATACCAATATAGTTGCCTGCACCAGTAATAGTTATCTCATTGTTAGCGTAGGTAAAGGTACCCGCTACTGAACCATTGTGCGGCGTTAATGGCGTGCCACAGGCATCGTCAGTACCAGACTGCCAGTTCTCTAGCCACGTAGCATCACCTTGCGAGTTAGAGAATGAACCGTCAGTGCCGAAGACATAGACATCATCCATGAAGCAAGCCCGCGCTGTCAGATCGCCAGCACCCAAAGACCACCATTCCACATTGCCTGCTGAAGGACCAACACCCGCTGAGCCAACTTCATTAGCAAGCTTCCAGTTACCCGCGATAACTGAAGGCACCTGCTTAACTAGCTTGTAGGTCCAAAAGTCGATAGCACCGTCATCTTTGGTGACCTGCACTGCGATAGTCATGCTAGTGAAATCAGAGCTCATACTCAACAACCGAGTACGTAATAGTCGCTGGTACACCGCCACTCTCGTAGGCATAGGTGTTACCGGCCTTAGCAATACCAATGTAAGCGCCCGAGCCATTGACTGTCAGGACATTGTTAGCCCTCGTATAAGTGTAATCCGTTGCTGTTCCATCATGCGGCGCGATTGGCGTACCACAGGCATCATCATTACCAGATTGCCAGTTCTCCAACCACGTAGTTGCGCCGTGCGAGATAGAGAATGAGCCGTCAGCACCAAAGACGTAAACGTCGTCGATGAAGCAAGCGCGAGCCGTTAGATCACCAGCACCCAAAGACCACCATTCCACATTGCCTGCTGAAGGGCCAACACCTGCTGAGCCAACTTCATCAGCAATGGTCCAACGTCCAGCAAATGTTGGCGCGCTAGCATTGGTCAGTCCACCATAAGTGACGTCATCCCAGTAGAAGGCTACATCGGTACCCGTACCAGCAGTACCGAAGTCATAAAATATAGCAACTTTTGCGTACTCACTAGCGGAATTAATCGCGCCGCCGGCAGGCCGGCTAAAGTCAAATATAAGGGTCTCCCAGTATCCAGACTCTGTTGTCACCGCGTCGGCTTCCACGAAGTCGCCTGCATCAGTGGCATTCTCAAGCTTCAAACGCACAGTCTTACCTGCGGCAGGGCTCCAGAACCTAACGGACATAACACCATCTTCAGGTGTTAGGCTGTAAGCTACGTCGCTAGCGGTCAAGACAGTACCACCCCAAGTCTCAGCGTTAGCTTTCTTTTCTGATGATGCAACTGTATTTGTTGCATCAGTTGGATCTTGAACCACTGCAGAGGTTGCAGAGTCTGGTCCAAAATCAATCAATTCATAAGTGGCGTAGGAAATTTCGAAGTCTATTACTTTTTGTATTACATTTCCCGGACCAACGCTACAGCCTTCGGCGCAGTAAGTTACAGAACTACTATCGGTGGTCGCTGAAACAGCTGCACCTACCTCACCGCTTGGATCAGAAAATTCAATTGTAAAATCGATCACGCCAGTTGTATCGGCACTCACCATCGCGCGACTAGCTGACCATGCTCGTAAGCTACCGTCTACCTGAGCTGCTACGCCACCAAGCATAACAGTAGGCTGCATTAGAGCTTCACTTGACCCAAATGTAAGTGTGACGACATCGTCTTCAACCACAACCGCAGAACCATCAAAATCGTTGGCAATGGATACGCTGGTTAAAGTTGGCGCCACGCCATCAAGACCTGGTTCAGCCCCAACATTATCAGTAACGCCACCACCGCCGCCGCCACACGCCGACAGAACTAGTGAAAAAGAAAGTGTGCAGACTGCACCGAGTTTGCTACTTTGAAGAAAACTGGAAATCCAGCTAACAGTGTTGCTAGTTACTTGCGGACGCATAACTCCCCCTAGATGAGTTTTATAATAGTTGTTTTCGATTACAGTAAAGACTTCTGATCTCAGAAGTCTCTGCGCCTCGGGGTCCAAGCTCAAGGGTAAAGCGGTAAGTAGGTATATATATGCGGTGAATGGTTGTCGCTGGGGCAGACTGACTTATTTTCTTCACACTCGGCTTAAATTCACCCCCGCGGCATTAACTCCAGGGTCACCTCAGAACCGATAACTTGACGTCCGCGGCATACATCAGCGAGGTGCGTTAACTGTAGAAGCCAGATCGAGTCGCCGACAGCCTGAACCACAGCACTAACGACTTGAGGCAAAAGGGAAATAACTAATAAAATTCACAGCAACCAAGATTACCCTGGGTAACTCACTGCTTAGTCTGCCTTGCTTCCTCCGAGGCACGGAGGGGAATCCGTTGCCACGCCTTGCTTTTCGGCCCACTCAACAACGGTGCAGGTATGCAACGCCAAAGCATGAACCGGACCCTTCAACTCATCGGCCAACAGCGCATAGATGCTCTGGTGACGCTGCACCAGACGTCTGCCTTCAAACTGATCAGTAACAATAACCACTTTGAAATGACTTTCAGAACCCGCAGGCACCGAGTGCATGTGGCTCTCGTTATCCACCTGCAATAGTTCGGGACTGAAGGCCTGAGTCAGCTTATCGTAACAATTTTTTCTACCGGGCCCATCGACTTACATACCCCCGACAAGATTGATCATTACACCGGCAGCCACCGCAGAGCCGATAACACCGGCAACATTGGGCCCATGGCATGCATTAACAAGAAAGTTTTGCGGATCTGACTCAAGACCCACTTTATTAGCCACGCGCGCCGCCATTGGCACAGCTGAGACACCGGCAGCACCAATTAGAGGGTTGACCTTGTGCTTGGCAAAGACATTCATCAACTTGGCCATCAGTACCCCTGAGGCAGTGCCAATACAAAAGGCCACCGCGCCCAGAGCTAAAATACCCATCGTCTCAGGATTGAGAAATTTTTCCGCACTCATTTTAGAGCCCACCCCCAAACCTAAAAAGATAGTGACAATATTAATCAACGCGTTTTGCGTGGTGTCACTAAGCCGATTAACGACCCCACATTCACGCATCAAATTACCAAAACAGAACATACCCAGCAGTGGCGCAGCATCGGGCAACAACATAGCCACCAGCATCAACAGCGTAAGCGGAAAGACAATACGCTCAGCCTTGGTCACATAACGCAGCTGTTCCATTTTGATCTGACGCTCAGCCGGTGTCGTCAGCGCTCGCATAATCGGCGGCTGAATGATCGGCACCAGTGCCATATAAGAATAGGCTGCCACTGCAATAGCGCCGAGTAAATCCGGGGCTAGTTTACTGGTGACAAAGATTGCTGTGGGGCCATCGGCACCACCAATAATACCTATCGATGCTGCTTCGCGAATACTAAAGTCGAGGATTCCAAAATGACTCAGGCCAACCGCACCCAGGACAGTGCTAAAAATACCCACCTGGGCCGCCGCACCTAAAAGCAGCGTTTTGGGGTTGGCTAACAGTGGACCAAAATCGGTCATTGCTCCAACGCCCATGAAGATAACGAGCGGGAACAGACCGGTTTCAATACCGACATGATAGATGTAATAGAGCAGCCCGCCAGGGCTTTCCATGTGGCCCATGGCGTCATAGACAGGTGCTACATCAAACGCCGCCCCAGGAATGTTGGCTAGCAGAGTACCAAAACCGATAGGGACCAATAGCAGCGGCTCAAAGCCTTTATTAATTGCCAAATACAGCAGTACCAAACCCACTATCATCATAATAAACTGGCCGGACTGCATCTGCGCCAGGCCAGAACTGGCCCATAAACTGATCAAATTATCCATCCTCAGCGACTCCTTAAGCCAGGGTGACTAAAACATCACCCACCACGCAGTTATCGCCGGCCTGAATACGTACCTCAATAATATTGCCTGTGGATGGTGCGCTGATTGAGGTCTCCATCTTCATCGCTTCAAGAATAATAATTGCCTCGCCTTCTGTCACTGCTTGTCCCGGCTGGACCAACACCTTGACCACAGTCCCTGCCAACGGCGCCTTCACCGGGTCGCCGCCGGTAGCTGCAACCGCACTGGCCGCAACCACCACATCACCAACAGGCGCTATGCCATTAATCTCGCCACCATTGGCAACGCTGACGGTATAGGACTTCCCCTCCACCTCAACCGTGTAAATTTCGTCACCCGCCTTATTGGTCTGCACTGCTGGCTTGCCAGTCGGCACCGGCTCAAAGGCCTCAGGGTTATTCCTGTTCTGTAAAAACTTCAACCCGACCTGCGGAAAGAGTGCATAGGTCAAGACATCATCAATCTGCCCTTCTCCGGCGATCAACTCAAACTCATGTGCTGCGCACAGCCCAGCAAGTTCTGACGTCAGGGCCTCCAGCTCAGGTTTAATGTTATCCGCCGGACGGCAGGTGATCACTTCTTCGCCCTCATCCAACACTCGCGCCTGCAACTGCGCATTCATGGGTGCCGGTGTTGCGCCATATTCGCCTCGCAAGACACCTGCCGTTTCTTTTGAAATCGACTTGTAGCGCTCACCGGTAAGGATATTGAGTACTGCCTGGGTGCCTACAATTTGCGAGGTCGGCGTTACCAGAGGGATATAACCCAGATCTTCACGCACACGGGGTATTTCAGATAACACCTCATCAAGCCGGTCTTCGGCACCCTGCTGGCGCAACTGGCCTTCCATATTGGTGAGCATGCCACCAGGCACCTGAGCCACCAAGATGCGCGAATCAACACCACGCATGGAACCTTCAAATTCAACGTACTTCTTCCGCACCTCTCTAAAGTAGGCCGCGATCTCCTCGAGTTTTTCAATGTTCAGGCCAGTGTCATGGTCGGTACCCTGAAAAATGGAAACCACTGACTCGGTCGCAGAATGACCATAGGTCATCGACATGGATGAAATTGCCGTGTCCACATTATCGATTCCGGCTTCTACACATTTCATGATTGTGCTAGTCGACAAGCCCGTCGTCGCATGAGCGTGTAACTGGATAGGAATGTTTACCGCTTTTTTTAGTCTTGCCACTAAATCAAAACCGACATAGGGCGTTAACAGCCCCGCCATATCTTTGATACAGATTGAATCGGCACCTGCATCCTCGATCTGTCGCGCCTGATCAACCCATAGTTCGGTGGTGTGCACTGGACTCACTGTATACGAGATAGTGCCCTGCGCATGTTTTCCAACCTGCTTAACCGCGCGCAGCGCTGTCTCTAAATTGCGCATGTCGTTCATCGCATCAAACACACGAAACACGTCAATACCATTAACGGCCGCGCGCTCAACGAACTTTTCAACCACATCGTCGGCGTAATGACGGTAACCGAGAATATTCTGGCCACGGAATAACATCTGCTGAGGCGTATTCGGCATCACCTTTTTAATTTCACGAATGCGGTCCCAAGGGTCTTCGCCTAAAAAGCGGATACAGGAATCGAAGGTCGCACCACCCCAGGATTCCATTGACCAATAGCCAATCTGATCGAGTTTCTCAGCAATCGGCAGCATATCGTCGATACGCATGCGGGTCGCAAAAAGGGATTGGTGAGCATCGCGAAGAACAACTTCAGTTATACCGAGCGCGGCAGGCTTAGAAGGCATGGTCATGTCCGTGTTGGTGGAGTCCAGTTAAATGAATAAAACGTTTTAATTACGAGCGATGTTGGTCCAGAGCGGCCTGTATCGCATTGACTATACGCGGCTCAATAGTCTCAGATACTAGAGGTACCTGGGCCGACGCAGAAATCACAGCCATTTCTTCAGGCGCAAGCCTGTTGACCAACCATGACATGACTAGAGTGACACCGACCAGCAGAGTCAAAAAAGTGAACACGGTACCCATGCCGTATAACATTAGATCCAAGCCCTGAGTGATAATCATTGAGTCCATTAATCGCCCGCATAAATGTAATGAGGGCAGTTTGAGAGGTCCTCAATAGCCCTGAGGTGAAAACTATAGCAATAAGCGGGATTTTTGCAAGTTAGGCTTTGCTTTCCGTAACGGGAAACCTACAATCCGAACTCATAATCGGTCAAATCGAGGAAAACACAATAATGCGCATTAAAGAGCTTCTCAATCAGCGATTTTTAGTCGCCATGCAGGCTGCTGGAATTCCCAGTGAATGCTCTCCGACTTTAGCTTTGGGCGGTAAAGCGCAGTTTGGTGACTATCAGGCTAATGGCGCTATGGCCGCAGCCAAGCGGCTGGCGATGCCTCCTCGTGAACTGGCGCAAAAAATTCTCGATAATCTCGATCTTGACGGCATCGCAGAGACCCTAGAAATTGCCGGCCCTGGTTTTATCAATATCGGTCTAAGCAATGCGTTTTTAGCCGACAGTCTCGGTGAACCAAAGGCCGGCCCGGCGAGGGATCAGCAGACTGTAGTCGTCGATTACTCCTCCCCAAACCTCGCCAAAGAGATGCATGTCGGACATCTGCGTACCACTATTATCGGCGATACCTTGGCGCGAGTGCTCGAATATCAGGGTCACGAAGTTATTCGTCAGAATCATATGGGCGACTGGGGTACTCAGTTTGGTATGTTGATTGCGGAGCTCGAAGAACATCTTGGCGAAGGCGAGCAAGCAGCATTAGCGCTGAATGATTTAGAAGTGTTCTATCAGCAGTCGAAAAAACACTTTGATGCCGATCCAGAGTTTGCCGATCGTGCGAGAGCCTATGTCGTGAAATTACAATCTGGCGATCAGCACTGTCGGGGTCTATGGCAGAAATTTATCACCGTGTCTGTGGCGCATAGCTTAGAGATCTATCAGGAACTTAATGTCGGACTAACCGAAGAGCACGTCAAAGCTGAAAGTGCCTACAATGATGATCTCGACACCGTGGTCAAAGACTTAGTTGATCTGGGTTTGGCTGTAGAATCTGAGGGCGCCAAGGTAGTCTTCTTGGCAGAACTAGCGGATAAAAATGGCAACCCATCACCGATGATCGTACAAAAATCTGGCGGTGGATTTCTTTATGCTACCAGTGATTTAGCCGCACTGCGTCACCGAGTCAATACGCTTAAGGCCGACCGCATCCTGTACTTTATTGATGCTCGTCAATCTCTGCACATGAAGCAGGTCTTTGCCACGGGTCGTAAAGCGCAATTTGTGCCGCCAACCGTTAGTCTGGAACATCATCCCTTTGGCACTATGATGGGCCCAGATGGCAAACCCTTTAAAACTCGTACTGGCGGTACCGTCAAACTGGCAGACTTTCTAGTAGAGGCCATCGAGCGCGCTGAGCGACTGATGCGTGAAAAAAATACCGACCTCAATGAAACTGAAATAAAAGCGGTGGCACGCAAAATAGGCATTGGCGCCATTAAATATGCCGACCTAAGTATCACTCGAACCAATGATTATGTTTTTGACTGGGACGCAATGATGTCCTTTGACGGCAACACCGCGCCGTACCTGCAATATGCCTACACCAGAATTCGTAGTATCTTCCGTAAGGCCGATATTGACCCGGAGACGTTTTCAGCGCCGATAGAGATTGTTGCTGCAGAAGAAAAAACTCTCGCCTTAAAGCTACTGCAGTTTGACGAAGTGATTGATCAGATTGCTGCAGACTGCTATCCGCACACCCTGTGCGCCTACCTCTACGAACTAGCCAGCGTGTATATGTCGTTTTACGAACACTGCCCTGTAGTCAAAGCAGGCGTCCCTGAAAAAACACAGCATAGCCGCTTGCAACTTTGCGCGCTGACTGCCGCTACACTGGCTCAGGGTTTAGATCTGTTAGGTATTGACGTGATGGAAAAAATGTAGCGTACGCTAGAATCCTACCTAGACTTTGAACAACCGTGGTCACAAAAAAATCAAGCAGCCCCATTCAGTATTCACAGCGCTAAAGAGACTAACAATACGCTATATATACCTAACGACTTCGCACCGATAGCGAGTCTCTTCAGCCTAAAGTGTGTTGCGCATCCTATCAAATTGCTCGAGCACCTCAGGATTCTCAGTTTCACCGCCCAACCGCGTCACCAAAAATATAGCGATCAAGGCGAAGATAAAACCCGGCACCAGTGAGAACAGATCGAAAATATCACTGCTATAGCTAGCACTGCCCAGCGCCTCCCAAATAATTACCGTGCCACCACCGACCAATATACCCGCCAGTGCGCCTGCGGCAGACATGCCTCGCCAGTATAGGCTAAGCAAAATTGCCGGGCCCAGAGAGGCACCCAACCCAGCCCAGGCATAGGAAACAACATCCAGCACTTTACTGTCTGGCCTCATCGCCAAAACCGTGGCTAACAGCGCTAGCGCAACGACGGCTATACGACCAATTTGTAGGCGCTTTTCTGCGGTTAATGACTGCTTCACAAGCATCGGATAAAGGTCTTCCGCTAGGGTAGCGGAGCAAACTAGCAACTGGGAATCTACCGTGCTCATGATGGCCGCCAGAATCGCCGCAAGTAGCACTCCGGCAATAACTGGATGAAAAATCAAACCGGTCAACTCAATAAACACACGTTCCGAATCCAGCAGTGGATCAGCAAGGTAGACGGTTCCACACAGCCCCACCAGAATTGCCATTAAATAGCCAACAAAGGACCAGCTCACTCCGATTGCAGTCGCGATACCCACCTCATCCGCCGATCGGATAGCCTTAAATCGCGCCAGAACATGGGGCAGACCGAAGTAACCCAGACCCCAACCTAACAGACTGACAATCTCCAAGATACTTAAAGACTCACCTTTGGCATTGGTAAAAATATTGAGTAGTTCAGGATTGACCGTCGCAACCTGATCACCAAAACCTCCAAGTCCCCCCGCCTTTCCTATTACCAAAACAGGCACCGCAATAAGGGCCGTCAGCATTAACAGGCCTTGAAAAACATCTGTCCAAGATACGGCCAAAAACCCGCCAAACAATGTGTAGAAAAGAATCAGTACCACGCCAGAAAAGACCGCAACGGTATAGTCTAGACCAAACACCGCGTTAAAAAGCTTGCCCCCAGCAATCAAACCGGAGCCCACATAAAACAAGAAGAACAACAATATGGCTAAGCCAGAGATCATTTTTAACCAGGGTTTAGTATCCGCGAAACGGCGCTGCAAATAGGAGGGCACCGTCACCGCATCATCCAACATCACCGAATAGATACGCAGCCGCTTCGCCATTAACATCCAGTTGGCCGCGACGCCAATGGTTAAACCCAGAGTAATCCAGAACGCTTCAAGACCCGCCAAATAGGCATAACCGGGCAGTCCCAACAGAACCCAACCACTCATATCGGAGGCTCCAGCACTGATGGCAGCCACAGCTGGAGAAAGATTTCTACCACCCAAAAAGTAGTCTGATGCATTTTTGGTGCGCACATAGGCATAAACACCAATGGCTAAAACGATAACCACATAGACAATAAAAGCAATAACGGTTGACGCAGACAATGGGGGCATAATGGCCTCTTAGTTTTATTATGAAAGATTGAGCGCTCGAATATGCGTCTCTACCTCAAGGGTAGCAGAGTCACTCAACGTCCCTCGATCCAACTGCAGTCCGGTAAAATCGAAGAGGCTAACATCTGCTAATTGAGACGGTGATATATTTTTGATAGCCCCAAATATACTATCAATGCGACCCGGAAACTCTCGCTCCCAACCAATCAGCATCGACTTCACCACGTTGCGCTGCAAACCATCTTGAGACCCACAGAGATTACAGGGAATAATTGGAAATTGCTTAAGTTCGGCCAGTGCGATTAGATCGGTCTCACGGCAATAAGCCAAAGGCCGAATTAAAATATTTTTCTTATCATCAGAAAGAAGTTTCGGCGGCATAGCTTTGAGTTTGCCTTGGAAGAACATATTTAGAAACAACGTTTCAACAATATCGTCTCGGTGATGACCTAACGCCACTTTCGTCGCGCCAATCTGCTCAGCAAAACCATACAGGGTGCCTCGACGCAGACGCGAACAGAGGCTGCAATAGGTTTTACCTTCTGGGATCTTGCTAGTAACGATGCTATAGGTATCTTTCTCAAGGATATGGTATTCAATATCCAAACCATCTAAATAGGCTGGCAAAACAGCCTCAGGAAAGCCCGGTTGTTTTTGGTCGAGATTAACCGCTATCAGCTCAAAATCGATAGGTGCATTCTTTTGCAGGTTCATTAAGATATCTAACATGGCGTAAGAATCTTTACCGCCAGACAGGCAAACCATAATACGGTCACCCGATTCGATCATATTGTAGTCAGCGACCGCCTGACCGACGTTACGCCGCAGCCTCTTTTGTAACTTGTTGGCTTCTAGCTGATTTTTACGAATGGACATCGAACAATCCGACTGGTTAAAGGCTTTCATTATAATTGCAGTACGCGGCTTTCACCAATGGAGATTTTCAGGTCCGCGGCGACAGGTACTGAGATCTGTGTTTAGATTGCTTAATCAGGCTGTCGAGAGGACATTGAAAATACCCTGCATCAGTCTGCTGAGTTCCTCCTCCTTTATGATATAAGGCGGCATTACGTAGACCAATTTGCCAAAGGGACGCACCCAAATGCCCTCGGCCACAAACTGTTTTTGAATTTCAGCCAGATTCACAGCGACTTTCATTTCGATAACCCCAATGCCGCCAAGTACCCTTGTTTGTGCAACAGCCTCAATGCCGTCAAAGCGCAACAACTCAGTACTGAGCGACGCCTCAATACGTCTTATATTTGCCTCCCAATCACTGCTTAAGAGTAGCTCAAGACTCGCATTGGCCACTGCACAGGCCAAGGGATTACCCATAAAAGTGGGGCCATGCATAAAGCAACCAGCCTCACCTTCGCAGATACCACGGCTGACCTCCGCACTGCAAAGGGTTGCCGCAAGTGTCATATAACCGCCCGTAATGGCCTTACCTAGACACATAATGTCAGGGGCAAACCAGCCCATTCACAGGCAAATAACTTACCTGTACGACCAAAACCTGTAGCAATTTCATCGGCGATTAACAGCACATCGTGCTCATCACAGAGTTCACGTACCCGCCGCAAATACTCCGGAGAATAAAAGCGCATACCCCCGGCACCCTGAACAATAGGTTCCAAAATGACCGCGGCTAATTGATCTTTTTTGGCTGCTATTATTGCGGAAAACTCAGCGATATCATCCTCATCCCATGGTTCATCCACACCAATCTGAGGCGCTGGCGCAAAATAGTGCTTGGCCAGGACCTGATCAAACATATGGTGCATACCGTTCACTGGGTCGCACACCGACATTGCAGCAAAGGTATCGCCATGGTAACCATTGTGGAGGCTGAGGAGTTTATTTTTGTCAGGTTTACCCACAGATATCCAATACTGAAATGCCATTTTTATGGCTACTTCAACCGCCACAGAACCCGAATCAGACAGGAAGACTTTGTCTAGTCCACGCGGTGTTATGTTGACCAACGTTTCACAGAGATCGACGGCGGGGGCATGGGTAATACCGCCAAACATGACATGGCTGAACTTATCAATCTGGGCCTTGGCTGCAGCATTAAGCGCAGGATGGTTGTACCCATGAATCGCGCACCACCATGAGGCCATACCATCGATCAACTGGCTCCCGTCGGCAAGATGTAGGTTAACACCCTCAGCGAACACCACCTCATAAGCCGGAATCGGTGCAGATAAGGAAGAATAGGGGTGCCAGACAAATTGTTGGTCTTTATCTAAGATACGCGACTGGGCCGAGAGTTCGGAAGTAATCGAATTCAAAATTTTTAGCACTCCAATAACCAGAAAATTGCGGGAAGGATCTAATGATCACTGGGATGCAAGGGTACCCAAATCTGCGCGGAAAATACACCTCGCTAGACGCAAAACCTAGGGTATATTAGGTTATCGGGTAGACATCAGACGCCAGTCAATACGGTTATCTGGTTTGATGAACACCAAATGCGCGTCGCCAAGCACTCGTTCCAAAAAGCCTCCCTCGCTATAACAGAGGTAAAACTCCCACATGCGAATAAACTGCTCGGAGTAGCCTAGCGCTCTGATACTGTCAATATTCTCAAAAAAACGTTCGCGCCAATGCTGCAATGTAGTGGCATAGTGCGGCCCAATATCCTCAAGGTGAAACAGCCGCATATCGGTTGACACCTTAACCGACTGAGTGATGGCAGACACAGAAGGTATAAACCCTCCAGGGAAGATATATCGCTGAATGAAATCAACAGAGTTAACCGCGCTGTCGTACTGTTGATCGGCAATCGTTATCGCCTGTATCAACATAATACCCTCAGCTTTTAGCAGAGAACTACACTTGGAAAAATAGGTATCCAGATACTGATGACCTACCGCCTCAATCATTTCGATCGACACCAGCTTGTCATATTCGCCGGTCAGGTCTCTGTAGTCTTCCATCAACAGGGTAACTCTGTCTTGCAAACCAGCTGCGACTACGCGGCTGACTGCCATGGCATGCTGCTCTTTGGATATAGTGGTGGTCGTGACCTTACAGCCATAATGACTGGCCGCATAGATGGCAAACCCGCCCCAACCAGTGCCGATTTCAATCACATGGTCGTCACTGCACAGTTGCAATTTATCACAGATGCGCTTCAGTTTAGCTACAGCCGCTTCGCCCAGTGTTGAAGTTGGCTCAGGATAATAGGCACTCGAATACATCATGGTAGGGTCGAGAAACAGCTCAAACATGTCATTGCCCAAGTCATAATGCGCCTCGATATTGCGCCTGCTGCCCGACTGAGTGTTGCGGTTTAACCAGTGGCCAAGGCGCAGAATAGGCCTTTTAAAGTATGATAGACGACCGTCCACAGCCTCTAGAATATTGCGATTGCGCACCATTATTCGAATTAGACCGGTTAGATCGCTGCAATGCCAACAGCCCTGCATATAGGACTCACCGGCCGCAACAGTCCCACCAAAAGCCAGGTCAGAATAAAACCGCTGATCAATGACCCGAATATCCACCTGCAGGTCATCGGCTGCATTACATTGACCAAATACCCTCTCGCCGGTACTGTCGATGATACGAATTTGTCCGCGGCTAATTTTTTCGAATCGCGCCAACACATTAGCACGGGCATATTTGTCAATTCTTCGTGGTTTACTGACTTGAATGACCGCCGAAATATCTACACTCAATGGATAACTCACCTATTTTTTCTGTGGCTGACCTTCACCACCATGACCTAAAAACGGCACGCGCTTGAGCCAAAGCCTCAACGCCTGCCAATAAATTGCTATTGTTATTTTTGCTGTAATCCATGGCAGCCGAAATAGATTTCTCGCTAGGGACAATGAACTAATCGTCTCACCAAGCAGCATCAATTCAACCTCAAAAACCTTCTCACCCTGACGATGGTTTTCCATCTGCACAATGAGTGTTTCTGCTGGCGGTGAAAAATAGAACTCATAATGCATATCCATAGGCATAAAGGGTGATACCGTAAATTGCTTATTAGTTCGGTAATGTTGCATTGAGGTATTCTCACAGTCGTTCCGTTGTTCATCACCCAAAACATAACAGTATCGCTCACCCCAGGGGGTATTAGTCACCTCTGCAACTATGGCCTGCACTGTCTCACCATCAGCCTCGAAACAATAATAAAAGCTGACCGGATTGGATTTATAAAAAAGATGCCGCAAATTAGTTAATAGACAGACAGGCCCCGACGGTCGACTGCCAGTTTCCCGTTCCACCATGTCACGAATGGTCTCGCCTAAAGACTCCCCAACACAACCGACATGATCCGCGCGTCTAAACCAAGCAAAATTGATCCCTTTACTAGACCAGAGCCAGTATTTTGAAAATATTTTTTCCAGCTCCTCGAGATCAAGGTAAAGCATAAAGAGACTGTAGCGAAACCGATTAATCACCGGCATATTGCGGCAGTGGCTTAGGCTTCCATGATAGATTCGGCTGCGTCCCGTCACAAACTCTGCTCGAAATGTTTCAGAGCCGCAAGCGCACTCACAACGCCGTCTTCATGGAATCCATAGCGCCAGTAAGCACCGCAGTAAAAGGTTCGACCTATATTGATCTCTGCCTGCCGTGCCTGCGCGGCGACAGACTCTGGCGTGTAAACTGGATGCTGATAGTGCATGCGTTTCAACACCTTACTCGGATCAATCGCATCGCTATTATTCAATGTCACGCAAAACTGTTGCGGACAATCAAAGCCCTGCAAAATATTCATATTATAGGTCACCGGCACCCTCGTTTGGTTACCACCAAGCAAATGATAATTCCACGCCGCCCAGGCGCGTCTGCGCGTTGGTAAGACAGACTCATCGGTATGCAACAGTACTTCATTGCCCTGATATTTAATCGCACCCAGCACTTCTAACTCAGTCTCACTGGGGTCCGCAAGCACCGCCAGCGCCTGATCGCTATGACTGGCAATAAAAACTGCATCAAATTTTTCTTCACCAAATCGGCTGGTAATAAAAACGCCATCGTCGACACGCCGGATTGATTGCACAGGAGCAGTCCAAACGTATCTTATCGTTAAAGGATGCGGTTAGAGCCTTGGCATAGGTTTTCGAACCACCCTTAATGACATACCAATCTGGGCGATCATTAACATTCAGCAAGCCATGATTTTGAAAGAACCGAATCAGGTAACGTGCCGGAAACTGATACATGATCTGCATGTCTGCCGACCACACAGCTGCCGCCATGGGGATTAGATAGTAATCAATAAACCCCTGACTATAGTTTCCGCGCTGAAGATATTCACCCAACGTAATATCATCAATATCATCGACCACGAGCCCTCGACCCTCTTTATTGAACCGCAAAATTTCAATAATCATTTTCCAGAACGACGGGCGCAACAGATTGCGTCGCTGCGCAAACAGGCTGTTTAGGGTGGAGCCCATATATTCAAGGCCGGTCTTTTCGCACTTAACCCCAAAGCTCATAGTCGATAGCTGCTCTTCCACGCCGAGCTCAGCGAGTAATTTTATAAAATTAGGATAGGTTTTGTGGTTGAATACAATAAAGCCAGTATCCACCTGATAGCTGGCACCATTGTGGGTGATGGCATGAGTATGGGTATGACCCCCTATGTAATCATTGGCCTCAAATACCGTAATCTCATGTTGGCGATTGAGATGATAAGACGCAACATTACCTGCGATGCCTGTACCTATAATTGCTATGTGCATAAATGCCAGTTAGTTATCTTAGTTTAGGGTGAAGTCGTAAGCTGATGTTGCGCTTTGATCAATAATGTCGAGTCATATCCTAACGCCATAACAAATGCCTCTAACTCAGAATAACTCTGCTCAGATATCTGTGGGCTGCGCGCCATGATCCAAACATAGTCGAGGTTATTGCGCCCAATAATCGTAGTTTGATAGTCCTCATCTAAGTAGACAATGCGGTAGTCTGCTTTAATCGGCCAAACGAACTGCATACCCCAAACCGCGTTACTGACAGGGTCGGTGATAAAGGCCCGAGGGCGAAAGACCTTTTGTTCACCATCGAAAGACCCCGCATTAAAACTAAATGTCGTAGCAATTGATCCGTCCTCGTCTAGACGGTAAGACTCGAGAGGGTTGTATGCATTCTTCTCAAAATATGTGGGGATATTGGCAATCACATACCAATCGCCCATAAACCGTTCTAAATCAACATAGTCAACGGGAGTCATGGAATGCTGATTACTACATCCGGAAATGACTGATAATATGGCAATGCATAACGCTTTGGATCTATTCATGTCTGGCGCCCTCCTAATTAATAACGCTGATACCTAAGCTCTCCGACCAGCGGCAGCTTAGTCTGTAATGACAACCAGTCACCCGCGGCATCGTACTCCAGATAAATGTCGGCTTTGGCTGTCGTAATCGTCAGATGGGTGATATTGTCGTCCTGCGAGACAGTCTGACTGAGGGTGACTGGCACATAATCTCCGGTCTCGACATTCAACAAACGGACCGCCTGCAACCATTGCGGATGCCAGTAGGCGAAGCCCCGCACACAGCCTTCAATGACTTCTACACCAGCATTATTTGTCACTGAAAGCCCATCATCCACTGCATTCGCCTGCACCGAATGCGCCTTCCCATTGCGCTGAGTTTCGCTGCTCACCTCGGTCAGGCAGCCGTCTTGCCAAACCTCACTGGCCTGATGCTGGTAGCTGACTTTTTTAATTAGTAATACTCGAAAATCAAGTCGCAATGAGGAGCTAACAGTTCGATTATCCCCCTTCCCATTGACCACAAAGCTATGGCTGCCCACGTCGCGCCCATTCAGTGACACGTTAAAATCCCAGCGTTTCTGCTGCTCGGCAAAGGCGCAGATCGAGGAGGCACAGCACATAAGCGCCAGAAAAACGGCTCGCATTACCGTATCTCTCCAACGCAGCTTAAAGCCACTGCAATCATCAACGCCTCAGACATCAGACAGAGGCTCCTCATGCTCAGGATCCCTATTGATTCTGTCGGCAATCCACATCACCAGCGGCATCAGAACGGCCCAGCCTAGCGCCAAGGCCAGCAAACCACTAGGCCTATCGGTAAAGACTATAGCGCCAAGCTTTTCTCCGGCGACAAACGCCATGGGGCCAAAGACAGCGCCCATAACCATGGAAAGAACCAATCGCCCCTTCATCCAAGCCAAGGACCCATTAATCGTAGTGGCAAATAGTGCCCATATCATCAGGAGCCAGTAAGGCGCTAGGTTCGACAGCGGTGACTGCCCCGCATACGCGAACCACCCCTGGGACAGCAGAGCACTCTCCCAAAAAAGACCAGTCAGGGCTGCGACCACAATGAGGGCAAGCTCGTTGCGCCGCAATTCAGCCCGATAAAGATGCACAGCTAATAGTGCGACGGCAGCGATGCAGCCCTCAGCGGCGCGATTGTTAGCTGCACCCACGACGCAGGCGAGCCAACCAAGATGAAAAATCGAAAAATTTATAAGTAGGTTCACGAAACCCTATTCTCATTTTTAATATTAGATTTATACGCCCCTCAGTATCAAACCGATCATAGGACCCAGAGGCCTTTAGCCCTTGAGTCGCCGAGCTTGGTCTAGGGTTTCTGTCGTTTTTTGCCGAGCCGCATTATTCTTTTTAATCAGGACATAGGTCGAGCCAGTGCCGCCGTGCTGTTTCTGTGCAGTATGAAATGCCAGAACCTGATCAAACTGCCGAAGCCAATGATTAACGCAGCTTTTAAGCCGTGCCGGTTGCGCGAGCCCTGCGCCCTTGCCGTGAGTAACCAAGGCGCAGCGCACGCCATGTTTTTGGCATTCGTCAACGAACTGAAACAGTGCAATTCGCGCCTGCTCGACAGTATGACGATGCAGATCTAGCTGCGAGTGTATTTCGTATTTTCCCATACGTAGATTCCGATATACTCCATGCTGAACGCCAGGACGCACAAACTCGAGAAATTCGTAGGGATCAACTTGGGCAATACTGCTCACGGCATCGAGGAAGTTACTCTCAGGATCGTTTTCCTCCTCGGCCGCCTTGCGCCGCGCTAACACGCCAGGCGTTAACTCAGCAGGCTTAGCAATATGATTAGCGCCTTTCCCACGCAGTGGCTGCACATCGTCGCCAAATAACGCACTGAATTGCTGTTCTAGATCATCGTCTGTGGATGACATTAGGGTTCCTATTGCTGCCGTAAAAACGGTCTCATGCATGACTATTATGGGACTATTTGCGTTAAGATGGCGTCGTAAATACTGGAGCCAAAAATGCACGTTTCTGCCAATCATGTTATCAGCGTTCACTATAATCTTACAGATGATAATAACGAACTCATTGATAGCACTTACGACGATGATAAGCCCATGGTTTACTTGCATGGCCGCCGGCAGATGATCGATGGCTTTGAAACCGCCATAGCCAATGCAACAGTGGGCGATAGTCTTATTTTTTCTGTGATGCCTGCACAGGGCTATGGGCTGCGCAATATCAATAATACCCAACGCATTCCCAGCAAATATCTCAGGCACGAAGGTAAATTGACTGTTGGCAAAAATGTCCGCGTGAACACTGATAATGGGGTTAAACCTGGCTCTATTATCAAGGTCGGTAAATTTAATGTCGATGTCGATATGAATCATCCGCTGGCGGGTAAAAACCTGCACTTTGAAGTGACTATTTTAGATATACGCAAAGCGCGAGACGAAGAAATATCCCACGGCCATGTCCATGGTGACAGCGGCTGTATTCATGCCTGAACTAACTGGGTACGAATATGCTCTGATTGCCGCAATTTTTATTTGGAGTGGCTTTGTCCGCTCTGGTCTCGGTTTCGGTGGCGCGCTCTTCATACTGCCCTTCCTACTACTTATCCATAATGATCCATTGGTTTTTTTGCCCATTGCCTCTATCCACTTATTGTTTTTTGCCGGGCTGACTGTCATTCAAGGGGAGTTTAGGCGCGGGGGTGCCGATACCAGTCAGAGTACCGTCAACTGGGCTTTTGTGCGCTATGCACTGCTCATCATGATTATCCCCAAATTGGCGGGTGTAATAGGCTTGCTGGTACTTCCAACCGACTTGATGAATATCATCATCTTTGTTCTCATTGCCGGTTACTCATTGACCTACATCCTCGATAAGCCGATGCAGAGCAACAGTCGCGTGCTTGATACCATATTTCTTGTGGTCGCTGCTTATATTAGCGGTACTTCCTTAATGGGTGGCCCCTTGGTGATTGCTGTGGCTCTGCGGCACGTTAAGCCTGAAGATTTTCGTAATACTCTATTTGCGCTCTGGTGTGTTCTGGTCACAATCAAACTTATTGCGTTTGTGATTGCCAAGATCGATATTCAACTCATGGCAGCACTGTGGCTGCTACCCTTTGCCGGTATTGGCCATTTTATTGGCCTTCATTTTCACAAGGACCTACTTAAACGGGATAACCGCCAGTTCTATCTAATTCTTGGATGGGTCCTACTAGGCACCAGCTTTGTTGGTCTGGCTCAAGTGATAGCTTAGTCAACCAAGCAGCGAGTCGCAAACCGCTCGAATTTAACCGGGATACCTAAGCGGAGTGAAACTGGGTTGTTTTATCCAGAGCATCACGTTCAGTGCGCAAGTTATTGGCACTGTCTGCGGTATCGATATAGCCAAACGACAGACCCATCAGCAATTTAAAATGACTCTCCACCCCTAACTCTTCCCTAACTAGATCAGGGAAGCAGCTAACAGACGTCTGCGGGCATGATCCCATTCCCGCATTTTCTATTGCTAGCATCAATGTCTGGGCATACATACCGACATCGCCGGCCAGTCGCACCAGCTCAGGGAACTGGTCAGTAACAAAAATAAAGGCTACATGGGGCGCATCAAAAAACTCGAAATTACGCATCCATGACCAGGCGCGCCTCTCAGTATTATCACGGGTGACGCCCTGATGCTCCCAAAGCCCTAGAGCAGAACAGATCTGGCGTGCCTTATAATCACCGGTAAACTTGCCCTGCCAGGGGAAATCGGGATTGCCGACAGTACTTACCAAGGCGGCCGCTTTCATTTTCTCACGCATACGGTTGCAGGCTTCACCTGAAACAACATGCACATGCCAGGGCTGCACATTACAGTTTGAGGGGGCCCAACTGGCTAATTCAAAAATATCTTTTAATGTTTCCTGATCCGCCACTCTAGGTAAAAAGCCACGGCTTGAGTGTCGCCCACGCACAACGTCTGCAAAATCCATATTTTTTTCCGTTAAACTTTTATTGTCGCAAGACTGTATCAATAGACACAAAATCTGTCTATACAGCGCCCATTAAAAAAGCTAGCGCTAAAAAAGCCGCTAGCTTAAAGGGTAAACCTTAATTAGGTGGCGTCGAAATAACTGGTCGGCATAGCCATCAGACTCTCAACACTGGCGCCCATCGTCTTGGCGTGGGCATCAGCCCTAGGCAGAATACGCTGAAAGAAAAACTCAGCGGTGTGTAACTTGGATTCGAGAAACTCTTTATCACCCTCACCGGCCAGTAATTTATTAGTCGCCACCGCACTCATCTGGGCCCACATAAACGCCATGAAGGCATATCCTGAGAACATCAAGAAATCGACCGACGCGGCACCCGCATTATCGGCATTTCGCTTGGCACGCATGGCTACCCTGAAGGACAGGAGGCGCCATTTAATCGCCAATTTCACCACTGTCCAAGCCTGCTTGCGCATGACCTTATTTTTACCTTCGTCCTTCCATGGCAAAAACCGACGCGCGAACCTAAACATATCCCCAGTAAACATATTCAACTGCTTGAATTTATCGGCCAAAACTTTTCGACCTATTAAATCTAATGCCTGAATACCGGTAGTCCCCTCGTACAGTGTCGCAATCCGACTGTCACGAAGAATTTGTTCCATGCCCCATTCCTGAATATAACCGTGGCCGCCAAAAACCTGCACACCGTGATTAGCCGCTTCCACCCCTAATTCAGTGATAAAGCCTTTCAAAATAGGTGTGCAAAACCCCAGTCGCGCTTCCGCCGCATTTCTCGCTTCAGGTGTTTTACCACCACGGTAAACATCGGCAAATTGACTGGCATAGGTCACCATGGCACGGCCGCCCTCAGCGATCACTCGCTGGGTCAGCAGCATGCGCCGCACATCTGGATGCTCAATAATCGGATCGGCCGGCCCGTCGGGGTTCTTGACGCCAGAGATAGAACGCATGGCCAAGCGATCGCGGGCATATTCAGAAGCTCCCTGATAAGAGCGCTCAGCAGCTGCAGCACCCTGGCTAGCAGTACCAATCCGCGCGACGTTCATATAGGTAAACATCGCATTGAGACCATTGTGCGGTTCGCCGATTAAAAAGCCCGTGGCATTGTCAAAGTTAAGGACTGCGGTTCCGTTACCGTGGATACCCATTTTATGTTCGATGGAACCGCAACGCACGCCGTTGCGATCGCCAGCAGACCCATCTTCAGCAACCAGAAACTTGGGGATAATGAACAGCGAGAGACCCTTTGTACCCTTAGGGGCATCAGGCAATTTTGCCAAAACGATGTGCACAATATTTTCAGTCAGGTCATGCTCACCAGCACTGATAAAAATTTTGGTACCATCTATCGCAAAACTACCATCATCCTTGGGTACAGCCTTAGTTTTCATCAACCCTAGGTCCGTGCCACAATGTGGCTCAGTTAGACACATCGTGCCACTCCAAACACCGCTAATAAGTTTGGGTAGGTAATCTTTCCTCTGCTGATCGGTGCCACTGGTTTCGAGCGTCGCCATAGCGCCCTCACTCAGACCGGGATACATGGCCCAGGCCCAATTGGCCGTCGTCATCATTTCATTGATGGCCACCCCAATCGAAGACGGCAGGCCCTGGCCACCCATCTCTGCGCTGCCGGTCAAACCCGTCCATCCTGCCTCAATATATTTCGCATAGGCTTCTTTAAAGCCCTTAGGAGTAGTAACCACGCCATCTGCCCACTGACAGCCCTCATCACCGCTCTGATAAATTGGCACCAGCTCGTTTTCACAAAATTTAGCAGCCTCAGTAAAGATAGCCTCCACCATATCTGGCGTAGCGTCTTCCCCTCCCTCAACTTGTTGAAATTTTGGCTGCATATCGACCACGTCATTAAACAAAAAGAGATAGTCGTTAACAGGAACTTTGTAATTAGGCATGGATAGATCCTATGAAATTAGCCCATCGAGATGCGATTGGTCACCCCTTTGGTTAAAGAGCGAGAACTGCTGCTTACCATTAAGCTCATGTGTAAAAAATAGTGCTTGAGAAGGTAGAAATAATGGTCGATTAAAATTAACAGCAACGGAATAACCCGCCTCAGGCAACTGCTGTTCTAAGGCGGCAAGACAACGAGCCTTGCTCCACATACCATGAGCTATGGCATGCTTAAAGCCAAATAATTTAGCCGTCATATCGGCTAGGTGAATAGGGTTGAAGTCGCCAGAAACGCGCGCATAGCGTCGGCCGATATCTGCTGGAACTGACCAATTGTGGGATTCGCCTTTACCGGCAACAGCTTTAATACGCCCCTTGGCAATGGCAGTTTTACAGCGATGTAAAAAGGTCGACTTACTCGTCCATACCGTCTGGTTATCAACCGTAGCAACAAGGTCTATATCCCACTCCAACCCCCGGCTAGTCAATACAGAGCCGCCAACCCCAGCAATCATATTAATCGACTGCTTAATGTCAAAGGCCGCAAGTACTGAGATCTCATTACGCAGGTGTACCTGACCCATAGCTCTTAAAGGGAAATCTTGCTGAATCAATATTTTTAGAACCAACGGAAATGCCAGCATGTGTAGATAAGTCGCAGGCAGATTGCCCTCGGCATCAAACTCACAGACCTTTTTGTAGGCCGCCAAATGCTCAGGCTTGATAGTTAGGTCATTCACCTGTGCACTCAGCCCAGGAAGGGGGTCGCCTAGATTGTAGGAGCCCGACTTAAAGACTGCCTGCCCAAGCAGGCTCGGCATGCTGGGCAACTCGCGCATAATCATAGGCGCTTTGATTGCCGAAGGTGTCGTCTGGGTGTGAGAGGCTTCATTCATATTTCGCATGATGGTTACATTCTCCTGGTTAATCATTGGCATGAAAAAAACAACGCTTGTCATTTCGGCCAATGGTGTATTATGGCTGTCCATTTCGAGAGTCGAAAGTATGACAGGTCTAACTGATTCAGGCACATTAGTTCGCCTAGCCCACACCGGCTTGCTGGAACTTGGGGTAGATGCCGACGAGGTGTTGCGCCGATCGGGTCTGGATCCCGCAGAGTTATCTCGGGAAAATTTGCGCACTCAGTTCTCTGCCCAGCCAAGGTTCTGGAATGCGGCAGTAGAACTCTCTGGCGACCCCTGTATTGGCCTGCATCTGGGCGAGAAAATGCCTATTTACAAGGGACAAATACTAGAATATCTGTTCTTAAGCAGCCAGACCTTTGGCGATGGCCTGCGCCGAGTTGTGAGTTATCAGCGCCTAATCAGCGATGCCCTGCATGGCCAGGTCACCGAAACACCAAGCCCCTGCCTTACCAGCTATTTCTCAGAGCACCGATACGCCACCTCTCACCTCGCAGAGGCTATGGTATTAGGACTAATCAAGGTCTTTCAGGCTGTCACTAACGGTGCTTTTAAGCCAGATCTTGTGGTGTTTAATCATGCGCCCAATACAAACTTAGCCGAGTATCAGCGTATTTTCCAATGCCCCGTAGAATTTAACGCCCCCTCGTTTCAGCTATTTTTCCCTAGCAGTATTTTAGGCTACAAATCACTTTACGCCGAACCCGAGCTATTGAATCTTCACATACAGGTGGCAGATCAGCGTTTAGCCATTCTTTTACAGCAAGATCTGATCAATGAGGTGCGCGGCCAGCTGGGTGCACTGCTGGAAAGCGGTGAAACCACCTTGGCAAATGTAGCGCAACGCATTGGTGTCACCCCAAGACATCTGCGTCATCAGCTCGATATTGCGGGCACCAGCTTCCAGCGTCTACTCAATGAATACCGGCATCGATTGGCAAAGCGGCTGCTATCACAAACTGATGAGGCAATTACTGAAATTGTCTATTTGACGGGGTTTTCAGAGCCCAGTACTTTTTACCGAGCATTTAAACGCTGGGAGGGAACCACACCTATTGAGTACCGACAGAGGCGGTCACGTTAATACGCTAACGGCAGCGTTTCCACAGGCCTTTACTTGAAGTAGAATGCGCCAATCTTTTTACACGCACCCACAGAGCAGCAACTTCCTATGAGCAACAGCACACATCCCGCTTTTGAACTAATGCAACAGCAAGATATTCCTTCTTTAAAAGTGCGTTACCAGGAATATCGTCACAGAGTCACCGGTGCACAACATATTCATATGGCCGCGGATAATAAGGAAAATGTATTTTTGGTAGCGTTGCGGACAGTGCCAATGGACTCTACCGGTGTTGCCCATATTTTAGAACATACTGCCCTTTGCGGTAGTGAAAAATATCCGGTGCGCGACCCTTTCTTTATGATGATTCGGCGCTCACTGAATACCTTCATGAATGCCTTTACTAGTTCTGACTGGACAGCCTATCCATTTGCCAGCCAGAACAAAAAAGACTTTAACAATCTTCTGGGGGTATATTTGGACTCCGTCTTTTTTGCTCGTCTAGATCCATTGGATTTTGCCCAAGAGGGCCATCGCCTCGAGTTTGCTGATGCCACTGATGCCAAATCTGAACTGACCTACAAAGGAGTCGTTTACAATGAAATGAAAGGTGCCATGAGTTCGATTAACTCAACGCTTTGGCAGACTCTGAGCAAGCATCTTTACCCAACCAGCACCTATCATTACAATAGTGGTGGTGAGCCCGCTAACATTCCCGACCTCAGTTACGAGCAGTTTAAGGCGTTTTACAAAACCCATTATCATCCGAGCAACGCCATTTTTGTCACCTTTGGCGATATTCCTGCAGAGGAACATCAGGCACATTTTGAGGACGAGGCACTCGCCCGATTTGACAAACTCGACTGCCATATTGCCGTCACTGATGAGCAGCGCTATAGCCAACCGCAGTACTTTGAAGAGAGCTACGCCTGCGATAAAGACGACCAGGGTACTACCGATAATAATACCCATATTGTTGTGTCTTGGCTGCTTGGCGAGTCCACTGACCTCGAAGCCACTATGCAGGCTCGACTGCTGGCCAGCGTATTGCTTGACAACAGCGGTTCACCTTTACAAAAAGCATTGGAAACCACTGACCTGGGTAACTCACCATCGCCCCTGTGCGGCCTTGAAGATTCACAAAAAGAGTTGGCTTTTGCCTGCGGCATTGAAGGCTCCAACCCAGAACAGGCCGATGCGGCGGAAGCGATGATTTTGGATGTTCTGCGTGAGGTGGCCGACAATGGCCTGCCCTTGGAGCAGGTCGCAGCCAGTTTACATCAACTTGAGCTGTCTCAGCGCGAGGTGTCAGGCGGCGGTTATCCCTATGGCCTCAACCTCATTCTGACTAGCTTGACTAGCGCTACCCATCGCGGCGATCCCATTGCATTGCTCAATCTAGATCCAGTGTTAGAAAAGCTGCAACAGCAGATACAGGATCCTGAGTTCATCAAATCTCTGGTCAAAGATCTATTGCTCAACAATCAACATCGTATTCGCCTAGTCATGAAACCCGACACTGAATTGGCACGACAAAAAGAGCAGGCCGAAAAGGACAGTTTAGCAAGCATCAAAGCGAGTCTTAGCGATAGTGAAAAGCAGGCTATCGTCGACGGCGCCGCAGCCCTGAAAGAACGCCAAGAAATGGAGGAGAACTTAGATATTCTGCCTAAGGTTGGTATTGAAGACGTGCCCTCAGATATCTCTTATGCTGAAAAATATGCAGTCACAAACAAATCCATACCTTTGACCAGCTATAGCGCCGGCACCAATGGGATTGCCTACCAGCAGATTGTCATGCCGATGCCAGAATTAACCGAAGAGCAAATGGACTTGCTACCTCTATACAGTACCTGTGTCACAGAGATGGGTGTCGGCACAAGAGATTATCAACAGACCCAACTTTGGCACTCGAGTATTGTCGGCGCCTATTCAGCCTCCGCTTCGGTGCGCTCAGACAAAGACAGCTTGGATAAACTCCATGGCACGATTAATTTCACGAGCAAAGGTCTCGCGCGCAATCAACAGGCAATGAGCGAACTTATGCAGGAGTCTTTGCAACTAGCCCGTTTTGACGAATTGCCCAGACTACGTGAACTGGTGTCGCAGATACGTACCTACCGGGAGTCGTCTATTACCGGTAGCGGTCATTCTCTTGCTATGACGGCCGCTGCTAGCGGCCTATCTGCCAGTGCCTATTTAAGTCAACGCTGGGGCGGTATGGACGGGCTAGTGGGCATTAAGGCTCTGGATCAAAGTCTAAATACCCATGAAGGACTAGAATCTCTGGCTGCAAGGCTAGACGCTATTCATCAGTTGGTATTGCAACAGCCACGCCAATATTTATTGGTGGCAGAGGGTGAGCGATTGGCCGGTTTTACCGAAGTGATGCAAAATAGCTTCCCACACACCGCTGCCGCTGAAAGCAGTCATATTATCCATTATAGACCCAACTTGGCGGCCGTTAATCATTGCTGGACAACTAATACTCAGGTGAGTTTCTGTGCCAAAGCCTACCCTACCGTACCCACAGGCCATGCAGATTCAGCGGCATTGACGATTCTCGGTGGCGTACTGCGCAACAGCTTCTTGCATCGCGCTGTTCGCGAACAGGGTGGTGCCTATGGGGGCGGTGCATCGCAAGACAATCAGTCTGGCACCTTTCGATTTTTCTCATACCGTGACCCCCGGATTGCAGGAACCTTAAAGGACTTTGACGATTCAATCGAATGGGTTGCTGCAAATACGCTGGGCTACGACAAAATTGAAGAGGCGATACTTGGGGTTATAGGTAGTCTTGACAAACCCGGGTCACCGGCAGGAGAAGCGATTCAGGCATTCCATTCTGAATTAAACGGCCGCGGTAAAGCTTGCACCATACAATTTAGAGATCGGGTGCTCGCAGTGACTGAAGCCGATGTCAAACGTGTCGCCGCTACCTATTTAACTGCTGGCCGTGCGCAAACAGCGGTGATTACCAATGTCGACCTCGCCGCTGGAACAGGGCTCGAGATCATCAGCCTCTGATATGAGTAAACTCATATCTCAGCGCGACAACCTATTTGCCAACCCCTTGGGGGCGGTGCGCGGATTTATGTTTGATCAGGCGGTGGTCGATGTATTCCCAGATATGATTAGCCGCTCCGTACCCGGCTATGAAACTATTATTGCCCACACTGGAGAACTGGCAGCGCGCTTTGTGCAACGCAACAGCAACTGTTATGACCTTGGTTGCTCGCTGGGTGCCTCGACTCTGGCGATAAGAGATAATATCGAAGGGCGGGAGGCATTAATTATCGCAGCAGATAATTCCGACGCTATGCTCGAGAAGTGCAAGACCATTTTGGACTCAAACCACACAACTACCGAGACTCAGTTAGTAAATGCCGATATCTGTGATATCGAGATTAACAATGCCTCGCTGGTGGTAATGAATTTTACACTGCAATTTGTACCTCTCGAGAAACGTGCCGCGCTCCTGCAAAACATCTATCGGGGCCTGAACCCAGGTGGCTGTTTGATTATTTCGGAGAAATTATGCTTTGAACCTGCGTCGCTTAATACGCTGCTCAGTGAACTGCACCACGACTTCAAGCGCGCACAGGGCTACAGCGATTTGGAAATTAGCCAAAAGAGAGATTCGCTTGACAATGTGCTAGTGCCAGAAACTCTCGACACCCATATACAACGATTAAGGGCCTGCGGATTTCAGTCCGCAAGCCCCTGGTTTCAATGCTTTAACTTTTGTTCTCTAGTCGCTATTAAATAGCCCTGAGCGATTTTAACCAACAGCACAGAGCCGAGCTCGTTACTCCCTCTTCAGGACACCATCTTCATAGTTGTCTTAATCAGCTTCATCACCTTCGGCGTGTAAGGCGGATGCAGCATTGAGGCTGCGCTAAACTTCTCAACCAACACACTACGTTCATGACTAAAGGCTCTGAAGCCCCACATTCCGCCAGAATTCCCGATACCGCTATTATTGACGCCACCAAAGGGCAGGTTAGGATGCAAGAAATGCATCATAGTTTGGTTGACACAGGTGCCACCCGCGCTGGTTTCCTGCAACACTTTGTTAATAGCCTGCTTGTCCTGCGCATAGATGTAGAGCGCCAGAGGTTTGGGCTTGGCATTTACATAGGCCACAGCCTCATCTAAATCAGAGAAGGTAATAATGGGCAGTACTGGGCCAAATATTTCTTCCTGCATAATTGCCGAATCATCACTCATACCCGCAATCAGTGTCGGTGCAATAAACCGCCCCGCCTTGACCATTTCTCCACCTGTCAGCACAACCCCACCCTTGGCCTGAGCGTCCTTGATTAGCGCTGAAACTCGGCTATGGTGATTTGAATTAACCACCTGACAATAGTCATCATTGCCCCGTGCGTCTGCACCAAGCCCGTACTGCTTTTCAATACAGGCCTTCATCTCAGAAATCACCCGGTCTTTTATCGATTCATGTACATAGAGATAATCCGGGGCAATACAAGTCTGCCCATTATTGGTAAATTTACCCCAAGCGATGGATCCGATGGTCTTTTTGATATCGGCCGATTTATCAATAATAACAGGACTCTTACCGCCTAATTCCAGAGTCACTGAAGTCAGGTGCTTGGCGGCGGCGGCCATCACATGCTTGCCCACCGTTGGGCTGCCCGTGAAGAAAATATGATCAAATGGCAAGCTCGTCAGATAGCTGGCGACCTCAGACTTGCCCTCAAATATAGCCACCTCTTCGGGTCTAAAGGCCTCGGTAACAATTTCACTGATAACCCCAGACATGTTCGGTGTCATTTCTGACGGTTTGATAATCACTGTATTACCCGCGGCGATTGATGACATCATAGGCCCGAAGGTAAGATTAAACGGATAGTTCCAAGGTGATACGACCAATGTCACGCCCTTCGGCTCTTTAATAATTTTAGATCGAGTGCCAAAGGTGGTCAGAGTCGGCATAACCCGTTCTGACTTCATCCATTTTTTAAGATTCTTCCGAATATGTTTTAGCTCAGCCACAACCGGCATAATTTCAGCCATAGCCACCTCGGCTTCAGGCTTGCCGAAATCAGCGGCTGCTGCCGCATAAATTTTGTCCAGCGAGGCGTTAAATACTCGCTGAAATCTCTCCAGAACATCGAGCCGTTGGCGGTAATCTGATTTCCTTAATTCTAGCGCATAGCATTTTTGCTCAGCGAATATCTTATCGATAGATGTTTTGACTGCCTTCTTAATCTCACTCACTGCTCGTCTCCTCAAAAAAAACACCCGGCCTAGCTTTAGCTTTGCTCGGTCTTTAAAATTGTTCGCTCTTCAATACATTAGCGCTTTAGTAATGTGGTGGTTTTTCACTCGTTTCCATGGCTGTTTCTGCAGCACTATCTTGTAAAACCTCAACGCGCTCCAGTATAGTCCGATGGGCCTTGGTTAGAGCGTCAATTTCTTTCTGTTGGCGGAAAATTTCTTCGCCTAGTTCAGCGCTCGCCATTTCAAGGTAGGCTAACTTTTCTTCAAGTTCTTCAAATCGTTTTTCCATCATTTCCCTACAGACCTAAAACAAGCATTTATTTACCAGCGGTTACAATAGCTGAAATGACCTATAATTGCCTGTCAAAATTTCAGGTAAAACCATGATTCCTAAAACCCTCGATTATGGCCCTTTTTTTCAATGGCTAAAAGAGTCACCTCTCGGTGACTGGGGCTGCACTCTACCCGATCTAATTGCCCATCAACTTCGCCCTGGTCGCTGGGGTGACATGCCTGAGTGGGAAGAAACACTAAGACGTCTGCCCGAAATTGATCCGCTACATTGCAATTTCGAGCAGAGTGTTCAGATTGGCGACATTAGCTTGATGGACAAGGGTCGCCGACTCGCATTGCAGGCCACGCTAATGGGGCTGCATCCCTGGCGCAAAGGGCCCTATAATTTATTTGGCCTACCTCTCGACACAGAGTGGCGCTCGGACTGGAAATGGGATCGAGTCTTACCCCACTTGTCGTCTTTGCAAAATCGACTCATCCTCGATGTCGGGTGCGGCAACGGCTACCATTGTTTTCGGATGTTTGGCGCCGGTGCCAAGCGTGTCATTGGAATCGACCCCTCGCCCAAATTTGTATTCCAATTTCAGGCCATTAAAAACTTTGCTGGAAAATCTCTGCCCATTGACGTACTGCCTATCGGTATCGAAGAAATGCCCCTCAAGCTTGGCGCCTTCGACACCGTTTTTTCTATGGGAATTTTATATCATCGTCGCTCGCCAATGGACCATTTGCGTGAATTGCGAGAATTACTCAGGCCCGGTGGTCAGCTTGTATTAGAAACATTGGTCATCGACGGACCAGAGGGAACGACTCTAGTGCCTGAAGGGCGCTATGCGAAAATGCCTAACGTCTGGTACCTCCCCTCACCTGATACATTACTAAGCTGGATGCGCAAAAACGGCTTAAAAAATCCCAGGATGGTAGATGTGAGCACCACGACCATCGACGAACAGCGCTCGACGGAATGGATGACATTTGAATCACTGGCAGACTTTCTTGATCCTGATGACCAAAGCAAAACCATTGAGGGGCATCCAGCGCCGGTTAGGGCGGTATTTTTGGCGGAGGCACCCTGAAAACTTAACAGCAGCCTTTAACAACTGACAAAACAATAGGTGTGTTTGATGCAAACAGTCATAATTAAGCAACGCTTTTGCGGCCCACCAAACTCTGGTAACGGCGGCTATAGCAGCGGAATGCTTGCCCAAAATATCAATGGCCCCGCGCAGGTTAGGTTGCACAGCCCTCCGCCGCTGGATACGGCTTTAACTATCACTGAGCAAAACGGCAGTTGGCATCTCAAGTCGCAAGAGCAGCTCATTGCTACCGCCATGTCCGCACTCTTGACCATGACGCCACCAACACCGCCGTCCTTGGAGCAGGCGCGCAGTGCGCGAGATAGTTACCTCGGATTAGAGAAACATGTATTTGCCAGCTGTTTTGTTTGCGGCCGCAGCCGCAAAGAGCATGATGGTCTGCGCCTTTTTACCGGCGCTGTAGACGGTACAGAACTAGTCGCCAGTGACTGGCAGCCAGACCCAGACTTCTTGGATGAGTCAGGCCATGTTAAGGGCGAATTTGTCTGGTCCGCATTGGATTGCCCAAGCTTTTGGGCGCTACGCATACCATTGGAGTCAGGCAAGATCTGTTTGTTGGGTGAGATGACCGCCTCAATCGATCACCCCGTGCGCGGCGATCAGCCCCTAATCGTATATGCCTGGAAACGTGCCATAAAGGGCCGTAAGTATTTCTGTGCCTCTGCATTAGCCAATGCTGAGGGGAAGGTGCTCGCCAGAGCCGAACACCTTTGGATAGCTATAAGCTAGTTAGGCCTTTAAGGCCTCATCTGCCGGCACATAGGGATAGCCCAGCGTATCGGCAACCGCTTTGTACGTGACCTTGCCCCGATGAACATTGAGACCCTGCTGTAAATTCTGATCTCGAAAAAGGGCGTTGATGGGGTCATCTGCCAGCGCCAGCGCATAGGGCAAGGTCGCATTATTCAGCGCCATTGTCGCAGTGCGCGCCACACCACCGGGCATATTGGCCACACAGTAATGGACAATATCGTTGACGACAAAGGTAGGATTATCATGGGTCGTTGCTCTAGAAGTTTCAAAACAACCGCCCTGATCAATCGCAACATCTACCACCACCGCGCCCTTTTGCATGCGACCCACAAGGTCATGGCTGAGTAATGTTGGCGCCTCAGCGCCGGGAATTAACACTGCACCAATTACTAAATCGGCTTCCAAAGCGTACTGTTCAATCGCCGCATTCGTTGAATAGACGCAGCGGGCTCGACCCTCATACTTAGCATCTAGTTCACGCAGTCGTGAAATAGACCGATCAAGAATAGTCACATCGGCGCCCATGCCCACCGCCATAGCTGCGGCATTATCACCCACAACACCGCCGCCAATCACGAGCACTTTGGCTGGCGCAACTCCGGGTACGCCACCCAGCAAGACACCGCGACCACCCTGAGCCTTTTCCAGATGGTGCGCCCCCGCCTGCACTGACATTCGGCCCGCCACCTCAGACATAGGAGCCAGCAGTGGCAAGCCTCCCATATTGTCGGTAACCGTTTCATAGGCTACGCAGGTGGCACCCGAGGCAACTAGCAATGCGGTCTGAGCGGGGTCCGGTGCTAGGTGCAAATAGGTATAGAGAATCTGACCCTCGCGCAACATCTTGCACTCATTTTCCTGGGGCTCCTTGACCTTTACCACCATATCGGCGCGTCTAAAAATCTCCGCCGCCGAGGCAACAATCTGCGCACCAGCCGCCACATAGTCGCCATCAGGGAAATCAATAGACGTCCCAGCATCCGTTTCGACAATTATCTGATGCCCACGCTTAGCCAGCTCATTGACCGATGCTGGCGTCAGCCCCACACGGTACTCATGATTTTTAATCTCTTTAGGAACACCTATCAGCATAGTCTTAGCCCTTTTTAAAATTTTCAGGTCATAGTTAATTTCCTTAATTGTACAAATTTTACAACGATATATCTTCGCTTATTGCGCTAATATACAAAATTATCTCTTAATAAAGCCAAATTAAAAGGATATTTTACAATGCCTGAATCGGCGTCAGAACTCGAGAAACTAGGTAAGATAGACCGCAACATATTGCGTTTACTGCAAAAGGACGGCCGGATTAGCTATACCGACCTAGCCAGAGAGGTTGGGCTGTCGGTGACACCCTGCATCGAGCGCGTCAAGCGTCTTGAGCGCAAGGGTTTTATTTTGGGGTACAGTGCCAGAGTTAGCCCGGAGCGATTGGGTGCGAGTCTCGTCGTATTCGTGCAGATCCGCCTCAATCATACCTCACAGAAAAACTTCGAAGAGTTTCGCAGTTCAGTACTGGAGCTAGAAAACATCCAAAGCTGCTTTTTGGTTTCGGGCAACTATGATTACCTTCTGAAGGCCAGAGTCAAAGATATGGCAGCCTATAGAGAGCTGCTTGGACATCGCATATTAAAGCTACCAGCCGTTCAGGAATCCACCAGCTACGTGGTTATGGAAGAACTCAAAGAGACTATGGCAGTGCCCGTGCCTTACAGTAAATAAAGCACGCAAAACACCGCCTCAATTGTTGACTCAAACCAAGCCTCACCTATAGTGGCCGTCCTCTGAAAAGAGACCCCAATGCACTCGTAGCTCAGCTGGATAGAGTACTCGGCTACGAACCGAGCGGTCGGTGGTTCGAATCCACCCGAGTGCACCATATACACAAAACCTCACTGCATGCAGTGGGGTTTTTTTGTATCTGGGGAACGACGATGGTGAGAACCACTGTTCGACTAACTTGCTCCAGCAAGCTTGGCCCGAGCCGCAAAGCGGTGAGCCTGCAAGGCAGAAACACCCCATAGGGTGTCTCTGGTCAATCCACCCGAGTGCACCACTTTAATACGTAACCCATTGATTTTTTTGTGTCTACTGACGTTGACAGCCCTTCAGTCATTGTCAAGAGGGCACTTACGCCTATCATTTTGTCTACCATCAGACTGACACAAAACAAACCTGTGTATTCCTCATGGGCCAAATATTTTTGGGCTGCGGGGAGCCTGCTGAGTCCTTGTGATTATTACTGTTCCTGCGTAGATACAATAGAAGTCGATTTTTAGCTCTGACAAGAATTCGAATATAGATTATAAGTCTACTAAAACATGCGCATTTTATTCATCAATTCTAGTCGTTTTAAAAGCACTAGGACCGACAGCCGAACTAGTGGAGAGTCCCTGCTCAGTTCCTTGTCGACTACGGATTCTTCAATTACAAGTAAAATGGATTCTTTTTGGGCAGTTGCCGTGTGATTTCTGGGTCTATTATTGAGCAATGCTGCCTCACCAAAACATTCGCCCCCACTGAGGTTAGCTATAATCTTCGCAGATTTTGAGACGATTTGAACTGATCCCTTTTCAATAAAAAACATTTTTTTAGAATCACTTCCAGCTGAAAATATAATTTGATCCTGTGCAAATTTAATTCGTGAAAATAGCTTATCTTTTTTGTTAATGAAATCATCTTCAAATGCAAAATTATTAGCACTTCTTTTTATATTAAAAATTCTTCCTAGGCTATACTTTATGATCGTCTTGGAAAATATATTAGCAGTATTGACTTGCTTTCTAAGCTCCGCGCCATCAAATCGCACTAACGTTAAGTCTGTCAGTGGCTTGAATTCAAGTTGTACTTCACGGCTGGCAATGGCCTCTGAAAAGCCTATTGGATCATGTGTCCCGAAGGTTTGAGTTACCCTTACGCCTGTCTTAGGATCTTTTTCTCCGTAGACCAAGACTGAGCCAGATTCAATCAAAAAAACTTGATCTTTACCTGTAAAATCAAAGCTATCTTTAAGCCCAACTTTAATGAGGTTGTCTGCACCTTTAAATTCCTCCAGCAATTCCTTAAATGTAATCATACTCTCCAATCCAAAAAAATTAGGACAGACGACCATAAAGATCAGATAGTCATCTGTTTGTCACCGCACTCCCAGTAATGCGGGTTGAATGATACCTTTTCGATGGCAACTGATATGGCTTTTGGCGACATTATATTGACATATTGCGACAAATTAATGATAAATTAATCATTAACTATAACCGGCACTAGTCATAGCTATTGGTTCAGTAATTCATTCCCGAGTATTAGCAATACTAGGTACTGGAGGAGTCCCTGTAGACAAAAATGGAGGTCACCCAAGTTGGGTTCGGCGTATGAGAGGTGCCATCGCATTGCCATTATTACTGTGTCTGACAGTACGCTCCATAAAGCTATTTTGGAGACAAAAAGACCCGATTAAATAGAGCTTTAAACGCTTAGTTTGAAGATTTTACATGAGGATTAGTTTCGCTTAATACGCGTCAGACTACTCGCCACTAGAGCTAGATAAATTAGGGGTTAGTGGCGTAATGCATGTATTGATCCTAATTAGAGTGCCCTGCGGAGCATTTCAGTGTCTCACAATACGCCTGCTGCTGCGCTGTCCTGACTGTGAAGTATGTTGAGGCTATTAAATAGGGCTGTGTAGCACCTATAGCCTATCTGCGCGGGAACCATAACAAACATAAGGAATTAGCAGCTCCCCCGCCCCTTTTTAAGGTTTCAGTACGAGTAGCGGTAACGAATAAACCCATAGACATGATGGGTTTTTTTGTGCCTTGCTTTTGACTAAAGGTCTGCCCAAAGCCTTGTGCTTGAGGGCCTTTGTGACGGAGATCAGGGTAGCTACTCGGGCACCATGACGTCACATTTGAAATGGCCGTTGTTAGCCTCGCCAATTTGCTGGGCGAGCTTAGGTAATACCTGAGACATCTTATTGAATAGCGTCCAAGGTGAGTTAATCACGATCATTCCAGATGAGGTCATACCTCTTGCGTAATCATCGGCGTAAATGCCCAGTTCAAAACGCTGAATATTCCTGATACCACTTTTAATGAGTTTGGCCTGCAATTTATCAATGGTGCGCCTGTCGATTACGGGGTACCAAAGGGCGAAAATACCCTGACTAAATTTTTTGTGGCCAGTGACAAGGTTCGTAACCACGCGATCGTAGTCCGATTTGATTTCATAGGAGGGGTCAATCAGTACCAGTCCACGCCGCCTCGTTGGCGGCAGTAATCCGTTGAGCCCCTCAAACCCATCCTGCCGCTGCACCCTTGTTATTGTACTCTCGGACATAGTCTCGCGAAGTAAATCATAGTCTCTCGGGTGCAACTCATGCAGCCAAGCCCTGTCTTGCGAACGCAGGAAAAAGTTGGCGATCATCGGCGAACCCGGATAAAACTCCAGCTCCTTAGAAGGATTAAATGAGCCTACCACTTCAAAATAGCGGGCCAACTCGGGAAAGTCTTCGGCGTCTAATTTACCAATTCCCCCTGCATATTCCTGCAGTTTTTGGGCCTCTACAGACGAAAGACTATAAAGACCGGCGCCGGCATGAGTGTCGATATACTCAAAGCCTGCTTCTTTTTGAATCAAGTAGTCCAGAATTTCAACCAACACAATGTGCTTGAGAAGATCGGCGAAATTACCAGCATGAAAAGAATGTCTATAGCTTAACAAAGGCTTACCTGTCCAATGCCTTTCCTGAAATCTGCAGCGGCAACCTTGGCTACCTGCCGGAGCAGCGAGCCAGCCGCCTAAGCTAACAGGCCTATAGAGCGGCATGATCGCAAGCCTAACCATCTGTCAGGGCGGCCTGTACCCATATTCGATGACGCCATCGTTCATTGAACCAAATCTTAGATTCATTACATCCAACAGATAATTCTGATGCAAGCGCCAAGGTGACAGAGTTCCCTGCTTGGGGAACTGGTCAATCGAACGGTTGATATAACTAGAGTTCAGATCTATGAAAGCCTAACCCGATCCATATCAGGATTATTATTGCGGGCAACACAGTAATCGAATTTCTTGTGGTCCATGTAATTCAACATACGACAGACATATTCGCTGGTCAGGTCGCACTTTAGGGTCCAAGAGGCATTGGTATACCCAGACGCCAGAACAAAATTGGGGACATCGCTAAGCATCATGCCTTTATAGCCGAGGGTTTCCGGTATCGCGACAACCTTAGCATCAACTACGATTTCCATGCCACCCATAGCCAGCAATTCAAGGCCGGTTGCGCTGACCACAATATCGGCCTTGAGCAGTGCGCCAGAGGCCAGCTTAATGCCCGTTTTAGTGAACGTTTTAATCTGATCAGTGACAACGCTGCTGGTGCCTTTGCGTAATGATCGGAATAAATCACCATCGGGCACTAGGCACAGCCGCTGATCCCAGGGGTTATATTTCGGCGTAAAGTGGGTAGCTATATCAAAGTCTGACCCCAACCAAGCCCTCACGCCTTTGCGGAGCATCGCTTTAAGTTTTTCTGGACGACGACGACTAAACTGAAAGATCATCGCCTGCAGCGAAATATTTTTCCATCGAACTAACATGTAGGCTAATTTGGCCGGCAAATACTTACCCAGTGTTATAGCCCACTGATCTCTATCCGGGCGGGATACCACATAGGTTGGCGACCGCTGCAACATTGTCACGTGTCTAGCTGCCTTGGCCATGGCCGGCACCAGTGTAATGGCCGTTGCGCCACTGCCGATAACACGACTCGTTTATCTCTGTAATCAAGGTCTTCAGGCCATTTCTGAGGATGAACACCTGACCTTTGAACTGACCGACACCGGGATATTCTGGGGTATAGCCCTGATCATAACGGAAGTACCCGGTGCAGCTATAGATAAACTTACAGGTCATTTTTTTTGCCCGCTTGCCTGTTTCAGTGACCGTCACAGTCCAAATAGCGGCGCTCGTATCCCAGGCTATTTTGGTCACATGATGGTTATAGCGAATATGCTTTTCGACCTCATAGTCTTTGGCAGCCGCCTGAATATAGTCAAGAATCGCCGAACCATCGGCAATAGACTTTTCATGTATCCACGGTTTGAAGCTGTAACCTAAGGTATGCATGTCAGAATCAGAGCGAATCCCCGGATAGCGGAACAAATCCCAGGTTCCACCCATGGCCTTGCGCCCCTCTAAAATGGCGTAGCTCTTATTCGGACTGTCCTTCTCAAGATGGCAGGCTGCGCCTATACCAGAAAGACCCGCGCCAATAATAATGACGTCGACATGCTTTGTAGCCATGGTTTTCTCTTAAATTAGTTGACCTGCTCGAGCTTTATATTAAGTGCTAGCGACAATTTTTGATGTCACTGTGGAGACAGGTTAATGAGGGAATCAATTAAAACCAACCCTTCACTGACTTATCTAACGCCCCACTGCACCGTTTGAGTTGTGCTCCGTAGGTGTCTGCCTGACGCTTAACTTTGAGAGCCACTTTCTTGAGGCTAGGCTTTTTATTAAACGACCCGCGAGAATACCCACCCCAGCCTTCGTGGTAAGCCAGATACTGCCTTTGGGCATCCCATTTCGAAACCCCGAGACGCCGCTGAGTGACGTCGGTATACCAGCCAACAAAATTGATCGCATCAGCAAAATTGTCACGATCATGACTCCAGTTACCGGTGTCTTTTCGGTAGTCACCCCACACCGGGATCCTGGGCCTGCGCGTAGCCATAGGCTGAGGATTTACGCGGCAAAGGGATGAACAGGAATTTTGGACGCTCAGGCCTGACATCAGGGACGAAAGGTGGACTCCTGGTTGATGATAGCCATCATAATCGCGATCGGCGTACCCCAGCGCTTACTCGATTTACGGGCGTCTTTGTACCAGTCAGTCTCACCCCAAAAGATTTTGCAGACGTCATTAGTCTGGGTTGGCTGATAGGTGGAACAGCCAGAAACTCCAATAGTGATAGCCACAAGTAACCACACAAATCGTCTGTTTATACTCAATAGGAAAAAAAAGATACTCTTACCGCCTATAATCAAGTTAGCTTTTAAAAAAACACCTAAAGGACAGCCCTCCACTGCTGAATCAGTGCTGCAAGACTTGGCTGATGATGGTGTTGCGCCCACGAGTTGTCAACTGAATGACCGGGTAACAGAGCGCGCAATTCGTCCTCGTTAATATAATCTCTGGCCATATCCCTGCCTGTCTCTGACACAATATTCTCGGGCTTTAATCCTCACCTAATCACGATCTGACAAACGCTAAACGAGTATTCCATATATTATTAGACGATACAAAATGTTTCTATTAATGTTGCTTATTACTGGCTGTTTAAATTGACCAGTTTGCTTAGTCTGCCCATGATGTACGACGGCTAGATGGATCTAATTTATCTGTTGCAATTGGCTGTTGAGGCTTAGAATGTCCAATACCACAAACTCAAAGGCCCATAATATGATAATTCATAACGACGAACACTTTATTTTTACCGGAACCTGTCAAGCCGGTAGTGGCGTTGTTGCAGCGGTCACTAGTTTTCTCGCTGATCGAGACTGCTACATCTGTGCACTTGAGCAGTTTGATGATGAATCTACTAATAAATTTTTCATGCGCGCCGTATTCCGCAGACAGGAAGAGTCTCCCTCCATTGAGGCAATGACTGAGGCTTTCATCGAGATCTCAGAGAAAGTTCTATATGGATTGGAAGTTTCACAATCCGGCAGAGCCAGCAAAGACGCTGCTACTCGTGTCTAAATATGATCACTGCCTAGACGATCTCCTTTACCGCAGCCGCAAAGGTGAGTTTAACGTCGAGATTACTGCAGTAGTCTCCAATCACCAAGATCTGCGGCCGATGGTTGAGCGTGAGGGAATCCGCTTCATTCATTTACCCGTGACCAAAGAGACTAAAACGCAACAGGAAAACCGCCTGCTGGAGATCATTGACGAGACAGAATCTGAACTGGTGGTGCTGGCGCGCTATATGCAGATTTTGTCTAACGACCTGACTAAGAAGCTATCGGGTCGCTGCATAAATATCCACCATTCATTTTTGCCTGGCTTTAAAGGCGCTAAGCCCTACCACCAGGCCTATGATCGCGGAGTGAAAGTGATTGGTGCCACAGCACATTACGTGACCTCTGATCTTGATGAGGGTCCGATTATTGAACAGATTCTGACCCGTGTTGATCACTGCTACGGTCCTGAACATCTGGTCCGAGTAGGCCGAGACAATGAATGTATGGCGCTAGCTAAGGCCGTTAAGTATCACGTTGAACGCCGAGTATTTCTCGACGGTAACAAAACTGTGGTGTTTCTCGCAGGTTAACCATTAGCAATGTAATAGTATTCGCAAGAAAGCGAATGGGAAGATAAACACTATGCCGTTTGGATTACTAAAGTATGGACTCAGCACTGATTACCCAGCGAAACATCACTTTACACCGGCTACGGAGCTTAAAAAACACTACGACGTAGTGATTATTGGCGGCGGCGGTCACGGTACTGCCATCGCCTATAATCTTGCCAAATACCATGGTATTACCAATATTGCGATTCTTGAAAAAAACTATTTAGGTGGTGGCAACACCGCTCGTAATACGGCGGTTATTCGTTCCAACTATTTAACCGAGGCTGGGGTTAATTTTTATAGTGAATCAGTCAAGCTGTTTAATAATCTGAGTAATGAATTTAACTACAACGTGATGATGGAAAATCGTGGCCAGCTTACCTTGGCCCATAGCGACGCGGCGATCCGCAGCTTTCGTTGGAGAGCCGAAGTGAACCAGCATCTGGGTGTGCGCTCAGAACTAGTTGACCGACAGACTATTGCCGAGTTAGTCCCCAATCTAAATATGTCTGAAGATAGTCGCTTTCCTATTATGGCCGGCCTCTGGCATGAGGACGGTGCTACAGCACGTCACGACGCTGTGGCCTGGGGCTACGCTAAAGGTGCCTGCGAGCGGGGAGTAGAATTACATCAGCTCACCGAAGTTGAAGACATAGAAATCACTCAGGGTCGCGTGTCGGCGGTAAAAACTAATCGTGGTCGTGTTGAATGTGGTGCGGTAGTGCAGGCCGTGGCAGGAGCCAGTTCGATAGTGGCTAAAAAAGCGGGCATCCCATTACCGATTCACTGCTACCCGTTGCAAGCTATGGTGACGCAACCCTACAAACCTGTCTTAACGCCCCATGTCAGCTCACCGCAGGTGCATGTCTATGTCCACCAGACCTCTAGGGGTGAGTTTGTTATCGGTGGTGGTTCTGACCCCTACCCCCTTTACCATACCAGAGCTACGCTAGAGCAAAGAGAGTCACTGAGCGCAGCGGCTATGGAACTATTTCCATTTCTAGCTCAGGCTAGGCTTTTGCGCCAGTGGGCAGGCACCACGGACATGACGCCAGACTACAGCCCGATCATGGGCCTCAGTCCGGTAGAAAATTACTATTTGGATGCCGGCTGGGGCACCTGGGGTTTCAAGGCGACACCTATCTGCGGTGTAACCATGGCTGAACTGGTCGCCACCAAAAAGGTTCCCGACCTAATAAAGCCATTTGAATTAGAGCGCTTCTATCGGTTTGAACAAATAAACGAAGCCGGCGCCACTGCCGCTAGCCACTAAGGTCTCATGCAATGAAACTATTAACCTGCCCCCTCAATGGTCCGCGCAATATTTCAGAGTTTACCTATGGCGGAGAGTTCCATTTGATGCCAGACCAGAATAAAACGGATGCCCGTCAGTGGGCGGAGTATGTCTTCTTTCATGATAATGCTGCTGGCGTAGTTACTGAATGGTGGTGCCATACAGCTAGCACGTTTTGGTTTCTAGCGGAGCGCAATACAATTACTGATCAGGTTATTCGAACCTTCGAAGCCAGTGAAGTTTTTAGTCAACGAAAAGCGTTTAGCGTCATAGAGGACCAAGCATGAATCAACGTCTCGCTAAGCCCTATGGCAGTCTGATCAACCGTGATCAGCCGATCAAATTTAGCTTTGAAGGTACTGCCTACCAAGGGTTCCTGGGCGACAGTATCGCCAGCGCTTTGGCAGCCAACAATCAATGGTTACTAAGCCGTTCATTTAAATATCACCGCCCCCGGGGCACCCTGACTATGGCCGGGCAAGATGCCAACACCATGATTCAGCTTCAGTCCAACCCCAACGCGCTGGCAGACCGCGAGCTCATTAGCGAAAACCTGAGAGTGATGGCGCAGAACTATAGCGGTAGCCTAAAACGAGATCGTGGTGCCCTGCTAGGTCTATTCTCACGTTTTTTACCCGTGGGCTTTTACTACAAAGCTTTTTTTAAGCCGCGAGGTATGTGGGAAAAGTGGGCGCCACTAATCCGTAAGAAAGCGGGTCTGGGCGTGATTAATCAGCAGCTAGAGCCTGACTATTACGACAAGCAATACAAATTTTTTGACGTCGTCGTTGTCGGCGCTGGCCCAGCGGGACTGCAAGCTGCCCTCACCGCTGCAGTGGACGGCTGCGAGGTATTGCTGGTCGATGAGAACCCAACATTGGGAGGCTCATTAAACTATGCTCGATTTGACGCAGAGGGTCTGCGGGGTCAACAGCTACGTGATCAACTTCTTCAACAAATCGATGCCAATAACAACATTACCAGCATGACCGACGCAGTCTGTAACGCTTGGTTTGCCGATAACTGGTTGCCGATCATTCGTGGTAAACGACTCTATAAGGTACGCGCCAAACAAGTGATTCTCTGCACTGGCGCCTTGGAACAGCAGGCCGTTTTCCACAATAACGACCTACCCGGTGTCATGATGAGTAGCGCCGCGCAGCGATTGATCCACCTCTATGGTATTCGTCCAGGAAGTGCTGCTGTGATTGTCACGGGTAATAATGATGGCTACGCCAATGCTCTGGACTTGCTCGATGCCGGTGTTCAGGTGAAGGCCATTGTCGATTTACGTGATACTCCTACGCAGGATGCTATTAGCAAGGCAATCGCAGCACGTGGCGTTCGCATTCTGACTGGTCATGCCGTCTTTGCGGCGCAGAAAACTAACAATCATTTATCTGGTGTCGACATTCGCCCCATCACCAGCACGGGAATCTGTGGTCCGCAATCTGAGTCGATCTCTTGCGATCTGCTGTGTATGGCTGTTGGGTACACGCCAACCTATCAGCTGGTCTGTCAGGCTGGCGGGCAGCTAAGCTATGACGACTCCAGCGCCATGTTTACATTGACCAACTGTCCCGAGGCGATGCAAGTAGCAGGCTCGGTCAACAGCCATTGGGACCTCGATGCCTGCTTAGCAGAGGCCTCGCGCGCAGCAATCCTGGCCACAAATGCACTGGGTTTTACTGAGACCACCATACCAGAAATAATTGCTAAGACAGGCGTTAGCCCCAACCATCCATGGCCTATTTTCCCTCATCCCAGCGGTAAAGAGTTTGTCGATTTTGATGAGGATCTCACCATAGCCGACATTATCAATGCTACCCGCGATGGCTACGAGCATATTCAGCTAGTCAAGCGTTACTCTACATGTGGGATGGGGCCTTCTCAGGGACGTCACTCCGCACTGGCAGCGGCACGATTAGTGGCTGCAGCAACCAAGCGCACCGTCGCCCAAACTGGCGTGACCACAGCACGACCGCCTTTTGCACCAGAACAGTTAGGTCACAGTGCTGGACGCAGTTTTTATCCTGCGCGGCGAAGCAATATGCATTATCGGCATGTCGAAGCTGGCGCACAGATGCTGCAAGCCGGCGAATGGTATCGCCCTGCCTTTTATGGCTCAGCCAATGATCGTGAAGCTTGCATTAATAATGAAGTGGTTAATGTGCGTAACAACGTAGGCTTAGTGGATGTCTCTACTCTGGGCGGTATTGAGGTGCGTGGTAAGGATGCTGGTGAATTTCTCAACCGTTTCTATACCTTTGCTTTTCTCAAGCAACCTGTCGGTCGGGCGCGCTATGCGCTGCTCACCAATGAAGCTGGCGTGGTCATTGATGACGGGGTAGCCTGTCGTTTTAGTGATAACCATTACTATGTCACGGCCACTACCGGTGGCGTCGATCGCGTCTATCAAAGTATGCTTAAGTGGAATGCCCAGTGGCGTTTAGATATCGATATTGCCAATGTGACATCGGCGTATTGTGGCGTCAATATTGCTGGCCCCAAGGCACGCGATGTACTGATCAAGCTCTGTTTAGATATTGATCTGTCTGCCGAGGCTTTTCCCTATATGGGTGTCCGTGAAGGTACCGTCGCTGGCATACCGGCAAGGGTAATTCGGGTAGGCTTTGTCGGTGAGTTGGGCTATGAAATCCACGTCCCCCAGCATTATGGCGAAGCTCTTTGGGATGCCCTGATTACGGCTGGGCAGGATCAAGGTATTCAACCCTTTGGCGTTGAAGCACAACGAGTGTTGCGGCTAGAAAAAGGTCATATTATTATCGGTCAGGATACTGACGCTATGTCCAATCCCATGGAGATACAGATGGGTTGGGCGATAAGCCGCAAGAAGCCATTCTTTGTCGGCGGCAGAACGATAGCCGAACTACAGAAAAAAACACCCTTGCGTAGTTTGGTGGGCTTTGTCGTCGATGATCTCAGCGCACCTATTCCTCTTGAGAGCCATTTAGTACTGCAAGGCGAACAGATGTCTGGGCGCGTCACGTCCTGTAACTATTCGCCGACACTGGGAAAGCCAATAGGCATGGCCTACGTCGACCCTTTGAGCGCGCAGGCGGGAAGCAAAATTACTATAAAATCGTCTGGTGGAGTGAGAGTTACCGCAGAGGTGGTCGCTCTACCCTTTTATGACCCAAACACATTGCGACAGGAGCTGTAGCTATGACCACCTTACTTAGACGCAGCCAGCTATCTCGTCGCCACATTGCCCTCGGTGCCGAGTTCGAGCAGATTGGCGATACATTACTGGTTAGTAATTATGGCTCTTCTGAGGAGATCGCGCAGGCAAAAAGTTTGGCATTGATTGATTTATCGACATTGCCACGCACCGGATTTAAAGGTGCCGGAGCGACTACGTGGGCCACAAGTCAGGGCGTCAAAATTCCCGAGCGACCCAATCTTGCGCTGCTCCAAAAGGACCAGAGCTTGGTGGTAAGACTTTCCTATCACGAACTGCTGATCCTAAGTAATATAGATCCCTTATCGACACAGATAGAACGATTAGACAGCATGGCTGTTGGCCCGCAGACATACACACTGCCCAGAGCAGACAGTCACTGTTGGCTTGCGGTCACCGGCAGTCAGGCCGCAGAGATGTTCTCCAAGGTCTGTGGTGTTGACCTGCGCCCACATAAGTTTGCCAATAACGCGGTCGCGCAAACCTCCGTTGCCAAAGCTAGTGCCATTGTTGTTCGTCATGATCTCGGTACGACACACTGTTTCTACGTCCTTACCGATGTCAGTGCCGCTGAATTTCTCTGGGACTGCCTAATCGACGCAATGCTGGAGTATGACGGTGGCCCCGTGGGTGTTGCGTCTATGCGAGAACTTGCCGCAGAGGGATAACCTATAAGCCGTACTTTGCTCTATACTTTGTCCTATGAAAAACAATAAGACTATAGAAATCAGTGCGCTAAAGATATTTTTCGCGATAACCGAAGCTGATACCCTGACCCAAGCTGCTGAGCGTATAGGCATTACTCAGTCGGCAGTCTCGCAAGCCCTCAAGCAAATCGAGCAACAAACTGAAACCCAGTTAGTCATTACCCGATCGCGCCCGATTAAACTGACTCCAAGCGGTCAGGTACTGAAAAACTATGCCCAGCAAATTATCAATGATACCCAACGCATGCTTGCCGAAGTACGCATGGTTTCCAAGGGCGGCTTACTGCCCCTGAATGTCGGCATGATCGACTCATTTTGTGATGTGGCTGGTCTGCAGTTTATGCAGCAGGTAAAACCCTTTACCTCTAGATTAACTTTGCGCACCGGGCTCGGTTCCTCGCTGTCACAAGATTTATTAAATCGTGATTTAGATATATTGATTACTAGCGACTCAATTGATGAGCATCCTGAACTACAGCGCTTCCCTATTTTGCGCGACCCCTTTGTTATGATCGTGCCAGAAAGCTATGCGCAAGACGGTACCGTGTCAGCTACTTGGTTAGCCGACAATGTTCCGTTCGTAAGATATACCAGAGGTTCAGGGTTGGGCAGACTAACTGACCTAATTGCGCGTCGTATGGAGCTTAGTTTGAACACCGCCTATGAATTGGATAGTACACAGACATTGCTGCGCTTTGTGCAGTCCGGTCAGGGCTGGGCCATCACCACCGGGCTGTGCATGGTGCGTTACCCTGAATTACTCGCAGGTACCCGAGTGATGCCTCTGGCTAATGGGGTCCATGCAAGGCATTTGACGATGCTCTGTCGTGATAATGAATTAGGCGACATACCACAGAAAATATCAGCACATTGTCGCTCTATTTATAGTGAAAAAATTATTCCTCAGCTGAGCGCGATAGCGCCCTGGCTCGATAAGCAGGCCTACTCGATCAATAAAATGCCGTTGATATAATCCAATGACTAACCAGGCTATCGATGACCAAAATCGCCAACGACTGCTTGACCTGAGAGTTGAGTTGGAAAAACTCGAGGCCATGTCTGCAGATGCCCGAAAACCCGTAGAACTGGACCAATCTATGGTCGGTCGGTTATCACGGATGGACGCAATGCAAGCCGTTAACATGTCACAAGAAGCATCTCGCCGACGCCAACAGACCCTGAAAAGAATTGTCGGCGCACTGTTGCGTATCGACGCTGGCAACTATGGCTATTGCACCCTATGTGATGAACAGATCCCCTTCGGTCGACTCAGTATCGATCCAACTTACAGTCTCTGTATCCACTGCGCCGAAGCTAGCATCTAGACCGGAAACCGGCATACCAGCCGTGTCAGCGGGTAGGAAGGTCTTTCCCCAGCCCAAGCCAACAATGCCTCGCGCCACCATCGAATCAATCTGTTCAGTGGTGTAACCCACATCAGCCAGAATCTCACAGGTAGAATGACCATGAGCTTCCGTCGGAGTAATCGCCTTAATGTGAGCATTCTTTGGACGGATCGCATAGTGATCGATCTGAGTCAGCCTGTGACCACTGGGATGGTCTGGATAAACGGAAAAAGCAAAACTGCCTCGCTCGACGCCGACAGTGCCATCGGCAATGCGGCTATTGTCATCACGCAGAGTCTCGATGGACTGAGGCTGCGCCACGGCAATGTCTGCTAACTGAAGTCGCTGAACCCACTTTTCAGCAGAGGCCTGTTGAAAGGCAACGGTCAAAAATACCTGAATATCGGCCGTGGTAGTAATACCCGCCAAGCCTTCAATAGATTCTAATTTTTCGAGATCTGAGGTCTCAGCATCGAGGAAGATCCAATCATCAGAAGTAGCATAAAAGTGAGACAGAGCGTGGTTACCCATGGCCTGACGACCCGAAGGCTCATCAAAGTCCTCCAGCCCCGCGTAATCGAAACAAAACGGCAGCTGCGCTAGATTGGTGACCGCGGACAGCGATGTCCGAGCGCGGCTAACCCGTCCCGTTTTGGCTTTGTGATACAGGCCCACTGCCATGGCTAGGCCACCGGCAAAGCCGCAGTTTACATCCAAGGTACCCAGATGGGCATGCTCTTCTGGCGTATCTACACCACCAAAGCGACTCATGATCCCGCTGTTAGCCTGAATAATGTCGTCATAGCCAATATAGTTTGTTTTGCCCGCCGCCATAGGCCCACCGAGACAATCCAGACGACAGAACAAGACACCTGGGTTAATTCGCTGCAGGCTATCATGATCGAAACCGAGACTTTTCATCTGACGATCCGGTGCGTTTATCACTACCAGATCTGCGGAGCGTACCAGGCGATTAAAGGCTTCGCGGCCCTCAGCCGTATTAATATCTACCAGCGCGCTGCGCTTACCCATATCCGACTGAAAGGCAAACAACGTGCCGATCAGAGGATCATACATAGGCACCACCGGTTCAACCTTAGTAACTTCTGCACCAAATCGCGCTAAAAATGCCGTGGAATGTGGCCCAGCAATAACATTAGTTAAGTCTAATACTCGCAGTCCATCTAACCAACCTTTCGTCAGATCTGCCTCTGGCTTTTGAATCATAGCCGTTGCTGGCACCGCGGCAAGCGAGCCAAAGCCTGCTCAAAAGAGACAAATTCCCGTGCTTTGGGTGACACCATATGGCCCACAGACTCTTCTAACCAGGCCACTGGACCGGGCTGTTTCATCAGACCATATTCTGGATCATTAACTTCAACGATCAACCCAGCATCATTACAGTGCTTTACTGTTAACCCATTCTTTAGTCGTTCTATGGGGTGCACCGGGAATCTGGCTATCACCAAAAATAGCGCCCCATTCTGAGGAGCTCTTAGTCAGCATCACCAACTTAATTTTTTCAGCGATAATGTCCGCCCACTTTTTCGGTAGTGGGTACACACCCAAAGAGGTCTCGCCGGTCCATTCACTAACCGGTAGATGCAGATTGTCTACCTCGGGCAGACCCTCAGCCAGCAGTTCTTCGTAGAGGCCCAGCGCTTGCAAACAGCGGCGTGCATGGTTGCGATGAGAGGGACAGACAACGTAAAACATACGGCCATCGGCACATTCATAACTGCGGTAAAAAGGATCAAGGTAAGCCTGTAGCTCCTCGTAACTGAGATCAAACTCAATATTGTTCTCACGACGTCGCTCAATCTCCATTTCACGCATCGTTTTGTAGCGCTCCGGTAGGCCGGCTACCTGATAGGAATTGTAAGACAGCCCCTCCATCATCGCTGCAATCACTGGTACTTCTATATGATCGCCATAGCCACTTTTTTCCCGCGCCAACAACGCTAGAACGACCGAACTGGCGGCCAGGGTAGTGGTGTAAGACGAGGCTAACGGTAGCGGCGAGAAGCAGGGGTTTAAACCCATTAACACGCGGTTAAAGCCCATATCTGTGTAGGCTCCAGCTGTAGCTGCAACTACGGCCTCAGTTGCCTTCCATTGACTACGCAACTGATCATTGCTGGCAAAGCCCGGCACGGAGAGCGTAATTAACTCAGGACGAACGGCACGCAGTCGTTCGAAATCAATTCCAAGGCGCTGCATGACCCCCGGGCGAAATGATTCAATCACCACATCCGCCTGATCTATTAGCTGAAGAGCCTGATCGAGACCCTCAACCGTTTTTAAATCAATGTTTAGACACTGTTTATTGCGGTTCAGTATAGCATTCGCCTGATGCACCCACTGAGGCCCTGAGGGGGGATCAATATGAATAACGGTAGCACCAAAATCAGCCAGTACCATAGCGACAGCTGGTCCCGCAATTTGCTGACCGAAGTCGATAACCCTTACGCCCAAGAGAGGCAAATGCCTGAGATTGTCCATACCTTAATGACCGCTTTAAATATCAATAGTGAGAAAACGCGATAATAAGAACCAAAGTCACCCCCGACTAGCAATAAATAACACCCCTAAGGCCAGTGTTTTTTTATGCCTAATATGGGCTACAGGCCCCGCCATTAATGGATTTATAGATCGTCATCATTTTTTTAATGGCACCATTACTCGGCCTCTGTGACAGAGTACTTTTTTAGGGGTTGCATCAATCTTTTTTATGTATAACAATATGAATCGTATCATTTTAAGATAAATTAATAACTAAAAAATCACAGGGGAAATTACTGATGTCCAACCAACCCAACGGCCTTTTATCCGGAGCCCATCCCATTATGGCGATAGGTTCTGCTCTATTAGTCTTAGGATTTGTTATTTTTACCATTGTCGATCCTCAATACGCGGATTCGGTGTACAGCGGCGCCAAAAACTTTATTGCCAGCCAGCTGTCTTGGTACTACATCGGCCTGATGAATGTATTTGTTCTACTATCGATCTTTCTCATTTTTAGCCGCTTTGGAAGTATTCGGTTGGGTGACTCTGACGACAAACCTGAGTTCGGCCTGTTCGCCTGGTTTTCCATGCTATTTGGAGCAGGCATAGGTATTGGTATACTTTTTTACAGTATTGCCGAACCGATTACCCACTTTCAGGCCAATCCACTGCTCGATCCAGCACTTTCAATGACTCCAGAGGCCGCGACTATCGCCACCAGGATTACACTGATGCACTGGGGCATGCACGGCTGGGCGCTCTATGCCATATTAGGCCTATCACTGGCCTACTTCTCCTACCGCAAAGGGCTTCCCCTTGCGATAAGATCTAGTCTGTACCCCATTTTTGGCGAGCGCATTTATGGTCCGATTGGTCATATCGCTGATTTATTGGCGGTCATTGGGACAGTCTTTGGCATAGCAACGTCATTGGGGCTGGGCGCCCAACAGATGAATGCAGGACTTAACTACCTGATGGATACAGAGATTTCCATACAGAATCAGATTTTTTTGATTGCCGGAATATCTGTTATTGCCACCATTTCAGCACTTACCGGCGTTGATAGAGGTATTCGAATTCTTAGCGTGCTCAATATGCGACTCACATTATTGATATTGGTTATGTTCCTTGTCTTCGGCCCCACCAGCTATCAACTCAGCTCACTCTTTAACAACAGTATTGATTACATCATTAATCTACCAGCCACAAGTACCTGGCTTGACTCCGATCCCGCTAGCACCTGGCAGTCTGCCTGGACCATTTTCTACTGGGGTTGGTGGATAGCCTGGTCACCGTTTGTATCAATTTTTATTGCACGCATATCTCGCGGCCGCACCCTGCGCGAATTTGTACTTGGTGTGCTGCTGGCACCCACTGCATTAGCGATTGTATGGATCACCATATTTGGCAGTACGGGCATGTTTATAGAGCTATTCGGCGACGGCGGTGTGGTCGAGGCAGTGAACAGCGATACCACCACAGCGCTGTTTAAAACGATTGACCTGATGAATTTGAGTCCGGTACTGACAACAGCAATGGCCGGTATCTGCACCATCATGCTAGTGACATACTTTGTTACCTCGGCCGATTCGGCAACGCTGGTTATCTGCACCTTAATTTCCATGGGCAGCGCAGAGCCGGCCACAGGCTATCGATTATTTTGGGGACTGGCGATAGGCACCGTTGCCGCGGTACTGCTATATGCGGGAGGTCTCGAGGCCCTACAAACTGCCTCAATTGTCGCCGCACTGCCATTTTCTATCGTTTTAATTGTCGCGGCTTACGGTCTATTTAAAGCACTATTTAACGAACCTGTTATCAATAAAGAGTAATACTATGTCTACACAGATAATTCTCCCGCGTATTTTGCAAGTGGGCGAGGGTGCCAGTAAAGCAGTGGGGACTATTTTGATCGCCTTAGAATGTCAGCGCCCATTAATTGTTACCGACAAGATGATGGTGCAACTTGGTTATGTGGGTGCAGTGCAAGAAAGCTTAACAGCCGCTGGCATCGACTCTGATGTATTCCATGACACTGTTCCAGAACCCACAGAGCGCTCGATTCAGGCGGGCGTGGAGCAGGCGCGCAATGGCAACTACGATAGCATTATCGCGGTGGGCGGAGGCAGCCCCATCGATAGCGCTAAAGCTATTGCCATCTTGGGTAAGTATGGTGGCGTGATGCGCGACTATAAATTCCCCCGCATAGTCAGTGAACCTGGTCTACCCATTATTGCTATCCCCACCACGGCGGGAACTGGCTCGGAATGTACCCGCGTTACCATTATTACTGACGAAACTAATGATGAGAAAATGCTCTGTGTCGGCATTGGCTTTATGCCCACGGCTGCACTGGTGGACTATAGCCTGACCCTAAGTCTACCGGCACGAACCACCGCAGATACAGGTATCGACGCCCTAACTCATGCGATGGAAGCCTATGTCAGCAAGAAGGCCAGCCTTTACAGTGACAGCCAAGCCATTGCCGCTATGAAACTGCTCGGGCCCAACCTACGCAAGGTATTTCACAACGGCAGCGATCAGCAGGCTCGTGAAGCAATGATGCTGGGATCGACCTTGGCAGGTATCGCATTTTCCAATGCCTCTGTCGCGCTAGTCCATGGTATGTCGCGGCCTATCGGCGCTTTTTATCATGTACCCCACGGCCTCTCTAATGCCATGTTACTGCCTATGGTTACCGAGTACAGCATTCCTGCAGCTGCCGAGCGCTACGCTGACTGCGCGCGAGCCATGGGCGTGGCCAACCAAACTGATAGTACCGAGCTAGCCAATGAAAAACTGATGGCGGAGTTATACGCCATCAATAAAGAACTACAGGTGCCGACACCAGAGCAATTTGGTATCGAACGGGCACACTTTTTTAATAATCTCGAGGTGATGGCTGAGCAGGCATTGGCATCTGGATCCCCGGCGAACAATCCAAGGGTGCCCAGCGCAGATGAGATCATTGAGATCTACAAAAAGCTCTGGTAAACCGACTGATATTTTTGAGGACATAATAATGACACTAGTAGGACATTTAATTAACGGCCAGATGGTCGCTAGCGATGATCGCACTCAGGACGTTTACAACCCAGCCACTGGCGAAGTCAGCAAACAGGTAGCACTGGCATCTCAGACGACAGTGGCGCTGGCGATTGATGCGGCTCAGGCCGCCTTTCCTGAGTGGCGTGACACCCCCGCCATTAAACGGGCGCGAGTCATGTTTAAATTTAAAGAATTATTAGAGAGCAATGCCGACAAAATCTGTGCATTGATTGGCGACGAGCATGGCAAGATCAGTCACGATGCGGCCGGTGAATTACAGCGCGGAATCGAAAATGTTGAATATGCCTGCTGCGCACCAGAACTATTAAAAGGTGAGCACAGTAAAAATGTGGCGGCAAATATTGATAGCTGGAGTGAATTTCAACCTCTGGGTGTGGTAGCTGGCATTACCCCATTTAACTTCCCGGCAATGGTACCCCTATGGATGTATCCAATGGCCATTGTCTGCGGTAACTGCTTTATCCTCAAGCCATCAGAACGCGACCCTAGCTCAACCCTATTTATTGCCTCCCTATTAAAAGAGGCCGGTCTGCCCGATGGTGTCATGAACGTAGTCAATGGCGATAAAGAAGCCGTTGATGCCCTACTTCATCATAAGGATGTTAAAGCGGTTAGCTTTGTAGGCTCCACGCCAATTGCGGAGACTATCTATACCACGGCAAATGCCAATGGCAAACGCTGTCAGGCACTGGGTGGCGCCAAGAACCACGCCATTGTCATGCCAGATGCCGACATGGATAACACCGTTGCCCAGTTACTCGGCGCCGCATTTGGCTCTTCAGGTGAACGCTGTATGGCACTGTCCGTTGTGGTTGCCGTAGGCGACGCAGCAGCCGACTCATTAGTCAGCAAGATGCAAGAGGCCATGAAGGGGTTAAAAGTAGGCGCCTGCACCAATGCCAGCAATGACTTTGGCCCTGTGATTACTCGGCAACATCAACAAAAAGTCTTTGGCTATATAGACAGTGCAGAAAAACAGGGTGCCACCATTGTGGTCGATGGGCGCAACCCGCAGATTCAAGGCTATGAGAATGGCTTTTTTGTTGGTGGCACACTTATTGATAATGTCACCGTCGAGATGGACAGCTACCAGGCAGAAATTTTCGGCCCAGTACTACAAGTCATGCGCGTCGATACCATGCAAGAAGCTATGGATATTATTAACGACCATGAATACGGCAATGGCACCTGCATCTTTACCCGCGACGGCGAAGCTGCACGCTATTTTTCTGATCAGATTTTGGTCGGTATGGTCGGTATCAATGTGCCATTACCGGTACCGGTTGCGTACCACAGCTTCGGTGGTTGGAAGCGTTCGTTGTTTGGCGACTTACATGCCTATGGCCCAGATGCTGTGCGTTTTTACACCAAACGTAAAACTATTACCCAGCGCTGGCCATCTGCCGGTATCCGTGAAGGTGCGATGTTCTCCATGCCGACGATGAAATAGACTCCAGAGTCAACATATGACAGACGGAACCACAGTGAGCACGAGAGAGAAAGGCTCCTCTATTTCCAGAGTAATGGAGATCATAGAGGCTGTTGCTAAGGCTGAGCGTCCCTTATCGCCTGCCGATCTTTCTTTTCAGCTGGATATTCCTAAACCCAGCGTGCACCGATTGATCAATCAACTTGAGACGGATGGCTATCTGCTTACCTCGATGCGTGGCCTAATACTGCCCGGCAATCGCATGCATGGCGTAGCACTTGGGCTACTGCATAACAGCAGATTCAAAGCGGTGCGTCAGGCTATCCTCACGCAGCTTACTCAGCGCACCGGCGAGACCTGCGGTATCGCCATTCCCAATGGCACTGAGATGATTTATTACGATCGTGTGCAGACGGATTGGCCTTTGCAGATAAATTTACAGGTCGGCAGCCATACCCCGAGTTGGTGCACAGCCAGCGGCAAACTGTATCTTAGCTCTCTGCCAAAACAACGTCGTCTAAAAATTATTAATCTGCTACCAATGGAGCGATACACACGTAATACCATCACCGACGCAAAGACGTTAGAAGCCGAACTTCAACGCATTAAGAAAACCGAGGTCGGCACTGACAACGAAGAGTTCTGCGAGGGTATGGTTGCCTGTGCGGTGCCTGTATTGGACAGCAGTGGCAAGCTATTAGCCTGTCTATTCACTCATGCTCCAGTGATTAGAAAGAGTCTGGATGAGCTTCTTGGCTATCTGCCAATCCTGCGCCAAGCCGCCGACGAACTCGGCCGCCTAATCGATGATCCTGACGACGATCAGCCCTAACGGGCACGTCAAAGAAAGAATGAGACGTTAATTATGAAAAAAAGACTGCCTCCATTAAACTGGCTGCGCTCGTTTGAAGCCTCCGCCCGACATCTTAATTTTACCCAGGCTGCGGCTGAGCTGCATATGACTCAAGCTGCTATCAGTCAGCAGATCAAGGGCCTCGAGGCCCAACTTGGCTGTACCCTATTCAAGCGTCTACCCAGAGGGTTAGCGTTAACTGATTCTGGCCGAGCCTATGCGCCAGGTGTCCGTCAGGCTATTGAAAAGCTGGGCGTCGTAACCGATGAAATATTTGGTAAAGAGCGTAGCCGCACCCTCACGGTGCGCGTCAATCTAGCATTTTTTACCTCATGGCTGGCGCCGCGTTTAGCAAACTTTCGCGAACAGCACCCCGACATTGGCCTGCGTTTCACCAGTAATATTTGGGTGGGCGATCCCGACAAGGATGCCGACATTGAAATCCGTTATGGCAAAGGCCTATGGCCTGGATTCACTAGTAATCGTCTGACCTGGGATGAACTTTTCCCAGTCTGCAGTCCTGACTTGGTCGGTGGTGATCTATCTCCCGAACAGCCACCCAAAAAACCTAAAGAGCTGTCTGATCACACTCTATTGCATGTGATTGGCTACGAAGAGGGTTGGGGTTTCTGGTTGAGTCAATTTGGCTATCATGCGGTTGATTCGTCTCAGGGGATAAGCTTTGACTCGCTCGTTACTGCTATGGAGATGGCCGCGCTGGGCCATGGTATCGCATTAGGCAGAACATCTCTGGTAGCTGGAATGTTAGCTAGTGGACGTTTAATCGCGCCATTTAATGAGCGCTTAGCAACGTCTGAGGCTTTCTTTTTAGCGACGCCGGTTAATCAGCATGTCCATCCTCATGTCGAGGCCTTTCGATACTGGCTGATCAACCAGGCTGAGCTGGAAATGCCAGAGTAGTACTATCACAGGGCGGCGCTAGGCTAGTCTCCGGCGCCCGCTCTGGAGCTCTCTGTGGACTCAACTAATATTCTTTCAACGAGTCCCTCAAGAGTTGACCAAAGGACCTCGTCTATCTCGATGCCCTGCTCTACCGAATCCTGATAGCAGATACTCATTTCTGCCGATGAATAGGTCTCAATCAACTCCCCGATTGCTATCTGCTCAGAAAATTGCTGCTCCACAACGACTAAGTCTGTACCGGCAAAAACGGTCAGCGACTGCGGATCAATAACCTCGGCCAGACTAAACGTCTGATGCTCTGGAAGGTCGGCACCCGCCGCAATAGAGACCTTGATGCAACAAGCATCCTGCCGCCAGTAGGCTATAAAAGCCAAATCGCGTTGTGCAGCCTTGACTAATCGCTGTAAAATAAAAGTTCGGTTATAGCAGTTATTAAGCTGTAATCCAGCCGCGGAACCTTCCATTATCTGAGCACTCAGCAGGTCAATCGCCTCGCTACCGCAGAGTAAAATAGAGCTATCATTACCATCCAAAACTGAATAGCTCGTATCCTCTTCAATAAGTTCAGCATGGGTCGGTCCGGTCGTATTCAGATAGGCCAGAGCTGCCTGCAATCGATCAAAACCATCGAGACCATGAGTCTCTAACCAGACCACCATATCGGCGGCATCATAATAGTCGCCTGGATGGAAACCCAAGCCCTCAAATGCCTTCTTAAGTGAAGCCATCAATTCATTTTTGGACACTTTCATGCGACTTAGCCGGACGTCAGAACAGGTTTGATAGGAAACTGCCACTCATCAGCAAAGGGTTTACCAAAATCACTGATCAGAGGCGCACCCTGGAACATGGTATTACGTACCCATAGGCGTGAGCGAGGGTCAAATTTACTCACCCCAAAAAAAGATAGCTTACAGCGCAACAAATGAATCGGCAGCACGTCGGAGTGGACCAAATTTTCACGTATATCTCCGTAACATCTCTGCGCCATAGTTTGAACGCGACCGACGATGCCACTATAGTTTGGATTTCTCATAATAAAGTGGGCGACATTCTGTTGCGGACAGGTCAGATTGTAAGCACTAACTTGGTCATAACATTCTCGCACACGACGGCCAACGGCCATTGGCATCTCTTTTTCCATACCCATATCAATGTTGGTCTGGCCCAAGACGAGGCTCCATCTTTTCTTGGGATCGGTACCAAAATGCTCCCATTGATTCGTACTGACTGAAATCTATAGCCAACGCCCAATCATACTTATCTTCGATAATCTGCAACAGCTGAGCGACAGACATCTCAGGCATTACGCGAATAGATTCGTCCACACCCATATGCTCCTCGAGGTCATCAACTAACTCGGGATAGAGCTCAATTAATAATGTATTAATCACTTCCTGCGTTTCTAAGTGAAAGGACCGTTCCGCATACTCAACCAGATTAGCCCAGTCATAATTTTCTCGCACCAACGCTGCAGTCTCATCTTGGAGCCATTGGTGCAAAAGCACCAAATCTTGCCGCACTAAAATATTAGAACTACTCTGTCGTTCGTCAGCAGTGACAATCTCACCCAGATGCTGGATTACCCGCTGCACTGAAGCCGCCAAGCGGACAAATATAGACTCATCAACACCAGACTCGCTGGCGAGAATAACTCTCGCCAATGCGGTTTCACGCATTTCAATCCACTGGTTAATTAACATAGGATGGTTGATTAAAAAAGGTGCCATACCCAGACCAGTAGAATTACCAATACCTATATAACGCTTGATATCTTCATCCAAAATTACCGCCTTGGTTCCGGCGCGCGCTGTGCCGCTAAATAGTCAGCCTGCTGCATACTAAAGTGACGTAAGCATAAAACAGGTAAACATCTCCGCCGCAAAGGGTCGGGCAAAATCTCGATGCTTGGTCCAGACTTTTTCCCAATCCGCCATACCCAACTTACCACTACCGTAAGCTGCAGTGGTACGATAGAGATAGCCCACTTCGGCGATCACGTCGATACAGGGCTGACGACCCTCGGCCAACTCATCGACGACATATTCAAATGTGCGCCCACTACGATTGGCGCGAGATAGCACCAGCACCCGCGAGTCAACACGGCCTGCTTCCTGCTTCGGCACATTCGTGCGCAAGAATGCTAACTGATCGGCATCAACTGTACCTTCGCACAGTGCCATAGTTAGATCCCACTGATTGGCGATCACCCTATCATTGCGACTATCCGGATCCAGATAATGCGAAAATAGTACGTAGCTAAAGATGCCAAATCTGGCCTCAACCTGGTAGACCACGGTGCCGTAACCTTGATCATCTAGATCAAATACTGGACTGGTAATCTGCCAGTTTTCAATCACCATTCGTCGCACGAGCGTACGCATAAAACTCAGTCGCGACTGATGAAAGCTACCCAAGCGCTCCAACCGCATAACCTGACTGGCAGGACGCAACGGCAATACGCGTGGTTTGCCATCCGCTTGCATTAAGCTGGTCGACTGCGAATTAGTGCTGCACAGTACATCCCATCCTAGTTAAATGAGGCCCTGCTCGACAGCCATCTGTCGCGCCATTTTAGGAGCATTCCACAGTGATGGCATTAATATAAGCGACACTGGAACGGCTGTTACGACAATAAAAGATTGCAGCGCGGATACGCCACCAGAGCCGATTGAGATCAGTATTGCCGCCAGCACACCCATCATAATGCCCCAGAAAACACGAAGCGCGGTTGGCGGGTTATCGGTGCCTGTCATCACCATGGAAACGGTGTAAGTCATGGAGTCTCCCGTGGTCGCAACGAAGATAGTTGTGAGCACCAAAAATAGTACTGAGATCAGAAATCCCCAGGGTAATTGCTGGGTAATGGCCAATAGAGCCGCTGGCATTCCAGACTCGGCATAGGGCCCGGAGATCACCCCAACATCAGCCAGTTCAAAGGCAATCCCGGTACCACCAACGATAGTGAACCAGAAGTACGTTACCAGGGGCGCAGTGAGTGACAATGTGATAATCAACTGACGAATCGTTCGACCGCGGGATATACGCGCAATAAACATTGCCATCAACGGGCCATAGCCAATGAACCAGCCCCAGAAAAATACCGTCCAGCCATTCAACCAGCCGACATCAGCCCGGTAGGTAGCCATGGGGATAAACTCAGTCAATAGCAGGCCAGTTGATTGAATAAAACTGTCAAAAATAAAGGCGGTTGGCCCAGCGATTAAGATAAAGACCATTAGGCCGATAGCCAACACAATATTAAATGAGCTGAGTATCTGAATACCTCGGGTAACGCCGGACACCGCTGAAATAGTGTAAATCACAATGAGCCCGACAATAATCGCTAACTGTGTACTATAGCTATCGCTGATACCGAACAGTTCGGAGAGACCGAAACTCACCTGCAAACCTAAAAACCCAATCGGCCCTACCGTTCCAGAAATCACTGCAACGACACAGGCGGCATCTATCAGGGCACCGAGCCATCCGTGAAGCACGACCTCACCAAACACCGGATACAGCAATATACGCGGCTTCAATGGCAGACCTTTGTCATAGTGCAGGTACATAAAAATAATTGCGGTCAGACTGCCTAGGATTGACCAAGCCAAAAAGCCCCAGTGCATATAACTCTGCGCCAGAGCGGGATATACCGCAGCTGGACTCGAGGATTCGACGCCAAACAATGGCGGCGAGTTGATAAAATGGGCCATGGGCTCAGCCGCGGCCCAGAACACGCCGCCCCCAGCCAGCAGCGTACACATAATAATTGCCACCCATTTATAGGTACTAATATCAGGTTCGCTGAGGTTACCCAACCTAGCCCTGCCAGAACCGGACGCAGCAACACCTAAGGCGATCACAAAGGTTAGCAGCATTAGCACCTGCCAGTAGGCACCAAACATCTGAGTCGCTCCGCCAAACGCCTGGCTAACAGTGGCGGAAAGAAATTCGATATCAAATACTGCGGTGGCGACAAACAGCATTAGAAATCCACCGCTCAAAATAAACACCGGCCAGTCAATAGTTGTCGTTACGCTGTCTGTAACCTCGTCACTCATATTTGATCCTTACTCGTAAATGATTTCTCAAAAAATGAAAGCCAATTTTGGCCCATGATTTTAGCCACATCCGATTCACTGAAGCCGGTGTCTTCAAGACCCTGAGCGATCGTGTGCATATCCTTTGGCCCAGTGAACCAATTTGGCTGACGCGGCCAAGACGGTTTTTCTGCGGTGCCCTCACCATGATCGACACCCATGGTCCAACGGCCACTGCGCATCCACTCTAATACCGAGTAGTCCCAATTTTCACACAGATCAGAGCCGATACCTAAACGGTCAACACCAATCATCTCTGCTGTCTGCATAATCATCTGACAAAATTCTGGCAACGTACAATCTGAGCCATTTTTCAAGTGAAAAGGATACATACTAAAACCGAGCATACCTTCAGAGTCACCAATCGCGCGCAGCACATGATCTGATTTATTGCGCAGTGCACCATGAAAAAATGTTGGGTTGGCATGGGTAATTGCAATGGGCCGCTCAGAAATTTCGATAGCTTCAAGCGTGGACTTTTCAGCACTGTGAGACATATCAATAACCATGCCGACGCGGTTCATCTCTTTAATTACCTGTTTACCAAATCGGGTTATACCGCCGTCCTGTTCCTCATAGCAACCGGTCGCCAAAAGGCTCTGATTATTGTAACTGAGCTGCATAATACGCACACCCAGCTGGTGAAGAATTTGTACCATTTTGACATCGTCTTCAATCGGCGAACAATTTTGGAACCCAAAAATGATACCTACTTTACCCAGACGCCTAGCCTCTAAGATATCGGCCGCCGAGTGTATCGGCATAATGAGATCGCCATGATCCAGAAAATGACGGTTCCAATGCCCAATATTTTCCAAGGTCTCGCGGCTATTTTCCCAATAGGCAATAGTGACATGAATGGCATGTATCCCAGACTGCTGAGCATTTTCAAATAGCCCGCGATTCCAATTGACGTACTGCAAGCCATCAATCAGGAGTATATCTTTGTTCATCAGAAACTCCCGGTTAGTATGGCTTGCTGTAGTTGGTTTTTATAATAGTGTAAAACTCGCGGGCGTATTGACCCTGCTCACGTGCACCATAGCTGGAGTTTTTACGACCACCAAAGGGCACATGATAGTCGGTTCCAGCAGTTGGTAAGTTTACCATCACACAACCTGATTTGGAGTGACGCTTGAAGTGCCCAGCATACTTTAGCGAGCTGGTAATGATACCCGATGTCAGACCAAAATCTGAATCATTCGACACCTCCAGCGCCTCTTCATAACTGGCAACCTTGATGACACAGGCGATGGGGCCAAACACTTCTTCGCGGTTAATACGCATCTGATTAGTGGTATTAATAAACAGTGCCGGCGACATAAAGTAACCCTCAGTGTCTAACTGCAAACGCTCACCACCGACAACTAACTGGGCGCCCTCATCCTTAGCAATCTGCATATATTCCAAGTTCTGAGCAAGCTGACGTGCATCGACAACGGGCCCAATCTGGGATCCTTCGCCTAACGCATGTCCTACTACGAGTTTGCCCACTGCTGTGCTCAGCTTTTCTACAAACGCATCATGGATACCAGCCTGCACAATAATTCTGGAGGAGGCGGTACATTTCTGCCCAGTACCAAAATAACCGCCGGCAAGGGCACAGTTAACGGCGACGTCAATATCGGCATCGTCGAGCACCACGAGGGCGTTCTTACTGCCCATTTCTAGCTGCACACGGGCCATATTGTCGATAGCATTGCGGGCAATATGACGGCCAACGCCTACAGAACCAGTAAAGGTTACGGCTTGAATGTCGGGGGAGGTGCAGAGTGTTTCACCCACATCACGGCCCGAACCCATCACTAGATTAAAGACACCAGCAGGCAACCCACTGCGACTGATAATATCTGCCAGTATCCAAGCACTGGCTGGCACCAACTCGGCAGGCTTCAGTACCACGGCATTACCATAGGCCAATGCCGGTGCCACTTTCCATGCCGCCACCGCCAGAGGGAAATTCCATGGTGTAACAATGCCGATGACGCCCAAGGCCTCGCGGTGTACTTCAACATCCACCCCAGGACGCACGGACTGGGTGTTTTCGCCCATCAGACGCAGTGCTTCGGCACCGTAATATTGAAAGAACTGACCCGAGCGGTGAACTTCACCAACGCCTTCGGCACGTGTTTTACCTTCCTCTCGCGCCAAAATCTCACCAATTTCACCGCTGCGAGCAATAAGCTCTGCACCAATAAAATCCAGTATCTGCTTGCGCTGCTCTAAACCACTTTGTGACCAGCCATCAAATGCCGCATTGGCCGCAGCAATAGCGGCAAGACAGTCTTCGGGAGAGGCTTTGGCATAGTGCCCCACTACATCACTGGTATCTGACGGGTTAATATTCTCGATGACTGCTGCACTAGCTACCCACTGACCATTGATATAGTTCTGGAACATTTCCTGACTCATGACTACTCCTCTTTGTTTTGATGTTTAAAATCGGCAATAACGGCCTAAATGTATCTAATCACGCCCTTTAGCGGCGTATTCTTGGTTCTAATCAGCGATAAATCTAATGACTAATTTATATAGATATATAAGCTAAATTAATTTATTCTACAGATTATATAAAATTACCCTAAAAACAACAAAAGGTATTTATATCAAACATTTAAATGTAACTCTTCGACACCTGCGCACCTTTATCGTGGTCGCCAAAGAAGGTAGCTTTAATCGTGCCGCAGAAAAGCTGTCCCGCACTCAACCCGCTATCACTCTGGCGGTTAAACAGCTCGAAGAGTTTATTGGCTTGAAACTGATCGAACGCACAACTCGCAGCGTCAGCACCACCACTGAGGGTGAAAATTTCCTGCCTATTGCCGAGCGTCTGGTGCGAGATTTCGACGCAGCTATCCATGACCTTAGAGCCACCTCAGAGCGGCGCAGTGGCCATGTCAGTATGGCCGTTGTCCCCTCAGTAGCAACCAACCTGTTACCAGAAATCATTAAAACATTTGCCGCTGAGTTTCCCGGCATTAACCTGCATCTCGATGATGATAGTTCCCGTGGCGTCCAACACCGAGTGGAGCGCAATGAAGTCGACTTCGGGATAGGCAGTATGTGGAAGCCCAACAAGGTGCTCAAGTTCACACCGCTATTTGCTGATAAGCTAGAATTAATCTGCCATCGTGATCATGAGCTGGCTCAAAATACCGCAGCAATCGCATGGACGCAGCTGGATAATGTGACTTTTTTAGATACAGGTATTACCAAAACATTAAGAGCCCGCCATGACGCCGGCGAGTCCAAGTTTAATTTTCCCAATATCACCACATTAGTGGCTATGCTGAGATCTAATCTTGGCGTATCCGTAAGAGGAACCTAGCCGTACCCAAATCAACCAATGATTTAGTGTCACGATCGCTGGTACCCTCTGAATCGCGCAATATCTACCTAATTACGCGCAAGGGCTGGACACTATCGCCAGCAGCGGAAGCAATGATCGATACCATTACACGAGAGACACCTCAGCAGGCAGAGAAATACGGATTAACCATGCTCTAACTAGCTGGCAGTATTAATAAATTCAATACAACTAGCATGTACCTTTTCGCTGACAGTGATCCCCTCAACGGTGCTTTTGGCGCGATTGGCATAGCGACGGTTACCCGGCATATGCGACCCTTCCATACCTGCTAGTCGCTGTAAAAACGCCTCGGAATGATCTAACCAGCCCTCAGTATCACCAAATTTATTCGGGTCTATCGCCAGCATAAATTCGCCGCCATTAGGTGGGCCACCATCATTGTTATCATTTTTCTGCGCTTCGTAACTAAAGTCCATGCCAGTAAGACCGGCGACCAACAACTCAATCATCATGGCAATGGTAGAGCCTTTATGACCGCCAAAGGGCAGCAGTGCCCCACCATCAAGAATCTTTTGCGCATCTGTGGTGGGATTACCATCTGCATCAACCCCAGTCCCCGCGGGCACGGCGTGACCGTCACGAGCGGCAATCATCACTTCACCACGAGCCATAGAGGCTGAGGCCTGATCAAAGACCAGCGGTGGCCTGTCGCCACGGGGCCAGCCAAAGCACATGGGATTGGTGCCAAATAACGGCTCTTTAGCGCCAGCGGGCACTACAGCGGGTTTATAGGTGGTAAAGGCCATGGCCGCCAGACCAGCTTCAGCTATGGGCTCTACCTCAACCCAGAGCGACGCAAAATGATGCACATTGACCAACGCCATCGCCGCAATACCATTCTCACGAGCCGCTTCTATCAGCGCTTCGCGCCCTTTTTCGAGCGCCAGTGGCGCATAGCCGCGATGGCCATCAACTTTAATCACCGAGGGCGCTATACGCGTCACTGTGGGCTCGGCATTGCCATCAACCTTTCCGCTACGCAGCGAGGCAATATAGCCCGGCATTCTAAACAGGCCGTGCGACGCACTACCATCGCGCTCCGCTGACGCAATAGTGCGACCCAGAGCCGCAGCGTTTTCATGGTTACAGCCATTGGCCATCAGGCAACCCTCCACTAGCTGTTGAACTTCTCGTTCGGTCATTTTTATGTCAGACATACATCACCTCTTATATTTAGGTACAATTTGGGCATATAATGTCATTCATAAATTATACAGTTTTGTTAATTAAAGTTCTAAAAGCAGCATCTAAATTGCACCATTTACGGGCGCGGCTTATACTCTGGAATGCGGCGGCAAAAAAGCCGGGACTGTTGACTATAATCAACGCTAACGAGAATCCAATAAATTCTATGAAGCTAGCTCAACCTTTTGTGCGACTACCCTATCAATTCGATGCTCTTCAATTAGGACGAGAAATTGCTGAGCTCTCAGACGACGCGTGGATGGAACATCCCTCTAAATTGGTTGGTAACCTTGCAATACCATTGATCTCTCTAAACGGTCAGCGCAATAATGATTTTAATGGGCCTATGGCCTCCACGCCAGAATTGCTGAGATGCGAATATATGCAACAAGTGATGGCCAGCTTTGGTGAGGTTCTGGCCAGGTCTAGGCTAATGCGTCTTAACGCTGGTGCTGAGGTAAGCGAGCATGTTGATTTTAATTACCACTGGTATAGCAGGGTTAGAATCCATATTCCGATTATTACCAACCCACAGGTCATCTTTCATTGTGGTGATCAAGCGATTCATATGCGTGCCGGTGAATGCTGGATATTTGACTCTTGGCGTCGCCATAAAGTCATCAATAATAGTGACCAAGATCGTGTTCATCTAGTAATAGATACCTCAGGCTCTTCACGCTTTTGGGAGACTGTGCGCCAGATGGAATCCTTTGGGATAAACGGAGATACCCCGCTGCTCCAGACTAAGATTAATGCGCACCCCTACCAACCTGGCCTGCAAAGCAGCATTAAGACGGAGCGTTACAATATAGCGCCCGTTATGGCCCCAGGCGAACTTGAAGCCATTGCCAACGAGCTAATTGGTGATATTGAAAATAATCCTAAAAATGATCCAGAGATCGCTGCGAGATACAAAATAATACTCCTAAACCTGGCCAAAGACTGGCGTCAGATCTGGCATCTCTATGGCTACGAAGAAGCAGGCTGGGCGGAGTATAGAGCGCTATTGAGGTACACTGCAAACCAGCTCGACAGAAACCCTTAGCGCTACACCATGGCAGCAACCAAGTTGGCCTAAACCCGATTATAATGCAACGTTTAATCAATGCCGCACTCAATGTCGAGCAAATGAACGCCTATACTAATAGGAGTAATTAAATTGCTTAAGGTCTTCGCGGTAAACCATTTCAACTGCAGATTTGAGTTCGTCATCATAGTACTCGCGATACTGCTTATGCGCTGAGGCGTTTCTTATCTCCAAAGGCACCGCCTTGATCTGGAGCCTATTACAAATCTCATCAACTGATAACTGCAAATGCTCATAGCGACCAACATAGTCCATTGCTATTTCGCCTTGAGCATCTATCAACTGAAGGTATTGAGGCTTTACTAGGACCCGCTCTCTAAATTGCGGCACCTTAATCGCTGATTTCATCCACTGCAGCGGCGTCTCGATAAACAGGGGGTTTTTACGATTCAAGAAAAAACAGATTGAGATAAATCGATCGAAGGGATTTCTCACAATCGCAAATTTCAAATAGTTTTGCCAAATAGCCGCTTCAAGATGGGGCGAGATTTGCTGGACACTGATATGTCCATGTTGAATTTTCGCTATCTCTGGTATTGGCAAACATTGTTTACCGAACAGAATTTGCTGCTCCCAGTCATCTGGGCCCTTATGGACACGCAATAGCTCACGAACCGCATGGGTACCAGTTTTCGGCACCGCGAAAAAGATAAACTGTTTGGCATGAGAAACTATCACTACTAATTAATCGGATAGCGTTTCAAAACATCCGGTCCCAAAGAATCGATCAATGGCTGAAGATGCTCTTCAAAGTTGCGCCACTGATCCAGACCGGTTTTATAAATCGGCTGACGTACCTGCTCCGCACTGGGCGTGCGCACGCTGCGTTCAGTTTTATGGAAGTCTAGACAGGCCTCTTCAAATGGCAACCCACAGAAATCGAGCATGCGACGTACCTGAGTTTCGAGATCCTCGACAACATCCTCATGCTGCACGCGCAGCACAAAATCAGGTAATACCTTATCCCAATGATCCATCAGAGTGACGTACTGGCGGTAGTAATTACCTATATCAGCTAGGCCATAGGAGAACTCCTGCCCTTCGCCAAACAGTTGCTTAAAGCCACTAAAGCAGCAGGCCATCGGGTGCCGCCGAGCATCAATGACTTTTGCATTTGGCAAGATTAGCTTTATCAAACCAATATGGAAAAAGTTATTCGGCATCTTGTCGGTAAAAAATGGCGCAGAGTCCCTATAAACCTTGGTGTCCTGCATAAATTGAGTCCCAAATCGATCAAAGTAGCTGTCATCCAACTCGGTGATTATCTGCGGATACCTAGGATTCTCATCATCTTTGCTATCTCTCCCACGCAGACGTTTGGCTAGGTCCAATATATTATGCAGCTCCATGGTGCCATCCACCTGTGAGTGCGAAGCCAGAATTTGTTCCAACAATGTCGAGCCTGATCGGGGTAACCCTACGATAAAAATAGGATCCGCAGAACTATTACCTAGGCCCTGTTTTGAAGTGAGAAATTCAGAGGTGCAGACTGAAATTTGCGAATCTATTCGTCGCTGCAACTGCCCCGCCGCATAATGTGTCGTCGGCTTCTTGAGATCATTGCCCTTGGCATAATGATGAAATGCCTGCTTATAGTCGCGACGATCTTCAAAGGCTTTGCCAAGCGCAAAATTGATTTGAATCTGATCCAGTGCTTCGGTATCCCCGCTGGCTTCGGACGCCTGCATCGCACTAATTTGCTGATCATCAAACTTATACGATTTTGTGTTAGCCAGACTCCAATAAGCATCACCAAAATTGGGGCTTACCTTATAGGCCTGCATAAATACCTCAGCAGCCTTGGCCGGATCGCCCTGCGAGTTATAAATATGACCTAAAGAGACAAATAACTGCGCATTACTGGGGTCTAACGCGATCATTTCGAGATATTGTTCAATCGCCTCGTCGTTTCTACCAACACCAAAACAGGCAGAAGCATAGACTGTCTGAGTACGCGACCTAGCCTCGGGGTAATTATCAAATACTTTTTTAGCCTGGTCATAAGCCCGATGAAAGCGCTGCCGGCGCAGTAATATATGCGCAAATTGAATATTGCCATCCATATGATCGGGTTCAAACGCAATAACGCTTTCAAGCAAGAACTCAGCGTCTTCAAGAATATTGTTTCGTGTGGCTATTTCAGCTAACAGCCTCATACCCTCTACATGAGTTTTATTTTGCATTAAAAAACCGCGACACACTTTCTCTGCCTCGAGTAGCCGACCGGCTGACATGTAACTGATGGCAGTAAGGAGCTCACTGGGTAGCGTTTTCAAAAAAACCACCTGCGTTTCAGCATCACGTGCCTTGCTGCTACCACTGGCTTTATAAAGCGGCACTAGCAACTGCCAGCTTTTTAATAGCGCCGGATCTAATTCTACGGCTGCCTCTAACGCTGCGCCCGCAGGCATAGGATTATTAAGGGAAAGCTCATTGAGCGCGCGCTCCTGATAGGCCCGAGCCAAATTAGGTTGCTGCTGCAATACTTGGCCCAAGGTTTTTAATGCTTCTACATGATTTTTTTTCAATCGTTGGATCACAGCAAAGGTATACAGCCCATCGACGTTATCTGGACTGTCAGAAAGGATGGTATTAATAAGCTTATCGGCGTCTTCAAGATTACCAGCCCCCAGCAGTCTTTGCGCTCGCTCTATATCCGCTGCTGTTGACGAAATTGGTTGGTTCATAGTATTTTCTCGGCATTAAAAAATAGGGCGAACCGAAGTTCGCCCTATAGAGTCTAACAATAGCTAAAGCTTATTCAAAGTTGTACGAGAATCGAAGACCCATAGTACGTGGACGCATAACACTCTGCTCAGGTGTAAACTTACCTGCCGTCTGAGTCATAGCACCTTCTTCGCTAGTAAGGTTGTTAACATAGAACTCTGCATTCCAGTTGTCTTTGGACATACCCATGCTGACATTCAGTGTAGTCGTAGCGTCGTTAACAAAGCGCGTATTCAGTGGCAATGCACCCGTTGAGTCATTAACCGTACCGAAGTTGCCGCCTTCCTTTGAAGTCGAAATGCCTGATGCTGCGCCATAAGCCAGTAAGCTAGTGTCATCCATAAATGCCGCACTACCTACAACGCCTGCAAGAGTCTCTCCACGATACGTTATAGAAGCCGCGACAAATGCGTCTGCAGCCATGCTATCCATCGTGAAGTCGTAGCGAGCACGCAGGTTACCAGAGAAGTCAGAGGCCAACGGCAAGTCAGAGCCAACAGGTACTGCAATCCCCTCGAGCTGGCCATTTATTCGCGTAAGCTCAGTATCTAGGACACTAAAGGCGCCCGAGATAGTTAAGCGATCCGTCGCGGCCCACTGAAAATCAGCGTCGATACCTGAAGACTCGGCATCACCAACGTTTTCCATAAATACCAAGAAGGCTACGTTGGATGGGTCAAACCGAGACACCTGCAAGTTGTCAATCTCGGCCTGGTAGTAGGTCGCATTGAACCGTAGCGTGTTGTCAAGGAAGGTACCTTTCATACCAAATTCAATGTTCTCCAACGTATCCGTTACTGCCACAGCAGGCACAACATAACCGGTATAAACACCGGACTGATTGGTTGATAGTTGGCCCGCATTTCGGTTTTGTGTCGCTGGACGATAACCTTCCGAGTACACGCTATAAAGCATGACATCATCACTGAGTTTATAGTTCAAAGACACCTTAATAATAGTATCTTCCTCAGTAGTGGATCCATCGGCGTTAATATCACTGATGTCAAGCTTACCACTCTTGATCGCCGCTAAGGTTGCAGCATTACTGCCACCGCCACGAAACATTTCTTTCTCACCTGACGGGCTTGTCGCAGCCAACAGAGGAGCTTCGTCACCAGTTGCACCATAGGCACCGAGCGTCGTAAAGCGAGCACTCACATCATTACTAAACTTTTCACTGGTGCACAGGGGAGCCGTCGCAACAGTTCCAGTTGCAGCACCACCTTCTGCTTTGCCGCCATTGTAGCGACAGCCAAAGGAGAAGTTAGATGCGCCCTGTAACTGCGTATCTAACTCATATCTACGCGCACTTATTGCACCGGTTAACTTGTCAGTAAAGTCAAAGGCAATTTCACCAAAAAAGGCGATCTCTTCTTCTGTTCGCGTAAAGTCATTATAAAACACAGTAGCGGGGCTGGTAGGTCCAACTTTGTTGGTACCTGCAGTGTCTACAGTAACATTACCCAGCTGGTATCTCGGGTAATCAGGATTACCGTAGTAAATCTGATTAAATTCGCTAAACGTGTCACCGGCACTTAAGTACTGGAATTGACCAAGCGTTTTAGTGTCGACGTCGCTCATATAAACACCACCGAGCAATCTAACGCGATTATCTGCGTCTGTGCTAATACGGAACTCGTGAGTCGTACGCTCGTTTTCACTTTGATCGACATAAGTCTTGGTCGGGTTAAAACAGCTATTTTTTGCAATAGTCTTGTCAGAGGTATAAATGTTACCACTACACATATAATATGTGATGTACCCACCGCCATTGTTGTAGTGAGTGTAATCAATCACTGCGTCAACTTCGCGATCTAAATAGCCCCCGGTATAAACCACATCTAAGTTAGCAACACGTCCTTCAAGTGTCCATGTCGTCAACCCAAAATCGTCTTGGGTGCGTTCAGGCGAGAACTTCTCTGATTTATCATCACCTAGACGGGGGTCAATCAAAAAGGAGCCTTCAACATCCAATTCTTGAGATGTATGCTGAACCAGAACACTCCAGTCTTCGTTTAGATCGGCAGCCAGACCTATGCGATAGCCGTTATAGCTAGCCTCGTTATGGTCTTCTTCTGCCAGATCATCGTTATAAATTGTTTGCTTAGTTGTCAGCGGAAAATCTTTGAAGTACGGCCCGTAACCCAGAGAGTTACGATCGATAACCGGACCACTTGGAGTGAAGCTACCGGCTACGTTATCAATCCATCCACCCTGATTGTCGCTGTAGCTGACCATTCTCAGTGCGACATTTTCGCTTATTGGAAGGTTAATCATGGCTTCCACTTTATTGCTATCTCCGCCACCAGCCGTCGTGCTAATCCCTAAATCGATTCGGCCTTCAAACTCACCGATAACGGGCTGGTTAGTAATCATTCGGACTGTGCCCGACTGCGAGCTCGCACCGAATAACGTACCCTGAGGACCCGCTAAAACTTCTACACGTTGAAGATCAGCCGCGTATAAATCAAGATTTCGTCCACCAAATGAAACGGGCATATCATCAAGATAAAGTGCTACGCCAGGTGCAGAACCCTGCGCTGACGAAACCGACAGTGATGCCTGCTCAGATGCAGAACCACGGATATATATTTCTTTGGCTCCTGGGCCAATTCCCGCACTAACGACGTTAGGTAGATACTCTACATATTCATCAAAGGTTTGTACGCCAAGTTCTTTAAGCGAATCGCCACCCAAAGCGGAAATGGCGATAGCCACATCTTGCATGTTTTCTGCACGCTTGGTTGCGGTTACTATCACTTCTTCGATACCAGCAGCCATTACTAGGCTTCCCGCACTGGCGGCCATGCCAGCAGCAATTGCTGTGATGACGGCCTTATTTAGCTTTGTCTTGTGAAACATATCTTTTCCCCAAATTAAATGAATAAAGCTTACTCGTTGGTCTGGTAGCCAGACTGCACTATTTGATTTTATTTTTAATTGAAACCGATGTAGCTAATATCCTTAGCAATACTCCGCTAGGACTTAGCTGTAGACAAATTAAAAAATCAACTTGATTTATAATTTTTACTTATAAAACTTAGACATCTGCCAGCCTTCCTGACAGTTGATTTGCGGGTGCATTAACCGCTAAGAGCTTCGAAACTACCGAGATATCGTATCACACACTAAAAGTATAACCAAGCCAGCCTCGGAGCATCGCAGAGTCTACTGAGCTTAAAAAGCAGATTAATACGCCGAAAGTTATGCCAATAAGATAATCAGCGCCAAAATTAAATCAATTAATAAGCTGAATATCTCCCACATTAATTATTATTCGCTTACTTTTATATAAGGACCCTAAGGCCTGTTTATACTTTTTCTTGGAGACCTTAAACGTCCGATAGATTTCTTCGGGATCACTTTTATCGGTAAGCGCAGACCGTCCTCCTGCATCCCTTAAATGGCTAACAATCTGTTCGCCGAGATCATGATCTCCTTGCAGCGTGCTTTGAGAGATGACCAGATCAACCTTGCCATCCCCACGGATCGCTTTGACAAAACCAGGTAATCGCTCGCCGATTTTAAGTGGCCTAAAAGCATCATCACGAAAGATCAAGCCCATAGATTCATTGTTTATTACCGCTTTATAGCCCAACTCCGTGCGACTGGCGATCAGCAAATTGACTTTCTCGCGAAGCTTTAAAAATACGGGCTCCTCATCTAAGTGATGATTGAGCTTGGTTGAGGCCGCAAGGCGATCTGAGGTAGCGTCATGAAAAACATGCACGACATAGGAATAACCCACCTCCATAGGTTTCTGTTGCTCGTTATAGGGCACTAGCAGATCCTTGGGCAGACCCCAATCCATAAAGGCACCAGCGTGGTTAATATCTACCACGGTGAGCATTTCACAGCAGCCAACTTCAACCTTCGGCTTTTCAGTGGTAGCGATAAGCAGATCGTCAGAATCAAAATATAGAAATACATCAATCCAATCACCCAGCTCGCAACCAGCGGGAACGTAGCGCTTAGGCAATAAAATAGTATCTAGCTCCTCGCCATCAAGGTAGACACCAAAGTCCACCTCTTTGACCACTTGAAGCTTGTTAAACGTTCCAACTTTTACCATAGTTTTAACTCACGGAAGGGATTAGGCAATTTTAAGAGGGGATTGTTCTTAAGTTCAGTATACAGTAGCCGGCGTATAGTTCGTTAGGCCAACGGCGCTTTAGGTCCACCCAACCTGACAAAAGCACTTGGAAGTCGCCCTTTAGACTGGCAACCTTTAAAATAAATGAGATATCGTCATATGAGTAGCATCCTAAGTAAAGATTTCACTAATGTCTGGATAATCAGCCTCAGTACCGCGCTGGCCAGCTCTTTAGCCACTCTTATGGTGTTTTTAGGCAGTCTGGTGGGCGCTAGCTTGACGCCCAACACGGAGTGGGCAATGGTCCCGGTCGCTATTATGACGACGGGCACCGCATTTGGCATGATCCCTGCGACCCACGCAATGGACCGACTAGGACGAAAATGGGGCCTATTTCTATTTTTTGGCCTAGGCTTAGGAGGCTGCTTGGTAGCGATCATAGCACTGCAGTATTCGAGTTTTGTGCTGTTTTGCACGGCCTCTCTGATAATCGGTTGCTCTAGCTCGGGGTTACTTCAGTCTCGGTTTACGGCCATGGAGTCTGTCAGTCTCGAAAATCAACCAACAGCCGCATCGATGGTGATGGGTGCCGGTATCATAGCCGCGTTTATTGGGCCCGAACTCGCCGTTATCGGCATCCAGATCACAGCGATCGACTACCAGGGCTCGTTTCTATTAACCGCACTGTGCCTCGGAATCGCCGCAGCCATACTAGCCTTATTTAAGTCTGTTGCAGCCATAGCTATTGCGCCGAAGAAAAGTACAGTTACAGCCACAGAATTACTCCGAAACCCCTCATTCTTTTTAGCTCTAGCCAGCGCATCGGTTGCCTATGTTGTCATGTCATTTGTAATGACAGGCACGCCCATTAGCATGCACCACATCCATGGGCATTCGCTAATCGATACTAAATGGGTTATTCAAAGCCATATCGCCGCCATGTTTCTACCATCGTTTATAGCGCCGTTCTTATTCAAACGTCTAAATATTAAAGGCATGATGGTGCTGGGACTGGTCTGCTACTGCGCCACTATTATAATTGGCTTTTTCGACACCTCCGTCAGCGGCTTCTGGCTGCAGCTAGTGCTGCTTGGCATGGGCTGGAACTTTCTGTTTGTCGCAGGCACCGCGCTGCTGCCAAGTTCTCATCGCGAAGAGGATAAATTTAAAGCACAGAGACTCAATGATTTTACAGTTTTTTCAATCTCGGCCATCGCAGCACTGTCCGCCGGCTGGGCAATCAGTTCCCTATCCTGGCAACAGATGCTATTGGGCTGCCTAATACCTGTTGCTTTAATGATTATAGTGCTTATTAGGGACGCCACTGACTCGACTAAAGCACAAACTAATGATCTAGCTTTCGCCACGGTAGACGCAGCCGCTAGTGCAGGTTTCTTTGATTTTGACCGCACTTAATAAGGGTAATTCCGGCTTTAACTTCTGCCAAATCCACAGTGCCAGATTTTCACTGGTGGGATTTTCAAGACCGACAACATCATTGAGATAATGATGGTCAAGCTCCTCATAAATAGGCGCAAACGCGGTTTTAATGTCACCAAAGTCCATAATCCAGCCTGTTTTAGAGTCAACAGTGCCTTCAACATGGATCGAAACGAGGAAAGAATGGCCGTGCAAACGCGCGCATTTATGGCCCTCAGGCACATTGGGCAGCCGGTGAGCGGCTTCGATACTAAATTCTTTGTAAATTTGCATTATATTGGCGGTCAAAAGCGCTAGAATTAAGCCGCATCTTAGGGCTGCCGAGCCAATATGTATATAGCAGCAGATAATGTTTGACAGACATAACCAGTTCGGTAGAATGCGTCGCTCTCTCAGGGGGTGGTTAGCTCAGCTGGTAGAGCATCGCCCTTACAAGGCGAGGGTCACAGGTTCAATCCCTGTACCACCCACCATGAGAGAAAAGATTTACGGACCGGTAGTTCAGCTGGTTAGAATGCCGGCCTGTCACGCCGGAGGTCGCGGGTTCGAGTCCCGTCCGGTCCGCCA
>CAJJDA010000009.1 GCA_905182855.1 gamma proteobacterium HTCC2207 | reverse complement strand
GCTAAACAGATTGCAAGCTTACTAAAACGCGTTATTATTAATGCGCATCTTGAGCGAAAAACGCGTAAGTCCTAAGATTTAATGGAGATCACTATTGTCACAAATTAATGTATTTGGCGACCCGATTGAGGAATGCTGTAGCAATCCTATTACGGGCTATTTCCGTGATGGCTTTTGTCGGACCGATAAGTATGATCGAGGCTCGCATACAGTCTGTGCATTGATTACTGACGAGTTTCTAGAGTTCTCGAAGTCTCGTGGAAATGATCTTTCCACCCCGCGACCAGAATTTGAGTTTGCTGGTCTGTCTGCAGGGCAGTCATGGTGCCTCTGTGCGTCCAGATGGTTAGAGGCTCACGACGCCGGCTGTGCACCGCGAGTACATCTTAAACGGACTAATAGTCAGGCCGTAGCGATCGTTCCGCTGGCCGTTTTAAAAGGTTATGCCGCAGATTTGAACTAGCTATGTATCCAAAGCATAGCCTGTGGAGTTGGTGGCCGCAGAGAGGGACTTGTTTTGCGGGGCCGTCGATGAGTTGCGCGCAGACATAATTTCGAAATTACTAAGGAAGAATGCCTCATGAGAATACTGCTGATTATAGCAATTTCGTTATTGGCTCTAGATGTTTATGCCGATAGTACGGACAGCCCAGTTGGGCTTTGGGAAACCTTTGATGAGAATGGTCAGTTGCAATCTACCGTTGAGGTCCGGATTGAAGACGATAGGTTATTTGCCAACATTGTTAGATTGCACAATAGTGATGACAAGAACCCTATGTGTGATAAATGCCAAGGTGACCTTTATGGCAAGCCGGTTATAGGTATGCAGATCTTCGATGGGCTGACCCTTAAGAAGGAAGTTTGGCAAAAAGGGGCAGTGTTTGATCCCAAAACTGGGGACTCCTATAAAGGTAAGGTTTGGTTAAATGGTGGGAAGCTTTATGTTCGAGGCTATGTTGGATTTCTGTATAAAACGAGAGTTTGGCGAAGAGTTTTATAAGTAAGCGCATTATTGATTCTAGCTACAGTTTACCGGCGATCAACTTTTGATTGTGTCGCCACAAATTTTCTGTGCGACCCCACCTTATTTATTTCCTTCAATGCCCTAGGCGCGCGGGTTTAAGTCCATAACTGTGATATTTACGTAAGCATTCCGTTAAGGGGATATTCTGCTTAGGAAATCTTATGATATTTCTATTGTTGTGGTGGACATTCGTCGCTAGAATGCGCAACATAATAGGTTGTAAGGCTTGACAAGTATGGCTATAGGCACTGCCACTAAAATTTTTGCTCCACTGGACGATATCATCGAGCCGAAGTGGTGGACAGGTGTGGCTGCAATTTCTCCAGAATTATTCACCATTGATGGTAATCAATTCCGTGTCCATGGTAAGCCGCTTGAGCCAAGTGCAGAGCTCGCTCAGTGCATGCAAAAAACCTTTGATGATATTGGTTTAGTCCATGTTATTAATACGGGGTTGACTGATATGCAGGCAATGCGCCTTATCGCAACTCAGGTGCTAAAAAACGAACGGCAGTATGAAGGTGGTGCCAATCCTCGCAAGACCTTACAGCCCAATGTGTATGAAGTTGGTGCCCCATTAGAAGCATCTCTGCACTATCACCATGAAATGGCCTACATCGATTCGAGCACAACCATGGTCAGCTTTATGTGTAACAAGATACCTGCCGAAGGCGGCTATACGTTTGTTTCCGATAATGTGGCGGCCACTGAATCTATCTTAGCAACAGAGTTTGGTCAAAAGCTTAAAAAGCTCGGTATTTGCTATCACCGCGATCTTACCGATCGACTGGCGTTTCAAAATCGTGTTGAGTATGGTGTTTACAATCACTGGCAGCTTTCAATGCTGACAGATAATCAGGATGAGGCAATTGCCGAGGCCCGGAGTCGAGGGCTGACGGCAGAATGGGGTAATGACCGCAAGCTGAAGACGCGCTACACGATCTCCGCCTTTGAGTATTTTCCGCATCTCGATCGAAATTTGCTTTATAGCAGCATGGCCGACGATGGTGCATGGTTTGATAGCTGGCCGTTGGTGCAGCATGTGGCACCAGAAGATCGGCCGCTCAAGCTCACGTTTGGTGATCTCAGTGAGATGACACGTGCAGAAAAGCAACTATTTATTGATGTTTATGATCAGCACGGTATTCCAATTCCTTGGAAAGTCGGAGACGTCGCCTTAATCTGTAACTACCGCTTTGCTCATGGGCGACCCGGAATCCAGCTCAAAGAAGGTGAAGATCGCGAACTCGGCGTCTTGATCGGTGAATCGTTCAACCGTCTGCAGACATTTGACGATAAGTGGTAAAAAAAGTATGTGCATGCCCTTAGCTCAGACATTCGGGCATTGGGGATTATTTTTTGCTAACGCATGACGATGCTGCTTAGTCACCTAGGAAACGGCCATAAAGAGCTCTCCCCGGTGACTGTAAAGGGCAATTTCAAACGGGAGATTACAGCTAAGCTCTCAGCGCTTAACGTACCACCCTTTACAGAACACAAAATCTAACCACTCACCTACTCAAGACCGCAGGCGCATATGTTACTTATGCTTCTGTATCTCGATTCCAGCGCACCATATTTTTAACAGTTAGGCGATTGGTAAATAGCTTGTATCTACTCTGCTCTGTCTTCCATTCCTCCAGCCACTTATCACCTGAACGCTCAGCATCAATAAACACCGCATTAGTAATCATGATTGGAATTAGAATCGTTAAATGCACGACGACGCTAGTAACCGTACTGTAACCTAGCCATCCGAAATGGTAAGTAGCAATGAATCCAAAAGATATGCTCCAGATAGTGAACAATACCAGCATAAAATAGGATTGCAGCGTGTTGTCTGGGATTAGCCTTAGTGGATTAAATTTCACATCCATTACGCTTCTCCAGAGATGTACTGCGAACATTGCGGATCGTCGTAAAAGGTTTGGCTTGTTCATTTTGTTACGCCTCTATTTTTTTGTCAGCTCGGAAAGGACGAATCGATAGCCCCGATAAGCAGTTGTCTAAAATGTCGCTCAAAGCCCGCGCTCCTTTTTAGACCGCAACGCTTCACTATATGGTTACGTTGATTGAATCTAAGCAGATTGCTCGAGCCTCACTATTAATCGACTCCTCTCGGTAGTCTATCTAAAGTGGCTAATTCAGTCGACGCATTTAAGTTGTAAAACAAGGGTAAAAGACTCTTGCGATGAAATATGGCTATTTTTAACCGGATTGTATGGGATATCAAGCGACCTGATCCATAACTATTCTGTGACCAACCTTTTGAGGCGCTTATAATTTCAGCGCCCGTTTTACGCGCCCAAACGCCTCCAGTGCCAACGCGATGTCCTTGTGGCTCAGTGCTGCTGACATTTGTGTGCGAATGCGCGCCTTACCCTTGGCGACGACAGGGTAGGAAAATGCGACAACATAGATGCCCTCTTCAAGCATAGCCGCGGCAAACCGGTTTGCCACTGCTGCGTCGTTGAGCATTATGGGCACTATTGGGTGTTCACCGGGCAACAATGTAAACCCTAGACGCTCTAGTCCTTCGCGAAACATAGCGGTATTTTCCATTAACTGGGTCTGGAGTTGATTGGACTCAGCAATTAACTCCAATGCTTTAAGAGCACCCGCCACTATAGGCGGTGGCACAGTATTGGAAAATAGGTACGGTCGAGAGCGCTGGCGCAGTAAGTCGACCACTTCCTTGCTGGCACTGGTATAGCCACCACTGCCGCCACCGAGAGCCTTGCCCAAAGTGCCGGTGATTATGTCTACTCGATCCATACAGTTACGATACTCATGGGTGCCACGCCCATTGGCACCGACAAATCCCGTCGCATGACAATCATCAAAATGCACTAGAGCGTTATATTTATCCGCTAGGGTACAGATATCATCCAGACGAGCGATGGTGCCGTCCATAGAGAATACGCCATCGGTAGTAATGAGTTTAAAACGTGCGCCTGCAGTGTCAGCCGCTTGCAGCTGTCGTTCGAGGTCAGCCATATCGTTATTGCCATAGCGGTATCGCTGTGCCTTGCACAGACGTACACCGTCGATAATACTGGCATGGTTCAGTTCATCAGAGATAACCGCATCTTCTGCTCCGAGGAGCACTTCAAATAGACCGCCATTCGCATCAAAGCACGAAGGGTAGAGAATGCAGTCTTGCATACCCAAAAACTCACTAAGCTTATGTTCGAGCTGCTTATGGAGGCTCTGAGTACCACAGATAAAGCGTACCGACGCCAGCCCATAACCCCAGTTATCGAGACCCACTTTGGCTGCAGCGCGCACCGCAGAATGCTGGGACAGTCCCAAATAATTGTTGGCGCACAGGTTTAATACCTCTGACGAACCCTTGACGCCAACTCGAGCGCCCTGTGCGGTGGTAATTTCGCGCTCTGACTTATAGAGACCCGCGGCTTTAATGCCATGGAGTTCGGCTGCCAAATGCTCTTTGAATTGACTATCCATATGAATTTTCTCCTATGTCCAGTTAAGGATTACTTTGCTAGCTTGGCCCGAATTCATGGCGTCAAAGCCCTGTTGAAAATCTTCGTATCCTAATCGATGTGTAATGACCGCAGAGATATCGAGACCGGAGTCGATCATTGATGACATCTTGTACCAGGTTTCGTACATTTCACGGCCATAGATACCTTTTAGTGTTAGCATATTGAAAACCACCTGACGCCAATCAATGGCCATCTCTTCTGCGGGAATACCTAGTATGGCTATCTTGCCGCCATGGCACATGTTGGCCAGTAGATCTCTAAATCCGGCGGGGTTACCGGACATCTCAAGCCCCACATCAAAACCCTCAGACATACCTAATTGGCGCTGAACATCGGCCAAATTTTCGGTGCGCACGTCGACCGTGTGGGTAGCGCCAAGGGTTTTGGCCAGTGCCAGTCGCTCGGGATTTATATCAGTAATGACGACATTTTTGGCACCCGCATACTTGCACACAGCCGCGGCCATAGCGCCAATGGGCCCGGCTCCAGTGATCAGTACATCTTCCGCGACTAGGTCATATTGCAACGCGGTATGCACCGCATTGCCCAACGGGTCAAATAATGCCGCCACATCGAGATCAATGCCTGGGCGATGCTCCCAGACGTTGGACATAGGCAGTGCTAGATACTCGGCAAAGGCCCCCGCACGATCTACCCCTACGCCACTGGTCTGAGCGCAAAGATGACGGCGGCCAGCCATACAGTTACGACAGCGACCACAGACGACATGGCCTTCTCCAGAGACAAGTTGTCCCGGGCGAAAATCATTCACATTAGAGCCAACATCGACAATATGACCAACAAATTCATGGCCAACGACCATAGGTACGGGAATGGTCGCCTGTGCCCAGCTGTCCCAATTGTAAATATGCATGTCCGTGCCACAAATAGCCGTGCGCGCTATCTTGATCAGCACATCGTTAATGCCAATTTTTGGATCGGGTGCGTCTTCTAGCCACAAACCCTGTCTCGAATGCCTTTTGACCAGTGCTTTCATGGTGCTATCTTCCTGCGGATTGGTTACTATAGGGGAATATATTCCTTTATCGTAGAAGCAAATATTCCTTTATGCAAGAATTTTTCTTATATAGTGCACAAAATGTCGCTAAATGACCAAGAAGCAGCGAGCCACACGTTAAGTCATCGCGTTACCGAGCTGCGCAAAAAGCACAAGCAAACCCTAGACCAATTGGCGACTGCGTCTGGCGTGAGCCGGTCTATGCTAAGCCAGATTGAGCGCGGGCAGGCCAATCCGACACTGACGGTGACTTTTAGAATTGCTCAGGCGTTTGGGATGAGTATTGGTGAGCTGGTGGATCAACCTTGGGCGTCGTCTACCATTGAGGTGGTTCACGGCGACGATAAGAACAACTTGTTCAGATCGGACAAGCAGATTCAAATTCGTACCTTGTCGCCATTACAGATCGAAAAAAATATTGAATTTTATGAATTGCGTATTCAGCCTGGTGCAAGTTTAACCAGCGCACCCCACTTCGATGGCACAAAAGAGCTGCTTACCATCACCAGCGGCACTGCACAGATTGTGTCGGGCGACAATAATTCAAAGCTCAGCCATGGCGACTCTGCCCATTACCGCGGAGACCTAATTCACAGCATTGAAAACACAGGGGATTGCGAACTGATTGCCTATCTGGTGGTCACGAGTCAGTAGCTTCTGACGCTTAGCCGGGTGGGCGTCGTCAGATCACTGTGGTGTGCGAGGCAGGAAATTTGCCTTGAAATTGCTGTCTTGAGGTTCCTAGTCCCCGTTGCGCATGGCAGCGTTTTAATGCCCAGCCAGCCCCTTTAGAATTCTTTCTTCTTCCTAACAATGGTGGTTTCAATATTGGGCTCTACCAGTCTTGCTTCCAGTTCCTCAAGCGATAGATAGTCTAGGTCCCAATGGTTACAGATATCATTTCTAAAACGCGTATGATTCTTATCTGTGGACTCTGAGGTCTTGCGATTAAAGTATTTAAGAAGACGAGCACTGATGGTCATATTGTAGGCCGAAGTTAGCGCTAGTCTAAACGCTAGACCGCTGCGAAGTTTACGATAGTTTTGGCTGTCTAGTTCACAGGAGTCCATTACACTGCGCTATGATTGGCTGCCAGTAGTCTCATCATCAAAGCATCGGGAACCTGCACACAGAGCATTTCCTGAGTTAAAAGCCCAGATCTATTCAAAAATTATATATATTCGCCTTTGAGGTAACCCATGGATATTTTACTACCCATACATATCGTTGCCGGTTCATTAGCGCTCATTTTCTCGGCAATGGCGCTGTCATCTACAAAGGGTAAAAAGCTGCATATCTTTTCGGGTAAAGCCTATGTCTGGTGTATGGCTGCCATTTTCTTTACCGCACTTCCTATGGCGATTATTAGTGATAATATATTTTTATTACTCATCGCGTTATTTTCGTTTTACTTGGCGTTTGCAGGCATGCGCTTCGCTGCGAATCGGCAGGGCATAGCCACCAATTTAGATTGGTTTGCGATTGGTATAATGCTGTTATCGGGGATGTCGATGTGGATACTGAGTATTTTATATTTTATCGATAATAATTCGCAATACATACCCCTTCTCGTATTTGGTTGCGTTGCTGGGGCATTGGGTTTCGCAGACTTTAAGAGTTATCAGAATAAAAAAGCCATAGGACAGGAACGTATTGCAAGACATTTAACCAACATGATGGGTGGCACCATCTCAGTGATTACAGCGGTTTTAGTGGTCAATGTGAGCGTTGAACCCTTGTGGATTTGGTGGATACTTCCAACCGTTTTAATTACACCCATAATCGTCTGGTGGAACGTTCAGGTATTAAAATAAGGTCTATGTAATTAATTAGCCACTCATTATCGCTAATTTGGTTAAGAATAGCGGTCGTATTAGCTATAGGCGGAGGGACATTATCCATGACGCTGCCTCTCACTTGCGCTTTTGAAATCGGGCGACATGGCTGTGGCGATCTATTGCTCAAATGGTCGCATAAATCTTATTGAACTACTCATACGCTACGTCAAGCACATCAATATACTGATCAACGTTCATGAAGCAATTGTATATTAGATAACTCTAATATATGTCGCTTAATCTTGAGTTAGCTAAAGGTTTATTGATATGTCTCAAATCCTAGTGCCCGCGGATATAGCGGCACTGCAAAAGCATTCTGCGGAGGCTGCCGGGCTGCTCAAACAGCTCGGCAACCAAAAGCGGCTTATGATTATGTGCTCTCTTATCGGCACGGAGCTGTCAGTGGGTGCCCTAAATCAGATGACCGACCTCAGTCAGTCGGCTTTATCTCAGCATCTAGCGTCATTACGAAACGCTAACCTTGTCTCTACTCGCCGTGATGGGCAGGCTATCTTTTATAGGCTTAAGGGCGATGAAGCTACGCAGGTTATTAAAGTACTGAAGTCCATCTACTGCCCACAACTATGAGGATTAAATTATGAGCGCTCAAGTGAAAACTATTTCCGCTAGTCAATTTCAGCAACTATATCGAGACGCCAGTGACAAACTATGCATTGTTGATCTGCGCACACTTAGCGAGGTTGAGACCGAGTACGTTGAGGGCTGTGTGCATTTTCCTGTGCAGACTTTAAATAGCGCTATGCTGCAGAGTTATCTTGTACAAGAGGGACTAAGTACGGAGCAGCCTATTTATCTTCTCTGTGCTAATGGCCCGCGCGCGTCGCTCGCGGCAGAAAAACTAAAAGAGAATTTTGAGGCTAAGCTGATCATTATCTCAGGCGGATTAAATGCTTTAAAAGCCTCCGGTTTGATACCCAGTAAAGGGCCGAGTAATAGCTTGTCACTAGAGCGACAGGTTCGTATCGCAGCGGGTTCATTAGTGGTTATCGGCATTCTGGCTGGCCAATTTATGAGTCCCTTGTTTTATGCGTTATCTGGTTTCGTCGGCGGTGGCCTGGTCTTTGCGGGTGTCACCGATACCTGCGGCATGGGCATGCTCTTGGCTCGCATGCCCTGGAATGCAGGGGTTGCTCGATCATAGAATGTCTATTTTAATCGGTGTATTCATAGGCTTAGTGCTGGGCTTGACAGGTGCGGGTGGGTCAATTTTCGCAGTGCCACTGCTGATATTGCTGCTCGATTTATCGGTCAATGAGGCCATAGGGGTCGCGCTGGGTGCTGTTGCGGTCAGCGCGCTGATGGGTACTGTGAGTAATTGGCAGGCGAGAACTATTCTGTGGGTTCCGGCGTTGGCGCTAGGTATGGGTGGTGCGCTAATAGCGCCGATTGGCAAGTATGTTGGTAGTCAGTTGCCGCCGGCCACTCTACTAGTGGGGTTTTGCGCTCTGGCATTTTGCATAGCTAGTTTGATGTGGCGGCAGGCTGTCGCTGCACCAGAACAAGCCAGCGTGGTTCGTTCAGGACAGTTTAATGGCGATGACTACAGGGCTCCGATCTGTCGCTTTACCCAATCGGAACAGTTTGACTTGAGCTCAAAGTGCTTAGTTGCACTTGTTTTCTGTGGGTTGCTAGTGGGCTTGTTAAGCGGGCTTTTTGGTGTCGGTGGCGGTTTTTTAATCGTACCCGCTCTTCTTTATATTACGCAGGTATCAATGCGCCAAGCAGTCGCTACGTCATTGCTGATAATTTCTGTGGTTGGGATCTCGGGATTTTTGAGTTTTGCTTTAGCTAGCCCCCACTTAGATTGGTGGCTGCTATTAAACGTTTGCACCGGCGGTGTGTTCGGTATGGTCGGTGGTCGACTCGTTGCCCAATATATAGCAGGGGTTCTGTTGCAGAAAATATTCTCCATAGCCCTAGTATCGATTGCCGCGATGACAGTATTTATGCATTTCAGGGTCAGCTAATATTTATAAGTGGGTTAACTATGATTTTTCACCAGCTATTCGATAGAGTTTCATCAACCTATACCTATTTATTGGGTGATCATGAATCGGGCCAGGCATTAATTATTGATTCGGTATTTGAAAACAATAGTTTAGTGCTAGAGCTTTTGCAGGCACAGGATCTGCGTCTGATGTTGGCCATTGATACTCATACCCATGCCGACCACATTACCGGTCTAGGTGATCTTCGGGAAGAAACGGGCTGCATAACTATGATGGGAACCCAATCGGTTGCTAATTGCCTATCGGAAAAATTTAAAGACGGTGATCAATTAACGATTGGTAGGCTTGAAATCGAGGTGATTTACAGTCCAGGGCATACGGATGATTCCTATAGCTTTTATATGGCCGAGGAGGGCCTATTATTTAGCGGTGACACGTTACTCATTGGAGGAACGGGACGAACTGACTTTCAAAACGGTGACGCAGGAACTCAGTACGATAGCCTGCATGATCGAATACTCAAATTACCCGATAGCACCATACTGTATCCAGGGCATGACTATAACGGTGTGCAATCAAGCACTCTAGCTAATGAAAAGATTAGTAATTCCCGCCTTAATGTTATCGATAAGCAGGCGTATATCAAGCTGATGGAGGGTTTGAGGTTGCCTAGCCCTGCGATGATGGATGTTGCGGTGCCAGCCAATCAGGCATGCGGAAACTTATCGCCATAACGCAGATTAATCTGGGCAGACCTCAGGCGCTTAATATATGCGACGTGCTGAATTGACTGACTATGGCACCTAAGTTCGAGCCTGCGGACACCTAGTCTGTCCCGTATTTCAGCGGTTATCTAGTGCCAAAAAACCGAGTACGCAGGAGGTGTTGCGGCTCTCATGCTGGCACGCAATCATCACAATGCTAGGGCCTATGATTGTTAATCAGTACTCTGATCATTCAGTATGTCCACCTGTCCTATTGTCGGACATTACGTTACAATCGCTTACAATTGGGCTAAAGTCGCGGGCTAAGGGTCCGCTTGGTAGCGCGTTTTAGGCGCTATTGGTCAGTTTGTATAGTTCAAAGCTTAAACGTCTAAGCAATGAGGTGCCTTCCCTCGGCATTAAAAAGAGTAGGCAGCGGTCGATGGTTTACAATGAAATGCCAGGGCGTGTATCGAAGGATAGACGGTTTAATACCGAACAAAACTATGCTCAGTGGTCGAAACTAACACCCGCTTGAAGTTTTACTAAGATACATCGTTAAATGAACAATACGACTGACTGGTACCTTTGGCCAATGCCTTTTTTTGAAGAGCATCACAACCGCTTGGCTTCAGGATTTAGTCAATGGCAGTGCCCTGAAGTTGATCACGACGCGGTGATCGGGCAGCCTGGTAGTGGCTTTAAGATTGCGATGTCTACCGCTGTTATTTTTCGTAGGTCGTTCGACGCAGCTGGACTTGGTGTGGGTCGGCGTGCCTTTGACAAAACGCTTAAGCACACCAAGTCTCGCAGTCTATTTGGTGCTACGATAACGGCAATGCTCGGTGTTCAGGCTAAGCTCGCTGATATGATTATTGATTTGGAAACGGCGGCGCTGGTCATATATTGGGCGGGCTGGTCAAAGAACGTCACTGGCGGTCGGTGTACGCGGGAAGCCTCATGGCAAAGTTAATCGGAACCGAAAATGCCAGTCGGGTAATTGACAATGCGGTACAGCTATTTGGAGGCCGAGGTGTCACTCGTGGCTCGGTCGTTGAGCAGCTCTATCGCGATATCAGGCCAAGCCGCATCTATGAAGGTGCGTCTGAGGTTATGAAGCTGGTTATAGCGCGTGACCTCATCTCTTAAAATCAATTAGGAATTACAATGACCATACGCAATAAAACAGCGATAGTCGGGGTTGGCGCCATGCCATACTACAAGCGCGGAGCCTCGCTGCCACAAACGCTCAATGAGCTTGTCTGTAAGTCCATCATTGCTGCGGTCGAAGATGCTGGTCTCAGTATGAAAGATGTCGACGGCTTCGCATTTTATTCTGGCGGTTTTGATACCCCCTACCTGATGGAAACTCTAGGCATCCCAGAGGTTAGCTATACAGCGACCCTAACTGGTTCTGGTGGTGGGTCAGCAGGGTCGATTGGACTTGCCTCCTCAGCAATTGTCTCCGGTATGGCCAAAGTGGTTGTCTGCGTAGGAGCGCTCCAACAGGCGCAGCAGCGTTTTGGTGCAATCACCTCGGGCTACGAGCAGACTTCTGAGACGGCGTTCTTTCAATCGAGTGGTTTGGTTGGACCCGGCCATATGTTCGCGCTGCTGGCGCGGAGGCACATGCATATGTATGGAACGACCAGAGAACAATTTGCTGAAGTCGCCATGTCAGGACGCCTGAATGCGATCAATCACCCCGATGCCATTATGCGAAAGCCAATGACGCTTGAGGACTACTTTAACGCGCCAGTGATCGCAGATCCTCTGTGCCTGTTTGATTTCTGTCTTGAAACAGACGGTGCAATTGCGATGGTTGTGACTTCCACAGAGCAGGCCAAAGATCTGCGTCAACCGCCGGTTAAAATCGTTGCCTGCGCCCATGGTGGCAGCAGGGACTGGGGTCGTTCGCTGTATTGGATGAACATGCCAGAGGAGGCATTTGTTTCTTCGGGAAATGTAGCCATTGCTAATCGCTTGTACAGGGATGCTGATGTCACGCCAGCTGATATTGATGTGGCTCAGATATATGACCACTTTACGCCGATGGTGCTCGCTCAATTGGAGGATTTCGGATTCTGTGAGCGAGGCGAAGGGGGGCCGTTTGTGGAGAGTGGGGCCATCCGTTTCGAGGGTGGATCACTGCCTATCAATACTGATGGTGGGCAGCTGTCCGGAGCCTATGTCTGGGGAATGACCCATGTGCGCGAAGCCGTTGCACAAATTCGCGGATCGGCCGTTAATCAAGTGCAGAGTTGCGACTTAGCGCTGGTGACTGGTGGACCTTCATCACTGCCCGTCAGCGGCCTAATTTTGGGGAAATAACAGTGACTAATGAGATAGCAAAACAACCACCGCACAGCCTATTCGAGCTGGTTACCGACCCCTGGACTGAACCGTTTTGGGCCGCGGCACGAGAGCACCGCCTAACAGTGGCGCGCTGCACTGAATGCAGTTTGTTACGGATGCCACCGACACCGTTTTGTCCTGGATGTCTTTCCCAGAAACTCGACTGGCCGACGCTGTCGGGACGTGGCACCATTTACTCTTATACCATAGTGAGCAGGGCGATATTCCCAGGAATGGAAGAATCGTTGCCCTATGTGCCTGCCCTAGTAACACTCTCTGATGCGCCTACCATCCGCCTGATTAGTAATATTGTCGATGTACCCATAAGCGCGATTTCAGTCGGGGCCGAGGTTAGGGTTGTCTGGAATCACCTGCCAGACGGCGTTGTAGTCCCGCGCTTTACGTTAGCCAATTGATAAGCTAACGCATTAGTAGTCAAATACAGAGCGACCCAAGGGCGACGTTATTATAGGATGCCTCCTCAGGCGAGAGTGCCGCCATCAATGACTAAGCAGGTTCCGGTTATGTAACTCGAGGCGGACGAAGCGAAAAATACGATCGCGCCATCGAGATCACTGGGTTGCGCAAAGCGCTTGAGAGGAATCTTATTACGAATTGGTTCGCCCTGAGGTCCAGACAAAAACTCATCATTCATTGGAGTAATCACATAGCCGGGTGCCAAAACATTGACGCGAATATTTTGCGGCGCGAGCTCCACTGCTAATGTTTGAGAAAGCATTAATACGCCGGCTTTCGATGAGTTGTATGCGCTCAAACCAACGTAGGCCTTAAACGCCCCAGTTGACGCGATCTGGATAATACTGCCGCCGTTAGGCATTATACCTACTGCCGCACGGCTGACCAGAAATGGCCCTGTCAGGTTAGTATCTATTACCGTCGCCCATTCGACAGGAGTCATGTTGACTGCACGCTTGGGGGCAGCCATGCCAGCATTATTGATGACGACATCAAGATGCCCAAAGGCGTCCGCAATAGTATCGAACGCTGCATCGACGCTAGCAGCCGAGCTAACATCCATATTGACCGCCAGGAAATTTCCGCTGTATTGTTTATCAATGATACGGAGCGCATCTGACTCGCATGCCGTTCTTGATGCCCCAACAACCCGACATCCGCGACCAAGCAGCATTTGGCACAGATGTAAGCCGATCCCTGAAGAGGCGCCAGTGACCAATACTACCTTGTTGTCTATATCAAAAATACTTTCTGGGGTCGGGCTTTGTTTTGATTCAGTCGTCATCTATATATCCAGTTTCAGTTTCAGTTTGAGGCTGCCTGAGCGGCCAATTGTTATAGCTTTTTTACCTTGGCGGAACCCTGTGGAGGACAGCCCTTAATGATCAGTTAGGCAATGTTAGAAGACGTTGAAATCATACTGTCACGCCTCGGTTCTGCATACCAAAATAGCATGGCGTAGGGATCTGAGTATTATGCCTGTGGCTTGATCCCTGCGCTGGCATCAAAGCCGGAGTTAACTAAGTGCTCGCCGGCGTCAAAGCCAAGGCTTTCATAGCCGCGCTTGAAATCGGTGGTATGTTTGTGCATCCATTCCGACGCTTCGCTTTGGTCATGGGCGCGGATTGCGTCGAGAATCTTCCGATGCGCAACGATCACTCGGTCATAGGTATTCAGCCGAGGAAGTATTGCGTGGGCGGCAGGCATCATGAGGATTGAGATCGGTTGGCGTGCAATCAACATTGGGCGGTTGCACGCGGCTTCTGCGACTAAATCATGGAATTCGTAATCGAGTTTATTAAAGCAATCCGCATCTTCTCCACAGGCGATCATCGACTCGAGATTGTCTTCAAGCTTTTTGATTATTTCCTCTGTCGCATTTTCCGCGGCCAGTTTTGCTAGTGCGGGCTCAAGGATAATATAGGTTTCCCATAGCTCCCGAAAGGTGACGTCGTGCAGAATTAAGGCGTTACTGATACGTGATGTGAGGTCGACGATATGGGGTACCGAGACCGTTAGTCTCTTTGCCGCGCCGCGCACGACCAAGCCGTTCTGTTCGAGTAATCTGATGCCCTCGCGCAATGTTGAACGGTTGATGTCGAAACGCTCAGCTAGTTCAGTTTCGGTCGGTAGAATATCACCTGGCTTGAGCTTACCGGTCATAACCAACTTTTCGATCGTGTCAAAAACCACCCTGTATGCGGGCGCGACGGGGAGTTTGCCAAACATTCCCTTAGAAGGGGGGGTGCTGTTCGCTGAATTGATCGTCAATGTTGATTTCATCAAATCTCCAGACTTTGTATGTTCGGAAAAGCTAATAATCCTGTGAGGCTGGGCAGACTGCTAATGCAGCGTGCACCATTCATTGTCCGACAATTGTACAACGAAAATTACGCCGTAAAAAAGGGCGGTAACTCATCCAGTGACCACCTCGCGCATCGCGATATTAACAATTTACAGGATTGGAGTCAAAGCGCGCATGGTTGGACGGAAGATGGAAATTATAATCCTTGATGCCCTTGGTTCGGTCGGTTGATCTGCATTAGAGTATATTTAATCGCTTTCAAAATGGGAGTTACTTCGCGTATTGAGAAGCACACCTGGATTTAGAAGTTCGCGCTGAATGAGCGGGTGTTGACGTGTGAGAGAAGGTGCTCAGCAGGATTAAAATACCCAAAGCCGGTATCTATGAATGTTAAATGCAAAGGGAATCTTGATAGGGCTGTGGTCGCAACTCCAATGTAGCCGAATCTTTCCATCTTAGGCCTATTATCTTTAGGTGAAAACTGAGTCGCTGGCGTTTGCCTCCGAGCCCCGATCGCTCTCTTTAGTGCCGTATTTTCGACTAGCTATGGTAAGACTCTAAGTTCTTACATCAATCAAGATTTTGACTGATTTTTTTCTGCGATCGACTGCATCAACGCGTGGTTATCCGTGCTCCACTGACACCATGATTGTAAAACCGGACCCAGGGATTTTCCAAATTCAGTGAGGCTGTATTCCACCTTCGGCGGTATTACCTCAAACACCTTGCGATCAATGAGTTGATCTCTCTCCATTTCCCGTAGCTGCTTAGTTAACATCTGCTGGGTAATGGGCGATAAAATTCTTTTTAATTCGCCAAACCTGACGGGTCCTGTGCGCAAGTTGTAGATAATAGGCACTTTCCACTTGCCTCCGATCAGCTTTAAAGAGTTTGTAATTGGATCTAAGTATTTAGTCATAGTATGTATTTATATACTAGTATGATTATATTGTCTACTTGTCAAAACACAACCAGTCCATATATCATACTGAGCTTAGCCATGCATCCAGCATGACAAGCAGCCTCAAGGGAAAATCATGTCAGAACAAACCTCAAAAGAAATACGCTCAATGGTCACAGCTGACGGGAATATAGAAATTTCCATCGCTACCACAGAGATACCAACGCCCTCAGACAATGAGGTTCTAATAAAAGTAGAGGCATCGCCAATTAATCCATCGGATCTGGGTCTACTGATAAGTTTTGCCGCCGATCTAACGACTCTGAGCGTTTTAGGTTCCGGTGATGGGACCGTCGCTACGATGAAAATACATCCCGCAATGATGGGCGCAATGAAGCCTAGATTGGATCAATCTATGCCCGTTGGCAACGAAGGTAGTGGCGTTATTGTTGATGCTGGAGCTAATGCCAAAGCGCTGATAGGCAAGACCGTTGGTGTAGCTGGTGGATCTATGTATTCCCAGTATCGATGCGTCCCAGCGTCCAGCTGTCTCGTAATGGATGACAGCACGACGTCTGCCGAAGCGGCCTCTTCATTTGTCAATCCATTAACAGCTTTAGCGTTCGTTGAAACCATGAAAATGGAAAACCACAGCGCCATAGTCAACACAGCTGCTGCTTCAAACCTTGGGCAAATGCTGGTCAAAATATGTAAGGACGACTCAGTTCCACTAGTGAATATTGTTCGAAAACCTGAACAGGTCGCGGTGCTGAAAGACCTAGGCGCTGAGCACATTTGCAATACCAGTGACCCTGATTTCATGAAGAACCTAGTTGCCGCTTTGATAGCCACCGGCGCGACTCTAGCCTTTGATGCCACCGGAGGTGGTAATGAAGGTAAGCTACCAGGGCAGATTCTTGCTGCAATGGAAATTGCCGCCAATAAAACCGCTAAAGAGTACAGTCGCTACGGCTCAGATACATATAAACAGGTGTATATCTATGGTGGCCTAGATCAATCGCCGACCATTTTAAACCGCTCATTTGGCATGCAATGGGGACTGGGCGGGTGGCTGTTAACGCCCATGATTGGCAGAATCGGCATGGAGCGATTTCAACAGATGCGCGAACGAGTAGCGAAGGAGATAAAAACTACCTTTGCTAGCCAGTATACTCAGGAGATATCGTTTGAGGAGATGCTGCAGCCGGACATAATTAAAGCGTATGCGAAGCAGGCAACAGGCGAGAAGTTCTTAGTGAACCCTCACAAATAATAGATAGACAGACACATTTTAATGGAGACGATTGTTATGCCCGATATGACTTTGCTAGGCTGGTTTCACACGATTCTTGGAATAGTGGCGCTGGTGACTGCTTTTTATACGATAGTAAAATATAAAGTAATTTCACTATCGTCTTTATCTGGCAAGCTCTACGTAGGCGTCACCATTATTGTCGCTGGATCGGCTCTAGGGATATATAACCAAGGGGGCTTCGGTATTGCCCACTGGCTGGCGGTGTTGACCCTAGTGGCGGTTAGTGGCGGCATTATCATGGAGAAGTTTAGGTGGTTTGGGCGTTTCTCCATGTACTTTCAAGCGCTGGGATATTCGAGCACGCTATTGTTTCATATGATTCCGGCTATTACTGACTTTTTACGCCGGCTACCTCTGGGCGATCCGTTCATTGACTCCTTTGAGGATCCGCTGCTAGTGGGTTTTCATCAGGCATTTCTCGCGGTTTATCTGATAGGAATGGCTATTCAAATGCGATGGTTACACAAGGCAATGTCAGAGGAAAGTAACCCAATCGGAGCTTATTGAATAATGCATCATGCAAGCTAAATCCCGTGCATCTTGGCAAGCCCTAACGAATTATTTTTTCTGAGTAAATAAAATCCGGCCTCCGTGCCGGATTTTCCGTATTACCCTAATCGATTCCTGTGGTGTTGAGTAATGCTATCGAAAAATAGAGTGTAAGACCCGTTTGCATCCATTTTCAAAATTGGGTTTGCCGGCGCGTTTGGGGTTTAGTTGTAACTCTTATCGAGAGCCATAGCGACCGAGTCTTTCACACCGGACGGATCTACTCGCAGCTCCAAGCAAGCTGATCTGGCGTTACTGATCTTCTGTCCTCGCACTTAAATCTGGATCTGACTGCGATAAGGCGCGCTAGGAGATTAACTAATATCCAATTTAAAGTAGACATAGATCTAGCTCGAAGCAAACAAATACCCTACTTATGGTGTAAAAGTTTATTTTGTTATAATGGTATATCTTTAAAACTCCATACGGAAAAGTATAGATCGCATAGTTTATACTCGAGCAGATATAAAAAGAATTTTTTTCTACGAGTTGACATGGCATAGCCTATTGCGACTTCTGGCTTTACCTAAAAGTGTGAATCTTTTCGCGTCTTCAATCGTGAATCTTCAGAAAGTAAACGAGTAACAGAGAGGTGGTACCTTGAAACTTAATAAAAAACTGATTTGCGTCAGTATGCTGGCAGGCGCATTGGGCGCCTGCGGTGGTGGTGGTGGTGGAAGTACCCCAGTAAGCGTGGCGCCTGAAGAAGAGGCAGCTGTAGCTAGAGTCGTTGAAGGACGCGTTATTGACGGTCCCCTTTCAGGTGCGAAGGTGTTTTTTGATACAGATGGCGACTTGATACAAGATGATAACGAACCTTCGGTTGATACTGATGCGAATGGATTCTTCGAATTATCTCTTGCCACTGCGGCAAGTGGCCAGACTCTTAAATTAGTGTCCATTGGTGGTACAGATACGAGTACCGGCAAGGTATTACCAGATATGGCGCTTGTATCTGATGTCCCTGCTAGTGGCAAAGTGGTGGTGACGCCTCTTTCAAACTATCGTGGCGGCCGCAACGACACCGGAAGACAAAAAATCTGTATTGGTCTCTCTTGGTATCAGTGGATCAGTTGAAGAGGCGTTGGCAAAAGATGTTTGGGCATTAGCTGAGTCAGGTGATGAAGAGGCTATTAAGATGCAGTCAGCTAACCTGGCCATTAGCGCCATATTGCAGTCGGCCACCAGCCTGATCGATACTTCAGATGCATCCGCTGCCACTGCGAATGCTACTAATGTTATGGCCTCCATTGCCGCCCAGATAGTTACTCAGGCCGCCGCTGGAGCGGATCTTTTCGACAAAGCAGTGCTGGCTACCGTTTTGGAAGAGGGCGTTGAATCCTATGCGGCAGTTAGTGAACCTGATCTGGTGATCACTACCGAAGTTTTTGCTGCAGTTGCGGATTCAGTAGCGACGATTGTGGTAGTCATTGAAGGCGCTGGTAACCCAACGAGTGCGGATGCCATTGTCGTTGCTACGACAGTACAAAATACGCTTCAAACGGCTGTGGAGGAGGTGGTTACGTCAGGTGATGCAGCGGCCTTCGAGACCGCTTCATCAACGACCACCCTGTTTGCTGACGCGGATGAGTCAGTGACAGCCATTGTGGCGCTTGATACTGATGGTGACGGCATCATCAATACCGAAGATCCTGATATAGATAACGATGGTTACGCAAATGCTGTCGACAAGCTGCCTCTTGATAGGAACGAATATGCCGATACAGACGAAGATGGTATCGGTAATAACGCAGATCTAGATGATGACGGGGATGGGTTCGATGACGCTGTGGATGCATATCCTTTAGATGCGACTAAGAACGTAGATGCGAGTGGCTCATCCATTATCGGGTTATCACTCCCTAAAGCTGTCAAACTACTAGAGACGGAGGAGTAAGTTATGAATATTATTAAAATTTCTGGCCTAGTGGCATTGATGATTGTTCCGCAGCTATCCATGTCAGCTGCCTATGAGGACGATCCGCAGCGGTTTTATGTCGAAGGGCAGGCGATCAATGAGTCGATGGAGGAAGTTAACGATATCCTATGCTTTATGTCGGCCATGCGGCCCGACGCGCTGGTGAACGATGGTTCATACAGAGCCACGATATATCCAGAGGATTGCGAAACGGGTAATGCTGATGCTACCTCTGAGGCATCATCTGCTACTGCCACTAGCGCATCTTCCTCTACCACAGCGTCTGCCGCAACAGCCACAGTTGCTGCGGCAAAACTGGCAACTAAATCACTCTTGTCTGTAACTCGCGAAGACAACACAAAGCCGGTTAAAGGCCTAGCCTGGGTTGAAGAACCATCTGAAGGTGAGTTTGAGCCTCCTATGATGATTTTTGTCAATTTTGAGCAGACAGCGTCCCCGTCAAACATTTCAGTTAACGGTGATTTAGTCTTGAACTATTCAGCGCATTCAAATATTTCAGCCGATGAAACTGAACAGTGGGCGAAGTTTGGTATCGAAGATGAGATGCAACTAGGGCGCGGTGTTGTCGTGGCCAGTGGACGAGAATTGAAGTTCAGATCACTAGGAATGCAGTCCGAAAATAATGTCGCCGCAACATTTCTTGACAGTGGAGATAAACAGGGCATCTATGGGGAGTTTGTTGGCTATGATACCTGGGACTATGAGGCGAATGCGGGTGCTCCACCGCCTGATGGAGAAGATACATTTGTAAACCTAATTGGTTTCTTTCAGTTTTATATGAGTAAGGCCGATAAGGGTTATTGCCGTAAGTTACTTTCAGCGGAAACAATTGAGTGGGTTGATGGATCGACCGCTCCAGAAGAGCCCGATGAAGACTTTGATTGGAACGCTTTTTGGGAACCCACTCGGACCGAGGTTTACAATTCTGCAACTGCAGTTGATGGTTTGGCTGACCACGAAAAATCTGGACTTGTAGCTACGGAGCAGTGTTACTCATCTGATCGGGCTAAGGCACAGCGCAATGTTCATCGTTACGGTGTTTACAATCAAGATGGCAGCCGGTTCGCCATCGCTAACCCCGGTTTCCCTATACGCGCGACTGTCGTAGATACCAATGCTGAGGGAGAGGAGGTGCAGGTAGAAGTTTATGGTTATGCTGACTACTGGGGCGTGAGTGTTGACCCTATGGGTCGGGCACTAGTTGATGGTGACACGAAGTTCAAGAAAGACACCTTTGAAGACGATAGCGAGACTACGGATGCTGAGACGTATAATATCGAGTCCAGTGATGTGCGAATCGAAAAGCGTGTAACCTCTTACTTGCCCTTGAACGACATAGATGGGCTGTCATATAGAATGCACATCGATGACCCATATTGGGCCCCGCAGTACGAGGTGCTCTTTGGTGGCACCCCGGCGTACAAGGAGTGGGAGGGCTCTTTTGATAAAGAGACCAAGACATTCACCCTTACCAAGGGTCTTAAGTTTGAGCCGGAGTATGAGGAAGTTGATCTGGAAACGCCGATTACCTTTACTATTGCTGAATGGCAGGCTGCGATGAAGCGCACGCACGGCGAGGAGACCGATGACTGGTACTCAATAGAAGTCAAATCCATGGGTGTGTGGTCAAATGATACGAACCTCTGGTATGACATACTAGCGTCGGGAATGGCAGATCCAACGGCGGCATCAGCTCCTACGGCTGATGCCGAAGCTACGGGCATGCGTACTGAAACATCCAGTTTTGTCACGCCGGCTGAGTTAACAGAAAAACTCTATTGCTTAGGCGAGTGTCTCACTGCCGCAAAGGTCGAGGAGACCTTTACCGCTGCGGTACAAGAGGGCGCCACTGAAGTGCCTAGTCCGTTTGCTGATGTGGGTGAATACTTAAAGTCGGACGCCACTGTAGTTAGGGCCAAATGGGGTTTTCAGTCGCTGGGAGAGGCTGTCGATTTTTGGGATACTGAACTTGCCACGGGCGCGGCTAACACCTTAAAGCTGCGCAATGGCGGTGTGGGGTTTACGGATTACGTTAACGGTGATGACACCTTAGTGAAGTTCTTTAATGGGCAATACTACGGTTCGGAAGACATAGATGGTTTCGCAAATGGTGCGCAGAACTTTTTTGCTGGGGATGATGACGATGTAAGCAGAGGTCTTAGTCAAACTAACTTAAATAAACTTGTCGGCGATGAAACTGGTGGTAAGGGTGTTGCGCCTGTCATGAATATGAATTTCACATCATTACCGACTGAGGGGACGGGAAATGTGACTCTAACTGTTTCGTTGATCGAGGGCCTTGATCTGGTCCGAGATAGTGGCGAATCAATCCTTTCTACCAGTGCGGTTATGGACTGGGAGTCTACTGGAACAGCCTTCACGGTCACAATGCCAGCGGCAACCACCACAACGGTAACGCTTACCGACGGGACTGGCACCGATTTTTCAGCCACACGTACCAATGCGACAGCAGTTACAGTGGCTGACACCGTTGCTGGGAAAGGGATTACTTGGAATGTCTTTAGTCTCCTTGGTGGCAACGCGGCGGTAACGACTCTCCTTGACCAGGGCTTGGGCACATTCTTCAAGGCAGGTAGGTATAGGCTGAAGGTTGAGCTGTCTACCACCGATCTTGTAGTGGCGTTCCCTGATAGTGATGATACTACTCAGATCCTAGTCGTGAATTTCAGAACGTGGACTGATGAAGATCTCACTGAGAGTGACAATTACGTCGCTGGCCAGCGCTATGATGGACTGCAGGCATCCGAAATGGTTATTTATGATGCTAGCTCCGGAGTCCTACTGGATGGTGATGGCGTCAAACTGAGCAAGGGTGAGACGGCCTCTAAGGCCCTCCTGTCCATGGAAGAGCCGGAGCGAGCGCTGGAAAATGTTGTCTATCCAACCGTCTGGGGCGATTTCCAGAAGTGTTGCCTGGGGTCTTCGTACAGGCCAGTTATTCGCTGAGTCAGATTTGGCGAAAATGGAATGTCGTAAAAACGGTGAGGACCAGTTATATGACAGTCATCCGGTGTACGGCACAGCAACAGGCACAAAACGGTACTGCTCTTATCAATTATGGGGCGGGAGTATTCAAACCTCTTATTCAATCTCCCTAGAAGCGCGTCCTTCTTACTCTCTGAAGTCGTTTACTACCGGTGTGGCAGTGACTATTGATCCGCCGAAAACACTTTACTACACGGTCCCAGAAACTTTGGACGCAGATGAGGTGGCAATCTTTGGTAAGGATGCGGGTAAACGGATTCGCCTAGACTATAGAGGCCATGGCGAGTTAGGTGGCATACCCGGCTTTGTGTATGACACTAAGACAGGGGAAGAGATTGGCGAGTATGTGAATGAGTGGAAGCAGGACTATCGTTACATTAGCCGATTTACCATGCCCGATGGTAGCGTTCTCGAAGATCCAACGGACGACACTGTGACTTATAAAGTGAAGGCACTGGATGGTGAGGAATGGTTGACTAAGGCAGACGGAAGCATTGCTGGTGTGGCAGATCTTCGTGGGCGATACACTTACTCAGGTTCTAAGAGTGATTTGGTGGCTAATGATCTCTTGATTGCTCCAGGCGATAGCTTTGATACTGAGGACTATATTGGGTTACCTCCTACGACACTGCTTAATGATGGAGAACCATCTGTTATTCATGGGGACGTCATCTTTGATCCAACGCCTGCCACAGAGACTCCCTAGTATTTTGATGGGATTGATCTGAATAAAAAAAACCCGGCTTCTGAGCTGGGTTTTTTTATTTAACCTGTGCAAAATATTATCTAACTGATTAGAGAAGGGTTGGGCGTAAAAAAATTACGTGTTCTGAAGGACCTAGTGAGCCAGTGTCGATATAAGCGAGCCATGAGTGGTCTGGTTATGCCCACCGTTCATAACGCCATTTTCTGCGCCTACCGCGCGGAGTCTTTTTTGATCAACTGAACCTTATTGCCAAGTATTAATGTATTGACCATCAGAGTCATACCGATACAGGCGAAAAATGGTAAAAAACACCAATGCGGACGAAGGCCAAGCCCAACTCTGCTATCATCTTTGTATGTTCGTGCCACTGTGATTGTGGCCAGTGTTCCGGGTAGTAACAGACGCCGACCATAATGTTTAACCTTAGCTTGTATAATTAGCGACTTTTGAACTCTCGGCAGTGATGCTATTTGCGATACAAATGTACGCCGCTACCCCAGAGATGTGTGAAGCCTGGCCAGGGGCTAATGATCGCCGCCTCGGACAGTCGTCACTATGGCAGGATCGCCGATAATGCCTATCGTTTTAATCCTATCCGACTGACCCCCGAGCTACTAACTGGTTTTCATGGCAGCAATGAGAAAATTTCTGTCGCAGACTATGCTCAAGGTGTGCGAAGCTATGTGCGGATTATCTATCACGGCAGTGCTAATTAGTGGAGGTGTTAGGCAATGATGAAGATTGGTCTAGTTCTCTTGGCTCCGGTGTTGCTAGCGACATTACTCTATGTGGTTAAGACCTTGGCCTTACAACCATCACCGAATCAGATTTGCCTGATGAAGGTGCCTGGGCTGAATTAAGTCAGGGCAATCTCTATTACCGCTGGTATGTGCCGAAGCCCGACAACGAAAATGGCGAAATCGTTATTTTGGTGCATGGTTTTTCAACACCCCATTTTGTCTGGGCAGAGTCAAAAATTTCTTCTAGAGCGCGGCTATAAAGTGTTAGTCTATGATCATTTCGGCCGAGGCTTGTCGCAAAGCCCACTGTTAAGTATGACAAAGCTCTCTAGATTGAATCACTGAAAGAACATGGCTCGTCAACAGCAGTATCTCAGCCTGTTCACCTAGTGGGTTACTCTATGGGTGGTGCTGTCGTAGGTCATTTCACTCAGGCTTACCCCGACCAAACTAAGACCCTCACGCTTATCGCACCCGCGGGATTTATGCTCGATGAGCACAGCTATCTAACCGTTTAGTCACTCTGCCAATAGTGGGAGAATGGCTCGGCCATATGTTTGCTAAAAAAATACTGGTTAGTGATGTCAGCGACAAGGAATGGCACATATTCGATGATCCACTGGCAATGAATAAGCTGGATTTTGTGTCACAGGTGAGCAAGCAACTGGGGTATCAGGGGCTACGTAGAGTCGCTAATATCAACCTACAGGCACTTTCGACCTGTTTCAACGCCCGAGAGGCCTTTGTTGCGGTTGGCCAGCGTAGGTATTCCGACGCTTGGTATCTGGGGCACCCACGATGCCACGGTGCCGTACTCCGGCAGTGAGAATATGCTCAAGGCCATTCCTCATGCTGAGTTACTGACCATTGAGGGGGGCGGACACAATATTACCTATATGCAGCCCAGTATTGTCGGGCCAGAGATTACGCGATTTCTTGAAGCGCAATCTGCGCCCATGATGGGCTATTGGTAGCTATAGCTTGTCGTACATATCATTTACTTTAGACTTGATCTTTATATAGCAAGCGCTAAGGAGCACAGCAAAAGAAATAATTCCCGCTTATACACATTAATCTAATTTGTACAATTAACAGATCTAGGAGTAGTCATGTTTAGTCATATTATGCTCGGCGCTAATAGCATCGAAGAGTCAAAAAAATTCTACGATGCGACCCTGGGAGAGCTGGGTTATGAGCCCGGTGTGATCGACCCCAATGGTCGATGCTTTTATTTTGGTGAAAACATAGTTTTTTCGATCTCCGAGCCCATAGATGAGAAACCTGCAACTGGCGGCAATGGCAGCACAATCGGCTTCTCAGTAACCGATGCAGCACAGGGCGATGCATGGCATGCCGCAGGTGTCGCAAACGGCGGCACTGCCTGCGAAGACGCGCCCGGCGTTAGGGGATCTGATAAAGATGGTATGTATCTGGCTTATCTGCGCGACCCTGCGGGCAATAAGATTTGTACATTACTTCGTATGGGTTAGAGCGCCAGTAAGAATAAGCACAAGAGCTATTGTCGGCATTCAGCCGCGGCAATAGTTCAGTGTAGTGCGTAAAAAGTACAAGAAGATTTAGCAATGCCGATAGTAATACAGCCCTTCTATACAGTCCACAGTCACAGATGCAGTTTGAGTTGTGGACTGTCGCGGCAATGCGCCAGCCATACTCTACTGGGGCTCGCGGTTAAGTAATGTTTCGAGTCCCGAGATGTTGGCGCTACTGGCGACTCGCCAGGAAGTACCTGCCTGTATGCCAGAAGAGGCAGTCGTTTCATTATCACCAGAATTCGGCGCTGGTTTTAGCGGCAGTGCAGGTGTGCAAATACACCGTGGTGGCACTCAGTGGTCGGTCTATTCACAGATTCAATCTGTTTCTATAGAGGAAAATAATCGACTCTCAATTGTCTCCCGGTGTCGGGGCACTGAGATTGAGCTAACCCATCGACTTGGGTTGGATTGCGATAGTGATGTTTTAAGTGCCAGCACCGAGCTATGCAATATTGGTGATAGCCGTTTATCGGTCGAGCAGTGCAATGCCCCCAGTATTCCCGTGCCTCTGGACTACAATAAAATCCTCGGGTTTCAAGGCCGCTGGGCCAATGAATTTCAGCTTCAGCCTGTGGATCGCTTTATGGGCACGTATCTGCGGGAAAATCGCTCGGGGCGAACTTCCCATGATTCATTTCCCGGGGTGATTATCCATACCGAGCAGACCAACGAAGGTTCAGGCGCAGCCTATGGGCTGCATCTGGGTTGGAGTGGCAATCACCGTATTCGTATTGATGAGCAGTTTGTAGGCCGTTCCTACGCTCAGTTGGGAGAACTTTTTTTCCCTGGTGAACTAAGCCTTGACCCCAATCAATCCTATTGCTCACCGGTGCTCTATGGGGCCACTACTAATAATGGTTTATCAGCGTTATCCAGGTGTTTTCATCGCTATGTCAGATCCCATCTTACGGATGCGCGGATGGCCGGAAAGGCCAAGCTGGTGCACTTTAATACTTGGGAAGCCATGTATTTTGATCTGACTCCGATGAGACTTCAGGCGCTGGCAGACAGTGCCGCTGAGGTGGGTGCCGAGCGTTTTGTACTCGATGATGGCTGGTTTAAAAACCGCAAATCTGATTGTGCTGGGCTGGGTGATTGGACTGTCGATAAGACAGTTTTCCCCGATGGCTTAGGATCATTAATCGATTATGTGCATGCCAAAGATATGGAGTTTGGTCTGTGGATTGAGCCGGAGATGGTTAACCCGAATAGTGAGCTTTATCGTGCTCATCCGGACTGGGTGCTGAGTGCGCCGCCAGCGCCATTGATCCTGTCGAGAAATCAGCTGGTACTGGACTTAACGCGCACTGAAGTTCAGGACTATCTGTTTAATTGTATCGATGTACTGCTAAATCAATACCCAATTGCCTATTTAAAATGGGATATGAACCGAGTGATTAATCAGCCGGGCAATGCGAATGGGCGAGCGGTTACCCATTATCAGACTCTGGCTCTATATGAATTATTGAGCCGTGTTCGCGCGGCGCACCCTAAGGTTGAAATCGAAAGTTGTTCCTCTGGGGGTGGCCGAGCCGACTTTGGTATCCTAGGTTACACAGATCGGATCTGGCCCTCGGATAGTAACGATGCGCTGGATCGTCTGACGATTCAAAAAGGCTTTTCAATGTTCTTCCCCGCAGAATTAATGGGCGCCCATGTGGGGCCTAAAGACTGCCATATTACTGGACGCAGTATCAGTATAGCCACCAGAACCGGGGTGGCACTGTTTGGGGACATGGGCATTGAGGCCAATCTGCTGGAAATGGATAACGAAGAAAAAGGGGTTTTAACTGAGGCTGTAGCTCTGCACAAACAGCACCGCCAATTAATTCATAACGGTGATCTGGTGCGCCTTGATACCAGTAAACGTGAAAATAGTTTTGGCATTATTGCCGCTAATCAACAGGAGGCAATATTTTCCTATGCGCTGCTGAATAGTCCAGCCACCACGACAATGGGCCGTTTGCGCTTTCGCGGGTTGGATGAACATACGCTCTATAAGCTGACCATTGTCTGGCCCAGCCCAGCTAGCAGCATACCGAGCAGTAGCTCATCATCTATTCTAGATGTGATTAACGGCTCGGTGGTGAGTGGCGAGGCCCTCATGAATGTTGGGCTGCAACTGCCAATTATGCAGCCGACAAGTCTGCTGGTTTTTCATCTGACGAGTTGAGACCAATAAACTCTGCTCTGTTGCCAAAGACCAATCGATTGATGCTCAGCGCCAGTCCGACACAGATAAAGAACGTGAAAAACATCATATGAATATAATGCAGCGGCATCCATAGCCAGATAAAGCAGGCATACATCAATACCCCAAAGATCACCGCGGCAATGGCTGCGCGATAATCCACATTCTTAAACAGTAGGCCCACAGCAAAGCAGGCCAGAATTGGCATACTGATCAAACCCCAGAGCTCTTGAAGCAGATTAATTATACTGTCGGACTGGGCATAGACCGGCACCATGGCAACGGCGATCAGCACAAACACCCATGTAGCTATGCCGCTGAGTAGCCGCACATTGGGTTTTTCATCAATATAGCGCTCGTGCAGATCACAGACATACATAGCTGCAGAGGAGTTAACCATACTGTTAAATGAGCTGAGTACCGCCGCCGCAATGGCCGCGGCAAATACACCGGATAACCAGCTTGGCAACAGATCACCTACAATACGACCATAGGCCTGGTCGCCAATGTCGCCGTAGAGTTTAAAGGCGACAATACCGGGGATAACCACCATCGAAGGGATAAAAATAACGCGAATAAAGGCCGCTGCATACACGCCTTTTTGCGCTTCTTTGACCGTGGGTGCAGCCATAGCGCGCTGGGTGATGGTCTGGTTGGTACTCCAGTAAAAAATTTGAATCAGAAACATACCTGTTAGTAATGTATGCCAGGGCACCGGTGAAGCGCTGTCACCAATCAATGTTAAGCGTTCGGCGGGGATACCGCTAAAGTCAAAGTCGATGGCCATCAGAGAGAGCACTACAATCACTAGACCCATAAGCAACACCAGCACGCCACCGTAGGTGTCCGATACTGCTACGGCTCGCAGGCCACCCAGCACAGAATAGGCCGCGCCCACCAGTGCAAAGGCAATGGCAATGGTCATTAGATCCGCATCAATGCCAGTCATGGAAATCATAAATAGCGCGCCGGTATAGATAACCGCAGGCTGAAAGACAAAAACATTGATAAACAGGAACATGGTGGAGACCAGCGCCCGCACATGCTTACTATTATACCGCCGCTCAAGAAGCTCAGTGGTGGTGGTGCAATTATTGCGGTAGTACACGGGCAAAAACACCTTGGCCAATACCATTAGACCGACAAAACCGGCCAGCTCCCAAAGCGCCAGCAATAACATTTGATTGCCATTCATGCCTACCAGCTGGTCGGTACTCAAATTGGTAAGGGTGATGGAGCCCGCGACAAAGACCCAGGTCAGACCGCCGCCAGCGAGAAAGTACTCTTTGTTGGAGTCTGTTGAATGTCGATTTTCACCGCGACATTTAAAGTAGGTGATCAATGCAATGGCACCTAGGACAAAACAAAATACGGCTAGTTGAATGGCTTGCTCGCTCAAGGGGAGGCTCCTATTTTTTAATTATTATAAGTTAGTTGTAATTAGCTGCTAGAGCCCCGCCAGACTTTAACATCATGGGTCTCTATATGGGTACTTTCCTGCATTAGGACCGCGCTGCAATCAAGTGGCAGTTCCAGAGTTGACTTCAATAATAAAAGACCATCACGAGATCGCCCCTTGGGTTTACTCGGGTATCTTTGCCAAACCGATGATTCGCTATTACACTGTGCTGAGCAAGATACTGGTTTCGCTATTCGCAATACCATCAATTAATCTTACTTCTCTTAATACCTGGTCAAATTCCGCCAAGCTCGACGAATGGATTTCAGCCACTAAATCCCATGCCCCATTAGTCGTGTGCACTTTCTGTAATTCAGGCAGTCCACGGAGTTTACTTATAATCTTAGAGGTCGATTTACCTGTCACTTCGATCAACATAATCGCGCGAATAGCGCCGTCGTCAATACTAGCACTCGCTCTTATGGTAAAACCCACAATAGCCTTGGTTGCGAGCAGCCGGTCCAGGCGGTTTTGTACTGTTCCACGAGAGACCTTTAACACCCCGGCCAGCTTCGAAATTGAGGCCCTAGCATCTGTGCGGAGCAGTGAGATGAGATCACGATCGAGAGAATCGTAGCTAACCCCACGGTTATTTTTTTCCATAGTCTCCGTCCTACCTTCGGTATTGGAACATAGATATCACTCGTAATTTGACTAAATGATATTAATCCCTATCAATTTGCCAAATATTGTTACAGATTATACAAAATATTGCTATATCGTTTGAGCTGTTATCGCTCTACCATTTCTCGTACTTAAAAGCCCAACATGTAGTCCACGCCTCAGCGTGACTGGTGAGCGGCTATAACGAGAAATAATAGGTGAGATCAGGTGAAAACACTAAGCGCAATTGATGCTAACTCTATTTTACATCCCGCAACCAATGCCGATGACTTCGCGCGCACTGGATCTAGAATAATTGAGTCGGGTAAAGGGATATACCTGCGTGACAATTCAGGCAAGCAACTGATTGATGCGGTTGCAGGCTTATGGTGTGTGAATATTGGCTATGGAAGAAAGCAGACGCCATGCAAAAGGCTGCGTTAGAGCTTGGCTATTATCATACGTTTTCTGGCATGTCGAACGTCGGACAGATTGAGTTGGCAGAACGCCTATTGGAAAAAGCACCGGATGGTATGTCAAAAGTCTTCTTTGGTAGTGGCGGATCCGATGGTAACGACAGCCTGATCAAGATCGTTTGGTACATCAATAATATTCGCAATAGGCCCCAGAAAAAGAAAATCATTTCTCGCTGGCAGGCCTACCATGGTACCTCAGTCGCCACGGCGAGCCTTACGGGGTTGCCATCATTCCATACTGCTTTCGATCTACCGATGAATAATATATTACATACCGAGTCGCCAGATTTTTTCCGTTACGGTCTAGAGGGAGAGACAGAGTTAGCGTTTTCTTCACGCCGAGCCCAGCAGCTAGAGCAAATGATTTTAGCCGAGGGTGCAGATACGGTAGCGGCATTTATTGCCGAGCCGGTGCTGGGGGCTGGAGGTGTTGTTACGCCTCCTGAGGGTTATTTTGCGGCAATTCAGAAGGTGCTAAAACGTTACGACATTTTGTTTATTGTTGATGAAGTTGTCTGTGGCTATGGCCGTCTAGGAACGTGGTTTGGAAGCGAAATGTACGACCTTAAGCCCGATATGATGACTACTGCCAAGGCGCTTACCAGTGGCTATTTTCCCTATTCGGCATCCTTTGTTTCAGAGGAGATTTGGGAACTGATCAAGGAAGGTTCGGTCAAGTATGGCAACTTTGCTCATGGCTATACCTATGCAGGCCACCCAATTGGTGCGGCAGTTGCAATGGCCAATTTAGATATTATCGAAAAAGAACACTTGGTTGATAACGCCGCTACCGTGGGTGCTTATTTTCATGAGCAGTTAAACAAACGGTTTGCCGATGACGGTTTTGTTGCACAGGTGCGCGGCAAAGGCATGATTGCCGCAGTACAGCTAGTAAAGGACAAAACCAATAATACGTTTTTTGATAAAGAGATAAAAATCTCTGCCAAAGTGGCACACAAATGTTATGAAAATGGACTCATTTCCAGACCATTACCCTCATTGGACTCAATGGCATTCTCACCACCTTTAATTTGTACGACCGATGATATTGATAATATCGTTAATGTATTTGACGCATCAGTGCGCAGCGTTATGACAGAGGTCTTGTAGGCGTAAATGCCTCGCTGAATTAACGCTAAGATCACTTAAAGGTAGATTAGTATGATAATTGTAAGACAGATTAGAGAAGACGATATTGATGGCTTACTGCGCCTAGCTGAGGCCGCCTATCCAGGGATGACAACATTGCCCCCCGACCCGGAGACGCTGAGCAAAAAAATTGCAGCGGCAATGGCCAGTTTGTCGAAGACTGTAACGGCACCAGGGCGCGAAAAGTACTTACTCGTTATGGAAGATACCGACACTGGGCTACTGGTGGGCACCGCTGGAATTATTGCCCAATTGGGTGAAGATGATCAGTTTTATTCTTACAAGATCAATAAGGTAACCCACAGCAGTAAGGTTCTGGATAAAAAAGTAAGTGTTGAAACTCTCAACCTATCAAACCATTTTGAGGGATTTGCTGAAGTAGCAACCCTGTTTTTAGATGAGCCCTATCGTAGGAATGGCAATGGTAAATTACTTGCTCGCAGTCGGTATTTATTTATGGCTGAATTTAGAGAGCGTTTCCCTGCCCAGGTAATGGCCGATCTTCGTGGCTATTTTGATGAACAGGGTCGATCGCCATTTTGGGACGCTATAGGTAAGAATTTTTTTGATATGGACTTTAGCGCCGCCGACCTATTTGGTGCCGTCAATGGTAACCAGTTTATCGCTGACCTGATGCCAACGCAGCCTATCTATGTCAACTTGCTCTCTCAAGAGGCACAGCAAGTCATCGGAAGACCGAATGACCAAGGCAAAGCGGCCTTAGCGATGCTGGAAAAAGAGGGCTTTCAGTGGCGTGGACAGATAGATATATTCGATGGCGCGCCCAGTGTCGACACTTTTATCGATCAACTCGCAACAGTGACCTCCAGCGCTGTCGGCACTGTTGTCGGGACTAATGTCGGCGAGGCACTTAATTGTGATGGCCAGCAGTACATAGTGAGCGGTGGCAATATTACGTCTTTCACGGCCTGTATTAGCCGCCTTGATCTTGACAATGATAATAACGTTTTACTGCCTCCAGAGACGTTGCATGCCCTCAATTTATCAATAAATGACGTCGTTAGGTACACAGAACTTTAGCCTTGCTTTAGTCGCACTGCCTTGCAGGACAGTCGCTACTTTGGGTGAAAAAAACTAGGAAATTTAACATGTCCCACACAGTTGAGATGAATTTTGATGGACTCATTGGTAGTACCCACAATTATGCGGGTTTGTCACAGGGTAATTTGGCCTCAACCAATAACACCAAGCTGGTGTCACAGCCACGCCAGGCTGCCAAAGAAGGTCTAGCCAAAATGTTGCGGCTGCATCAGCTTGGCTTAAAGCAGGGCATTTTGATCCCTCAAGAGCGGCCGCATATTCCTACGCTGAGAGAACTTGGTTTTTGTGGCACTGATCAGGCGATCATAGAAAAAGTCGCTAAAACTGCCCCCAATTTGTTGGCGATGAGTTATTCAGCATCGTCAATGTGGGCCGCCAATGCGGCTACGGTTTCACCCAGTAGTGATTGTGAAGATGGCCGTGTGCACTTTACTCCAGCTAATTTAAAAAGCATGTTTCATCGCTCCATTGAGCACCGGATGACAAGCAAAATATTAAAGGCAATCTTCTCCAATGATCAGTATTTTTGTCACCATAATGCGCTGTCAGGCGGAGTCAATTTTGGCGATGAGGGCGCGGCCAATCACAATCGGCTATGCAATGAATATGGTGAGCAGGGCGTCGAACTATTTGTCTATGGCAAACATGACTTTGGCGACTCACGAGCTACTACCAACTTCCCAGCCAGACAGTCTTTAGAAGCCTCTATGGCGATCGCACGTAAGCATAGTTTGAAGCCCGCAAAGGTGGTGATGGCCTGTCAAAGTGCAGAGGTAATCGATACCGGCGGATTTCACAATGATGTGGTCAGTGTGAGCAATAAAAATGTGCTGTTTATGCATGAGCGAGCATTTGCCGATAAGTCTAGATTATTTAAAGAGGTTGCCACAGCTTATGGCGAGCAACCCGTGCATTTTATAGAGGCACCCGAGCAGCTCGTTTCTTTAGATGATGCAATCAAGTCGTACCTGTTTAATTCACAACTGGTCAACCTACCGGGAACTGAGGGCATGACCCTGATACTGCCAAGGGAAAGCCAAGAAAATCAGAATGTACATGGCTATCTACTCGATCTTATTACCCAGGATACGCCGATTAAACATCTGGAGTTTGTCAATGTGCGCCAAAGTATGCGCAACGGAGGTGGTCCGGCTTGTTTGCGTCTACGAGTTGTCTTAAATGAAGAGGAATTAGCCCAGGTTAACCCCGCCTTTGTATTCAGTGAAGAGCTGTTCTCGACACTCAATAACTGGGTTGACAAGCATTATCGTGATTCCCTGAGTAGTGCAGATTTGGCCGACCCAAATTTACTCTATGAGAGTAGAGGGGCCCTGGATGAGTTAACCCAGATTATGGGGCTTGGAAGCTTTTATGAGTTCCAGCAGGTTTAACCCCATGAGTACTTTTCATGAACAGCTATTTGGCGAGAAAAGTTTTGTGCAATCTACCTTGCATGAAGCCTTTATTGACAGGGCAGCTTAGTCTGATCATAGACAACAATGTCGTGGTAGAGCTCTGGGACAATGGTGTTCTATATTTTCAGCCTCAGGGCAGCGAGCTGAGAAACGCGATTTTATTATCGGTTGGTGTGCATGGCAATGAAACTGCGCCTATTGAAATTATTGATCAATTAGTGGCTGATATTTTGGCAGGTAAGATTGCTGTTAGGAACAGCTTGCTGATTGTGATCGCCAACCCCAAGGCGATAAAATCTGGCTTTCGTGAAATTGATGAAAACATGAATAATGGGCCTTTACCGATAACAAATGCCGAATCAGACGAGCACCATAGAACTCGCACCTTAATGAACTACAGTCGCGATTTCTTTAGCATGGATGCCGATCAGAAGATTCACTATGACTTGCATACTGCGATTAGAGGTTCTGTCTACAAGCAGTTTGCTGTATCTCCAAACTCAAGCGATCGAGCCGAGACTGAGCAGCAATGCTTGTTATTGGGGCAATATGGCATTGAAGCCATATTAACCACGACGCAAAAGAGCGCTACGTTCTCCGCATTCACTGCCAATATTTTGGGCGCCACGAGTTTTACCCTGGAGCTTGGCAGTGCAAAACCCTTTGGTGAAAATAATATCACTGAGTTTGCTGCAATTATTGAGGGGCTGCATGGAATGATCAGCGGAAAGTTAGCCCTAGAAGTTGGCAGGAAAAAGGCCAAACGTTTTATTGTCGCGGCTGAGGTGCCTAAGAAAACTGACGCCTTCCGTCTTCTTTTTGCGTCAGACATCGTCAACTTTACCCCCTTTAATGAAGGTGATGTTCTGGCCGCCGATAAAGACTACCAATACATTGTGACTAAAAGCGGCGAACGAATTTTATTCCCTAATGAAAATGTTGCTATTGGCCAGCGAGCCCTAGTCATTGTTCGTCCTGACGAAAACTACACTGAGAATACCTTATGAAAAAAACTAAAGTCTCTATTATTGGTGGCTCCGGATACCTTGCTGCCGAACTACTGCGAAACCTGTTAAGTCGCAATGATGTTGAAATATTGCGAGTGTCTAGTAAAGATCATATAGGCAAAACACTTGGCCAAGTTAACCGCGCGTTTTGGGGGCTTAGTGACATTATTCTAGAAGATATCAGCCCCCAGGAATGTGCCGCAGGTGCCGATATTGTATTCCTCGCAATGCCTCATGTAATAACCGCGCTTGTTGCTATGGAGCTATTTGAACTAGATATTCGAATTATTGATTTGTCAGGTGACTTTCGCCTTAAACAGCTGAGTGATTACACCGCATACTATGCCGACCAGCATCCTTGCCCTGAGCGACTGGGCACCTTTGTCTATGGCATGCCGGAACTCTATGCCGAGCAGATTAAAACCGCTAAGTACGTGGCTAATCCCGGTTGCTTTGCTACCTGTATAGCCACTTCCCTGTTGCCTCTGGCGGATGCGGGGCTTATGCAGCAGTCAGCGGTTAAGGTAGTGGCGTTAACCGGTTCAAGTGGCTCTGGTGTGCATGCCCAGGCGGGTAATCATCACACATTGCGCAGCAATAATCTAAAGACCTATAAGGTCTTTGATCATCAGCACACCCCGGAAATACTACAAACCTTAGGCGCAGCTGGAGCCGGGCAGGTCAAGCTGGATTTTGTCCCTGTATCCGCACCTCTTGCCCGCGGAATGATGTCGATCGCTCAGCTCGATCTGCCAGCCGGCCTAACTGAGGACCGGTTACGCCAGATGTATGAGGCCTATTATAAAGATTTTCCACTTATCTCGGTGCTACCCAAGGGCATGTCTCCAGAGGTAGTAGCCGTCAAAAACTCCGCGCGTATAGAAATTGGTATTGAGATAAGCCAGACCCATAGCGATGGATGCAAAACTCTGTGTGTCACTAGCGCACTGGATAACCTGATTAAGGGTGGCGCAGGCCAGGCTATACAGAATTTCAATTTGATGACGGGTCATGATAACAACTACCAACTTGATCAATTGGGGATGTGGCCATGAGCCAACAAAAACCACTAGCAGTCGTAAAAGTGGGTGGCGACATTTTGCTTGATGACAGTCAGCGCATCGGGCTAGTGAATAATATTCTGGGTCTGATAAGCGACAACTGGAATGTTGTGGTATTACATGGCGGTGGCTCGCAGGTTTCAGCCATGCAGTCCCGCTGTGGCATAACCCCGCGCAAAGTGGCTGGGCGACGTATCACTAGTCGCGACGATCTAGAGTTGGTGAAACAGGTACTCTGCGGCCAGGTAAATGTCGATCTGGTTTCTGTCATGCAGGCTCAGGGGGTTAATGCATTTGGCTGCCATGGCGCGTCTGGCAAACTTATTCAGGCCCAAAGGCGCCCGCCAACTATAGTGTCTGGGGGTGGTCCTGAGCCTATTGATTTTGGTGAGGTAGGCGATGTTACCAAGATTAATACTCAGCTTTTAGAGCGCTTATTAGCTGCGGATCTAGTGCCTGTGATTGCTTCTATAGGTATGAACCACGCAGGTGAAGTGTTTAATATTAATGCCGACACCACGGTTATTCAGATAGCCAAACAGATGTCTGCGCAGCTGCTGATCTTTGTTACTGGCATCGGTGGTATATATAGGGATATTACCAATCCTCAGAGCCGCTTCGGTCATTTAGACGCCATCGAGGCAAGGGCACATATAGATAGCGGTATTATTGTCGGCGGCATGATCCCAAAGGTGGAAGAAGCCTTATCATTATTAGAAGCTAGTATGAGCACCATTGCGATTGTTGATGCAAGTGATCGCTTGGCTTTTATCAGTATTGCAAAGGGTAAGACAGGCTATGGAACTCTTATTAGCAATTTGTACCCCAAGTAGTGCCTTATTAGTTAGCCCATCCGTTTGATCAGGCACTAGGACCATAAAATTCATTACACGAGTAATTCATCGAGAAAAATAAAGGATTGTTGACTTCGCCCGAGCATCTGAGTTTAAACAAGGGACGCCACATAAAAACTAAAGATTGTGGGGAGTTAGCATCCTATAATCAGGTTTTGCATTGGCATCGCAGGGCTATCAGGTAATTCAATCAATAAACGAGTCTTATGAGTCTCAGAGAAACTAACAAGGTCAGCCGACAAAAGCGAATATTAAAAACCGGCAGTCACATAGCACAATGTAATTAGCTGCCAGAGGCCCGCCAGACTGAAACACCATGGGGTTCTATGCGGGTACTTCCCAGCATCAGTCTTGCGCCGGAATCTAATGGCAGCTCCTGAGGTTGATCTGAGTAGTTAAAGGCAAACATCAGATCGCCTCGCTGACTGACTCTGATATCGGTGCCAAATCTATAGGTTGGGATGCTGGCCTGCTGGCAATACTGCTGAAAGAAATCCAATAAAAACTCTCGGTTGGTCAATGTGCCAATATAGGTTGTGCGATCTTGGCGTACCACGGCGGGCTCGCCATTATCATAGCGGGCCAAAACCTCTGACTCCCCAGCCTCTATTTGCTCGCACCAGCTACCGCTCTGGTATTGCTGTTTATTCCAGCACAGGCCTTCCATACAGTCGGCGCGTAAGGTTTCGACTGAGAGTATGCGAATGGGGATTAGCTGCTGTAATAGCCCCGGAGGCAATGAGATGGGATAGCCAAACTCTGAGGTTTTGGCGCCGGCTCTTGGACCAAAAATAAACTGCGCAGTGCTGGCTTGGCTTTTGTCTACAAAGGCCTGATCAACGATCGGTAGACTGGGGGCAATAATGATTGAGTAGGGGGTGAAGTCAGAATTCACTGAGATAAAGTCGATATTAATGCCCAGTTCTCGCAGTGCGCTGTAGTAACTCAGCTGCACATTATTAAAGTCATAGGCTTGGCCCTGTTTTTCAATATCGCTTACCCAGAGCCCTTCGGCGCCGGTAATAATGGCGACAGAGGCTGGTTGTAATGTCTGGTTGCCAATATCCAGTGTCGCCACTTCAGCCATTGCTTGCTCGGCTTCTGCCCAGGCTTCGGTTTTCGAATTGTCGGGGCGCAGCAGCCCGGCATGCATTTGTTCCTGGGCAAAGGGCGCCTGCCGCCAACGGAAATAACAGACACAGTCGGCACCATGGGCAAAGGCTTCAAGCGTCCAAAAGCGAATCATGCCCGGTGCGGGGCGCGGGTTATTATTGGCCCAGTTAACCGGCCCCGGCTGTTGCTCCATCACCCAGAAGCCACGGTTTAATAGCCCGCGCGTTTGATCATGGTAATAGGTGGCAAAGTCTGGATGCCCCGTGCGCATATAGCGCTGTAACTGTTCTTTGGGGGCACCGGTCAGTAGCAGGTCGGTGCGGCCTAAGGGGTAATTATCATAACTAGTGAAATCCAGTGGCGCGGCAAGGGCAAAGTTATCCACGGCGGTTTCATTCATGGGGATAAAATTATGGGTAATAAATTTGCCCGGTGCATGCTGGCGAATCATCTCAACCATCGGGTTGTGATAGTTAATTACCTGATCTGATGAGAAACGGCGATAGGCCAGACGATGGGCGGGACTGGTTTCGGTCACTGCACCTATGGGTAACTCTATCTCACTAAAATCCCGATACTCCATCGACCAGAAGACATTGCCCCACTCGCTGTTGAGTATGTCGATAGTGCTATAACGCTGACGGCACCAGTCTTGAAATCCCTCTCGGGCAAGATCTGAGCCGCTCAGGGCTGTGTCGTGACAGCAGAGTTCATTATCGGTCTGCCAACCGACCACGCCATCATGGTTGCCATAGCGTTTGGCCAGAGCTTCAGTAATACGCAATGATTCGCGCAGATACACTGCGCTGGAAAAATCATAGTGGCGGCGTGAGCCAAAACCTCTGGTGCGTCCGGTATCTGGGTCTACGGGCAATATTTCTGGGTACTGGTCAATCAGCCACTTGGGTGGCGTGGCGGTGGGCGTGCCCATCACCACTTTAAGACCGGCATGGGTCAGGGTCGCAACAGCGGCATCGAGCCAGCCGAAGTCATAGTCTCCCGGATTAGGCTCCAGTCGCGACCAGGCAAATTCGCCGATACGCACATAGGTTAAACCCAGTTCGGCCATCATCTTTGCATCTTCATGCCACTGCGACTGTGGCCAGTGCTCCGGGTAGTAGCAGACTCCGAACATAGATTTACCTTGCCTAATTATTTGCGATAGAACTTAAGGCCGCTGGCCCAGAGATGGGGAAAGCCCGGCCAGGGGTCTGTAAACTTATGATCGGCCCCCTCGTACTGCTGGCTATCTTGTCGCTTGGGTAAATAGTCACAGCGAGTGGCATCATTTTTAACATGGCAATCTAAAAACGCTAGACTCATATGTTCAATAACCCGATTAATGGTTTCAATATCCCAGCTGGGGTCGACGTAATGGCCCAGTTCAAAATCTGTGGCAAATGAGGCCGCTGGCGCTGGATGGGGGCCGATATTATGCCGCGCATCTTCAAACACCAGCATGTAGTTGTGCTCAGAGCCCATCTGATCATGGAGTTTCTTAACGCCATTTTTAAAGCCGGAGGTATTGTCTTGGTCGCCGGCAAAGAAGAAGGTCGGTACGCTGATATTGCTCATGGCCTGTGTGCTATGAACATCATATTCACCACCCCAGGGGGCAAAGAGTTGTGCGGCTTTCCAGCGTGGGTCTACTGCTTCTCGGCCGCCATAACAGGAGTTGAGGGCATAGGGCAGAACCAGAGCAGCAGCAGCGGGAGTACCGATCTTACCCAGTTGCTCTGAGTTAAAGGAATAGCAACCGCCAATGGTATTGATGGCGCCAAAGCCGCCCATAGAGTGGCCAATAATCGCAGCACTATCTGTATCGACTATGCTGGCGACGGGAGTCTGTTGCTCGGTAAAGTAATCAAGCAAAAATTGCTGGTCTCTCGCTCGGTTATAGAATGTGCTAATCCCTCCTGCGGGACGATCTGCCTCTGTCTTGATCTCGATATTGGTTGAATCGGTATGATCTATGCCCACAACGATATAACCATGACTGGCCAGATGCTCCCCCAGATAAAACATCTGGGTGCGATAGCCGGTAAAACCATGGGACAGAAAAATCAGCGGAAAGCTGCCCTCGCTGAGCGCTGGCGCATTGCGATGCGCATTGCCCTGCAGTTCAAAGGGCTTTTGCAGGCGCGTGACATTTTTATAGGTTGCCAAATGGGACTGCTCTGTCACCTGCGCTGGATACCAGACTTCCAGCACCAGCGGCCGCTCGATCTTGGTAATAAAATTAGCGGTATTTAAGCGCTTGGGATCAACAGCCGTGATGGTGCTGACACCGACATCATAGGTCCCGTCAAAAGCCAATTCCGGCGTCACTGGTGGCTGTTGGGTGTAGAGTTGCTCTGCACTAATCGCGGTGCCACTAGCAAGGCTGCTAATAAGCACCAGACTCATAAATGCGGATATCCGCAGTCCGTTAATTGTCACTCTGTACCCCGTTGAATACCCGTTATCAGGTTTTTATTTTAGCGCTCTTTATCGACGTTGTTGTCATCGCAGAATCGCGTTATGGTTGCCCCATAGTAAAACAAAAGCAGGCGGGTAAACAGACTGTGACTACAGTCTGTGGGGTAAAAATTACTGGCCCATAACCATAAGAGGTCGTCCCATGGGCGAATGTGCAAACTACCCAAGTCTCAAGGGGCGCTGTGTGTTTATTACCGGAGGTGCCACAGGTATTGGTGCTGCTATGGTAGAGGCATTTGCTTTGCAGGGCGCTATGGTGGCCTTTGTGGATTTGGATGGGGATTCTGCCGACGCACTGTGCAGTAAGGTCCAGAACCAAACGGGCACCAGCCTTTGGTTTCAGAAAATTGATGTTACTGATGTATCCGTTCTACAAAACGCTATTCGGCAGGCTGTTAAAGAACTGGGCCCATTGCAGGCGCTGATTAATAATGCCGCCAATGATAATCGCCATTCCCCGGCTGAAGTGACAGCGGATAGCTGGCGCGACTGCATGGCGATCAATCTGGATGCCGCATTTTTTGCTGCCCAAGCTGGCGCAGAACTGATGGCCAAAGAATCTGGTGGCTCGATTATTAATTTCAGCTCAATCAATGCATTGCTGGGGCCAGCCAATATGCCCGGTTATGTGACGGCCAAAGCGGGCCTTGTGGGCATGACCAAGGCGCTGGCAAGAGACTATGGTGAGTCGGAGATAAGGGTTAATGCCATCTTGCCGGGCTGGGTGGTGACCGAGCGACAGCTGGATAACTGGCTGACCCCAGAGGCTGAGGCAGACTGGATGCAGCAAGTGGCCCTGAAGAAACGCCTGCAACCGTCTGAGGTGGCAAATCTGGCGCTATTTTTAGCGGCGGATGATAGCCGCATGATCACCGGTCAAAGCTTTACTATTGATGGTGGAAGGACCTGAAACTATGACAGGATCACTGTTTATCGCAGGCGACTGGGGTAGTTCCCACCTCCGCCTTTACCTTTGTCAGTATCATGAGGCGAAGCCGCTCGTCGCGATAGCGAGCTGCACGGGCAGAGGTGTGAGTCAGATAGACGGCGACTTCGAACAGGTATTTTTTGATTTGGCGGCAGACTGGATTAAGGCGCATGGACCCTTGGAGGTAATTCTTTCTGGAGCCGTGGGTTCGACACTTGGCTGGAAGAATACACCTTATCTTGATTGTCCAGTGGGTCGTGAACAGATTATTGCTAGCAGGAGTGTCTTTGAGGCTCGAGGGCTGAGATTTTCTATCCTGTCTGGTGTGAGAGGCGTTAATCCTGCAGGACTACCTGATTTGATGCGTGGTGAAGAGTTGCAGTTGCTGGGATGGATGGGCAATGTGGGTCAAACTGGATCGGCGCAAATTGTGGTATTACCCGGCACTCACAACAAATGGGTGCTAGTCAAAAACAACAGGATCGAGACCTTTGTCACAGCCTTGACGGGAGAGATTTTTTCTCTGTTGCGGCAACAGGCTGTGCTGATTTCAACCCCCCCTAATTCTGACTTTGTACTCGAAGGATTTATGCGGGGACTAGAGGCTGCTAAGACACTAAAGGGCGGGCAGTTGTTGCACGCACTATTCACGATACGCAGTCTGCAGGTCACAGGAGATCTGCCAGAAAGTCAGGGGGAGTCATATTTGTCCGGCTTATTAATAGGCTCAGATGTACAGGGATCGTTGGCTCTGATGGAGCATTGCCTGCCTAATATTGAGTCGGTGACATTAATTGGTGATTCAAGGTTGAGCTATTATTATCAGCTGGCTCTGGCGGATATGAATATTGCAGCAGAGATCTGTGATGCGATGACGTGTGCTATTTCCGGCTATGAGATCATCTATCAGTCACTTTTTAAAGAGAGTTCCCGATGACAGATAAATTGGATAACTGGTTTATAGAAATGCCCGTGGTGGCAATACTACGCGGCATCAGGCCAGATGAGGTCGTTGAAGTCGGTGAATCACTGCACCGGGCCGGTATAGGTATTATTGAGGTGCCGCTTAATTCGCCAGATCCATTCAGAAGTATAGAGAAGCTATCTCGATCATTGGGGGACCGTTGTGTTGTTGGGGCTGGTACCGTCTTAACGGTATCCGATGTTGATAGTGTCGCCTTGGCTGGTGGCGAAGTTGTAGTAAGCCCGAATACGAATACGTCTGTGATTGCGCGCACCCTGTCCCATGGCATGGTGCCAATGCCGGGTTGGGCGACGGTAACTGAGGCGCTGTCGGCTTATCATTCGGGCGCTCGGTATCTCAAGTTATTCCCTGCATCAACCTATGGCGCGGGGCATATAAAAAGTGCCCTTGCCATATTGCCGGCTGACTGTCGCCTGCTGGCGGTTGGTGGAGTAGGAGCAGCAACAGCCGATGAATGGCTGCGGGCAGGTGTGCATGGCTTTGGCATCGGCACCGAGTTGTATCAGCCGGGGTTTAGTGCTGAGCAAGTCTATCAGTCGGCACTGACAGTAGTTGCCGCGCTGCGCGCCGCGCGAGATGATTAATATGGCAGTGACGGCAGTCTTGGTAGACATCATCAAGGTGGAAAATACGCTGGGCGAGGGGGTGATATGGGACGCCCGCGACCATGCCGTTTGGTGGACAGATATCGATTGTCGAATGCTCTACAAATACAGCCCCTCAGACGGATCCCTTGAAAAATGGGTCACTCCTGAGCGTCTTGGTTCTTTCGCGCGGGTTGCCGGCAGCGATTATTTGATCTGTGCTTTTGACCGAGGTTTTGCTTACTTTGATCCTCTGACGGCTGATCTGCAATGGTTGCATCATATAGACAGTCACAGCGGAAGTATTCGCCTCAATGATGGTCGCGCTGATAGGCAGGGTCGCTTCTGGGCAGGCAGTATGGTGGAAGATCCTCACAAACTGGGGGTCAAAGGTGAGCGTGCCGGCAATCTTTACTGCCTCGATAGGGACCTGACATGCAGCTCTAAAATCACAGGTATAACTATTTCGAACGGCCTCTGCTGGAGTCCAGATAGTACTATTTTGTATCATACTGATACACCGTCTCAGCGTATTGATCGTTACGATTTTGATAGTTGCAGTGGTGCCATTTCAAATCGCACAATATTGTTACATACCGAGCTTGGTTGCTTCCCTGATGGCTGCACGGTGGATTCCGAGGGGTATCTATGGAGTGCGCAGTGGGCTGGGAGTCAGGTTGTGCGCTACAGCCCCGAAGGCGAGGTCGACTTTGTACTGCGAGTACCCTTTAGTCAGCCCACCTGCGTAGCTTTTGGAGGCCCGGATTTAAACATGCTTTTTATCACTAGTGCCCGGCAGGGGCTCGACATTACAGCTCTTGAATCAGAGCCCGATGCCGGTAATGTCTGTGTGTTTAGAACCAATGTCAGAGGAATTCAGGACTCGGTTTTTCAGCCAAGATAACCAGTTAACATGCTATAGTTTCGGCGGCCCAAAATAGGGGAGAACGGAGGCTTCGATTTTTGATCGCAGCCGCTACAGTACAATTAACAGATCTAGGAGTAGTCATGTTTAGTCATATTATGCTCGGCGCTAATGACGTCGAGAAATCAAAAGTTTTTTATGATGCCATTTTGGCGACCATTGGCTTTAGTGAAGGTGTTATGGATCCTCAGGGACGTTGCTTTTATTTGAGTGATGACTGCATTTTTGCCCTTAGTAAGCCCATTGATGGCCAGCCAGCAGGCCCAGGTAATGGCAGCACAATTGGTTTTGATGTGACCAGTGTTGAAATGGGAAATGCATGGCATGCTGCCGGTCTAGCCAATGGCGGAACTGACTGTGAAGATGCGCCCGGCGTTAGGGGATCTGATAAAGATGGTATGTATCTGGCTTATCTGCGTGACCCGTCTGGCAATAAACTCTGCGCTCTTTACCGTATGGGTTAATAGGTATTAGCGCACGGGATTTTTGGCGAGCCTGCTTGAGAGCGCTAGGGATTTCGTCAGCCGTGGTGCAGTAATGGTAAGAGTTAGTTTGTAGTAGATAGTTTAGAGATACAAAAAAGGGGTGCCAAACGGCACCCCTTTTTTTGTATCTGTTAGGTCAGCACTCGCGTGCTGACCTAGTCTAATTAACTCAAAAGAGTTGCTTAGAAGTTGTAGCTGTACTTTGCGTACCAGAAAGCGCCTTCGACACCCATTGGCGAAGTCTCGTAAAAGATCGCGCCAAGGACACCGTCCGGAACGCCTTCACCGAGAGCTCCGGCTGATCCGTTTATACGCTCTGCATCTTGGTCGAAGATGTTTTGAGCACCTACCGAGATGTCAAAGCTGTCGTTCAGCATATAAGTGACTTCCATATCAACAGTGACTGCTGCATCGGCGTCAGTACCAAACCAGTCAGCGTGCACTGCATAGTACTCACCGAAGTAGTTAGCACGAACAAAAGCACTTACGTTTTCCCAGCTCTGGGCCATAGTTAAAGTTGCACGATGATTTGGCAGGCCTTCTTCTAGCCGCTTCACTTTAGAGTCACTTGTGACATTACCTTGATCAGAAACTTCAGTTTTAGTGTAGTTATATGCAGCGCTAAATTCAGTGCTGCCACCAAACAAGTCCGCTCCATAAGTCGCAACGACGTCAACACCCTTGGTCTCGGTATTGAAGTCATTAGTAAAGTAGTTCACTTCACCGATCAACTCAGGATTGGGAACACCAGCAGCGCCCATTGCAGCGCGCTGGGCATCAGTAGGTGCGGCATTACTTGTCAGAGCGATACGATCTTCAACTTCGATCTGGAACGCATCGATTGTAACCTCTACTTCACCTAGAGACATAACCGCACCAAGTGCGAAGCTTTCGGACTCTTCTGGTTGCAACTGTCCAGCACCCAACTTAAATCCAGGTAGGGTTTGTGCCTGAGTCAGCTCGCCATCGACCAGAGTAGTCTGCGTGTTAACCACGTTAGCTTGACCCTGAGTTGGTGCACGGAAACCCGTACTGTGAGAGCCACGAATTGCGAGGTTGTCAGTAACCTGATAGTTGAAGGTTAGCTTGTAGTTAGTTGTGTCACCGAAAGTTGAGTAGTCCTCATAGCGAACAGCACCACCAACTAGAAGGTCATCGCTCAACTGCGATTCAAGATCCAAATACAGGGCATAGTTACGACGTGTGAACGCACCAGCTGAGTCTGGAGAGAATCCAGCAAAGCCGTGTGAGCCTACGTTAAAGCCCTGAGAGGCATACTCACCAACTTTCCACGAGGCTTCTTCACCTGACACAACTTCAAAAGTCGTTTCACGCCATTCTGCACCACCAGCAACACTAGTATCGCCATACTGCTTTTGCAGATCCAGGTTAAAGGTTTTTGCCAGTTGAGTGTAGCTACCAGTCCTGAAATTACGCTTTGAGTCTGGGCCCATAGATGGGTTGAACGTGTTGTTCAGACCGAAATCAGCAGAGTTACGACCTACCGAACCACTGATGTCATAGAAAACGCCGTCCATCGAACCGCCAGTGATATCGCCACGCTTACCTGCTGTGAAAGGAGGTATCTGTGATGTTACCGACAAAACGTGGCGTGTAGCCACCGGGCGCCTGCTCGTTATGGATGTAGCAGCTTGGGTTAGCTATGAGCGCATCGCGGGCAGCAGTATCTGATGGATCAACGTCAGTTGGGCAGTTACCCGACATGTCGCCAGTTACGTCTGCAATCAGTCGATTGCCATCACCATTGGTAAATACACCACCACGGTTGTTTGGATTACGGTAATAGAACCCACCGTCAACATCGCGTTCTGAGTAGTTCGCAAACATGTACACTTCAGAGCCATCACCCAGATCTAAACCGGAGTTAATGAAGAAAGTGATGTCGTCATCAATTTGAGGAGCACCCCAGATTTGAGCCGGCTTAGTCACAGCGGTATTGCCGCCGTCGATAAGAGCCTGAGCATCTGGACGCTGAACAGAGCGCGAAGTCGCGTCGGCCTCTTTCGCTTGAAAGCTTAGCGTAACAAAGCCAGCATCAGTTAGCGGCATACCATACTTACCAGCGATCACGGTAGTTGCACCGTCGCCTTCGCTATACTCGCCGCTCTTAACTGTCAGGCTTCCACCCTCAGAAGAGTCATCAAGTACGAAGTTGATAACGCCAGCAATTGCGTCAGAACCGTACTGAGCCGCAGCACCGTCGCGGAGGACTTCTACTTGCTTCAACGCGATGCTTGGGATGACAGAAATATCTGGACCCTGAGAACCATCGTTAACACCGCCGCCTTGAAAGGCGATGACAGATGCACGGTGACGACGCTTGCCGTTGACCATAACAAGAGTACTATCTGACGAAAGGCCACGCAGGTTAGCAGGGCGAATCATACTGGCAGCATCACTGATCGGCTGAAGGTGAACGTTTAGTGAAGGTATAGCACCTTGCAGTTGCATTAGCAGATCGTTGGAGCCGGCTCTACCTAGCTCGTCTGCAGAGAGAACGTCTACAGGAACTGGTGAATCAGCGACAGTACGTGGGGCACCACGTGCACCCATGGTTACGATCTCTTCTAACATTTCTTCCGCTACAGCAGAAGCGACTGGAAGCATGGTGCTACCAGCAATCACAGCTGCCGCAATGGCATTAAATTTCCAAAAAGTATTAGCTTTCATAAATCTCCCCCGAGATAATATTTAACTTAGTTTGATATGTTTACATACTGAGACTTTTGGTTTTCTATATATTTTCTCCAAATCAGACGGGATCTGAGCCACAGGCGTAAAGGTGAAGAGAAGGCAAATTGCCCTTCCATGGCAGTTTACTCTTATTGATTGGGAAATTACAGCGTAAATTTAAATGTCGTTTTTGGGCTGTAAAATGCCGTTTTTTTGGCTGTTCGGGCATCGCATCGTCTGGGGTGTCCGTTTACGGTGCGATAATGGTTTTTGAAAGCTCTCCAGGGATCTCTCGCACCAGTTTTGGTAGCAAAAAGCCTGGCAGCATGGCCTGTAATTCTCGATATATTTTTCCTGCGTGTTCGGGGTCAATGTCAAAGTGGCTGGCACCCTGCACTGGATCGAGTAGATGCAAATAGTAGGGGCTAACACCGCAATCAAAGAGTCTTTCACTTAAGGCGTTTAAGGTTATAGAGCTATCGTTAATGCCTTTTAACAGTACCGTTTGATTTAAGATTTTAATGCCGGCACCGAGCAGGCGTTTAATAGCATCAGCCACTTCGTCGTCTAATTCGTTGCTGTGATTGATATGCAAAACCATAATAGGCGTTAGTCGACTGGATGTTGCCCAGCGTAAAAATGATTGATTGATGCGCGATGGAATGACGACCGGCAGGCGGGAGTGAATTCGCAGGCGTTTGATGTGAGGTATAGCTGCGATCTGTTCTGCTAGCCAGCCCAGAAAATGGTCATTGGCTGCCAGCGGATCACCACCGCTAAAAATCACTTCATTGATATCTTTGTGGCTACTTATATAGTCAAGCGCCTGTTGCCATTGCTCTTTACTCTGGCGGTTCTCCTGGTAGGGGAAATGACGGCGAAAACAGTAGCGACAGTTAATGGCGCAGGCGGGACTGACGATGAGCAACAGGCGGTTGCGGTATTTATGTACAATGCCAGCAACGGGGTTGTGGTTGGATTCATTTAATGGATCCTCGCTGTAGTCGGGGTCTAACTGCATCTCGGCCTTGATCGGCAGAACCTGCGCGAGAAGTGGGTCGTTAGGGTCTCCTTTTTTCATGCGCTGAACAAAGGGTCGCGGCACTTTGAGGGCGAACTGTGCGGCCGCCTGCTGGCAGGTTGAAAGCTGTGTGCTGTCGAGCTCAAGCTCGGCTAACAGATCATCAACGGTGGTAATGCATTGGCTCAGTTCAGTTTGCCAGTTGGATTTAATGTGCAACGGTTTGAGCATGATAGTTCTTGCTAGAGGGTTCAGGGTTGATTTTACGCTATAGGGCAATAGATGAGTACTGACGAATTTTATATGGCCAAAGCGCTGCAGTTGGCGCAGCAGGCAGGCGCTGCCGGCGAGGTGCCGGTAGGTGCATTAGTGGTTCGTGATGGCGAGATAATCGGTGAGGGATACAATCAGCCGATTTCAGCTTGTGACCCAACCGCCCATGCTGAAGTTGTGGCTATGCGCAACGCCGCGAGCAAAATAAATAATTACCGATTAAGTGACTGTGATCTCTATGTCACCATTGAGCCCTGCACCATGTGTGTGGGGGCTATGGTTCACGGTCGTATTCGTCGCATCGTATTCGGTGCTCTTGAGCCCAGAGCTGGCGCATTGCAAAGTCAGTTACAGTTAATGGATCAAGATCATTATAACCACAGGGTCGACGTGCGGGGCCGGGTTCTGGAGCAGCAATGTGGTGATCTTATCAGCGGTTTCTTTCGGCACAGACGTAAAAATAAAAGTCAATAATGCCTTAATTTCTTTGCCGTGATAGCGGCACGTCGAGCTCTTTGTACCTCACTGCAGGCGGCGGTTCAAAGTCATGTTCAGAGAGGGAGTACAGTTGCAGGTAAGCTCTGTAGTACTGGATATTATCCACATAAACCACAGGTTCACTACCCCGAGCATAGCCGTACTTAACCGTCGCGTAATACTTCTTTTTGCTGAGCAGTGGCAGATGGTCGCGGACGTTTGTCCACAGATCGGGGTCCATACCGCTACGCTGCGTTAACACTCTTGCATCTTCCAGATGGCCAAAGCCTACATTGTAGGCCGCTAGAGACATTAGCGTGCGGTCCGGTTCGGTTATGCGTTGCGGTAGTCTGGCTTTTAATTTTGCCAGATAGCCGGCGCCGCCCGTTAGGCTCTGCTCTACAATTAGGCGGTTAGTGACGCCCATTTCCTTTGCGGTATCCAGCGTGAGCATCATCAGTCCACGCACCCCCGTCGGCGATCGGGCCTTAGGGTTCCAGTGGGACTCCTGATAGGCAACCGCTGCCAGCAGTGCCCAATCCATATTAAACTGCGCTGCGGTCTGGCGAAACATCGGCTCGTAAGTGGGCAGTCTCTGCGCAACCTGCCGGCCAAGTTGGTATGAATTGGCTGCGGAGAAGTGCTCAGTTTGCGCAAAAAGTGCCTGCTTCAAGGCGGCTAACTTACCGCTGCTAATGTAGCCCTCTAAAAACCTGTTGGCGGCGTTAAGCAAGGTGCCGTCGTTATGACTGCCAAATGCCCAGGCCATTGACTGTGGGTCTGTAATGTCAAATGCTCTGCGCGCTTTGGGGTAAATATGTCGGTTCACGAGGAAGGAGAAAGAGTCCGCCACCGTGTAACTGACCTCGCCATCATGAACCATTCTGATTAGATCGCTCATCTCCAAATCATCTTGCTCCGACCAGGTTAGGTTTTGCGCAGAACCCTTCAACTTTATGAGCTGCTCGCTGTGCGATGAGCCTGCAATGACCACTAGCTCTCCCGCCAGTAGGTCAAGTGATTTTGGCCGTTTTTCGCCGCGGCGATAAATAAGCTGTTGGGTCACATCCATGTAGGGAATTGAAAATTCTAGGGACTTGCCGCGGTCTTCGGTGATCGTCAGATTAGCGGCGGCAAAATCGCCTTTCGCACCGCTCACTGAGCGCAATAATCCATGCAGCGTTAACTGAGGCTTGACCATCAGTTCGACATCGAGGCTTTGGGCAAAGGCTTTAGCTATAAGGTAATCGAAACCATTTTGGCCGCGGCCATCCTCATAATAGGTGGTTGGTCCAGGCAGTGTTAGCATCACCAGCTGCCCCCGATCATAGACTCTCTGGAGGTCAGTGGGTTGCGTGCTACCGGAGATAAAGATAACAAAAAGCAGCGGAGCCGCGATGAGCAGCAGACGATTTCGTATTTTCCTGGCGCGTTTAGAAAGTCCGTACATCGATTTTCCGTTACCTCGTTAGCGCACCGTGTTGGGCGCGCCGAATTACGCTGGTCGGGATTCGATAATTGTACATGATTTAGGTAATTCAATCTGCCTAAACTGTGTTTTTTCAGCTAGAATAACGACCCTGCCTATAGCCTTTTTTTTGAGACCAGCATCCATGATAATCCTTAGCGGCGCATCTTCTCTCTCTGCATTTCGGCGGCAAAAATTGCTCGCCAACTTACAGCATCGAATACCCACGATTACCTCGGTGGTTGCAGAATATGTGCATTTTGCTGAGGTGGACGGGATTCTGTCTGACCAAGATTATGCAACACTAGCTGCGTTGATGACCTACGGGCCCAGCGAGCAAAAAGGTGCCACCGAGGGGACCCTACTGCTGGTTCTGCCCCGTTCGGGCACAATTTCACCTTGGTCGAGCAAAGCGACAGATATTGCCCACAACTGTGGACTGCAAAATATAGTGCGTGTCGAGCGCGGTGTCGCTTACTACCTGCAATCGGAGTGCGAACTGACCGAACAGCAGTCAGGATTTTTGGCTGAGTTACTCAGTGACCGCATGGTGGAAACTGTGGTCTCTGATTTACAGCAGGCTGAAATGCTTTTTACTCACCAGCAGCCTAGGGCATTGGCTCAGGTAGATATTCTGGCTGAGGGTTCCAGCGCGCTTAAGCTGGCCAACGTTGAGTTGGGGCTAGCGCTAGCCGACGACGAGATTGACTATCTGGTTGCCAGTTTTGAAGGCTTGCAGCGCAACCCCTCGGACGCTGAATTGATGATGTTTGCTCAGGCCAACTCTGAGCACTGTAGGCACAAGATCTTTAATGCTAGCTGGACGATAGATGGTGTTGACGAGGAACGCTCGTTGTTTGCGATGATCCGCAATACCAACAGCGTTAATGGCGAAAATGTACTCTCAGCTTACTCGGATAATGCGGCTGTAGTTGCAGGCACTGAGGGCGGGCGTTTTTATCCTGATCCGGCCAGTAAAGAATACGGTTATAGCCAGGAACCCGTGCATCTGCTGATGAAGGTGGAAACTCATAACCATCCAACGGCGATATCCCCGTATTCGGGAGCTGGAACAGGTTCTGGGGGTGAGATTCGTGATGAGGGCGCCGTCGGTCGAGGCTCAAAGCCTAAGGTTGGGATGGTTGGTTTTACGGTATCTAACCTGCAGATTCCAGATTACATTCAGCCTTGGGAATCAGATTATGGTAAGCCAGGGCGTATTGTTTCGGCGCTGGATATTATGATCGAGGGTCCATTAGGTGGAGCTGCCTTTAATAATGAATTCGGTCGTCCCAACATCTGCGGGTACTTTAGAACCTTTGAGATGGATTTTGCCGGCGAACGTCGGGGCTATCACAAACCCATAATGATTGCCGGTGGCTACGGTAATATCCGTGCAGACCACGTGGATAAGCCAGAATTTGATCCAGGCGCGCAATTAGTCGTGCTCGGTGGTCCGGCTATGTTGATTGGTTTGGGTGGTGGTGCAGCTTCGTCAATGACAACGGGTACTAGTTCAGCGGATCTAGACTTTGCCTCGGTACAGCGACAAAACCCCGAAATTGAGCGTCGCTGTCAGGAGGTAATCGATCAGTGCTGGCAGTTAGGTGAGAGTAATCCCATTGCCTTTATCCATGATGTGGGTGCGGGAGGCCTGTCTAATGCACTGCCAGAGTTGGTTAAAGATGGTGGTACTGGCGGTCGGTTTGAATTGCGTAAAATCCCCAATGACGAGCCGGGTATGTCGCCCGTAGAAATCTGGTGTAATGAGGCTCAAGAGCGCTATGTGCTCGCGATTCTGCCCGTAGATATCGAGCGCTTCAAGGCTATCTGCCAGCGTGAAAGATGTCCCTATGCCGTGGTCGGAGAAGCCACAAAGAGTAAGCAGATTACGCTTGTCGATGATCATTTCGGCAACAGCCCGGTTGATTTGCCTATGTCAGTGTTATTTGGCAAGGCACCTAAAATGCATCGCTCTGCAACTAAAGTAGCGTTGCAGAGCACCGTCTTTTCAACGGAATTTTTGGATCTCAATGAGTCAGTTTTTCGGGTATTGCGGCACCCGGCAGTCGCCAGTAAAAGTTTTTTGATTACTATTGGCGATCGGTCGGTTACCGGCATGGTTGCCCGCGATCAAATGGTGGGTCCCTGGCAGATCCCAGTCGCAGATTGTGCGGTGACCACCGTGACTTACGACAGCACTGCCGGTGAGGCCATGGCCATAGGTGAGCGAACCCCTCTGGCGCTGATCGACGGTCCGGCGTCTGGGCGCATGGCTATAGGTGAGGCGATTACTAACATCAGTGCGGCGCGCATTGGTGACATTAAGAACATTAAGTTGTCCGCCAATTGGATGTGTGCCTCGGGCTCACCCGGTGAGGATGAAAAGCTGTATCGAACGGTAGAGGCGGTTGGCATGGACCTCTGTCCTAAGTTGGGCATAACCGTTCCAGTGGGCAAGGATTCCATGTCGATGCGCACCGCTTGGCAGGATGCTAACGGCGAAGGCAGGGCGGTTACCTCGCCGCTATCATTGATTATTACAGGCTTTTCACCGGTACTGGATGTGCGCAAAACACTGACACCGCAGTTGCGCACCGATCAGGGCAATACGGAATTATTATTGCTAGACTTGGGTGCTGGTGCCAATCGGATGGGTGGCTCTATTTTGGCTCAGGTGTTCTCTGAGTTTGGTGATACGGCTCCGGATGTTGATGATGCTCAGGCTCTCAAAGGGTTCTTTGATGTCATGCAGGCGTCTATGGAGTGCGGCGACATTCTCGCCTACCATGATCGTTCCGATGGTGGTTTGATGACCACTTTGGCCGAGATGAGTTTTGCCGGTCATGTCGGTGTTTCGGTAGACCTGAGCGGCCTTGATGAAGATACTATGGCGGTGCTATTTACTGAGGAATTGGGCGCTGTCGTCCAGGTTCTATCGGGCAGTGCTGAGGCTTTGATGGAGAAATTTACTGACGCAGGGGTGAGTGCCCACAGACTCGGTACTTTAAATGCAAACGATAGCCTTGAGATTAGTCGGGATGGCGAAATATTATTTGCCTGTAATCGGGCGGCGTTGCAGGCATGCTGGAGCGAGACCTCCTATCGGGTAGCATCGCTGCGCGATAATGCTGAATGTGTGCAGCAAGAATTTGATCGTATCCTGCACCCCGACTTGGGCCTCTCGACCAATCTCAGCTTTGATCCGGCTGAAGATATCTGCGCACCCTATATTAATGGGGGCGCTAAACCAAGAGTTGCCATTGTTCGTGAGCAGGGCGTAAATAGCCATGTAGAAATGGGCGCAGCTTTCGATCGGGCAGGGTTTACCGCAGTCGATGTTCACATGAGTGACCTTCTGGCTGGGCGTCGTACCCTGTCTGAATTCGCGGGTCTGGTAGCCTGTGGCGGGTTTTCTTACGGCGATGTTTTAGGTGCCGGTGAAGGCTGGGCGAAAACGGTGCTGTTCAACCAGCAGGTGCGGGATCAGTTTCAACAGTTCTTTCATCGCCCCGATACTTTTAGCTTAGGTGTCTGCAACGGTTGTCAGATGCTAAGTAACCTCAAGACCTTGATTCCTGGCGCTGAGCTTTGGCCGCGCTTTGTGCGTAATCTGTCTGAGCAGTTTGAGGCGCGCTTTTCACTGGTGCGAATTGAAGATTCGCCCTCGGTAATGTTACAGGGTATGGCCGGAACGCATATGCCCATCGCCATATCTCATGGTGAGGGTCGAGCTGAATTTTCCAGCTCTGACGCACTCGCGGAGCTGCAAAAAAGCCGTCAGATTGCCCTGCGGTTTTTAGAAAATAACCTGCAGGTTGCAGACCGTTATCCCGCTAATCCCAATGGATCGCCGGAGGGTATAACTGGTGTAACCTCTGTCGACGGTAGGGCCACATTAATGATGCCACACCCAGAGCGAGTCTACCGCACAGTGCTTAATTCTTGGCATCCGGCAGACTGGGGTGAAGACAGCGGCTGGATGCGGATATTCCGCAATGCGAGAACATTTACTGATTAAAGGCTTGAGTGATGCAGAAAATTCCCCATGAAGAAGAGTTAGTCAAAAAAGCCCTACAGGTTGGGGCGGTATACGCCAAAAAGCGTGCCTATGGAGAGGTGGAGGCTCATGATTCCATGAAGCTTAAGGTGCAATTTGTCTACAGGGTCCTTGTTGAGGATAAGCTTATTCAAGCACTGGCCAAAGATCAGGTTACTGATCCGAATATGCGTCACAAGTTGGCGCTGTGGATTTCCCGTCAATTGCCACCGGACCATGCACTGCGCAATTAGTGATTGTTGGCGTCCGATGTGAGGCTGGTTTGATCACCGCCACCGCGACGGATTATTCGGGTTGTAATAAAGCGTTTAAAACACTTGAGAACAACTATCCTGTGCTATTATCGAAGCGAGCCGACTAGGCAGTCGCTGTGTTAATTTCTCTCTCATTCGCTTGCGTTTGAAAGGGTGTAATGCAGAGGAAAGTCCGGGCTCCAAAGGGTAGAGTGCCAGGTAACACCTGGGGGGCGAAAGCCTACGGCCAGTGCAGCAGAGAGAAGACCGCCGATGGTTCGTTCGCGAACACAGGTAAGGGTGAAAGGGTGCGGTAAGAGCGCACCGCGCTACTGGTAACAGTAGTGGCATGGTAAACCCCACTCGGAGCAAGACCAAATAGGTTCCCGTATGGCGCGACCCGCGTTGGGGACGGGTAGGTTGCTTGAGGCAGGCGGTGACGTCTGTCCCAGATGAATGATTGTCCACGACAGAACCCGGCTTATCGGTCGACTCACTTTTTATGGTTTTGCAAAAAAGACTAGCGAGAAATCGCTAGTCTTTTTTGTTGGCGCTGGATTTTGAGTGACGTTTAGTTCGTTTCGATCTAAAAAAAATAAAAAAAAGCTAAATTTGATCTTAAAATAAATCAAAGCTAGAAGTTACATTAACTTGCAGTCTTACTGTTATGTTTTACATTGTTAAATATTTTCCCCTATAGCCCGCCTTAAAACTAATCTATAGATAACCGCCGAACTTACTGATTTTATTAAGTTTTTCATCCTGCATCCCCCTTGACATTGGTCAGTGCGGGCCATAATCTGCATAAATGGGTAAAGGTGGAGAAAAGTGGCGAAGTAGGGTAAATAAAAGTCACTAAATAGAGAAAAAGGGTTAAAAGTGTTTAGAGGTAGTGATCCAATCAATATGGACGCAAAGGGCCGGATGGCAATTCCGACTCGCTACCGAACCCTGTTCGAAGATATTTGCTCTAACGATCTGGTCATCACGATAGATATGAAGTCTGCTTGTTTGACGCTCTCTCCACTTCCAGAGTGGAAAAAATTTGAAGAGAAGGTCGCTGCGCTGCCGGCAATGGACGAGTTGGGTGAGATGCTCAGTCGCTTTGTTGTCGGTCAAGCCAAAGATTTACAGGTAGATGGTAGTGGTCGAATCCTGATTCCAACAGAATTGCGAGACTATGCCGAGCTGGAGAAAAAGTTGGTGTTGGTCGGCCGTACGCAGCGCTTAGAAATCTGGTCAGAGAATAACTGGAATGCTGAGCGAGAGAAATCTCAGGAAAATTATCGCAGCATGTTGATAGATAAAGACAACATGTCTGATGCTCTTAAGAGCCTGTCTTGGTGAGGGACTTAGCTATGGGTAGCGCCCAATCGGCCGAACATACAACCGTGCTGTTGCATGAAGCCATTGATGCTTTAGTCGTCGACCCCAATGGCTTTTATGTCGACGGTACCTTTGGTCGCGGTGGCCATTGTGCAGAGTTGCTATCTAGATTGTCCAGCAGCGGCCGAGTGCTAGCTATAGACAAAGACCCGCAGGCAATAGCAGCTGGGCATGAGCGTTTTAGTGAGGACAGCAGATTACAGTTATTGCACGGTACCTTTGCAGACCTTCACAGCATGGTTTCCGAGATGAATATGGCAGGCGAGCTGTCAGGGGTGTTGCTTGATTTGGGTGTCTCTTCTCCTCAGTTAGATCAGGCTGAGCGCGGCTTTAGTTTTATGCGCGATGGCCCGTTGGACATGCGCATGGATACCAGTAAGGGCCTCTCGGCAGCGCAGTGGATTGCCAGCGCAGACGAGGAGGAGATTGCTCGTGTTATCAAAACATATGGCGAGGAGCGCTTTGCTCGACGAATGGCTCGTGCGGTTGTCGCTGAGCGAGCTAAGGCACCCATCGTCCGGACAGTGCAGTTGGCGGGAGTTTTGGCCGCTGCGCACCCTGCATGGGAGCGAGGGAGACATCCCGCCACTAAGGCGTTTCAGGCTATCCGAATTTTTATTAACCGCGAGTTAGACGACCTTGAGGATTTGCTAGGACAGGTCATCGACAGTTTAAGGGTGGGCGGCCGACTAGTTGTCGTTAGCTTTCACTCATTAGAGGATCGGCGGGTAAAGCGTTTTATTCGCGATCAAGAGCAGGGTATCAAACTGCCGAAAAATCTGCCGATACGAGATATTGATCGTGGAGTGAGGCTGGTAAAAGTGGGGAAAGCTATAAAACCGGCAGCATCAGAGGTGGGTGGCAATGTTCGATCACGCAGTGCGGTGATGCGTATTGCTGTGCGCGTCGCCTGAGATGGGCGACGCAAAACCAGTGATGGTGCTTTGGCTTTTAGTGCTGGTTAGCGCGTTATCGGTTGCGTTTGTAAGTCACCTCTGCCGGCAGAAGTATGCGCAGCTGACAGAATTGGAGCGCGAAGCTAATCAGTTGCAGGTGGATTATGGCAAGTACCTTCTGGAGCACAGTGCCTGGGGGTCATTGCAGCGCGTTGAGACGATGGCGACGGTACGCCTCAATATGCGCAGTCCGCAGGCGCAAGAAATTTTGATTATTAAGCGGCAGTAGATCGAGTTTTAGACGTTGTAAATACATGGTGCCCTAATCGGCTCGCAATAGATAAAAAAGGTAAGACAGAATCGTGACCAAAAAACCGGTAGAGACAGTTATACCGCGCTGGCGTTACTATTTAGTAATGCTAGCTTTGGTCTCTCTACCGATTGTGCTTGTTGCCAAGGTTGCCCAGCTACAAATAATGCCTGAAGCCGAGCGTGGCGTCGATTTTTTGCAGACTCAGGGCGACGCGCGATCTATTCGTTTAGAGCCTATTCCAGCCTACCGAGGCCTGATTACCGATAGGAATGGTGAGCCATTGGCGGTTAGCACGCCAGTGACTGAGCTGTTTGTAAATCCGCAGCATTTTCAAGAGTCCGCTACCCAGGCCGATTTGTTGGTGCTAGCTGAGGCCTTGGAGCTTTCGGCGACTGAATTAAAAGGTCGACTACAGCGCTACCGCAATAAGGCATTTATGTCTCTGGCTCATCATCTGCCCGCTGTTGCGGCCGCAAAAATTCTTTCCCTTGAGATTCCCGGCGTCGAGGGTCGCCTGGAGTACAAGCGCTTCTATCCTGCGGGCGAAGTTACGGCGCAATTAGTCGGCTTTACTGATGTTGATGATGATGGTCAAGAGGGGATGGAGCTGGCCTACGACGCTTGGCTGGCGGGTGTGTCGGGTTCTAGGAAAGTGGTTAAAGACCGCGCAGGTCGCGTGATTAAGGATATCGCGCTGATTGAGCCTGCACATTCAGGCAAAACTCTGCGCCTCAGTATTGATTTGCGCGTGCAGTACAGCGCTTACCGTGCCTTGAAGGCTGCGGTACAAAAACATCAGGCTAAATCGGGTTCGGTGATTGTGTTGGATGTCGAGACTGGTGAGGTTCTGGCTATGGCAAATCAGCCGTCTATGAATCCCAATGACCGCTATAATTTACAGTCAAGCTCGGTGCGTAACCGGGCTATGACCGATAGGATAGAACCGGGCTCCACGGTGAAGCCCTTCACCATTTTGGCGGCTCTGGAAAGTGGTCAGTTTGATATTAATAGCAAAATTGATACGAGTCCTGGTTATATCAAGGTTGCCAATAAAATCTTTGATGATAGCAATGATTACGGTCTGCTAGATTTGGGTGGTGTGCTGCGCAAATCGAGTCAGGTCGGTACCACCAAGTTAGCCCTCGCTTTAAATCCCGAGTCAACGCGAGAGCTGTTTGCGCGTATGGGTTTTGGTGAGAGTCTTGGTAGTGGCTTCCCGGGTGAGACAGCAGGTAGTTTACCGGCTCATCGCAATTGGGATCCCGTGACTCAGGCAACGTTTGCATTTGGCTATGGGTTGAGTGTTTCCCCTTTGCAGCTTGCTCGAGCCTATGCAATATTGGCCAGTAATGGCCAGCGCAAAGATATTTCATTGTTGGCTATTGAGGGGCCGCCCGAAAGCGTCAAGGTAGCAGATGCTGAACTTGTCAAACAGGTTCGTCAGATGCTGCATGATGCCAGCAGTGACCAGGGTACAGGTAAGCGCGCCATGATTGAAGGCTACTCCGTCGGCGGTAAAACGGGAACGGCGCGCAAGACTAAAGCAACCGGGGGTTATGACGAAAATCGTCATATGTCAGTTTTTGCTGGGTTGTCGCCGATAGACAAGCCCCGTCTGGTAACCGTTGTTGTTATTGATGAGCCTAGTGAGAATGTTTACTACGGTGGCCTTGTGGCCGCGCCGGTATTTTCTGAGGTGACTGGTAATGCGCTGCGATTACTGCAGGTCACGCCCGATCAAATAGATGTTAATCGTACCATTGCGAGCCTACTTGCAGCCTCAAGAAAGCGAGGGGACTCATGATGAGCCTATCGCAACGAAGCGCCATTACTCTGTTCGATCTAATGGCGGATTTTACTACGTCAGGTCGCTGTTATGACGTGAGTATAAACGGCTTGGCGCTCGATAGCCGTCAGGTCCAAGAGGGAGATTTGTTCATTGCTATTCAGGGCACTCAGACCCATGGTGCCGACTATATTTCTCAGGCGGTTGATCGTGGCGCCGTCGCTATCTTGGTCGACAGCACTGTCATCGACGATAGCGTTTTAATCAATTATTTGGTGCCCGTAGTTGGCATCGACAAGCTCATTGAGCATGTTTCACATATAGCTGGGGTTTTTTATGCTGTTCCGTCGCGAGAGATGGCTCTGACCGCTATCACTGGTACTAACGGTAAAACGACCTGTTCTCGACTCTATGCATCACTGGTCGAGGCCCTTCAGGTCAACTCAGCGGCCTTCATAGGTACCTTGGGTTACGGGATGATTAACGCCAATGATGGTCGTTTGCCCGCTCCATCTAATGCGGGGCTGACGACCCCCGATGCTGTCTCCATGCAGAGAATTCTTGAGGAGCTAAGAGTTGCGGGTGCCAGCAACGTGGCTCTAGAGGTCTCTTCTCATAGCCTCGATCAGTATCGCGTAGCTGGTTTGCAGATCGATATCGCGGTATTTACCAATCTGAGTCGCGACCACCTCGATTATCACGGCGATTTCCAAGCCTATGCTGCCGCCAAAGCTAAGCTGTTTGCAATGGACGGACTTAAAACTGCCATAATCAATATTGATGACAGCACCGGTCGCGATATTCTGTCGCGTCTCAATCCTAATATTCGCGCTATTAGCTTTAGTATCGAGGATAGTCGTGCCGATATTTACTGTCATACCATTAAGCTCTCTCCGGCGGGTCTGCGAGCGGTGGTATGCACGCCCTGGGGTCAGGGCGAAATAAATTCACCATTGCTGGGTAGATTTAATCTTGCCAATCTGTTGGCGGTAATCGGTTGCGGCGTCGCTCAGGGTTTTTCTGTCGCTGATATTTTGTCGGCAATACCCAGCTTGCCAGCTGTTTCCGGTCGAATGGAGGTGATTGATGCCAAAGCACACCCTCTTGTCGTCGTTGACTATGCGCATACTCCAGACGCCTTAAATAATGCACTGCAGACTCTGAGAGATCATTGTCATGGCAAACTTTGGGTGGTCTTTGGTTGTGGTGGCGATCGAGATATAGGTAAGCGTGCTGAGATGGGTGCTATTGCCTCAAAGTGGGCGGACCAGGTCGTTGTGACGAGCGACAACCCGCGTAGCGAAAATCCTCAGTTAATTATCCAACATATTGTTGAGGGTGCCTGCGCTGATGTGATCGTCGAATCTGACCGCCGTGCAGCTATTCGTGAGGCAATTCTTCAGGCGGACCCAGCTGATGTTGTGTTAATAGCTGGCAAGGGCCATGAGGACTATCAGATTATAGCGGCCGAGCGACTGCCCTTTAGTGATCAAAGTGAGGCAAGACTTGCCCTGCGGGCTAGAGAAGATCGGTCTAAAAAAGGGGGCCTCGCATGATGCCTCAATTGCGTCTCACAGATGCGGCGGTGCGTTTTGGTGGCACATTGATCAACCCAGACTGTCATTTTTCCACGGTGGCTATTAATAGCCGCAACATTAACGAGGGTGATCTGTTTGTCGCGCTGATCGGCGAGCGATTCGATGCGCATCGGTTTCTCAATGAAGCCGCTGAAAAGGCCTCAGGACTAGTGGTTTCTGCGCCAGACAAAAAACTACCCCTGCCTCAGTGGGTAGTAGCGGATACCACTAAGGCTCTGGGTGATTTGGCAATATTGCGGCGTGAGGCTTTCGCTGGCCAAGTTATAGCCATTACTGGCAGTACAGGCAAAACCTCAGTGAAAGAGGCTGTTGCCGCTATTTTACGTCAGAGCAACCGAGTCCATGCGACGACAGGAAATCTCAATAATCATATTGGCGTACCCCTTACGGTGCTATCTATGCCAGCGGAAGCTGACATGGCGGTCATCGAAATGGGCGCTAGCGCTGGTGGTGAAATCGGTTATCTCTGTGCCATTGCTAAGCCACATGTCGCGCTGATTAATAATGTACAGACCTCCCATATAGAGGGCTTTGGCAGCATTGAAGCGGTGGCTGCTGCCAAGGGCGAAATTTATGCGGGTCTAGAGACTCTCGGCACGGCAGTTATCAATCTTGACGATCCCTGGTGCTGTCAGTGGCTCGGACTACTTGACGGTCAAAAGCAAGTGACATTCTCATCTCAGAACGCCAGTGCCGACCTATTTGCCCAAGATATCCAACTGCTTGCCAATGGCTGCTATCGATATGTGCTCTGCCTCGGGGTGATTGATGGAGACGCTGCACAAGAGCAGATTATTGAACTGACAGCTCCTGGGTTGCACCAGGTCAGTAACAGCTTGGCGGCCGCTGCCTGTGCTATCGCCGCGGGTGTCAAGCTGCCACAGATTGCCGCAGGTCTGGCATCTGTCGCCGCGATTGCTGGTCGTCAGGAGATCAAGTTGTTGGGTAATGGGGCGAAGCTGATCGACGACAGTTATAACGCTAGTCCAAGCTCATTTGTGGCTGCTATTGACGTGCTAGCTGATTGCGGCGGTCGGCGGGTATTGGTAATGGGTGATATGGGTGAGTTAGGGCCGAGTGAAGTTATGCTGCATCGCCGTGTCGGTGAATATGCCCAGCAAGCTGGCCTGGATGCCGTTTATAGCTTGGGTACGCTGAGTGCTGGTGCCACCGAGGTGTTTGGCGGTCGCCATTTTGAGAGCCAAGATTCCCTGATAGAGGCTCTTACCGATGAACTTCAGTCGTCAGAGACTACCTGCTTAGTCAAGGGGTCACGCAGCTCAGGAATGGATCAGATTGTGGCAATGTTATTACTTCGAGGAAACCCTTCATGTTGATATGGCTTGCAGAATATCTCACTCAGTTTTACAGCCCCTTTTCTGTATTTCAGTATCTGACGTTGCGGGGTATTTTGGCGGTAATTACCTCATTGCTTATCTCTTGGGTTGCAGGGCCTATTGTTATCGGACATCTTAACCGTCTCCAGATGGGTCAGGCCATTCGCATAGACGGTCCCCAGAGTCACCTGAGCAAGGCCGGCACACCTACTATGGGCGGCGCACTCATACTAGTGTCACTTTTTGTCAGCACGCTTTTATGGGGTGATTTAGGCAATCGCTATATCTGGATTGTTATGGCAACGACGTTAGCCTTTGGTCTGGTCGGCTGGGTTGATGATTATCGGAAGGTGGTTGAGAAAAACCCCCGTGGATTACCTGCGCGCTGGAAGTATCTGTGGCAGTCCCTCTTCGGCTTGCTGGCCGCCATCGTGCTTTATCAGACAGCCCAGAGTCCCGCTGAACTGGCATTGATTATTCCCTTCTTTAAGAATGTATCCCTAACGATGGGGCCCGCTTACATTCTACTTACCTATCTAGTGATTGTGGGGACTAGCAATGCGGTCAATTTAACTGATGGCTTGGATGGCCTCGCCATACTGCCGACCGTTTTAGTCAGCGGTGCGCTGGGAGTCTTTGCGTACCTCGCAGGTAATTATCAGTTTGCGGGCTATTTAAATATTCCCTTTATTAGCGGTGCCGGTGAATTGCTTATTTTTACAGCAGCGCTATGCGGGGCTGGTCTCGGATTCCTGTGGTTTAACACCTATCCCGCAATGGTATTTATGGGCGATGTGGGTTCCTTGGCGCTGGGCGCAGCCCTTGGCGTGGTGGCAGTGATCGTCCGACAGGAGATCGTGTTGTTCATCATGGGAGGTGTATTTGTGGTCGAGACACTGTCGGTAATATTGCAGGTTGCATCATTCAAGTTGACCGGCAAGCGTATCTTTCGTATGGCGCCTCTCCACCACCATTACGAATTAAAAGGCTGGCCAGAGCCGCGTGTGATTGTACGTTTTTGGATTATCACGGTTGTACTGGTGCTGATTGGCCTTGCAACACTGAAGTTGCGTTAACCAGCGCTTACTATGGAAGCATTAATGAAAAATGTAATAGCCACTAACCGCAACACCGCGATCCTTGGCATGGGCGCCACAGGGCTATCTGCGGCTAGGTTTTTGGCTTCGATGGGGCAGCCATTTGTGTTTGCGGACAGTCGTCAGCAACCGCCGCGATTACAGGAAGTGATCGATTGCTATCCGGACATTGCTCGGTTCCTCGGCACCTTCGATTCAAGCCTGTTTGTCAATATCGACAGGGTCCTCGTCAGTCCTGGTATCTCATTGCAAGAACCTGCGTTAGTAGCCGCCCGTGCTGCCGGTGTGACATTGCTAGGCGATCTTGAATTGTTCCTTGAGTACGCCAAGGCGCCGGTCATCGCAATAACAGGCTCCAATGGTAAGAGTACCGTTACTACCCTAGTTGGCAAGATGGCTGTCGCTAGCGGTCTGAGTGTGGGCGTTGGTGGCAATCTTGGCACGCCCATGTTGGACCTGCTCGATGACAAGCATCAGCTCTATGTTTTGGAGCTGTCCAGTTTTCAGCTAGAGCTCTTAAACGATAGTCGTGGCGCGATTACAACGCTATTAAATATCAGCCCTGACCATATGGATCGCTACGCCGGTTTACTGCAATACCATGCAGCAAAGCATCGTATATTTCGGGGGGCGGGCAGAGTTGTTGTCAACCGTGAAGACCCGCTCACTCGACCTCTATTGCCCAGCGCTACCGCTGCCGTCAGTTTTGGCCTCAATGAACCTGACTTAGGAGATTTTGGCTTATTGCAAGGCGCGGTCAATGGCTATTTGGCTTTTGGTGCAGAGCGGCTTATGCCGGTAACAGACGTGGCCATTAAAGGGACTCACAATATAGCCAACGCGCTTGCGGCGCTCGCCTTGGGTCATTCTGCGCAACTGCCTATGCAGGCTATGCTGGATACTTTGAGAGCATATAAGGGATTACCCCATCGCTGTGAGAATGTCGGTGAGGTCAATGGTGCACTATATATCGATGATTCCAAAGGTACCAATGTCGGCGCCACATTGGCTGCGATTAAAGGCTTTGGTAAGCCAGGTAGTCGAAACTTGATATTAATTGCCGGTGGTCAGGGTAAGGGGCAGGATTTCACGCCATTGCAGGCCGCCGCCATTAATTTTGTTAAACACAGTATTTTATTTGGTGAGGATGCCGATTGTATTGACGAGGCTTTAAGTACCGTAGTAGATACGAGAGTTGTCGAGTCCCTGGAGGCGGCCGTAGAGCAGGCGCACCAACTGGCGGACTCGGGCGATATTGTGCTGCTTTCACCGGCCTGTGCCAGTTTCGATATGTTTGCTGGCTTTGAGGAGCGCGGTGTACGATTTCAAAAAGCCGTGAATCAGTTAGGGGTCAATAATGACGCCTGATTTTTCAGCCAAATATTTCGGCCTTAGGCACTCTGAATATCATATTGATAGGCCGCTGCTGTTATCTGTTTTAGCGCTTATTTCTATCGGTCTCGTGATGATTGCCTCGGCCTCGTTTAGTTTTGCTGAGCACCGATATGGCAATGAGTTATATTTTGTTAAACGACATCTGGCCTACCTGATGGTTGGTGCTTCAGCAATGCTTGCAGGATTCTTTGTTCCGCCAACAGTTTGGGCTCGTTACGGACGTCTTTGGATATTGCTCAGTATCTTATTGCTAGCTCTGGTGCTTATCCCGGGTATTGGTCGTGAGGTTAACGGTGCACGAAGATGGCTCAGTCTGGCGGGTTTTACATTACAGGTATCAGAGTTAGTAAAAGTGGCAACGGTGGTCTTTCTGGCCAGCCATCTGCAGCAGCATCGAGAAACTCTGAGCGTCAACGCCGCTGAGTTCGGCAAGCTTTTGGGTGTCATTAGCCTGCTGTCCCTGCTGCTGATTTTACAACCCGATTTTGGGTCAGTTGTAGTTCTGGTCGCGACCTTTATGGCGATGGTTTTTCTGGGTGGCACCAATTTACGACAGTACCTACTGGTGGTACTAGTGGGTTTTCTATTGCTCTATTGGATGGCTGAATCTGCACCCTATAGGCTGGCGAGGCTAACAACGTTTCTTGATCCCTGGACGGAGAAATATGATTCCGGATATCAACTTGTCCAGTCATTGATTGCCTTTGGGCGCGGTGGATGGTTTGGGGTAGGGCTTGGCCAGTCAGTTCAAAAAATGCTGTATTTGCCGGAAGCCCATACCGACTTTGTGTTCGCGATTTTTGCGGAAGAATTTGGATTTGTGGGTGTCATTGTTCTATTGGGACTTTATATAACGATGGTATTGCGTGTTTTTCAACTTGCGAAGATGGCTATTACCCAAAAATACTGGTATGGCGCTTATATTTTGGTAGGTTTTGGCTTACTGATCAGTGGCCAGACCTTTATTAATCTTGGCGTTAACGCAGGTCTATTGCCTACCAAGGGGCTGACCCTGCCGTTTGTGAGTTATGGCGGCAGCAGTTTAATGGTGTGCTGTGCAATGGTAGGCATGATGTTGCGGATTGGTCACGAGATAAGGTCGCCTCAACAGCCCGGTCGGAGGACTCGCTATGTCAGATAACCTTCGCATAATGATTATGGCGGGCGGCACGGGTGGACATGTTTTTCCGGCACTGGCCGTTGCAGATCAGCTGCTCGCGTTAGATGCGAAAATATCCTGGCTGGGAACACGTCGCGGGATTGAGTCGGAGCTGGTGCCGGCACATGACATCCCTATCACTTATTTGGATATCGAAGGCATCCGCGGTCGCGGTGTTATGGCCCTACTGCGCGCTCCCTTTTTGCTGTTGCGCTCAATTCGTCAGGCCCTGTCAATATTGAATGAATTCAAACCTCAGGTGGTATTGGGCATGGGAGGCTTTGCTTCAGGGCCGGGCGCCGTAGCGGCTAAATTTAAAGGTATCCCGGTAGTGATCCATGAACAGAATTCCGTTGCCGGCACCACTAATCGGCTGTCAGCGCATATCGCAAGTCGCGTGCTGCAGGGCTTCCCTAACACGCTAACGAACGGAGAGTGGTGCGGCAACCCAGTGCGGCCTGCAATAGCCAGTCTATTGCCGCCCCAAGAGCGATTGGCTAAGCGTAAAGGTAGGGTCTGCCTGCTGGTATTGGGCGGCAGTCGTGGCGCACTGGCAATCAACCGTCTGCTGCCAGAGGCGTTAGCTAAGATTGATGCTCGGGTACGCCCCGATGTCATTCATCAGACTGGTAAAGCTCATTTGCAGGTGACTATCGATGCCTATCGGAAGCAGGGCCTAAACTTAAAAAACGGAAAGCTAAATGTGGTGCCTTTCATTGACGCAATGGAAGATGCCTATACATGGGCAGATTTTGTCATTTGTCGATCTGGTGCATTGACGGTAGCGGAACTAACTGCCGTGGGGCTGGGGTCATTGTTGATTCCGTTCCCTCACGCTATTGACGACCATCAAACCTGCAACGGCGAGTTACTCGTCGGGCAGGGTGCCGCTACTATGATGCAACAGTCAGCGCTTACTCCTGAAATACTTGCCAATGAAATTAATGCTATCTGCACTCAGCCAGAGCGCAGGCTCAATATGGCCATGCGCGCTCGTGAATTAGCCAAAGTTGATGCCGCGCAACAGGTTGCTAAGGTCTGCATCGAGGTAGCCCATGGTTGATAATATGAATTTCCAGCCACCTGAAATGCGTCGTATTCGCCGCATCCACTTTGTCGGTATTGGCGGAAGTGGAATGTGCGGTATTGCCGAGGTGTTATTGAATCAGGGGTACGAAATTTCTGGATCGGATATCAGTGCCAACGCCAATGTCAGGCGTCTAACTGGCGCTGGTGCAATAGTATTTATTGGCCACAGCGAAGAAAATATTATCGATGCTGACGTGGTAGTTAAATCCTCGGCAGTGACGCTGGAGAATACTGAGATTGCCAGTGCCCGCAAGCGTGGCATTCCGGTGGTGCGTCGCGCTGAAATGCTTGCTGAATTGATGCGGTATCGCCATGGTGTTGCCATCGCCGGCACGCATGGCAAAACCACCACTACCAGTTTGATTACCGCAATCTTTGCCGAAGCGGGCCGCGACCCTACCTTTGTTGTTGGCGGTCGTGTCAATAGTGTGGGTACCAATGCCAAACTTGGCGGTAGTCGCTATCTGATAGCAGAAGCGGACGAGAGCGATGCCTCATTCTTGCACCTCCAGCCCATGGTAGCTGTAGTCACTAATATTGAAGAAGACCATATGGAAACCTATGGTTTTGACTTTGAGGTGATGAAAAAGACTTACATTGAATTTTTACATAACCTGCCATTTTATGGGTTGGCTGTTATGTGCATTGACGACGACGTTATCCGCGAATTACTGGTTGATGTGGCGCGGCCCTTGCTAACCTATGGATTTAGTGAAGATGCAGCCTATCGTATCAGCGATCTGTCGACCGAAGAGCGCCAGTGCCACTTCAAGATTAGTCGTCCAGATGACCTGCCATCTATTAATATTAGCCTGAATATTCCAGGTCGGCACAATGCATTAAATGCCGCTGCCGCGATTGCGGTGGCTAGCGATGAGGGAATTGATGATCAGTCTATCATCAATGGTTTGGGCAAGTTTTCTGGTGTAGGCCGACGTTTTGAAGTGGTTGGTGAGTATTCCGTTCAAGGGGGCAGTGCCATGCTGGTCGATGACTATGGTCACCACCCCACTGAGGTCAGAGCAACTATTCAGGCCGTCCGCGATGGTTGGCCTCAGAGGCGGCTGGTGATGGCCTTTCAACCCCACAGATATAGCAGAACGCGAGATCTTTATGAAGATTTTATTCAGGTCCTCGCTACCGTTGACGTGTTGTTAGTGCTGGATGTTTATGCCGCGGGTGAAGAGCCTATTCCAGGTGCTGGCAGTAAAAATATCTGCGGCAGTATTCGTCAGCGCGGCGGTATTGATCCTATCTATGTAGAGTCTATCGATGAGGTGCCGTACCTGTTGGGCGAGCTAGTTCGAGGTGATGATATTGTGCTGACTCAGGGTGCCGGTAGTGTTAGCAAGCTGGTGGCTATGCTAGCCGAAACCGAACTCAGCAGGACCCTAGCGCCCAATAGTGTAGTAGAGGTCAAGAAATGACCGCCTCTAGCTCGCATAAATTCGGCCGCGTTGGTTTGCTTTACGGAGGTACATCATCCGAACGTGAGGTGTCTCTGATGAGTGGTTCTGCGGTGCACCAATCATTGCTTAATCTGGGCATTGACGTCATTGCTATCGATGCACAGGACGACGTAATTCAGGTGCTGCCGGGCCACAAATTAGATCGTGTTTTTATAGCGCTACATGGTCCTGGGGGCGAAGATGGCACACTGCAGGGGGCCTTGGAATATCTTCGTCTCCCCTATACCGGCAGTGGTGTTTTGGCCTCAGCCCTAGCTATGGATAAGTTACGATGCAAGCAGATGTGGCAGGGTATTGCCTTACCCACTCCCGCATTTTCGGTACTTGATGCACAGTCCGACTGGTTAGGGATTATGCAGTCTCTCGGCGGCAAAGCTATGGTTAAGCCGGCCTGTGAAGGCTCGAGCATAGGTATGAGTCGTGCCGAAACGCCGGCTCAACTCAAGCAGGCCTGGGTACATGCGGCTGAGTTTGGCTTGACAGTGATTGCCGAGTCTCTGATGGAGGGTGCCGAATATACCGTAGCCATACTAGGTGATCAGGCGCTGCCCTCTATTCGCATTGAAACTTGCGAGACATTTTATGACTATAGGGCCAAGTATTTTTCCGATGCTACCCAGTATATGTGCCCGAGTGACCTCTCATCTGAACGTGAAGCGGAGATACGCGAACTGTCGATGGCGGCGTTTAATTCGTTAGCGTGCAAAGGCTGGGGTCGCGTTGATCTGATGTTAGATGCAGATGATAGCTTTCAATTGCTCGAAGTTAATACCTCGCCTGGTATGACCAGTCATAGCCTTGTTCCCATGGCGGCTAAAGCTGCTGATCTTAATTTTGATCAGCTCGTTCTGGCAATATTGGAGGCGTCGCTGTAATGGCAAATCAGAATAGTCGAGGTGCCAATCGTAGGCAAAACACCACTGGCGGGTATGCTCAAACTGGTGCGAATGGGTTGCTGGAAAAATTATCGACCCTGGTACTGATGGTGACATTTGGTCTAGTCGTTTATGGCGGCCATCTAATGTATCGCCAGATTGACCGGCCCCTAACCAATGTAGTGATTGGCGGTGAGTTTAATCATTTACTCCAGCAGGAGCTTGCAACACTAGTTTATGAGCAAATTAACGGAGGATTTTTGAGTGTCGATCTGACGAAATTACGCCAAGTGATCCTTGATCAGCCCTGGGTCGATCAGGTCAGTATTCGGCGTCAATGGCCCACCAGCCTGCAGGTGAAAATAATCGAGGAGGTGCCCATTGCACGCTGGGGTAAAAGTGGCTTTCTCAATCGCCTTGGCGAAGAGTTAAAGATTACAGACAGCAGCAAATTGCAGGCTCTACCGGTATTGCGGTCCGACTATGGAACCTCGTTGGAAATGATGCAGCAGTACCAGTCTATGGCCCAGCTTTTGGCTCCCACAGGATTGAAGTTGGTCGAGTTACAGCGCGACAATCTAGGTGCATGGCGTGTCGATACTGAATCAGGTGTGGGCTTAGTGCTGGGTAGAAATAAGTTGGTAGAAAAGCTTAGGCGTTTCGCCTTAGTTTGGGAATCAGGCCTAAATCGTCAATTAAACAATATTAAAACAATAGATCTGCGATACCCCAATGGACTCGCCGTGGCTTGGAAAGACGGTATTTTGGTTGGTGCGCAGCTAAACACTGAGGAAAATCCAGTTCGCTCTGTAGAGGGATGACGGGCAACTGACGAGGAGAAATTATGGCTACTGAAAATGAAGAGAACATGATCGTCGCGTTGGATATTGGCACCTCAAAGGTGGTGGCAATAGTTGGGGCTATAGGCGCTACAGGTGATCTAGAGATAGTTGGCACGGGGATGCATGCGTCTTCGGGTCTTAAAAAAGGCGTCGTGGTCAATATTGAGGCCACTGTCACTTCTATTCAGCGGGCGATCGAAGAGGCAGAGCTCATGGCTGGCTGCACTATTCACTCGGTGTATGCGGGAATCGCTGGCAGCCATATTCGCAGCCTTAATTCCCACGGTATTGTAGCTATTCGCGATCGCGAAGTTCAGCCCCTAGACGTTGAGCGAGTTATAGATGCAGCTCGAGCCGTAGCCATACCGGCCGATCAGGAAATTCTTCATGTACTCCCCCAAGAGTACATTATTGATGACCAAGAGGGGGTACAAGAGCCTATCGGAATGTCAGGTGTACGTCTCGAAGCCAAGGTGCATTTAGTTACCTGCGCAGCTAATGCGGCACAGAACATTAAAAAGTGTATTCGCCGCTGCGGCCTCGATGTGGATGACATTGTGCTTGAGCAGTTAGCATCGAGCTATGCCGTGCTTACTGACGATGAAAAACAGCTGGGCGTTGCCCTAGTGGATATTGGCGGCGGTACATCCGATATAGCGATTTTCACCGAGGGCGCTATTCGTCATACCGGAGTTATCCCTATTGCGGGCGACCAGGTCACCAATGATATTGCTATGGCGCTGCGAACGCCGACTGCCCATGCCGAAGATTTAAAGATTAAGTATGCCTGCGCGTTAGCCAAGCTTGCTCGCCCAGAGGAAACGGTCAAGGTCCCCAGTGTCGGCGATCGGGAGTCGCGAGATATGTCGCGACAGCTATTAGCCGAGGTGGTTGAGCCCCGTTATGACGAGTTATTCACCCTCGTTCAGGCAGAGATCCGCCGCAGTGGTTTCGAAGAATTAATTGCGGCTGGGGTAGTCCTGACTGGAGGCACCTCAAAGATGGAAGGTGTTACCGAATTAGCCGAGGAGATATTTCATATGCCTGTGAGAATCGGAGCGCCGGTCAATGTAAAAGGCCTTTCGGATATTGTTAATAATCCGATTTACTCCACGGGCGTCGGTTTGTTGCACTTTGGAGTTCAGCAGCAACGCAGGGAAGGTCGCAGCGAGACTAAAAAGACTAAAACTAACAACTACTGGGAAAAGTGTAAGCGCTTTTTTCAGGGTGGACTTTAAGGGCCAAATCATTGGCTATGAAATTTAATTGTGAGGCGCAAATAAGGGGTTACCTATGTTCGAACTAGTAGACAGCATTCCAACGAATGCAGAGATTAAAGTGATTGGAGTTGGTGGGGGTGGCGGCAATGCGGTGCGTCACATGATGGAAAGCAATATCGATGGCGTCCACTTTATTGTGGCCAACACTGATGCTCAATCTCTAAGCGAGCTTGGTGATGCCACTGTGCTGCAGTTGGGCGGGAGCTTAACCAAAGGTCTTGGCGCTGGCGCTAACCCTGAGGTGGGACGTCAGGCTGCTATTGAGGACAAAGAACGTATTGTTCAGGTTCTCGAAGGTGCTGATATGGTATTTATTACCGCGGGTATGGGGGGTGGCACAGGTACTGGGGCGGCACCGGTGATTGCGGAGATCGCAAAGCAGATGGGTATTTTGACCGTCGGCGTAGTGACTCGGCCTTTTTCTTTTGAAGGCAGTCGACGCAGAGCTGTCGCCGACGAGGGTATCGCCCAGTTAAAAGATCGGGTCGACTCATTAATTATTGTTCCGAACGAAAAACTCATGCAGGTACTGGGTCGAGACATGACTGTTATCAGTGCCTTTAAACAGGCTAATGATGTACTTCTGGGCGCAGTTCAGGGCATCACTGATCTAATTATGCTCGATGGTCTGATCAATGTAGATTTCGCGGATGTGCGAACTGTCATGGCAGAGATGGGCATGGCCATGATGGGTACGGGTGAAGCCAATGGTTCCAATCGCGCCACAGTCGCAGCGGAGGCTGCGGTTAAATGCCCTCTGCTTGAGGAAGTTAACTTGCAGGGTGCTAAAGGTATTTTGGTTAACATTACCAGCGGCTACAACCTGACTCTGGGCGAGTTTGAGGATGTCGGTGCCACTGTTCGGGAGTTTGCGGATGAAGATGCCACCATCATTGTAGGCAGCGTCTTTGATGCGACGCTTGAAGACCAGCTCAGAGTGACCGTGGTGGCCACAGGTCTGAGAGTCAGCGGGGCCAAACCTGGACTTCGTGGTGTAGGGACGGGTAATGCCCCGTTGCGCAGAGCCAGTGGAGAAATAGACTATACCCGCCTCGATAAGCCGACAGTCAACCGTCGAACCGTCATAAGCGACGGCTCTACAGCCCGAAAATTAGACCTGCAAGCGGATCAAGACATGGATTTCTTAGATGTCCCTGCGTTTCTGCGCAAGCAAGCAGATTAATAGAGCCTTAACCATAGCGCTATGAGAGCTTTCTATCACTACGCCTCAGATTATAAAATCTTGGTGATGGAGAGCTTGTCTGCTAGAATCAATCACTTACAAAGCAAGGGTGTAGCCATGATCAGGCAACGCACGTTAAAAAATGTGATACGTGCCACTGGCGTGGGATTGCACACCGGAGAGAAAGTCTACTTGACTCTGCATCCATCTGAGCCCGATACAGGTATAGTTTTTCGACGGACTGATCTAGATCCTGTGGTAGAAATTGCAGCAAAAGCTGAGAATGTTGGTGATACGACTCTCTCGACGACCCTAGTTAAGGGCGACGTGCGGGTGTCAACGGTCGAGCATCTTCTCTCTGCCTTGGCGGGCTTGGGTGTCGACAATGTTATAATCGACGTGTCTGCGCCGGAAATTCCTATTATGGATGGTAGCGCGGGGCCCTTTGTCTTTTTGCTCCAATCTGCGGGAATTTTGGAGCAGGATGCAGCGAAAAAATTTATTCGTATTAAGCGCACGGTGACTGTCAGGCAAGACGACAAGGTGGCGACATTCCGCCCCTTCGAAGGTTTCAAAGTCAATTTTGCTATTGACTTTGATCATCCAGTGTTTAAACATCAGGCGCTTAGTGCGTCGATAGATTTTTCTAGCACCTCTTTTGTTAAAGAGGTCAGTCGTGCAAGAACCTTCGGGTTCATGCGTGAATTTGAATATTTACGCTCGGTTGGTTTAGCGCGGGGTGGAAGTTTAGAAAACGCAATAGTTGTGGATGAATTTCAGATTGTTAACGAAGATGGTCTGCGGTACGAGGATGAATTTGTTAAACATAAGATTCTCGATGCCATTGGAGATCTTTACTTGCTGGGTAACAGCTTAATTGGAGAGTTTGACGCTCATAAATCAGGGCATGGGCTAAATAATGCGTCTTTGCGAGCACTAATTGCCCAAACAGATGCTTGGGAAGTTGTCACATTTATTGATAATCCGGAAGATGTGCCGATATCATATGTGCAGCCGCATTAACGCGGACGTTAGCAGTTAGGTGAGAAAAGGTATTAACGACCAGTGAAAATAATCCTTATTAGTAGTCGAGTGGAGAAGGTTAGAACGCTTAGCCTTAACAGCTGGGCTAAAGGTTTTCTATCCGTCCTGCTTCTGGGTATCCCTGTGGCGGCGGGCACTATGCTGGGCGTTAAGATTGCAGATGGTCGCTGGGAATTGCTCTTCGATAATAGTATTAGTGAAATGCAGCATCAGTTAGTCGTCCAGCAAGAGCAGGTGGACACTGGCCGTGAGCAGTTAGGCAGCTCACTTTCAGCAATGACACTCAAACTTGCTCAGATGCGCTCTCGACTGGTTCGATTGGATGCGCTCGGTGAACAGCTTACGCAGATAGCCAGCCTCGAAGATGGTGAATTTGATTTTTCTGTTGCCCCAGGTCTTGGCGGTCCAGACAATGTGCTGATTACTGAAGCGGCTTCTGCTGCTGATGTTGAGCAAGAGTTGGGTCTTATGTTTGCCCGTTTGGACAATGCGCTCGAAAGCCGAGAGTCCCAGCTGCAGATACTGCAGTCGATGCTGTCAGATAAAAAGCTTAAAAGTGAGCGCACAGTTGCTGGTCGGCCAGTCCTGAAAGGCTGGATGTCCTCGGAATATGGGATGCGCACAGACCCGTTTAGTGGCGGTAGCCGTTGGCATGCTGGAGTTGATTTTGCAGGCCGACAGGGCTCCGATGTTATCGCGGTCGCCTCAGGTGTTGTAACCTGGTCGAGTGAGCGCAGTGGTTATGGCAATATGGTTGAAATCAACCACAGTGACGGTTTTGTCACACGCTATGCGCATAATGAAGCGAACATCGCGGACTTAGGCGCCATTGTTAAGAAAGGTGACCTTATTGCAAAGATGGGTAGTTCAGGCCGTTCGACTGGCCCCCATGTTCATTTTGAAGTATTCAAAAATGGTCGCACTGTCGATCCTGCGTCATACATAAAGCGCACCAGCCGCTAAACATAAACTGCAAGACGATTAAGATTCTTTAGAGAGTAACAACTCTCTAATTCCTTTGCTCTTATTTATGGAAAACTCCAATGTTTGGTAACATTCTGAAGAAGATATTCGGTAGCAGTAATGAGCGCGACTTGCGCGGAATGCGAAAAATAGCACTAAAAATAAAGGACTTAGAGGCTGAGCTCAAGGTATTAAATGATGTTGATCTGACCGCGCAAACCGCGGTACTCAAAGGTCGATTAGCTCAGGGTGAGACTCTGGAAAAGCTGCTGCCAGGCGCCTTTGCGTTGGTTCGAGAGACTGCCGTCCGTGTAATGGGTATGCGTCACTTTGATGTGCAGATGATTGGTGGGATCACTCTACATCGCGGTAAAATTGCAGAGATGCGCACCGGTGAGGGCAAAACTTTGGTCGCGACTTTAGCGGCTTATCTCAATGCCCTGCCTGAGAAAGGCGTGCATGTGATTACCGTCAATGACTATCTGGCGAAGCGAGATGCGCAGTGGATGGCCCCCCTATACCAACGGCTTGGCATGTCTATTGGTGTTATTCAGTCTTATCAAGGGGCAGATAATGCCAATTCATTCCGGCTAAATCCCGAAGATGAAGGTGATTTGGTTGCCTGTTCACGGCAGGATGCCTATGCCGCTGATATCACCTATGGAACTAACAATGAATTCGGCTTTGATTATCTACGCGATAATATGGCCCTGCGTCTCGAAGATAAATCCCAGCGCGGTTTAGCATTCGCCATCATCGATGAGGTGGACTCAATCCTTATCGACGAAGCTAGGACACCGCTAGTTATTTCTGGCGCGGCACAGGACAGCTCTGCGCTGTATCAAACAGTGAACGCGCTGACACTAAAACTAACCTTACAGCTGAGTGGTGATGAGGAAGCTGACGAGCTGACGGGTGACTTTATTGTCGATGAGAAATCACGCAATGTGGAGCTCACCGAGAGTGGTCATCAGAAAGTTGAAGAAATATTGATCGAGTGAGGGCTTACTTGAGCAGGATGAAAGTCTCTACATGGCGACTAACTTGGGACTGCTACATCATGTGCACTCATCACTTAGAGCTCAGCACCTGTTCAGTAAAGATGTGGAATATATCGTCCAGCAGGGCCAGGCAGTTCTGATTGATGAACATACCGGACGGACCATGCCTGGTCGACGTTTATCCGAGGGACTGCATCAGGCAATTGAGGCTAAAGAAGGGCTGGAAATTCAGCAAGAGAGTCAGACACTAGCCTCTACCACCTTCCAGAACTATTTCCGCCTATATGAAAAGTTATCAGGTATGACGGGCACTGCTGATACCGAAGCCTATGAGTTCCAGCAGATTTATAGTCTCCAAGTCATGGTCATACCGACCAATGTAGATGTCGAGCGAATTGATTTAAATGATTTGGTTTTTCTGAGCCAAGAAGAAAAGTTTGAAGCGGTTATTGAAGATATAAAAGAGATTGTCGCCAAAGGCGCGCCGGTATTGGCGGGCACTGCCTCGGTTGAGACATCTGAATTACTTTCAGAAATGTTAAAAAAGGCTGGTGTTAAGCACAGTGTTCTAAATGCCAAACAGCATGAGTTGGAAGCCAGTATTATTGTCAATGCAGGGCGTCCTGGAGCAGTCACTATAGCCACCAATATGGCGGGTCGAGGCACTGATATTGTCTTGGGTGGCAACCTTGAAGCCGAGCTAAAACTCTTCCAGGCCAAGGGTACTAAAAGCGACAAAAGCATCGCCGAGGTCAGAGACAATTGGCAGGTGCGTCACGATGAGGTTATCGCGGCCGGTGGCCTGCATATTGTCGCCACTGAGCGCCATGAATCACGCCGCATCGACAATCAGTTACGTGGTCGATCAGGTCGGCAGGGTGATCCTGGTGTGTCTCGTTTCTACCTATCGCTGGAAGACCCTTTGATGCGACTATTCGCATCAGATCGGGTCAAAAATATGATGCGTACCTTGGGTATGGAGCATGGCGAAGCGATCGAGGCTGGTATGGTTACTAGTGCCATTGTTAAGGCGCAGCGCAAAGTTGAGGGGCGCAACTTTGATATGCGTAAGCATCTATTGGAATATGATGACGTAGCCAATGACCAGCGGCAGGTTGTCTATCAGCAGCGCAATGATTTGCTCGAAGATGCCGATATATCCGATGTGATCACCAATGTTCGGGCAGACGTCATAGATAACTGTATCAGCAGATATATTCCGCCGCAGACTCTTGAAGAGCAATGGGATATTGCAGCTATGGAGCAGGCCTTTGCTCTGGAATTTAGCACAAAGCTACCCGTGCAGCAGTGGTTGGACGAAGACAGTCGCCTTGATGAGGAGACTTTACGTGGTAGGATTATTGAGGCGTTACAGGAATCCTATAGTCAGCGTTACGCCCATGTTGGTGCGCAGATGCGTGAAGTCGAGCGTCAAATAATGCTTCAGGTGCTGGATAGCCTGTGGAAAGATCACTTGGCGTCTATGGACCAGTTGCGCCAGGGTATCGGTCTGCGCGCCTACGCTCAGAAAAATCCTAAACAAGAATATAAACGGGAATCGTTCGCGCTGTTTGAGGAGCTTCTGGATAACATTAAATACGAGACCATTCGCTACCTCAGCCATATTGAAGTTTCTACGCAGGACGAGATGGATCGATTGGAGCAGCAGCGCAGAGAGGAGCAAAAAGGCCGAGAGTATCAGCATGCAAAGGCCGCCAGCATTGACGATAAGGTCGCTGAGGCGCCCAAGCCGATGCAGCGCCAGGGACCTAAGGTGGGTCGCAATGATAGTTGTCCCTGCGGCTCGGGTAAAAAATATAAGCAATGTCACGGCAAGATTTAATGCACGGCATTTAGTGCGTATCTAAAAGGCAATAACAATGGCAACAGGCAAAGGACAGCTACCCACTATGCACCCGGTGACTGGCTTTAAGCTAGGCATCGCCAGCGCAGGCATAAAAACGCCAGGACGTAAAGATCTAGTCGTTATGGAGATTGCCGAAGGCAGTACTGTGGCTGGATTATTTACCCAAAACGCCTTTTGTGCCGCACCAGTAACCATTGCCAAGGCGCATTTGGCCAGTACCACACCAAAATACTTACTGGTCAATACCGGTAATGCGAACGCCGGCACAGGCGAGCAAGGTCTCAGCGATGCATTGCAAAGCTGTGACGTATTGGCTGCGATCACGTCAGTAAAGAAAGACCAAATACTACCATTCTCCACTGGAGTGATTGGCGAACTGATGCCCATGGACAGGCTGTTGAAGGGACTACCCATTGCGGCAGCCGCCCTTAGTCAAGAGGGTTGGGCCGATGCGGCAGCGGCGATTCTAACCACTGACACCAGAGCCAAGGGCGCCTCGCTGCAATATGGCAAGGGCAGCAAAATCACCATGACTGGGATTACCAAAGGCTCGGGCATGATCAAGCCTAACATGGCAACAATGCTTGGTTTTGTGGCCACAGACGCCGCGGTGGATGCAGAACTTCTACATCGTGCCCTGAGGTTAGCTAATGAAAAATCCTTTAACCGCATCACCGTAGACAGCGACACCTCAACCAATGACGCGGTTATCTTAGTCGCTACAGGTGCCAGCGGTATTATCATCAACGAAGAATCCTTTGATCAGTTTGTCGCTGAACTTAAAACCGTCTTTATTGATTTGGCCCAAGCCATTATTCGTGACGGCGAAGGCGCGAGTAAGTTTGTCTCAGTGGTCGTAGAGGGCGCTGTAGATACAGATGAAGCCCTAGCGGTTGCCTATACCATTGCCGAGTCACCGTTGGTAAAGACCGCACTAGGGGCCTCTGATCCCAACTGGGGTAGAATACTTGCCGCAATTGGTAGGGCTGGCCTGACAAATCTTGATGTCAATGAGGTTCAGCTGTATTTGAATTCAGTTTTGATTGCCGAGAATGGAGCCAGAGCTGCCAGTTATACGGAGGGAGCTGGGCAGACGGCTATGCAGCCAGAAGACATCGAAATACGGGTGTCGCTCAATCGTGGTCAAGCCACAGAGACCGTGTGGACTACTGACCTGACCTACGACTATGTGCGGATTAACGCAGAGTACAGAACTTAGCAAGCCGGCGTAAACTATGAAGCGAATTCATGTGGTGGCCGCCGTTATTTATGGAAACCTTAACGAAATCCTAATCGCGCGACGTCCAGATCATCTGCATCAAGGTGGGCTGTGGGAATTCCCCGGCGGTAAGATCGAAGCCAATGAAACTACCTATCAGGGCCTCGTCCGAGAACTCAACGAAGAGTTAGCCATCAAGGTTATCGCAGCCAATCCTTTTATGCAGGTGTCACATGACTATAGCGACAAGCATATTTTATTGGATGTCTGGCAGGTCACGGCTTTTGAGGGGGAGGCTCGAGGTGCAGAAGGGCAAGAGTGTTGCTGGGTACCCATTAAGATATTGCTGCGAGAGGATTCCAAATACGCTTTTCCGCAAGCCAATAGGCCTATTCTAGATGCGTTAGCGACTATTCTTCACCACCGTCCATAAGGTCATGGCCGAGGGTTGGTTCGCCGGCAATGGCGAAGCTCTCGGTAGCCCAGTCACCAAAATCTATCTGTTGGCAGCGCTTTGAACAAAATGGCCGGTGGGTATTTTCATCGATCCACGCGACATCAGTTTTACAGGTTGGACAGGGCACTAGAGTTGTTTTATTCATTGTCTGACAGCCTTGACTAAAAATTGTTGATGAAGGTCCTGGACTCTGGCGGGCACGGTGTTTTCTGGGAGAGAATTGTCAAAAACTAAGTCCGCTCTACCAAGTCTATCTAGGCGAGACATCTGCGCATTGATGATACTCTGGATCTGTTCTTTGGTATTACTATCTCTGGCCATGGCGCGGGTAAGCTGCAGTTCAACCGGCACATCGACCAGTAAAACCTCGGACACTAGTAGATGTTGGTCAGCTTCAAATAGCAGTGGCGATTCTAAAATGACATACGGGCTTGAGGCTAACGCAAGCTCCAGTTGACTGAGAATCCAGTCCCGAATTAACGGGTGCAAGAGGCTCTCCAACCAGCTTTTTTGCATTTTGTCGGAAAAGATAATCTGGCGCAGCGCGGGACGATCCAAACAGCCATCTGGCAGTATCAATTTAGTGCCAAAATGCGCCACAATAGCCTTTAGCGCCGGCATCCCGGGCTCAACTAGAGCACGCGACGCATAGTCCGCATCTACCACCTGAATACCCAGAGCGATAAAAGCTTTGGCGACGGTACTTTTGCCACTGCCGATACCGCCGGTGAGGCCAACAATTAGAGGCGCGCTGGATGAGATTTTTTTTGTCACTGCGTGGTTACTCTCGCCGAGGGTGAACTGGTGTCCGTCTAAAGATTAAATAGCGCGGCATAGGCAGCAAGAATCTTATCACCCCAGACCAATGCAATCCAACCTGCGAACGCCAAAAAGGGACCAAAAGCAATGGTGGTTTCCCGTGTGCGGCCTGAAAAAATAATGCCTATCATTCCCACTATTGCGCCGGCCGCTGTCGACAGTAAAATTATCATCGGCAACATCTGCCACCCGAGCCAAGCGCCCAGAGCGGCCAAAAGTTTAAAGTCGCCATACCCCATACCCTCTTTGCCTGTAACGCCTTTAAAGGCCCAGAACACAGTCCACAGAGACAGGTAGCCCGCAATCGCCCCGACAACGGCATCCGTCAGAGGCACGAAGGTGCCGCTGAGGTTGGCAAACAGACCTATCCATAGAAGTGGCAGAGTAATCTGGTCAGGCAGAAGCTTTTCATGTAGATCAATTGCCAGTGAGCACCAACAGCGTATAAGACAGAATCAGACTATAGACCGTCACGGCACTCAAACCAAAGTGATAGACAAAAAAGGCAGTAATAATCCAGAGATAGTTCCACCAAAGGGTACTGAGGCGCAATAGGCTCGGCACAGGCATTGCAACGACCACGCAAAAAAATATAACTAATGAGAGGGATATTATGTCGGGGTCTAATAGGTACTTTACAGTTGGGGCAGCGTGAATTTGGTCGAGCCAGTGTCAATGGTGCTGAGGCCTCTGCCTTCAGGCCCAAAAAATCCCGTGCATCTCTCCTCCATTCCGCATTCAGCTGAAGAGGAACACGGAGAATCACAACATTTAAAAAGCTACCAATGAGCAGCCCAAAGACTGCCCCCATGGTAGCAAGTGCCGCCGCTGACAAGTCTGTCTCTATCATCCTATGCTCACATTTAGATCTGAGCTAGAAGTATACTTAAATGCGTGTTTAAACGACATTACCCAGTTGGAAGATTGGCAGATACATCGCAATGAGTAGCCCGCCCACTAATACGCCTAAAACCGCCATCATTAACGGCTCAATTAGGCTGGTAAAATTATCAATGGCACTAACGACAGCCGCCTCATAGTGGCTGGCCACGTTTGCCAGCATCTCATCTAGAGCGCCAGACTCTTCACCAATCGCGGTCATCTGCTGCAGTAAGCGGGGAAACATGGTGTTGTTGTTCATGGCTTGTTGTAACGAGATGCCGCTTATAACCTCGTTGCGGAGTTGCAAAATAGCCTTCTGATAAGGTCTATTACCAGCTGCGTCCGCCGTCGAGTCTAGGGCCTCGATAATCGGCAAACCGGCCGCCAAGGTTGTAGCAAGTGTGCGCGCAAAGCGGGCAATGACTGAGTGATAGGTTATCAGGCCAATAACAGGTAGCTTTAGTATGATCCCATCAACTGCGTAGGCAAATTCAGAGTTTCTAAAGTGGGCCTCACGAAATCCAATCAGAGTTGCTGACACCGCACAGACAATTAATAGCCACCAGGTTGTTAGCGCGTCTGAAAGTCCAAGTACAAATAGGGTGAATGCGGGGAGCTCAGTACCAAAGCCACGGAAGGTTTCGGCAAATACGGGCACGACCTCAATGAGTAAAATGGCGCTAACTAGCAATGCTAGGAGCATCACCGCTGCCGGATAGGTGAGGGCCTTTTTAATATTTGATTTTAACTTTTCAGTCTTTTCTTTGTGATTGGCTAAGCGGTTCAGAATAACATCCAGAGTACCAGTGGCTTCAGCTGAGGCCACTAGGCTACAGAAAAGTTCATCGAACTGGCGAGGATGTTGACGCAATGCTGTGGCAAAGCCTCCGCCACCTGAGACGTCATCGCTAATCTGCCAAATGAGATTTTTCATCTGGGACTTATTAGAGACATCGGCAATAATCGAAAAACTCTGAACTAAAGGCACTCCTGCGTTTAACATAGTGGCTAGTTGACGTGTAAAAATGGCAATGTCAGCGGCAATAATCTTTTTATCTCGCGTGAACAGGGGTTTGCCTTTTGTTTTTACTGAGGTACAGATAACACCCTGCTTGCGCAACTGACGTTTTGCGTTAACGAGATCCTCAGACTTAATTTCACCGGCCACCTTGTCGCCGTTTCGATTCGTTCCCTTAAAGGCGAAAAGTCGTGATTTTATCGCTTGGCTCATAATGCAGTCCTGTGGTAAATCTGCACGGTCAATCCTAATATGTTCAAAAATTTGAGTCGGAATTCCATGCGTCGTTGACAGTAAGCATAGACAATATTTTCCCATGAGAGTTACAAAAAGGACAATATGAGCCTATTACATGGTCAGCAGGGAAAACTGGTGCAAGCGGAACTAATGGTCTATAAATATACCGTCTGTTTGGATATTCAGTTGATCACCATTGCTGTCTTTTCGTCGGGCCCTTACTCGCTTATTAGGAGACGTGAAATGATTTATAAACAATCAGGTTTTACTCTTATAGAATTGATGGTCGTAGTATCTATTATCGCCATTTTGGCAGCAGTAGGGCTGCCTAATTACCAGAACTTTGTCGTTAAAACGAAAGTCGGTTTGGCATTGGCTGCCGTCAGTCCACTGAAAACCGCTGTTGTAATCTGTATACAGGAAACGGGAGATGAGGTGGGCTGTGATACCAAAACGGATAAAATTCTTACAGAGATTCCGGTATTTACTCCGACCAAAGAAGTGACTGTTGCGGTTGTGGCTGACGGAGTGATTACATTGACGCTGGCGGCTGGGATTTTGACAGCCAATGTAGATGGTGAGACTGTCACTATGACGCCGAATGTGGGCGTCGGGCAAACTGCTATAATCTGGAATAATACGACGACCGTTTCACATGACGCAGCTAAAGTGCTCATTTTGAGAAATAATATAGCCGCGACGGAAACGTCTTCTGGGACAGACGCTCTCTAGATTGAACAGCATGTTTTTGGATTGGAAGGGCCCATTTTTGTATGGGCGTTATCCTATTGAGAGTTAAATCAATCGCATCGATAAATCTATTGCCTGAACATGTTTTGTCAGGCTTCCAGAGGAAATGTAGTTCACTTCAGCGCCAATATATTGCTGCAGAGTCTGTGCAGTAATGTTGCCAGATACTTCAACCTTGGTGTGTCCAAAGTTCAGGGTTTTTAGCCCTTCAATATCTGTTGGTGAGAAATTATCCAGCATCACTACATCGGCTTTGGCGAGTAGCGCCTGACGCAGTTCGTCAAGGTTTTCCACCTCCACCTCCACCACTTTATCGGTGGCAATTTTGCGTGCCTGAGCAACCGCTTTGACAATACCACCGCAGGCGGCGATATGGTTTTCTTTAATTAAAAAGGCATCATACAAACCAATGCGATGGTTGTTACAACCACCCACGGCTACCGCGTACTTTTGTGCCAATCTCAGGCCTGGAATCGTTTTCCGTGTGTCGAGAATACGGATGTCACTGTCGGCGCTCAAATCTGCATACTGCCGTGCCAGAGTCGCAGTAGCGGAAAGTGTCTGTAAGAAATTAAGCGCAGTACGCTCACCTGTCAGTAGCACTCGAGCGTTGCCGGTGAGGGTAAAGAGAGTTTGGTTTGGGGAGACGACATCGCCCTCAGAAATTTCCCAGTCGACGCGTGTATTGGGATCGAGTTGGCGGAAGACTTCATCGACCCAGGGCCGGCCGCAAATGACCGCGCTGTCTCTGGATATTACGGACGCGGAAGCTTCCTTGTCCGCGGGTATCAGCATCGCTGTAATATCACCATGCCCAATATCTTCTTGCAGAGCGCGAGCCACTAACTGAGGAACATCTCCAGCTGTATCATGGGGCAGATTATAGGGCAGATTGTGGGTCGTCATGGGGTTTCTCGCACCGGGTCATAAATATTTGCGGATATTATAACGCAATAAGAGGCTAAGGTTACCGCCACCCACTGATTGGCCGGTCGTATCGATTTGATGTCGATTAATTGCTGCACAAACACAGGTTGGATTGCATTCATCCTTGATATAGGGTCTCATAGTGTTAACGATGGTGACGATTAAGATTCGTCAATCTCGATACACTAGATGATGGCCTCTGGACTGAGGGTATTGTTCAGTCGTTTAGGGACTGACTAACGTCTTGCCCAGAACCGCCCAAATGGGACTGCCAATGACCATAAAACAGGGTTGGCTGAGCTCGGTAGCCCAGCTGATATCTCCGAATACCGACAAGCGTCCCAGCACGGAGGATGTTAGTCTGCTGGTGATTCATAACATCAGTCTGCCACCCGAGCAATTTGGCGGGTCCTATATTGGTCAATTTTTTGCCAACTGCCTTGATATATCTGCGCATCCTTATTTTGCTGAGATCGGCCATCTCAGGGTGTCGTCACACTTATTAATCGACCGTGATGGAGAAATTATTCAATTTGTGCCTTTTCATTATAGAGCTTGGCATGCTGGTGTCTCTGAGTTTAAAGGGCGCAGTAACTGTAATGACTTTTCCATTGGCATTGAGTTAGAGGGCTGTGATTATGTTCCTTATACCGACGCGCAATATCAGGCGCTAGTCCAAGTCACTAAAACACTTAGACTTTATTATCCGCTGATTACTGACGACCGTATTGTAGGACACTGTGACATTGCTCCGGAGCGCAAGACCGATCCGGGACCTGCGTTTGACTGGGCGCGCTATCAAAAGGAACTTAACGGATGACCTTTCTAATTGTTCTTTTAGCCCTTGTGCTACTCGAGGCCTATAGTGACTTAGGATCAGTCCAGCCTGACCAATGGCTCCGAAAATGGCATCAAGCTCTTTCTCAGACCCTATTTTTAGAGCGATCATCAACATTTAAGGTCGCCGGTTTTGTGTTGCTGCCGTTGATCACTGTGTCTCTGACATTGCTGTCTTTGCAGCATTATGGTCTGGGTTTCTTCAGTTTAATCGCTGAGCTGTTAGTGCTGCTATACAGTCTGGGCCGTGGCAATATCGATACTCAGATAACCTTACTGGACTCAGACCTTGGATCTGAAGATTTACGGAAGGCTCTTAACGATGCAGCTGTATTCGATACTATTTACCGAGAGGACCATTCTCAAAGTATTAAGGATGTGCGTGAGGCTATGTTTTCGGCTCTGCCTTACCGACTTTTCGAACGCTCTTTTGTTGTGATATTTTGGTTCTGCCTGTTCGGCGCCCCAATGGCACTTGGCTACCGTTTATTGGCGCTGCATGGAGATATGCAGTTAGATCAGGCAGCAGATGACAATAAAAATAATGAGACGCGAATGGTGGCTAAGTTACGGTGGTTGGTCGAATGGCTGCCGGCTCGGTTGCTCGGAATTACGTTAGGGTTAGTGGGACATTTCTCGCAAACCTTCGGCCAGTTGCGTCAGATGATTTTTTGCAGTAAGACCAGTGCCTCTGACCTATTACATCGCTGTGTTGCTCCCTCTACTGGTGGCCTAGTAGGTAGCCCATTGAGTAACACTGAGATTGTTAATGTCACAGGACTGTTTCGGCGATCCATGACAGCTTGGCTAGTGATCATTGCTATTTTAGTGGTTATCGGCTGACCGTCTTACCTAGGACTGATTGGTCTCCATTCCATGGGGCGACTTTGAGTAACAGCAGCATCCCAGGAATAGCCAGTGCCGTGCAAAGATAAAAGAAATTTTCCCAGCCCATACCCTCAACAATAATACCGGTAGCTGAACTTGCGACAGTGCGAGGGACTGCGGTAAGGGCGGTAAACAGAGCGAATTGTGTTGCCGCAAATGCAGGATGGGTAGAGCGTGCAATAAAGGCGACAAAGGCGGCAGTACCCAAGCCAACTCCGAGGTACTCAAAGCTGATGGCTAGGGCCAAGAGCCAGACACCCTCTCCCACTCTTGCCAGAACAGCAAAGCCCAGAATGGAGACGATCTGCACTAGGCCAAATGTCCACAGAGCGCGGTTAATCCCTATTCGGATCATCAAAATTCCACCTAAAATTCCCCCGACTATCATAGGCCAGAGAGCTGCATTTTTTGCTACCAAGCCGATCTGGGTTTTACTAAAACCCAGATCGAGATAAAACGGCGTAGCCAGCGCCGTTGCCATGCTGTCACCGAGTTTATACAGCAGCATAAACAGCAGTATCAACCCCGCTTGCTTAACGCCCTGTCGTGAGAAAAATTCGTTAAACGGTTCGATCACTGCCGACCTAAGGCTAGTGGGATGACGTGCGGCTTGAGCTGGTTCGCGAATACTCAGCGTGAGACCAATTCCCGTCAACATGAAGGCTGAGGTGGCAATAAAAACCGTCTGCCAAGGCAGGATATCTGCCAATATCAGTGACAGTGAGCCGGGTACTAAACCGGCGATACGATAGGCATTAACATGTATCGAACTACCCATTCCCAATTCCTCGTCAGACAGTAATTGTCGACGGTAAGCATCCAATACAATATCTTGGGTAGCGCTGAGAAAGGCAATTAACAGGCAGAGCCAAGCAATAGGCCAGAGCTGACTGCTAGGGTCAAAAAAGCCCAGCCCAGCGATCGCAGCAAGCAAAGCCAGCTGTGTCCCGAGCATCCAACTGCGGCGCAGACCAGGTCGAAACGAAAACAATGTTAATTGGTAGCGATCCAGTAGCGGTGACCACAGGAACTTCCAGGTGTAGGGCAGGCCCACAAGCGCGAAAAAGCCAATTTCTTTTAGGCCTACCCCTTCTGTGCGCAACCAGGCAGGTACCAGCGATATGAGCAGATACAGCGGCATACCCGACGCGAAGCCCGTGAAGATACAGATCAGCATTCGCCGATTGAATAGCGCTTCTTTGATACTAGGCGATGACATGTATTTTCCTTAAAAAGTTCATTGTTGGGCAACCAGTGACCGCATGCCATGTGTTCCTAAGCGGCTGCCACCTAAACTGTTTTAGGCTGATGCGGCCGTCGACCACCAGCACTTCCTCTACCTCTAAACGATGCTTTTGCTGCATGCCACCGGGGCTGTCACAGGGCATACTGATTTTTCCCGAGGCGTTGACCACCCTATGCCACGGCAGTTGAGTATCATCAGGCAATGCGCTCAGGGTTCTGCCGACAAGGCGGGCAGCTCTAGGTAAGCCCGCCAGTTCGGCAACCTGGCCATAGCTTACAACAACCCCCTTGGGTATGGCGGCTAGGACCGCATAAATCCTCTGCTTTTGGTCAAACTCGTTCATTGGCAAAGCCTACGCTATTCCACTAGATGTTGAAATAGTGGAAACTACCCCATTACTGCAAACTGGAATTATGAGGAAGTACCAATGCGGGTTCTACTGTTACTATTTATTGTGATGCCAGTGGTCGAGATGTGGCTTTTGATTACTGTGGGTGGCCAAATAGGTGCGATGGCCACCATTGGTTTGGTCTTACTGACTGCTGTTGCTGGTGCCAAACTACTCCGCGAGCAGGGCTTTGAGACATTGTGGCGTGGTCAGAGCAAACTCGCCGAGGGACAGTTGCCCGCGCAAGAAATTGTTGAGGGGATTATTTTAGCGGTCTCTGGTGCGCTTTTACTGACCCCGGGCTTTCTTACTGATGCGATTGGATTTGCCGGCTTGATTCCGCCCATCAGGGCTGTGTTTGTGGGGCGTTTGCTGAGTAAGATGGTGGTCGCGCCGGCTGACGCTCAAGCTGGCGGGTTCAACACTCGTCAGGGTACTCAGGATGCGGATGTTATTGAAGGTGAGGCCTGGGACGAAAAAAACCGGTAGTCAGTAAAATATAATTATCTTATATTTTGCACTGACCCTTGAAAAAGAAACCTTTAGGTACAATATATGTCCCAATTGCGAAAAACTATAGCTCGCAAGTGACTATTGAAGACCCATTAACTGGAGAGACACAATATGAAAGTTCGCCCATTACACGATCGAGTTATCGTTCGTCGCGAAGAAGAAGAGCAGACTACCGCTGGCGGGATTTTACTACCTGGCTCAGCCCAAGAAAAACCGAATCAGGGTGAGGTTATCGCTGTAGGCAGCGGCCGCATTCTCGACAGTGGCGAAATTCGTCCGGTTGACGTGAAGGTTGGAGATACGGTTGTATTCGGTCAGTATGCCGGCAATGACAAGATCGACATCGACGGTGAAGAGTTAATTATTCTCAGTGAGAGTGACATTAAAGCCGTACTCGAAGCTTAATTTTTGAAAAGAATTTGGAAGGAAATGAATCATGGCAGCTAAAGAAGTTAAATTTGGCAACAGCGCACGTCAGGGCATGCTTGACGGTGTAAACGTTCTCGCTAACGCAGTAAAAGTAACACTAGGACCTAAGGGTCGTAACGTTGTGATAGACAAATCTTTTGGGGCGCCTACCGTCACTAAAGATGGAGTGTCTGTAGCGAAAGAAATCGAATTGGCAGACAAATTCGAAAATATGGGTGCACAGATGGTTAAAGAGGTTGCCTCTAAAGCCTCTGACGATGCCGGTGATGGCACCACTACTGCAACAGTTCTGGCTCAAACCATTGTTAATGAAGGTTTAAAGCTCGTTGCTGCCGGCATGAACCCAATGGATCTTAAGCGTGGCATCGACAAGGCTGTTATTGCAGCCGTTGCAGAAATTGCAGCGATCGCAAAGCCCTGTGCAGATACTAAAGAAATCGCTCAGGTAGGAACTATCTCAGCAAACAGTGATGCACATATTGGCGACATTATTGCTGAGGCAATGGGGAAAGTCGGCAAAGAGGGTGTTATTACCGTCGAAGAGGGGCAGGGCCTTGAGAATGAATTGGATATCGTTGAAGGTATGCAATTTGATCGCGGTTATCTCTCGCCTTACTTTATCAATAATCAAGAAAATATGAGTGCCGAGCAAGAGAGCCCTCTAATTCTGCTGATTGATAAGAAAATCTCTAATATCCGTGAGTTGTTGCCACTGCTTGAAGCTGTTGCAAAAGCGGGTCGTCCGCTAATGATTATTGCTGAAGATGTTGAAGGCGAAGCTCTAGCTACCTTGGTTGTTAACAACTTGCGTGGCATCGTGAAGGTTTCGGCTTGTAAGGCGCCTGGTTTTGGTGATCGTCGCAAGGCAATGCTTGAAGACATCGCTATCTTGACTGGTGGTACAGTAATTTCTGAAGAAGTAGGTCTGGATCTTGAAAGTGCCACACTAGAGCATCTGGGTACCGCTAAGCGCGTCAGCATGACTAAAGAAGCCACTACGCTAGTCGATGGTGCAGGCGAAGCTGCGGCAATCGAGGCGCGTGTTAAGCAGATTCGTGCGCAGATTGAAGACACTAGCTCTGATTACGATCGTGAGAAACTCCAAGAGCGTGTTGCCAAGTTGGCAGGCGGTGTTGCGGTAATTAAGGTTGGCGCGACCACTGAAATCGAAATGAAAGAAAAGAAAGCCCGTGTTGAAGATGCATTACACGCAACGCGCGCTGCTGTTGAAGAAGGTGTTGTACCTGGCGGAGGCGTTGCCTTGATTCGTGTTCTGCAGAAGATCGCCGATCTTACTGGTATCAATGAAGATCAAACAGCTGGCGTTGGTATTGCGCTGCGCGCGATGGAAGCGCCACTGCGTCAGATCGTCGAAAATGCTGGCGAAGAGGGTTCAGTGGTTGTCGATAAGGTCAAGCATGGCGAAGGTAACTTCGGTTACAACGCTGGTACTGGCGAATACGGTGACATGATCGCTATGGGTATTCTTGATCCAGCCAAGGTAACACGCACCGCATTGCAGGCAGCAGCCTCCATCGCTGGTTTGATGATTACTACTGAAGCCATGGTTGCAGATGCACCATCAGAAGGCGGTGCCGCTGGTGGCATGCCAGATATGGGCGGTATGGGCGGTATGGGTGGCATGGGCGGCATGATGTAAGCAGTCCCTGTTACGAAAAAGCCCTGTATTGGTTAATACGGGGCTTTTTTTTGCCTTTTAGATCCAAAAACAGGCTTTTCGGCCTCTTCCGTTGTTGCTATTTAAGGGCCTATGCCGAACAATTGAGGAGTGTAAAAACCTTCGTCCCATCAGGGCAAATATTCTAAAAGGAGTCATGTTATGACCGCTGAATTTATCAATTTATTAGTCCGTTGGGGCCACTTACTGTTCGGGATAACCTGGATCGGCATGCTTTACTACTTTAATTTCATTCAAGGCGGCTACTTTAAATCAGCTTCACCTGAAGGTCTCGCCGATGCCAAAGCTAAATTGGCACCCAGCGCGCTTTGGTGGTTCCGTTGGGGAGCCATGTTCACATTCATCACGGGTGTCATACTGTTGGGAATGGTTCATGGTAATGGCCAGCTGAACAACTACATCATTGTTGGTGCCACCATGGGTACCCTGATGGCAGCTAATGTGTGGATGATTATCTGGCCCGCTCAGAAAATTGCTCTCGGTATTGTTGAGGGTGGTGATAAGGCTGCAGCCGGCGCTAAGGCACTGCTGGCATCGCGAACCAACACCTTGTTTTCTGCACCTATGGCATTTGGTATGCTTGCTGGACCCCATTACCCAGGATATGGCTATGGCTCAGTGGTTGGTGGTACCGGGTTAACGGTTGCATTGGTAATTGTTCTGGCTCTAGAAATTAATGGTCTGAAAGGTAAGCAGGGTCCAATGACTACCGTCAATGGTGTGATTGGTTCTAGCTTGGTGTTGACTGCAGTAATGATCGCGGCGCTCAACCTGCTCTAAGGCTGCTGTTCAGCTAGAAAAACCGGCGCAGCAGTAGGGTGTCGGTTTTTTTATGCCTGTTGCTTTCTAACTGGGTATAATCTATATCTCCTAAGAGGCTCTTGAATGACCTCTAATCGAGACCTGATAGAAGTGAAAGAGACAAAACACTATGGCGAATAAACCTATAAATCCCATTGTTGCAGAACGTGAGGATATGATTGGTCGACCCAATTCGGGGCCTGCATCAGCTCGAAAGTCTGATCGAGTAAAAGATACTACCTCAGGTCTGTCAGGCGGTTGGAAGTTTCTGATTTGGCTAGCATTACTGGGTCTTATCGGAGCCGCCGGATTAGCGTGGTTAGAATATCAACATCTGGTCGGCAAACATCAGTCTTTGCTACAACGCTTTGATGCGTTGGAGTCACGTCTCAGTAGCACTGATGAATCTGTCACTCAGTCTGGTGCCGCATTACAGATCAAAATTAGTCGTCAGGGCGATGATTTAGCAAAGCACTGGAGTGAAATTAAAAAGCTTTGGGGCGTAACCAATGATATTAACAAAGGCAAAATTGATAAAAACCGCGCAGATGTCGCGTTCTTATCCAGTCAGTTAATACCATTAAAAGCGGCAGTTAAAAAAGACAGTAAAATTATCGACAGCCTCGGCGAAAGCTATTTGGGATTCAGTGCCGATCTCGACGCGGCCAATGAGCATCTGCGAACGTATGCCGATGGCCTCAACAGCATTCAAAAGTCGCTGGCGACAACTGAGGCGCAGATAAAAAATAATGCTGAAGCTGTTGAGTCTATGGAGGCCTTTCGTCGTCAGATTAATCAGAAAATATACGCATTAGAGCAGGACTATAGCCCCATTTCTGGTTCTAATGCACGCCCGTCTAACTAAATGGAGCCCTGTTGATACATGACTATTATCCGCCAACAAGATGTCATTCAAAGTGTTGCAGATGCGTTGCAATATATTTCTTACTACCATCCCGCCGATTTTATTAAAGCGGTCAAAGATGCCTATGATCGCGAAGAATCGAAATCAGCCAAAGATGCGATGGCGCAAATTTTAATTAATTCGCGCATGTGTGCGATGGGGCATCGACCCATTTGTCAGGACACTGGTATCGTCACGGTTTTTGTAAAAGTGGGTATGCAGGTGCAGTGGGATGCGCAAATGAGTTTAACGGATATGATTAATCAGGGCGTACGTGAGGCCTATGGTTTGCCCGATAATATATTACGGGCATCGATTTTGGCAGACCCAGACGGGGCGAGAAATAACACGGGAGACAATACTCCAGCCGTTATTCATTATGAAATAGTCCCTGGCGATAAAGTGTCCATTGATGTTGCAGCCAAGGGTGGGGGATCGGAAGCTAAATCAAAATTTGCCATGCTCAATCCTTCAGATTCTGTAGTGGAATGGGTACTTAAAATGGTGCCCACCATGGGTGCGGGTTGGTGCCCGCCGGGCATTTTGGGTATCGGCATTGGCGGCACGGCAGAAAAAGCCATGCTCATGGCGAAAGAAGCGCTACTAGAGCATATTGATATCCAAGATTTACAGGCCAAGGGAGCGGAAAATCGCAATGAAGAGTTGCGGCTGGAGCTCTTTGATAAGGTCAATGCACTGGGAATCGGAGCCCAGGGACTCGGCGGTTTAACGACTGTGCTGGATATTAAAATCAAAGATTATCCCTCCCATGCGGCCAATAAAGCCGTGGCCATTATTCCCAACTGTGCAGCCACCCGCCATGCCCATTTTGAGCTGGATGGATCAGGCCCCGCGAAGCTTGATCCCCCAAATCTAGAAGACTGGCCCGACATAACTTGGGAGCAGGACGAGTCGGTGCGACGGGTTAATCTGGATAAGGTCACGCAGCGCGATATCGAGCAATGGAAGCCGGGTGATACGTTACTACTTTCTGGCAAGATGTTAACTGGTCGTGATGCGGCACATAAAAAAATGACTGATATTTTGGCCAGCGGTCAGCAATTACCCGTCGATCTAAGAGGGCGGTTTATTTATTATGTGGGACCAGTTGATCCGATTGGCGATGAGGCTGTTGGTCCCGCGGGCCCGACGACAGCCACACGTATGGACAAGTTTACTCGAACCCTGCTCGAGGAGACCGGATTGATGGGTATGATTGGTAAGGCTGAGCGGGGACAGGTGGGTATTGATGCGATCAGAGATAACCAAGCCGTATACCTCATTGCTGTTGGTGGTGCCGCCTACCTAGTATCAAAAGCGATTGTCAAAGCCGACGTTATCGCCTTTCCCGAGCTGGGGATGGAGGCCATTTATGAATTTGAAGTCAAGGATATGCCTGTCACGGTTGCGGTAGATACTCATGGCGAGTCGGTGCACCGAATTGGTCCCGCTATATGGCAAGCAAAGATTGAGCAGCATGGGCTTACATTAAGTGAATAGTACGTCAGATTCTCAGAGTTATAGTTATAGTTATTAGGGCCGTTGACTTGAAGTACGTCATTTTATTGCCTAGACTCACATTGACTTAGATTGATGAGTCAAACTGCCCTTTGGGGCATAAATTAAATTCAGGGATGGACATTATGAAAACTATTCAGGCCGCGATTTGCGCGCTACTTATCACTTTGTCCGGAACGGCTATGGCTTCAGACAGCTGGTATCTGGGGGCGACGGTGGGGCATTATATTTTGGATACCGATGCCGTTAGACAGGGCGATGTTGAGGGGTCTCAGGTTGGCATTCAGGTTGGCCGATATATCACAGATAACATAGCACTAGATCTTGGTTATGCAGAAGGAGTGGGACACGATGATTTAAAGGTCGCTTCAATGGCCGGGATTCTTTGGTTCGGTGCGGCATCTGATAGTTGGAGGCCCTATGGTCTGCTGGCTGCAAACGTCTATGACTGGAAAACAGGCAATAATTTGAGTGTTGGACATAGATCCTCTTATGGGAGGGTTGCAGTCGGATTGGGCGTTGGAACTATGGTCAATCAAAACTACCAGTTCCGAGCTGATGTGCGCGGAATGTTTGAGAGTGATCAAGAGGGAGAGGTTGGTGTGCAGCTATCTCTGAATCGGGTGTTTGGTAAAAAAGCAGCGCCTGCTCCAGTGGTCATTACACCTGATCCAGTAGTTGTTGAACCGACTAAGGACCGCACTATCATTATCAGGCTGGATGTTAAGTTTGAATTTAATAAAGACGTCGTACTCGCCGTCTATGGTGAAGAGCTAGAAACCATTGCCTCTGCGATGAGAGCACACGAAGATATTGACCTTGTTCTGCAAGGCCACACGGATAGTACGGGTTCTGACAGCTACAATCTTGGCCTGTCTGAGCGCCGTGCCAAAGCGGTTAAAGCTAAGCTTTCTGCTGACCATGGTATTGCTAGTGAGCGTATATCGGCGCAGGGTTATGGCGAAACTCGACCGATGGACAGTAATGGTACACGTGAAGGTCGTCAACGTAATCGTCGTGTCGTCGGGGAGATGACTTATTCCGAGGTGTTTTTAGATTAAGTCTTGTTCTGTAGCGCTGTAGGTTGTTATTCAGGCTAGATAACTTGTGTTATTGGAAAGTGAAAAACGGTGCCTGTTGGCGCCGTTTTTTTTTCGCTTATAATAAGGACCCGAAAGCCAGCATGAGGGTAGTACTGTGAGTATGACATTTTATTGGCACGACTATGAAACCTTTGGCGTTGACCCGTCTAAGGATCGTCCCTCGCAGTTTGCAGGTCTGCGCACGGATGAAAACCTCAATATAATTGGCGACCCCCTAGTACTTTATTGTCAGCCGCAGAGGGATTTGTTGCCGTCACCTCAGGCCTGCCTGATTACCGGTATTACGCCTCAGCATGCTCAGGAACAGGGATTACCAGAGCCCGAATTTATTGCAGCTATCCACCACGAACTTTCTGTTCCCGGTACCTGTGGAGTTGGCTACAATAGTATTCGTTTTGATGACGAAGTAACAAGATATACCCTTTATCGAAACTTTTATGATCCGTACCAGAGAGAGTGGGCAAACGGTAACTCGCGCTGGGATATTATCGATATGATGCGCCTTACCCGAGCGCTGCGGCCCGAAGGTATAGAATGGCCAGATCATGAATCTGGGCGGCCCAGTTTTAAGCTAGAGCATCTCACCGCGGCCAATGGCTTATCCCATGAGGCTGCCCATGATGCGCTGTCTGACGTCACCGCCACCATCGCCTTGGCGAAATTGGTTAAGGAAAAACAGCCGCGGCTGTTTGAATATGTGGTGAGTAATCGTGGCAAGAAAGCCGTTGCTGAAATACTAAATTTGGAGGCTCGTAAACCGTTTTTCCATATTTCTGGTATGCTCGATAAAGCCAATATGTACGGCGCAGTAATGATGCCATTAGCGAAACACCCGAGCAATAGTAATGGCGTGATCTGTTTTGATTTATCTGCCGATCCGGAGCTATTAATTAGTTTGGACGCGGAAGAAATTCAGCATCGAGTATTCACTTCGGTGGCAGACTTGCCTCTGGGCGTTGAGCGTATCCCGCTCAAGGTCATTCATCTTAACAAGGCACCCATTGTAACCACACCAAAATTAATCGATGCAGGGACCGCTGAACGGTTGGCTATTAACATGGCACGCTGCGAACAACATTGGCAGCGGCTTAGTCAGGTTGGTCTGCAAGTCAAATTACAACAGGTATTTGAGGCACCCTCATTTGCGCCCAAAGCGGAAGCCGAACAGCAGCTGTATCAAGGCTTTTTGCCTGACGGCGACAAGCGCCTGTTAGCCGAGGTTCGCAGCGCAGGTCTGCAAGACTTTAGCGAACAGCAATTTCATTTCTCAGATAAGCGCTATAACGAACTACTGTTTAGCTATCGCGCCCGGTATTTTGCGGGGTCACTGTCTGCCAACGAGCAAGGTAATTGGCAGGAAAGTTGTAAATGGCGGCTTAGTGACCCCACCTCGGGTTATCTTACTCTGCAACAGCAGGAGGCTGAGATTACCCTATTATTAAGCGACACCGCCCTCTCAGAGGAGAAACGGAGGGTATTAGTTGCTTTACAGGCTTGGGCTGCAGAGATTAGAGTGGAATTTTCCCTAGAGTAAGGTGACTAAAAAGGCTAAAATTCAGACAATTAATTGCCCCGAGGCATAAGCTTGAATTTTACCGGCGCGCATATACTTTCAACCAATCAGTTTCAACGGCAAGATGTCGAGCGAATATTCGCTGTGGCTGATGAGATGGAGCCTTACGCGTTACGCAAAAAGGTCACTCGGGTGTTAGAAGGTGCCATTCTTGGCAACATGTTCTTTGAGGCTAGTACCAGGACTAGAGTGAGCTTTGGCTCGGCATTTAATCTACTGGGCGGTGAAGTTCGCGAGACGGCAGGTTTTGAGAATTCTGCATTAGTTAAGGGCGAATCCCTGCAAGACACCGCACGTATCTTGTCTGGGTTCAGTGATGTTATCTGCATGCGGCATCCAGTGGCAGGCTCTGTGGCCGATTTTGCCAGTGCCAGTCGTGTACCAGTCCTAAATGGTGGTGATGGAGCGAACGAACATCCTACTCAAGCATTACTCGACCTATATACCATCCGCAGAGAATTGGCGGGTACCGGTGGTCGGTCGATAGACGGACTTAAAATAGCCATGATCGGCGATCTGCGTCATGGCCGCACCGTTCATTCTTTGGGTAGACTACTGTCGCTTTACGATAATATAGAGGTTGTGCTTATTTCACCCGAAGAACTGACCTTACCTCCATCAATCATTGAACATATGCGCAGCGCTGGCGCCAAGGTTAGTATCTCCCATGAACTGACTAATAGTATTCGTGATGTCGACATAGTGTATTCCACACGTATCCAGGAAGAGCGATTTACGAGTAAAGAGGATGCGGATTTATACCGTGGTAAGTTTCGTCTTAACCAAGCTATCTATACTGAATTTTGCCAGCCTAATACCGTTATCATGCATCCACTGCCGAGGGATTCTCGCGCAGATGCCAATGAGTTGGACAGTGACCTGGACGATAATCCTAATCTGGCGATCTTTCGTCAGGCCGATAACGGCGTGGTGGTGCGCATGGCTCTTTTTGCCTTGGTGCTAGATGTGGCCGACAAGATCCATGAGTTTTCCTATGACGTCCGTTGGTACAACTCTCGACAGGTTTAAGGCCTCAAAAAGAAGGTAAATAAACCATGAATGAATTTGATGATATCCGCCCCTATGACGACGGAGAAGTTCCGGCGGTTATTGCGCGGCTGATCGCCGATCCCGAATTTATCGATCTCTTGCTCAGTCGGAGGGCGCCATTACTGGCTAAGATTTGTCCCTATTTGGCTCGACCCTTTATCAGGCGAAGCCTGCGAAGACTCACTAGAGACATGCTCACAGTCGCCCATGTTCAAGGTTATATGACAGTGGCCTTAAAGACGCTTTTAGCCGCAACGACAGATGGTTATAGCTTCTCTGGTTTAGATAAATTGGATCCGAGTAAAGCTTATCTTTTTATGAGTAACCACCGTGATATAAGCCTTGATCCAGCGTTGGTGTGCCTGGGCCTGGCGATGGCTGAGCACCAGACCGCGCGGTTAGCGATTGGCGACAACCTGCTGAGTAAATCCTTTGCGTCTGACCTTATGCGTGTCAACCGTAGTTTTATTGTTAAGCGATCCGCTTCTTCGCGACGTGAAAAATTGGAGGCATTAAAAGTGTTATCTCGCTATATTCGACATAGCATCAATGCCGAGCGGGTTTCTATATGGATCGCTCAAGCAGAAGGTCGGGCTAAGGATGGCTGTGATCGTACCGATACTGCATTGTTGAAAATGCTTTCGTTGTCAAAAGGTGAGGGGCAGGACTTTGCTACTGCCACCGGTGCGTTAAACCTGATACCCGTATCTATCTCCTATGAATATGACCCCTGTGATGCGGACAAGGCGATGGAACTGCATGCCGGGCAACAGGGTATTGCGTATGTTAAGACGGAGTTCGAAGATCTGGATACGATTCAAAAAGGCTTGTTGGGCTACAAGGGTCGTGTGCATGTGAGTTTTGGCGATCCGGTTGGCGACAAATTTGACTGTGCCACCACCTTGGCAGAAGAAGTTGATAGACAGATACTTAGAGGGTACCGAATTTTCCCGACCAACATCATGGCCTGGGAGATGCTGGGCAATAGCCAGGGCTTAGACGCGCTAAAAGCGCAATGGCCAAAAGAAGACTGGTCGCAGGCGGAAATAGCTTTCCAAGCGCGTCTTGACCTAATCCCCGCTGCTCACCGACCAATACTACTGGCGGCCTATGCCGCGCCTATTGGCAGTCAGCTTGCTCATTAATTTAACTACGGAAGACTATCTTTGTTAGATCCAGACGTCAGGGAAACGATCCAGCAGGGCTACCGCCAATTTTTAAAATCCCGTGAGTTGAGTCCTCGAATGGGGCAAAAACAAATGGTTGCGGCAATAGCCAACAGTTTAACCGATGACGATCCTACCAAACGGTTATCGGTCATTGAAGCAGGCACTGGCACCGGAAAGACAGTGGGTTACCTGATCGCGGCGCTACCCATTGCACGAGCGCTAAAGAAGACTGTGGTTGTGGCGACAGGGACCATCGCATTACAGGAACAGCTAATCCATAAAGACCTGCCGGAACTACTTGAATCCTGTGGCTGGGACTTCAGCTGCGCATTGGTTAAAGGTCGCGGACGCTATGCCTGCAATCTGCGACTAGAACAGTGCCTTGATTCCGTAAAATCCAAAGAAGCTGGATTGTTTTTATTTGAAGACGAACAGCAATTTAATCCCAATGCGGCAACTGAAAGCCTTTTTAAGGAGATGTCGACAGCCCTAGATGAGGGTAGCTGGGACGGCGATAGAGATTCTTGGGAAACGCGTATTCAAGATATTGAGTGGCGGGCACTCACTGTTGATCGTCGGCAATGTACTGGCAGGCGCTGCCGTTTTGTTAATCAATGTCCATTCTTTAAAGCGCGTAGTGACCTTGAAGAAAGTGAATGTATTGTCGCCAATCATGATTTAGTGATGGCAGATTTAGCGTTGGGGGGCGGCGTTATATTGCCGCCGCCAGAAGACTGTATCTATATTTTTGACGAGGGGCATCGACTGGGTGATACCGCCATCCGTCACTTTGGGGCCGAGTGTAAGATCAATAGTACCCTGAGTTGGCTGGAGCGATTACCTAAGCAGATCAAAGGTCAGGCGCCTCTTTTCAGTAAAGATACTGCTCTGACAGAACAGCTGCCGCGTATTGAGCGAGAAGCCGGTAAGATAGCCGAATTGCTATCAAGCGCTTACCCATTGTTACAGGAATTTCTTGATCAGTCTGAACATTCTGAAGGACGCTATCGTTTCTCCCACGGAGATGTCGGCGCAACCATTCGTGATCTAGCCAAACAAATCACTATGCATGCCAGCGGTTGGCAGGGGCGTCTCGAAGTGCTTGAGGAGACACTGAGCGAAGCTCTGAGCGATAAACAGTACTCAGTGCCCATCCCTGATATCGAGCTCTTCTACCAGCAGGCGGGTAATTGGCTGTCCGGTGCAGAAAGGCTAGTATCTCTGTGGGATAGGTTACACAAAGAGCTAAAGCAGGGCGATATGCCGATGGCCTGTTGGGTGAAACTGGATGATAGCGCTGGCGGCAATATTGATATTTCCATTAATGCGAGCCCCATTCAAGCGGCTGAAATATTAAAAGATCGCCTCTGGGGCAGTTGTTACGCGGCCGTACTCACCTCGGCAACGTTAAAGTCTCTAGGTAATTTTAATACCCTGCAGCGGGAGACTGGGGTACCCAACTCAGCGCATTTCCTTTCTGTCGAGGGAGCTTTCAATTACCGAGAGGCTGCGGCGCTGTGCGTACCGCTAGGGGCGGTTGAGGGTAATAGTATAGACGAGCACAGCCGATACATTATTGACAATCTCGAGTCCATGGTCGAAGACAGAGCTGGGACATTGGTTTTATTCTCATCTAAACGGCAAATGGAGCAGGTGTTCGATGAACTCCCGAACTCGCTGGCTAAGATTATTTTGATTCAGGGTCAGTACTCCAATCGGGAGATGGTTCGTTTACACAAAGAGCGCATAGATCAGGGTAAAACTAGCGTGCTACTCGGGTTGGCTAGCTTTGCTGAGGGCGTCGATCTGCCAGGCGATTACTGCAAGCATGTGGTGATTGCGAAGCTACCTTTTGCCGTACCCGATGATCCATTGCACGAAGCACTTTCTGAGTGGATCGAGGCGCGTGGCGGTAATTCATTCTTTGACATTTCGCTGCCTATTGCGTCGCTGCGTTTAATACAAGCCTGTGGTCGACTGCTCAGAACCGAGTCGGATACTGGCAGAGTCTCGATTTTGGATAAGCGCCTAATTACTAAGCGATATGGCGCTCAGTTACTTGATGCCCTACCACCTTTTAGGCGAGAGCTGGGTTGACTCGGGGGGCCTTATGGTTGATCAATATCGGCGGCTGACGGATTTACTTATAGCAGTGGAACAAGAGCTGAGAGTCATGCAACTGTGGGAATTGCAAAGCCCACCGCCAGAAGCCTTGGCCAGCGTTGCGCCCTTTGCAGTGGACCATCTATCGTTCAGCCAATGGCTTCAGTTTTTATTTTTGCCACGCATATACGAGATGATAGAAACATCGGCTCCACTGCCCAATAGCTGCAGCATCGCGCCCATGGCAGAGGAGTTTTTTAAAGTGGAGCAGCGAGAAGCCGCGACCATTATTTTAAAACTGGCCGCGATTGATCGATTGATCACTGCGGGTTATTGACGCCTATGATTTCAAGGGATGCCAATACAATCTAGCTCTTCTTCGGTTTTTTTGTGTAGGTCTTTTTCTTGGTTACAGGACTCGAGCCATCACTCGGCGGTTTGCCTGAGTAGGGCGGCTTTTGGGCCGCTTCCTTTCTCTCGCTAAAGCTCTTACCGTCAGCTATCGGCTTGCGGGCCGGCGAATCTTTGGCATAACTACCGCCGGCCTTCTTGGTGCCAAAGGACTTCTTTGGCGGCTGCTGGCTATCGGCAGTGCGCTTGTTGTCGACATTGCGCGTCAAGGTTTTCTTGTTGCCAAAGTCTTTGCTGGGCTTTCTGTCGGCTGAGGACTTTCTATCAGATGAAGAGGCCTGTTTCTTAGCGTAGGCACCACCGGCATCACCGTTATAAACACTGATACGCATCGGTTTGGCGCAGACGCGTACTTTTTGAAGGTGCGTAAGCAGTTCTGAGGGCATACCTTCCGGTAAATCGACCGTACTGTAATCATCAAACAGTTTAATAGAGCCAATATACTGGCTACTGATATCGGCTTCGTTAGCTATCGCACCAACAATATTGCTCGGTGAAATGCCATCGTTGTTGCCCACTTCCAAGCGATAAGTCACCATGCCAACTTCAGGCCCACTGTCAGGACGACCAGCAGATTCTCGTTTCGGGCGATCAGGACGCTCTCGACTGCCTTCACTGCGTGAACCTCGGTCATTGCGATCAGGACGTCCTCGGGTGTCGCGACCCGTGTCTCTGGCTCGGGGACCGCGTTCTCCGCGCTCAGTGCGTGACATATCAGGCGTGGCAATAGTTTCTAACCGTGGGAAAAGAGGACGCTCTTTTTGGTTTTCAAAGGCGAGGGCCGTTGCAACATCAGTAATATCTAGCTCATTGTCAGCAACCAGTTTCTCAATCAGCGAACGAAATTTATCCAGCTTAGGATTTTCCATCGTCTTAATTAACTGAGTTGTGAACTGCTGAATGCGAAGGCTGCTCACTTCGTCATTGCTGGGCATGGTCAGTGGAGTAATCGACTGGCGTGTTGATTTTTCAATCGACCGTAACAAACGAATCTCTTTGGGCGTAATAAACAAAATTGCCTTGCCATCGCGCCCAGCTCGGCCGGTGCGGCCAATACGGTGAACGTAGGATTCGTTGTCATAGGGAATATCAAAGTTGATGACATGACTAATACGCTCAACATCCAGTCCACGAGCGGCAACATCAGTGGCCACCACAATATCAACCTGACCTTTCTTTAAGCGATTAATTGTCCGTTCACGCAGTACCTGGCTGAGATCACCGTTTAGTGGCGAAGAACGAAAGCCTCGAGCTTCCAGTCGTTCAGCAATATCGACCGTGGAAGACTTGGTGCGAACAAAAATTATCATGCCATCAAAGGTTTCTACTTCAAGAAAGCGAGTTAGGGCATCCATCTTTTGATGACTCTTTACCGTGACATACTGCTGTTCAATGCGCTCAACAGTTTTAGTCTTGGCTTCAATACTGACGGTTTCAGCATCCCCTAGGTACTTGGTTGTTACGCGGCGGATTGCAGGCGGCATAGTGGCCGAGAACAGGGCGCGCTGACAGGTAGCTGGCGTTTGCGCGAGAATGGTTTCAACATCGTCAATAAAGCCCATGCGCAGCATTTCGTCGGCTTCATCGAGCACTAGTCCGCGAACCTGACTGAGATCGAGGCTGCGGCGACGCAAATGGTCAAGCATGCGACCAGGGGTGCCAACGACAACCTGCGCACCGCGTTTCAAGCCACGAAGCTGGCCAGCGATGTCTGCACCGCCGTAAATAGGCAGGACATGGAACCCTTTGATATGTTTTGCATAGCTCTGAAACGCTTCAGCAACCTGAATAGCAAGTTCACGAGTGGGTGTTAGCACCAGAATTTGAGGTGTTTTTTGTTTCTCGTCTAGCATGCTTAAGAGCGGCAGCGCAAAGGCTGCAGTCTTGCCTGTCCCGGTCTGTGCGGTGCCAAGCAGGTTTTTGCCCGCTAACAGAATAGGAATACTCTGAGCCTGAACTGGAGAGGGCTGCTCATAACCGGCTTGTTGGACGGCCTTGAGAACGGGGGCAGAGAGACCCAGTGATTCGAAGTCAACGGATGACATTAATTTACCTGCGGCTTGGGGCCTTACAGGCCCGAAAAAATGAGGGCGGAGTATACGCCTAAGTGATTAATTTTTATACAAGATTTAATGCCTTTTTCGCATAGTTTTGCAACGGCTGAGATAGGGTAATTTCCCATGACCCCATGTAACCTCTGGGCCCACCGCGATGATCGGCTGCCGAGATTATGTGCTATTCTCATTACATGCAAACTAAAATGGCCTTTTTGGGGAGACGAATCTATCATGCAGACCAACGACAGCCTAGGGTTCGCTGAAATGCACCCTTCCATTTTATGGGGAGTGATACGGGCGTTAAGGGCCATCCTGGGGGTCATGCTGTTAATGTTGCTCCTTAATCCAGTGATCAGCCAAGCCTATCAATCGGATGAAAACCAGCAATGGAGTTTGGACCGAGTCTCAACTTGGGCGAGTCAAAAGCCCTGGGGCCTAGGGTTTAATTATGTGCCGCGCTACGCCATCAATCAGTTAGAAATGTGGCAGCAGACCACGTTTGACGCAGAGATTATTGATCAAGAACTCGGATGGGCTGCCGAGATTGGTTTTAATAGCGTGCGGGTGTTTTTACACCATCTACTGTGGCAGCAGGATGCTGGGGGCTTCTTGCAACGAATTGATGAATTTCTAGCCATTGCCGACAGTCATAGTATCGATGTGATGTTCGTATTGTTCGACGATGTTTGGAACCCAATGCCACAGTTGGGTCGGCAGCCGGAGCCGAGAGCAGGCGTCCATAACTCTGGCTGGGTGCAGTCGCCAGGATCCGCAATTCTTGGCGACCTCAAGCGACATGGCGAACTCGAACCCTATGTTAGAGGAATTCTATCAGCCTACAGAGACGACGGGCGCGTTGCCGTTTGGGATCTGTATAATGAACCGGGTAATCTCAATGGGATTTCTTATGGCTACAGCGAGTTGCAGGATAAACAGGGCTATTCCTTAAGCCTGTTAAAAAAAGTTTTCGCCTGGGCGCGGAGTGAGCATCCGAATCAGCCGCTAACGGCCGGTGTTTGGCGATTGAATGAAGGCCGCTGGCGTGGGCAGCAAACAAATGATCCGGGTGCCGCGCTGTTTGACTTTATGCTGCAACATTCGGACATCCTTTCGTTTCACTCCTACGAAAATGCTGCGAATACAGCTAAAGCAATTATGGCGCTGGATGCAAAGGGTCGACCCATGCTCTGTACCGAATATATGGCCCGAGGATATGACAGTACATTTGAGGCGCTCTTGCCGTTGTTCGCTGAAAAGAACATCGGTGCTATGCACTGGGGTTTCGTGTCGGGTAAAAGTCAGACCATCTACCCCTGGCGATCGTGGGTATCGATTATACGTTTCTGGGACAGACTATTTGCCGACCGGCCAAACCCTTGGCACCATGATCTTTTGCATGCTGATGGCAGGCCCTACCGCCCGGAGGAAGTGCAATTTATACGCGCGCTGATCGATCGTAAATTGGGTCAACACAGATCAGAAATACGAACAAATCAAAAATTGGGTACTGAGGTGTTAAAGGATGCGGCGCCGCGGCAGGGGTAAATTAGCTATCAAGTGTGCCTGAAAATCACTAAGCATAGCGTGCAGGAGGCTATAGTAATTAGCTGCTTTGTCGCCGCAACCGGTGGTGTATTCGACTACCTGTAGGCTACTAATTAAGGTTAAATGCACCCTTGAAATTAACTCTCCCGCTTTTATTAGGACTAATTAATGAGTGAACTTTATTTGGTGCGCCATGCGCAGGCCTCTTTCGGCGCCGAAAATTACGACCAGTTATCAGAGCTTGGCCATCGCCAATCGCGCTGGCTGGGCGATCATCTTGGTGCACGGGGCGTCAGCTTCGATACACTGGTTGTCGGCGATATGGTGCGCCATCATGAAACGTTGGATGGTATCTGTTCAGGCATGGGTATTGATGGCACTGATCGTTTGGTTTTGCCAGGACTCAATGAATATAACTTTACTGACATGATTGAGGCCTACGGCAAAAGTCATGGCGATGATCCGATATATCAGCTGATTACCGAGAATCCGGACGACAAGCGCAACTATTTTCGGCTGCTACGAAAGGTGCTGACCATTTGGACTCGAGGTGAGATACCTGGCGTGCCCGAAACATGGATTGATTTTAAGGCCCGAGTATCCGACGCACAGCAGCAGCTACAGGCCATGGCGGATAACGGCAACAGTATCTTGGCAATAGCCTCTGGTGGCTCGGTAAGCACGCTTATTGGACTGGTGCTGGGGATTCCCGATGAGAATGTGTTTGATTTAAACTTGCAGTATAAAAATACGGCCATAAGTCACTTCTTTTTTAATAGCAAAAAAATGAATCTGACGGGTTTCAATGCCATTCCCCATTTAGACAGCAATGAGAGGGAGCAGTATGTCACCTATGGCTAGTGTTCTGCTGCATTCTCACCAGTATTTTCGCCGTGTGTTACGCATGAGCAATGGTCTTGTCAGTAAACATGACGTCCTTTAATTCATGATCAAACACGGGGTCATTGCGACGAATCCATTCGAGCACCATTGCAGCATGCTCTTTCTCTTCGTCGCGGTTGTGGGCCAGTATAGCTTTTAGCTCAGCGTCTTTGCAGGCATCGACGCGCTGATTGTACCAGTCGACTGCCTCTAGTTCCTCCATTAAAGAGCTAATCGCTCTGTGCATATCCCTTGTTGCGTCGCTGAGTTCGCTAATAGGTTCATGATAACCTTCGTTTGACATAAGCTGGGTCTCCTTGGCGGACTATAATGAGTAGATGTAAACAGAAGCTTGTTAAATATAGTCGACAAACGGTGCTAATGCTGTGCTTATTTTTGAGATATTATTCAGGGAAATGTTGGGTATTCTGGGTAGCTGCTGTGCGGCATCCAAGGTAAACTGAGATCCAGAATTTTGATTGCCCACAGGCACACAACGGCTAAAGGAAGATAGAATGAACACAGAATTTGATATGAGCGGTAAAGTTGCCTTAGTAACCGGCGCTTCTAGTGGTTTTGGTGTGCATTTCGCAAAGATTTTGGCTGAGCGTGGTGCCAAGGTCGTTGTCGCTGCCCGCCGTGTTGACCGACTTGAGGCTCTAGTAACTGAAATTCAGGCCGGTGGTGGAGAGGCTCTTGCCGTGGCAATGGATGTGACCAATGCGGACTCCATTGTTGCAGGCTTTAACCAGGCTGAGGCGGCTTTTGGCACTGTAACATTGGTCTCAAATAATGCCGGCATTGCGGAGACCAAATCGGCGTTAAAGACCGATGAAGCCAGCTGGGATAGGGTGATGGATACCAACTTAAAAGGAGTTTGGATCGTGGCGAATGAGGCGGCCCGGCGAATGGTCGCGGCAGGTGTCGGAGGCAGTATTGTCAATACCGCATCGATTATGGGTTTGCGCAACGCTTTTGCGCAGGCCAGTTATTGCACGTCAAAGGCCGGGGTTATTCATATGACCAAGGGTCTGGCATTGGAATGGGCGCGCAAGGCTATTCGAGTCAATGCCCTATGCCCCGGCTATTTTTTCACCGAGATCAACTCAGACTATTTTTCTGAGACTGAGGGTCAGACGCTTATGAATGCGTCCACGGCTCAGAGAATGGGTGAAATGCATGAGATAACCGCACCATTTTTACTGCTCGCCAGCGATGCGGGCGCCTATGTTAATGGCGTCGCTTTACCCGTAGACGGCGCCCACAGTGTCGGAAATATGTAAGGTCATGAATAGGAAATATCAATGAGTCTTGAAGATAACCGCCGGCAATATGACTACGGAAAATTAACTCGTGGCTCGCTGTCGGCTAGTCCATTCGAACAATTCAGCCTGTGGATGCAGCAGGCCATTGACGCGAATGTGCAGGACCCGACAGCGATGTCTGTTGCGACAGTTTCCGCAGAGGGCAAACCTTGGCAGCGGATGGTGTTACTTAAAGATTTTGACGAGGGCGGATTTATTTTTTATACCAATCTGGGCAGTCGTAAGGCGCAGGATATTGAGGGTAATGCGCAGGTCAGTTTACATTTTCCCTGGTTGCAGCTAGATCGTCAGGTCATAGTGGGTGGGCGTGCTGAGCGACTGCCCGCAGCGCAGGTGGAAAAATATTTTCTCAGTCGACCTAAAGACAGCCAATTGGCCGCCTGGGCATCGAAACAAAGTAGCCCTATTAGCTCTCGGCAAACTCTAGAAACACAGTTTAGCCAGGTTAAGGCGCAGTTTGCTGAGGGCGACATTCCACTGCCTGAGTTTTGGGGTGGTTTTCGTGTAGTCCCTGAGGAGATTGAATTTTGGCAGGGCGGCGAGAATCGCTTGCATGATCGGTTTTGCTTTAAGCATGATAAGGCTGGCTGGAATATTGCCCGACTGTCGCCTTAGGCAGTCCGCGAGATCTCAGATAAAACCGAAAGGTGAGCATCCGTTTTTCGGACCTGTCGGCTTGGAGTTAACTAGCCAAATGTAAAATAGGTAAAATCAAGATGTCCAAAAAGATGGGGTGAACAGTTCACCTCCCACTGAGGCTGAAGAATAGCGATGAAACATGCGAAGACTGTTCCAAATAATTGAAACCTATTGGCTTGTGCTGAGCCTAGGTCTATTATTGCTAATCGCGACACTGTCACTGTGGCCGCTTGATATTTTACCTTTATCTGTCCCTGGCAGTGATAAGCTTCATCATTTTATTGCCTATTCGGCTTTAGTTTTTCCGGCAGCATTGAGGCAACCCCGCCGATGGATCTTAGTCGTTATATTCTTTATCCTATGTAGTGGTTTGATCGAATTGGTCCAGCCCTATGTCAATCGTTATGGAGAGTGGCTAGACATGTTGGCGAATATCACAGGCGTAGTCTGCGGGGTCTTACTAGCCACAGGTGTCAGAGCCCTAACTAGGCATAAGGGCTAATAGCTGAAAAACTCAAAGAGATAGAGGTAGTATAAGATTTCGATAGTATGGCCGCCAATCAACTAGGCTAAGATAAAAGGAGACTGTAAATGACGGGAGAGAAAATAGTACTGGTTGTCATATTTGCGATAGTGATTGTTTGGCTCCTCCCCGCGTTGGCGCTCACGCGCAAAGTCTGCAGTATGGAGGACCTGGACCCTGTCTTAAAAAGGCAGTTAATCATTCCCATGTGGACTATCCCCTTAGTTGGGAACCTAGTGTGCTATTTTATGTTTGCTAAAACCGGAAAACTTAACCCTCTGTCGCGACGGGAGAGACTGGGTATTTGGGTCGGCGGATTCATGCCGTAGTCGCGTCAATTGAACTTTTTCTGTCAGCGCAGCTAATTTTAATAGCAGTATGAAGCCATCAATAAATTTAAATTATTTCCCAAAATCGCTCTAAACTGAGCCTTGAGGCTTCAGAGGCCTCTTTGTCATTATGCTCGCTGGACGATGCGGAGGTCTATATATAATGTGCCTCTTAACTTGATATTTGGAGTCTGTTCAGACGACAACTAGCGCCCTAGGTAGATTTCCACAGAATCGGATTAAAAATTCAGAGTAAATGTGAGTCGATTTGCCGATAACAATTCTAGGTGTTAATTTGGTCCAGACTACATTACTAATAGATAGTGGTGAAAACAGGGGTTAGGTTTTCAAATAGATGCGGCTAGTGCTAAATCATGATGTGCATAGTTCGTATCGGGTTGTTCAGCCCTGACCTTGGCGTTAACACTTAATCCATAAATTATAGACAGGGAAGGTAAATTATATGAAGATTAATCAAAGACTTTGGTTGTCAGTCGCGCTGTTCAGTTTTACTGCGCTGGTAGTGGGTTGTGGTGGCACTTCGCCGAGTAATAGTTCAGATCAGGCAAATACGTTGTTTGACGAACTTTTCATGGAGAGCTTGAGAGAGAGCCCCGAAAGTATGACATATATGGGTATGCGCGAGCGTTATGGCGAGTGGGACGATTACTCTCAGGACGCGGCCGATAAGTCAATTGCCCTGGATAAGAAACAGCTGGCCCAGCTGGACGCTATAGACACTGATACTCTGGATCAGAGCGCATCGTTGAGTCTCACTCTTTATCGCCAGCGGCTACAAAATAGTATTGATGATGTGCAGTGGAGGTATCACCGATACCCGGTGAATCAAATGCGGGGGATGCATTCAGGTGTTCCAAGTTTTTTGATAAATCAGCATTTGATCGCCAATCTTGAAGAAGCTCAGGCCTATATTGCGCGAATTAACGGCGTTCCTAGATTAATCGCGGATGTGATTAAGGATCTTAAGATTCGTCAAGAAAACGGTGTTTTAGCCCCCCAATTTGCCTTTGCTCACAGCGTTCGAGACAGCCAAAATATTATTGTGGGCATTAATGACGACTCGGGGGTCGAGAATCCCTTAGTCACTGACTTTAATAGTAAGATTGTCGGGTTAGATATCGACGATGCCGTCAAGGAAGAGTTGCGTGAGCAGTTAGCTAATGCGTTGTCGGAGCAGCTGGCGCCAGCTTACCGCACCTTGGTGGTAGCGCTGACAGAGATGGGTGAACAAGCCGAGGGTAATTTTGGTGTCTGGCGATTACCTAAAGGAAAAGAATATTACAACAACCGGTTGAAACGAATAACCACGACGGATTTAACGGCAGAGCAAATTCATACGCTGGGTCTCGCCGAGGTGACTCGTATTCACCAAGAAATGGGAAACATTATGCAGGCCGTTGGTTTTGACGGTGATCTTCAAGCCTTTTTTGAGTTCATGCGGACTGATAATCAGTTTGATTACGGTAGTTCTGATGCGAACAAAGCGGCTTATCTAGCTGACGCGACTCAGGTCATTGATAACATGCGGGAGCGTCTAGACGAGCTTTTTTATTCCAAGCCAAAAGCATCGCTGGTGGTTAAAGCCGTAGAAGCCTTTCGTGAAAAATCAGCAGGACGTGCTTTTTATCAACGTGCCGCACCAGATGGTTCCCGCCCCGGCACCTACTACGCGAATCTATCTAATATGAATGATATGCGCAGCTATGACCTTGAGGCGCTGGCTTATCATGAAGGTATTCCTGGCCACCATATGCAGCTGTCTATCGCCCAAGAGCAGCCGAATTTACCTAAGTTTCGCCGGTTTGGCGGCTATACGGCCTATTCGGAGGGCTGGGGTCTTTATTCTGAGTATATTCCAAAGGAAATGGGACTGTATGCGGATCCCTATTCTGACTTTGGTCGTCTTAGTATGGAGCTTTGGCGTGCCTGTCGACTGGTTGTTGATACAGGGTTGCACGCCAAACGCTGGTCTAGAGAGAAAGCGACAGATTATTTGACGATGAACACGGCGAGTGATGAGTCTGCTAACCTTAAAGCAATTGAGCGCTATATGGTGATGCCGGGCCAGGCCACGGCATATAAAATTGGCATGCTTAAACTACTCGAGTTGCGTGAAAACGCTCGCGCGGCTTTGGGTGACCAATTTGATATTCGTGACTTTCATAAGGTGGTATTGAGTAATGGCGCTGTTCCGTTAGGTGTCCTAGAAAATTTAGTCAATCAATGGGTTGCCGATACTCGCTCTAAGCCGGCATCATTGGGCGCTGGTTAACAGAGTGCCGGCTGTTCTACTTTAAAGAAGGTATTATTTGTCGATGAAGGTTCAATTTTATACCTGTGACGTGTTTACCGATGTTCGATTTGGTGGCAATCCCCTTGCGGTACTGCCAGATGCAACAGGTCTATCCAGCGTTCAGATGCAACAGATCGCAAGAGAATTTAACTTTTCGGAGAGCACTTTTGTCCTTCCCAGTCATCGTGGGTATACAAGAAACGTTCGTATTTTCACGCCGACGCAAGAGATCCCTTTTGCCGGTCACCCCAATATTGGCACCGCCTTTGTCCTTTCAAGTATTGGAGAGATAGGTAATATTGATGAGGGTCTCAATATTATCTTTGAGGAAAAGGCGGGTCCCGTGCCCATTTCAATTCGTCAAGTTGGCGCCGATATCTGGTGTGAACTGAAAGCCCCTGAATCACTGTCTTTAGGACAATCTATAGACCTCGACTTGATAGCTGCTGCATTGTCGCTGGTACCTGAAGATATTGTCACGAGCACCCATCAGCCTATAGTCGCCTCGGTGGGGTTACCCTTTGTTATTGTCGAGCTTGACAGCCGATTGGCGTTGGAGCGCGCGCGGTCCTATCTGCCTGTGATCAAAGAGATTCAAGAACTTGGGGTCATGCCAGATATTCTTCTTTACGTTCGGTCTGACGACGACTTTGACATCCGCGCGAGAATGTTTGCGCCTCTTGACGGTGTCCCCGAAGATCCGGCAACGGGCAGTGCCAACTGCGCCCTTGCAGCATTGCTGAGTCATTACAAGACAGAATCAACTGGCGACTTTGGCTGGCGTATAGCTCAGGGTGTGGAGATGAAGCGTCCCAGTGTGCTTGAGGCACGCAGTAAAAAACGGCCAGACTCAGGGATTGATGTTTGGGTTTCTGGGACATGTAAGATGGTCAGCGAGGGTCTAATTGAGATTTAGCTGTTGGGTAGTGCATAGGCTTAAGCGCTAATTGAGTATTATTTGGAGTGATTCCTATTTGTCTTCCATTGCATACGCTTAATCATTAGCTAAAGTGCTTTTAGAGATCATTTGGTGGCTAAAATCGAGGAAAATCCATAATTCTGTCTCTGTCGGCTACTTTTTAACCGTATGTAGTCTCATTTACCTTTAGTTACTTGACAGTATTTTAAGATTAAAGCAATAATAGTTTAGAGTTAAAATAATTTGGGGGCGGTGCTTGGTCTCCCTTATAATATAACTTTATACTGGGGTACAGTTTACAGACACAATCATCAAGATATGTAGGATAACGGGGAGAATTACTAATGAAAAATAAAAAAGATCGGCTAATAAAAAGAACCATGTACTTTTTGGCGATAGGCGCATTGAGCATGCCTGCCGTCTCTCAGAGTATTTTAGAAGAAGTGATAGTGACCGCTCAAAAGAGAGAGCAAAACATTCAAGATGTACCCATTGCTATTAGCGCCTATACAGGTGAGCAAATGAAGGCGATGGGTGTTAGTGAGAGCTTCGATATCGCAGCATTTACGCCAGGTGTTCATATCAGTGGCAATCTGGCCGGCCAAAATACGCAGTTCTCCATCCGTGGCGTCACCCAAAATGACTTTGCCGATATCATTGAGGCGCCCAATGCGGTGTATCTTGATGAAGGTTATATCGCTATTGCTCAGGGTCAGACCTTTGGCGTGTTTGATATTCAGCGAGTAGAAATACTGAAAGGTCCTCAGGGCACTTTATTTGGCCGTAATGCAACTGGCGGGCTAGTTCACTACCAGTCCAACAAGCCAAGTTTTGATGAGATGTCTGGTTATGTCGATGTTGAAGTAGGACAGTTTGATTCTGAGGCCGATGCGCTGCGTACCACAGTAGAAGCGGCTGTTGGCGGCCCTCTTTCCGAGACAGTAGCGGCACGCATTGCAGTGCGCATGAACAAACAGGACGGGTATCTGAAAAATCTTTTCCCTGCAGGTGCCGGCACTGGTTTGGGATCTGTTTCCCCAGGCACAGGTGCTGGTGCTGATCTGGGTGATGACGATACCAAAGCGGTGCGTCTGAGCCTGGCCTTTCAGCCAAGCGAGAAATTAAGTATCGCCACCTCGTTTAACTATGCTAAGTCAAAGGTGTCAACTGGCCCCTATCAGGCAAAGCCAACTATTGCAGTTCTTGATGCCGGTGGTGAGTTGATCAATGTGATCGATGCCAGCCCAACAGAAACTCGGCTGTCTATTGCGGCAGACGGTTCTGACGGCGGCGGTAACGCCATCGATGGTTCCTATGATCAAGCGACAGGCACACTCAAACCGGGTGCTGGTATAGGGCTAGCCGGCCGACCCGTCCCTGGAGGCGACTTCTTTGGTTATCGAGATCCAGACGGTTCTGATTTTACCTTCTCTAGTGACTTTGCCTTTGAAGATCAGGGTTTCACCGAAACTAGTGGCCTCAATGTTCGCCTCGAGTACATTCTAGATAACGGTATGGAATTAGTCGCAATCAGTGATGCTAAAGACTATGAAAAGCTACTGTTTATCGATGTCGATGGGGCACCTGTCAACCAGTTGGCTAACTACGCCGGTGTGGATGCCAGTACTTTTAGCCAAGAGATACGTTTGAGTGGCGAGACAGATGAATCGCGCTGGGTCGTTGGCGCCTATTACCTAAATATTGATAATAAAGCGGATAATGGCCTCAAGGCGCCAGCTAATAGTATTATCGACATGGCGTTTACCGGGGGCGCAGGTGGCGGAGCAGCAGCTATTGATATCGGCACTAAGGGCGACCTACAAACTGAATCCTACAGCGTATTCGGTCAGTATGAATATGACATGACAGACTCAGTGACTCTTATTGCGGGCATTCGTGGAATCAAAGAGAAAAAAGAGTACGAAGTGAATATCGGGGTCTATCCATCTTTCGGTTCATTTACTGTTAATCAAGGCAACTTTATTCCGAATATTTTCGGCGCAGGTTCACCCTATAGTTTCACCGACAAGGCTTCGGATAATCTCTGGGCCGGCAATCTGCAAATGCAGTGGCAGAAAACCGAAGATATGATGATCTATGGTGGTATTAAGCGTGGTGTTAAAGCGGGTAGCTATAATATGCCTCTGCTTGGTGCCTATTTGGGTGGCGGCGGAAACCCAAGTGTTCCCTATGATAAGGAGGTGCTGACGTCCTACGAAGCGGGCTTCAAGATGTCGGTTAATGACACTACGCGTATTAATGGTTCGGTCTACTACTACGATTATGAGGACTACCAGACATTCCTGTTTGTTGATGTGGGCGGTAACGTGATCAACCGCGATGCAGAAACTAAGGGTATTGAATTGGAAATTCAGACGACGCCAAGTGAGGGTCTAGATATTTTAGCTAATATTTCTTATATAGATGCGACAGTTAAAGATCTGCCATTACGGATTAATTCACCTCTAGCCTCGCGGGATGTAAAACCCGCTTATACGCCTGATTTACAGGCAACGGCTATGGTTCGATATGCCTGGGCAGCACTGGGTGGCACTATGGCTGTGCAGGGCGATGTTAGCTACTCTGATGAGTTCTACTACAATGCTCGTAACTTTGACGCAGATAAGTTCTCTAGCTATGTGATGGCGAATGCGCGAGTCTCTTGGATGTCTCAAGATGGCAAGCTGTCTGGTGCCTTAGCGATTAGAAACCTGACTGATGAGCGTGCTGGTATTCAGGGCTTTGATCTAGCAAACCTCTGTGGCTGTAATGAGGTCTCTTATCGTGCTCCCCGATATGTCTCGGTATCGATAAAACGAGAGTTTTAAGCGAATAAAACCCCTGTCAGTCGTGCGGCCGACAGGGGTTTACTCATAAACTTTAAGCGACACAGTGTTCGAAGTGCTACAACAGTTAAATCTTCAACATGCTAGATTTTAAAAGATAGTCAGATTTACAAAGCATACAAAATTTAAGAACCCTGAACATGAAGGAATACAGAGAATGAATGACCTCTCGCGTCGTAACTTCATCGCCTCAACGGGCATCGGCTTAGCCGGATTGGCCGCCGGCGGAGCGCTACTCAGTCCTAGGCAAGCTCAGGCAGTTTCTCTTCCCCTCAAGGCTCTCACCAAAGATCAAGCGCTTACGCTAGGCGCCTTGGGTGAGGCTCTTGTTCCCGGGGCGCTCGAGGCGGGCATTATTCAATACATAGATAAGCAGCTAGGCGAGCCCAACACCCTGTTGATGCTCAAATATCTGGGTGTGGACACCAGTGCTATGCCCGGGTTTTACCGTAGTGCGTTAGGTAGCGCCCATAGGCTGTCTCAGCGTTTATTTAAAAAATCTCCAGAGGCTTTAACCGCGAATGAGGCGCTAGCTTGGGCTGAAAATATTGCTGCTGGTACGGACAAAGAATGGCAGGGTCCCCCGGCAGGCTTCTTCTTTTTTGTCGTTCGCGCAGACGCCTGTGATGTGGTTTTTGGCTCCAGCGCTGGTAGCGAGGCGCTCAACATTCCCTACATGGCGCATATAGCGCCAACCACCAGCTGGTGAGCCAATGACACCTTTAACCTCAAATCAACAGTATGATTGTGTCGTCGTTGGCTCTGGCGCCTCCGGTAGCATCATCGCCTCTAAGCTCGCAGAAGCCGGTCAGTCGGTGTTGATTTTAGAAGCGGGTCCCAGTCGAGATCTTAAAGACCTGATCAGTTCCCAGTTGTGGGCACGGCAACTTAAATGGTCTGGTTCAGCTGTAGAAGAAGAGGGAAATCACAAAATTGGCCATGGTTTTAATGCTGGATTTGGTGCCGGAGGTTCAGCATTGCACCATTATGGTGTCTGGCCGCGCCTGCACAGCAATGATTTCGATATCCTGTCTAAACACGGTAAAAATCTCGATTGGCCTATCAGTTATGAAACCCTGCGCCCCTACTATGATGAAGTTCAGGCGGATGTAGGTATTAGTGGCGATGCCAAGGCCGAGATATGGCGGCCTAAAGGTGAACCCTATCCCATGCCGCCCCTACCCGTTTTTGCTCAGGGCCAGGTGATCAGTAAAGGTTTCAGTGCCATGGGTCTGACCACAGCACCGATTCCACTGGCTATTAATAGCGTGCCCTATAAAGGCAACCCATCCTGTGTCTACGATGGCTGGTGCGATGCCGGCTGTCCAATTGGTGCGCTTAAAAATCCACTGGTAACCCATCTCAAACAGGCTATCTTGGCTGGAGCTGAGATTCGTTATGATGCACAGGTGACGCGTGTATTGACTGACAAGAATCGTCAAGATGTCGCTAGTGGTGTGGAATATATTGACAGAGAGGGCCACACGCAGCGCGTTAAGGCGGGCAGGGTGGTGCTGGCTGCCTTTACGGTGCAGACGGTACGTATTCTTTTGAATTCAGTGCGCGCCAATGGCGTTGCCCTAGGTAATCAGTTTGATAATTTAGGTCGCTATCTTACGACTCATGCTGGTCGTACAGTGTTTGGTTTATTCTCTGAGCAAACTGACCCCCATTTGGGCCCTACGGGTGGACAGTTGATCTGTCATGACCATTATGATGATAAGACGGCGATCAAAGATAGCTTTGGCTCCTATCAATGGTTAATCGCCAATGCAGTTAAACCTAATGGACTGCTAGGTTATGCCAATAGTCGGCCGGATATTTTTGGTCCAAAACTGCAGCCCTTTATGGCTCAGGCTGCCAAGCATCTCGGTAATATGCTGTATGTCGGTGAAGATCGCTCGGTACGAGAAAATCGTGTCATGCTAAGTGATAAGACAGATAAGTTTGGTATTCCAGTTGCCCGAACAGTGCACAATGCCGGACCGGAACAGGAGGCTCAGATGGCGTTTGCGATGGCGGAGGGTGAAGCGATCTTCCGCGCTGGCGGTGCTACAGAGGTATGGACTGGGCCACGTGCGCCTATCCATATTATGGGCGGTGCGGTGATGGGATCGAAAGAACAAACCTCTGTGACTGACGATCTAGGTCTGGTGCATGGTACCGACAATCTCTATGTGGTCGGGCCGAGCCTGTTCCCTACCAGCGGTGCGGTAAATCCCACCTTTACGGTCAGTGCTTTGGCCTATCGCACGGCTGAACATCTGATCAAAACCGGCTGATAAGCGACACAACATTCCCTGTGGCAGAGCCCTTTAGATCAGTCTCGGGCGATCATCCGCTTAACGAGCCTTGAGTTGAAAAGCTACCTGCCTCTTGGATTGCGGCACTCTGCCGAAATTTTGAGGTTCCTGTCGATAGTGGACTCTATTTATAAGTTCACGAGAAGACAGCAGTTCCAGTGCCAAGTATATTGACCTAAGCCGCGGCGACTGCGCTGGTAGGCACCATCGTGATACTGGCGAGCGCCCATTAGGGACTAGAGTAACGCGCCGATGGGCTGACGCGGTCATTGGATATCTCGACATCCGCTATAGGCAAGAAGCGTTTAAAACGCAGCAATACCGGTAATAGCTCGTCCTAGTATGAGGGCGTGGATATCATGAGTGCCCTCATAGGTATTGACTGTTTCTAAGTTGAGCATATGGCGCATAACCGGGTACTCATCAGAGATGCCATTACCACCGAGCATGTCTCTAGCTTCCCGTGCAATGGCCAGCGATTTGCCACATGAATTGCGCTTGATCATCGAAACCGTTTCAGGGGACAGTTGATCAGTCTCCTTGAGGCGCCCAGCTTGCAAGCAGGCCTGCAAACCAATAAATATTTCGGTCTGCATGTCGGCAAGCTTCTTTTGCACCAACTGATTGGCCGCTAGCGGTCGTCTAAACTGACTGCGTTCTAGAGTATAACTGCGAGCAGCACGCCAGCAGGCTTCGGCTGCGCCTAATGATCCCCAGGCGATACCGTAACGAGCATTACTCAGGCAACTCATAGGCCCTTTTAAACCCTGCACATTAGGCAATATGGCGTCTTCACTGACCAACACATCCTGCATGACAATCTGTCCAGTAGTTGAGGCGCGCAGGCTCAATTTACCGGTAATTTTCGGCGTGGTCAGACCGGCTAGCCCCTTGTCGAGAATAAAACCACGGATGGCATTATTCTCGTCGCGCAGCTTGGCCCAGACAATAAGAACATCGGCAAACGGCGAGTTAGATATCCACATCTTGGCGCCATTTAACAGGTAGCCGCCCGCGACTTTCTTGGCATTAGTTAACATGCCACTGGGGTCTGAACCGTGATCGGGTTCGGTTAAGCCAAAGCAACCTATCGCTTCACCCGTCGCTAGTTTAGGCAGGTATTTCTCTTTTTGCTGTTCGGAGCCAAAGGCATAAATAGGGTACATGACCAGACTAGACTGCACGGACATCATAGAGCGGTAACCAGAGTCAACCATCTCAACGGCGCGGGCAGTCAAGCCATAGCTGACATAGCTGACACCGGCACAGCCATAACCTTCGATAGTTGGCCCCAACAGGCCCAGAGAGCCCATTTCTGTAAAAATGTCCAAGTCGATTGTTTCATTGCGATAAGCGCTCTGAATTCTCGGGGCAAGCCTATCCTGTGCATACTGCTCGGCAGTATCCCTGACCAGTCGCTCTTCTTCTGTTAACTGTTGGTCCAGTAAAAATGGGTCTTCCCAATTCATGGGGGGCCATGCTGATGTCATTATTTGCTCCTAAAGGATTTAGCAATGCAATAGCTTTGGTTGCTATTAAGATACGGCACTGCGGTAGATTTAGCTTTCAGTAAGTATAGTGTAGAAGGCTTCATTGGTGTCGTCTGCCATGGCAGCGGTACGCAGCTTGGCGATATATTCGGCAGAAATACATTCGTTAGCACTGGCATTTTGGCAAATCACAGAAACCTGTTTAGAGGTGCGTTCACGAGTCCCCCCATAGCCCTTGACTAGGCGACCACACAAAGCGATCTCTAATGCTACCTGAGGGTTCGCGGCCACTTGCTCCTTAATCTGATATAACCAGCCACGAATGAGTTTCATCTCATGATGATAGCCAAGGCTGTAACGTCGGATATGCTTGAAAGAGCCCATTGTGCGCAGAACCAGATAGACCACCAGACTGTCAGTACGCAACTTTTTACCGCCTGCAAAAAGCTCTATCAGGCGGCGTGACCAGCGATTAGATAGCATAGCGGAGCCCAATGCTCTGGGTAAAATGGCACAGATCTCTTCCGCTCGGGGTCTGAAAAATTCAGTGACATGGATAATTTGTCCTTCGGCCGCTTTCACCTCAGTACGAATCTCGGACATACGCGTGGCTCTGACTTTTAACTGGGCAACGCGAGGAATATCTTCAAAGGACATCCATAGGGCAAGGTAGCGGGCCGTGATAGTCGTTAGCTTATATTGCTCAGCCCCGGTGTCGAGGGCGAGGACCTCGCTGAGTTCGTCGAGATACTGAGTGGCATAAGCAAAGTCTTGATAGTCCAGCACCCTAATTAAACCCTGATGTATTAGCTCATGAGTGCTGACGGGAAAGTCGCATTTAAGACGCTCCAATAAAAGGGCGCCCTTTTCTGAAGTAGCCGATGGAAGGCAAAATCCTGCTGTCGTTGCTGCGGCTGTCTCCGGCGTAAATATTTCTACCTGAGGTGTTTTTCTATCAGGGTTATCGCCCGCGACAATCTGCTGTGCCTGCGTATAACTCTCTTCAAAAACACTAAGATTGGTGGCCACCATTTTTCCGCTATTGGTGATCACATCGCTGAAGCTCTGTTTAGCGAACGGTAAAACATTGGCACCGGCTAGCGCGCCAAACATAGCAGAACTGATAACAGAGTTGTGTTTGTTGGCTAGTTCTGCCATATCGAAACTTATAAACTGTCTGCTGTACTTATTGGCAAGCTCCACCACAGTTGAACTGTCCATGGTGCCGTCGGCCAGATCTGACTTCTCGGTGATACCATAAACGCGATGGCTGGAACTAATCAATGTGGTTTTGTCGGGAGTGACAAAACCGCGCTGCAACATCCGGCCCGTTTCCGCTATCTCTGAACTCACGGCTATATCAATATCACCCTGAGATGGAAACAATGACATAACGGGTTTCCTATCGTCCTTAGCTTGCGTGGGGAACAGTTCTATGTAGTAAATAGTAGCGCCGGTGCGCTGGGCAACCCCAGCTAAGGACGTCGACTGACAGAGCCAATTATTGGCTTCAGCTACTTCGATAAGCCAGTTAGTAAATACACCGCCACCCTCGCCACCGAGCGCGGCAAGAATAATATTAATAGTTTTCGGTTGCTGCTTACTCAAAGTATCTGTCCCGGTCTTTTCCATGCATCATATTTTTCAAACCAACCTATCACTGATCGACGCACAGTCGACGCACTTAGGTCTAGCCAGCTTGGATTGTGAATGAGGTCGATTTTCGAAAATGACGGACAGAGCACAGCACTGTGCACGTTGTCCCCACAAACACCGCAGCCGACGCAGCTATTATCAACATAGGACACGGGGTCTTCGCGGAGACTATCTGTACTTGGCTTTATGGTCAGGGAGGGGCACCCAGAGATTCGAATACAGGCATGATCACCAGTACAGGTTTTAGGGTCGATGTAAAATCGTGCGCGAACCGTACGCTTTCCTTTGGCGATAGCATTTTTCATCAGCGGCTTGATGCGGCGCTGGCGATTGAGCATACATTCGCCTTCGGCAATAATTACCTTGAGTCCCGGCTCAGCGGTATTCAGAGAATCAGTCAGCGTTTGCTTCATCTCTTCAATACTGTAAGTGCTCACCGTTTTAACCCACTTGACGCCAGCGCCTCGACAGGCCAGTTCAATGGATACCGAATCGTCGCGCTCTGAGGATGCTGCATCCATCGTGGTGGCAATCAAATTATTAGGCTCGACCATGGAGGGAATATCCTGGCCTCCAGTGGCTGCCGAATACCCGTTGTTGACGATAATCAAAATACCATCATGTTTGTTGAATACCGCACTGACTACACCAGATGACAGACCGTTGTGCCAAAAGCCACCATCGCCCATGATGCTAATAGCCTTGTGTGGCAGTGCTTTTCGAATACTCGAGGAACTTGCCAATGAAAGGCCGTAACCCATAATCGTATTGCCGAGATTAAACGGCGCCAATGTTGCAAAGGAATGGCAGCCGATATCAGAGCTAATATGGAAAGGCCCAAGTTCTTTCTGAACCTGCTTGATGGCACTAAATAATGGTCGCTCTGGGCAGCCTGTACATAGGCCGGAGGGTCTCGCCGGCACTACAGACAGTAGACGCTCATGTTCCTCGTCACTGAGTGGTGAGCTGAGTTTTTTGACATCATCTACAGACAGTGAATGCTTGTCATTACTATAGCCTGCGACTTCTAAAAAGCGCGTCAGGCCTGTCAGAGTAACCTGCGCTGTGTACTCGCCTGCGCGCGGAAATAAGTCTTTACCGTAAAGCTTGGTTTGAATATCTCGCTTTCTAAGAATGCTATGGATTGCCGGCTCAATGTACTCCGGTTGTCCCTCTTCTAAAAGCAGAACATGTTTTTTACCTAAACAAAACTCGACCATTTCCTCGGGTACCACAGGATAGGCCACATTCATTACATAAATAGGAATAGCAGTCTTACCAAAGCTGTCTGCTAGGCCCTGACGCTGCAGTGCTCTGATTAAGGTATTGTAGTTACCGCCTAGCGTGATAATACCTAAGTCTTTATGTTTGCCAGGGAAAAATTCATTGAGTTTATTTTTTATAATAAAGTCAACAGCCGCTGGCCAGCGTTTTGCAATTTTATCCTGCTCTTGCTGATAGACATGAGGTGGTAGGATTATTTTTTCAGCTTCACGATTAGGCGTTACAGAATTTTTAGTGCCAAACTCTGGAGCCACATTATTTTTAGCGACAAACTCGCCGGTGACATGACAGCCGCGAACCCTCATCATATAAAACACCGGAGTATTACTCGCTTCCGAGAGCTGAAACGACTGCTCGATCATATCGACAATACTGGTTAGATTTGGCCGCGGATCAACCAACCACATCTGTGCCTTCATAGCAAAAGCATAGGTTCGCTCTTGCATAATACTCGAACCTTCACCGTAGTCTTCACCGACAATTACAATGGCGCCGCCAGTGACGCCGCAAGAGGCAATATTTGATAGTGCATCTGACGCCACATTAGTGCCGACCGTGGATTTCCAAGTGACAGCCCCGCGGAGGTTGTAGTTGATAGACGCGCTGAGCATTGCCGCCGCAGTTGCCTCGCTGCCACTGGCCTCAAAATGAACGCCCAGATCACCCAATATATCTTGGGCATCATTAAGGACATCCATTAGATGAGAGATCGGTGAGCCCTGGTAGCCACCGACATAGGCCACCCCGGACTGCAGTAGGCCTTTGGTTATCGCAAGAATCCCTTCGCCCTGAAATGTGTCGCCGTCGCCGGCATGTAGTTTCAGGACTTCTTTTTTAAACGACCGCTCTGCCATAGGTTTCCGCTTGAAATTAATCTCAATTACTGGGCTTTAAAATATTAATCTTACTTAGGATGTCACTAGTGCTAACACTCTCGTTGGACTCCCAGAGCCACCTTTAATTTTTAACGGCGGCGCGATTAATATAGCGCCTTTAGCGGGTAGCTTATCGAGATTTTTTAATCCGGCGAGACCACATTTGTTCGCGCCATGCATAATATTGTGACACGGGAACATTGGGTCCTGAACAGCAGCCTGTCCTGCGTCTGTTCCTACCGTTTCCACACCCACACCTAATATATTGCGTTGCTCGGCTAAAAAAACTACGGCATCTGGCTCCCACCCCGGCGTGTGACTACCATCGGCCTGCATGTTAAGGTACTTATCAGACGTTATGATCTTTGACCAGTCGGATCTGTAAAGCACCCAAGAGCCCGCTTCTATCATCCCGTGTTTTTCTTCCCACTGCTTAATAAAGTCTATCGACATTAAAAAATCAGGGTCTGCGGCACTTTCTGCGGAGGCATCGATCACGCACGCTGGGCCAACAAAGTTCTCTACTGGCATGTTGTCTGTGCAGTTATCATTGTGGTCTTGACCGGTTACCCAATGCACAGGTGCGTCAAAGTGGGTCCCAGTATGCTCGCCGCACTTAAAATTATTCCAGTACCAAAAGGGACCGCGCTCGTCGTAGCGAGAAATTTCTTCAATACTAAATGGCCATGATTTGCCCCAGCCAAATTCTTCAGGCAGCTTCAGTGTCGGTGATGCCGGCTCTAAGGTAGCGGTTAGATCTACAATGGTTACTTTGCCAGAGGCGAGGTCTTGCACGAGATTAATTAGCGAAGAGTTACTCATAGTCGATTCCTTTTAGGTCTGGGTACATAAAACAGGTGCATAGATTATATTTTAAGTTTAAACTATAATCCAGCCTTAAATAATAATTGCTTTGGAACAACAATATATGCATCTTCATCTTTTACCAGAAAACTGGGTTGAGCCATCAGGTTATGCTAACGGCGTTCTATGCGATGCTGGCCAAACTCTCTATCTCGGCGGCCAGATTGGCTGGAACGAAAAATGTGAGTTTGAATCGGACGATTTTGTCGCCCAAGTAGAGCAGGCCCTTGCTAATATAAAAGCTCTTTTGGACGAGGCCAATGCCAAACCTGAGCATATGGCGCGCATGACTTGGTACCTGACCTCGAAAACTGAATATGCCGAAAACCTTCGTCCCATAGGCCAAGCGTACAAAAAAATTATGGGTAAACACTATCCTGCCATGAGCGTTTTTCAGGTTGTTGCTCTGGTCGAAGACAGAGCCAAAGTCGAGATTGAAGTGACGGCGGTTATTCCCCGCTAGTCTCGACTTTAGATCCTAATCGCTAGCCTTTCCTCAGGCTAGCGAGTGCTTCCCTTGCTATAATTGTCTGCTGTACCTCCGATGCCCCCTCGTAGATACGCAGGGCGCGAACGTCTCGGTACAAAGATTCAACCACATTTCCTTTAGTTACCCCTATACCACCATGTAGTTGCACTGCAGCGTCTATGACTAGCTGGGCTGATTCAGTCGCATGCAGTTTGGCCATAGCCGCCTCACGGGTGACACGATCTGCCACACAATCTTTAGTCCAAGCCGAGCGATATACCATCAGTGCACTGGTATCTATGGCCACAGCCATATCCGAGATTTTTCCTTGAACAAGCTGTAGATCACTGAGCACGCCGCCAAACACTTTACGCCGACTGACATGTGCCAATGTTTCATCCATCGCCCGGCGAGCCATACCCAGTGCAGCCGCAGCCACGGTGGTGCGAAAGACATCCAAGGTCGCCATAGCGATCCCCAGTCCGCCACCCAACGTGCCGACCAAATTTTCTTTGGGCACTTTACAGTCAGTAAATGCCAGCGTTCCAAGCGGGTGGGGAGCCATTAATTCGATACGATCCGTAACCTCTAGCCCAGGGTTATCTGCTTCAACGATAAAGCAGCAGATGTCTTTAGTGCCGCCATTGCTCCCTGTGCGGGCGAATACGGTGTAAAAGTCCGCTAAACCGGCATTTGAAATCCAGGTCTTAACACCGTTAATGACAAAATGATCATCGGTCTCTACGACGGTTGTTGTCATAGCACGAACGTCGCTGCCAGCTTCGGGTTCAGATAGTGCGAACGCCGCTAGCGACCGACCCTCAGATATTGGACGCAGGTACTGCTGCTGCTGCTGTTCCGTGCCAAATAAGGAAATCGGACCACTGCCTAGCCCCTGCATAGCAAATGCAAAGTCAGCGAGGGCATGATATCGCCCCAGAGTTTCACGGATGACAGACAGGCTGCGAACATCCAGTTTTGGATTGACACCCCCCGCACTCTGAGGGACAGCATGACGCAATAAACCCGCTTTCCCGAGCGCCCTGACGATAGCCTTGCAGGTGCCATCTAAATCTGCCTCTTCATGCTGAGTAAGCTGCACCAAATGGTCTTCGGCCCAGCCATCCACCTCGGCAGCGAGTGCGCGATGGTCATCATTTAAAAATGGCCAATCAAGATAAGAATGATCGCTCATAGTAGTTTCCTTTGGTGGTGTTTTTGTTGCGCCGCGGCAGCATGTAATGATCGCTAACGCATTTAAGTGTGAGCTCTCCGAGGTTAATCGCCTTGAAAGACCGGCTGATCTTTGATGATAAAGGCGTTATAAGCACGCTTAAAATCCTCCGTCTGCATGCAGATTGCCTGTGCCTGAGCCTCGGATTCAATAGCCTGATCAATTGACATAGTCCATTCTTGATGCAGTTGCATTTTAGTCATACCATTGGCAAAGGTAGGGCCAGAAGCAATCCGCATACCCATCTCTTTGGCATGCGCTAACGGGTCGTCGGTGACCGCGTTAAAAAAGCCCCACTGCTCACCCTGCTCGGCGCCCAGTGAGCGGCCAAAATAAAGCAATTCACCCGCTCTTCCCTGTCCGATAATACGCGGTAACATAGCACAGGCCCCCATGTCACAGCCGGCTAGGCCGACCCGGTTAAATAGAAATGATACCTTGGCCGTAGGTGACGCATAGCGTAGGTCACTGCTCATAGCCATAATCGCGCCGGCACCGGCACAGATACCTTCAACAGCACTAATCACGGGCTGGCGGCAGGCACGCATCGCCTTAATGAGGTCCCCTGTCATGCGGGTGAACGCCATTAGTTCTTTCATAGACATCTCAGTCAGTGGCCCAATAATCTCCCTAACATCACCGCCGGAGCAGAAATTACCGCCCATGCCGTGGATGATGACCACATCGATATCAGTGGCATAGACCAAATCACGAAATAGGTCCCGCAGCTCTGCGTAGGACTCAAAAGTCAGTGGATTTTTACGTTCCGGTCGATTGAGTGTGATCACTCCGACCGAATTGTTGGCTTCCCATAAAAAGTTTTGCGCTTTATAGTTTGCCATCTCTGTTGTTTGCATCATCTATTACCTTTCGTTTATGACTGCATGGATTACATGACCTCGCCACCACTAAGTGATAGAGCCTGTCCGGTGATGGACTGGCTATGTTGGTCGCATAGCCAGAGTACGGTGTTAGCCACTTCTATGGGCGTGATTAAGCGTTGTTGTGGATTAGTCTTGGTGAATGCTTGCAGGGCCTGTTCAGCGGTGCGGCCAGTTTTTTCAGCAATGACCTTAACACCATCACTGATAATACTGGTATCAGTATAGCCTGGGCATATGGCATTGACCGTGATACCCGAAAGGGCGGTCTCGAGCGCCAATGCGCGAGTTAACCCCAATACCGCGTGCTTAGAGGCGCAGTAGCCACTGACATAGGCATAGCCTTTTAGCGCCGAGGTACTGGCAATGTTAACAATACGACCAAAATTTTGCTCACGCATGCTATTAATGACTGCCGAAGTGCAGTTGAATACGCCATTCAGATTTACATCAATACTGTCATTCCAATCGTCGTTAGTCATCTTATGAAACGGCTTGGTCTTAGCCATCCCTGCACAGTTAACCAGCAAGTTGATGGCGCCAAAGCCGTTAGTCGCCGTACTAATGGCAGCATCCACATGATCTCGACTGGCGACATCGCACATCACCCCTTGGGCTGTGAGTGGTCGACCTAAGCGATCGAGAACCCTATCTAGGCTTTCGAGTGTGCGACCTAAAAGACTCACCTTAATACCCGACTGGACCAGTACAGTAACGATAGCCGCCCCGATACCGCCGCCGGCGCCCGTTACTACGGCATGTTGAATCTCTCCATGCATTGTCATTTTAGTATCCCATCATTGTTTATTGGCGGCACTTGCCGCACGTTCCATTAGAACGCCTAGCTGCCTGTGACCCATAAAATATTGCTTCTGCTCTGCAGCACCAGTGCCACGGTAGCCCGTTGATGCGGCTGCGCGTAATGTCCACTGTGGATCCGCTAAGTGGGGACGACCTAAGCAGACCAAATCGGCTCGTCCTGCCGCTACTATGCTGTTGACGTGGTCGACCTCATAGATGTTACCCACTGCCATTGTAGCAACTTGGCCCTCATTGCGAATCAAATCTGAAAGCGGTGTCTGGAACATCCGGCCTGGACGTGGGCGTCCTTGGTGCGAGGTCTGGCCGCTGGACACATCGACAATATCGGCGCCAGCTGTCGCAAAGCTCTGGGCAATTTCCAAGCAGTCCTGTTCAGTAATACCTTCTGTGCCGACCCAATCATGAGCGGAAATACGCACGGATAATGGCTTTTCCGCTGGCCACACTGCGCGCACTGCGGCAACAACTTCCAGAGGGTAACGGAGACGATTTTCTAGGCTGCCACCATATTCATCCTGACGCTGGTTGAGAAGAGGAGTAATAAAGGCGGACAACAGGTAACCATGGGCGGCGTGCACCTCGAGAAGATCGAAGCCGGCATTAATGGCGCGCTTAGTTGCGGCTACGAACTGTTGAGTAACCTTATCCATGTCCTTTCGGTTCATTGCCTGTGGCACCTGATTATAACTGTCGTAAGGCGTCGCACTGGCCGATAAAAGTGGCCATGTGTCCTGGTCATCCAAGGGGTCATCAAGACGGTCTGGATGCCAATTCCACGGTTCCTTAGTGGCTCCTTTGGGGCCGGCATGACCAATCTGCAGAGCGATTTTTGCCTCTGTCTGCTGATGCACAAAGTCAACAATACGCATCCAACTGGCTTCTTGCTCGGCATTCCAGATACCCGTGCAGCCAGGAGTAATCCGCGCATCAGACGAAATGTCAGTCATTTCGGTAAACACAAGACCGGCACCACCTTTGGCCAGCGCGCCGTAATGCACCAGATGCCAGTCACTCGGTAAGCCGTCGACAGCGCTATACATGGACATGGGGGAAACCACTACGCGGTTAACCAGATCCATATCTTTGATACTAAAAGGCAAAAACATAGGTGGGATGGCTTTGTCGACTTTACCGTCGGTGTAGCGCATAGCAAGATGACGCTCCATTCCTTCAAGCCAGTCTTTGTCTCTAAGGCGCAAGTTTTCATGACTGACTCTTTCGCTGCGCGTCAACATGGAATAATTAAATTGTTTCAGATCAAATTTTTCTGCATACCGTGGTACATTTTCAAACCACGTAAGAGCGTTGAGTGCGGCATTTTGTAGCCGTAGTGCCTCAGTTTCACGTTCGGCCTGGTAGGCATGCAGAGATTGACCTACCGGACTATCATTATTTAAATGCTGTGCCAATGCGATGGCATCTTCAAGTCCTAACTTAGTACCTGAGCCAATGGAAAAATGTGCAGTGTGGGCCGAGTCGCCCAACAGCACAACGCGATCGTCAAGCACCCAGTTTCGGCATAGCAGTTGCGGGAAGTTAATCCATGCAGAACCCTGCACATGCGCAGAGTTAGTCATCAGGTCATGACCACCTAGATAATTTGCAAAAATCTCACGGCAGGTCTCTGCACTCTCCGTCTGATTCATGGTTTCAAAACCATAGGCTTCATACACCTCTGGTGTGCACTCAACAATAAAGGTCGCGGTATTGTCATCAAATTGATAGGCGTGCGCCCAGATCCAACCAAGATCGGTTTTCTCAAAAATGAAGGTAAAAGCATCGCGAAATGTTTGATTGGTGCCAAGCCAGACAAAATGGTTACGCCTAACGTCAACTTGACAGTCGAAGGCTTCAAGATTAGCCGTGCGGACTTTAGAGTTGAGGCCGTCTGCGACTGCCACAATGTCGGCATCGGCAAATCTGCCATCAATATCTGAGGGATCAAATTCTTGCTCAAAATTGAGCTCAACACCTAATTCGGCAGCGCGGTCATAAAGCACCTGAAGCATACGTTTTCGACCTAAACCAATAAACCCATGACCATCTGAACGTTCTAGGCCGCCATTGACGTAACAGTCAATCAAATCCCAGTGAATAAATTCTTTCTCAATAGTCTCAGCACTAACTGGATCATTAGCGCGCAAATTATCTAGAGTTTGGTCAGAGAAAACGACGCCCCAGCCAAAGGTATCGCCGGGCCGGTTTCTCTCATAAACCGCCACTTCATGGGCAGGATCGTGCAACTTCATCGAAATAGCGAAATACAGACCCGCTGGTCCACCACCTAAGCAAACTACCTTCATTGAAAACCTCTATCTATGGTTGTGATTAACGCTGCAGGATAACTCCATATAGTATCCACAAGCGAAAATAAACTTTAAGCTTAAACTACTGTCTGTTGCCACAGCATACAGCAACTACTTTATATTTAAAATAGTTACTGTATACTATTTACGTCTATCTGGTATGAACCGATGACTTCTTTGGTCACGCTAATGCTTTTGAGTGCTAGGCCCAGTTGGATCTCAGCTAGAGGACAGTTTAGAATGCCGGCCGTATCGTTTGGGGGGCTCCGAGTAATAGGAAATGAAATGAAAGAGACTAATGAGATAAGATCAGACGCATTGGCCGGTTCAGACCATGAAACGAGGCTGGTAGAAGATGATCATCATTCAATCAAGCTGTGGTTGCGCCTATTAACTTGCACCAGCCTGATAGAAGGTGATCTGCGCACCTCATTGCGCGAGGAGTTTAATACTACATTACCGAGATTTGATTTTCTTGCCCAGCTGGATAGAAATCCGGAAGGGTTAACCATGAGCGAGCTATCGAGGCGCACTATGGTATCTGGAGGTAATGTTTCGGGTATTGCACGTCAATTAGAGCAGGATGGCATGATTAATCGAGTCAGCGTGCCTACCGATAAAAGATCATTTATTGTCAGTCTAACCTGCCAGTGGCCGACGCGAGTTTATCACTATGGCTGCAAGGCATGAGGAGTGGATCATCGGTATGTTCGGACAGTTTGATAGCGCCGAGGTCGAGGATCTAAATCGTCTTTTAGGAAAGTTAAAGGATACTGCAACCGCACAGATAGCTGGCCTGTAGCTAGAGACGGTTAGTCACTCTATGAGTCCGATAGTCGGAGTCTACAGATATAAGGGTGCGGTGCAGAGAACTAAGTATTCAGTCTGAGGTTGTTAAAATAATGTGGAAGCCCGCCGAACGAATCAAATACAAAGCCCTCGATGATGAATGGCCCGATGCGGGTGAAGCTGCAAAGTCACGTCTTTTTTCTCCGATCGATATCGGTACTATTAGCCTTAAACAAAGAACCTGGATTCCAGCGATGGTGCCTTGGCGTTCCAATGAGGACGGCGAGGTCACTCAAGACGTTCTCGATTGGTATCAGCGCTTCGCCGAGGGTAAGCCTGGCGCGATTGTTATTGAGGCCACGGGTATCCGCAATACACCCAGTGGGCCGCTGCTCAGAGTAGGCGATGATCGCTATATTCCCGGCTTGAAAAAACTCGTAGAGACTGTGCGCATTGCCAGTGAGGGTAAGACTCGCTTGTTTATTCAGCTTATCGATTTTATGACTATTCGTCGTCGCCCTGACCCAGACAAATTCTTATCCCGATTCCTCACTATCAGCGATTCTCATCGCCACTTGTTAAATATGCCCGATGCGAATGATGTGGAAGTTCGGGATCATCTCATAGCGCTATCTGCGGCTCAACAGCAGACGGTGCTAACAGTCAAAGAATGGGAAGACATGTGCTTTGGTTATCGAGAGCGAGTAACCGACACCCACATTGATGAGGTTGCTGAGCTTCCTAAGGTATTACCGCTATTATTTTCCGATGCGGCGAAGCGGGCAGAGTTAGCAGGTTTTGATGGTGTCGAACTGCACTATGCTCATGCCTATACCATGGCCTCATTTCTGTCTGCCACCAATAGCCGCACCGACGGTTATGGAGGCTCTCGCGAGGGACGCGTGCGCCTGCCGCTGGAGGTCTATCAGGCCGTGCGTAAAAATACGGGTAAGGGGTTTGTTGTCGGTTGTCGAATGCTGACTGATGAGATTTTTGAGCAGGGTAGTCGACTCGATGACGCAACTTTTTTTGCCGAACAATTTTCTGCGGCTGGAATGGATTTTCTCTCCTTTTCTCGGGGCGGCAAGTTTGATGATGCTAAGCAGCCAAAGGTTGGTTGGGCAGCCTATCCCTACACAGGGCAGAGCGGCTATGAGTGTATGCCGAGTTATATTTCCGATAGTTTCGGGCCCTTCGGGCGCAATATTAATCCCGTTGCCCATATACGGGATAGTCTGGCTGCCAAAGACCTCATGGTGCCCTGTATCACAGCTGGTGGAATTCATAGCTTTATGCAAGCCGAATCTATTCTAGAGAAAGACCAAGCCGACATTATTGGTTTTGCCCGGCAATCTCTTGCAGACCCAGATTGGTTTGAAAAGGTGCGTCTCGGCCACGGAGCTCAGGCCACGCTATGCCGCTTTAGCAACTACTGCGAGGGTTTAGACCAAAAGCATAAGCAGGTGACCTGCGAACTCTGGGATCGAGTAGATTTGGATGCCGATGGCGTTAGCAAAACCCATGATGGTAAGCGGCGTATGATCGCACCTGCCTGGAGCCCGAGCTAGCAGTTAAGCCATAAGGGCGAGATTAATACAATTGTCTTTGTCACCTAAATCTTTCCGCGGAAAATAAGGTACGATAGTTAGCGGCCACTAACGGCCGTATCTGGTATCGTAAAAGCTGATTGGTTAATGGGGCTAGGTTCATCGACGAAGAATTATTGGTTTGGCTTAGCGCCAACAAACAAAGTGCCTGGATGAGTATCCCTGTGCTTGCCTTTCTTGAAGCCTGCCCTGGCCTCGGACTGCTGGCGTCTGGAATCCTCCTTTTGTCAGTTGCCACCTTTCTTTATAGCGAGCAGTTGTTAATATTACAACAGCTATTACCTATGGCCTTCGCCGGAGCCTGCATCGCAGACCACCTAGGATTTTATGTTGGCCGGGGCTTCGGCGCCAAATTTCATGCAACAGCCTGGGCCAAGAAGCGGGCGGCTCAGTTGAATCGCACCGAGGGCTATATTTTAAACCATGGCGCCAGTGCCATATTGATTGGACGGTTCGTTCCCGCTATCAGAAGTCTGGTGCCAATAATGGTTGGCGGTAGTGGCATAAGCAAATTAAAATTTAGTCTTATCGATGTCTTAGCCTGTGCTCTTTGGTCTTCAGCTCTTGGGCTACTGGTCGTTGGTTTAGAGACATTGATTCCCTAGTTCTATGCCAAGTCTAACTAGCCGGTGTTTTAATCATTAGCAAGCGACAACGTTGACTTGGTATGCTGTTTTACCGTCTCCAAATCAGAGGAGTAGGCTATGGAAATACCGCAGGCATACCACGATCTTTTAAGAGGCATAGGCTCCTCCGTATTAAGTGTTGTTGCTGACGACGGCTCTGTGCAGTCCTCATTGGTGTGGAGCGATTTAGACAATGGTTTGATCAGTGTGGGTATGTTGAACACCGCGCCAAAGCTCAAAAGTCTTAAACGCACTGGTAAGGCGACTATACTCAAAGTAGACCCAGCAAATGAGGATATTTATGTCTCCATACGTTGCTCCCTAGTCGACATAGAGTCAGATGGTGCAATCGAACATATTAATAAGTTGACCCTCCGCCACTATGGGAAGGCGAGGTGGTATGGCGACGTAGTCTCAGAAAGCGATAAGAACAAGGATCTCGAAGTCGTTGTCTATCTAAAACCTGAAAAGATGTACTGTTCCAACTAATAATTGTGATCAACAATTGCTTGCGATAGACGTGCTTATGTTGGCCCTATAACGCTGCCCAGTAACGTATTGAGGGGTTAGTTGTGATAAAGCAACCTGCCACAAATTTGGTCTATGCTCAGGTAACAGTAGATCGAAAAAGGCATTTTAGTCGAGACATCCTGCTGCGTCTTCACCAATCCTTAGTGCCTCACTCAAATGTTGGTTGTTGGTTGTTGGGTTGTTGGGTGTATTGACAATGCCCACTCGCTCCTAGCTACACAGCTCTAAGCATCTACTAAACTCTTGCTCCCAATGGTCTAAGGCTAAACAGCTAACACTGCCGTCGGTAACTTAGTCTATGCGCGGACTAATAGAATTATTCAACCCATAAGAGAGAAATGCTACTGACCATTAAAGATCATCATGAAACTATTTTAAAGGCAGTAAAAGCAGGCAGCTATATTTGGACAACCGCATTCAATGCTGGTGATGCCCAAGGCTGTGCCAATCAGTATGAAGACAATGCAACGATGCGCGCAGAGCCCTTTGGGCAGTTCGACGGCAGAGAGAAGCTTCAGCAGTTTTGGCAGAATCTAGTTGATGAGGGAGACTCTGATGTAGCGTATATCGATCCGCAATTTACAATTATTGATAGTTCTAGCGCGCTACTGAAGTCTGGCTGGAAAATGGATAAAGCGAGTGGTGTAATACATAGAGAATTATGGGTGGTACAAGCCGACGGCAACGCCAAGCTAAGAGAAGATTATTTCGAGGCGACCGGCTAATAGAAGATGAGCTAGGTAGAGTTACAACCGCGATTTTTATCTTGATGGAGCGTTTGCGACAAACTCTCAGTTACTGCAAAAGGAGACTGATGGGCTGGCACTTATATCTAGATCATTCGATATTATTTATATGTTATTTCCATGGACAATAGCGGTAATCCCCGCCACCGCAAGTTTTGTAGCGTTTGGTACGTGCAGTCCGAGTAGTATTTGCCATCTAGAGCGACTATTGTCATCGCGGTTGTAGTAATAATTTGGTCTATACGGTTGCCCTGTTTGTCGGGACTGATCAGTGTCGGGCAACAATGTTAGGCTCGATGTGCGATGATGTCTATTGAGCGAGATGAACATTGATAACCGCGCTTTAAAATTACCCGTAAAGGCTTTATAAAATGATGAAACTGCATGGCTTTTCCTCCAGTAATTACTACAACGTCCCCAAACTTGCCTTTTTGGAGAAAGGTATTGAGTTTGAGGAGATTCAGTCTTACACCGGTGTCAGTCAAGATTACAAACCCGAATATTTAGACAAAAGCCCTCTAGGTAAGGTACCCGCGCTTGAAACCCCAGAAGGCTGTATTAGTGAATCGCGGGCTATTTTAGAGTATATCGAACGAGCATACCCGCAACACTCTCTATTGCCCGAAACGCCTTTTGGTATTGCCAAGGTACAGGAGTTGTCGCAGTTTATTGAATTATATTTTGAACTTGTAGCCCGACGTTTAATTGTCAATCTTCTAACCGGTACCCAACCAGATGCTGTTGTTTTAAAAGAAGTCGAAGCCAGCCTCAGTAAGTCCGTAGTCGCGCTCTCGAAACTATCCAATTTCGAGCAGTTTGCCTATGGTGATCAATTCGGCCTCGCCGACATTGCCGCGATTTTGAATCTGCCAGTGGTGCGAAGTGTGGGCAAAAAATTCTTAGGTAGAGACCCATTATCAGAAGTACCTGGGCTAGATGATTACTGTATGCGCATGGAACAACGACCCCATGTGCAAAAAATACGCGCTGACGCAGCTGCTGATATGCCAGATTTTATGGCTCATCTAAAAGCCATCTATGGGCTGTAGTTGAAAAACTTCATTTGTATATTTGGCTGAGACCGATCAAAACTAGTGAGGCCCTAAACGTGGACGACGGCTGTCAATAACACCGCAACACAACCTGGAGGCATTCTAGTAGTCACAACTATTACAACCGATTGATTAGTGTAGTTTGGCGGGTAGAGATTACTAATATCGACGTAGTTTAGTAAATAGTTCGTATTGATATTAATGTCTTAATTTTTGATAATTTTACTGAGCTACTGCGATGATTCTTTCATGGGCACCTATAGACATTGAGGTTTCCTTCCAACTTCAGGGTTTATGACTGAAGATCTAGTCAACGGGCTAATACTTAATTGCGGTGACAACCAGACATCGAGTTCCTGCAGGTGTTGTTACGTTAATCTCATCATCGACTGACTTGCCCACCAATGCCTGTGCTATAGGAGAGTCTATACTAATCCAATTTAGGCTTGGGTCAATCTCATCAGAGCCAACCAGTCGATAGATGTTTTCCGCGCCGCTGTCTTCGTCATTAAGCGTAACCCAGGCGCCAAAGAACACCTTAGAGATGTTTCTGGGCTTGTCCTCGACAATAGTAGCGTGTTCCAATCGTTGGGTTAGATAGCGGACTCTGCCGTCAATTTCTCGCAATCGACGTTTGCCATAAATATAGTCACCATTCTCTGAACGATCACCATTCTTCGCCGCTTCATGAACCACTTGGGTAACCTGTGGGCGTTCGACTTTCCACAATTGTCGAATTTCGGCGCGCATTTTTATAGCGCCCTCGCCTGTGATATAGGGCGAACGTTTAGGGCCTGGTGGTCTATAACGACCCATGGGCTATGCTTTCCCTTTGAGACTAAACACATCGCGATAGAAGGCTAATTCAGCTTCCATCGCGCGGATTATATTATTCGCCTTTCTAAAGCCATGGCCTTCATCAGCAAAGGTGACATAGCCTACCTGAATACCCTTGTCTTCGAGTAACTTAACCATCATCTCAGCCTGATTTGGCGGCACCACTTTGTCCTCTAAACCTTGCAAAAAGATTACTGGACAGTTGAGTCCGTCGGCGTGATGTATGGGGGATCGCTCTAGATAGATATCACGGCGCTCGGGATACGGGCCAATCAAGCTATCCAGATAGCGCGATTCAAATTTATGCGTGTCCTTGGCAAGAGTTTCTAAATCGCCGATACCATAGAGGCTAGCGCCGGCTTTAAAGGTGTCGGTAAAGGTCAGCGCCGAGAGCACGGTGTAGCCACCGGCGCTACCTCCTCGTATCAAACAGCGCTTTGGGTCAATCTTCTGTTGCCCAGCTAAATACGCAATAGCCTGTTGGGTATCTTCAACATCAGCAATACCCCAGGCACCTTCCAATCCCTGTCTATAGGTACGACCAAAGCCAACACTGCCACGATAGTTAATATCTACCACAGCAAACCCACGGTTAGTCCAGTACTGAATTTTTAGGTTTAGCCCGCTGCTGGTGGCACCGGTTGGACCGCCATGGCACATGGCAATTACCAGCGGTAGCTCACGGTCATCTCCGCAATACCTTGCACTGGTAGGAGGATAATAAAATGCATGCACCTGTTGGTTGTCGCCACTGGTAAATGAGATAGACTCTGGCTGCGCTAAATCAGCCTTATCTAAGTCGACTGTGGCGGGCGCATAAATCGGGCTGACCTGGCCCTGTAAATTAACCCCCCCAATTTGGCTGGCTAATACGGATGCACCCGCCACGAAATAGACAGAGCCCTGATGGCAGGCAACAGCCTGCATACTCGAGTAGGGGGTCTGTACGGTAGTCAGGACACCAGTAGCAACATCGATAAAGCCACTGTGCCATATACCACTAACAGTCCAAATGCAGGCAATCGTATTGGCGTCAATAAAGTCAAAGGTAGTCATACCCAGTTGCCATAAGGGCGTGGCAAATTCTGCATCCATTCGCAGTACTGGAGCGCCTATACCATTCTCAAAGCGGTATATGTTCCACCAGTTAGTTATATCGGAAACATAGTAAAGAGTATTGTTTGGAGACCAATGGGGCTGGAAAATGGCTTGGTTATTATCGCCGCCAGCGACCCGTTGTTTTTCAATAAGATTGCCATTGCTAATAGTCGCCTGCCATAGTTGGGTAGCATCCCAAGGCATGTTGGGATGTTGCCATTCTATCCAGCATAGCTGACTTTGGTCAGGACTAATCCGCGGGTAGGCGTAAAAGTCAGCGCCGGATACGAGTTTTTCAATCGCTGGAGTTTGATTATTAAGTGCGATGGAGGCCAAATAATTTTCTGGTTCTTGATCGTCATTATGTTCTTCACATACAGCAATTAACCGCTGGTTCTGTCTGTCAACGACTAGATCCGCAAAGCGCCGTGAACTATTGTTAGTGATCACTTGAGGAGCACTTGTATCATCTAGGCAGTATTTATAAATATTTTGATCTGTGGCATTGACAAAGTACAGGTGGTCATCATTTAGAGCGTAGGCCATGCCACCGTATTCATGGACTCGGCTGTAATGGCTGAATGGCGCCGGAAGTAAATCGGTGATTGATCCATTGCTGTCGCGACGCATAATGACATTGCGGCCAGCCTCCCAGGGACGACCCTCGACCCAGTACAGGTCATCGCCATAGGATTGTAAAAAGTTGAGGCTGGGTGCTGCACGGGTTATTAGTTCGGCACTAATGGGTGATGGCCAGCTGCCATAAGGTTTTTTAATCGGTGCCATGTTAGCCCCCTGCCAGTTTTACATTGTGGCCGAGTTTTTCGAGTTCGACTTTGAGTTTTTCGCGATGGTCACCCTGAATCTCAATAACACACGCTTTTACCGTTCCGCCCGTAGAGCATTTCTGCTTGAGTTGTTTAGCCAAACTTTTTATTTGTGCTTCAGGAAGATCAAGGCCAGAAACTGTCGTTACCCCTTTACCCTTGCGACCTTTTGTTTCACGACGAATACGCACAATGCCATCGGTCTCGAGGATCAGCGGGGCGTCTGGCTGGGAAATGCGCCCGGCATCAGTGGAGTAAACCAGTCGCGAGTCTTTATTGGCCATGTGATGCCTCGATTAATTGATTAAAAGAATTTTACCAATATGCTGATTAGATTCCATCAATGCATGGCCCTCGCTGGCCTGTGCAAGAGCAAAGCTACAGTGAATAATGGGCTTAAATTTACCCTCGGCAATTAATGGCCACACCTGTGATTCAACGCCCGCGGCGATACGAGCTTTGTTTTCTAAAGGTTGCGAGCGCAATGTTGAGCCGGTTAATACCAGCTGCTTGAGCATTAGCGGCATAAGATCGACCTGAACTTGGGAACCACGCAGAAAGGCGATGCTAATCATTCTGGCTTTAGGGGCACAGGCGCTAAAGTTCTTCTGTACATAGTCACCACCGACCATATCCAAGATCACATTGACGCCTGCGCCAGTAAGCGCCTGGCAGACTTCGACAAAGTCCTCTCGATTATAGTTGATGGCTCTAACTGCCCCAAGCTCTTCACATACGGCGCATTTTTCGTCTGAACCTGCCGTGGCGATAACATTGACGCCGAGGGCTGATGCCATTTGAATGGCTGTGGTGCCAATGCCGCTAGAGCCACCATGCACCAGCAACCATTCTCCCGCCTGTAATTCGGCGCGTTCAAAGAGGTTATGCCAGACGGTAAAGCAGGTCTCTGGCAGAGCGGCGGCGTCGGTTAACGAAAGGTTGGCAGGGACGGGTAAACACAGCGACTGTTCCGCCACTGCATATTCGGCGTAGCCACCTCCGGGGAGTAGGGCGCAGACCGGGTCTCCGATAAGCCAGTCCTCTACCCGAGCGCCGGTAGCAACCACCGTACCTGAGACCTCCAGGCCGGGTATATCGGTAACTCCAGGGGGTGCTGGGTAGAACCCTTTCCTTTGAAATACATCTGGTCGGTTAATGCCTGCGGCGGCGACTTTAATCAGCACCTGACTATCTGTGGGCTTAGGCACCGGCCTTGAAACTGGTATTAAAACCTCTGGCGCGCCCGGTTGGCTAATTTCAATGCTGGTCTGTATTGTCGATAAACTCATAGCGCGCTCTACTCGTACAGTGGATTACTTAGGCGATGAGTTTAGCCGGAGTGGCGATGGTTTTATAGGAAATTGCGGGGCAATACTTGAAAATAAGTCGGTCACCCACCAATCTAAGTTGCCCCCAAGGACGGTGAATCCTGAATTGCCGAAAATAATCTATCGCTATAAACCTAAGCCCTGTTATGTAACTGGCGCAGGCTATGCAGCCTACTGGGTAATTTTTTCTTCCATTCCTCAGATAGCTGCGAGACCCGAGATGCCTGCTCAATAACGCTGATAGCGGCTTCTGAGCGATCATTGAAGTATGCATCAAATAGCGATTTAATGCTGACAGCAGATGGCTCTGACCTTATGATCTGCACGGTATCGCCCGCCTTGACAATGCCTTCCTTTATGACTCGAAAATAGACGCCGGTGGCACCATATTTCACGAACAGCCGCGGCAGTTCATTGTTATCCAGCGCTAGGCCAAGCTTAAAGCAGGGCACTCGAGGCTGAGATACTTGAAGTATGCAGTCGCCAACCCTGAGGTCATCACCAATATGTATTCTGCTTTCCTCGAACCCGGAGATTGTGAGGTTTTCACCAAAAGTGCCTGGTTTTATGTCGGGTCTGTTGAGAGTCTTCGACCAGTAGGAATAGTGGTCTGCGGAAAATCCGTAGACGGCTTTACTTTTACCACCATGATTTTTGAGGTCTGCTTGCCTGTCTCCGTCTAGATTATGGCTGCCGACAAACACAGGTCCTGCTACGGATGTTTTAAATATTCCCGTGGAAACTGTGGTCTCACCGTACTTAATATTAAGCAGTGCTGAGGTATTCACTGAGACTACTTCCATGTCATTGTTTTCCTGGGCATCAGCCTCTCAACCCCACAAATACACCGCCAAAGACCAATAGGGCACCAGACCCCCTTTTTAAATACTGAGTTTTGGCTGAGGCTGCAAAGGAGGATTTGGTTTTTGCTGCCGCATAAGCATAGCCTGCCATGACCCCACCGACCGAAAAAGTAGCGATAAGAAATATTGAGGCAACGTCGCTCAGTGACAGGTTAGCTAAATCAAAGAATGCGGGAAAGAAACTAAAATAAAAAAGAATGACTTTCGGGTTGCTGATTGAGGTGACTAACCCAATCAGAAAGTTGGTAGCCTGATTGGCGGGTTTTGGATTCAGAACCTCAGTGGAAGTGGGTTTCGAAACGAAGAGACTGACCCCCAAGAAAATAAGGTAGCCGGCACCCATAACTTTAATCACCACGAAGAGGTTGCCCATTAACTCAGCCAGTGTGGCTAGACCAAACACTGCCAGGCTAATAAACACAAAGTCACCACTGAGGACGCCGATCGCCGTTGCCAGACCCTGGCGAAAACCAGAATCTAACGAACGCGCCACTACCACGATAACCCCTGGCCCGGGTATGAGTGCAAGTATGATCATAGTTGCGTAGAGCATCAATGCTGAAGTAATGGTCATGCTTTCGACACTGCTGTAAGTTTTTTCCAAAGTCGCCCGTCTATTGCGGCGAGTCCCAAACCAATCACGGCCATACCGGCAAAATATCTTCCATGTAATTGTTCACCCAGTATAAGCCAACTTAAAAAGCTCGCACTAACAGGCACCAAAAGAGTTACCAGCACAACATTGGTGGCACCGGAAGAAGAAAGTATACGGAAGAACAAACTATAGCCTAAGGCAGTGCAGAATACCCCAAGACACAGAATGGAGAGCCATACCTGTAAGCTTGGGTTGGGTAACTGGTCAGGGCGCTCGAACAGAAACGCCAGGGGTAACAATATAATGGTGGCTGTAGTCACCTGACCAACGGCGGTAGTGAAGGGGCTAATTCCCATCGATTTAAAGCGTCGACCATACACTGAAGCGCACCCATAGGATATCGCGGCACCAATAATGGCCAGTTGTGCCAAGGTGGCTATGCTCATACTAGGTCCTAAATCTCGCAGTGAGGATGGGTCAATCAGCACAGTTACGCCGAATAGGCCTATCAATACGCCGACCACCCTCTGCGGCGTCATATGCTCATCGGATAAAAATGCTCCCGCGATCAGGATAGTAAAGAGGGGCGTAGTGGCATTGATAATCGAGGCGAGGCCAGCACCTATATGGTTTTGACTCCAAACAATCAGCGAGAACGGTATGACATTATTGAGTAACCCCAGAATGAAAAAGGTACGCCACAGTTTGAGTGATTTGGGTATCTCATAGCCGCCGATCAGCAGTATTGTCCAAAGAGTGATGGCGGCGATGCCCACTCTTAATAGAACGATTGTTAGGGGTGGTAGCTCCGCTACGGCCAGACTAATAAGAAAGAATGAGCCACCCCACAGGAATGACAGCAATAGCAACATTGCCCAGTCTTTGGTGCCATACTCTGGTTTATCATTGAGTCAGTCCTAATGGATTTTTAGTTGGCGCTTGTGGCCAGTACTTTGAAGCCTAATAGTAGCATCGCGCCACCGGCAATGCGGTCGATCCAGTGGCCCATAGCTTGAAACGTACGGGTGACCGCAGGCCTCGATAATAATATTGTCAGCAGGCTGAACCAGGCTAACTGGAGGGCCATCATCCACAGGCCATAGATCAGTATATTCTGAGGCGGCGTATCCTGGGATAAGACGACGGTAAATAGGGACACAAAGTAAATAGGGGCTTTGGGATTGAGAGCATTGCACAAAAAACCTAAGCCTATAGTTTTTAGTGCGGACCGCTCTTTGACTATCGCTCCAGACAGCGGTTCTGCGCTGCGGGCTTTGGCTTTAAGGCCTCTAATGCCGAGCATGATCAGATAGCCGCCGCCCAGTATCTTAATGCTCCAAAGGGCTGAGGAGGAGTTGGCGATAATAGCTGCCAATCCGAAGGATGAGTAGAGAATATGGACGGACAGGCCAAGGGCAATCCCCAAACTACATAGCAGGCCAGTGCGCTGACCATTGCATAGAGTTTGCTGTGCCACCAAGACAAAATCTGGGCCAGGTGCCGCCGCCGCCAGAAGGTGTATTGCGGTAATCAAGAGTAAACCTTGATAAAGATCCATAAACTTCTCTGTTAGTTATCACTCGGCTGAATAATGGCATAATACTCAATTCAGCATAATGAAATAATGGGTAACTATAGGCAAATTAACCATGGTCAGTGTATCTCTGCGAGACAAAATCTACCGCGTTATTTTTGGTACTGACACGCCTGCGGGTCAGCGGTTTGATATTGCGTTAATTTACCTAATATTAGTCAGCGTGGTGGCTGTGATTCTCGACTCAATTGAATCGGTAAATCGCGACTATGGGCTCTGGTTGTTTCGCTTGGAATGGCTATTTACCCTGTTGTTCTCACTGGAATATCTGATGCGTATCTACTCGTCGCCGAGACCGCTGCACTATGTATTTAGTTTCTACGGCCTAGTCGACTTACTCTCCATTGTGCCCACTTACCTCGCGTTATTTGTGCCGGGCGCAAGCTATTGGTTAGTGGTGCGACTGTTACGTGTGCTGCGTGTGTTTAGAGTGCTCAGGTTGGTGCGCTATCTGTCTGAGGCGAATCTGTTACTGCGCTCGATGTATGCGGCACGACGCAAAGTCCTAGTGTTTTTTACCGTGGTGTTAGTATTGAGTGTGATTTTTGGCAGTCTGATGTTTCTGGTCGAGGGGCCGGAGCATGGCTTTACCAGTATTCCGCGCAGTATCTATTGGACCATCGTGACCATTACGACAGTTGGTTACGGCGATATCACGCCACAAACGCCGGTTGGTCAGGTAATCGCGACGTTAGCGATGCTGACCGGTTATTCGATTATTGCAATTCCTACCGGTATTTTTACCGCGGAGATTGCTCGGGAGATGAATAATGAAAGTAACCATCGCCGCTGTAACGTGTGCGAGCGCACGAGTCATCATCCCGAGGCTGGATATTGTTACCACTGCGGCGTGACGCTGCCGGATCAAGGTCTCTAAACCATCACTTTAAAGTCCACTGACTAAGGTTGCTCTGAGTGAGACTCTATTGCTGCTCGGTAACTAAGCGCTTCTTGGTACTGGGGTAACTCGGGAGTCACCAATCCGGCCAGATCGGCAATACTTCGCGCCACTCTTAAGACCCGATAAAAGCTCCTCGTTGATAAGGCGAACCGGTCAATCGCCTGATCCATAAGCGCACGCTGGGCATTATTCAGTGGACATACGTTGTGCAGCTCCCTGCTACTAAGATGCCCGTTGATCTTACCCTGCCTCTCTAGCTGCCTTTTGCGGGCGCTGCAAACCCGTTGCTGAATCTGTTGATTACTATCACCGGCTTGGTGTTCATGGATCTGCTGATTGAGTAACTGATGGTTTTCGATGGCAGTCACCTGTACCTGTAAGTCAATTCTATCCATTAATGGTCCTGATATTCTGTGTCGGTAGCGCGCTATCTGGTCGGGCGTGCAGCTACAGCGACGGTTGCCCAAATAGCCGCAGGGGCAGGGATTCATGGCGGCAATTAATTGGAACTTGGCTGGATAGAGAGTCTGGGCTGCGACTCTAGAAATCATGATCTCTCCAGATTCAAGTGGCTCGCGCAAGACTTCTAAGACACTGCGTGAAAACTCGGGTAGTTCGTCGAGGAACAGAACCCCGCAGTGGGCCAGTGAGATTTCCCCTGGCTTGGGGGTGCTGCCACCGCCGACCAGCGCAGCGGCTGAAGAAGTGTGATGGGGAGATCGAAAGGGTCGACTCCAGATTCTGTCGCGCAAACCTTTGCCCGCTACTGAATAAACAGAGGCGACCTGCAGTGCTTCTCGATTGGTCAGCGGAGGCAGAATGCCTGAGAGTCGACTGGCCAGCATAGTTTTGCCGGTGCCGGGTGGTCCGTAAAAAAGTAGGTGATGGCCACCGGTTGCCGCGATCTCCAATGCCCGCTTGGCATGTTGCTGACCAATTACGTCGCTGAGTTGAGGGCTGTCCTCAGGGATCTCGGCCCTGACCTGATGCCAGGGCTGCAACGAGTCTCTTAGGTGCAGATGAGCGGTCACTTCAAGTAGGTGGTTGGCGGGCAGTATGGTCAGCCCCTCGACCATAGAAGCTTCTGTGGCATTTGGCTGGCCAATAATCAGGGCCTTATTATTGGCGGCACAGCTGATGGCGGAGGGCAGGACTGCGGTGACTCCGCGAATTTCACCGGAGAGCGCCAGTTCACCAATAAATTCATATTGGTGCAGGCGATCTAAAGGTATCTGGCCTGAGGCCGCGAGAATACCGATAGCTATGGCCAAGTCAAAACGACTACCCTCTTTGGGCAGTTCTGCTGGGGCGAGGTTAATAGTGATACGACGGGCAGGGAATTCAAAATGCGCGTTGATAATGGCACTGCGGACGCGATCTTTACTTTCTTTAACGGCGGTTTCGGGTAGGCCCACCATATGGAATGCTGGCAGTCCATTTGAGAGGTGGACTTCGACCGAAACTGAAGGCGCTTCCACACCCAGTTTTGCACGTGTTTGTACCACGGCGAGTGACATTGCACAGATCCCTTTATAGTGCGATCAATTCCTTGTCACGAAAGGATTGGTGCTCGTGCAGACAGCTGATATTTTCGCGGTGTATTTTTACTTAGACGTGTGGCTTAGTTTTTCGCCATCGCGGCTTCTAACTCGATGAGCTGGCGCTCAAGTGATTCAATTTTCTCTCTCGAGCGCATTAATACGGCACGTTGAGTATCGAACTCATCTCGGGTAACAAGGTCGAGCTTACTAAACGTGGACATCATGGCACTGCGCAACTGCTGTTGCACCTCTGCACCCATGCCCTCAGCGCCAGACATGATCTGATCCAGCTGTTTTGAAAATTGATTGATTAGTTCTTCTGGCTTCATCTGTTTGGCTCTCCTAATGGGCTTACTGTAACAAATTTTAGTCTATCAATCACAGTGGGCCGATAAATGATGGCTGAGGTTTTAAGTCATGGGTCACATTTTTCCAAACTGGTGCGCGTCGGCATACTTGCGGAGCTTTTTACGCACCAATATATGGCAAAAAATCGAAACTAAGTCGAAAACAACCCTATTTTTCGTGCCATCTAATGTTGGCATGCTAGTTGCAAAGACCTAAGTGAAATACAAAAAATGATTCGCGTATTTTTACTTAATAACTTTTACGTCTTGGGAGATGTACCTATGAAAGCTTTAAAAACTGCAATTTTTGCTGCAACAATGATGTCTGGCGCCACTGCAATGGCTGCTGAAGTTTCTGGAAATGTCGCTATTGGATCAGACTACTTTTTCCGTGGATTTGATCAATCATTGGGTGAGGCACTGTCTGGCGGTTTTGATGTAGGATTTGAAAATGGTCTATATGCCGGTGTTTGGGGTTCATCTGTTGATGACTTCACTTCTACTGGTGGTTTGGAACTCGATTACTATGCGGGTTACGGCGGGTCATTTTCTGACTCTGTTAGCTATGACATCGGCTACATTATGTACGGTTATCCAAATGATACTCAGTGGGACTTTGAAGAAGTATACGGCAGTATTTCAGTGAGCGATTTCACTGTTGGTTTTGCTACTTCTAGCGACTGGTATGGTTCTTCCGGTGACTATGACTACTTCTATGGTGATTATGGCATGGCTCTGAACGACGACTTCAGCCTAGGCTTTCACTACGGTGCTACTCGTGCAGATGCCGGTGACTATGAAGATTACTCTGTATCTTTGAGTACTGAAGCCGTAGGCCTTGGTTTCGACCTGAGCTGGATTTCAACGTCAGAATCCGACACTGCTTATTTTGCCGATAACGAGTTTGTTCTGACTATTTCTAAGTCTCTGTAATTATTCAAACCCTCTCTTGCTAACAAACCTGGGTGGCTTTGGCCACCCTATGGAGATTAAACATGAAACTGGTAACTGCAATTGTAAAACCGTTCAAGCTGGACGAAGTGCGTGAAGCTCTAGGTGAACTGGGGGTAACCGGTGTCACAGTGACAGAAGTCAAAGGTTTTGGCCGTCAGAAAGGCCATACCGAACTGTATCGTGGTGCTGAATATGTGGTGGATTTTCTGCCTAAAGTAAAGGTTGAAGTCGCGCTAGCTGACGAAATGGTTGATGGCGCTGTTGAGGCGATTACTAAGGCTGCTCAAACTGGGAAAATCGGTGATGGCAAAATCTTTATTTCCACCCTCGAACAAGTAATTCGTATTCGCACCGGTGAGACCGGTGTCGAAGCTGTATAACCCTGGAGATCCTCATGGAAAATGATATTGTAGAACTTAAATACGCACTAGATACCTTCTATTTTTTGATGTCCGGTGTGCTTGTGATGTGGATGGCTGCGGGCTTTTCTATGCTTGAAGCCGGTTTAGTCCGGTCCAAAAATACCACTGAAATCTTGACTAAAAACGTGGCGCTGTATGCCATTGCTTGCTGCATGTACATGGTAATGGGTTACTCCATTATGTACGGTGGTACAGCTAATCTGATAATGCCTGATGGATGGTTCGGTAACTCAATTGCTAACGCAACTACAGCTGAAGTTCTGGCTAGTGGCGGCGATACTTACTATGCCGGTGCTTCAGACTTTTTCTTCCAGGTCGTCTTTGTGGCTACCGCTATGTCGATTGTCTCTGGTGCTGTTGCTGAGCGCATGAAGCTTTGGGCCTTCTTAGCTTTCGCGGTTGTGATGACGGGCTTTATTTACCCGGTGCAGGGTGTTTGGTCTTGGGGCGGCGGGTTCTTGAGCGAGACTGTGGGTTACTCTGACTATGCGGGTTCCGGTATTGTGCATCTCTGTGGTGCTACTGCAGCATTGTCTGGCGTTCTGTTCCTAGGCCCACGCAAAGGCAAGTACAACTCAGATGGCAAAGTCAATGCTATCCCGGGCGCCAACATGCCTTTAGCGGCCATTGGTATGTTCATCCTGTGGATGGGTTGGTTTGGCTTTAACGGCGGCTCTGAATTGGCCGTGTCTAGCGTTGAATCTTCTAATAACGTTGCTAGCGTGTTTGTTAATACTAACGCAGCTGCTGCAGGTGGTCTTCTGGCTGCTCTGGGTCTCGCGCAACTGCTGTATGGCAAAGCTGATCTGACTATGGCCGTCAACGGCGCACTGGCAGGGCTGGTTGCCATCACTGCCGATCCACTGTCTGCAACTGGCGGTATGGCAACTCTGATTGGTGCTGTGGTGGCTCGATTGTTGTGGTGTCGTGTCCTTCTTCGACAAGCTACGAATTGATGATCCTGTTGGCGCCATCTCGGTTCACGGCGTTGTTGGTATCTGGGGCCTGTTGGCTGTAACGATTAACTCTGATGTCACTGTGATGGCTCAGTTAACTGGTGCTGCGGTTATCTTCGCCTGGACTTTCGTGACCAGCAGCATTGTTTGGTACCTTCTGAAACTCAGCATGGGTGTTCGTGTCAGTGACGAACAAGAGTACGAAGGTGTTGATGTCTCTGAGTGTGGGATTGTGGCCTACCCAGAGTTTGACTCAAAGTAATAATCTGTTTTATCTAGATTATGCCGGGGCCTTTTGGCCCCGGTTTTTTTATGCCCGCGATCACACGCCGCCTTTTGTGGCCGCATAGATGCAATTTACTTAAGAAACAGGTATCTTTAACCTGCTAGATAACTACCACAGACAACAAAGAAGACTGATAACTATGAAATTGATTACCGCTGTTATAAAACCGTTCAAACTCGATGACGTTCGTGAGGCGTTAGCTGATATCGGTGTCCAGGGCATCACCGTGACTGAGGTGAAAGGGTTTGGTCGCCAGAAAGGCCACACAGAACTTTACCGTGGGGCTGAGTACGTAGTTGATTTCCTACCTAAAATTAAGCTCGAAATTGCGGTTGGTCAAGATATGGTTGACTGCATAGTTGAGGCTATTACCAAGTCGGCTGCGACAGGTAAGATTGGCGACGGCAAGATTTTCATCTCCACATTGGAGGAAGTAATCCGTATTCGCACAGGCGAGACGGGCGAGGAGGCGATCTAACGCCTAGCCTAGTAGGACAGTAGTCTCGGTTTCTCTACTGTCTTTTCTGTTCGACAATACGCCGCAGGGAGCCGCGTTATAGTAATCCCCGCAAATCGCCAACTCATTTTAGTTAGGATTATGATGTGCTCAAAATTATCGTAAAGCGGCTTATCGCTCGATGCGTCGCCTGTGTTATTGCTATCTCTGTTGGGTCAATTGCCGCTGCTGATGTCAGTGGCCCCGTGGCTGACAAGATTATTCAAAGCCTGAGTAGTGGCCGATCTGATCTCAATTACAGCGTACTGGGGAAGTCCCCGATTGCTGGTTTTTACGAGGTGCAGGTTGAGGGGGGGCCGCTATTATATGTGTCAGCCGATGGCGAGTATTTTTTTGATGGCAGCCTTTATCAGGTCAAGGCCGGCCAATTTGTCGACGTGCTAGACATACGGCTGAGCAAAGCTCGGCGCGATCTGTTCGCTGATCGAAGCACTAGCGACATGATCATCTTTAAGCCTGTGGGTGAAACTAAAGCCGTCATGAACGTGTTCACTGATGTGGACTGTGGCTACTGTCGCAAGCTCCATGCTGAGATGGGCGAACTGAATTCATATGGTATTGAGGTGCGCTATCTCGCCTTTCCTCGCTCGGGTATTCCCTCTGAGTCCTATGATAAAATTGCTACCGCCTGGTGTGCTCAAAATCAAAGCGACACTTTGACCCGTATTAAAAATGGTGAGGACGTTCCCACGTCGGTCTGTGCGGATAATCCGGTAGCGGATCATCTCGCCTTAGGTCGAAAAATAGGAGTATCTGGAACCCCCTCTATCATATTGATGGACGGCAGTATGATTCCGGGATACCAGTCTGCCGCTGACTTCGCCAAGCTTTTTTCGCTCGAATAGCCTGACGCTGAAAGCCCGCGGCTGACGCCATCCGATAGTTTAAAATAAGCCTGAATAATTTCTGTAATAGTATAAAATTACATTCTTTTTAACGCTTTTAACGTGGGCTGATTATTGCAGCTTTGTTAATCGTCACGACCTTGGGGAAATTTTAGGTGCGATCGGTAAATATTGGCATCTGTGGCTTAGGCACAGTAGGTGCGGGCGTATTTAACGTCCTAGGACGCAATTCGGATAAGATTAATGCGCGAGCGAACTGTAATATCACAGTGACGCAGGTAGGTGCTCGCCGCGATAACGCCAACTGTGACACCTCAGGCGTGGAGGTTTCGCGAGATATTTTCGATGTCACTCGACATTCTGATGTTGATATTATTGTCGAACTCATCGGTGGTACTACGGTGGCGCTCGATCTTGTCATGTCTGCATTAGAAAATGGCAAGCATGTAGTAACGGCTAACAAGGCCCTAATGGCAGCTCATGGTACTGAGATATTTGCGGTAGCCCAGTCGCGTAATCTTATTGTGGCTTTTGAAGCGGCTGTAGCTGGCGGTATTCCCATTATCAAAGCGTTGCGGGAGGGCCTGTCGGCCAATCGGATTAATTGGCTGGCTGGTATTATCAATGGCACAACGAATTTTATCCTTTCCGAGATGGACAGTAAGGGCCGTGACTTTGTTGATGTGCTCGAGGAAGCTCAGCAAAAGGGCTACGCGGAAGCTGATCCCACCTTTGATGTTGAAGGCATAGACGCCGCCCATAAACTAGTGATCATGGCGTCCTTAGCCTTTGGTCTGCCCATTAGTCTTGAGGGGATTTTTACTGACGGCATCACTCGGCTAGAGCCGCAAGATGTCTCTTATGCTCGTCAGTTGGGTTATGCGATTAAACATCTGGGGATCGCGCGCCAGACGGCGGGTGGTATCGAGTTGCGTGTGCATCCGACGTTAGTGCCTGAGACCTGTTTAATGGCGGGCGTCAACGGGGTATCCAACGCGGTGATGGTGAATGCTGATGCCGTGGGGACTACATTATTTTATGGTCCTGGTGCCGGTTCAGAACCCACAGCATCCTCAGTGATTGCCGATATTGTTGACGTCGCTCGGACTATGGGGTCCAGTCCAGAGTCCTGGGTTCCGGCGCTGGGGTGCGTGCCATCCGCATTCAGAGCCAAAATATCTTGGATATTCAGGATATAGAAACCAGCTTTTATATTCGCTTTTCGGCGCTTGATCAGGCTGGAGTGCTGTCGAGCGTTACTAAGATTATGGGTGATACTGGTATTAGTATCGAGGCGATCATCCAGCGCGAGCAACCGGCGGGTGAAACGTATGTGGACGTGATTATTTTGACCAATGTGACCAAGGAAAAGTTTCTCGATGAGGCCGTTGAGCATATCGAGAAATTGGAAACTGTGCGTGGTCGCGTGAATTTTATCCGCGTCGAGCATTTAGATCAGTAAAGTATAGGAACCCAGTGACATGAAATATATCAGTACGCGTGGAGGCGGTGAACCAAGAAGCTTTGAGGACGTTGTTCTGACGGGTTTGGCACCAGATGGAGGCCTCTATGTGCCTGAGTCTTTGCCTGTCTTTAGTCAAGATGAAATTGCCTCGTGGGCGGGACTGTCTTATGCAGATCTGGCCTTTAAAATTATCAGCCCTTTCGTCGGCGGCGAGATTCCGCAAGCGGATCTTAAAAAGTTAATTGATCAGTCCTATGCCACATTCCGTCATGGCGGCACGGCACCGCTGGTGCAGACGGGTCACAATGAGTGGATCATGGAGCTGTTTCACGGGCCCACACTGGCATTTAAAGATTTTGCGCTGCAGTTTTTGGGTAACCTGTTGGACTATATTTTGGTCAAACGAGGTCAAAAGGTAGTCATTATGGGGGCGACTTCAGGTGATACAGGCTCAGCTGCTATTGAAGGTTGTCGCCGCTGTAAGAATATTGATATGTTTATCTTGCATCCGCACAACCGAGTGTCTGCAGTTCAGCGCCGTCAGATGACCACCGTCGTTGCCGATAATATTCATAACATCGCCATGCATGGCAATTTTGATGACTGCCAAAACATGGTTAAAAACAGCTTCAATGATCAGTCTTTTTTGCCCGAGGGTCGACAACTGGCGCGCGTAAACTCGATTAACTGGGCGCGCATTATGGCTCAGATTGTGTACTATTTTTGGGCGTCGCTGTCTTGGGGGCCCGCATCAGGCGGTATCGTTTTCAGGTGCCAACAGGTAATTTTGGCGATATTTTTGCCGGCTATTGGCGCATAAAATGGGCCTGCCCATTGAGCAGCTAGTGATTGCCACCAATCAAAATGATATTTTACACCGCTGTATTAGCGCAATGACCACACACGCGCCGCTTGAGCAGAGCTTGGCGCCGAGCATGGATATTATGATTTCGAGCAATTTTGAGCGCCTGCTATTTGATCTCTACGACGGCGACGGCGAGGCGATAGCGGGTCTAATGGCTGATGCTAAAGAGGGACGCATGAAGCTTGGTCCCACAGCCTTAGCGAAAGCTCGCAAACTGTTTTCTAGTTATCGCTGTGATGACGAGGGTATGCTGGAAATGATTAGCTCGGTATATCAACAGAGCGGTTATCTGATGGATCCGCATACGGCTATTGGATTAGATGCGGCCCGTCACAGCCGTTCCAATGTTGAGACTCCGATGGTGGTATTGGCTACCGCGCATCCGGCTAAATTCCCCGATGCAGTCAAACAGGCGGGTTATCCCTATGATCCGGCGTTGCCAACCCATATGGCAGATCTTTTCGAAAGAGAAGAACGTTTTACCGTGTTGGATAATGATCACACGACTGTACGACAATTTATCGCCGATCATATATCGAGCTAGTATCCCGAGACCAGAATTAAGGTTATACGGTTTGTGATCAGTTTTTGAGAGATTGACTAATGAGCTTGCGAATATACCAAAACGCCACCGCCGTTATTACCGGGGCGGCCTCAGGCATAGGTAGGGCATTGGCCATCGAATTAGCGCGCCGTGGCTGCACCGTTGTCCTCGCCGATAGGCAGTTTGCGCTTGCAGAGTCGATCGCCGCGGTCATCCTATCTAATGGAGGTAAAGCCTGGGCCAGAGAGCTTGATGTCTGCGACTACCCCGCGTTACAAGTCATAGTTGATGAGGCGGTCGCGAACACAGGCCGCCTAGATTATATGTTCAACAATGCTGGTATCGGCATAGGTGGGTTGGCAGAAGACTACGAATTAGAGGATTGGAACACCACTATCGACGTCAACTTACGAGGTGTAACCAATGGCATTCAGGCTTGTTATCGGCTTATGGTTGACCAAGGTTATGGCCACATAGTCAATACCGCTTCCATGGCAGGATTGATTCCCGCCGCAAGCCAGATTGCCTATAGCGCAACAAAATTCGCTGTCTCAGGACTCTCTCAGGCACTGCGGGTTGAGGCGGAGATTAAAGGCGTAAGAGTCAGCGCCCTGTGCCCTGGTGCGATCGAAACGCCCATACTGACCGGTGGGGTTTACGGACGTCTACCCAAGGGCATTACGCCGGAAAAAGCGACCGCCTACTGGGCTAAATTACACCCCATGCCGGTAGCGGAATTTGCCGAGCAGGCATTAGATCAGGTGGCCAAAAATGTACCATTGATTATTCTGCCCGGCAGGTGGCGAGGACTGTATTGGATCTATCGTCTTTCCTGGGATTTTTGGTTTAACCGTGCTAAAAAAGATCTAGCCCGAGTTTTGAGACTGACCCAGCGTCGGTAGGTCTTAAATGGCAGTTAACCAATATTTTTCAATAGGGTTGACAGAGGCTGTGCCCGACCTATCATAGCGGACTGAGATTACAATCATGTCTGGAGTATGACTATGGCAGTCCTTGAGCAATCGACAATTCGTAACAACTGGACGCGCGAAGAGGTGCTGGCACTTTTTAATCAGCCCTTCAATGATCTATTGTTTAACGCGCAGGTCGCGCACCGCCTCACTTTAATCCCTAATCAGGTACAGCTCAGCACGCTGCTATCAATCAAAACCGGTGCCTGCCCTGAAGACTGTAAATACTGCCCTCAGAGTGCCCGCTATGACACCGGTTTGGAAAAAGAGAAGTTGCTTGAAATTGAGGCGGTGATTGAAGCGGCGAAGGTGGCTAAAGCTAGTGGTTCGAGTCGTTTCTGTATGGGTGCCGCCTGGCGCTCGCCCCACGATCGCGATATTCCTAAAGTTGCCAATATGATTCGTGAAGTGAAGGCCTTGGGTCTGGAAACTTGCATGACTCTGGGGATGCTCAGTGAAAATCAGTCGGAGAAACTGGCTAGCGCCGGTCTTGACTATTACAACCACAATCTCGATACCTCAAAAGAATTTTACGGTGAGGTGATTACCACCAGAACCTATCAGGATCGTCTTAACACACTGTCTAATGTGCGTAACTCAGGAATGAAAGTCTGTGCCGGAGGGATCGTAGGGATGGGCGAAGAGCAAACAGATCGTGCTGGTTTATTAATCGAGTTGGCTAACTTGCCTAGACATCCAGAATCGGTGCCGATCAATATGTTGGTCAAAGTGCCGGGTACACCGATGGCCGACTTAGATGCGTTAGATCCCTTTGAATTTATTCGCACCATTGCTGTTGCACGACTCATGATGCCTCAATCCTATGTGCGTTTGTCAGCGGGTCGCGAAGACATGAATGAGCAGATGCAGGCTATGGCATTTATGGCAGGAGCTAACTCGATCTTTTACTGTGAGAAGCTGCTGACTACGCCAAACCCTGCGGCCAATACGGACCTGCAGTTATTTAAGCGTCTGGGCATTACACCTGAAGCCTATCAGGTGAATAGAGACACTGAAGATCAGGCCGCTCAACTGCGACAAACTATTGCTGAGGCAAAGACCCACTCATTGTTCTATCGAGCTGGATAACGCCTGACATGGATACTATGGATGCAACCTTGCATGCAGCCCTCGGAGAGCGACGCATACAGCACCTTTATCGCCAGCGTAGCCATCTGACATCCGGTTGTGCGGCCATGATTACAGTGGATGGTAAGCCGCAGCATAACTTCTGTAGCAATGATTATTTAGGTCTTGCAGGGCACCCAGATATTGCCTTGGCTTTAAAAGCTGGCGCCGATCAATATGGTACAGGCAGCGGTGCCTCTCATCTTATCAGCGGCCATAGCGAGGCCCATGAAAATTTAGAGCAACAACTGGCTGAGTTCACTGGACGCCCCAGAGCCCTTTTATTCTCCACCGGCTACATGGCTAACATGGGTGTCATCACCGCGCTCATGGGGCGCCACGATATGGTCCTACAGGATTACCTAAATCATGCCTCGTTGCTCGATGGCGGTCGTTTAAGTCGGGCCCAAATGCAGCGTTATAAACATTCTAATATCGAGGACTTGGCGGCTAAATTGGACGCCAGTCATGCCAGTCGCAAGTTAGTGGTTACCGATGGCGTGTTTAGTATGGACGGTGACTTGGCTCCGCTCGTCAGTGTGGCAGAGACCCTCAGGCATAAGTCTGGGCTCTGATGGTGGACGATGCCCATGCTATCGGAGTTTTAGGTAAGCATGGCCGAGGTTCGGTTGAACATTGGCAAGTTAAAGCAGAACACATGCCGATTGTGATGGGCACTTTCGGCAAAGCCTTCGGCACCTTTGGTGCGTTTGTGGCGGGTAGCGAGGCATTGATAGAAACCTTAATTCAGTTTTCCCGTAGCTATATTTATACCACGGCGTTGCCGCCTTCGGTGGCTGTCGCCAGTTCGGCTAGTCTGAAAATTGTGCAGGCAGAGTCATGGCGCCGTGAAAAACTGGTTAGCTTGGTGAGTCGTTTTAGATCCGGTGCTGAGCAGCTTAGCTTACACCTAATGGATTCGCAGACGCCAATACAGCCGGTAAAGATTAATGATGACCAGCTTGTGATTGCGATCAGTCAGCAGTTGCGAGACCAGGGTTTTATGGTGGGTGCAATTAGACCTCCTACAGTACCCAAGGGTAGCGGAAGACTGCGTATCTGTTTATCGGCTATGCATACCGATGAGCAAATAGATAAGTTGCTTGATGCGTTGGAGTCTGTGATTGACCAGTAATGTATTGCACCATCATCCATGCACTATGAGTCATGAGCAACGTCATCCCATTGTTTTGATTCATGGCTGGGGTGCTGATAGCCAAATATGGCAAACTATCCCCGATCGTCTCAGTGCTTTCATTGAGGTGTATAGCCTCGACCTACCGGGATTCGGTGAGAGCCCCATTGTGGATAACTATTCCGAAGCCAGCCTGCTTGAGTGGATGGCAGAGGTATTGCCCAACCACTGCTATCTATTGGGCCTGTCCTTGGGGGGCATGCTCTGTCGCGCTTTTGCCGCCCAATATCCTACTCGCGTGGCTGGCCTCATCACGATTAGTAGCAACCTCAATTTTGTCGCCACCGAGCAGCATCCTGAGGCTATGGCAGCGGCAGACTTTGCCGAGTTTATGCAGCACTGGGAGCAAGATAGGTCACTCTGTCTAAGGCGATTTATGAGCCTCCAGACTCAGGGCGATAGTCAGCAGCGTCGGCTGATCAAGCAGTTGCGCACGATGGATTCTAAGATTGATGACAATGCTGGTGGGGCGCTTTTGGCGCTACTTGGAGGTTTGGATAACCGACCTCATAGGGCCAAAATCGAGTGTCCTAGTCTAGATATTTTTGGTGCCCGCGACGCGCTGGTGCCGGTTGCCGTCACCAGTGAATTCAATTCTGAGACGGCTATTATTTTTGGTGCCGGCCACCTACCGCATCTCAGTGCAGCGGATACTGTTCTGCAAAAAATCACCCTCTTTCTAGATCATCAACTGTACCGTTTAGATAAGCAAAAAGTTGCAGCGTCCTTTGGCCGCGCCGCGGCGCGTTATGACGAGGTAGCGCAGTTACAGCGACGCATTGGCCAGCAGCTATTGGAGACTATTCCGGCTGGTCTGCCGGCTGGAAACATGACCGATCTAGGCTGCGGTACTGGCTATCATACGGTCGAGTTGCAGCGACGCTTTCCCGCGTCTCTGATCACCGGAGTGGACCTCTCACCAGGTATGCTGGCCCACGCCCAGGCGCAGTATCCCGACTTTACCTGGCTATGTACCGATGCTGAAAACATGGACTTAGCCAGCGATTCCCAAGACCTTATATTTTCCAACTTTGCCTTGCAGTGGTGTGATAATTTACCTACCTTGGCAGCCGAGCTTTACCGTGTGTTGGCGGCAGATGGCCGTGTTTATCTAGCGGTGCCGGGACCGGCAACCCTGAGTGAACTGCGACAGGCCTGGTCAGAGGTTAACGGAGCTGTGCATGTAAATCGCTTTGCCAGCTTGCCACAGTGGCAGCTGGCCCTGAGCGAGGCGGGTTTCAGTGATGTTAATCTGGACTCCCGCAGGGTTATCGAACAGCATCAATCAGTTAGAGAGCTTTTACTAGAGCTCAAAAATGTCGGCGCTCATAATAATAATGCTGGAAAAGCGAATCATCTGACGGGTAAACAACAGCTTAAAGGACTCTATAATGCCTATGATTCTTTTCGTCTCCCCAACGGTATGATTCCCGCAACATGGGAAATTATCAGCGGCTTTGTAGTGAAGCAATAGCATTAATTAATATTGAGGGTGACTACTTATGGCCAAAAAATGGCTATTTATTACTGGAACCGACACAGATGTGGGCAAGACTGCTATAGCGACCGGACTGCTTTCGGCGGCCAATAAGGCCGGGCTCAGAACCGCAGCGATTAAACCCATAGCGGCTGGATGCGTGGATACTGGTGCAGGACTAGAGAATGACGATGCATTGCAGTTGCGCGCGATTGCCAGTCATAAGCTATCCTATCAGCAGGTTAACCCAGTAGCGCTTGAAGCGGCGATTGCACCGCATATTGCGGCCCAAGAATCAGGGAAAACTCTCAGCGCCTCGCGTCTGGTAGGCTTTTGCCGAGGTCTGACATTATTGCCACTGGATCTAATCGTGATCGAGGGGGCTGGTGGTTGGCGGGTACCCCTTAATGACCGTGAAACCCTTGCCGATGTGGCCCGAGAAATGAATTGCCCCGTAGTAATCGTTGTCGGCATGCGCCTTGGCTGTTTAAATCATGCGCTGCTTACTGCCGAGGCTATTCGCGCCGACGGATTGGTGATCGCTGGCTGGGTGGCAAATATCATTGACCCAGATATGCTACGGTTAGAAGAAAATATTGCTACACTTAAGCGGCTTTTTAACGAGCCTTGTCTGGGTACTGTACCCAGACTGCAAAACCTGACGCCGGAGCAGGTTGGCAGTTACCTTTGTCTCCCGGCTGAGTTTGAGACTAATTAATGAATGAAGAAAATAGTTTATCTGCAGAAGATCAGGCCCGCGTTGACCAGGTGATTAATGCCGGTTATAACCGCACAGAACGTCAGCCCTTTCGTCCGCTGAGATTGTTGGCGGTCCTTTGGGTAGTGGTCGCCATATTGGGTGCTGTTAGCTGGTATATCGGTAAGCAGTCGGGTTTCTTGTAAACGAATGATTGAGACCTTTTTATGCAAATCGCTACCCGGTACAGTGACCCGAAAGACTGTGACTTTCCCGAACAGCTAGATCCGCTGTTGTGGCGAATCTATCAGGGACGGGGTGTGACCCAGTTTGACCATCTCAATCGGCAGCTCAGCTGTTTGCCCAAGCCGAGCGCAATGCAAGGTATGTGCGCTGCGGTCGAACGTCTTATTGTGGCTCTCAAGGAAAAGCAGGCGCTGACTATTGTTGGTGATTTTGATGCTGACGGAGCTACTAGCTCGGCATTAATGGTGTTGGCATTGACCGCCATGGGTTTCACCAATGTGGCGTTTTTAGTGCCTAATCGCTTTGACTATGGCTATGGTCTTACCCCAGAGATTGTTGATCTCGCCGCCCAAAAGACACCGGATCTTATCATCACCGTCGACAACGGTATTTCAAGTGTCGAGGGTGTGGCTCATGCCAATAGTCTGGGCATAGATGTTATTGTCACCGATCATCACCTGCCTGGTGCCGTTCTGCCCGCTGCTGCGGCTATTATTAATCCCAACCAACCGGGCTGTGAATTTCCCAGTAAAAATCTTGCCGGTGTCGGCGTGGCATTTTATCTCCTCAGTGCACTGCGCGCTGAGCTGCGACTACAAAACTGGTTTGTGATCAAAAGAGAGTGGAACCCAATATGGCCAACTGGTTAGATCTGGTCGCTTTGGGCACTGTCGCCGATGTGGTACCGTTGGATCAAATTAACCGGGCCCTAGTTTATCAGGGTCTACTGCGTATTCGTTCTGGGCGATGTCGCCCCGGTATCCAAGCGCTGCTCCGCATCGCGGGCAAAAACCCCGCGCGGCTAGTGGCCACCGATCTAGGTTTTGCGTTGGGTCCGAGGCTCAATGCTGCCGGTCGACTCGACGATATTTCACTGGGTATTCAGTGCCTATTGACCGATGATCCCGAGGAGGCAATGACGACTGCCCGTGCCCTCGATGAGTTAAATCAGGACCGTAAATCGATCGAGCAGGATATGCAGCGTGAAGCCCTAACCATTGTTGAAAAGCTGGTTCTCGGCACTGACACTGAATTGCCATCGGCGCTGTGCTTGTTTCAGCCAGACTGGCATCAGGGTGTGGTGGGCCTGTTGGCCTCGCGCATCAAAGAAAAATATCATCGGCCTGTAGTAGCCTTTGCCCGCGGCGATAGCGGCGAACTGAAAGGCTCCTCGCGTTCAATTTCAGGTCTACATATTCGTGACGCGCTCGAGGCAGTGGCAACACAGAACCCTGGATTAATAACCAAATTCGGCGGCCATGCCATGGCGGCTGGACTCAGTTTAGTTGAGGGTAATCTGGCCGCGTTTGAGCAAGCCTTTCAAGATCAGGTGGCCAAATCGTTGGGCGAGGATGATTTACAGGCTAAATTAGTGACCGATGGCAGCCTTGAAAATCATCAATTAAATATACAAACCGCCGAACTACTGCGCGATGCCGGTCCCTGGGGGCAGCTCTTTCCCGAGCCTTGCTTTGAGGGTGAATTTGTCATCATGCAGCAACGCATTGTGGGTGAAAAGCATCTTAAATTAGTATTGGCGCCGCACAACCAACCCCAACTGGCTATAGACGCGATCTGGTTTAATATTGATACTGCCGCTTGGCCAAATCAGGACGCAGGTCTTGTGCGCTGCGTCTACCGCTTGGATATTAATGAGTTCCGTGGTCAGGAAAGTTTGCAGCTACTAGTGCAGCATATACAGATTACGTGTCATCAATAGAAACAATAATAGACTAAATAACTATGAGCTTTAAAAGCGATCTTCGTGCCGATTTTGTTTTGCTACTAACGGCTTTTATTTGGGGCCTAGCTTTCGTATATCAGCGTACCGGTATGGAGCATATTGGTCCTGTAACATTTACCTTCGGTCGGTTTTTGATCGGCGCTCTGGCTATTCTGCCGCTGTGGTATGTGATGGAGAAGCCAAAAGAAATTTTTGCGATCAACGCGATCAATAAAAAAGCCGCTCTATTGGGTCTGGTATTGACCGCTGGCATGCTGCTACAGCAGTGGGGCATGGTTTATACCACTGCGGGTCGTGCGGGTTTCTTAACCGGCGTTTATATTATTTTCGTCCCGATTATAGGTTTGTTTTTTCGCAATAAAACCGAATGGCCTACCTGGCTCGGTGTGGCCATGGCAATGGTCGGATTGTTTTTTTTGGGGCAGGTGGAGAGCGATGAAGTATTCACCGGAGACGTATTGATTCTGCTGGGTTCAATGCTGTTTGCTGTACATATGATTTTTACTGGCAGGCTGGCTAATCAAACGTCGCCGTTTCGTTTGATCTTTGTTCAATTTGTGGTTGCGACAATCATCAGTTTTGTTCTGGTGCCTATTTTTGAAAGCTGGGATTGGCAGGGGATTTTGGATGCGGCTGTGGCGCTGCTCTATGTGGGTATCATGTCATCGGGCGTAGCGTTCTGCCTGCAGGTCATAGGACAGCGCACGGCGCCAGCTTCCCACGCCTCGATTATCCTGAGTTTTGAATCAGTATTTGCCGCACTCTGTGGCTGGTGGCTACTCGATGAATATCTTACCGACCCGGAGTTAGTCGGCTGTGGTCTGATTTTGGCCGGTGGCCTGGTATCCCAGCTTAAGGTGCTGCTTAAACAATCTGATGGCGATCCGATCAAGCATCCCCATGGCGTTAATTAAGCGTCTTGATATCGCATAATTAGGCATTAGTTGTAGGCGCTAAGGCTTCTGGATCAAAGCCTGATTAATCATAAAAGGCTCGAGTGCCGCCTTAATGACGTCCTTAATGATCGGCTGCGCCAATGCGGTCGGGTGTAGACCATCTTCCTGGATCATACCCTCGGTGATGGCCAGCTGCTCAAGCTGGAAGGGGATTAACAAAACCTCTTCCTGTTGAGCTAACAGAGGGTATACCGCCGCAAATGCATCGGAGTACCGGCGACCATAGTTAGGAGGCAGCCGCATGCCAAACAAAACGGGTTCGGCACCCGCTTGGCGACACAGCTCAATCATTGCCAATAAATTACGTTTCATTAAGTTAATTGGCTGACCACGCAGCCCATCGTTACCGCCTAATTCAAGCAGCACATAGTCAGGACGGAATGTCTCCAGCAACAGAGGTAATCGGTTTAAACCGCCACCCGTGGTGTCACCGCTGATACTGCCATTAATAACCTGATGGCCGTCATCCCAATCATCAGCCAGCAGTGCCACCCAGCCATGTTTTTGTGTGATGCCATAGCCAGCACTGAGACTATCACCTAAAACTAGCAGAGTTGATCCGTAAGTGTTGGCGCCGAGTAAAATAAAAAGGCAACATACGCCCCTGAAAAACACTGTGGTTAAAAAAAACCGCATAAATAATCTCTAATAAGAAGTCGGTAAACCCTGGCGCTTAGTGTATGCAATTTTTCTAGCAATGGACATTTGAAATGATAGAAGTCGGTAATATTAGTAAACAGGTCACTACAGCGGAAGGCACGCTTAATATTTTAGATAAGATCAATTTATCTTTGGCCAGCGGTGAAAGTTTGGCGATTGTTGGCCCATCGGGGTCTGGGAAGTCGACTTTATTGGGGATCTTGGCGGGTCTTGATCTACCGAGTTCTGGCCTGGTTCGCCTTAATGGCCAAGATATTACGGCCATGGACGAAGAGGGCCGTGCGGCTGTTCGTGCCAAGCATGTGGGGTTTGTTTTTCAGTCATTTCATCTACTACCGGGCTTAACAGCTCTGGAAAACGTCGCACTGCCTTTAGAGTTGCAGGGCGATCGAGAAGCGCTGACCACGGCGGCCTATTTTTTACAGCGTGTCGGGCTTAATCATCGAACGACTCATTACCCTCGGCAGTTATCAGGGGGCGAACAGCAGCGTGTCGCTGTGGCTCGCGCCTTTGCCTGTCGGCCAACGATTCTTTTCGCCGATGAGCCAACCGGTAATTTGGATACGGGTACCGGAGAGAAGATCAACGATTTGCTGTTTGAACTTAACAGAGAAGAGGGCACCACATTAGTGCTCGTTACCCATGAACTCAATTTGGCCGCGCGCTGCGGCCAACGTTTAGTCTTGGCAGCCGGTCAACAGGTTGGACAAGCCAAAGCTCAGTCAGCAGTTAAGGTCAAAGCGCAACCAACGGCCAAAGCCAAAGCTAAACCGGCCGCTAAGGTCAAAGCCGAATCAGCCGCTCAGGTCAAAGCTAAACCAGCGGCCAAAGCCAAAGCTAAACCAGCCGCTCAGGTCAAAGCTAAGCCAGCAGTTCAGCGGCGAGCGGAATCAAAGCCGACCGCCACGCCTAAGTCAGCCCGAACACCAATTGCCAGAGCTACGCCAACAGCTAAAGCCAAGGTGAAGCAAAAAGTGGTGGCAAAGCCCAAAGCCATAGCGAAGGCTAAATCAAAACCGCAAGGTAGTGAAATCTGATGCAAGCATTAAAAATGTTACTGCGTACTTGGCGCGGTGGGCAGCTGAGTCTAATTGTATGGTCGTTAGTGCTAGCGGTGTCAGTGGTTACCTCCGTGTCATTACTGGCAGAACGCATTGAGCGGGCGTTAACCGCTGAATCCAGCGCCTTTTTAGCCGCAGATTTGGTGGTGCGCAGTAATAAGCTGACGCCGCAGGAATGGGTAACTAAGGCACAGCAGCAGGACATTGAAACCTCCCACATGGTGAGTTTTGCGTCCATGGTGTATCACGAGTCGGATATGCATTTGGCCTCTGTTAAGGCTGTGCAGAGCAACTATCCTTTGCGTGGCGTGATTAAGCGTTCAACCACGCCTTTCACGTTAGATGAAGCCCTGATTGAACTCGTTGACTACGGTCCAGCGCCGGGAGAAACCTGGGTCGATGCAAGACTATTGCCTCTCCTAAATATTGAGCTTGGAGACAATATAGAGCTTGGTGAGACGGTACTTAAGGTCACCCAGATAATTGTTGAAGAGCCCGATGGGGGTTCCTATAGTTTTTTTGGTGCCCGTGTCCTGATGAACTGGGATGACGTTGCAGCTGCTGGGGTAGTGCAACCAGGAAGCCGCGTAACCTATAAATATTTAATGGCGGCAGGTACCGATGCAGACGCCTTTGCTAGCTACGCTAATTGGTTAGAATCTCAGCTCAGCGTACACGACCGACTAATCACCCCAGACGAAGCGCAGGCCAGTATTGCCAGTACCATGGATAGGGGCCGACGATTTCTATTATTGGCGGGCAGTATTGGTGTTGTGTTGGCAGGTATTGCACTGGCTCTTGCCAGTCATCACTTTGCTGCGGGTCAAACGCAGCAGGTCGCGCTACTCAAAAGCTGGGGGGTCTCTGCGAGACGTGTCAGGAGTTTGTATCTGCAACAGAGTTTATGGTTGGGTCTAGGAGGTTCACTGGCGGGCCTTGCAGCGGGTTATATCTTTAGCGAACTATTGATTTCTACCGTCCGAGAATGGTTACCCATAGCATTGCCCAGCGCGGGTATTAGGCCTTGGATTACCGGGATGGCAACGGGCTTGCTCTGTCTGGGTGGTTTTACATTGCCCGCGCTTTGGCATTTGCCCGCGCAGTCTCCGCTGGCGGTGTTGCGTCAGGATATTCAGGTTAAACCGGTTAATGCAGCGGTGCGGGGCATTTTTGGAATTGTCGCTGTGGCCGGCTTGCTGCTCTGGTACAGCAACAGCCTGATGCTGTCGCTGGCTATTTTGGCAGGCTTTGCGATCACTGCATTAGCCACCGTCATAATTGGTTTGATGATGCTGCGCTTGGCTAAAAACTACGGCCAGCGCCTAGGTAGCATCTGGCGTTTGGCGCTCAACAATCTCTGGCGTAGAAAGTCACAGAGTCTTATTCAGATGGTCGGCTTTTCTGGCGCCATAGCGCTGTTGATGATTATGGTAGTGGTACGCACCTCGCTAGTTGATGAATGGCGGGTGCAGTTGGCCGAGGATGCACCCAATCACTTTTTGGTTAATGTTGCGTCCTACGAGTTGGAGGCTGTGAAAACGCTCGTGGAAGATCGGGGCCTAGAGACTGCTGGATGGTATGCCATGGTGCGGGGAAGGATGGCCGCTATTAATGGTGAGTTGATAACCGAAGCACAAAAAGATAGCCATGAGTCATTCCGCCGTGAGCTTAACCTAAGTTGGACCTCAGCGTTGCCCGAGGGCAATAAGGTTACCGCGGGAAAATGGTGGGACGACAATGACCAGGCTACGGAGATAGCACCTGTTTCGCTTGAAGACGAACTAGCTGCCGAATTGGGCTTAAAGCTGGGTGATCGGATTACTTTTAGCGTCGGAGGTCTTACTTTTGAGTCAGAGGTAGTCAGTACACGCAGCCTAAACTGGGACAATATGACACCCAACTTCTACTTCCTGTTTCCTGAAGGCCTGTTGGAGGACTATCCGCGCACCAGCATGACGAGTCTGTATATTCCGCCGCAGAAAAAATTACTGGTCAATGAATTATTGCGCAAATTTCCTACGGTGTTGGTGATTGAGTTGGATAAGATCATTGATCGTATTAGAACGATCGTGTCGCAGGTGACGCGAGGTTTGGAAGTGATGACGCTGCTGATACTAAGCTGCGGCGTATTGGTTATGTTCGCTGCGGTTAGCCTGTCCATGTCAGAGCGTTTACAGGAGAGTGCCATTTTGCGTACCCTAGGGAGCTCTCAGCGGTTGATCCTAGGTATCCAGTGGGTAGAGTTTACGACCTTGGGGCTTATGGCTGGTCTTCTGGCTTCGATCGGCGCTGAGGCTGCCGTTGCGATACTGCAACGCTTTATGTTCGACTTGCCCTTTGCGTTACATCCTTGGCTTTGGCTTGCTGGCCCCCTAGCCGGCGGAGTGCTAGTGGGTGCGCTAGGGGTTGGCTACAGCCGCAAGGCTGTGGTGCAACCCCCTTTGGAGGTCCTCAGGGACCTCTAGAATTGCCGCGCTATTGGAGCGGCAATTGAATGTGAAAGGTAGTGCCTATATCGGGGTCAGAGGTAACTGAAATCTGGCCCTGATGTTGTTCAGTGATAATAAAATATGAGAACGACAGGCGCTTACCTGCGTCGTACTGACCATCGGCTTTGCCCTCGGCAGCAAATGGCTCAAAAATAAACTTTTGGTCTTCCAAGCTAATGCCGCGTCCATTATGCTGAACACGTACCCATAATGTTTCGTAGAATTTGGTCACCTCGATATTAATAGTAGGCGAATGATCCGGATCGCTAATCTTACCCAAGGCATAGCAGGAGTGACGAAACAGGCTCAGAAAGACCTGCTGCATTTCAGTCACGTAACAGGGGATTTCAGGGATATCATCGGCATAATCGACATTCACCTTGATGTGGCTAAAACGCAGGCCAGCCATGACGGAAAGAACATCGTTAGCCAACTCAACGCTGTGATCAATAATTCCGGCCATACTGGTCGTGCTTTTTTCGCCGCCACCACTAGAGGAAAAGTTCACTAGATTCGAAATCACGGAGGTTGCCTGTTGTCCTCGAACCATCACATCTTCAAGCAGTTCATTGAGACCAATATCATCGATAGGATCAGTCGTAAGGCCTTGTCTGACGGTCTGAACATCTTTAATGATAGCCCGCAGCGGAATATTAACATCGTGGGCCATAATCGAAGCCATTTCGCCGACCGACGACATTTTGTCTCGCTGAATGAGCATGGTTTCATTCTTCACGCGCTGGGTGACATCATCTAAGAGAATTACCACACCCGTTTCCACCTGATCTTGCAGTGGGTAAATAGTGATATCAAAATGATACTGACCACGTTGAATATATTTTATAGTGAGGGCAGTGCCCTCGTCTTGTGCCTGTTTAATCTGCTGTGGTGTAATCGTTATTGTCGGGTAGGCAGCCCAAAGATCCATGCCAATAACATCGCCTGAGGACATCCCGCTAATTTCTTCGGCGCGCTGATTCCACTGGGTGATCTCGTGGTCTTTATTCAGACCAATCAGCATCAAAGGCATAGAGCGTAGAATACTGGTAATGTAAGACTCGGAGCGATACAGGCGTGAGCTGGTATCACGGTGTTCGACGATCTCATCCTCAAGCGTGGCCGTGCGCTCTTTAACGCGCAACTCCAGTTGGGTTCTGATCTCTTCTAGCTCTTTACTGTAGCGTCGCGCTCTGCTCTGGCTTAAAAACAGCCATAAAGCGGTCAGCGACAAACAGATAATAAGTATACCTCCGCTGAAGTTGGCGACATACTGCCAGTTGGTGCTGCTGTCAGCATAGCGGACAAACCAGAAAATATCGGCTGCAGCAAGTTGGCTACTAAAGAGCATTATCAGGGCAGTAATGTTTTTCATCAGTCTCACTGTTAGTATCGCTTAAAACGAATTCTTCAACCCCATTATAGCCTTCAAACTGGAATTGTCCTTCACCAATTATTCAATTGTCGATAAAGCGAGACACTAGCAGCCCATCTTGAATTTTTTCGCGCTGAATGATTCACCCATCGCGACGTTGGGGTCTGTCTATATGATACGCTCAAATCGGGGTTTTACGAAGAGCAGCTAATGGATATCTGGCCCGCCCAATCAGGAGGCAAGCTCGCATATTCCTCAGCTTTAGGGTGGTCTTTATAGGGACTTTGCATGACCTCTAATAGCCTATGTACTTCGCTATAATCGCCTTTCTGTGCTTTTTCTATACAGGCTTGGGCCATATAGTTGCGCAACACAAACTTTGGATTAATACTCAGCATCTGTTCGCGGCGTTGCAGGTCAGTCCAGTCTTGCTGCTGCAGGCGACGACTATAGTTTTTTGCCCAGTCATCAAAACCCTCTCGATCGGTAAATTGATCTCGCAATGTCTGGTTGCTGTCTGAAAATTCACACAGAGAGCGAAACAAAATTGTGTAATCCACCTGATTGGTATCCATCAAATCCAACAGCTGGTTGATTAGCTGTTCATCACCAGATGCATAGGTCTGTAGGCCTAATTTCGTGGTCATAATCTGTCTAAACTGCTGTAGAAATTCGGGCTCATATTTCGTCAGTTCAGCTATCAAATCCTCATTGCTGATCAGTGAGGTCAGTGCAGTGGCTAGGGCATTGAGATTCCATAGTCCCACCGAGGGCTGATTCTTAAAAGCGTAGCGACCATTGGCGTCGGTATGGTTGCAAATAAAGTCCGGGTTATAACTGTCTAGGAAGCCAAAGGGACCATAATCAATAGTGTCGCCTAGGATCGACATATTGTCGGTATTCATAACGCCATGGTTAAACCCCACTGACTGCCACTGAGCAATCATTCGAGCGGTTTTAAAAACAGTATTTCGAAAGAATTTTAGGTACCGATCGGTATCTTTTACCCATTCAGGGAAGTGTCGTTGAATGACATAGTCGGCTAGAGCTCGGACGGCATCTGGCTCTTTGCGATAATGAAAATGTTCAAATGAACCAAAGCGAATGTGACTTTGCGCAACACGACAAACGGTAGCGCCAGATTCTATTTCCTCACGATACACCTGGGTTTTACTGTCCACCAGACAGAGTGCTCTGGTGGTCGCAATACCTAGTCCATGCATGGCTTCGGAGCAAAGATATTCACGAATACTCGAACGCAGTACGGCGCGGCCATCAGAAAATCTGGAATAGGGAGTTGGCCCAGCACCTTTTAACTGAATGTCCCAAAGGCTCGCATCTGTTCCCACAGGCAGTTCACCCAAGGTCATGGCGCGACCATCGCCTAGCTGCCCAGCCCAGACGCCAAATTGATGGCCAGAATAGACCAGTGCAACGGGTTTGACATTAGCAGCCATAAAGTTGCCGCTCATAAGCTCCAACATTTCGGGTTGGTCTAAATCTGTCGTTGCTATGCCCAGTTCTTCTGCCAGCAGCCGGTTATGGCTAACGATGATCGGGTCGACCAGGCGTGCAGGCAGAACAGGGCTGAAGTGCAGATTGCCCTGCTCCCTAAACGTATCAAAAAAGCTGTGCTGTAATCGGTCAATAAAAGAGGTCATGGGATACCGGCGTTTTCTCTGCTAATTCTTGCGAGGTTGTCTGAATGCAGGCTGCTGATATACAGCCAATGGTCGGTTTCTAGGGCACCGGTATTAGTGTGATGCTGGCCGTTTGGGTCTTGCAGTGATGTTAACACCTGACCATCGGCATCCATAGCAAAAACATGGCTATAGAGGGCTGCCTGCGGGCGCCAGCTCGGGGGTAGGCGCTGCACTATTTTGCGCGCCAAAGGTGAGGCAGACAACGCATCGAGGAGGGCGCTGCGAGGCGAGACAAGCCCAACCCAAAAGCGACCATCGCGACCGCGGACGATGTTGTCAGGAAACCCTGGAAGGTTATCTATCAATACCTCGGACTGTCCGGCTTTATCTCCCTGTAGCCAATATTTATGAACGCGATAGCTACCGGTTTCATTAACTAGTACGAAGCGGTTATCGGCGGCCATGGCGACACCGTTGGCGAAATTGAGGCCGCTCATAATAACGCTGGTTGTTTGGTCTTCTGGGTTATACATCAGCAGCCTGCCGTGACCCCCATGCTCCATGGTAGCCAACAGACTTGCGGCGTAGGTACCACCATTGCTGCTGGCACCAAATTTGGACGAGGCGTCGCTAAAATAGATTTTGCCATCCGCGGCAACATCCACATCGTCCGCGTAATCTATACTGACCCCAGCGATCTCATTACTCAAGACGCTGATATCGCCGGCGGAATTAATGCTCAGGAGCCCCCTATAGGCGTCTGCGACCAATAAGTTGTCCTCTCGGTCGAAGGCCAGACCCAGCGGGCTGCCTTGAGTATTGACCCATTTAACTGTTTCACCGGTACTTTCCTTGTAGCGGATAATCCAACCTTCCCGGGTGGCCGCATAGACTTCACCATTTAAAAGCGCCAAGCCCTCGGGTCCGTGCATAGCTTCCAGTTTAATAACCTCAATTTTATCGAGTAGGGTGTTTTCCATAAAGTCCCCCACATAACCTGAATTTTTCGGCGCGCTCCAAGCAACTGGATCGATGGGAACGGGCCAGAGCGTCAAATAAGCGCTTAGTGCCGCTAGGGTAGCAAACAGAACTTTTACCATGGCAAATTTCTTGGGGCTAAAGGTGAACGCTCATGGTGCGCTTGGCGATGAGGTAAATCAACTATCTCTTATGGCCGTTGCTGACTTTGCGGTTTCGCTTGGTGTGGTCGGTCAGCTGAGGTAAAATGCCATGCTCATTAGCCAGACAGTTAGCAATGTATCCATGGAAGTAAATCCACTTTATAACGCCCTCGACGATCTGCAATCACGCACTGACGTGTTGAGGGGGTATCTTTGACTATGTTAATCGCAAAGACCGGCTGGCTGAAGTTTCCCTAGAGCTAGGCGAGCCTGGCGTTTGGAATGATCCTGATCGAGCCCAAGAGTTGGGTCGCGAGCGGGCATCTCTTGAGCAGGTAGTCAAAACTATAGAAGACTTGGATTCTGGCGTTGCCGATGGACGAGAGCTGTTGGCAATGGCGGTTGAAGAAAATGACGCAGATACGGTCGCTGACGTGGAAGCCGATATTGCCCTTCTTGAGGCGCAGCTCGCAAAGCTGGAGTTTCGGCGGATGTTCTCCGGTCAAATGGATCCCAATAATGCCTACCTGGAAATTCAATCAGGTTCGGGTGGCACCGAGGCTCAGGACTGGGCTGAGATGATGCTTCGTATGTATCTGCGATGGGCCGACGACAAAGGCTTTAAGGCTGAATTGTTGGAATGTTCGGCCGGTGATGTGGCTGGGATTAAAAGTGCCACCGTGCAGGTGAGTGGTGAGTATGCTTTTGGTTGGCTGCGCACCGAGATTGGCGTCCACCGCCTCGTACGAAAATCACCTTTTGACTCGGGCAGTCGCCGCCATACATCGTTTTCTGCAGTCTATGTCTCGCCAGAAATTGATGACAATATTGATATCGATATCAACCCCTCAGATGTGCGCACAGACACCTACCGTGCCTCTGGTGCTGGTGGTCAGCATATTAACAAAACCGATTCAGCGGTGCGTTTGACTCACGAGCCTAGTGGTATAGTAGTTCAGAGCCAGAGTCAGCGATCACAGCATCAGAATCGAGATAAATGTTGGCAGATGCTGAGAGCTAAGCTCTATGAGGCGGAGATACAAAAACGTGCGGATGCGGCTCAGGCAACAGAAGATACTAAGTCTGATATTGGCTGGGGTAGCCAGATTCGCTCCTATGTGCTCGACGATGCGCGGATCAAAGATTTACGTACCGGCGTTGAAACCCACAATACCGCGGCAGTATTGGATGGCAAGTTAGACCAGTTTATCGTGGCGTCGCTCAAAGCGGGCCTTTAAGGATTTTTCAATTTATCACTGTGAATAAAAACTACCTATGACAGATCAACAAGATGAAAACAAAGTAGAAGACAATAAGCTCATCGCTGAACGTCGAGCTAAACTGGCTGAACTGCGTGAGCAGGAGGGTCCGACGTTTCCCAATGATTTCCGGCCACAGAACAGTGCCGCAGACTTGCAGGCGCAGTTTGGAGAGGAAAGCAAAGAGGCTCTCGAGCAGTTGGGCAACATTGTTAGCATCGCAGGCCGGGTGATTCGTGACCGCGGTGCCTTTATTGTGGTGCAGGATAGTTCGGCTAATATCCAACTATATGTGACCAAAGCAGCACGTCCTTTTGCCAAGTCACTAGATCTGGGAGATATAGTTGGGATTACGGGGCAGTTACATAAGTCAGGTAAGGGCGAGCTTTATGTGCAGATGGACAGCTATGTTCTGCTGACCAAAGCGCTGCGTCCACTGCCGGATAAATTCCACGGCTTGGCGGACCAAGAAACGCGTTACCGCCAGCGCTATGTCGATCTGATTGTTAACCCAGAAGTACGCAACACCTTTCGTATTCGTTCAGCGGTAGTCGCCTTTATTCGAAACTATCTTAACGCTGCCGATTATTTAGAAGTTGAAACACCCATGATGCAAGTGATCCCCGGTGGTGCGGTGGCACGTCCATTTGTGACCCATCACAATGCTTTGGATATCGACATGTATCTGCGTATTGCTCCTGAGCTGTATTTAAAACGTCTGGTAGTAGGCGGTTTTGAGCGGGTCTATGAGATTAACCGCAACTTTAGAAATGAAGGCCTTTCTACGCGTCATAATCCAGAATTTACCATGCTGGAGTTTTATCAGGCCTACGCAGATTTTAATGATCTGATGAATCTAACCGAAGACATGTTACGAAAAATGACGACAGAGGTGCTGGGTTCAACCAAGGTAACTAACACTATTAAGGATTCTGACGGGCAGGTTATTAGTGAAATTTATTACGATTTTGCGGTGCCATTTACCCGTCTCTCCGTCTTCGACTCAATTTTACAGTACAACGCTGATATCAGTGCTGAGCAACTCAGTGACGAAGCGAGTGCGCGGGCGATTGCCCAGAGTCTGAATATTCCATTAAAAGCTATCTGGGGTCTGGGCAAGGTACAGATCGAGATATTTGAGAAGACCGTTGAGCATCTTTTACAGCAGCCTACCTTCATAACCATGTATCCGGCGGAGGTTTCACCGCTAGCGCGACGCAATGATGTCGATCCCTTTGTGACCGATCGCTTTGAGTTCTTTGTTGGTGGTCGTGAAATCGCCAATGGATTCTCTGAGCTTAACGATGCAGAAGACCAGGAAGCGCGCTTTAAACAGCAGGTGGCTGAGAAAGAAGCTGGCGATGATGAGGCTATGCATTTTGATGGAGACTATATTCGGGCATTGGAGTATGGCATGCCGCCGACTGCGGGTGAGGGCATTGGTATCGACCGATTGGTGATGTTCTTAACTGATTCAGCCTCTATCAGAGATGTTTTGCTGTTCCCTCACATGCGGCCAGAATAGAGCGTCGTGACTACAAAAACACCAGAGTCATGTGGTTTATGTATGCTACGTTCTGCAAGTTTGAGAAACGCATAAATTTTTATACTATTAAACAATCCGTAATGTTTGTTATATAGTGTAGGCTAATTTCCTGTAGTAGCCATTGTCTAAGTCATGTGAATGGACGTATTTAACCACCAATATCGGTTCGTTGAATCGATTGATCAGGAGCTTTCTACCCCCTTGACGGAGCATCAACATGTACCAGAGTAGTGAAAAATCTCAGCAATTACTCGTGAGACTAAATGCATTTTTCGATGAGCATATTTACCCTAATGAAGAAAATTATGCGCGCCAGATAGACGGTGCCGAAAATCGTTTTGCGACGATGCCATTAATGGATGAGTTGAAGTTAAAGGCCAAGGCCGCTGGCCTGTGGAATCTTTTTGTACCGCCATCCCATGCTGAATACTGCGATCACGGAGGTTTGACGTTTGCTGACTATGCGCCACTTTGTGAGATCATGGGCCGCGTGATTTGGTCGCCCGAGGTGTTTAATTGCAATGCGCCCGACACCGGAAATATGGAGGTTTTCATGAACTACGCGACCAAGGCGCAGCAAGACAGATGGCTACAGCCATTGCTGGCAGGTGATATACGGTCCTCTTATGCCATGACAGAGCCTCAGGTAGCCTCCAGTGATGCCACCAATGTAGAGATGAGTATTGTTAGAGACGGTGACGCGTGGGTACTTAATGGACGCAAGTGGTTTATCACGGGTGCCATGAACGAGCGCACCAAGATTCTTATTGTGATGGGGAAGTCAGATCCGAGTAATGCCAGTCGGCATTTGCAGCAAACTCAGGTGTTGGTTCCAAAGGACACTGCGGGGCTTACGCTAGTTCGCCCACTGTCCACTTTTGGCTACGATGATGCGCCCATAGGTCATGCAGAGCTCATTTTTGAAAACTGTCGAGTGCCTCTAGATAATGTGCTGCTCGGCGAAGGCCGAGGCTTTGAAATCGCACAGGGGCGACTGGGGCCAGGAAGGATGCATCATTGCATGCGTCTTATAGGTACCGGTCAGAGGGCTCTTGAGTTAGCGTGCAAGCGAGCCGTTTCTCGGAGCACGTTTGGCCGCAAATTAAGTAAGCACCAGTCGGTACGTGAAGATATTTCACGTATGTTTTCCGAGATTGAAATGGCGCGCTTACTGGTACTAAAGACCTGTTATAAGATCGATGAAAAGGGTGTGGCCGCATCTATAGATATGATTGCTGCCACCAAAACAACGATCCCGCTGCTAATTCAAAATGTGATTGATCGCGCTATGCAGATGCATGGGGCCGGCGGTCTAACGGCTGATTACTGCATGGCGGAGGGTTTCAACTATGCGCGCTGGTGTCGCCAGGCGGACGGTCCGGATCAAGTTCATCAGATGTCATTGGGTAAGCAGATCATCGAGCGCTATTCCGGTGAGAAAGCCTAATGTCAGCTACCTTTGATTTTGATGCCGTTAAGTTGGCCGCTTATCTTGAAATCTATGTAACCGATTTTAAAGGCCCATTGACTGCGGATAAGTTTCCGGGTGGCCAGTCCAACCCCACGTACAAGATTACCACCGCAGGGGGTGAGTATGTATTGCGGCGCAAACCGCCAGGGGAACTATTAAAATCAGCGCATGCCGTAGATCGAGAATTTAGAGTGTTGTCGGCGCTAGTCAACAGTGACGTACCGGTTGCAAAGGTATATCACTTGTGCGAAGACGACGCGGTGATTGGTAGCATGTTTTACCTTATGGAATTTAAAGAGGGTCGGGTGTTTTGGGACCCGGCGCTGCCAGAGGCAACCAATGCCGAACGGGGTATTATTTTTGACCAAATGAATCAGGTGATGGTGTCACTGCATTCAGTGGACGTTGATGCGGTTGGTCTGGCAGATTACGGCAGGCCAAGTAATTATTTTGCGCGCCAGATTGATCGCTGGTCAAAGCAGTATCGATCCTCTGCAACCGAGGTAATGGCGGACATGGATAGCCTTATCGAATGGCTACCGCAGAATGTGCCAGAGGATGATGGCAGATTGGTATTGGCACATGGTGACTTCCGCCTGGATAACATTATGTTCCACCCCTCTGAGCCAAGGCCGCTAGCCTTACTCGACTGGGAACTTTCGACGCTAGGTCATCCCTTTGCAGATCTAGCATATCAGTGCATGCAGTTACGCCTTGATAATGGCAGTATACTCGCGGGCTTAGGTGGTATTGATCGACAGGCGCTGGGTATTCCCAGCGAAGAAGATTATGTAGCGCTGTATTGTGAACGCATGGGTTTAGAGAGTATTCCAAACTGGGACTTTTATGTTATTTTCAGTATGTTCCGTTTTGCATCGATTCTGCAGGGTGTAGGGAAACGTGCTCAAGAGGGAAATGCCTCCAGTGAAAAAGCCAGCCAAATGGGTCTGCTAGTAAAGCCTCTCGCCAAAATGGCCGTTGAATTAATATCTTGTGGGCGATAGTAATCTTATTCAAGCCTGAGGTTGGTATGCCGAAGGTATTGATGGCGTTGGTAGCTAGAGCTCAAGAAAGTAAGCATGAAGGTGTGTATTAGGAATGATAGATGCACTTAGAAAAATAATAAACCTTTGATGGTTTTTCTGAAATAAGGTTTTATACTGGCAAGGAGCGCTGGATAACCGCATTAGACGAGACAATAGGCGTTGAGATAATGGCAATATCAAACAAGACTGCGGGCACTGAGGCAATGGCAGTATCGTCTCCAGTCGCGAGCAGCAAACGACCTAAGCGCAACGAAAAAGGTTGGCAGGCCGAAAAGAGCGCCATGACGCGTTCGGCGATTCTCGAGGCGACAATTCAATGCCTTCTAGAGTTGGGTTATGCAAATACCACCACCGCATTGATAGCCAACTATGCCGGTGTTTCTCGAGGTGCGATGATGCACCACTTTCCCTCTCGTATGTCGGTGATTAAGGCCGCGGTTGATTACCTTCATGTCCTGCGTTTGCGGGAGTATCGTGAAATGATGTCAGATATTGATGATCCGCGTGTTTCTTTGACCTATGAGGTTACCTTCAAGTCAGTTGAGGCTGCTTGGAACTACGTTAATTTGCCCTCGTTTATTGCCTATCAGGAACTAATGGCTGCATCACGAACTGATGCCGAGCTAGAAAAGGTAATTGGTCCGGTAGAAAAGGATTTTGAAAAACAGTTTCTGAACGCAGCTAAGTCGGTCTTCCCTCACGTTAAGAATCTAGAAAATTTTACTGGTGCGCATGATATGGTTAATTTTGTCATGCAAGGCATGGCGTTGAGCCATATGTCGATGAAAAGACATGCGCGGGCAAAGGTGGTGATTACCTCTCTTGCGGATATGCTCTACAATATTTACCGAGATGCAAACTTAATCGCCGATTAAAGTGGGCGGTTTGCAGGAGATAGCTGCGACCGCCATCGGCATGCCAAAAGGCCTAATATCTTCTCTAACAAGACTGACCTAAATCCTATAGACCCCGTCTAGGGGCTTTTTATGCTATATCAGTTTCGCTATTTTCTTCTCGTCCTAACATCCGGCGTATCTAGAAGCCTGCGCAAGCGAGCTTTGTCTCCGGTTAGTTAATGTCAGCTGAAATCTCACTAACCTGATTTGTGTTGTCCCGCGGGCAGCCACGTCTTCAGACAAATGGGTTGCAGCCTACCTAGTTTGATAATATGATCTATAAAAGAAACATCCTTGACTGTTTTATAGGGTGAAATCCTGTCATTGCTAATATCAAAGCATAATAATTATAGCCATTAAGCTATGAGGAGTGGGTTATGGGTCGTTTAGATGGAAAGGTAATATCCATTGTTGGTGCTGCAGGTGAAGATAACATGGGTCAGGTCATGGCTCGGCGCTTTGCGGCAGAGGGAGCAAAAGTCATTGTTTCCGGACGTAATGAGGCCGCCTTAAGGAGTCTCGCTGAAGAAATCAAGGGTGATTGGGTGCTCTGTGACTTTACTCAAAAGACCTCTATCTATGGAATGATAGATACTATTATTGAGCGTCATTCGCGCTTAGATGTTGCGGTCAACGCCACTGGATGGGGTCTGTTGGTTCCCTGGACTGAACATTCTGAAAAGGACCTAGACGACATGATCGACCTGCAGTTCAAGGGGCCATTTCTTTGGTTGCAAAAGCTCGTTCAGACGATGAGCGCCACTGGTGGATCGATCATTCAAATCTCCTCTGCTACCGCTAACATCATGCTCGACGACCATGCTGCCTATATGGGCACCAAAGCCGGTACCGATCATCTTATTCGCTGTGTGGCGAATCAATATGGCCCTAAGGGTATTCGTGCTAACAGTATTTCCCCAGGACTGACCGAAACCCCAATGACAGCAGAGCCGCTCAAGAGTGCAGCACTGCTGGCCGAGTTTGAGAGCTGCTACCCATTGGGCCGTATTGGCAGCAGCGAAGATATCGCCGCTGCGGCTACCTTTTTGGCCTCCGACGAATGCTTTATGACCGGAGAAAATCTACAGGTCAATGGAGGGCTCTGCTTGAGACGAAATCCGATGGGCACCGAGCTGTTTGATGCCATGGTGGCTGCCGGTGAAATTCCCGCCGCTTAATGCTCTAAAGGAAAATACTAACAGTGAAAGGGCGGAAGATGAAACTCCATCATAAGGTGGTATCTATAGGGTGGATGGCGGTAACTTGGCCTACTACTTTTAATCAATGGCTTTGCGCGTAAGGGCCCTAGGCTGTAAATGACTTATACTAAAAAGACGATCAATCCGACTATGGCAATTGACTTCACAGACCAGGTGGTCCTTGTAACAGGTGCAGGTGCGGGCTTAGGCTATTCCTGTGCGGTGGCCTTCGCCAATGCGGGGGCCAAACTGGTGGTCACTGATATCTCTCGAGAAGGCTTAGATAAAGTGGTCCAAGAGTTAGAGAACTCCGGTACTGAAGTCCTAGGATTGCTTAATGATGTCACTCATTCTTCTGATGTTAATGCAATGCTTGAGGCAATTGTGAGGCGTTTTGGTCGTCTTGATATCGCGGTTAACAATGCCGGCATAGCGACACCATTGCAGGAATTTCATGAGGTTAGTGAGGCTGAATTTGATCGTGTAATGGCGGTTAACTTAAAAGGGGTCTGGCTTTGCATGCAGGCTGAGATTCGTCAAATGCTCAAACAGGGCCGTGGACGCATTGTCAATATGGCCTCTGCCACCAGCCGCAATACGTATCCCAATGCCTCGCCCTACGTCACTAGTAAATTTGCCGTGGCAGGTTTGACCCGCACGGTAGCGGTAGAATATGCTAATCGCGACATTCGCATTAACGCGATCTGCCCGGGTAATGTCGCGACGCCTTTGGTAGTCAGCCTAGTTGATGACCTATCGGTGTTAGCAAAAAAGCATGCTATGAACCGCCTTGGTACCCCTGAAGAAGTTGCCAATGGCGCAATGTTTCTCGCATCTGATCTATCGTCTTTTAGCACTGGAAGTCTGCTTGAAGTTGATGGGGGCTGGAACGCTATATAACTAATACATCCTGTGTTTAAACCTAATTATAAGGAAAATTTCGATGTCTAGAATGCTAAATAAGATTGCCATTATTACCGGCGCAGCCTCTAATCCAGGTCTGGGTTATTCTACGGTTATGCGCTTTGCTCAAGAAGGCGCCAAGTTGGTTATCACCGACATTGATATGGTCGGGTTGGCCGCAGTTGAAAAAGAGCTAACTGCTATGGGTGCCGAAGTGCTGACTATGGAACAAAATGTTGTTGATGAGCAGCGTTGGCAGGAAGTTATTGATGCGACTGTGGAGCGCTTTGGGGGACTGGATGTCCTCGTCAACAATGCAGGTATTGCCGTGCTCAAGCCGATTAATGAGTATACGCAGGCAGATTATAATATGCAGATGGACGTTAATCTTCGCAGTGTTTTTCTCGGTTGCCAGAAAGCAGTACCGGCGATGAAAGACTCTGGCGGCGGTTCTATTGTCAACATGTCATCGGTGGCCGGGATGCGTGCTATGGCAGCTGTGTCGGTCTATGGCATGGCTAAAGCCGGCGTACAAATATTGAGTAAATGCGTTGCCATTGAGCATGCTGCGGACGGTGTGCGTTGTAATTCCCTGCATCCCGGTTTGATTGAAACTAACATTCAAAACGATGCGCGGCGGGATAATCCAGAGGGGCATGCACAGCTGGGCACTATGGTGCCATTCGGTCGGATGGGATACCCAGAGGAAGTGGCTAACTGTGTTCTATTTCTTGCGTCTGATGAGGCCAGTTATGTGACTGGTGCAGAACTAGTCGTCGATGGCGGCCTTATTGCTGGGTAATGTATTGAGCTCAGCGTCAACTCGAAGTATTTTAAGGGTTTGATCGCCTCAGACCGATAAATACGCAAATTATTAATCAACGCTCTCTCAGACGGGGCGGCAACACAGGGGCTATATCATGGCGGCAGAATCTGGGAGTTCGCGATATTCCGCGGAATTTGATCTTCCGTTACGGGGCGATGCTATCACCGCGGAGCGTTATATTTCTACTGCGTTCATGGAGCGAGAAAGTGAGCATCTGTGGCCGCGGGTTTGGCTGCTTGGGGCTATGGTCGCTGAGTTTGAGCAAGAGGGTGATTATGTTCGACACAATCTCGGCAAAGAGTCGGTCATTATGGTTCGTCAAGCGGATGACTCGATTAAGGCTTTTTATAATACCTGTCCGCACCGCGGTAATCGATTGATTCTGGGCGACATAGGTGGCAGTGAAAGGATTACTTGCGGTTATCACGGCTGGCAATATTCTTCAGATGGTCTACTGGTGCACGTGCAGGATCCGGATGACTTCCCTGGAGGCGATCCCTGCGGCAAGGTTAGTCTCAGTGAAGTGCGCTGTGAGACATGGGGCCCTTTTGTTTTCTATTGTATGGATACTGACGTAAAACCATTATTGGAATGGCTGGCACCATTACCTGAACGATTAAAGGACTACGGTCTGGATAACTGGATTCGAGTGATGTATCTGTCGGCGGACGCCGATTTTAATTGGAAAATCATACGTGACAACTTTAATGAGAGTTATCACTTGCCGACTATTCACCCGGAACTGTCGACGATCATCAACGACGGTCTACCTGACACGTTGTTCGAAATGTATGAAAGTGGACATAACTCCATGTGGATGAAGGGGCATCAAGCCTCTACTCGGAATCCTTCTTTTCAGTCGGGAGAGGTGCCCAGTCCTCTGGATGATGTAGCGCGCGCCTGGGATCTTGATCCAGCAGATTTTGAAGGCCGGTCGGCGGATATACGAGAGGCCATTATTGAGGCCAAGCGACGTTTGGGCCCTGAGCGAGGGTACAGTAACTACGTCAACATGAGCGACCAGCAGTTGGTGGATTATTTTCACTGCACGCTGTTCCCCAATCTCACGATTACCATGTCGCCGGAACAATGTCAGATAATGAGCACAGAACCTCATCCAACCGACCCGCAAAAATGCATCTTTCACCATTGGGTAATCGTTCCGCCGGTCGAGGGGATGAAAGAAGTTGTGACGCCTATTGGTCCTGTGCCTATGGAATGGGCCGAACATCGGCATAGTGTCTACGGTGATGGGCAGTCAGTGGGGTTTGTTGCAGACCAGGACCTGAGCATAGGCGCCAGTCAGCAGCAGGGACTGAATTCTCGTGGCTTTAACAGCTGCTTTCTTACCTACCAGGAAAAGCGCGTGCAGCGGTTCCACGAGTTACTCAATGATTATGTCGATACCGATACCATCAATACTGAAGCGTTAACGTAGCCTCGATGTTGATGCACAGTTTTATCGGCTGGTCGTCCCCGCTGGTTACTGTGGCTAATGCTGCCGGAGGACTCGAGCGTTCACCCTTACGCACAGGGACTCATTTTTTTGATGTTGGGCTTCGAACAGTGATTGTCCTCAACAACGGTAGCAATCTTGTCGATATTGTAGCCCTTAACCGCCTTTGAGGATTTACTATGAGTCTATTTCAGCCTAATCCCGTTTCTGACAAACCAATGTTCCTCAGGCAACTGGCTGTGGCGCTTGTTTAAGGGTATTAAGTTAATCTCCCAAGGTTGGGGTATCAGGCATCTTGTGTTAATCCTATTGCTGGCGGGTTCTGGTTGCACTGACAAACAGCATGCTCAGTCGGCTAGTATCGCCCTGCACGGAGCTGTTTTGTCGAGTGAAGAGGGTCCTATGGAAGGCGTGGTGGTAATGTTGCGAGCTGTCGACGAGACAATATTGACAGCGGTCACCTCGGATGCCTTGGGTCAATACCAATTTCAACGAGACCGAGTTACCTCCGGTAGATATGTGATTAGCGTGAGGGCCGCGGGTTATCAAATGTCGGTGTCTGATGCGCCACAAATTGTTGTCATTAAGGATAACAATTCGGCACGGCTCGATCTGTCGTTAATCGCCGTTACTGATCCACTGCGCCTCGCCTCTCAGCTGACGTCGCTGGACTGGGTTAAAAGCTTTCCTGGGAGCGAAGCTCAAAAAGATTTATTGGTCCGTAATATGGTCAACTGTGGTTTCTGCCATTCACTCGAAAGGGTGGCGCGGTCAGGCTATTCGGCTGAACAATTTCTCAGTGTTATTCAGCGTATGAAAACCTATGAAACAGACCATGCCTCGGCAAGTCGCATTCAGGTAGTTTCAAAGCCGCAGCCTCTTGAAGGCCTCGTCTGGTACGGTCGTCAAGCCGCTGACATTGCGGAGTTTCTGGCCACCGTCAATTTGAGTGATGGAGAGTCGCAGTGGGACTATCCGCTAAAGACCTTGCCGCGGCCCTCTGGTGAAGGTACCAATGCTACCGTTACCGTATTTCCGATTCCCCGCCAGCCCAGTGTGATCCATGATTTGGATGTGGATTCAAAAGGCAATGTCTGGTACGGCAATACCGGCTGGGACTTTATTGGTAAGCTCGACCCCCGCACGGGGGCCTTCTCCGAATGGCCCGCGCCCAACTTTTTACCAGAGGCAGCTGAGGGTCTCAGTCGGATTGTTGGCGTTCAGGATATACAGGTCGACGGCAGTGATACGGTCTGGGTAGGGGTCGGTGGTAATAAACATGCGGCGTTTACACCTGCCACTGAAACCTGGCAGACCTTTGACTTGCCTGTGGTATGGAAAAATCCCTTTCTCGGGCCAGTACGGGCAAATGAAAAAGGTCTCTGGGCCACCGGTATTACCACCTTTCCCGATGGCCAATACGCCATGAGCATGCTTTCCGCTTAGATATTGAGACGGGTGAATTAGGCGAGGGTATTATGCTGTTTGACGACAAGCCATTGCCCAGCGACCCCAATCGTTTCGGTCAGTTAAACTACTGCTACATGATGGATCAGGATGCTCAAGGCAACTTCCTTTGTACCGCCCCTGAGGCCTCTGCCATTGCGCGTTCAGATGGCGAGGGCAATGTGCGGTTGGTACCCACACCAACGCCCAATGCCTACCCAAGGCGGGGTTATAGAGATACCAACAATCATTTCTGGTTTACCGAATTTTTTGCTGACAATGTAGCCATGATCGACTTGAACAGTGACAAGATTACTGAGTACCCGCTGCAGCCGAGGCATATTTCGCCTTATTATGCGCGTCCAGACCGCACTGGAAAAATTTGGATATCCAGCACTGGCTCCGACCGTCTGCTGCGACTCGACCCTGCCACGGGAAAGGTGGTTAAGTACCTAATGCCAGTGCCTTATGACGCACGCAAGGTCGTAGTGGATAATAGCGCCGACCGCATTACGGTCTGGTTACCGAATAAAAACCATGGTCAGCTGATTCGCGTCGAGGTGGCTGATTAACGGTTTGCTGTGATGTTTGAGCCTCACCTGCAGTCACAGTAGGAAATGTTAATTAAGGATAATAATGACACGACGTCTCTATCGATCGACATCGCTTGTGATGGCTGCACCAGACATCTGGATGGTGCCAATCTCCATCACACAGACTCATCACTTATTAGGTACAACCCATGACAGCACCGTTAAGCAACAAAAAATGGACATTAAAGTCACGTCCGGAAACAACCGCCAGTGAGGAGCATTTTAACTTCGAGACTGAACCTGTTCGCGACTTAGCGGATGGCGAGTTTCTGGTTAAGAATCACTACCTTTCATTTGAACCCGCCCAGCGCGGATGGCTAAACGATGTTCGCAGCTACGTGCCGCCCGTTGCCATTGGTGAAGTGATGCGCTCTATGGCGGTTGGTGAAGTCATTGCAAGCAAACACAGTGATTATAATGTTGGAGAGCGAGTGCAGGGCGGTTTTGGCTGGCAGGAGTATGCCATCAGTGATGGCACTGGGTTATTTCCTGTGGCCAAAATACCCGACGGCATACCAATGTCTTATCCACTGCATATTTATGGTCTTACGGGCCTTACTGCGTACTTTGGGCTGCTGGATATTGGCGCGCCAAAGGCCGGTGATACGGTAGTGATTTCTGGTGCCGCTGGGGCAACAGGATCTACTGTGGGCCAGATTGCTAAGTTGATGGGTTGTCATGTTGTGGGTATCGCGGGAGGTCAGGCCAAGTGCCGGTGGTTGGTCGATGAGCTTGGCTACGATGCCGTGATCGACTACAAGTCGGAATCGGTCGATGAGCGCATGAGCCAGTTGTGCAAAAACAGCATCAATGTCTTTTTTGATAATGTGGGTGGAGAAATCCTCGATTCGGCCCTTGTGAATTTGTCTAACCATGCACGGGTGGTTCTCTGCGGCGGTATTTCTAGCGGTTATCAAACCAAAGCATTGCCGCCGGGGCCAAAAAATTATATGCAGCTGGTGATTCGCCGGGCCCATATGGAAGGGTTTATCGTGCTCGATCATGTCGAACGTTACCCCGAGGCAATAACGCAATTAAAGCAATGGGTTGATGATGGAAAAATTCTAGTCAAAGAGCATGTGCTAGAGGGGATAGAGCAATGTCCTGCTGCTTTAGCGGGCCTTTTTTCGGGTCACAATTTTGGCAAGCAATTGGTTAAAATTTAATTGCTGTCAGTCACTAATATTAACGAGTTTAAAGAGGTACAGATATGGCAGGTAGATTAGACGGCAAAGTAATCGTTATTTTGGGCGCGTCAGATGAGCGCAGCATGGGCGCCGCAACAGCGCGGCGTTGCAGCGAGGAGGGTGCTAAACTAGTATTGGCTGCTCGCAGACTTGATAGGGTTCAGGCTATTGCCGATAGTATTGACGCTGTGTCGATCGGTTGCGATATTACCAATGAACAGCAATTGGCAGCATTGGCTGAGGCCGCTATCTCAAACTATGGCAAGCTCGATGGCGCGATTAATTTCGCGGGTATCGAAACCTCCTCAGCGATTGCCGATATCAGTCGTGAGGTATTGCAACAGAATTGCGATGTTCACCTAATTGGCACGACGCTGTTTATCAAGCATATGACTGCGCGCATGACCGAGGGTGGCTCGGTGGTAACAACCTCCTCACAGACGGCTCTATTGGCGCCTCCAGGGCTTGCGGCTTACGCGGGTACCAAGAGTGGCGCAGATCATATCGTGCGTATAGCGGCCGTTGAGTACGGTGCGCAAAATATTCGTGTCAATTCGCTGTCTCCTGGCTTTACCCCCAGCGCTATGACGGCAGGTTTTCTTGCAATGCCGGCTATTGAACAGGCATTTACCAATGAGATACCCCTGGGAAGATTGCCGTCCACTGATGATATGGCCAATGCAGCGCTGTGGCTACTGTCTGATGAGTCATTTATGACCGGCCGGATGTTGGATATTTCAGGTGGTCAAACTCTTCGTCGGATTCCAACCGCGACAGAAATGGGCTTTTGAGTAAGTCTTGATGTGAGCAGTCAAACATCCGCAGTAACAGAAAAAGCCGCTCTATTCAGCGGCTTTTTTTTGCCGTCAGTTTGAGTGTGGTCTAATCAAAGCTGCCGCTGAGCCTCAGACTTTGCCTGCCTAGTGCAGTATTGTCTGGAACGTGGCTACGTGCTTTTAAGTAGTCGCCTTGGTCGGACTGCTGATCCAAGTATTAAGACATCCTTTATCACCGCTAAAAAAAAGGCGGTTGAACCTGAGTTCAACCGCCTTTGGGTCTTTCTTGAGCTCAGATATTTAGAACTCAAATCCTACGGTCACACCAAACTGACGACGTGCAGCAAGTTCTGCCCAAGCAAAGGCGCCTGCATCATATCGACGACTGACTCTGTTGCCCTCTTCTAGAATGTCGGTACCGTAGAGCCGTACCTTGAGAGTCCCAGCGCCCATGTCCTTAAGGTAGGTGGCTGACAGATCTAAGCTCTCATAACTCTCAATAACGGTCTCTGGACCCGTTGCTGGATCGTAGGTGGACCAGTCCGCTTGGGTGTACATGTCGTCCTTGTAGCTCCAACCTGCATTGATGGTGAGTGTGCCGCCGCCAAGATCAGATGTGTGCTCCGCACCAAAATACGCAGTTAACTCGGGCGCATACAGCATGTGAGCTTTGTTGGATATATCGACGCCATTATAATTGAACTCGTCAATATCTGTATCCAAGGTGCCGACGGTGGCTCTTAGGGTCAGTTCTTCAGTCGGCATCAATACATACTCAAGCTCTAAGCCTTCCATGCTAACTTCACCTGCGTTGCGAACAAATGAACAGGTTACGCCTGCTACAAATTCATTTGATTTACCACAGACTGGGTCATTACCGGCGGTAATGATCGTAGTTTGCTTGTCGCTATAATCGGCCATGAAGTAGGTTAGGTTCAACTGCGAATTGTCAGTGGGGTTGCTGCGCATACCGATTTCCATACTTTCCACTTCTTCGGATTGAAACGGCGCCAATTCGGAGTCAGTGGACCCGCGGTTAAAGAAACCCCCACTGCGAAAGCCAGTGGAGTACGAGGCATACATCATGCCCAGTTCAAATTCTCTCTGCAGAACCACTCTGTAAGAAATGTTGTCGTCGCTAAAGCTTGGCGTACCGGCATTGAGTAAAAGCGATGGATCTCTGCTATTCGAAAGGCGGGGTACATTGCTGCTGCCTGTCACCCAAGATCGCGAATCCAGGTCTTTATCTTCTTCGGTGTATCTAGCACCTACGGTTAAGGACCAGACGTCGCTGAGATCATAGTTGATTTCACCAAACACCGCGGTAGTCTCTACGTTGTGGTCTGCGGTGAACTGCACTGCAGGCCCTGACGTGATCCAAGAGTCAGCTTCCATCATGTAGACACCAGCTACAACGTTCATAGGACCATCAAAGTCAGAAATAAACTGAACTTCGTGAGACGTCTGTTTGAACTCCTGGTTTCTATCAACTGGGAAGAATACCCCGTTAATACCCCACGAAGACTCATGGACTTCTTCTTCGTAGTCCATTATGCCCATAATATATTTGATCTCGTAGTTCTCGCCAGTATGGGTCACTTTAGCGGTGTAATTGTCACCTTCTAAGGTCGCTGTTAGCGGGTTCAACTGAGGAGAGGTCTTCCAGTCATTTTTTTCCGACGCTATGGCGCCATCTCCGAACCCAATCGATGCCAGAAACCCGGTCGCTACAAACACATTATCGGCCGCAGTGGTGTTATGATCATATGAATCATAGGTAAATTGGGCAGAGGTATTGTCGGTGAAGTTATATTTGGCCGACAGAGTAAAGGTCTCAGAGTCCTTCATTGGACGATGCATTTTCAGTGTCGTATTGTAGACATGGGAATCTGATTGCTTGTCCTTGACGGCTATTTTGATGCCACCATTGGCGCCTAAAGGCATATTAAGGATGGCCTTGACGTCGGTCATGTTTTCGTCGCCAGAGGTGACTTCTACCTTACCGCCCCACTCGCCAGTTGGCTGCGTTCTATTGACGCTGATTACACCACCAATCGTATTACGACCAAATAGCGTGCCCTGAGGGCCGCGCAGAACTTCAACCGATTCGACATCAAACATGTCGAAAACACCGCCGGAATTACTGGCTAAAAAGACACCGTCTATAGACACGCCCACAGTTGGTTCGATCGATTTTTCAATATCGTCGTAGCTCAACCCACGGATGGAAGCACTCAGTGATTCTGATCCAATAGCGGTTTCATGAAGTTGTACGTTTGGCGCCAACTTGGCTAGATCGAGCGAGCTGGTAATAGATCCACGCTCTAATTGCCCAGGGCTTAATGCGGTAACCGCAACAGGGACGTCTTGGATAGACTCTTGGCGCTTACGCGCTGTAACAACAATTTCTTCCAGCGTCGTAGCACCATAGGCCCCTTGGGCGCATATTGGCAGTACCAACACGGAAATCAGAGCGGGTAGCAGTGATTTTTTAAAGCTATTTTGAGATTTCATGAATTAGTTCCTCGGCATAACATTATTATTGATGAAAGCTGATACAGACCCAATATTGTTGTCCTGTATCAATCCCCTTTAGGCTACAAAAAAAACAATCAGCGTACTTTAAAACAATCGCACCTGCTTTTTTTGTTATAGCCCGTCGAATATAAACCTACTGACGTTAGATTTCAACCTATTTTAACGGCCAAAATCAGTAGACTGACATAGATGCTGCATATTTCGATCTTGCGGTAAATTTGCCAAGGCGTAGTAATATGCGTAGTGGCTTGGCTCAGTAAAGGTAGCATGGCGTTCTAGACTCTAATCAATGAGTCAGTGACTAGCTATGCTGGATTAGCCACAAACAATCAATGTTGTATGTTTTTCGCAATTGGGGTAACTTACCGACGCAACATGTACGGCGATATCGTCAGAACTGGCGACTGACTATCCAGTTTAGATCGCGCTCAATCGACCTCAATAACCCCGACGATTAGATTAAAGGATAACGATGCAGCTACGTACTAAAAATCTCGCTGATTTTGCTCAAGAGAAGGCGATAAGTTCGCCGAATGATGTGGTTGTCTATCTTGAGGGGGGCGAGCATATTCGTTTTGGCAGCATATTTGAGGAGGCTATGGCTCTCGCGTCATCTCTGTCCAAGATGGGGCTGCAGGCGGGCGATGTCATTAGCTTTCAGTTACCCAATTGGCGAGAGACCGTTGCGATCGATATAGCGGCGGTGTGGCTTGGCCTGATAATTAATCCTGTCATACCGATCTATCGTGATCGAGAGCTAGCCTTTATTCTTGCCGACAGTCGTTCGCGCTGTCTCTTTATTCCGGGAGTCTATCGTGGTCACAATTTCCCCGAGATGATTGACCGCCTGTTACCGCAGTTGCCTAATTTAGATCATGTAATTTCCGTACGTCAGGGGCCTACTGCAGATAGCCCGTCACGCTATGAGGATTTGATTCAGCCAACTGGGAGCAGCCTACCAATTAAACAGCCGACCGATATGGAGGCAGTTAAAGTGGTTATGTATACGTCGGGCACGACGGGCCGCGCTAAGGCAGTCAAGCATTCGCATCGTTCGTTGGCGCGGGCGATCGACAATGGCATTGATGGTTGGGGGTTGGGCGCCGGTGATGTGATGTTAATGCCGTCACCAGTGACGCACATCACCGGTTTTGCCAACGGCATTGAGCTGCCGTTTTTAAGTGACTGCAAGACGGCATTTATGGAACGCTGGGATGTCAATAAGGCTGCGGCATATATTGAGGAAGTTGGAGCGACGGGATGCGTCAGCGCAACGCCATTTTTACAAGAATTAGTTGAAAAGGCTAAGCGGGATTCATTGGATCTGCCCACATTACGTTTTTTTGCCTGTGGCGGCGCCTCGGTGCCACCAACACTGATCAGCGATGCCCATCAGGTGTTTGCTAACTGTCGGGCGTTTAGGGTGTATGGCTGCACTGAGGCGCCGCTGATTACCGTCGGTTGGCTGCAGCCTGAAGAGGAGAGTCTTGCGGCCACCACCGACGGTCGAATAAGTAACTGGGAGGTGATTGTTGTCGATGATGAGGGCAATCAGTTGACCCAAGGTGCTGACGGAGAAATTTTAGTGAAGGGCCCCGCGCTTATGCTTGGCTATGGTGAAGAAGAGCAAACGCGAGATGCCATTGACAGCAATGGATACTTTTCAACCGGCGACATCGGACACATCACCACTGACGGCGCGATTGTCATCACAGATCGCAAAAAGGACATTATTATTCGCGGTGGCGAAAACATCTCCGCTCGGGAGATAGAAGATGTGTTGCATCAGCACCAGATGATCAGCGAGGCTGCAGTAGTCGCCATGCCTCATGAACGTCTAGGTGAGGGCGTCTGCGTCTACCTGGTTATGCGAGATGCGGCAGGAATGAGCCTGCCTGAGCTGCAGTTATTTCTAGAGCAGAGTGGCTTGGCCAAGCAAAAATGGCCTCAGCGGATTGAGCTCTGTGATGTGTTGGAGAAAACGGCCTCAGGTAAGGTACGTAAAGACGTCTTGCGGAAAAAAGTGACCGCGCTTATAGGCTCTGGGAACTGACAATCACTGGCGCGGATCGGTCCCGCGAGGCTTTGTAGTTGCCAGCACATTTCCTTGGTTTTACCGCACAATAAAATCAAATAATCTAAGTATTCGATTGTTGTGAGATGGTGCTCCATCCTTTAACAATTAATGTGTATAAGAGGGTTAACGATTGGTCCCAGGCAATACGTAATTACATTGCAATACCTACACATTAACCATAGAATAAAAACAAGTTTGTTTGTTTAATGTTCAGGTGGAGCGGGTTCTAACAGAGATGATTTATGAAAGACAGTAGTTTTCGTGGTGAAGTTCAGGCCTTTCTAAGAGAGTCACTGACGCCGGAAATCAAGCGTGCAGGCGAACTCATGACCAGTGTGTTTTCAGATTTTGACGCCGGTTTAGCCTGGCACAAAATTTTGTATAAAAAAGGCTGGGTGGCACCCGATTGGCCACTTGAATATGGCGGTACGGGATGGTCACTGAGTCAGCGCTATATCTTTCAAGAAGAGTGCAAATTGGCCAATGCGCCCGCGCTTTTTGCTCTGGGTCTGCAGATGCTGGGCCCTATGCTTATGCAATGTGGTACTGAGGCCCAGAAACAGCAGTATCTACCAAAAATACTGTCCGGCGAGGATGCCTGGTGTCAGGGCTATTCTGAGCCAGGTGCCGGATCCGATCTTGCATCTTTGATGACGGCTGCGGTGCGTGAGGGCGATGATTATATTATCAATGGCTCGAAAATATGGACCAGTTATGCGCAGCATTCCAATCGCATCTTTTGTTTGGTGAGAACCTCTAAGGAGGGGAAACCGCAAGCGGGTATTAGCTTCATCTTGATCGATATGGATACCGAGGGCTTAACGGTTGAGCCCATCGTAGGTCTCGACGCACCACACGGTCACATGCACATTCATTTTGTTGACGTACGTGTACCTGCGGCTAATCTCGTTGGTGAAGAAAATCAGGGCTGGCAAGTGGCCAAGTCTCTCCTCGAATTTGAGCGCGGAGGTCACAACTACGCGATCGACCATAAAAAGCAAATGGCAAAAATTAGGCGTCAGGCTAATTCGCAGTATTCAGCGAATCGGGTGCTGTGGAAAGACAATCCGGTTTTTAGCGCCAAATTCGCCGACGTTGCTGTGGACGCTCTTGCTTTGGAGTTCACAGAATTGCGCGTTAAGGGTGCCTTTGAAGCGGGTGAAAATGCAGGACCTCTCTCATCTTTAACCAAGGTTATGGGTACAGAAATTGGTCAGCGATTTAATGAGCTAAGTCTTGAAATCATGGCTGAGCACGCGTTTGTCAAACAGCTGGATGCCTTGACGCCTAGCTTTGAGGGCGAGGTCATAGGTCCCGCTTGCGGCCTGACTACGATGCCCGAGTACATTAATAACCGGTCTGCAACGATTTATGGCGGTACCGCAGAAATTCAAAGAGACATTATTGCTAAGCGCGTTCTGCTCCTTTAACAAAACTTTAAGTCGGGTATCTAACAATATGTTTATTGAATACAGCGAAGAACAAACGATGCTGCGGGACAGCGCCGAAAAGTATCTTCGTGATAATTACAGCTTTGAAAATCGTCAGGCTACGGTTAAAGAGTCAGCTGGATTTAATGCTGATCAGTGGCAGACCTTTGCGGATCTAGGCTGGTTGGCAATGACTTTCCAAGAGGACGCTGGTGGATTCGGAGGCGGCGCATTGGAGACTATGATTTTATGTGAGCAGTTTGGGAAGTATCTCGTGCTTGAGCCCTACCTGGAATCCGTTGTCTTGGTCGGTGGCTTAATTGAGGTTGGTGGCCAGACTGCTATCAGAGAACAGTATCTTTCGGGCTTGATTGCCGGCCAGTTGCAAGGCGCGTTGGCGTACCTTGAAGAGGGCAGCGTTGGCGATCCGTTACAGGTGCAGATGCGCGCGGAATCGAGCGCTGGCGGGTTTCTGCTATCGGGTAAGAAGACGGTGGTGCTCAACGGCCCTGAGGCTGATTTTTTTCTCGTGACGGCGCGCACAGAGGCTACAGACCAGAGCTCTGGCCAAGGTATTAGCCTGTTTGTGTTGGATAAAAACGCGATTGGACTAAGCAGGAAAAATTATAAAACCTACGATGGGCGGTCGGCCTGCGAACTGGAGCTTAATAATGTCAGTGTTGGTCCAGACGCCGTCTTGGGTGAGGTAGGCGATGCCTACGAACTGGCGCTGCCAGTGTTTCATCGTGCGGTGGTCGCGGTCTGTGCCGAGGCGGTAGGTGCTATGGATGCTCTGATGGCGGCCACCGTGGACTATACCAAACAGCGTAAGCAATTTGGCCAACCCCTCTCAAGTTTTCAGGTATTGCGCCATCGCATGGCCGATATGTATATGGAGATTGAATTAACGCGCTCGCTACTTATGGCTACGGCGTGGAAATTAGATAATTCGGCGCCCGATGCGGCGCAGTGCGTCAGCGCATTAAAAGCAAAAATGGGAAAGGCTGGGCGGTTTGTTTCGCATAATGCGATACAGCTGCACGGCGGTATTGGTACGACCGACGAATTTAATGTCGGTCATTATTTTAAACGCTTGGCGGCAATTAGTGTGATGTTTGGATCGAGAGATTCTCACCTTTCACGCTATAACCAACTTTAACAGTTGCCGTCATTACATTCGATTAATAAGGAGCGATTATTATGGATCTTCAGTTAAAAAATAAAACAGTTTTGATTACAGGCTCGTCTAAAGGTATTGGTTTTGTGATGGCCAAAACGCTGGCTGCCGAGGGCTGTAATGTCGGTATCTGCGCGCGTAATGCCGACGAGGTAAAGGCCGCCGTCGAGGCTGTCCAGGCATTGGGTGTCAAGGCTCATGGTGAGGTGGTTGACGTCACTGACTCCGCATCCTTGGAGAACTGGATTAAAGCCTGTGCCGACGCGCTGGGTGGGGTCGATGGTTTTGTTGCCAATGTGAGTGCAGGTGGTGCTGATAATGGAGAATCGGGTTGGAGAGGTAATTTCGAAGCCGATGTGCTGGCGAGCTGGAAAGCGGTTAATGCGGTAAAGCCCTATCTCGAAGCCTCTGATTGTGGCGCTATTGTCAGCATTGGATCGACCGCCTCTCTTGAAGCATTTGCAGGGGCTGTGCCCTATGGCGCAATGAAGGCGGCACTGCTTAATTATTTTGGCAACCTAGCTCAAGAGCTTGCGCCGGTTGGTATCCGTGTTAATAGCGTGAGTCCCGGACCTATCTATTTTGCTGGCGGTGCCTGGGAAGAGATTAGGGCGGCTATGCCGGAGATTTATGAGTCAACTGTAGCGAACATCCCTGCGGGACGCATGGGTTCACCGGCAGAGGTCTGCGCACAAGTTGCACTGCTGTTGAGTCCTCTCGCGGCCTATACCACGGGTACTAATGTGGTTGTTGATGGTGGATTCACCAAACGCATCCAATTCTAAGTGGGCCTCTTGAGAGCCTTAGTTAAATAAAAAAATAGGTAAATATCGTGACAGATAATATTTTTTCTGTGAAGGGTAGGATAGCGTTAGTCAGTGGTGCCTCGAGTGGTTTGGGTGAGCATATAGCAGAAATGCTTGCAGATAAGGGCGTTGCCGTGATCTGTGCTGCGCGCAGGATGGATCTGTTGCAGAAGCTGGCTGATCGTATCAAAGCGAAAGGCGGGAAAGCGATGGCAGTGACTATGGATGTCACTGACCGCGCCTCGGTTAAGGCAGGCTTTGATCTTGCGGAAAAAGAATTTGGCACGCCAGATATTGTTGTTTGCAACGCGGGTGCTACGGGTCGTCAGCCCTTTCTAGAGATGGAAGAGACCAATTGGGATCATGTGCTGAATGTCAACGTCAAAGGTGTGTTTAACCTAGGTCAAGAGGGTGCTCAGCGAATGGTAGCGGCTGGAATACCAGGTAATATTATTAACATCTCATCGATTTGCGCCGTCTCATCGTTCATGGGTCTTACACATTACAGTGCCTCCAAAGGCGCCGTTAACCAGTTGACCTGCGTGATGGGCCACGAACTTGCGGAACACGGAATTCGCGTTAATGCGCTAGCCCCAGGCTTTCTGCATACCGACCTAGTTGCCGATTATTATGCGACGCTTCAGGGTCAGGCTGATTTGGCTAACTTACCCCTGAAGCGAGCAGGGCAGTTATCAGAGCTTGATGGTGCTATCTTATTGCTAGCCAGTAACGCGGCGAGCTACATGAGCGGTTCGCTTATAACAGTGGATGCTGCCCATTCGGTAAGATTGGGATAATACTTTTGGAGAATGTGATGGATACTCAAGGATTGCCTAGTCATGTTCCAGAGTATCTGGTCCGCGATTTTAATATCTATATGCCTCCTGGCATTAGATGAAGACTTTCATCAGGCCTGGGCGACCTTACTACAAGAGGATGACAGCTGCCCTCTTGTCTGGACTCAGGCCAATGAGGGGCATTGGTTGCCCACAAGGTCGGCAATCATCGAAGAAGTACTGACCGATTACACCCGTTTCTCCAGTCGCAGTATTATCCTTCCCAAGAGCCACAGTGCCGATCATGGCCTATTGCCGACCACCATCGATCCCCCAGAGCATCATTTTTATCGCAAGACACTCAATCATACGATGGCCCCGGCCTCGGTAAATGCGATGGGCGATGATATTCGCGCTATTGTCACGTCACTTATTGATGGCTTTATCGACAAAGGGAGCTGTAATTTCACGCGTGACTTCGCTGACATACTGCCCATCCGTGTATTCCTATCGATGATGGATCTGCCAGAAGATGACATACCGCAAACCAAGTACTGGACCGACCAATTAATAAGACCGGACGGGACTATTACGTTTGCCGACGCGCTGCAAAACTTGAAAGACTATATAGCGCCCTATGTTGACCAGCGGATGGGCAGTGATGGCACAGATATGCTCAGCCGAATGATTAACACCGAAACCAACGGCCGACGCCTGAGTCGTGATGAAGCGATTAAATTGTCCATTCAGGTGTTTATTGCTGGTGTAGATACCGTAGTTAACTTATTGGGATTTGTCTTTCTATTCTTGGCGAAAAGTGAAAAGCACCGCTCACAGATATCTCAGGGCGAGACCTCTGCCGCGCAAGCGGTAGAAGAGATCCTTAGACGTTTCCCAATAGTCACTGTGGCCAGAGAAGTGACCGAGGACATGGAATTTCATGGCGTACAACTCAAAGCTGGAGATATGGTTGCGGCACCGACACCACTGGCGGGTATGGACAACACTTTCACCCCGAATGCGATGGCGGTAGAGTTTGGTCGTAAGCAGGGCAATAGTTTGACGTTTGGCCGCGGAGCCCACACCTGTCCAGGTAAGAACCTCGCTCGAGTTGAGTTGAGGATTGCCCTAGAAGAGTGGTTGAAACGGATTCCGAATTTCCATGTTGATGAAAGTAGTACAGTCAGTTTTAGCAGTGGTATTGTTGGGGTAGTCAACGAGCTAAATTTACGCTGGTAGCGAGCACCGCAGCCATATAAAAAAAGGGGCTATAAAAAAGTCCCTTTTTTATAGCTGTGACGTCTTGAATTTTATTTCACTGCAGCGCGGGCCTTAGCTAAGGCATCAGCCGTCGCCTTGTCGATAGGCTCTATAGCCCATTGAATACCTCGTCTTAACAGCTGATAAAACACTGGTAAGTCCCATGAGCCGCGTTCCATAGTCGGCCAATAGTCGAGCATTGGCTGCATGTCATGATGATGCCGACAGTGGCCCAGGGTCAAATACAGAACCTCGCCTTCGCCAACATTGTGGGTATAGAAAACTGGATGGCGGGCATGTTCCCACTCATCTTCTTCAAAGCCTTCTGCCTTACCGCCATACTCTGTGTCCAATATCACATGGAGGTCGCCATAGGTTTTCATTAGATACAGTTCATCGTCGGATTCAAAGGGCTCAATACCCTGAGCCAAGCGGTGATGTGGATCAGCAACCGATACCTGATAGGGTGCGATTGGAGGGTGCGAGCGAAACATAGACCCTAGAGTCTCCACAAATAGCGGTGCCCAGTCTGGTGTGCCATACAGACCGCTGGACATCAGCCGGATGATTGAATTAGTGCCGTGCAGTGCGTACCAGCGGCCGCCTTTTTCGACCCAGGCTTTGAGGGCTTCCTGGGCGCCGAGAGAGGGCACAACATTACAGGTATAGCTAACAATAAAGTCCGCTTCTTCGATGGCTTGCAGATTTTCATAGTCCTCAAAAACGCGCACGCGAAAGCGTTCGTCTTCTGAGAGTAATTTCAGTAACTCCAATCGCGCATGATCAATGTCATGCCAGACACCTCCCGCGATCAGTAAGCAATTTATTCTACCTGCGCGCTTCTCATGAATACTCATTGTTCACCCTTTAGCGTTAGTGTGCCTACTCGTCTACAGTGTGGGTTTTGGCGCAGTGGGGTCTTTGCCTAGATACCATTCAACCCACTTGTGGAACAGCTGATTTCCGGCTTCATTGCGACCGAACGTGACATTGGCATGAGCGTTCGCTTCTAGACCTTTCTGGATGGCCAGACCCACTTGGTAGTCTTCGACATCCACGACATCCTGAAAGAAGTCCATCATCTCTTGCAATGCCGTATCTTCTCCGTCGGGCTTACTGGGATGAATAAAGTTCAGGTACGTGGTGTTCTGATTAGGTTTGGGGCCGGGAACAATCTGACTGATTAGTGTGATCTCTGGTGCCACAAAGACGGAGATATTTGGGAAGAGTGTCCGGATAAAATCATAACCGTTGTTTTCGTGTTTGTGATAATCCTCTGGTGCCACCCCACCGAGGTTTTCTTTAATCGCCAAGTGTGGAAAACAGATCAAGGTGTGGGGCCCATAGGAATCAAATTGCATGACGTTTGAGTAGGTGCGTTGCGCGATCGTATCTGGATGCGCCGCCGCAAAATGATAACCCTCTAGATAGCCGTCATAGGCGACTTTCCAGTTGGCTCCCTCGATCTTACGTTGACCGCAGTAATGCCAGCTTTCCATTCCTAGACGACCGATGTCTTCCATCATGCCCCCTAAAAAACCATCAAAATCTACCGCTTCGTCACCGGGTTCCAAAACGGTAAATATCATACCGCCGCGCTCGTAGACGGGGAGTTGGGTTAAGCCATTAGTCTGCTTGTCAAAATCACCAAATTTGTCCTGATCGGCAACCCCGCGCAGCACACCATCATTACTGTACATCCAGCCATGATAGGGGCAGGTAAATCGCGACTTGTTACCACATTGCTCGGTGGCTATGGTCATGGCACGATGGGCACAAACATTGAGCATCACCCTCGCAGAGCCATCTTTTAGACGAGTGATCAGCAGCGGCTTATCCAGAAACTGAAATGTTTTGTAGTCGCCCGCATTGGGTAGCTCTTGGGTTAGGGCGACAAAAATGGGCACTTTTTTAAATATAAGATCCATTTCCTGATTCCAGAGGTCCGGATCGGTATACGATTTGGAGGGGACCGATAAGGTGCTTTCAGTCTGGTCTGTGGTGTTGTTGTCAACGTCATCAATGATGCGGGCAACAATGCGGTTATAGTTTTCTGCAATAGTCATGCTTTTGATTCCTCGCCTGATTCAGGGTTTAGCGCACTGCTTAATTCTCTGGCAGTACCAGCGGGCCAGCGGCTGATACGTCGTATTTAACGATACTCATATCCGTGATCTCGACGGTGCCACAAAACGCCATAAAATCCACAATATGGGGCATGCCTAAATGCGCCATAAGCGCGGCTTCACTCTGCCCACTGCTCCGTTATCCAGATGACATTGGACAGGCTGATATCCACACCGATAGAATAAAGCTGACAACCAGATTCTGCCCGGGTCGGTGCAATGATTTTTTGGGCGGCTGGCAATATAGGAAGCGGCGTCTTTAGGGGCTAGTTCAATTCTTGCGGAGATAGCTAACATGGTCGAATTCCTTTTTAATAGTAAGGTTATGATGGACGCTCATTGTCTTGATGCGCGGTTTACTTGGCGCTTTGATTGGCTACGCCATCGAGGCCTAGGTACATCAGTTCATAGGCGCCCAATAGGAAGGCTTTAGCGTCATCTTCGCCGCCCTGCTCGGCACGAAATTCTGAATCGTAGGTCAGTCGGCAGCCGCCATCATCCAATGCAGTTAGCTTACCCGTTGCCTGATAGTGCAGCAGTCCCGCCGGGCGTTCACCGACAATGGACAGCTGCAGCGTAAAATTCTCTGTGTCTAGGGCGTCGAGGCGTTCGCTGACGGCATTATCAAAACCAACGTTGTAGATATGTCTTGTCATACCGACACCACTTCCCTCCAGTTCTACACGTTCAATATCGATGGGGGCATTTTTTGGCCACCAGGCTTCGATATTGCCAAAGTCCATGAGCAGGGCCCAAATCGTTTCTCTGGGTGCACTGATATCATGGTGGGAATGCAGGTGTACCATATTTAATTACTCGTTATTAATTATTAATTTATTGTCCAATCGAAGACGGCGGTAAGGTGTCTTATCCGTTGAGGCCAATATCACCTGTCGCATGCATCGTTGTCAATGTGCGATGGGCAATACGCCAGCCTTCGGACGTACGGATCAACTGGTCGGCATACTCGCCCCAGACGGTAAAGATATCGCTGGCATAGTCACCGAGGCCCGCGTGCATGGCCGACAGATAGCAGGTCGCCGTAGCCCTGTCGCCGCTCACTTGAATAGAAATATTGCCCAGCAGATGCTGAGTCGCCGCGCATTGAGTTAGCACGCTGGTGACCAGGTCTGTAATGGCCTGACGACCCTCGCATGCACCGATACCAACAAAGTCGGCTACAGCATCTTCGGTAAATACACCTTCTAGTGCCGACCATTGCTGCTTGTCGAGCGCTGAGGCATAGAGGTTAATTACCGATTGAATTTCTAGGTGATCAGCAAAGTTCTGTGGTTCGTTAGTCGCCATTTCGGGCCTCCATAATGTAGGTGTCTGCGCTAACTCTGACTCGAAATCAGCGTTGACGAAGGGTGCCTGTTAGTTGCTGTCTATTGCCGCTAAAAAGCTTAATTGAGCTTTATAGTACTTTGGCATATTACCTCAGTCAATAAAAAACCATCAAACATGATTGTTATTTACCTTGCCAATTCGCTGAGGTAACATGAACGCCTTGGAAGACGGCAAATATCCTGTCGTGGAACTCAATAATTGTAATGGAACTTAACTTATGACACAGATGAATACTCGCGTATTGCTAGCCCGTAGACCAGCGGCGCAGCTGGTGGCGGCCGATTTTGAGGTAGATACTCAGCCATTGGGCAGTGTTGGCGAAGGGCAGTTCATGGTGAAGAATACTTACCTGTCTTTGGACGCCGGTTTCCGTCAATGGATGAGTGAGGGCTCAGGGGACAATTATCTCTCTTCGATGCCGATTGGTGAGCCTGTACAGAGCATTATTATGGGTACGGTGATTGAGTCTCGCCATGCAGACTTTCCTGAGGGCAGTATTGTGATGGGCCGCACGGCTTGGGAGCAGTACAGTATTGCTGACGGATCAGATTTTATGAGTATTATTGACCCAGATCCCGCTGTAGAGCTGCATGAGTATCTCTGCAGTCTCGGGCCCTCTGGTATGACCGCCTATTTTGGCATTATGGATATAGGTGAGCCCAAAGCCGGTGATCTATTTGTGATTAATGCCGCCGCTGGTGGTATTGGCTGTATCGCCGGACAGATAGCCAAGGCCGAGGGTTGTAGCACCGTGGGTATTGCCGGTGGAGCGGCTAAATGTGACTGGTTACAGGAGACTCTGGGCTATGATCAGGTTATCGACTACAAATCGTCAGAGACCCTTGAACAGCAGCTACAACGAGTAGCGCCCGACGGCATGGATATTGTTTATGACAATGTCGGTGGCCCCATGCTGGGCACTATGCTGGGACAGCTGGCAGAAAATGCCCGCGTAATTCTCTGTGGGGCTGTCTCTCAATACGAGAGAGAGGGTGGCCATGAGCCAGTTGCCAATATGTGGGAGCTGATTACTAAACGAGCCAAAGCTGAGGGCTTTATGTTTTCAGACTATGTGGATCGCTATCCCGAGGCTATTAATTATATAACTGACATGCTGAAGGCAGGCTCAATGGTAAGCCCCGTTAACTGGTCAGAGGGTATTGAAACCACAGGGCAGGGCTTTATTGATATGTTGGCAGGCAACAATTTAGGCAAATGTCTGGTCAAGCTTTAATACTCGGACCAATAGTCAACTTAGAGCGAGAGATCTCCCCCAATCTCGATCACTTCAAAACCCTCCGCATGCCGTGCAGAGGGTTTTGTCGTATTAGAGTCATAATAGCGTCATTGAGGGTTATTGTTGAGTTATAGCGGAGTCCCTGATGTCGATCTGACCTCAAACGAGGCTTATGTCAGCAATTGAGTCTTTTAGATGCAATGACACAATCTCTCGCGAACTAGACTCAGAAGTCCATAGGGTTTGACCGTCGGCCCTACTCTAGGGGCATCAAAGGCTCTCCGCTGAATAACTGTATTCTCCAGCTGCAGTCTACCCGTTTAAATTCGAGATGATATTGGACATAGACCATCACAAGTTCGCCCTCAGCTGGCGGTCCCATGACAATGGCGTGGCTTTGGGCGCTCGCGCTGTTCTCCTCTAACGACTTTATCTTAAAGTTAGTCGCAAAATGTGCGCTGTGTGTTAAGTTGGAAAATACTCCTGTAAAGAATTCTCGCAAAGCGTCTATACCATGACAGCTCGTGTAGGCCATAGCGCTCAGATCAAACACCGCATCTTGGGTGAAAAAACTGAGCGTAAGCTCGATGTCTGATAGGTCATCTAGAGCGACAAGATAACTGCTAAAGAGCTGTTGCAGTTCCTGACGGTCCTCAATGATTTTGATGCGTTCTTCGAGTGTCGACATGCTGTTAATCTCCCGTCAGAGCTATCAGCCAATAGCCTTTTATTTAGTCGGTAAAGAAATCGGCGCGCGCGGTACCGGTATCGTCATACACCGGTTCGCAGTGATCTATTCTGTATTTAAGTATGTCTGTAGCGAAAATCTCATACTGATACAGAATTTCCAACATATCCGTATAAAAATGACTGGCTAGATGCGCGCGCAAATGCTCAACAGACTCCCAATTCTCATGCACATAGATTCTTCCCGGCACCACGGGGTCGAGGCTCCATACATAGTGTCGACAGCCTTTTTGTGCGCGTGTATCCGCCATTAACTGCGCTGTTTCCGGCAAGACTCTAATCGCATCTTCCGGTTTAAAATCCACTGTTCCATTAATTAGTACGGTCATACGAATACCCTCAGTCTGTAAGATTATTCACCGTAGAGAGAATTGAAAATACGTTCTTTGAAAAACCACTGGCCGCCGACCTTGACTAACATGTCGTCATATTGCCCGCGAGGTCTAATTTCGGTGCCGTCGACCGTAGTGCCCACCTCGGTGGTGTAGCATCTGGCTGTTGCGGTGTCGCCATCGACCCGAATAAAGCCGACAGAAATCGACATAAAAATAAACGGAAACATAGCCATGCCAGCCTGCCATGCACTGACGATATTGTCCTTCCCACTAACATTTTCCATACCCGGAATAACAGGCAGTTTCCAACTTGAATCTTCTGTCCAAGTCGAGGCCCAAAGGTCAGTATCTCTTTGGTTGACTGCGTCGGCATAAATATCCATCAGCTCGCGTATAGCGAGACGATCTTCAGTTGATCCTGAAAAAGTCATAGTATTATCCTTCCTGTTATTGGCTCTATTACCCGCAAATGACTATACAGGATAGAATGCCAAGAAAACAATCTCAGTTGATTTTTTATTCTTAAAGGGGTACCTTAAAGGCTAGATTTCAGTCTTCGAATCAGCAGATCGTGGGCAGCCAATTAATTCACATCAAAATGGAAGAACACATGTCAACAAAGTACAAGCAATACTACCTCCACCAGCGCCCAAACGGTCCTACTACTGATAACGACGTTAAGGTTCGGACAGTCGAAGTTGATGGTTTGGCTGAAGGAGAATTATTAATTAAAAATGAGTATTTCTCACTGGATCCCGCGATTCGTGGCTGGATGAGCGATGAACCCAGCTATATGCCTCCGATCGAATTGGGAGACGTTATTCGCAGCTCGACGGTAGGCACTGTTGTAGAGAGTCGGAACTCGGATTTCGCTGTGGGTGACAAGGTCTATGGTCTCAATGGCTGGGAAGAATACAGTTTGTCGGTGGGATATTTTCTGACCAAAGTGCCGGAAGACAATCCATTTCCTCTGCATTATTATCTTAGTGCCTTTGGTGCTGTGGGTCTCACTGCCTATTTTGGTATTACCGATGCGGCGGACTTAAAACCGGGGGATACTCTGCTGATGAGTGCGGCTGCTGGTGCGGTTGGATCATTGGGTGGACAGCTGGCAAAAAACATGGGTTGTCGTGTGGTGGGTCTCGCTGGTACTGACGACAAATGTCAGTGGCTCAAAGAGGATCTTGGATTTGATGCGGTGATCAACTACAAAACTGAAAAAGGAAATCTCAATGCTGCTATTGCGGCAGCCTGTCCTGAAGGAGTTGATGTTTATTTTGACAACGTCGGTGGCGAAATTCTCGATGCGGCACTATTGAATATCAACAGCAATGCACGGATTGTTTTTTGCGGGTCTATTTCAACCTACAATGCCTCTGAGCCAGTTCCTGGACCTTACAATTGGTGGCAGATACTGGCCAAGAGTGCCACGGTTAAAGGGTTTTTAATCAGCAACTATTTCCCACAGTTTGAAGAGGGTGCCAGTGCGATTGCCGCGTTACTGACTGAGGATAAAATTCAATTTAAGTATGAGATTGTCGATGGTTTTGACAACACGCTTGTCGCCTTCCATAAACTCTTTGATGGCAGCAACACCGGTAAACTAATGCTTAAGGTGTAGTCTTATGGCCGAACAAAAGCTCCTCGGTAAACGCGCCATAGTCACGGGTGGCGCGACAGGGATTGGTTATGGTATTGCTGAGCGATTTATTGCTGAGGGTGCCAACGTTATTATCACCGATATCGATGAGACTGGGGGTACGCGTGCGGCGTTGGCGTTAGGAGATCACTGTCAGTTTGTGCGTCACGATGTGTCGGTCCCGGAGCATTGGAATGCGTTGTTTGTTATTGCCCAGGGCAAATTTTCTGGTCTGGATATTCTTGTCAATGTGGCTGGTGTGACACTGATGGGCAACATTGAAGAACTCGATGTTGCAACCTGGGATAAGACCATGGCGATCAACTTACGCAGTTGCTTTCTAGGTTGTCAGGGTGCGATCAAACTAATGAAGGCCGATGGGGGGGGCGCTAATTATTAATATGGCCTCTGTCTCTGCCTCAAGACCCAAGGCTGAGCTGGTTGCCTATAACGCGTCTAAGGCTGGGGTTGAAATGATGACTAAGTCGGTCGCCTTGCACTGTGCTCACAATGGTTATGGTATCAATGTTAATTCGATCAGTCCCGGTGTTATTCAGACCCAGATGCTAGAAAAGGTTATCGGTCAGGTCGAAGATGGCGAAGCCCTGATGGACAGTTACAAGGCTATGCATCCGATCGGCCGTATCGGTGAGACCAAAGATGTAGCGTCCATGGCGGTATTTCTGGCCGGTGAAGAGGCATCTTTTATAACCGGCGCTGACTTTATTGTCGATGGTGCACTGAGTATTAACTGAGTATTACGGGGAGGCGAAGACAATGAGCGAAGAAACAAGAGGGGGCGGCTGTCTCTGTGGCCAGATTCGCTACAAAGTTTCAGCAAAACCCCTGCAAACCGTGGTCTGCCACTGCCTGAATTGCCAAAAGCAGGCAGGCTCAGCTTTCTCACTGGTGGCCTTTTTCTCCCGTGACAGCCTAGAACTCACGGGTGAATTACAGACCTATGAGGATAAAGGCACTAGCGGGCAAATCGTCTATCGTCGCTTCTGCGGCACCTGTGGTTCACCGGTGATCACTGATACTGAAAATGCGCCAGAGATGGGTCTAATTTTTATCAAGGCCGGCACCTTAGATGAGGTTGATGACTTGCAACCCACAGTCCATGTCTGGACAGAAAGAAAGCATTGCTGGTTAACGTTGGCGGAAGATCAGGTTCAACTAGAGCGTGAATAACAGCCTCTAGGGTTGGCCTAGCAAGGTAATCACTATTCATGCTAGAAATGATCTAAGTGGGCCTTACGACAGTGTCAGACAAGCTAAAGCACTTCGGTTAAATCGTTTCAAATTTTTTACTTTTAATCCCCGCATCTTTATCGCGCTCATCTACACTATTATCCTTTAGAGTACTCCGCTAGCTGTGACCTAAACACATGGCAATATCGCGTGACAGTCAAGCAGCAATGGTGTGTGTTGAGAGCCAATATCAGCGGCGGACACACGCCTAGTCATCAACCGGCCAGTCAACTTTTACCAGCGCCTTACCAACAGTCTTACCAGACATCATCTCGCAAAATGCGGCCGGGGTGCTGGCCAGTCCGCTGGTAATATTTTCTAACACGGTAATCTTGCCTGCGCGAATCCATTCCTCGAGTTGGGCCATTGCCGCGGGCACTTTATCTTGATAGGTGGGCAATAAAAATCCCTGCATAGTCAGCTGCCGCGACACCATTTCCCAAAGATTAGTAATGGGATTTGGGTTGTCGGTACGATTGTAATCAGCGATCATTCCGCAGCTGACAATACGTCCATAAACGTTCATTGCGAGAAGTAGGGCATTGAGGACTGGGCCGCCAACATTATCGAAATAAATATCGACACCCTCTGGTGCAATGGCTATGACCGCTGCGGTAACATCTTCTGTTTTGTAGTTGATGGCGGCGTCGAAACCGAACTGGTCAATGATCAGCTGGGCCTTGGTATCACTGCCGACAATACCGATGACCTTACAGCCGCATAGCTTGGCTATCTGGCCGACCATACTACCTGTAGCGCCGGCCGCTGCACTGACCACAACGGTCTGTCCGGGCTTAACTAGCCCCACCTCATGCAAACCAATATACGCCGTGGTTCCAGCGCCACCAAGGGAGCCAACGTAGTATGACAGAGGGATGTCTGCCTCAGGTTGCAGTTTTTTCAGTAGGATAGCATCGCTATGGCAGACGGAATAATCTTCCCATTGATTGAGGGCAAAAACGATATCTCCCTCGGCAAAATCCTTATTATGAGAGGTGATAACCTGACCGACAGAGGGGCCTCGAATCACGCCTCCGATGGGGATTGGCGGCAAATAATTGGCCTTGCCATCTACCCAACCACGTATGGCAGGTTCCATTGAAAAGTACATATTACGCAGTAGAAATTCACCCTTGCCCGGCTTGGGCATGGGGCCTTCGGTCAGTGCAAAGTTCTCAGGCAGCGCGGCATCATTGACATAAGAGGCTAGTACAATCTGGCGGTTTTTATTCATAACTAATCGATGTCCAACTGCAGATTACCATCATCTGCTAAGCGAATGGGGTAGGTCTTCAAGCCAACTCGGGTGAGCTCTCCAAGAGGGACCCCTGTGCGCAAGTCAAAACGCACGCCATGCAGTGGGCAGGATAGGAAACAGTTTCTGATCCGACCGCCTGCGAGCTTAGCTCTCTGGTGAGTGCAGTTATTAGCTACTGCGTAATAGCTACCATTAGCTTTACAGACGAGGATGTCATTGCCCTCGACCATTACAGCTACACTTTCGTTATCGGCTAAGTCTTCTGCGGGGAATAGGGTATGTGTAGTGGTTGCCATAAAATACTCGTAAATTACATTGTTGTCAGTCATTGCTACAGAGATAGGTCGACATACCCGTCTGGGCTATCGAAGAATCTAAAAGCCGTCGGGTTGCAATAGCAGGGGCACGACTCAAATAGTTTAAGCGTTAAGGTACTTATCTATTGTCTGATGTAGGTGACGGATACGACTTTCTTGATAGCTGGCCAGACTGACTGCGCCTTTCTTAGAGGCCATCATACCTCTTTGTACAGCGGCCATATTGCTGTCATCCTGATCGAAAACGGGTCCCAGTCCGCCAATTTCTGGGGCCTCACTGAAAGCCTGGTCTGGGCGTAAAATGTTTTTCTCTGCAGGGTCCGGCCGCTTGGTTCCTTTTGCGTAGCGCAGTAGTATCATGGTTTCGAAGATACAGCTGCTATGGTCGTCACCATTGGGCAGAAAACGATAGACAATGTTACCGTGATAACCTGTCCAGACCTGAGTATTTGGGAAAAGCATATAGAGTATGGCGTCTTCCAACTCTGACTTAGTTGCATGGTCTAGGGATTCACCGATAATCTCACTAAACATTTCACGGTTGGTCTCTGCCACATAGGCACGCGCGGTTAGCCCCTCAGGCATTTCATGGCCCTCTGCACTATCGGTGGCCATACGACCAGACAGTTCGAGAATATCGCGCATGATTTCGGCTTCAGTCACGTCAGGCATATGTGGGCTGGCTACACCCATAGGGGTAACCGAGCGGCTGACATGATCGCCGAAGGTGTCGTACTGTGAATTAGCGTCACCGGTAAAAGTCAAAATCTCACTATGGGTTTCCAGTGTATGAAATGATTCCATAAACGCTTCCGCTCCTACTTTCCAGTTACACTGAACTACGCGCTGAACATGGGCACCTTTGTAGTAGTCATGCAGTGGGAAGCGCGCGAAATGCTCTGGCAATGGGCTGAGATAATCCTCTAGAGGGACACAGTTCTCATCGAAATTAATAAACACGAAGCCACCCCAGTTGCCGACTTTGACCTGTGGCAGGCTCATATCCTTTTGGTCTAAATGGCTAAAGTCCCACTTACAGGGAATGCCTTTGAATTCGCCGTTAATGTCCCAGGTTGCGCCGTGAAAGGGGCAGACGAATTCTTCAGCATGGCCATCGCAGTCGCGCAGTATACGGCCGCGGTGCAAGCAGGAATTAATAAAGGCTTTAAATTCATTTTCACCGGTGCGGGTGACAATAATAGATTGGTCTATGATCTCATAAATATGATGATCACCGATTTCAGCAATATCCTCTTCTCGACAGGCCATCTGCCAGACTTTGGGCCATAGCTTTTCTTTTTCTTGTTCATGAAAATCACGTGAAATCCATCGGGCTACATCAATGTCTTCATCACCCATATAGGGGTTAGTATTTTCACGCAAGTAAGGGGGCACATCAATGATTTCGTCATTGAGTAGATCCTGATAGCTGATGCCTTCACAGCGTTCTTCGCCCTGTTGCTTTACTTTGATTAAATCAGACATAGATTAGCTCCTACTTATCGTTATGTTAATTATTTGGTAATAATATTGACGCCACTAATACCAGGGGCACCATAGACATGGGTGTATCCCACTTTAGGGTTATTTGCGACCTGTCTTGCGCCGCCCTCACCGCGAAGCTGCACACAGACTTCGTAGATCTGTCGAAGCCCAGATGCGCCTACGGGTTCGCCATTAGCGAGACAGCCACCATCAGTATTAACCGGCATGCGGCCATCTATTTGTGTGGCACCTTCGCGCAGGAGTTTCTCTTGCTCCCCATGCTCGCAGAATCCGTTCTCGGCCATATGCATAATTTCGGTACCGCTGTCGGTATCCTGCAATTGAATCACGTCGACATCTTCGGGGCCAATACCGGCTAACTCAAAAGCCGCCTTTGAAGCCGTCACTGTCGGTGCATCGGCCACAGTCATCGCCTGCGACGGCGAAAACACCTCAAAACTACCGTAATGCCGAGTTCGCACTGCCGCAGCTTTTATAAATAATGGATTACTACAGTACTGATGTGCTTTGTCGGCATTACAAACAATCAGCGCCGCACCACCTTCGGCCGGACTACAGAACATATATTTCCTAAGCGGATCGCTTACCATGGTCGAGCTGGCAATCTCTTCATAGCTCAAGGCCTGCTGGCGCCATGCAGTCGGTGTAATTGAGCCATTGTTAAAGGCTTTCTCAGATACTCGAATCAACGCGTCTTCAGTAATGCCATGATCGTACATATAGCGCTGAGTTTTGAGAGCAAAAAACTGCGTGGTGAGCATTAATCCGGTTTCGCCGTACCATTCATCCAAGCCCCATTCTTTGGGTTGAGGGTTGAAGGCTCCGCGGGGATGCTTGTCGAAACCGACAACCACACCCATATCGTATTCGCCAGATTTAATCGCGGTATAGGCGGCGTGTAATGAACTTCCGCCGGTGGCGCAGCCATTCCATATGTTGGTAAACTGTAGGCCAGTTAGGCCGAGCTCATTAACTAACGCATCGGCGTTACCGCCGTCTTGACTGCCGCCATAGGCAAATTGCATATCCTTCCAGGCGAGACCGGCATCTGCAAGAGCGGCGCGCACAGCAGAAGCCCCCTGTTGCATCCCTGACATGTCTGGTGAGCGGCCAAAGCGGTGAAGTCCGATACCTATAATTGCTACATCCATAATTTATACCTCCGCCACTGCACTAAACGCAAAGGTCATTCTCTGGTCGCCGTTTTCGTCAGTACAGAACGGGATAATATCTAATTGCATAGGCATACCGATTTTCAGCTGGTCCGGGCTATTAGGTTTGAGGCGAGCTTCAACGCGCACACCTCCTGGCATTTCCACATAGCCAACGCCGTAAGGGCGAAATGTGTCTGCGGTTTCGCCGCTGAGATAGGGATGCTTGGGCAAAAATGTCTGTATGGTCCAGGTCCACAACGTGCCATGATCCCCCAACTCGACAATCGTTGTGTCACGCGAGCCGCAGCTACGACAGTCGGGCTGTGCTGGAAAAGCGGCTTCGGCGCACTGGCTACAGCGGCTGCCCAGCAACTGAGGTTTAGTAGCAGGCCAGGTAAATAGACCCTCGTGTAATGGAACTTGACTGGTCATAAATAAACTCTACTGATGAATTGAAAGCCCGAGACTGTCTAATACAGACTCATGCATGCTTTCAGATACTGTGGGGTGTGCGTAAATAGTGTGGGCTAGTTCCTGCTCTGTAGCCTCAAGCTGTTGCGCGATACCAAACCCCTGAATCTGTTCTGTGACTTCGGCACCAATCATGTGGGCGCCAAGTAGTTCGCCGGTGTTGCTATCGAAAACTGTTTTGACCATTCCTTCGCCTTCATTAATGGCCAGAGCTTTACCGTTGGCACTAAGATTAAAGCGGCCCACTCTGGTACTGTGGCCTGCCGCGGCAGCCTGCGCCTCCGTGAGTCCGACACTGGCTATTTGCGGGCGGCAATAGGTACAGCCCGGCACGCGATCTTTATTTAGCGGCTTGACTCCGTCAACACCGGCTATTTTTTCGACACAGATAACGGCTTCATGGCTCGCTTTATGGGCTAGCCAAGGTGGCCCTGCGACGTCCCCAACAGCGTATAAACCAGCTAGGTTGGTCTTGCCAAATTGGTCGGCAATTAAAAAGCCCTTGTCCATATGGACTCCATGTTTCTCCAGGCCTAGACTCTCAATATTGCCTCTGATTCCCACGGCTAAAATCACTTGGTCAAACGCCAGTTCCTGTTTACCGTCGGGGCCGTTAATTCTCGCCACACTGCCCGTGCCAGCGCGCTCAACGGATTCAACCAGACTGTTGGTAAGAACTTTAATACCTCGCTTCTGAAAGGATTTTTCCGCGATCTGTGAGATCTCAATGTCTTCGGCAGGGGTGATGCGTGTCTCTGCTTCAACGAGAGTGACATTGGTCCCTAAGTCGTTATACATACTGGCGAATTCGACACCAATAGCGCCAGCGCCAATAACCAGAAGGTTGTTTGGCAGGGCAGTGGGTGTCATGGCTTCTCGAGCACCCCAGATAAAGTCACCGTCGATCTCGATATTAGGCAGGTTGCGAGCGCGAGCGCCAGTAGCGAGGATAATATGCGTGGCATTATATTGGGTTACTGCGCCATTGTGGGTCACTTCGAGGCGACATTTGTCGGCCAGACTAGCTGTGCCGTCAATCACAGTAATATTGTTTTTTTGCATCAGGTAGGCAACACCCTGACTGAGTTTGCTCGCCACCGAACGACTGTGCTGCACCAGTTTATTGATATCAAAGCTAACATTATCAATGGTGAAACCGAAGTGCTCGGCCTCTTTTAGCGTGTGTGCGATATCGGCACCCCGCAGCATGGCTTTGGTGGGTATACAGCCCCAATTTAAGCAGACACCCCCGAGGTGCTCTCGTTCTACCAATGCTGTCTTGAAGCCTAACTGAGCGCCACGGATAGCTGCAACATAGCCACCTGGGCCGCCGCCAACTATCATTAGATCATACTGTTGCATGTCCACTCCTTAACCCAGCATGGTTGCTGGTTGTTCCAAATAGCCCTTGAGGATGGACATAAATTGTGCGGCTACGGCGCCATCAATAATGCGATGATCGCTGGATAAAGTCAGGCTGACCACAGTCGCAATACTGAGTTGACCCTCCTTCACCACTGGACGCTGTTCTCCGGTACCCACGGCCAGAATGGCACCCTGAGGGGGGTTAATGATGGCGTCAAATTGTTTGATGCCAAACATGCCGAGATTAGAAATACAAAAACTGCCGCCCACAAATTCAGCAGGCTTGAGGCGGTTAATTTTCGCTCTGGTCGCCAGATCACGCACTTCATTAGAGATGGCTATTAAACCCTTGTGATTAGCGCTGCTGACTATAGGTGTTATCAAACCATCGGCAACGGCAACGGCAACGGAAATGTCTGCATCTTTGAAATATTTGACCTGTTCACCATCGAATTGAACATTGATTGCAGGGACTTGCATTAGTGCCGCAGCGCAGGCCTTGACCATAAAATCATTCACCGAGACTTTAGCCGCTGAGTTTGCAGCATTTATTTGCTTTCGCACCGCTAGAAGGGCGTCTATTTCGGCATCGATTTGGACGCGAAAATGGGGTGCAGTTTGCTTAGAGGATTGCAGGCGACCGGCGATAGTCTTGCGCATGCCGGTCAAAACCTCAGACTCAAAAGGACTTTCAATAGTGATTGAACCAGAGGTGTCGATGGATGGCGCTAACGGCTTATTTTTGCGAGCGGCAACGGCTTCCACATCGGCTTTACAGACCCGACCTCGATCACCACTTACGCGGCATTCTAATAAGTTGACCCCTAACTCTTCTGCCAACCTCCGTGCCACTGGCGTGGCTTTAATATGGCTATCATCACCCAGTTTCACTACAGTACTGGCCGTGTTGTTAGTACGGATTAATTCTCCACCGGCGGCAGTTACTGCATTTTCAAGATCGCTCTTGGATACGCGACCATGGCGGCCCGTGCCCGAGATATTGTTCAGATTCACGCCATACTCTATTGCCAAACGACGGGCTACTGGGGAGGCCGAGACATTGCTATCATCGACGCCGTCGGCCAGTGATTTCGAATCGGTGAGGCCGGGAGCTCGAACCGAGCTGGCGCCCGCTAAAACGCCACCAGCGTCGGTAATCGCAGATTCAAGGTCGCTTTTAGATACGCGTCCATGGCGGCCTGTACCCGAAATATTATTTAAATTCACACCGTACTCTTCTGCGAGACGACGTGCTACCGGAGAGGCAGCTACAGCACTGTCATCGTCGCCGTCGGCGAGGGTCGCCATAGCTGTGGCTTCACTCGACACCATTGCAGCAATTGGAGCAATTGGCGCCGCCAGCGCAATTTCTTGTACAGGCTCAGCCACCGCAGGGGCGGGCTCCTGCACTATTGGCGCAGGTTCTGCCTCCTTGGCGACTGTTCCCGCTGAGCGGCTGGCTATAAACGCCTTGATATCTTCATCGCTAGTATCTGCAGATGCCAGCACACCCAGAAGGTCCCCGACAGCGCAGGTCTCACCAGGATCTGCCACTATAGCTCTGAGTATGCCACTATCGGGAGAGGTCACTGTGTTGACGATTTTGCTGGTTTCGACATCGATTAAATCGTCGCCGACACTAACCTGATCACCGATTGAGGCGTGCCAGGCAGTGACATCGCCCTCTGACATTTCCATGCCCCATTTGGGCATATTGATTGCCTTGATGTTTTCTGTCATGCCTAACCTCCTATTACTTCGCGGACTGCAGCAAGAATTTTTTCTACACTGGGTATGTAGGCATCTTCTAATTCTGGTGCAAAGGGAACCGGTGTGTGCGGCGCAGTGACAGTGCGAATTGGCGCTATCAGGCTGTGAAAACCTTTCTCGGCGACTATGCCAGCGATGTCGGAGGCAAGCCCGCAGCGCGGATTACCCTCGTCTACGACCACTAATCTGCCGGTCACTTCAACGCTCTCAAGAATAGCTTCATCATCCAATGGAGAAACGGTGCGAGGATCTATTACTTCGCAGCTGATTCCTTCTTTAGCCAGGATGTCGGCCGCTTCAATAGCTCGAGTGACCATATTGGATATGGCAACAATAGTAACGTCTGTGCCGTGCCTAGGGAATGCAGCTTCCCCAAAGGGAATGGCATACTGCTCGTCCGGCACTTCACAGGTATTGTCGTACATTGTTTTGTGTTCGAGAAAAATAATCGGATCGTCATCGCGAATGGCCTGCACCATTAAACCTTTTGCATCGTAGGCATTGCTGGGCATTACCACTTTTAATCCGGCTATATGGGTAACGATTGAATGCAGCATACTGGAGTGCTGAGCACCAGCGCGCCAACCGCCACCGACTGTAGCTCGAATAACCAGAGGAGTCTTTGATTTGCCGCCGAACATGTAGCGAAACTTAGCAGTCTGGTTAAAAATCTGATCAAAAGAGACGCCGATAAAGTCGAAGAACATGAGTTCTGCTACCGGCCGTAGACCATTGTTGGCGGCACCGGCAGCAGCGCCAATAATGGCGGCTTCACTGATGGGGGTGTCGATAACTCTCTCGCGGCCAAACTCAGGCATAAGACCTTTGGTAACGCCGAAAACACCGCCGTAGGCATCGTCCTCTCCGGGGCAGCCCGCGCCACCAGACACTTCTTCACCGAGTACGATAACAGTCGGGTCACGGCGCATCTCAGCTCTGAGTGCGTCGTTTATCGCTTCGCGGATAGTTTTTAATGAGGACTTGCCGGCTATTTTTGGATCATTAGAATAGTTAGTCATTTTGACACCATTAGTAAGAGCAGTAGACGTCGGACATAAGGTCCGTGGCGGGATCTGGGTGCGGCGCAGTTAGAGCGTCGGCAACAGCTTTTTCTATTTCGACCATGATTTCTTTATCAATTGCATTCATGGTTGCGGCTGTTAGCCAGCCTTCGGCGACAACGCGCTGACGGAAGATCTTTAAGCAATCCTGAGTCTTACGTGCATCTTTAATCTCATTGGTGCCGCGGTAAAGTTGTGGGTCGCCAATAAAGTGACCATCAAAGCGCACGCACATGGCTTCTATTGCCGACGGGCCACCGCCATCGCGTGCACGCTGGGTCGCCACTTTCAGCGCTTCATAGGTGACAAAGAAGTCCAGGCCATCGATGCACTCAGCTGGCATACCAAAGCCGGCATTGCGATCGGTCAGGCTGTCGCAGCCCAAGCCATAGTTAGCGGCAGTGCCTTCGGCATAACCATTGTTTTCGTAAACAAAGACATGGGGTAGCTGCAACACAACCGCCATATTCATGGCTTCCATTACCGTCCCCTGATTGGCACTTCCGTCACCATTAAAAGAGAGGGCGATATTTTTAGTGCCTAGAGTCTTGGCTGCTAGGGCAGCACCATTCACTAAAGGAGGACCGCCTCCAACAATGGCGTTAGCACCGAGCATCCCTTTGTCTATATCGGCGATGTGCATAGAGCCCCCTTTGCCTTTACAAAGACCGGTAACTCTACCCATGATTTCTTTCATCATGGCGCCAATGTCACAGCCTTTGGCAATGCAATGGCCGTGCCCGCGGTGGGTGCTACCGATGATATCTTTATCGCTGAGGTCAATACAGGCTGCAACGGCAATGGCTTCTTGGCCATTTGACACATGGACGAAACCGGGAATATTACCCCCCTCAAACTCTTTGACACAGCGCTCTTCGAATTCTCGGATGGTCTTCATCGAGCGGTAGGCTTTGAGCAGAAAATCTTTTTGATATGGCATTAAAATGCCCCTTTTATTTATTAGTTGAAGGCGTTTTAAACTATACCTTGTTTCGATTAAAAAACAAACAAAGAAGATGGTTTTTGCCTAACCCTCAGCAAAGCCTGAGTGATATGCGGCGAGTCTTTTTTTTAGCGGCTGATATTCTGTCCTCTTAGGCGAGTTGCAGTAGGCCTAAGCGCCGCTGAATTTTGACAGCCTGTGAGCTACTAAAAAACAATGACACCATAATTTTTTTATGCATAGTAGCGTAAGTCTTTAAGTCATCTTTCTTGCGGTGTGAACAAGTAGGATGACTATTTGCGATAGCTGGCTTATTGCAGAAATGTGACAGGAGGCTGTTAAAATTGTGATTCAGGTAAATGCACTACAAGACCGTCGAGGGCCTCAGTAATGTTAATTTGACAGGAGAGACGGCTAGCATCTCTGAGGTCGGTAACACAGGTCAGGAGGTCGGCTTCCATGTCAGTCGGTGGCTCAAGCTTATCGGTCCAGCTCTCATCAATGTAGCAGTGGCAGGTAGCACAACTACAGGAGCCCCCGCATTCGGCAAGTATACCCTCCACTAGGTTGTCGATGGCGCCTTGCATCAGGCTAGTGCCAGGTGCGAGATCAATTTCTTGGCTGCTGCCATTGGCTTGTATGTAGGTGACTGTGGGCATGCCTAAACTCCGTTAATAAATGAATTAAAATGTGTTAACAATGATGCAAAGCAATGGGGGCTGCCATTGCCTATGAGCAATTGTGAATAATAAATGATGTGCCTTAGATTGAGTCGGCGCCAGATGACCCAATGACTAAAAGCCTTGGTGCCTGTCGAATCGTTTTTATTGCAACTGAGCCCCATTATACGCAGTCTATATTAACAAACAAATCGCTGTAAGGGAGCTAAGCAAGGTGTTTGTCTAATCTCGGTAAATAGAGCGGTGAGGTTAAGGGCTACTAAGGTAAAGGGGACGCGGCCCAATATAACCGGTAAAGTCATTTATCAGGGCCGAAAACAATAACACTATTGTCAAAACACCGCAGCTAGCATCTGATTTTGCGAAGATCCCCCCTTGAAGGTAATGCAGCATTTGTAAGTACACACTCCCGCAGGCTTACTTCAGGCCTGCATAGTAGGCGGCAAGATTGGCAATATCGGCATCGGACAGGCCTTTAGACATCGCGGACATCATGGGATTGTTGCGTTTCCCATCTCTGAACATTTTCAATTGGCTAGCGAGGTAGGCTTCTTTTTGCCCCGCCAGATTTGGCCACATACCGTTATTGCTGATTCCTGCCGCGCCGTGACAGCCCGCACAGGTCATTGATTTGGCTTTGCCTGCTACCGGATCTCCGGCTAGGGCACCCAGTGAAAGGGTGGCTACGAACATTGTAATGACAAGTTTTTTCATGGTATTTCTCCGTTGATTAATTCGAATGACGTAGTCCATTACTTAGGCAATGGCTGATAAATAAGGATGCAGTTAATAGCGCGACAGCGCCAACTTGATGGGCCGCTGCAACGGGGATGGGAACATAAAAAATCAATGTACTGATCCCCAGCGTTACTTGCATACCGAGTAAGCCTATGAGGCAAAAAATGCCTACTTTGAGGCGGCCTACGATGCCAAATCTAAAGGCCCTGATAGCAAAAGCCACAACCAGTGCAACAATTAAATAGGCGAACATACGGTGGTTAAACTGTATGGTGGTGATGTCTTCAAAGGCGGATAGCCAAGCGGGCGTCATGGCATAGAGCCCAGCGGGTACAAAGCTATCGCCCATCAGAGGCCAGGTGGAATAGGCATTCCCGGCATGGGTGCCAGCCACCAGGCCACCGGACAGAATCATTAGATATATCAGTGCACTTAACCCAATGGAAAATCGCTGTAACTCGACCGGCTGTGCCCGAGCTGTTAGAACTAAGCCGAAGGCCGTCCACAGAATAAAGCCGTAGATCAGAACTGCTGCGCCCAGATGTGCCGTAAGTCTGTACTGACTTACATGGGGGTTGTCGACCAAGCCACTCTTAACCATGTACCAGCCTAGCAAACCCTGACAACCACCGCCAATCAACATAATAACGAGCTTCGGCGTGAGCCCAGTCTTAATACGGCGACTGAAATAAAAGAATAAAAAGGGCACGATGAAGATCACACCAATAAGTCTACCAAGGACTCGATGCAGATACTCATACATAAAGATCGGCTTAAAATCTTCTAGCGACATGCCCACGTTGATTTTTTGGTACTCAGGAAACTGCTGGTATTTCAAAAACATCTCTTGCCAGTCGGTCTGAGTCATTGGTGGTATAACACCCATGATAGGCTTCCAATCGACCATGGAAAGCCCTGAACTAGTCAAGCGGGTTATGCCGCCCAGTAGAATCATCCCAAAAATAACGGCTGCGCAGAAAAAAAGCCAGTATGCAATTTGACGATCGTGTTGGCCTTGCGGGTTCGGGGACTGAATAGTTTTAACCATAACCTCTAATCATTCGTTGTTCGTAATTTTCAAGTTTAACCACGCTTTCTTACGGAATCGGATCGTGTTTAGACTAGATTTTATGCCAAAATCTAGCAGAGAAGTGGCATACAACCAAATCACATCTGCGCCCATCTTAACCAGTATCCATGGCACCAATACTCGGCTTAAGGCAATACTAAATAGGGTAACCATCATGGGATAGCGCGTATCGCCGGCGCCACGCAGAGCTCCAGCCATGCTGAACTCTATACCCATCAGCGGCAAGCTACAGCTAATGATATATATAAAGGGCACCATCAGAGAAATTACCTCTGGATCGTCGATCATAAAGCGCGCGATCTCTTCGGCAAATAGACTAATGACAGCCCCGCCGACGATCATTAAATAGACGCTAGTTCGGGCGGTTTTTTTGGCCGCATCATAGGCACCCTGTTTGTCGCCAGCGCCAAGATGTTGGCTCACCAATATAGCGCTGGAGATCGAAAAGCTGTAGGCAACAACGATCATCAGGCCCAGTATAGACAAACCAATGCCGTAGGTTGCGAATGCAGCGTTGCCATAGCTGGTCAGAAAGACTAAAAAGACTAGCAAGCCGGCTTGAAAAAACATCTGCTCAGCGGCCGCGGGCATACCAATTTTGACCAAGGCTCTGCCATTAGAAATAAAGTCTGGCAGCGGATTTTTAGGCTTAAAAGACAGCGCGCCGCCGACCCATAGAGCAAGAAAACCAGCGACAGTAATCGTGGCGCCAATACCGCTTCCAATAGCCAGGCCAGAGAGTCCTCTTGACGCTAAGCCATGCCATCCAAAGGTGTAGGCTATACCGCAATAGACTCCAAGGATGACGCTGATCAGCGCCATGGCCAAAGGCGTAGCGGTATCGCCCGTAGCGCGCAGGGCAAAGCTAAGTACCATCTGAGCCAGCATCGCAGGCGCAAAGAGGATGGTCCAAAATACAAATTCGACAGCGAGGCGATTACTCTCCTGCGTCAGGCCAAAGATACCAACGAGCTGTTCACGAAAGGGAATTGCGATCCAGCACAGTAGCAGGCCATCAAAGGAAAAAATGACTACCGAGAGAGCTGCCAAGCGACCCGCGAGATTTTTGTCACCTGCTCCCCAGTAGCGCCCGACCATCGCCGTTGTGCCGCTGGACAGTCCCATCATAATGGCATAGAACATGAAAAATAGGCGCTGTCCGGTAGTCGCTGCCGCTACCTCATCGGTACCCATACCACCCGCTATTTTCAAAAACACAAGTCCCATCAACATAAAGGCAATATTGCTGAGGATGGTCGGCCAAGTCAGGCGCCAGATAGACGAAGTGGAAGCGGTAATCATGGGTGATATGTTATCATTGACGACGTATAAGCAGTTAAAGATTTAGGTTGGATTGATGATTGATTTAGATATGGCTGGCCTAGGCGAGGCGAAACAGGACCCGAGTTGGCGGAAGTTACTTGGCACTGAGTTTAACAAAAGTTACATGTCTGAGCTGAGTGAATTTTTGACGCGTCAAAAAGAGGCGGGCAAGGTTATCTATCCTCCGAGTTCAGTATGGTTTGCAGCCTTTAATAACACCGCTTTTAATAAGGTGCGGGTGGTTATTCTCGGGCAGGATCCTTACCATGGTCCCGATCAGGCGCATGGATTATGTTTCTCCGTTCCGCCGGGGGTGAAACCCCCACCTTCCTTACTAAACATTTTTAAAGAGTTGGAGTCTGACTTGGGCTTTGCAAAGCCATCGCATGGCTGTCTTAATCATTGGGCTGAGCAGGGTGTTTTGTTGTTAAATGCAACGCTGACTGTCGAACAGGCCTGCCCAGGCACCCATCAAGGCAGAGGCTGGGAGCAGTTTACCGACCGGGCTATTCAGGCCCTAAATGATCATCGCGATGGCATTGTTTTTCTTTTATGGGGGAGTTATGCGCAGAAGAAGGGTGCATTTATTGATGAGTCGCGCCATCTGGTTTTGCGCTCCGCTCATCCGTCGCCACTGTCAGCCCATCGTGGGTTTTTGGGCTGTAAGCATTTCTCCTCAGCCAACAGCTATTTAAAAATGAATGCTCAGGCGCCTATTGAATGGCAGTTACCGGATTCGCAGGAAGCCAATGTTCAATTTCAGATTGAGAGGAACAATGTCAACCAATAAAGCTTGGCAGACGCCAAAGAACCTACTTGTTCTAATGTCAGTGGCTATGACTATCGGGTTTGCCACCTGGATGGCGCTGCTGAATAACTTTGTTATCGAAAAGGCGGCCTTTACCGGCGCCGAGATTGGCCTGTTGCAGAGCATACGCGAAATTCCCGGATTTTTGGCCTTTACGGCGGTGTTTGTACTGCTGATACTAAAAGAGCAGACCTTTGCGTATCTATCGCTTGCATTGCTGGGTATTGGTGTTGCGATAACCGGTTATTTACCCTCGGTATTTGGGCTGTACTTTTCGACTTTTATTATGTCTGTTGGCTTTCATTACTACGAAACATTAAAACAATCCCTGTCATTGCAGTGGTTTAGTATCGATGAGGCCCCCGCTATGCTAGGCAAGCTTATCGCGGCGAGTTCGGCGGCTTCTTTGGCGGCCTATAGCTTTTTGTGGCTAGCTATGGACCAGCTAGGACTCAGCTATCGCACGATCTACCTAGTCGGAGGTTCCGTCTGTTTGTGTCTCACGCTATTTACGTGGCTCGCCTTTCCCCGGTTTAAAAGTAAGACGCCGCAGCGCAAACATCTGCTGATGCGCAAGCGTTATTGGCTATATTATGCCCTGACATTTATGGGGGGCGCCCGCAGACAGATCTTTACCGTGTTTGCCGGGTTTTTGATGGTGGAAAAGTTTGGCTATAGCGTCAGTGATATTGCGGCCCTATTTATTATCAACCATCTTTTCAATTGGGCATTTGCTGGACGTGTTGGCGCTTTGGTGGGCCGTATCGGCGAGCGCCGTGCACTGACCTTTGAGTACTGTGGGCTGTTTTGCGTGTTTACGGCCTATGCTTTTGTTAATGATGCAACCTGGGCTGCGGGTTTGTATGTCGCGGATCATCTGTTCTTTTCTCTCGCTATCGCGATCAAAACTTATTTTCAAAAAATCGCTGATCAAGCCGATATGGCGTCTACTGCGAGTGTAGCCTTTACTATTAACCATGTTGCAGCGGTCGTCATTCCGGCACTATTTGGGCTAGTCTGGCTGGTGTCACCGATGGCCGTTTTTCTGATGGGCTCCGGTATGTCGGTGCTCAGTCTGTTGTTGGCTCGCAATATTCCCAGCGCCCCCAGTGCTGGCAATGAGGTTTTGTTTGGGAAGGTACCTTACGTTGAAGGGATTATCGGTGGACGTAAGGGCGAATTCTGTGCTTTAGCGCGCAACCAATTGAGGCTCTTAAGTATGGCGGGCTGTCGCGCAATTTGACGCTCAAGCCGAAATTTTCCGGGGTAGTCGATCAATAGCAGACCTGTGATCATCGTGAGGATACCCTGCCCGGGCAGGAGTAGCATTAGGATTCCTGCCAGTATCAAACCATAGCCAATCAGATTTTTTACCAACAACCCTATTATGCCTCGATCACCGAGATGACGAGGTTTTGCCAAAAAATAATCTTCTGGAATCTGTGCGACAAGCCAGGGCAAAGACAGGAGACTCAGAGTGAAGATGAGTAATGAGGCTGCGCCTACCCACAGCAGCCATTGCTGAAATGGAACCAACCAATCTATAAGTCTGCTCACGGACTGGCGGGTATATCGTAGGGCAATGGCAGATGCGTGATGGCTGACAGCGGGCCATGGCCAACCTGAATTTCAGTACAGCCAGCGGATTTGTCTGCGAGCACCGCTAATACTTCTACGGTGGCGTCATCCGTCTGGGCTGCGCTTGCAATAGTGCCGATCGCTTTACCTTCAGAATCCTTTATAGGATCACCGGGTTGGGGCAAAACTGTGCTCGCCAGTTGGAGATGGTGCATGCGTCGTTTTACTGCCCCCCGATAATGCGCGCGAGCAATAATTTCCTGTCCGGTATAACAGCCTTTTTTGAAGCTAATATAGCCCAGCGCGTCGAGATTTAGCATCTGGGGGATAAACATATCAGAGGTTTCGGCCACCACATCGGCACAGCCGCTTCGCAGTCTTGCCAGATGACTCTCCTTATTTTGCATTGCATACTGTTCAGAGACATCAGTAATCTGTGTTTTAAAAAATACGGCATATTTAGTCAGGCTAGCTATGGCAATGTCAGCGACCGATTGGTGAGTCTGTAAAAGGATATTATCCTGCTCATCACAGGTGGCTCTAAACAGAAATATCATACGCCCTTTTGGGGTGCAGTGGGCGCCATTAATGACACTATCGCCAGTCACTAAGCTCATATCGCAGGTGACTTGCCCCTGTAGGAATTTACGACTATCTGGGCCTGACAATTGTATGTGTGCGCGTCGGTCAGCGGTGTTCGTCATATCTTTGTTACTGTGTCTGTAGATGGGCGAACGATTGTCTCTTATAATACTGCTTTATTACAACGACTGATTATCTATGAATAAGAACCGTCTACTGTGGGCTAGTCGCCGCGGCATGTTAGAACTCGATCTGATTCTTCAACCTTTTACTGAAAACCACTACGATTTACTCGAAGAGTCTGATCAACTGCGCTTTCAGGAACTGCTCGAATTGGAAGATCAAGATTTATTCCTTTGGTTAATGAATCGTGAAGTAGCAGTTGATCCAGATATTAAACGGATAGTGCAGATAATTCGTGATAGTCGAAAACCCGCCGGTACAATTTAGACTCCATCCTTCGAACTACCTTTTGGTAGGCCAATGTGGACTAGCAATTCTCGCGACCGTGATTCTTGTTGGCCTGCCATTGCTATGGTGGGTGAGGCTGGCGAGTATCGGTCTAACCATGATGCTAGGCTTGGGTTACCTGAAAGCTTGGCGTTCCCGGGGCATTGAAATACTAAGGTGGAAACCGGCAGCAGACCTCTGGATCGTGATTGCAGGCCAAACGAGGGTTGAGTTGCGCTTGCAGGCGGGTCAATTCGTCACGGCTTTTTTGGTTATCCTGTATTTTAAAACCTCTGCAGGTAAGCCGGTGCTGCGAGTGGTGCCTCGAGATGCACTGTCGGCGTCTGAGCATCGTTTGCTACGCCAACTTATAATGGCCCGTTAATCGCGGTTGATAATGACATTCTGTCCAGCGAAATTAATGGGTACCATAATGGTGTCGCTGGCTATCGGTGACATCTCGGGATAGTCCATAGTGTAGTGCAGGCCACGACTTTCTTTACGTTCCATCGCGCAGCGGATAATCAACTCCGAGACAGTGGCCAGATTGCGCAGCTCAAGTAGGTCTCTGGTCACTTTGCAATTGCTATAGTATTCGGCAATCTCTTTTTGCAATAGTTTAACTCTGTGCTGCGCGCGCTCTAGGCGTTTGTTGGTGCGCACAATGCCAACATAATCCCACATAAATCGACGCAACTCGTCCCAGTTGTGCGAAATGACCACGTCTTCATCTGACGAGCTCACCCGAGACTCATCCCAGTCGGGCTTGAAATCGGGCTGGGCAATGTTAGGGCTAAGCCGATTAATTTCGCCTGCCGCTGAGCGGGCATAAACCAAACATTCCAGCAGGGAGTTACTGGCCATTCGGTTGGCACCGTGCAGGCCAGTGAAGGCACTCTCGCCAATAGAATAGAGATTTAGCAGATCAGTTTGACCATAGTTGTTGTCATGATGCCGCCACAGGTGTAATGCGCAGCGGGCACGATCGGAATGGGATCTTGAGTGATGTCTATGCCAAATCCCAGGCAATGCTCGTACATGGTTGGAAAATGTTCGGTGATAAAGGCCGCTGGTTTATGACTGATATCTAAATACAGGCAGTCACTTCCGAGGCGCTTCATTTCATGGTCAATGGCGCGAGCGACGACATCTCTGGGGGCTAATTCACCATCTGGGTGGAAGTTTTTCATAAAAGGACTGCCGTCGGGTAGGCGCAGTATCGCACCTTCACCACGCAGCGCTTCGGTAATCAGAAATGACTTGGCTTTGGGGTGGTAGAGGCAGGTGGGGTGAAACTGGTTAAATTCCATATTTGCCACACGACAGCCGCGGCGCCATGCCATAGCTACGCCATCGCCGCTGGCACCATCAGGATTGCTGGTATACAGATAAGCTTTACTGGCGCCACCGGAGGCTAACACCACGCTCTTTGCCTGAAAGAGCGAGACAGTATCCTTTTCAATATCCAGTATGTAGGCGCCGCTGCAGCGTATTTTACGCGAGCCTTTATCGGCCTGAGATATCAAGTCAACGGCGCAGTGCTGTTCGTAAATTTCGATATTATCGGCGGCTATCACTTTGTCGACTAACGTGCCGGTAACTTCTTTACCTGTCGCATCAGCCGTGTGCAGTATGCGTCTGTGGCTATGGCCGCCTTCTTGGGTTAGATGATAACTCTCTTGGTCACTGTCTTTAGTAAAGTCGACACCCTGCTCGATGAGCCAATTAATGGCATCAGGGCCATGCTCAACAACAAAGCGCACGGCATCCTCATGGCATAGGCCAGCGCCGGCAGCTAAGGTGTCTGCAATATGGGCATCAAGACTATCATTCTCATCAAATACGGCAGCGATGCCACCCTGAGCATACCAGGAGGCGCCTGCTTGCAGGGCTGCTTTGCTGATTAACGCGATATGTAGGTGTTTATCTAGTTGCAGTGCGAGTGTTAAGCCGGCGGCACCGCTGCCGATAATCAGGACGTCGAAGAGATTGGTTGGTTTCATTTGATGGCCACACATAAACGGTCGTGCATGATAGTATAAGCAACCAACGCAAGCTAACTAAAAGCGCGAACTTATTAGTCAGATTCTGGTCTGTCTAAGTTAGCAACGCAAACTTCGATGGTTGCACAAAGCGTTGGTTTTGCAGGGACAAAAATATAACCCATAGGGTTGGGGAACGAATCGTTAAATGACGGAAACTAAAATAGGCTCAACTGATCAGCAGTTGGTAACTAGAGTACAGCAAGGCGATAAGCGGGCGTTTGATCTTTTGGTTCTCAAATATCAATACAGAGTGCATGCAATTGTCGGGCGATTTATTCGTGACAGTCATGAAGTGGAGGATATTACCCAAGAAGCCTTTTTAAAAGCCTACCGCGCATTGCCTAGGTTTCGTGGCGATAGTCAGTTCTATACCTGGCTCTTTAGAATTGCGGTGAATACTGCGAAAAATTATTTGGTGGCGCGGAGTAGGCGTCCGCCGTCTTCAGATGTTAATCTTGATGACGCCGAATTTTATGCTGGCAGTGAACAGCTTAAAGACTTGGGAACGCCTGAAAATCAGCTCTTTCGTGATGAGCTGGAGACGGTTATCAACAAAGCTATCGAAGAACTGCCAGAAGATTTGCGGACTGCAGTAACTTTGCGCGAATATGAAGGCCTAAGTTATGAGGACATCGCAGGAGTAATGGATTGTCCTGTGGGTACGGTGAGATCGCGGATTTTCCGCGGACGTGAGTCAATAGATATTAGAGTATTAGAATTAATGGAAGGTAGTTAGAACATTGGTGAACCTTTTGCTAAACGGTGGGTCCAAGCCTGAGACGTTTTACTGATACACCCTGTTCTATCTGTAATAACTTAATTAATTGGATTGAGGGCAATAAATGAGCGACCACAAATGAGCGACTATGAAGATCGTCTTGGGGAGTCGGTTTCCGCGTTGATGGATGGCGAGGCCACCGAGTTTGAAACCCATCGAATCCTCAAGGAAGTAGGCGATACAAGTGGTGCAAGGTGCAGTGCGCGGGATAAATGGCAGCGCTATCAGATGGCGTCGTCAGTAATGACGGGAGAGCCTGTCTCAAAAATAGATTTGTCTGGGGCTATTTCAGCTGCTATTGATCTAGAAAATGCTCATCGTATAAATCCATTAACAAGGCATGCTGGTTCTGCGGGTCGTTTTGCCATTGCAGCATCTGTGGCCATGGTAGCTATTCTGGGAGTGCAGCAGCTTAATAATGGCGGCCTTGAGAATGCAGATGCTATTCAGTTTGCCGAAGTCGCTGTTGATGAGGCTCTTCAAAATACGGGGCCGGCACTACAGTTCCCCGCAGGCTTTCAGCCAAATATTCAAGCCCGTACGGTTAGCGTTGGCAGTAATAATCAAACCTCTCGACAGCCCATAGCCAAAACTATTAAGGTCGGACAGCCGATCAAAAAGCAGTTTTCAGAGGTAGAGCTTCGCAGCTATTTAAATGATATTATACTTGATCACTCTAGCCATGCTGCATTAAATAGTAGTCAGGGAATGTTGCCATTTGCGCGTGCTACGATGAACGGCGTTGCTCCTGAACCTGAGTAACGGTAGGTAGCGCTGCGTCTAAACAGGATATTCCATTCGGATGTTGGTTAAATTTTGGTTTAAAAATATAAAACTGGCGGCTATTGTAGCCGCCATTTTTGTGCATGGGTCTATATTTGCAGAGCCAATGTCCTCGGGCTATGACCTTGTGACGGGCATGACCAATGCGTCTAAAAGCCTCAGCTATGCAGGCCTCGTGACCTACGAGTATCGCGGTAATCTGCGCAGTATTAAAGTCGCGCATATAGTGCGTGATGGCAAAACCTATGAGCGAATCCAGCACATGGATGGGCCGGAGAGTGAGGTAGTCCGTCGAGGGGATGATACCGACTGCATGCGTGCGGCAGACCTACTGTTGGGGGGCAGGCCTCTTAAAAGCGGTGATGATAATTATGCCCATCTTAGAGATTTGTATGATTTCCATATTCGCGGTGATGCGCGTATCGCTGGTCGTTCAGTTTCGGTGGTGCATGTGATTCCCAAAGACCGCTTTCGTTATGGCTATATTGTCGCAATCGATAAGCAATCCGGTCTGATGCTGCAGTCCGTATTAATGAATCATGATAGTAAACCCATGGAGCGGTTCCAGTTTATCGATGTGGCCATTGGAGCCAGTGCCAATAATGTTGAATGGCTTCCGTCACTGATGACCTCCGGTGGTGCCGAAGAGCCTGTCTGTCAGCAGGATAATACTCCTCCATCGCCGTCAGCATGGGAGTCCAGATGGCGGCCGCCAGGCTTCGTTTTGTCTTCCTCTAGCCCGGTCGATCCTGACGGCCGGGAGTCGATGATGTATACGGACGGGTTGGCAGTGTTCTCTGTCTTCATAGACGCTTCTGAAAGCAGCCAGAGCTTACCTAGCGTCGAGGCTAATGTCGGTGCTACAGTTGTAGCTCTGAGAAAGGCTAAGTTTAATAATCGGCAGTATGCCGTTACTGTGGTGGGAGAGATTCCGCGTAGTACAGCGGCTCGTATTGCTGTTGCCATGGGACCGATACGGCGTTTGCCAATTAACCGTTAAACGAGTGAGTGCGGAATGATTCTCGAAAGTGGGACCGTTGTTCAAGTCGATTCAGATAGCTTATTAGTAGAGACTATTCAGACTTCTACCTGCGACACCTGTGTTGCTGAAAAAGGCTGCGGGCAGCGCGTTTTATCTAAGCTAACAGGCAAAACTAATCGTATTCGGGTTCTTTTTGATTCTCAGTCGCCTAAAAATATTGTGCCGGGCCAGTCAGTGACAATAGGGATCCCCGAAGATGTCATTGTTAAGGGTTCACTTCTGGTGTACCTGGTGCCTGTTATATCGTCGGTGATTGGCGCTTGGCTTGCAGGACCTCAGGGGGAGTTGCAGAGCATGCTGGGCGCTTTTTGTGGCCTACTGCTCGGCGGGGTTTTAGTTAACCTTCAAAGTCAGAAACTGCGGAACGATTTACGTCTCAATCCGGTCTTACTTAGTGACCTTGGCGAAAAGCAGGCTCTAGACTTCCAATAGAACAGCCATCATATTGTCAGTTTTACCTTTTTATATCGGAGATAACCCTGTGCTAAAGAAATTCATCTTTGTTACTGCATTGTTCCTCGTCACCCTTTCGCCCGCTTATGCCCAATTGCCAGATTTTACCGATCTTGTTGAGGCGGCTTCTCCCGCTGTGGTTAAAATCAATACTCTGAGTCGGGGCCAGCAGCAGCGATCGCCGCAGATGCCTCAGGACCAAATTCCAGAGAGGTTACGCGAACTATTTGAGCAGCGCCAAGGACCCCAAACAGGACGTCCTGCGCGCTCTATGGGCTCTGGGTTTGTGATCTCGGATGACGGCTATATTTTGACCAATCACCATGTGGTGGATGAGGCGGATGAAATACAGGTTTTATTTTCTGATGAATGACAAGTACAGCACCAATAATTAAGCTCAGACCGGCGCTCCGATTTAGCTCTCCTGAAAATTGAAGCTAAAAATCTATCCGCACTTGAATTTGCCGACTCAGATACGCTAAGGGCCGGTGCTTGGGTGGTGGCCATAGGATCGCCGTTTGGTCTCGACTACTCCGTCACTGCGGGGATCGTCAGTGCTATTGGGCGCAGTATTCCTACAGAAAAGGGTGAGAACTACGTACCTTTTATTCAGACAGACGTTGCGATTAACCCCGGTAATTCCGGTGGCCCTTTGTTTAACCTTGAGGGGCAGGTCGTTGGTATTAACTCGCAAATTTATTCGCGCTCAGGTGGTTCAATTGGACTCTCTTTTGCCATCCCTTCCAGAGTTGCTATGGGGGTCATTGAGCAACTCAAAGATCGTGGAATTGTTCAGCGAGGTTGGTTCGGAGTAGCCATTCAAGAGGTCACTAACAGTCTGGCGGAGTCACTGCAGTTAGGCACACCAAAGGGGGCGTTGATTACTTCGGTGGAGCAAGACAGTCCTGCCGCTAAGGGTGGCATCCAGCCCGGTGATGTTGTTGTGCGTGTTAATGGGCAGTCTATTGCTAAGTCTGGCGATTTACCTCATGTGGTGGGGATGATAGTGCCTGGTGATAAAGCCAAGGTAAATATTTACCGCGAGGGCAGGCGAAAAACTCTGACAGTAGTCGTTGGCTCTCTTGCTGATGGCGACCAGGAGCGTATTGCTAAAAGTACCGATGGCGCCGACTCGCTGGGGCTAATAGTTAAGACCCTGCAAGAGGAAGAGCGCCTGAGACTGCGTCTTCGCGGTGGTGTACTTGTGACGCAGGTCTCCCCAGATTCAGCGGCGTCCGAGTCAATGTTACAAGTTGACGATATCATTGTGCAACTGGGTTACAGCCGTATTGATGATATTATTGAGTATCGAAAGGTTATCAAAGGATTGCCAAAAAACATGCCAGTGGCGATTCGCTTTTACCGTCAGGGGCGAGCTATTTTCCGGACAATTCAACTCGCTGATTAAATCATCGCCGCGCTATTTGACGTTTGACTTAATAGCGCGGTTTAACCGCTTGCATTTTGATCTGTAAAATCAGGCGGTTAATAGCGTCTGGCTTACAAATAGGCTAGAATCCCCTCGAAAATTTTAACGGCAGCACAAACCCTTTGTCCGATCTCAGTCATATTAGAAATTTTTCAATCATCGCACACATTGACCATGGGAAATCGACCATTGCGGATCGATTTATTCAGCTCTGTGGTGGCCTTGCAGACCGCGAAATGGCTGCGCAAGTACTGGATTCCATGGCTATCGAGCGTGAGCGCGGTATTACCATTAAGTCTCAGAGCGTTACGTTGCCGTTCACATCGCAAGATGGCAAGACCTATCAGCTTAACTTTATTGATACGCCTGGCCATGTAGACTTCAGCTATGAAGTCTCTCGATCGCTGGCAGCCTGTGAAGGCGCGCTGCTGGTTGTTGATGCCGCTCAGGGCGTCGAGGCGCAGTCGGTGGCCAACTGTTACACGGCTATTACTCAGGGTTTGGAAGTGATACCGGTGCTAAACAAAATGGACCTGCCCCAGGCAGAGCCAGAGCAAGTTATAAACGAAATTGAAAACATTATTGGTATTGAAGCTACGGATGCTGTCCGCTGTAGCGCAAAAACCGGCGAGGGTATCACGGATATTCTCGAAGAGTTAGTCAAAAAGGTCCCGGCGCCTTTGGGTGATGTCGATGCGCCATTACAGGCGCTAATTATTGATTCATGGTTTGATAACTATCTCGGTGTCGTTTCGCTCGTGCGAGTTATGCAGGGCACGCTTTCGGTCAAAAATAAAATTATTGCTAAAACAATCGGCAAACCGCATGTGGTAGATAGCGTTGGTGTATTTACGCCCAAACGCACACCAACGGGCGTTTTGCGTGCCGGTGAAGTGGGTTTTGTTGTTGCGGGCATTAAAGATATTCTCGGCGCGCCGGTGGGGGATACATTGACCCATCACAGCACGTCTGATGTCGATGCCCTGCCGGGGTTTAAACGGATTAAGCCGCAGGTCTATGCCGGCATGTTCCCGGTTGATTCCGACGATTTTGAAGAATTCCGAGAAGCGCTGGCTAAGCTGGCTGTCAATGATGCCTCACTTTTTTACGAGCCGGAGAGCTCTGACGCGCTGGGCTTTGGTTTCCGTTGTGGGTTCCTTGGCATGCTGCATATGGAGATTATTCAAGAACGTCTTGAGCGAGAGTATGACCTAGATCTGATTACAACGGCCCCAACGGTGGTGTATGAAATTATTACCGCCAAAGGTGATACATTGTATGTCTCTAACCCCTCTAATCTGCCCGATCCAGGACAGGTTGCCGAAATGCGGGAGCCGATCTGCGAAGCTAATATATTGGTGCCGAAAGACTATGTGGGTAATGTGATATCACTCTGCGTTGAGAAGCGTGGCGTACAAAAAGATATGCAGTTTATTGGCGGTCAGGTGTCAATTCGTTACGAGTTACCCATGAGCGAAGTGGTCATGGATTTCTTTGACAGACTTAAATCGGTCAGCCGCGGCTTCGCTTCGCTAGACTATAGCTTTGTTCGTTTTGAGATGGCCAATCTCGTCAAGTTAGATATCTTAATTAATGGCGATCGCGTTGATGCGTTGGCCGCGATTACGCACCGAGAGTACTCCTTGCAAAAGGGTCGTAATCTCGCTGATAAGATGAAAGAGCTGATTCCTCGGCAAATGTTTGACGTGGCTATACAAGCGGCTATCGGCGGTAGCGTTATCGCCCGTACTACAGTCAAAGCGCTACGAAAGAATGTGACCGCGAAATGCTATGGTGGGGATGTCAGCCGTAAAAAGAAATTATTAGAAAACAAAAAGCCGGTAAAAAACGGATGAAACAGGTAGGTAATGTTGAAATACCCCAAGATGCTTTCCTTGCGGTACTGCGCACGTAATGGACAACCCTAATGGAGCTGAACTCTGATGGATCTTAATTTTGAGCTAATTCTTAGCATTTTATTTTTGCTGGCCGGTGCGTTCTGGCTGCTTAATAAATTTGTTGTTAAGCAGCAAGAAGGACTTATTGAATTTACAGGTAGTCTGGCACCAGTACTCGGTCTGGTGTTGTTGCTTCGTTCATTTGTTATTGAGCCTTTTCAGATACCCTCACAGTCAATGGTGCCCACGCTAAAAGTGGGTGACTTTATTTTGGTTAGTAAGTGGACCTATGGTATTCGGCTGCCGGTATTGCGAACGAAGCTGCTTGAGGTTGGCTCCCCGCAGCGTGGCGATGTATTAGTTTTTTTTCCGCCGCATGAGGACCGATACTTTATCAAACGTCTAGTCGGCTTGCCTGGTGACGAGGTACGTGTTCTCAATGGTGTTGTCTATATTAATGGCGATGAGATGGTTCAGTCAGCGGTGGCTGAAAAACCTGGTGCCCCAAGGTCAATGGTGATGTCCGAAAATCTGACTGGCGTTGAACACCGATTACAGAGGCGCACAGTCGCTACGCGGCTCAGCCATAATTTTGCTGCTGACGTGCCTGAGGGGCATTACTTTATGATGGGTGATAATCGAGATAACTCCAGTGATAGTCGTGTCTGGGGCCCTGTGCCCGAAGATCGTATTGTCGGTAAGGCGTTTGCCCGCTGGATGTTTTGGAATGACTTTTTAAGCGTGCCGAGTTTTGAGCGAGCGGGTAAAATTCAGTAACGGTTTTAGTTGAAGGGTTTTGGCGGCAAGACTTATCGTATTAGGTAGTGTATTTAAGATACAGCTGTGACCACTGTATAGCTCGGTGACATAAACTCGTTAGGTCATGTGGAGTCGCTCATATTTTCGATTGGCATTAAGGATAGGGCCTCGAGGCTACGAGCTTTGATTGGCTAACAAGGCCGGGAACCCCAGAGGCCTTGCTGACTAAGTATTTAAAATCCTGTAGTCTATCTAGGTTATGTGTGCTGTGGCGAGTAAATGCATTAATGTTGTTCATTTGGCGGCTACAACGATATTACGAGCAACACATAGGTATCAATCCACTTTGAACATGAATAACGAACTGAACTCTGGGTATTGGCGTTTTTCGATGACTCCTATAGCAACAGGGCCGATAGACATAATTGATTATAGAGGTATTAGGTGACAGGCAATGTCCGGCAGCTCCAGGAGCGTCTTAATTATAGTTTCAAAGACGAATCGGTTTTGATGCTAGCTCTGTCCCATCGCAGTTGTGGCAGTAGTAATAATGAACGCCTAGAATTTCTTGGTGATGCAATTCTCGGTCTTTCAGTTACCGATATCCTTTATCGAAAATTTCCCAAAGCACGAGAAGGTGAGTTAAGTCGTATGCGCTCACAGATTGTCCGTGCAGAATCACTAGCCGGTGTCGCTAAGCAGCTTGAATTGGGTTCAGAGTTACTGCTTGGTCCAGGAGAAATGAAAAGTGGTGGCCATCGACGTGACTCTATTTTAGGCGACGCAGTGGAAGCATTGATCGGTGCCGTCTACGTGGACACAGGTCTAGCGGCAGCACAGAGCTGCATTGCCCTTTGGTTTGATGAGTTGTTGGCCGCAGCCTCAGAGGCAGACTCCATTAGAGATGCCAAGACTAGTTTGCAAGAGTGGCTGCAGAAGCGAGGTAAACCAGTGCCTGAGTATACGTTGGTCAACACGGGTGGTGAAGCCCATAGCCGTCTGTTTACGGTTAGCTGCAAGATTGCTGCTGTTGAAAAAGAAATCAGTGCCGTCGCCAGTAGTGTCCGCAAAGCGGAGCAAATGGTAGCCGCACAACTATTAATTGAATTGGAGAAGTCATCTTGACGGAACCTCGCTGTGGCTATGTGGCTATTATTGGCCGCCCTAATGTGGGTAAATCCACATTATTGAATCACATTCTGGGTCAAAAGCTTTGCATTACCTCGCGCAAGCCGCAGACAACCAGACATACCTTGCTGGGGATCAAGACTGAAGCTGATCTGCAGATGATTTTTGTCGATACGCCTGGGATACATACTAATCAAGAGCGGGCGATTAACCGAGTTATGAATCGCTCCGCTGCCGGCGTCATAGCGGATGTGGATGTGGTGGTGTTTGTGGTGGATCGCTTTGAATGGAGCGAGGCCGATGAATACGTTGCCAAATATCTGTCTAATAATCCAGTGCCACTAATTGTCGCGATCAACAAAGTGGATATGATTGAAGATAAGGCCGCACTGTTGCCGCACTTGAAGTTTTTAGAGAGTAAGGTCAATGCAGTTGAGCTTATTCCACTCTCCGCGTTGCGCAAAACTAATTTGGATGAGCTGCAAGAAAAAATTAAGGCGTATATTCCAGAGCGGATGCATGCGTTTCCTGAAGATCAGATTACTGATCGTAGTGAGCGATTTCTGGCCTCGGAAATTGTGCGGGAAAAAATCATGCGACAGTTGGGTGCCGAGGTGCCGTACCAGGTGACGGTTGAAATTGAAGAGTTTCGTGCGGAAAAGAAAATCACCCACATCAGCGCATTGATTCTGGTCGAACGCGAGGGCCAGAAAAAGATAATCATCGGGACTAATGGCGAGCGGATTAAAAAAGTAGGCGAGCAGGCCCGTGCAGACATAGAGAGTTTGTTGGGTTGTAAAGTAATGCTTAGAACCTGGGTCAAGGTTCGCAGTGGCTGGTCTGATGATGAGCGAGCGCTGCGCAGTCTTGGTTACATGGACGATTAAATACTCGTGCGGGTCGATGCCGAAGCAGGCTTTGTCCTGCACTCTACACCGTATAGTGAGACCAGCTTACTCGTCGACCTTTTTACTAAAAGTCATGGTCGGATTCGATGCGTCGCCAAAGGCTTTCGAAAGCCAAACAAACGTGGAATTAGTCGCGCAATCTTTCCCTACACCGAGCATCAATTTAGCTGGCAGGGCCGCGGCGATCTAAAAACTCTAACCCAGGCTGACGCCATAAATACGCCCGCATTTTTACAGCAAGAATGTCTGTTTACGGGACTCTACGTCAACGAGCTGCTATACCGACTATTGCCTGAATATGACGCTCATGATTATCTCTATCAACAGTACTCTGCATTTATGTTGCGGCTCGTGACCGAGGGTCCCGACGAGCTAATGCTAAGATATTTAGAAATGGCGCTGCTCGATGAACTGGGTTACGGGCTAGTATTGGATTCTGAAGTGGTTCATGGCACAGCAGTCGTGGCTGGTAAGCTGTATCACTATATGCCGGAGCAGGGTCTTGTTGAACTATCTAGCCAGCACAAGCAGGTGTCAGGCGTGTATCTTGGCGAAGATATTTTGGGTCTTATCGCTGGAGATTTTAGTCAACGATCGGTAATGAAAACTGCCAAGCAACTGTTACGCGGCGTGATAAACTTCTACCTTGGCGGTCGGCAACTACACAGTCGAGAGCTGTATCGGCAGCACCTGCTGTCCAGAGCGCCGAAATAGGAGCTAATAGTGTCGCTATAAGAATGTGGCCACAAGAGTTATAAAGATAATGGTAATAGGTATAGGTACAGATATAGTCCAGATTGATCGTATAGCTAAGGTGATTGAGCGCCAGGGTGTAAAATTTGCGCACCGGATACTGACACCGGCGGAGCAGCAGGAATTTACACGCTTGGACAACAGTGTGGCATTTCTGGCCAAGCGTTTCGCTGCCAAAGAAGCCGTGGCTAAGGCCTTGGGGACAGGTATTGGTCATGGCGTCAGCTTTCAGGATATCAATGTCATCAACGATAACAAAGGTGCGCCAGCGATAAGTCTATCAGGTGGTGCAGAGACAGTAATGCGCAGACGGGGCGGGAGTCAGGTGTTGTTGAGCCTTGCTGACGAGGCGCAGTATGCGATTGCCTACGCTGTTCTTACCTAGCCCCAGATTCTAATGACTCAATGTGTGACACGCTCTATGGCAGCTAAAATCTTGCGCCTTATGTTAAATAGTTATTGCTTATAGCCTACTTAGAGGCGCGTTGCATGGAGGCTTCAGGCACAATAGCTCGTCAGAAAGTTAAGCGAGAAAAGGACTAACATGGATTACCCTACAATCGATCATTGCATTGGTAACACTCGCCTAGTTAAGCTGCAGCGCATGCCAGGCAAAACTACTAATACCATTCTCGCCAAACTCGAGGGTGACAACCCAGCAGGCAGTGTCAAAGATCGGCCAGCTCTGGGCATGATAAGTAAGGCTGAGGCACGTGGGGAGATAAAGCCAGGAGGCCGTTTGATCGAGGCCACGAGCGGTAACACAGGTATTGCACTGGCAATGGTGGCCGCTATGAAAGGCTATCGCCTGACACTTATTATGCCTGACAATGCCACAGATGAGCGCAAGTGGGCTATGACGGCTTACGGTGCAACGCTTATCGAAGTAAGCCAAAGTGAAGGTATGGAAGGTGCTCGAGATTTGGCCCAGAAAATGCAGCGCCAGGGTTTGGGCACTGTCCTTGATCAATTTAATAATCCCGATAATCCACTATCCCACTACGAGGGCACTGGCCCAGAAATTTGGCGTGATACTCAGGGCACCGTCACCCATTTTGTGAGTTCTATGGGTACCACAGGCACCATTATGGGAACATCGGCTTTTTTAAAGACCCAGAATCCAAGTATTCAAATTATCGGTCTGCAACCTGAGGAGGGTGCTGCTATCCCCGGCATTCGGCGTTGGCCGAAGGCTTATATGCCAGGTATTTTTGATGCGGCCAAGGTTGACCAACTGATGGACATCTCACAGGCCGATGCTGAGCAGGCTATGCGTCGATTAGCGCGAGAAGAGGGCATCTTCTGTGGCGTCTCGGCGGGCGGGTCGGTGGCGGCTGCTCTCAGTCTTAGTCAGCAACTTGAAAATGCCACCATTGTTACGATTATCTGTGATCGCGGCGATCGTTATCTGTCTTCCGGAATATATAGTTAATGAGCCATACTTATAATATCGACGATCTTCGCTACTTGATGTCGCGCCTGCGCGACAGCGATACAGGTTGTCCCTGGGATATTAAGCAAACATTCAAAACCATTGCACCATTTACGGTTGAGGAAGTTTATGAGGTGGTAGACGCGGTTGAGCGCGGTGATACAGAGCATCTTAGTGAAGAGTTGGGTGACTTATTGTTTCAAATAATTTTCTATAGTCAGTTGGGTGCAGAAGATACTGTCTTTGATTGGGATATTATTGTGTCTGGGATCACTGAAAAACTTATTAGGCGGCATCCTCATGTATTCCCCGATGGCACATTGCAGTCGGTTAGAAGTCCAGATCTCGTATTTGATGTCAAAGCGATCAATAAACAATGGGAGGAGACAAAAAAGCGAGAGCGAGCAGGTAAAGGTGAGGACGGTGTGCTGGCGGATATACCGCTAGCGATGCCAGCATTAAATCGAGCCCAGAAACTCCAAAAAAGAGCGTCATCAGTTGGTTTTGACTGGACCGACCTAAAAGACGTATTGGCCAAAGTAAAAGAAGAAATCGCAGAACTTGAGGTGGAAATCACGCGAGGGGACAAAGTTGCTATGGAAGATGAGATGGGCGACTTACTTTTCAGTTGCGTCAATCTTGCTCGTCATTTGTCAGTAGATGCTGAGAAGGCCATGCGCTCTGCCAATAACAAATTTAAGCGTCGGTTCGAAGCTATGGAAAGCTTGGCCTCGAGAGAGCGCCTTAGCAGTATGAGTGCCGATGACCTCGAGTCGCTGTGGTGCGCTGTCAAGGCCCGCGAATAGAGGCGCTACGTTACGGCCGCTTGTCTGATTTGGGCAAACCCTGTATGGTGACCAACCATTTTATTCGAGGCGGCGCGGGCGTTTCCACTGTAAATTAACCGTTTTTTTGCCCTCTCACGTTGTCACTAAGAACCTATTGAAGGAACCGTATTAATGAAATTGATTTTGTTAGGTCCACCGGGTGCAGGGAAAGGCACGCAGGCACAATTTATTACTGAAAAATACAATGTGCCTCAAATTTCTACTGGAGACATGCTACGTGCAGCGGTCAAATCTGAGTCTGAGCTGGGGATGCAGGTCAAAGATGTTATGGACTCAGGTGGTCTGGTGTCGGACGATCTTATTATTGCCCTAGTAAAGGAACGTATCCAACAGTCAGATTGTGATAATGGTTTTTTGTTTGATGGTTTTCCGCGTACGATTCCTCAGGCGGAGGCTCTGGTTGATGCTGGAATAGATATTGAGTTTGTTATTGAAATTTCGGTCGCCGATGAAGAGATTGTCTCGAGACTCAGTGGCCGCCGTGTCCATGAGGGCTCTGGGCGCATATACCATGTCCAATATAATCCGCCTGTAACCGAAGGCATCGATGATGCAACGGGTGAACCATTGATGCAGCGGGTTGATGACCAAGAAGCTACTGTCCGCAATCGTCTAAATGTCTATCATCAACAAACTATGCCTCTAGTCAAGTTTTATACCGATCTTTCAATGCAGGAAAATACCGCTCCGGTGTTCGCCTCAATTGACGGCTTAGGGCGACTTGATGCCGTGCAGTCACGAATTATAGGTATTTTAGGATAGATATATTTATTTTTAATATTTGTAAAAAACGGACAAAAAACTGTCATTTTACTAACTAGTTGTCCTAAAAATGCTTAATTTAAGGATTTTTAGGGTTATTTCGGCTTAAAGGTTGCTAAAGCAAATGGGTGGCGATTAAACTCTCTTTTGAGAAATCGTTCATCCAAAATAATACTCATTTTTAAATTCTTAACTAGCTAGGCCTCGGAGAGTTAAATTGAAAAAACCTGCCAAGAAAAAGATTATGAAAAAAGCACCCGCTAAAAAAGCAATTAAAATAACTGCTGCTCAAAAAGCGGCCGTCGTGGTTACTTCTGCGCAATCTAGGCTTGCAGCGCAGGGTAAAAGTTTAACCGCTGCCCGTGAAAAAATATCTGCAGCTAAAGCAAAGTTAGGCTTAAAAGTGACTCCGGCAGCACGCAGAGCATTGGCCTCCGCACGAAAGAGTTTTAAAGCGACCAACGAAACATACAGGTCTGCGCAGAATGCTGTGAAGACAGCTAAGGACGGACTTCGTTCAGCGCAGGTTGCAGATTCACTATTGGCAGCGGAAGCAAAGGCTAAAGAAGGGCTTGTTGCGTTTGAAGCAAGCTTAAATGCCAAGGTAGTCTCTGATTTAGCTGCTGCGGTTAAGAAGTATGGGCTACGTTGGACCAAGGCTCGCACTGCGCAGAATGCGAAAAAAGTTAAAGCTGCAGCTAATCGATTGGCGGCAAAGGTTAAGGCGTCGGAGAAAAAAGCGGCAGCCAAAGCAAAAATTCAGGCCGTTAAAGCAAAGGCTCAAGCTACGAAAGCGGCAGCTAAAGCTAAGGCTAAGGCTAAGGCTAGCAGTAAAAATGTCGACTAAGAGAGCGACTATTGCTAAAAAAGCGTTGGCGAAGAAAGCTAGCTGTGAAGAAAGCACCTGTTAAAAAAGCCGCAGTAAAAAAGCACCTGTTAAAAAAGCCGCAGCTAAAAAAGCACCTGCTAAAAAAGTCGCAGCTAAAAAAGCACCTGCGAAGAAGTCTGCTGCAAAAAAGACTCCAGTAGCAAAATCCTGATAGTCTAAATTGTGGTATAGCTGTAAAATCCTCCACTTCTGTGGGGGATTTTTTTTGCCCATCTATTAAGCATAATATCACTGACAGAGAATAACCATGACCGCAGTTTTAGCGATTGAAACCTCGACACCGGCCTGCTCGGTTGCTTTAAATTTGGGTGAGAGATTGATCTCAAGGTATTCGGAAGAGCCTCGCTCCCACACTCGGCTTGTTATGTCGATGGTTGATGAGGTGCTCAAAGAGGCAGGGATAAAAGCAAGACATTCAGGTTATTGGCTGTTGGGGCAGGGCCCGGATCATTTACTGGCCTGCGCATTGGTTTTGCCGCCGTTCAGGGTTTGGCATTTGGTCTGGAGCTGCCTGTTGTAGCTATTTCGACGCTTCAGGTCATGGCAGAAACCGCCGTGCGCAAACAGGGACTGAGTTATGGCCTGGTAATAGTCGCAGTACTTGATGCCCGAATGGGAGAATTCAACTGCGGCTGCTATCGAATTGAAGAAAATGGTCATTTAAGCGCTATGAAAGATGATCAACTTTTAAATGCCCAGGAGGCTTTAAAACTAATAAATGGCTATGAGCACTGCGTTGTTGTTGGTGAAGCCGCCGCACTTGAGCTGCCAACTTTTATTAATGTGTATCCCGATGCTGTAGATTTGTTGAAAATAGCGCAACGGGGGTTTGTGACGGATTTGGCCCGACCAATTGACGAGATCGAATTGGTTTATTTACGTGGGGCGGATGCCTGGCAAAAACGTAAACGTATAAGGATAGTGTAACCAATGGATATTATGCATGTTATTTGGCTGGCTATTATTCAAGGCTTATCTGAGTTTCTTCCAATTTCGAGCTCAGCGCATCTTATCTTACCCTCCACAATTTTGGGTTGGCCTGATCAGGGGCTTGCCTTTGACGTCGCTGTGCATGTGGGATCTTTTCTTGCGGTAGTGGTTTATTTTCGTCATGACATTCGCACTCTGTCTGCGGCCTGGTTAAAAAGCTTGGGGCAGTCGCGAACCCCTGAAAGTGATCTGGCCTGGTATCTCGTGTTAGGTACGGTTCCCGCTGGTATCGCCGGACTGGTCTTTAGTGGCTTTATCGAAGCGCATCTTAGATCTATGACGGTCATAGCTGTAACGACCATTCTGTTTGGGCTGCTGTTAGGATGGGCAGATCTTCGTTTTCGTGGCGGTAAGACACTGTATGAGCTAACCTGGAAAACGGCTTTGTTAATCGGCTTGGCTCAAGCGCTGGCACTAATTCCAGGTACGTCTAGATCAGGTGTCACCATGACAGCTGCATTGATGCTTGGATTTGATCGGATGTCGGCAGCACGTTTTTCATTTTTGTTAGCGGTACCTATCATTGCTCTGAGTGGCGGTTATAAAGGGCTACAATTATTAGATCAGACGTCTGTGCCCTGGTCCGACATTGTTATTGGTACAGTGTTGTCTGCTGTTACTGCCTATCTATGTATACACAGTTTTCTGCGTTTAGTGGAACGTGTTGGAATGTTGCCCTTTGTTATTTATCGTTTAGCATTGGGTGCGTTATTGATTGTTCTTTTAGTAGGTGAGTGGTCGTAGAGTATGGGTAAAAGCATTGCATTTTTAGGTCTTGGCGTTATGGGCTATCCCATGGCCGGCTGGCTGAGTCGTAACGGCTATCAGGTGACTGTGTACAATCGCACCACGTCAGTGGCAGAGCGCTGGATTGCTGAATACTCTGGGAAGTATGCTCTGACTCCTGATACCGCCGTGCATAATGCCGAGATTATTTTTCTCTGCCTGGGTAATGATAAAGATGTGGAAGAGGTAGTATTAGCGGAGCATGGAATTTTAGCGGGCATAAAGCCTAATGCTATTGTGGTGGACCATACTACCACGTCAGCCAGCTTGGCTAAACGGTTGGCGGTCGCCCTGTCCGCTCAAGACTGTGGATTTATTGATGCGCCGGTTTCTGGGGGGCAGCAGGGTGCTTTAAATGGCCAACTAACAGTCATGTGTGGCGGACAGCTAGAGTATTTCGGGCAGGTTGAGAGCGCGATCACCTGCTTTGCCAAAGCCGTGCAATTGATGGGGCCAGTTGGCAGCGGCCAGCTGTGTAAAATGGTCAATCAGATTTGTATTGCTGGGCTAGTACAGGGCTTGGCCGAAGGCCTCAATTTCGCCGAGAGGGCCGGTTTGGATGCTCATCAGGTGGTCGATGTAATCTCCAAGGGGGCAGCGCAATCCTGGCAGATGGAAAATCGTTTTGAAACTATGCTGGCTGGCGATTATGAACATGGCTTCGCGGTGCAGTGGATGCGTAAGGATTTGGGCTTTGCCCTTGATGAGGCTGGGCACAATGGCAGCTCATTGCCGGTCACTAGGCTAGTCGATAGTTACTATGCGGAGGTCCAGGAGCTGGGTGGGAATCGCTGGGATACTTCGAGCCTGCTGGCGCGATTAAAAGTATAATCTAACTAATTAGGAGCGGCGTAATGACGGCTGATGGCAATCAATTTAACAGTGACTTGATGGTATTTTTAGATGCCTCACCGACACCATTTCATGCGGTTAGATGTATGTCTGAATTACTTGCCAAATCGGGTTTTACTGAACTCAATGAATCCGATAACTGGACATTGAAGACCGGAGATAAACATTTTTTAAGCCGCAATGGTTCGTCTATTATTGCCTTTACGGTGGGCTCAACGCCGCTAACTACTGCCGGTCTTAGAATGACTGGAGCCCATACAGACAGCCCCTGTTTAATGGTTAAACCGCAGCCAGAGATCGCTGTGAAGGGCTATCTTCAGTTAGGGGTCGAGGTCTATGGTGGCGCACTATTAAATCCATGGTTTGACCGGGATCTCTCTATAGCCGGCCGTCTGGTTTATCGCAATAAGCGGCAACAGCTCAAGCAAACTTTAGTAGATTTTAAGCGCCCAGTGGCGATCATCCCGAGTTTGGCAATCCACCTAGACCGCAAGGCGAACAGTGATCGCACGGTTAATGCCCAGACGGATCTGCCGCCGCTATTAATGATGACAGATAAGGCGGAAAGCTTCAGGGAGCTGTTGGCAGACGAGTTTCTATTGGACGGTGAAGAGGTTTTGGATTATGAAATGTGTCTTTATGATACTCAGGGTGCTGCCATGCTGGGCATCAACAATGAATTACTGGCGTCGGCGCGTTTAGATAACTTGCTCAGCTGTTTCGTTACCACGCAGGCACTGATCCAAGCTGACGCGACTAATACCTGTCTTATGGTCTGTAATGACCACGAAGAAGTTGGCAGTGTCTCTGCGGTGGGAGCCGACGGCCCTTTCCTTGAGGCCGTGGTGGCACGTCTGACTGAATCTGATGAGCGCAACGCTGTGATTGACAAGTCACTGATGATCTCTTGTGACAACGCCCATGCCGTGCATCCTAATTATCCCAGCACACATGATAGCTTGCACAGCCCCAGATTAAACGGCGGTCCTGTCATTAAGGTTAACGTCAAACAGCGCTATGCGACGACAAGCCTTACCGCAAGTCTGTTTCGTCAGCTCTGCGCAGATGTCGATGTGCCAGTACAAAGCTTTGTGTCACGAAGTGATACTGCCTGTGGCAGTACCATCGGACCTATTACCGCTGCTCGACTCGGCGTAGCAACCTTAGATGTTGGTATACCGCAACTCGCCATGCACTCTTGCAGAGAAGTGACTGGATCGCTAGATGCGGCCAGATTAACCGATGTACTGGCCGCGTTTTTTAATAGATCGAGTAGTTTGAGCATAGAGGTTGAGTAACCTCAGAGAATGATTATGATAGCCACCGGCCTTAAATAGTAGAGTTAATATGATTAAGCAACGTGTACTAACGGGTATTACCACCTCTGGAACGCCGCATCTAGGTAACTATGTTGGTGCGATTCGTCCGGCGATCAAAGCCAGCCTTTCTGGCGATAACGAGTCATTTTTCTTTTTGGCTGACTACCATGCATTGATTAAATGTCAGGATGCAGATCTGGTTTATCAGTCTACGCTTGAGCTTGCGGCGACTTGGCTAGCGTTGGGGCTAGACACAGATAGAGTCACGTTTTATCGGCAATCAGATATCCCCGAGATTCCTGAGTTAACCTGGCTACTGACCTGTATGACAGCCAAGGGCATGATGAATCGTGCGCATGCCTACAAAGGTGCAGTGCAGGCCAATGTCGAGGCGGGAGAGGATGATGATGCCGCCGTTAGTATGGGATTATTCAGCTACCCAATCCTGATGGCTGCAGATATTTTGATGTTTAATGCTCATAAGATTCCTGTTGGGACGCGATCAGATTCAACATGTGGAGATGGCCCGAGATATTGCTCAGCGATTTAACCATCATTACGGTGAGCACTTCGTCTTACCCGCCGCTCAGGTTGACGATGATGCAGCAATTTTACAGGGTCTTGATGGGCGTAAAATGAGCAAGAGCTACGGCAACACCATTCCACTATTTCTGACTGAGAAGCAGTTAAAAAAACACATTAATAAGATTAATACTAATTTACTCCAGCCTGGTGAAGTCAAGGATCCTGATAGCTCCGCGGTATTTCAGATATGGAAGGCCTTTGCCACTCCAGAGCAAACCGCAGCCATGCGCGTCGAGTTTGAGGAAGGCATTGGCTGGGGCGATGCCAAGAAGCAGCTGTTTGAGCTAGTTAATGAGCAAATAAAAGGGCCGAGAGAGAAATATCTTGAATTACTTGAACATCCAGCGCAAATCGAACGTATCTTACAACATGGCGCTATCAGGGCACGTGAACAGAGCGCTGAGTTGATTGGGATGGTGCGCAGTGCCGTGGGAATCCGGCCGCTAATTTAACTGTAGCTGGTGAGTATTCCAGACGACCTATGTATAATGGGAAAAGATTTTTTAACGATTTAAAGCTTCAATGGAGCCAACAATGAAACAAACTTTTGGACTGATGACTTTGGCCTGTACTCTTTTAATGGGTTGCGGGGGGCAGGATAGCAGCTTAAATTTAACGGCAGACCAAGAGCAGCAAGTGGCAGCTCGCATTGCACCGATTGGGCACGTTAATATGGCTGGACAGGTTGTCTTGGCAGCAGCTGGAGCTGGCACAGCGGAGCGCTCCGGTAGCGATATCTATGGCACTAACTGTATGGCTTGCCACACGACAGGAGTAGCAGGTGCGCCGATGATGGGCGATGTGGGAGCCTGGGCTGCTCGCCTGACTCAAGGTATTGAAGTGGTATATACCAATGCCATCAATGGCATCCGTGGGATGCCGATGCGTGGTACCTGCATGGATTGTAGTGATAGTGAGGTCAAGGCTGCGATTGATCACATCCTCAACAACAGTAAGTAAGGTTTGTATCTGAAGACAGCGTTAAGACAAAAGAACCGCACTAGAACCTAGTGCGGTTTTTTTATGAGCGCGGTAATGGACACTTACATCCGGGGGCCGGCATCGATCACATCCTTTGAAGGCGCAAAGTCAGCGATGTTCTTAATAAACAGACCGGCAAGCTTAGCCGCCTGTTCGTCATACTCTGCAGGATCAGCCCAGTTATTACGCGGATTGAGGTACGCTTTGTCAACACCGGCAATTTCTGTCGGTATTTCCAAATTGAGCATATCTAGATGCTCTGTAACGCAGCTTTCCAACGAGCCATTGGTGATGGCCGTAACCACTGCGCGGGTGACAGGAATAGGGAACCGGCTACCGGTTCCTTTAGAGCCACCTGAACCACCAGTCCAACCAGTATTAACCAGATAGACCTTAGAGCCAAACTCCTCGATACGCCTCATCAAAAGTTCAGCATAAACAGACGCTGGTCGGGGCATAAATGGTGCGCCAAAACAGGTAGAGAAGGTTGGATGTATACCGGCTTCGCCACCCATTTCGGTGGAGCCTACACGGGCTGTATAGCCGCTTAAGAAGTGATAGGCCGCAGCCTCTTTGGACAACAGAGAGACCGGCGGCAGAACGCCAGTAACGTCGCAGGTCAAAAAGATAATGTTTTTGGGTTCGCCAGCCTGATTCTCGATGCAGCGTTTTTCAACATGCTCGAGAGGGTAGCTGCAGCGGCCATTTTCAGATAATGCAGTATCGCAGTAGTCTGCAAGCAGGGTCTCTTCATTAATGACAACATTCTCAATAATAGCACCTGACTTAATAGCGTCCCAAATGACCGGTTCATTCTTCTGACTCAGGTCTATGGTCTTGGCGTAACAGCCGCCTTCCAAATTAAACACTGTGCCCTTACCCCAGCCGTGTTCGTCATCGCCGATCAAGAAACGATCTGGATCAGCTGATAGCGTAGTTTTACCTGTACCCGACAGGCCAAAAAACAGCGCAGTATCGCCATCGTCTCCAACATTAGCGGCACAATGCATAGACATAACATCATTGCCTGGCAGCAGAAAGTTCTGTACTGAAAACATGGCTTTTTTCATTTCGCCGGCATAGCGCATACCAGCCAAAAGCACTTTGCGTTGAGCGAAGTTGATAATTACAGCGCCGTCACTATTGGTGCCATCACGCTCTGGTTCGCAGACAAAGTTAGCCGCGTGAAGAATCTGCCACTCACCCTTACTACCGTGGTTGTAGCTATCGGTGCGAATAAACATATTATGCGCAAAGAGACCGTGCCAGGCTGTTTCCGTGGTGACCTGAACTGGTATGTAATGGTCAGAATCCTGGCCGACATGAAGGCGTGAGACAAAGCGCTCTCTATCCGCCAGATAGGCCATAACTCGGTCCCAAAGGGCGTCAAATATTTCTCCGGAGATAGGGCGATTAACAGACGCCCAATCGATGGAGGCCGACGTGGTAGGCTCGTCGACAATAAATCTATCACCGGGCGAACGGCCTGTACGGCGGCCTGTCGTGGCTAAAAATGCGCCGGAACTGCTGAGGCGACCCTCACCGCGTTTTAAAGCGATATCCGTGAGCTCCGTAGCGCCCAAGTTGGTGTGAATTACTGGTTGTGCCATTCTCTTTCTCTCTTCCCAAAGTGATCGAAAATAATTTAAGGAATCCTGTTCCCTCTCAGCGAGTTAGTATGCCAGATTTTAAACAAGCTGACCTTATTTCTAAGTGAATAAATTACGCAAATAGCGTCTTATAATGGCCAGCAATGGTAAGCCCTAGTTTAGTGGAGCGTTGTTTTATTGTCGTCAAAAAGGTCCTCTACGTCGTCGCTGTCAAATCGATATTCTTCATCACAGAATTGGCAGGTAATCGCGACAACTCCCTGCTCTTCAATGATTTCTCTGGTTTCATCGGCGCCCAGTGACACTAGGGTATTTGCAGTTCGCTGCTTTGAGCAGCTACAAAAAAAGTGGATGTCTCTGGGCTCAAATAGCCGAATCGCCTCTTGATGAAATAGTAAATATAACTGATCATTATGGGATAAATCCAGCTGTTCTTCGGTTTTCAAGGTGCTGAGAAGCGCTGACACATGTTCCCAGTCAGTCTGACCTTTGATGCGATCAGCGCTATTGGGCATCTGCTGGATCAAAAGGCCTCCTGCCAATTGGTCATTGGCAGTGAGACTTATTTTCGTTGGCAGCTGCTCGGACTGCTGAAAGTAGTATTCTAAGCAGGCGCTCAAATTGTCTGCCTCCATAGGGACGATCCCCTGATAGCGTTCTCCACCTATGGGTTCAATGGTGATGGCTAAGGTCGCTGACCCCATCAATTCGGTTAGGCTGTGCAAGCCCTCTGCGCGCTCCAAGTCGCCACGAATAATGCCACGTAGGTTGGACACCTGAGCACATTCCACCATCAGTGTTGATAATGGGCCATCTCCTCGAGCCTGAATGGTAACTATTCCGGGAAACTTGAGCGTAGCACTTAGCAAGCTTGCGGCAGCCAGAAACTCACCCAATAGATGAGCGACAGGTTTTGGGTATTTTTGCCTGCCAGCAATGTTTTGATAGCTAGATTCGAGAGTCGTTATCTCACCTCGGATATCAGTGCCGTCAAAGAGGAATCGTTGCAATATATCGTGATTTTTCATAGGTTACGTAATTTACCGATCTGAAGAGATTAAATTTTGATAAAGCGATGAATTTGACGGCGTTGCTTTTTGTTGGGACGTATAGAGGCAGGCATGGAGCCATGAAAGGCGGCGCGTTCTGATGACTTCTGCTCGCGTAGCTCAATGCTTTGTTCTGTCTCCAAATAGAGCAGGCGGGCTTCAGGAGACCCCCGGCGTTGCTCTGACAACGCGATCACTTCAATGGTCTTAATGTCTTCGCCCTGTCGCAAGCTTAACATCACGCCGACTTCGAGAATGCGACTCGGTTTCGACTTTTGGCCATCAATCTGTACTTTGCCACCTTCTATCGCCGATTTCGCCAGTGACCGAGTTTTAAAAAACCGTGCTGCCCACAACCACTTGTCAATTCTCACCTTATCCATTAGTCAGGCCTGCTTTCGAGATTAACAATCTGATCGAATGCCTCGATGACTGGAAATCGTTTGACCAGTTTGTCGGGCTGCTGGCTATCGGGTTGCGCGATGCAGAGTAGATGGGCTATCCCATACTTTTCGGCACTGAGCAGCACAGGTTCAGAATCATCAATAAATAAAGTTCTGGCTGGATCGAAGGGCATGTTGAGCTGTAATGCGCGCCAAAAGTTCTGATCCTCCTTAGGCCAGCCGTAATCATGAGATGAAATAACCCGATCCAATAGTGGTTCAATCGCCGTTACGGAGAACTTAATATTAACGCTGTCGCGGTGGGCATTAGTTACGAGAATACGATCTTTACCCATCTCCCCCAAAACTCTCAGAAAGTCGACTACCTGTGGACGCTCATTAACTAGATGGAGAATCTCGCGCTTGAGATGGACGATGTCAACATTGAGTTCCTCGCTCCAGAAATCAGTGCAGTACCAATTTAAAGTACCTTGTCTAGCGGTCATGCGCTGCTGCAACTCAGCACGCACCTGACTTTCATCGCGTTCAGATTGCTGCGAGTACCGTTTGGGTAGGTGCTCGAGCCAAAAATAATTATCAAAGTGTAAATCTAAAAGTGTGCCATCCATATCTAAAAGAACGGTATCGATGTTATGCCAATCTATGTTGAATGCTCTCATCCTAAAAAAGGTCTTCGGGTAATGGGGTCTGATTATCGACAGGCACAGCGCCGTCAATGTTTAGGAATTCGGGGGCGTTCTCCGCCTTAAAAAACTCAAAGATCCCTGATTGATTAGGCATAACACGCTTACCGGTCTTTGCATCGACCTTGACCATCACAATACCGTTGGGTTGAGGGAGCTTAATGTTCGGCTTGCCGGCCAGCGCGACGCCCATAAAGTCTATCCAGATGGGTAGGGCTGCGGAGCCCCCGTATTCATTGCGTCCTATTAGAGCGTTATCATCAAAGCCCACCCATGCTGTGGTTACTAAATGCGGTGAATAGCCCGAAAACCAGGCATCTCTGGGTCCATTGGTTGTGCCAGTCTTACCGCCCAAATCAGTTCGATTAAGCTTTTTAGCTTTGACACCAGTGCCCTTTAAAATGACATCTTTAAGCATTGAGTCAATCAAAAATGCGGTGCGGTCATCAATAGCTCTTTTGGCTGGCACAATGCTTGCTGACTGTGTCTTTTGTAGTGCCCGTTTAATCAGATCCCAACTCTTTTGCTCATTTTCTGGTCGCGATTCCTGCGCTAGCGAATTGATTAACTCTTCGAGTTCAAAATCAATACGCGCCAAATCCTCTGGCTCAACGTTGCTTTCGCAAGGATTACAGACCGTTGCTGGAGTGGCTTGGTAGATCATATTACCATCACGATCGATCACTTTATCCAGAATGTGGGGGGTTACCTGAAATCCTCCGTTGGCAAATATAGCGTATCCAGCGGCTATCTCAAGTGGCGTTAAGGCATGGCTTCCCAGCGCCAGAGAGAGGTCCAAGGGCATCTCACTAGTATTAAAACCAAAGTCCTGAAGTCCCTCAAGCGCCCGATCGATGCCCATGCGCCTAAGTAGGCGAATGGATACCAGATTGCGTGAGCGATACAGGGCTTCTCTAAGACGGGTAGGGCCATAGAATTTTCCACCATCGTTCTCAGGTCGCCAAATATCTTCGAGTTTGTTGTCATTAAAAACCACTGGGGCATCATTGATAATTGAGGCGGCAGTAAAACCACTTCCGAGGGCCGTGGCATAAATAAAAGGCTTAAAATTTGAACCTGGTTGTCGAGTCGCCTGATTAACACGGTTAAAGCGACTCTGTCTGTAATCAAAACCCCCAACTAATGCCTTGATACCTCCATTGCCGGGTGCAAGAGCAACCATAGCCGCCTGCGCCTCAGGTAGCTGAGCGAGCGTTACTCGGCCTAGTGTATTTTTACTAGTGGCGGGATAGCGCTGAACACGAATGAGATCGCCAACTGAAAAAATCTCTGACGCAGCAGTAATAGGTGCGCTGCGGACATTGACGGTTTTATAGGATCTCAGTCCCTCGAGTCCATCGAGCCAATTTAGGGGAACAAATTGACCATCCTTGCTCAGTATTACCAGATGATCCTCGAAAACCTCACTGACGATGGCAGGCTCTAATCCGCCATAGGTAGGAGTCGTGCGCAAGGTCTTGTTCCAGAGTACTTCGACCAGGCCCAGCTGCTCTGCACCACGATAACCATGGCGCTTATCATAGGCAATAATGCCTCGTTGAACTGCTGCAACCGCATGGGCCTGCAGGGCAGAATCTAATGTAGTAATTGCGGTATAACCTTCGGTGTAAGCTTTTAAGCCAAATTTGGCCACCACTTCTTGGCGCACCATTTCGGCTACATAGGCGGCATCAATTTCCGATATGGAGCCATGGTATGAGGCACTGTCAACCTCAGCGACAGCGTCTTCATACGCCACTTGATCGATCTTGCCCAGCGATAGCATGCGCCCTAAAATCCAATTTCTGCGCACCATTGTCCGTTCCAAATTGGCCAGTGGATTATATCTAGATGGTGCCTTAGGTAGTCCAGCGATGGTCGCAATCTCTGCCAAACTAAGCTCACTGAGCCTCTTGCCATAATAAACCTGAGCAGCGGCACCTATACCATAGGCTTTTTTACCCATATAGATTTTGTTGGCATAGAGCGACAGAATTTCTTGTTTGGATAGCTCTTCCTCAATTCTAAAGGCGAGTAGTATTTCGTTAAACTTGCGGGTAAATTCTTGACGATTAGTCAAAAAGAAATTACGTGCCACCTGCATGGTAATGGTACTACCACCACTGCGAATAGTCCCCGTGGTGACCAACTCTATGGCCGCACGCGCCAATCCGGAGAAAACAATACCTTTGTGCTCAAAGAAGCTATCGTCCTCCGCTGCTAAAAAGGCATCGATCATCGACTGAGGTATTTCCTCAAAGCTGACGGGTGAGCGCTTTTTTTCACCAAATTCTGCAATTATTTTAAAGTCTTGCGAATGAATTCGCAGAGGGATCTGTAGCTGTATCTCCTTTAGCTCCTCAACCGACGGCAGTTTTGGGCTAAGGTAAAGATAGATACAGGAGACGGTAATTAAACAACCACCGATTCCCAGCACGGTTAGGATTGATAAATACCTAAAGATTTTACGCTTAGTTGGAGACACTATTTTTCCGACACCGATAAATGAGCGGCCATTATAAGGGCTAGGGAATGGGAAGTGCATCCTTTACAGGCCATTGATGCAGGTTCATTGCCATCGATTGCGAAGCCTGTCCCTAAAAGCGAGGATGATTAGCAACATATGCGATTATTCAAATTTTTGTCAGATAGCAGAAAGACCATGCTAGGTGTTGATATTTCATCTTCTGCAGTCAAGTTAATTGAGCTTAGCAGATCTGCGGCAGGATATAAGGTGGAGGCGTACGGCGTTGTACCCCTAGCCCCGCGCACGGTTGTTGAGAAAAATATTATCGACATCAATGCTCTAGTGGAGACCATCGAGGAAGCCATCAAGCTCTCGGGCGCCAAAGATACCGATACGGCAGTGGCGGTGTCCGACTCCTCCGTGCTTACAAAAGAGATTGAGTTACCTGCTGGCCTGACAGATTTACAGATGGAAATGCAGATTGAGTTCGAGGCAGATCAACATATTCCCTATCCCATAGAGGAAATTGTCTTTGATTTTTATGTACTGGGCCCAGTTGAAGGCAATCAACATTGGGTCCGCATATTGCTCGCAGCCTGTCGTCGGGATACTGTGGAGATGCGTCGTCGGGCGCTCAGAATGGCAGGTCTGGCGGCAAAGGTTGTCAATATAGAAAGTGATGCGCTTAAACTAGCCTGTACCCTACTGTGCAATAAATTTACAGAGTCCGCTACACAGGTGTCGGCGATTGTCGATATCGGCAATACCACGACGACCTTTTCTGTTTTGGTCAGTGGTAAAATTTGCTATACCCAGAATCAGATGTTCGGGGGGGAGCTTATTATCCATGAAATACAGCGTCGCTATGGAATGTCATATCAAAAGGCGAGCGATATTAGTCGTAAGGGCGCCCGACCAGAAGGCTACGAGGACGATGTAATTAGGCCATTTAAGGCATTATTGCTACAAAATATCGCCAGATCATTACAGCTTTTTTATTCTTCTAGCCAATCAATTTCTATCGACCGACTGTTTTTAATGGGCGGTGTTTCAGCGCTTAAGGATCTGGCCACTGAGTTAGAGGCATTATTACACATGCCTACTGAGGTCGCTAATCCCCTATCAAAGCTACAAATAAGCCCATCGGTTAATCAATCTTCCCTAAGCCATGACGCCCCGGCAATGATGTTGGCGATCGGTTTGGCTCTAGGAGGTCTTGACTGATGTCCCAGATTAACTTTGCTCCATGGCGCCAAGTATCACGTGAGAGACTCAAGAAGCACTATCTACTTAAACTTAGCGCCTCTGCTCTGCTAGCTATAATATTTATTTTTATCTGGACTAGCGTGGCATTGGGAAGATTAGAGTATCAAGATAAACGGAACCTATATCTTGAAAAACATATTGCGGTAATGGAAAAGAAAATCATCAGAGTCAGATTACTTAAAAATAGAAAGAATGAAATTATTTTAAGAATGAAAGCAATTCAAGACCTTCAGGGTAATAGAGTCGAGATCGTTCAAGCCTTCGATGAACTTGTCCGCGCAATACCCAGCGGGATAGTATTCAGCAGCTTAAACTATGTGGCTGGGGTCATACAGATATCTGGATTCGCAGAGTCAAATAATACTATTTCAGCCTTAATGAGAAACTTAGATAATTCCTATAAATACCAACATCCTAATTTAAAAAAAATACAAAAGAACCCGGATTCTAATATTCCCGGCAGCAAATTCGATTTACAAATAGCGATCGAGATTTCGGTACGCACCGAAATTAGAAAATAATATTTTTTGATCATTGGACAAAAGGGTTATGTTTTTTCAACAGATTTTTCATGAATTCATGAGCACTGATTTCGCCGATCTCGAGATACGATACATTGGCGTATGGCCCAAGTCTGTCAGGTATATTCTAATAGTTTTTCTACTGCTTTTTATATTGGTACTGGGCTACTTTTTGCAGGTAAAAGACATTGATGAGCAGTACCTACAAGCCAAGATTATGGAGCTCGAGCTACTAGAGGAATATCTGAGTAAGACAATTGATGCAGCCAATTTAGATATCTATGAGCAGCAGGTTTTGGAGCTGGATGGGACTTTTGGAACGCTATTAAAGCGGCTGCCCAAGAACGCCGAAGTGCCGGGATTACTTGAAGATATTAGTGCGGTGGCCTTCGCCAGCGGTCTCAGTATAAACGCTATTTCATTGCTGCCGGAGAAAGCGCTAGACGTCTATATTGAGTTGCCGATTAGTATAGATGTGATTGGCGGTTATCATGGTTTTGGCGATTTTGTCAGCGGCATAGCTGCCCTATCTCGAATCGTAACTCTACATGATTATTCGATTAAACAGGCTGAGGATGATCGTCTAAATCTTGTTATAACGGCCAGGACTTACCGATATCAGATCGAGGGCTTGGAATGAATTGGGCAATCAATGGGACATCTACTAAATATATGGGATTACTAGCGAGTTTTATCAGTCTCACAGGCTGTATCGATGACAGTCGGTACGATGATTTGGACAAGAATATAACTGAGATTTCGTGCTGGTCCAATGGTGACTCTTAAGTCTCTACCGATCTACCCGTCGGCAGAGCTATTCAGTTATAGCGCGCATACTCTTCGTAGTCCCTTTAATCTAAAACGACAATTGATTAAAGACGACAGCCTGTCAGGTACAGCGATTGTCGCACCAGATGAGGATCGGCTACAGGAGCCATTGGAGCGCTTTGATATCACTGCCCTGTCAATGGTAGGTTCGCTGTCCACAGAGGCCCAGATATGGGGGTTAATAAATGATGGTCAAGGAAAAATTTATCGGGTCGCTTTGGGCAACTATATTGGCAGAAATCTGGGCGTGATTGTCGACATTGATGAACGTGAATTAGCAGTATTGGAAACCGTCCGTGATGGAAAAGGTGGATGGGTTAAACGGTATAGAACCCTGACCATAAATAGTGACTAGCCTACTAGCGGTGATAAAAATGATAAGTCGACTTAAGCTCATTATGTATTTTTTATTACTCCACCTATCGATACTTTTATGTAGTCCAGTGGGCTATGCCAATGAGATTATTGCTGTTGATTTCCAACCGTTATTGCAAGGTCAATTTGAGATTGCACTGACATTTTCGGAGCTACCACCAGAACCTGAGGCCTACCAAATTGCGACTCCAGCACATTTGGTGTTGGATTTTAAGGATGTTCAAAGTGCTCTTGATAAAAAAAGATATTTCCTGCCATTTGAAAACGGTCAAGATCTGATCGTCATATCTCATGGCGACAATACTCGACTCATCGTTAATCTAGTGGCGGCAGCACCCTTTGAAACTAGAGTTGAGGGCCACAAGCTCATCCTGCGTGTTGGGATCAAGGCATCTCAGATGGCTAGCGTTGCAGACAGCACAACGTCATCTCTCATGGCAATTGATTTCCATCGAGATTATCAGGGTGCAGGGGTCATTACAATTGATCTCAGCGATGCTTCTATTCAAGTCGATGTTAACAGAATCGATGAAAAGATACGGTTGGAGTTTTATCACACTGCACTCCCCGATGTACTCGATCGAAGATTGGACGTAGCCGATTTTGCCACGCCGGTTAGCGTGATTGATAGTATTCAGGAAGGCTCTAGCACAGTTATTAATATTGAGGCTGATGGTCAGTATGACTATTCAGCCTACCAGACGGGTAACCAATATCTCGTTAGGGTTAAACTGGCTTCAGACATTGAGCTTGACGCGCATAAAAAGAAATTTGATTTTATTGGACGGCCATTATCACTCAACTTTCAAAATATTGATGTGCGGGCAGTACTGCAAATAATTGCGGACTTTAGCTCACTCAATCTGGTTGCCAGTGATGGGGTCGCCGGCAGTATCACCTTGCGTCTTGATAAGGTGCCTTGGGATCAAGCTTTAGATATTGTACTTAAGACTCAGGGGCTAGATAAGCGGCTAGAGGGCAATGTATTGATGATTGCACCGGCGCAAGAGATTGCCAAGCATGAGAGACAGCGCGTTGAGGCGAATATGCAGGTGCAGGAACTGGCGCCACTGGAAACCGTGTTCATACGCATTAAATATGCCGATGCTACAGATATCTTTGATCTGTTTACTCCTGATGATGAGCCGGGGGTTGCGCTACACGGATCTCGAGATGTTAAGACGGGCAATCGTATTCATTCTCAACAGGGCGGTGTGGTTGTTGATAAGCGGACGAACACCATTATATTGACTGATACGAGAAAAAATATCGCTGCGTTTAGACGGCTGGTTGATGAAATAGATGTACCGATTAGGCAGGTATTAATCGAAGCACGTATCGTCATTGCCAATACCGGATTTAAAAAAGAGTTGGGCGCAACATGGGGCCTCGCGGGTATTGATAAACTTTCGGGCGGGACCGTAACCAGTCCTTTTGGTGATAAAACTCTAGGGTTTTCGGGTCGCCGATCAGGTTTGACGCCAGGGGCGGGGGTGGTAGATAGCTTTACTTACTCGCCAGATGAAATTCAGCCTGGTGAACCAGCTTCGGCCGATGATCCGGCAGCCACCTACACTAGAAACTATGCATTTGATTTAGCCGACAGCCTTGCGGTGGACTTGGGGGTAGTTAATTCTACCGGTTCATTTAGCCTTGGCTATCTAACTGATAATTTCCTGATCGATCTTGAATTGAGTGCTTTAGAACTCGATGGTTACGGCGAAATTGTTTCCCAGCCCAAGGTGTTAACGGGCGATAAACAGCAGGCAACTATTAAGTCGGGGACCGAGATTGCCTACCAAAAGCAGACCTCCAGTGGCGCGACGAGTGTTGAGTTTAAAGAGGCGGTCCTAAAATTGCAGGTGACTCCCCAGATCACCCCAGATAATCGAATTATTATGGATCTATTAGTGTCTCAGGATTCTATTGGCTCCATAATCTCAGGAGGGGAGCCCTCTATTGATGTGACCCAAATCGAAACTCAAGTGCTGGTTGGCAATGGCCAAACACTGGTGCTTGGAGGCATTTTTCATACCGAAGAGTTTCGAGGCACAGAAAAGGTGCCTCTATTTGGTGATATGCCCTTTTTGGGCAGGCTTTTCAGAAATGACCTGCGAAATGTTGAAAAACGTGAAATACTTATCTTTATTACTCCTAAAATAATTGAAGATACCCTCCTAAATCGATGAGCGAAGCACATATTTTTCTAATTGGCCCTATGGGCGCCGGCAAATCTACTATTGGTCGGCAGTTGGCAGACTTCCTATGCCGGCCGTTTATTGACGTGGACAATGAAATAGAAACCATGACGGGTGCGGACATTCAATGGATATTTGATATGGAGGGTGAAGAGGGGTTTCGTAATCGCGAATCCAAAGTACTTAAAGGGCTTATAGAGACGTCTCGCTCCAGTATCATTGCGACCGGAGGAGGTATTGTGCTGCGGAGACAGAACCGCAGCATGCTGCAAGAGGGCGGGCAGGTGGTCTATCTATCCGCGACCAAAGGCCAACTCTATGAGCGGACCCGCAAGGATAAAAATCGACCATTACTGCAGGTCGATGATCGCCGTGCGGTGATCGACCAGTTGGTTGAAAATCGCGACCCCCTCTACCGTGAGATAGCTGATCTTATATTCCCTTCTGGTTCGATGCCGCCGAGCAAAATCGCAAAAAAATTGGCTGAAGCATTATCAGAGCTTTGATTTTCTGTGGTGTCTAAGCATACTGACACTTAATTAATCGGTTAATTAGGGTTTTAAATATTATGATGAGCGCCGACAGGACTGAGACTAGCCTGAGCAAAACGATCAATGTTGATTTAGGTGAGCGCAGTTACCCGATACATATAGGTTCGGGGCAGATTTGTTATGCGGACGTTGGTCAGTATGTTCTGGGTAAAAAAGCGTTAATTGTGACCAACGAAACCATTGCGCCACTCTATTTGGATATCCTGCTGGGTCAGTTGTCGGATAAGCACGTCGATCAGGTTATTTTAAAGGATGGTGAGCAATTTAAGACTCTCGATCATCTCAATCTTATATTGACTCAACTCATCGAAAAACACCATGACCGTAAAACCACACTAATTGCCCTCGGTGGGGGTGTGATTGGTGACATGACTGGCTTTGCGGCTGCGTGCTACCAGCGGGGTGTGGCATTTATCCAGATCCCCACTACCTTGCTCGCTCAGGTGGACTCATCGGTGGGCGGCAAGACTGCGGTTAATCATCCTCTAGGCAAAAATATGATCGGAGCGTTTTACCAGCCTCAGGCTGTGATTATTGACATTAATAGCTTGAAGACACTTCCGGACCGGGAGTTTTTTGCGGGCATGGCTGAGGTGATCAAGTATGGGTTGATCTCTGACTATGGGTTTTTTCAATGGCTTGAGCGCAATACCGCGTCCCTGCTGCATCGAGATGAGAAGGCTTTGGCATATGCCATCGAGCATTCCTGCCTCAATAAAGCCAAGATTGTCAGTGCTGATGAAACCGAGCAGGGTATAAGGGCGATTCTCAACTTAGGGCATACTTTTGGCCATGCCATAGAAACCTTCCAGCAATACACCGGTTTTTTACATGGTGAGGCTGTTGCGGTTGGCATGGTTATGGCCGCCGAATTATCGAGAATTTCTGGTGGAGTATCGCAGCAGGATGTGGATCGCGCTAGGGCCTTAATAATTGCGTTCTCTCTACCTATAGCACCGCCTGAGGCGATGCAAGCCGATGATTTTATGCGGCTTATGGTGCGCGATAAAAAGGTACTTGATGGGCAGCTTAGGCTGGTGTTGCTCGAGCGTCTCGGTAGTGCTGTGGTAAGTGCTGATTTTCGGCTGCAATGGCTTGAGGAAGTTCTTGTCAAGGCTTGCCAGAATTAGACCGTAGAAACTCTGCTAATGCGGATTTAGATATTCAGTATTGACGCAGAATATTGTTGTCATTGCACTCACTAACCTCTAGGTTTAGCCAACATTATCCCCACTTTTCTTTGGTCCTAGCTCCAGGCGCGGAATGCCCTGTGCCGGATGCTACAATGCTCGTCGCTGGTCCTTTGCGCAAAGGCAGCGCTAATTGCTTTGGGAGTTAATCTGCTATGTATCACGGTGAAAAGTTAAATAGTATCAGTCATCTGATGGGTGCTGTAATGGCGCTAATGGGCCTAGGAGCACTGCTAGCCGTTGGTATCCAAGCAGGCGATACCAAGCTGACGCTGGTTTTTGGTGTGTTCGGTGTCACCATGGTGTTGCTCTATACCATGTCCACGCTTTACCACAGTTTTAGCCCCGCAAGATTAAAGCGACTATTTAAAGTCCTAGATCATGTCTCGATCTATTTGCTTATCGCAGGTACATACACACCCCTGATGCTAGTGACGGTCAATAATGATAGCGGAGGAAGGATATTGGCGTTGGTGTGGACGCTTGCGGCAATCGGTATTTTGACTGAGTTTTTTTTGTCTGGACGTGCTGTTAAAGTCTTGCAAATGCTGATCTATTTATTGATGGGTTGGGCCTGCTTTTTGGATATAGACGCACTTAAGACAGCTATGCCCGAGGCGGGTTTCTTTTGGTTAATCTGGGGTGGTGTCGCCTACACGATCGGCGTTGTTTTTTACATCATGGACAAATTGAAGTGGTTCACGCACGCTCATGGCATATGGCATTTTTTAGTCTTGGTGGGCTCCAGCTGCCACTTTATCACCGTGATCAGTTACGTTCGCTGAGGGCCCTGTGCGTCAGTTGGCTAAGACAGTCTGCCACGGGAATTGGTTGACGTTGTTCGAATCGATTTTGTAATCATGCCGGCATGTGGGCTATGCCTAAAAATCATAGACTAATTGGGCTGTAGGCCACCCTAGACGCGTATAACTGATTGTTCCAAACAGTCGCCCAGTGTAATATGACGGGCTTTTGTCCACGAAGACATGATTTCTGTCTTTAAGTACCCAACAGTTTAAATTTAGAGTTTACCTATGACTCAGAGCTTATGTCGGCTTGACGATTTTAAAGACAACTGTGGTTTTGGCATGATTGCCCAGATACAGGGTCAATCCAGTCATCAATTACTGCAAAATGCGATACAGGCACTGACCTGTATGACGCACCGTGGCGGCGTTTCTGCCGACGGTAAGACCGGCGATGGCTGTGGTTTGCTGATGCAAAAGCCTGACAGTTTTTTACGTGCGGTGATAAAAGATACTCTGAACATTGAGCTTCCCGAAGTCTATGCAGTGGGGTCGGTCATGTTAAATGCCGACGCCAGTAGACGTGATAAATCGAAGGAGATTTTCGAGGAGGAGCTGCGCCGGCAGGGCTTAACGACTATCGGTTGGCGTACGGTGCCCACGAACAACACCTGCTTAGGGTCTATTGCCTTGGAGTCGCTGCCTGTTCTTGAGCAAGTATTTGTCGGTCCCGGTACTATTGTCGATGACAAGAAATTTAATGCCCGTCTTTTTATGGGGCGGCGTAAAGCCGAGATCAGACTTGTGGCCGACGATTGCTTTCATATGGCAAGTCTTGGCACCAATGTTCTCAGTTATAAAGGGTTGATGATGCCGGTAGATCTGCCGGGCTTCTATCTCGACCTCGCTGATCCGCGTCTAGAAACCGCAATCTGTGTATTTCATCAGCGCTTTTCTACTAATACGATGCCGCGCTGGCCCTTAGCACAACCCTTTAGAATGCTTGCGCACAATGGTGAGATCAATACGATTGTTGGCAATCGCAACTGGTCAGTGGCACGAACTAGCAAGTACAAAACCGATTTAATACCTGATTTAATTGAGGCTGCGCCTCTAGTTAACCGGACGGGTTCGGACTCATCAAGTCTTGATAATATGCTTGAGATGCTGGTGACTGGCGGTATGGACCTTCATTTGGCTGTCCGCACTTTAGTGCCGCCTGCCTGGCAAAATGTGGAGGATCGCAACCCTAAACACCGCGCCCTGTATGACTATCTATCTATGCACCAAGAACCTTGGGATGGTCCCGCGGGGCTCGTTATTACCGACGGTCGTTTCGCGGTCTGTACCCTGGATAGAAACGGCCTGCGCCCATCACGCTGGGTGATGACTAGTGACGACATGTTTACTGTGGCGTCCGAAATTGGCTCCTACGACTACTTACCAGAAAATGTAGTCGCCAAAGGGCGCCTAGGGCCTGGAGATATTCTCTCGATCGATACCCTAGAGGGTCGGGTTATGTTCCGTGATGAGATCGAGGATCAACTGGCCAATCGACACCCGTATAAGCAGTGGTTGAGAGAAGGCCGCTACCTGGTCGAATCCACCTTTGATATGGACAGCATCGAACTGGAAGGGACCTTGAGTCGCGATCAGATTAAGACCTATATGAAGATGTTCCAGGTCTCTTTCGAAGAGCGTGATCAGATACTTCGGCCGCTGGCTGAAGGTGGTCAAGAGGCAGTGGGGTCTATGGGTGATGATACGCCAATGGCGGTCTTGTCGCGCAAACACCGCAACCTGTTTGATTATTTCCGTCAGCAGTTCGCTCAGGTCACTAACCCGCCTATAGATCCATTGCGGGAAGCCATCGTCATGTCTCTCGGTGTAGAGCTTGGTCGTGAGCAGAGCGTATTCGACGAGACTTCCTTTCTTGGCCAGCGTATTGGCCTGTCCAGTCCGGTGCTTTCGCCGCGTAAATATTATGCTTTGAAAGGTAATACTTACGACGAATTTCCGGTGAAGAAATTTCCCTTAAACTATGATATTTCTGTGGAAGACCTCAAGCAGGCTATCCAGCGCATCTGTGAAGAGGTCGCTACGGAAGTGCGTGCTGGTGCGGTGATCTGTATTCTGTCTGACCATAATATTGCCCAAGGTAAGCAGCCAATTCACTCTTTACTGGCGGTCGGTGCCGTGCATAACCACCTCATTGAGCAGGGCCTACGGTGTGACACTAATATTGTCGCTAGTACCGGCTATGCCCGTGACTCACATCAAATAGCCGCTCTGATTGGCTGTGGTGCGTCGCTGGTTTATCCCTATCTCAGTTACCATGTGCTGTGCGATCTAATTAGCAGTGGAGAGTTGTTAATCGATGTTAATACTGCGTTTAAGCAGTATCGAAAAGGTATTAATAAAGGCCTGTTGAAGATCCTTAGTAAGATGGGTATCTCGACGATTGCATCCTATCGAGGTGCACTGTTGTTTGAAGCAATTGGCCTAAATTCAGAGGTTATTGATCTCTGTTTTCCCGGTTTAACCAGTCGTCTGCAGGGTGCAACCTTTGCCAATCTGGAGCAGGATCAAACTGAACTCGCGTCTATTGCTTGGAAGCCGCGCAAGCCAATTAATCCGGGCGGCATTCTCAAGTATATTCACGGTCAGGAATACCACGCCTATAATCCCGACATTGTGGTGACCATGCATGAAGCGGTGCAGACGAATAATTATGGACGTTGGAAAGATTATGCGCAGCTGGTCAATACGCGGCCAGCAGCGACACTGAGAGATTTGCTAACGATTAGTGGTAAGGCTCAGCCCATCGACATTGATAACGTCGAGCCTATTGAATCGATTCTTAAAAGGTTTGATTCTGCTGGTATGTCGCTCGGTGCCCTATCGCCAGAGGCTCACGAGTCTCTGGCGGAGGCTATGAACACACTGGGTGGGCGCTCTAACTCAGGAGAGGGCGGTGAGGATCCTGCTCGCTACGGTACGATTAAATCGTCAAAAATTCAAGCAGGTGGCGTCGGGTCGATTTGGCGTGACACCGGCCTATCTATGCAGTGCAGAAGTGATACAGATCAAAGTCGCTCAGGGCGCTAAGCCAGGAGAGGGAGGACAGTTACCAGGAGGTAAGGTAAATGCTCTGATAGCACGACTGCGATACTCGGTACCGGGGGTGACTCTTATTTCACCGCCGCCGCATCATGATATTTACTCGATTGAAGATTTGGCACAGCTGATTTTTGATCTCAAACAGGTCAATCCCAGTGCACTGATTTCGGTAAAACTGGTCTCAGGGCCGGGGGTTGGTACTATCGCTGCTGGCGTGGCCAAGGCCTATGCGGACCTGATTACAATCTCTGGATACGATGGCGGTACTGCAGCGAGTCCGTTAAGCTCCATTCGTTACGCCGGCTCGCCTTGGGAACTTGGCCTTGCTGAAACGCATCAAACACTGCGTGCCAATGGTCTCAGAGGCAAGGTGCGTGTTCAGACCGACGGTGGCCTTAAGACTGGTTTGGACGTGGTTAAAGCGGCCATTCTAGGCGCTGAAAGCTTTGGCTTTGGCACCGGCCCAATGGTTGCGTTGGGCTGTAAATATCTTCGAATTTGTCACCTCAATAACTGCGCTACTGGCGTGGCAACTCAAGACGAGCGCCTGCGTAATGACCACTATCGGGGCACGGTGGCTATGGCGGGTAACTTTTTTAAGTTTGTGGCTATGGAGACGCGAGAATGGCTAGCCGAGTTAGGCGTTAGCTCTCTGCAGGATTTGATCGGCCGTGTCGATTTGTTAGAAACCTTGCCCGGATCGACTAGTAAACAGCGGAATCTAGATCTCAGTCCGCTAATCGAAGATCGTGCAGAGCTATTTGGCAAACCACAATTCTGTACTCAGTTAAAGAATGAGCCCCTGGATCAGGGGCTTTTAGCTGAGCGTATGGTGGCTGATGCTATGCCGGCAATTGAGGCGCAAACTGGAGTTAGTTTGGATTACCACCTAACCAACTGTGATCGGTCCATAGGTGCAAGGCTGTCGGGTGAAATAGCCAAACGCTATGGCAACCTGGGTATGTCTGAAGCGCCTATTAGGCTTAATTTGAAAGGGGTTGCCGGCCAATCATTGGGCGTTTGGAATGCCGGAGGATTGGAGATATATCTGGAAGGTGATGCCAACGATTATGTGGGTAAAGGGATGGCGGGTGGCAAAGTCGTGTTGCGTCCCCCCGTTGAGAGTGGCTTTAAATCGAACGAAACACCAATTATGGGTAATACCTGTCTCTATGGTGCCACGGGCGGGAGACTGTTTGCTGCCGGAACTGTTGGTGAGCGTTTCGGTGTGCGGAACTCTGGTGCCGTTGCAGTTATTGAGGGCGCCGGGGACCATTGCTGTGAATATATGACCGGCGGTATCGTTACCATACTGGGTCCCACAGGGCATAATTTTGGCGCGGGGATGACCGGTGGGTTCGCCTATGTTCTTGATTTGGAACGAAACTTTGTGGATCGCTACAATATGGAATTAGTCGATATCCAGCGTGTGACGACCGAAGCCTTAGAGTCCCATCGGGCCTTTCTTAAGAGTATGATTAAAAACCATGTTGATGAGACAGCTAGCCCCTGGGCACATGAAATCATGACTGATTTCGATGATTATGCGTCGCGCTTTTGGCTGGTAAAACCAAAAGCGGCCAGCCTGACCGGCCTATTGGCCCAGGCCCATGCCAATCCGCAGTAGCGGCAACAGTGACAGAGACTACTAATATGCCAAGACCTAGTAATGACTTTCAGTTTCTCGAGTTAGAGCGAGTTGACCCGCCCAAGCGAGATATGCAGAGACGCGTCGGCGAGTTTGTTGAGATCTATGATCCCTTTAATGCGCAAAAAGCGGCTACGCAGTCCCATCGCTGTCTGTCTTGTGGCAACCCCTATTGTGAATGGAAATGCCCAGTGCATAACTATATTCCGAACTGGCTGCAACTGGTCGCTGAAGGTAATTTAATCGAAGCGGCTGAACTTAGCCATCAAACCAATTCATTGCCAGAAGTGTGTGGCAGAGTGTGTCCCCAGGATCGTCTCTGTGAAGGCGCCTGTACTCTAAATGACGGCTTCGGTGCCGTTACTATAGGGTCTGTTGAGAAGTATATTACTGACACGGCCCTTGCTATGGGCTGGCGGCCTGATATGTCAAAAGTGGTATGGACAGACAAGAAGGTTGCCATTGTCGGTGCAGGACCAGCAGGAATTGGCTGTGCCGATATCTTAGTGCGCAGCGGCGTTAAACCGGTGGTCTTCGATCGCTATCCAGAGATTGGTGGTCTCCTTACGTTTGGTATTCCAGAGTTCAAACTGGAAAAAGATGTGATTCGAACGCGTCGTGATGTGCTGGAAGGTATGGGTGTAGAGTTTCGTCTCAACACCGAGATTGGCAAGGATGTCATGATCGATGAGTTGCTAAATGAATATGACGCAGTTTTTCTTGGTATGGGCACCTATACCACTATGAAGGGTGGGTTCCCCGGTGAAGATTTAGGTGGGGTGCATGAAGCGCTGAAGTTCCTCGTCTCTAATGTAAACCGCAATATGGGCTTTGAGAAGTCAGCGGATGAATTTATCGGTTTAAACGGTAAGAGAGTTGTTGTGCTCGGTGGTGGTGATACAGCGATGGATTGTAACCGCACCTCTATCCGTCAAGGTGCCGCGAGTGTTACCTGCGCCTATCGGCGAGATGAAGAAAATATGCCAGGATCTCGCCGTGAAGTGAAAAATGCTCGGGAAGAGGGAGTGGTATTTAAATTTAATAGACAGCCGGTTGAGTTGATCGCTGATGCCGCAGGGAATGTAGAAGGTGTCAAAGTGGTGACTACTACGATGGGCGAGCCAGATAGCAACGGCAGACGTCGTCCTGAAGTAGTTCCTGGTAGCGAGGAAATCTTGCGCGCAGATGCCGTTCTGGTAGCCTTTGGTTTTAAACCTAGCCCACCAGAATGGTTGACGGGTATAAAGGTTGATATCGCTGATTGGGGCGCAGTGTTGGCGGCCGAAGAACAAACCTACGCATTTCAGACGACTAACCCGAAGATATTTGCCGGCGGTGATATGGTACGTGGCTCTGATCTGGTAGTTACGGCAGTTTGGGAGGGCCGTCAGGCCGGAGAAGGGATTCTAGATTATTTAGATATTTAAAGTAGATAGTGTTAAAAAACTAAGGGATAGCATCAATAATGTCTGAATTTACATCTGAGTTAAAAAATGATCGGTTTATAAAGGCACTTTTACGACAACCAGTAGACCGCACACCTGTGTGGATGATGCGCCAGGCCGGTCGCTATTTACCGGAGTATCGTGCTACTCGTGCACAGGCTGGCGACTTTATGAGCCTGTGTAAAAATACGGAGCTAGCCTGTGAAGTGACCCTGCAGCCACTTGAACGCTTTCAGTTGGATGCAGCGATTTTATTTTCAGATATTTTAACTATTCCAGATGCTATGGGACTCGGGTTATATTTTTCAGAAGGTGAAGGGCCCAAGTTTCGAAAGCCCGTGCGCACGGAAGCTGATATTGAGAGTCTTCAGGTGATTAACACCGCGACTGATTTGAGCTATGTGACTGATGCCGTGTCTATGATTCGGCGTGAGCTCAATGGCCGAGTGCCATTGATTGGTTTTTCGGGCAGCCCCTGGACATTGGCGACCTACATGATTGAAGGCCAGAGTAGTCGGGATTTTGCTCGGGCCAAAACCATGCTCTACACTCAGCCTGAATTAATGCACCAGTTGCTGGATAAGTTAGCCCTTTCCGTGATCGACTATTTAAATGCACAGATTCGTGCCGGCGCTCAGGTCGTGCAGATTTTTGATACCTGGGGCGGCGCCCTGAGTCATGCGGCGTACCAAGAGTTTTCACTGGCCTATATGGACAAAATTGTACGCGGTCTTATTACCCATATCGACGGTCGTGAAGTGCCAGTGATTCTATTCACCAAAGGTGGCGGTCACTGGTTGGAAGCCATTGCAGATACGGGTTGTCATTGTTTAGGGTTGGATTGGACCGTGGACATTGGTTCAGCGCGCAGTCGCGTTGGTGATCGGGTCGCCTTGCAGGGTAATATGGATCCCGCACTTTTAAGAGCCGATGGCGCGATTATTGAAAAAGAGGTTGCCAGTATTATGCAGTCTTACGGAAGTGGTACAGGCCATATATTTAATCTGGGCCATGGTATTACTCCAGATATCCATCCAGACAATGTGAAAGTCTTTATCGACGCGGTGGCTAACTTCTCTACCCGGAGCTAGCCGCTTGATGCACTGGCCACCGCCGCTGCACGCTACGGCGCAGCGGGATTGGCTAGTGGGGTTATTGGGCTTTAATGACAGAGCCTAGTTTTTGACCCATTTGCACAGCAGCATGGGCGCCTATGCTTTCCTCCCAATTGGTTGCTTGGTTTTTAAATAACAGAATCACTGTGGATCCGAATTTAAAACGTCCGATCTCATCGCCTTTCATAAAGCTTACTGACTGTGCCGAAAAGTCTGTATCTCTTACCGCGCCGGGTCCCGGTTTTTCAAATCCACTCCAGACCGTTTCAATACCAGCTACGAGTATAGCGCCAACAAAGATTACGGCGAAGGTGCCGGCATCATCGGATTCAAATTCACAGACTAGTCGTTCGTTACGGGAAAAAAGGCCTGGCAGTGCCTGAGCAGTCATGTCGTTGACTGAAAACAGTGAGCCTGGAATATAGCGTGTTCGCAGCAACTTGCCCGCAAGGGGAATATGCACGCGATGGTAGTCACGAGGAGATAGATAAATGGTGGCGAAATTGCCCTCATAATAACGTTTAGCATCCGCATCATTGCCCAGCAAACGCTCGGCGGTGTAATCGATGCCCTTGGCCTGCAAGATTTTATTTTTGTTGATTTTTCCCGCTTGACTAATAGTGCCATCAGCCGGGCTGGCGATACTATCAGTCGCGAGATCTATCGGCCGAACACCTGTTTTTAATTCTCGTGTAAAAAAGGAATTAAAGTTTTTATAGTCATCAAGATTACTAGTTAATGCCTCGTCCATATTAATATTAAAGGCTTTAATAGCGAGCTTTATGAGAGCATTTTTTAACCAGGGCAGAGTTGATTCAGCGGCCCTGGCTACTAGGCGTGACAGCGCCTGTTTGGGTAGTACCCGCTGAAGGGCAACAAACAATTCGGCTTTATAGGCCATAATTTTTAGTCTCTAAAAGGTTGTGGTTGACCAAAGGTTACTCCATACCCAAGACTATGGGCGTCTCTTGTGAATTACCCCATTCTGCCCATGAGCCGTCATATCCTGCTATATTTTTATAGCCTAGAATACGCGCTACCATGTAGGTAAAGCTTGAGCGGTGATGACTCTGACAATGGGTAACGATATGCTTGTCCTTTCCCAGTCCTAAATCATCGAGTATTTGTTGGGCATTGTCCCGGATACGCAAATTGCGCTGTTGATCGATCAGCGCCGTCCACTCTAGATTAATTGCACCGGGTATATGTCCGCCGCGCTCTGCTCGTGCGTCTGCACCACTGTATTCGTTGGGGCTTCTGGCATCCCATATGGTAAATTCCGCCACGCCAAGGGAGGCCTTTAACTGCTGCATGCTGATCAATCTTTGCGGAAGAGTAAAGCCATCGACGAGAACCTGATCGACGCTTTGCGGTTTATTCACGCCGGCCTCAGTGACATAGCCTTCCTTGATCCAAGACACTATACCGCCATTTAAATAGGACCAGTTGGTAAGGCCCAAAAGATCGAGTGACCAAGCCAGTCGACCGGCCCAGCCACCGCCCTCATCGTCACATAGAACCACATGTTTACTCTGATCAATACCGAGATGCTGGACAACCTTTTGGAGGGCCTCTGCGCCGGGGTTTTTGCCCGGCATTGGTCCGGTGCCCGCCACTAGTGCATTACCACGCAGATGAACTGCTCCCGGCACGTGTTTTTGCTGATACAGAGCATGATTCGAAAGATCGACAATAATCAATCGTTCATCGTGTATCAGATATTCTAGATCCTGAGGTTCTAGCAGCCGAGGGATCTGTATCATTGTTGCTCCTTTTTAAGCGCAGAATTTTATCACTTTTAACGGACGCGCCCTAAGTTCTATCTGATTCTTGAGAGAGAATAATTTGTCGATAATTGTGTAGTCTAATAGGCAGAATATGGCCGTCGGCGACAGCCGCCAAAAGCTCACAACCAATTTCTTTGTTGTGCTTGCAGTCACGAAATTTACATCTCCCTAGATAGGGGTGGAAATCTATAAAACCGTCAATCACTCTGTCGGCGCTGAGGTGGGTAAGTGCAAATTCTCGAATACCCGGTGAATCAATTAACACGCCGCCCCCCTCTAGATGAAATAGCCGCGATGCAGTGGTGGTATGGGTGCCTTTCTCTTTACCCAATGACAGCGGTCCTATCAACATATTGGCCTCAGGCTGCAAGTGGTTGAGCAATGAAGATTTACCCACGCCTGACTGGCCGACAAAAATTGAGGTATGGTTGGCTAGATAGCGTTGCAGCTCCAAAACTCCCTCACCGGTTTGCGCAGAGGCGACTAAAACGTCGTAACCGATATAGGTATAGTCCGCGACCAGCTGGTGAACATCGGGGTAGTCCTCCTCGGCAAGCATGTCGGTTTTATTGAGTATCAGAAAAGGCTTTATACCCTGATCCTCTGAGGCCACTAAGTAGCGATCAATTAGATTACTAAAGGGCGTAGGCTTGGGTGAAAAGACAATTGCGATACGATCAATATTGGCCGCTACAGGCCGCAGTTTCCCGTAGATATCAGGACGCAACAGCTCGGATTTTCGTTCCTGTCTGGCGACGACGACACCATGGGGCTGTGCATAGCGCCAAATAACGGTATCCCCGGTTACTAGTCGCTCCAGATTGGCGCGCATATGACAGCGCACTATGCTGCCTTTGTAGGGCGCTTCGATCCCTTCAATATCTACCTGGGCACCAAAGTTGGTAATGACGGTGCCGATGATCTCCGGTCCCAGCTGCGCCATATTTTGCAGATCTTCCTCGCTGACCGCTTTTTTCGCGGTAGCGCGATCACGCCGTCGCTCCTGAATCGATTGGATACGATCTATTTGACGGTCATTCAGTCTACGCTTGCTCATTTACCGGGGGTGCTCAGTGTAAAGAACGACCATCACTGGTCTTATTGGCTGCAAGGATATAGCATAATCGCCCTCAGTAACATTTTGTAAGCTATCTCTAGTAAACAGGCACTCATATGACAAAGACTAACGCACTTAATCTGATCTGGTTAGATCTCGAAATGACGGGGTTGGACCCACTTAAAGAAAGGATCATTGAGATTGCTACAGTGGTGACGGATGGTGACTTAAATATCCTCGCCCAAGGTCCCTCTATCGTTATTCATCAAAATGACGAGTTACTGCTGGGCATGGATGACTGGAATACCAAACAGCATGGTGGCTCGGGCCTCACTGAGCGGGTGCGGAGCAGTCAGATAACTGAGGAAGAGGCGATGGCTGCGACGATAGAGTTTTTACAAGACTGGGTGCCGGCGGGACAGTCGCCTATGTGCGGTAACACCATAGGCCAGGATCGACGCTTCTTAGTCCGGTATATGCCTGAATTAGAGGCTTTTTTCCACTACCGTAATCTTGATGTCAGCACCATTAAAGAGTTGATGCGGCGCTGGAAACCAGAATTAAGCGGTGGGTTTTCTAAGAGAGGTAGTCATCTAGCTATGGATGATGTCTATGATTCGATCGCCGAGCTGGCCTATTATCGCAAGGTATTTATTGTTAGCTGAGCGATGACTTTAGTTTTTGCTCTTGCTGCTCTATTGCCCACTCCACATGATCTCTCACCAGCGCTGAAGGGTGCTCGGCTTTCATTTTAAGCTGGGCTAAAATTTCCGCGGATGCGCTGGCATTACCCAGGCCAACTGCCAAATTACGTAACCAGCGTTCATAGCCAATACGACGGATAGGAGAGCCTTCTGTATTTTGTAAAAACTCCTCTGGCTGCCAGTTAAATAGTGTCACCAGATCAGTATCATCGAGATTATGCCGCGGTTTGAAGTCGTCTTCTTGCGTTGCCGAGGCAAAGCGATTCCAAGGGCATGTAATCTGACAGTCATCGCAACCAAATACACGATTACCCATCAGCGGTCGTAGCTCCTTCGGTATAGCCTCTTTGCTTTCAATGGTGAGGTATGAGATGCATTTTCTAGCGTCGAGTACATAGGGTTCAGGAAAGGCATTGGTGGGGCAAACTTTTAAGCAGGCTCGACAATTACCGCAGCGATTTTTCTGTTCGCTATGGTCCGCGGGCAATTTTAATGAGGTGTATATCTCTCCAAGAAAGAACCAGGATCCCGCTTTATCATTGAGCAGCAGTGTATTTTTGCCTATCCAGCCCAGCCCCGCCTGTTCCGCTAGGGGCTTCTCCATCACTGGCGCACTATCCACAAAAGGGCGTTGTGAGAGTTGTAGATCTGGCACCTCAGCTTCAATTTTTCGGATTAATGTCGCCAGCCGTTTGCGTATCAGTTTGTGATAGTCGCGACCCAAAGCGTAGCGGGAGATGTAGGCCTTATGGTCATTATTAAGTACGGCAACCATCTTGCTGTCAGCCAAATAATCCATACGTACGGAGATAACTCGCAGGGTGTGATCAACCAACTTGTCAACCACATAGCGTTTATCACCGTGCTCGCCCATCCATTGCATAGAGCCCTGAAAGCCCGACGCCAGCCATTGCTTCAGGCGCTCAGATGCCTGACTTAGATCTGGCTCAACAATGGCCACCTGCTGAAAGCCCAGTTCGACGCCCCATGCCTTAATCTTTTCGGCAAGCTGCAAAAGCTTTGTCTCTTCAGTTACCGCAGTTAGTCGTGTTTCAGGCATATGTTAATGTCTGTTTTGGATTATAATTACACAATTTTACGGGGATATTCGCGCTATGTCGCACACTCTTATTCAAGACGCCTTATTTACCGCTAAATCGTCGCGGGAACTCGACCGATTAGCGCGAGAACAGCAAGGTATTGCGGGCACGGTTTTAATGAAACGTGCGGCTAGAGCCGCCTTGGCCGAACTGCTCGATGCCTTTGGTACCCCGAGCTTGCTTACCGTGTTTTGTGGATCTGGTAACAATGGTGGTGATGGTTACGTGCTGGCGGCACTGGCTGCTGAAAAAAATATTACGGTGCAGTGTATAGAGCTGGGCGCTAGTCTTGGTGAAGATGCTACGCAGGCTAAGCAGTTTGCTGAGCAGGCTAGAGTCAGCTTCCGTCAAGCGGATAGCCATTTCGAGCTGGATCAAGGTGTGATCGTCGATAGCCTGTTGGGTACAGGATATGAAGGTGAGCTTCGTGAGCCCTACGCGAAGGCGATCGCGCTAATTAATGATTCGGGCTTACCCGTGTTGGCAATGGATATTCCCTCCGGTCTTAATTGCGATACGGGCGCCGTTGCCTCGGTAGCGGTAAAGGCTGATATGACCCTGACCTTTATTGCGGCCAAACAGGGATTGTTTACCGGTCGAGGGCCGAGCCTATGCGGTGAGGTTATTTATGACTCTCTCGAGGTTGAGGAGGATATCCTCAATCAGGTGATCCCAAGCGCAGCGTTGATGGATCTAGATGAATTGCTGGGACAGTTACCTGAAGACGATGCTGACCTTTACAAGAATCAGCGCGGGCATGGCATGGTGATAGGGGGTGATCACAGTTTTGGAGGCGCTGTCATTATAGCCGTAGAGGGCTGCTTAAAAGTTGGCGCAGGCTTGGCCAGTGTTGCTACAAGGCCTGAACATGTCAGTGCTGTCTTGGCCAGGCAGCCTGAAGTGATGGCCTGTGGTGTTACATCTGGTCAGCAATTGGAGCCATTACTTGATCGGCCCAGCGTTTTAATCATTGGCCCGGGCCTAGGTCTATCCTCCTGGTCTGAGCAACTCATGCAAAAAGCAGTGGCGGCCAATCTTCCTATGGTTATTGACGCTGACGGACTCAATATTCTTGCGGAGGGGCGCGTAGTGCCCAAGCCCGATGGGTCGCAGTGGGTGCTGACGCCTCATGTCGGTGAGGCGGCTCGTCTTCTGGGTGTGACCGTGGCTGAAATTCAGTCAGATCGTTTTGCCGCAGTGTCGCAGTTACAACAAAAATATAATGCAGTGGTGCTGCTTAAAGGGCCCGGGACTCTGGTGTCAAATAGCCAGGGCAAGCCCATCAAGATTTGCCCCTATGGCAACTCTTCTATGGCCACGGCCGGTATGGGTGATATGTTAAGCGGCATTATCGGTGGTCTTATGGCGCAGGGCCTGAGCCCGCAGATGGCTGCTGAATTGGGTTGTTGCCTGCATTCATCGGCGGCGGATATGGCGGCTGAGGATCAGGGTTCCAGAGGGTTGGTAACCTCAGATCTTCTGCCCTATATCCGCAGTTTGCTAAATAATCTGGATCAGGAAGCTCTGTGACAGATGTGATTGCACAGACCCTAGCCGCGATTAGGCTTGAGGTGGCCGATGAGGTTGAGACCATTGCCCTTGGCAGACGCGTGTCAAAATTCGTCAACCCCAGTCTAGTGATTACGTTACAGGGTGATTTAGGTGCGGGAAAAACCACCCTGAGTCGGGGGATTTTATTGGGTCTAGGCCATACTGGTAATGTGAAAAGTCCGACCTATGCGTTGGTTGAGCCCTACGAGCTTGAGTTAGGTTCTGTATATCATTTTGACCTCTACCGTATGGTTGACGCGGAAGAACTCGAGTATATGGGATTTGCCGATTATTTATCAGATGCGGCTCTATGTTTGATAGAATGGCCGGAACGGGGTGAAGGCTTTCTACCGCTAGCGGATGTGAATATTAGTATTGAACAGTCAGGCGAGGGACGCTGTGTTACGCTGAAGGCGCAATCAGAGGCTGGTGTAGAGTTAGTCCAAAAATTAGAACGTTCTGGGGGTTCATTTGCAGTTTGATCGGCAGTTGGGGTTAGTTTTAAGAGCGCGGTATTTACTGGGCTTTTGCTTAGTCACTCTGGCGTTGTTGTCTGGTCATATCATGGCAGCAGATTTAGAATCAGCACGTCTGTGGCGATCACCGGATAGCACTAGGCTAGTACTCGATCTTAGTGCTGCTGTAGACCATCAGTTAATTGTGCTGAAAAACCCCGATCGATTAGTCATCGATATCAGTAACATCAATCTTAAAACTGCCTTTGATCAACTGGATCTTGGTAAGACACCCATAGCAAAAATACGTTCTGCGGTGCGTAATAAAACCGATCTGCGTGTGGTATTAGATCTTAAGAGCTTGGTTAACCCGAAAAGCTTTAGTCTTAAGTCTAATGAAGAAAAAGGGGATCGGCTAGTGATCGATCTATTTGACAAAAAACTCTCGGTTAGTCGTTCAGTTTCAGATATTATCAAAACGGACAATACTAAAATTGTGATCGCCATTGATGCTGGTCACGGCGGTGAAGATCCCGGAGCCATAGGCCCAAAACGTGTGCGTGAGAAAGTGGTGGTTCTGCAAATTGCGCAGAAACTGGATGCTCTTTTCGATAAGAGTCCCTATTTTCAGGGTGAGTTAGTGCGTACCGGTGACTACTACATTCCTCTTAAAAAACGCAGCAAAATTGCTCATGGTAAACGAGCTGATTTCTTTATTTCTATTCATGCTGATGCCTTTAAAAGCCCCAAAGCTTATGGTGCCTCGGTATACGCATTGTCTACCAGAGGTGCCACCAGTGAGGCAGCTCGTTATTTAGCGACCAAAGAAAACCGTGCTGATCTAATTGGTGGTGCCAGTTCTTTGAGTCTGGATGACAAAGACGATGTGCTGGCGGGTGTGCTGCTCGATCTGTCTATGACAGCAACGCTTAGTAGCAGTTTGGACGCCGGAAAATATGTCCTAAAAAATATGGGTGGCGTTGCACGACTCCATAAAAAGCAAGTTGAGCAGGCTGGATTTTCGGTGTTGAAATCAGTGGACATACCCTCATTACTCATTGAAACAGGCTTTATCTCCAATCCCAAAGAGGCTCGAGATTTAAGTACGCGAAGATACCAGCAAAAAATGGCCGATGCGATTTATCGGGGTCTCGTTCAGTACTACTCAGATAACCCACCCGTGGGTACTTTACTGTCAAAAAATGGTGGCAGAGTTGAGCAGAGTTATGTGATTGCTCGTGGCGACACTCTTTCAGAAATTGCGATTCGCTACAACACCTCTGTGCGTAAAATTTTACGCCATAATAAAATGCGATCAAGCTCGATTCGGATTGGGCAGAAAATTTTAATTCCCTCTAGTTAACGGTTAAAAAGTATGCCTGGCATTAAAATACTCAGTCCGCAATTAGCGAACCAGATTGCTGCTGGAGAGGTGGTTGAGCGTCCCGCATCTGTGCTCAAAGAGCTGGTGGAAAATAGTTTGGACGCTGGAGCGACGCGCATAGATATTGATGTGGAGCAGGGTGGCGTCAAACTGATTAAAATCCGTGACGACGGACATGGCATTCCCGAACATCAATTGGCGTTGGCACTCAGCCGGCATGCCACGAGTAAGATAGATAACCTCGACGACTTAGAGGCTGTGGCAACCTTGGGTTTTCGCGGAGAAGCGCTGGCAAGTATTGCATCCGTATCACGCTTGACCCTGACCTCGAACTCAGGCGACAGCAGTGGCTGGAAGGCGGTGTCAGAAGGGCGAGATATGGCGGTGGAATTGCAGCCTGCTGCCCACCCTCAGGGCACCAGTGTTGAGGTCCGTGACTTATTTTTTAATACGCCAGCGCGACGTAAATTTCTGCGTACCGAAGCTACCGAATACAATCGAATTGATGACAGTATTAAAAAGCTGGCACTCAGCCGTATGGAAGTGTCTTTTAGCTTGCGGCATAACCAGCGCGCTCAGTTAAATCTGCGACCGGCGAATAGTCAGGCTGAACAGGAGAAGCGAGTAGCTGATATCTGTGGGCCGGCATTTATGAAAGAAGCGCTGTATGTAGACAATGACCGCACAGGTATCCGCCTGTGGGGCTGGATGGGGCTGCCCACATTTTCAAGAAGTCAGACCGATTTACAGCACTTTTTTGTCAATGGCCGAGCGATTCGTGACAAGGTGGTCTCCCATGCCGTAAGACAGGCCTATCAAGATGTTTTGTATCATGGTCGCCACCCAGCATTTGTTTTATTTCTCGAGATTGAGCCGGCTGATGTGGATGTCAATGTTCATCCTACTAAGCATGAGGTGCGTTTTCGCGACAGCCGCTCCATTCACGGTTTTGTTTACAGCACGTTAAACAGAGCCCTGTCTCAGGATCGTCCTCAGGACCATCTGCAGTCGGCGGGTGCGGCACTGCAAAGCAACCAAGACGCTGAGCAGTTGGCGGCTCAGTCATCAATTCAATTTCCCTCCGGGCAGGGACCTGCTGAGCAGCACTCTCACAGCAACAAATCTGCTGGCGACATCTTCGGTGCACAGCCGAGTTATTCAGGGGATCGCTATGGCGTTAATACGCCCATGGCAGCCTATCAGGGACTCTATGCGACTGAGATGCCCAGTGAACAGGGCGATATTCCACCCATGGGTTTTGCTATCGCTCAGTTAAGAGGTATTTATATTCTAGCTGAAAATGCTCAGGGTTTGATCATTGTTGACATGCATGCTGCCCACGAACGGATTATTTACGAGCGTATGAAAACCGCCTTTGACGATCAGGGTCTGGTGTCCCAGCCCCTTCTGGTACCGGAGAGTTTGGCGGTTAGTCAGCGTGAAGCTGATATGGCTGAACAGAGTGGTGAGGTCTTTGCTCAGCTTGGATTTGTGGTTGAGCGAGCGGCCAATGAAAGTATTATTGTGCGGCAGATTCCCGCAATCTTACGTGGATCTGAAGTTGAGGCGCTACTGAGAGATGTTATTTCTGACCTGATCGAACATGGTACCTCTGAGCGCATCCGGCATCATATCAATGAAATTCTTTCGACTATGGCTTGCCACGGATCCGTGCGTGCCAATCGTAAGTTGACGGTTCCCGAAATGAATGGCCTGCTGCGAGACATGGAGGAGACTGAGCGCAGTGGTCAGTGTAATCACGGGCGTCCTACCTGGTCACAGTTGACGCTCGATGAGTTAGATAAACTTTTCTTGCGCGGTCGGTAATCGCCATGAGTATAGGTCCGCTGCCTGCCGCTATCTTTGTTATGGGGCCCACCGCTAGCGGCAAAACAGCACTAGCGATTGCCCTTGCGCAGCAACTGCCGGTGGAATTAGTCAATGTCGATTCAGCGCAGGTCTATCGGCAGCTAAACATTGGCAGTGCCAAACCCGATGCGGCGACTCTGGCCGTGGCGCCCCATCGACTTATCGATATTCGTGATCCTCTGGATGCCTATAGCGCCGCTGATTTTTTGGCCGACGCGCGACGGGAGATGGAGGATATCCACAGTGGTGGGAAAATCCCTCTGTTGGTGGGCGGCAGCATGATGTATTTTAAAATCTTATTAGATGGTCTTTCCGAAATGCCTGAGGCCGATCGAGATATTCGGCGGGACATAGAGCAGCGTGCGGCTGAATTTGGTTGGCCGAGTCTCTATCGAGAATTACAGCAAATTGATCCCCAGACAGCAGCTCGATTACACCCCAACCATTCCCAGAGAATTCAGCGTGCGCTCGAGGTGCACAGGATAACTGGGGTGCCTATGTCGGTTTTGCAGGCGAAGCCAATGGTTGGGGGCTTGCATGATGTTTTTCAGATCCAACAGTTTTCACTGATGCCGAATAATCGAGCGCTTCTGCATCAGCGTATCGAGCAGCGATTCCACAGCATGATGGCTCAAGGCTTTGCCTCCGAGGTTCAGGGACTTTACCAGCGCGGCGATCTGAACTCGGATCTGCCCGCTATTCGTTCCGTAGGCTATCGCCAGTTATGGGACTACTGCGCGGGTAGCTGCTCTTTGGAGGATGCAGTGGAAAGAGGCATCATCGCCACTCGACAGCTGGCCAAACGGCAGATTACCTGGCTGCGTAACTGGCCCGAAGCTATTGAAATCGCCGTTGATGATGGCGATCACTACTACAGTGCGGAATATATTTACAATCAATGCTTGAAAAAGCTCATTGACGTGCCCATATAGAGCCTAGCGAAGAAGGATTAACTTTGCGGTTGAGTGAGACACAATTCCACCCGATATCTTGGCTGCGACGATTGCAGCACCCATTGAATTTTCAATAACAAGGAGTAGTACCATGTCAAAAGGGCATAATCTACAAGACCCTTTTCTTAATGCATTAAGAAAAGAGAGAATTCCGGTCTCCATATTTCTGGTCAACGGTATTAAATTACAGGGACAGATCGAGTCGTTTGATCAATTTGTTGTTCTGTTAAAAAACACTGTCAGCCAAATGGTCTATAAGTCCGCAATATCTACAGTTGTCCCATCACGAAATGTGCGTCTACCGATGCCGGGTGACGGCGTACTATCAGATGATGGCGCCGACGATGATCTGGGCAACTACAGCGATGACAGCCACTAAGCGGTGTCATTGTTTTTTGAGCGACATGGTGGTGGAGAGCGCGCAGTTCTTGTTCATATTAAGCTGAACAGCGAGTCTGAGCCTGAAGATCCGAAAGAATTTGAAGAGCTTGTTATCTCTGCTGGCGGAGACCCGGTTGAGTTTTTGACTGGGTCTCGACAGTCGCCAAGTGCCAAATTCTTTGTTGGTTCGGGTAAGTTAGAAGAAATTGCCGCGGCGGTTAAAAGTGGTGGCGCTGAAATTGTTATTTTTAATCATAATCTATCTCCCAGCCAGGAACGTAATATCGAGGCGGAGCTCCAGTGTCGGGTGATTGATCGGACGGGTTTGATTTTGGATATCTTTGCCCAGCGAGCTAGGACGCATGAAGGAAAGCTTCAGGTGGAGCTCGCGCAGTTGCATCATCTGGCATCAAGGTTAGTGCGAGGCTGGACGCACCTTGACCGTGAAAAGGGTGGTATTGGCATGCGCGGGCCAGGTGAGACTCAGCTTGAATCTGATCGGCGTATGGTTAGAGAGCGTATTAAGTCTATCCAGAAGCGGCTTGAAAAGGTAAGAAAGCAGCGGGATCAGGGGCGACGCTTGCGCACCAAGGCAGAGATTCCGGCCGTATCCTTAGTCGGCTATACTAACGCGGGAAAGTCGACATGTTTTAACCGGCTGACCAGTGCTGATGTTTTTGTTGCTGACCAGCTCTTTGCTACCTTAGATCCGACGATGCGTAGACTCGATGTGTCGGGACTGGGACCAGTAGTATTTGCTGATACAGTAGGCTTTATTAGCCATCTTCCTCACAGGCTGGTAGATGCGTTTAGGGCAACGCTAGAAGAGGCAGCATCGTCGACCTTATTGTTGCATATTGTAGATGCTAACGCTGAGGATCGCGCGATCAACATACTGCGCGTCAATGAGGTGCTCAAAGAGATTGGTGCCCATGACTTGCCAACACTGATGATATACAACAAGATTGACCAGCTTGAAGACGTGCAACCTCACATTGAAAGAGATGAGGCGGGGGTCCCCATCGCAGTTTGGGTGTCTGCCCTGAGTGGGGCGGGTATGGATCTGTTGTTACAGGCGGTGGTTGAACGAGTGCCCAAGACCGTGGTGCATAGACAGGTGCACTTGCAGCCCGATCAGGGCGCGTTTCGTGCTGCGCTTTACAGTCACAAGGCCGTATTATCTGAACAGACGGATGATCAGGGTGCGATTAATTTGGAAATTAGACTGCCAGAAAGTGATTTTTTGCGTCTATTGAACAGTTCAGGGCTCAAATTACAGGATTTGGTCCCATCGTAATGCGCTTTGGGATATGAGAGTTAGTACCCAAAGCGCTAAAATTCATTAATTATTAAAGTTGGAGAACAACATGGCATGGAACGAACCGGGTGGCGGGAAAGATCCTTGGGGTGGTAATAGCGGCAACGCAGGACCACCAGACATTGATGAGGCACTGAATAAACTGAAAGAAAAGCTGGCTAAATTTGGTGGCGGTTCTGGTGGTGGGAGCAGCAAAGGGCTCTTGCCAGTTATTTTATGGTGCTGGCCATTATTTGGGGTCTGTTGGGTTTCTATCAGGTTGATGAAAAAGAACAGGCTGTTGTATTACGTCTAGGTAAGTACAGCGATACGTTGGGGTCAGGATTACAATGGAATCCACCCTTTATTGACAAAGTGACCACGGTTCGCGTTACTGAAGAGCGCCAATATCAGGCGCGAGGATTAATGTTGACTCAGGACGAGAATATAGTCGAAATTTCATTAACGGTGCAGTACAACATCGCCAATGCCAAAGACTTTGTGCTCAGCATCAAAAACCCTGTGACAAGTCTGGAGCAGGCTACGGATAGCGCCTTACGCCACGTGGTAGGCAGCACTGGATTAGATGGTGTGATTTCCACGGGTCGGGAAGAGGTTGCGGTCAGTACGGCTGAAAAACTTCAGGAACTACTGAATGTTTATACCAGCGGTATTAATGTGGTCAAGATTAACATTGAGGAGGCTCGTCCGCCGACGGAGGTTAGGGCAGCCTATGATGATGTGATTAAAGCGCGTGAGGACCTCGAACGATTAGTCAACGAGGCGCAGGCCTACTCCAACGGCGTGATCCCGGAAGCTCGCGGTGAGGCGCAGCGTCTGCGTGAAGAGGCTGAGGGTTACCTTTCCCAGGTAGTGTCTAAGTCTGAGGGTGAAGCTAAACGTTTCACCAGCCTGCTGAAAGAATATAAAAAAGCACCGCAAGTGACTCGCGAACGTCTTTATATTGACGCTATAGAACAGGTGATGAGTAACAGTACTAAAATCCTAGTGGATACCGAGGGCGGTAATAATATGCTCTATCTGCCATTGGATAAGTTGATGCAGCAGGGTACTACAGCGAAGGCATCTATGGGTCGTGGCAGCAAGGATCAGATGATTGATAACATTGCCACGGAAGTGATTGAGAGGCTTCAGCGCAACAGCAATCAAGGGCAATCGGAGAGACGACGATGAATAATTTAATGAAAACAGTTATCGTACTGATGGTTATATTGTTGGGGGCTAACAGTACGCTATATGTTGTTAGTGAGTTTGAGCGTGGCGTCAAACTGCAGTTTGGTAAGCTGGTGGAAGCCGATATTCAGCCCGGCCTACATGTCAAAGTGCCCTTTGTCGATAATGTGCGTATCTTTGATGCTCGTATCCTCACAGTGGATGCTCAGCCTGCCAGTTTCTTTACCGTTGAGAAAAAGCGTCTTATCGTCGATTCTTACGCTAAATGGCGTATCTCCAATGTTGAAACTTATTACAAGGCTACTGGTGGTGTAGAGAGTGTCGCGCAAAACCGTTTAGCCAATCGTGTTAACAACGGTCTCAGAAATCAATTTGGTACCCGTACCCTTAATGAAGTTGTTTCTGGTGAGCGCGATCTATTGATGAAAAACATCACTGACGAGCTGAATGCTACTGTACTGGAAAATCTGGGTATTGAAGTCGTGGACGTGCGGGTCAAGCGAATTGATCTACCACAAGAAGTAAGCAGTCAGGTATTTCGGCGTATGACCGCTGAGCGCGATAAGGAAGCGAGAGAATTGCGCTCGACAGGTAAGGAGCGAGCTGAAAAAATTCGCGCCTCTGCTGATCGTGAGCGCACCATTGAAGTGGCCAATGCTTATCGTGATGCTGAAGAGTTGCGTGGTCAGGGCGATGCTAAGGCCGCTTCCGTCTATGCGGCAGCCTATCGGCAGGACCCTGAGTTTTACTCCTTTATGCGCAGCCTTAATGCCTATAAATCAGCCTTTTCTAATAAGGGTGATATTATGTTGGTAGAGCCGGATAGTGATTTCTTTAAGTATCTGAACCAGCAGCGTGCTAAGTAGTGAGTAGCGTCTGAGTGTCTAGACCGATTAAAGGGTTTAATTGGTCTAAAAACTCTGCCACATTGGTGGTGATTTTGTTAAACTTTAAAAACCGGGGCAACTCGGTTTTTTTATGCCGGTTCTGAGGTGGGCTCTAATGTTCGAAGATATAGGCAAAGCGATTGGCTTGATGCTGGTTTTCGAAGGGATTATTCCGTTCTTGGCACCTCGCCGTTGGCGTAATATGGCGCAGGTCTTAGCTACGACAGATGAACGCGCGATGAGAATAATTGGACTGCTGAGTATGCTTGTCGGACTGGCATTACTGGTTATTTGGCGCTAGGTCATTCAAGTAATAGAGAGGATGCTGTGAAAAATGTAGATCGCTGGCTATTACCCGATGGTGTTGATGAGGTGCTTCCAGAGCAGGCGCTGGTCGTAGAGCGCCTGCGTCGTGAGCTACTTGATCTCTATCACCGATGGGGTTACGACCTCGTGATTCCGCCGATGGTGGAATTCACCGAATCCCTGCTAAGCGGCTCCGGTAGTGACCTCGATTTAATGACCTTTCGCGTCACTGACCAAGTAAGTGGGCGAATGATGGGTATTCGCGCGGACATCACCCCTCAGACAGCCAGAATGGACGCCCACAGCCTGCGCCGGGAAGGGCCTAATCGCCTCTGTTATGCAGGCACAGTGCTGCATACGCGACCTCGAGGGCCCTTAGAGTCGCGTACGCCGATATCACTGGGTGTTGAACTGTTTGGTGAGGCCACCTTGAGCGCCGACATAGAAGTCATTGAGCTTTTTCTACAGACCTTGAAAAGTTCGGGAGTAGATAATGTGCATCTCGATTTGGGTCATGTCGATATCTTTCGTGGGATATTGGCTGTCGCGAATCTCGATAGTGATCAAGAGAGCCAACTATTTGAGTTACTGCAGCGCAAAGCCACAGGTGAGTTAAGCGACTGGATTCACAGTAATATTAGCGATGCTACTCTGGCGGGATGGCTCAACGTGCTCCCAAGATTGGCGGGCAGTGCTGAGGTACTGGCAGAAGCTAAGCAGGCCCTTGCGGGTGCGCCGGATTCTGTATTGGCAGCCATCGACCAGCTTGAACAGATTGTTGCGGTCATTGCCGCAGGGGATGTGACAGTCTATCTCGATTTGGGTGAATTACCCGGATACCACTATCACACGGGTATTGTATTTGCGGGTTACGTGCAGGGTTACGGCAAGGCTTTAGGGAATGGAGGCCGATATGATCATGTTGGTGAAGCCTTTGGCCGTTCGCGTCCGGCCACTGGATTTGCCTTCGATCTAAAATCACTGGTCAATCTAGGTCAGCGTGACTCCAGTTTGGTATCAGGTATCTTTGTCCCCTACACTGCAAATGATCAGCGCCAGAAGCAAATTGGCGACCTACGTGCTCAGGGAAACCGAGTCGTGCAGGGTTTTGCCGGTCAGACCGTGAATTTTCAAGAGATTAAATGTGATCGTCAGCTAATCGAGCAAGACGGTAGCTATGTGATTCAAAAATTGTCCTGAATTTAGTGATCAGGTGATGTAATTATTTCGAGTAAGCATTGTTATGGGTAGAAATGTCGTTATTCTTGGTTCCCAGTGGGGGGACGAAGGCAAGGGTAAAATCGTTGATCTGTTAACCGATAAGGCGTCGCTGGTTGCGCGCTTTCAAGGAGGCCATAACGCGGGTCACACGCTGGTCATTGACGGTATTAAAACTGCGTTGCATCTCGTGCCATCAGGCATTTTGCGTGAGCACGTTACCTGCGTCATTGGCAATGGTGTGGTGGTGTCGCCAGATGCGCTGCTCAAAGAGATCCGCATGCTGGAGAAGCGCGGTGTGCTGGTTCGGGATCGTCTTAAAGTGTCTGGGTCATGCCCCTTAATTCTCAGCTACCATGTGGCGCTCGATGTTGCCCGTGAAGCGGTGCGTGGCAATGCCAAAATTGGTACAACGGGTCGAGGAATCGGGCCAGCTTATGAAGATAAAGTTGCCCGCAGAGCCCTACGCTTGGGCGATCTTGCTAATATGGATGTTTTTGCCGAGAAGTTGAGAAGAGGTGTTGGAGTACCATAATTTTGCACTCACTCAGTTTTATAAAACAGACGCCGTAGATTTTGATAAAACTCTGGCCGAGGCCAAAGAATGGGCCGCAGAACTGTTGCCTATGAAAGCTGATGTGACCAAGATTCTCCACGACGCACGTGATGCAGGGGAGCATATTTTATTTGAAGGTGCGCAGGGATCACTGCTCGATGTTGACCACGGCACCTATCCCTATGTCACCTCATCCAATACTACGGCTGGCGGTGCGGCTACCGGCACCGGTTTTGGACCGCTGTATCTAGACTATGTCCTCGGTATTACCAAGGCTTACACCACCAGAGTTGGGTCAGGCCCATTTCCGACAGAATTGGACTGTGAGATTGGTCAGTATTTGGGCGAAAAAGGCCACGAATTTGGCACTACTACAGGCCGTTCACGTCGTTGCGGTTGGTTTGACGCCGTGGCTCTTCGACAAGCGGTGCGAGTTAACAGTATCTCCGGTATCTGTCTGACAAAACTTGATGTTTTAGATGGCCTAGATGAGGTTAAAATATGTGTCGGCTACGTCCATGCAGACGGCTCTGATGCAGGCATTCCCATGCACTCAGACGATTTTAAAAACATTACTCCTGTCTATGAGTCTATGCCTGGTTGGTCGGACGTGACGGTCGGTGCACAGCACTTGGCGGATCTCCCTCAAGCGGCCAGAGACTATATCACTCGTATTGAAGAATTAACCGGGGCCCCAGTCGATGTTGTTTCTACCGGTCCAGATCGCGTCGAAACTATTGTTTTGCGTCACGCATTTGACTAATATTTATAAATAATTTTACAGGTATTAATTACCGTAGGTAACCTGTTCTAGTTTACAGCACTATCTTCTCTATGGCCTTATCCTATATGGGTTTGGCCACAATCTTACCAGCTTCGAGTAGTCAAATTTCTCAGTCATATTTTTCCTCGATAGACTCCCTTCTAGTGCGGTTCATCCTGTCGCCGACAAAACACTCTTGCGAAAGACCGTTAATTTAGGTAACTTAAAAGCGTAGCACTGAATAAAAACAAATGGATTTCATGCCAGTTGTGTTTTAAACAGGCGATAGAAATCCGATACGTTTGGGGTAATTATGCCGCTTAATATGTATTTGGAACTGTTTCTTTTATGCCGCCCGCGCCACCAATTCTGGGTGGTGAGAATTTCTTTTAGCCCGATCTTTAGCACTTTAAAAAGCAAACGCCTCCGTTTATACCGTCGCGGTTCGGAGTTTTAATGGTCAACGAATACTCTACTGAGATCTGGCCACTCGCCATCTACTTCGGCATGGTAATCCTTCTGGTTATAACGATGTTAGTCCTATCTTGGTTGTTGGGGCAGCGTCGCAGAGAGGCCGCAACTAACGATCCCTTTGAATCGGGAATTGTCTCTGTTGGCGGTTCGCAAATCCGTATCTCCGTAGAGTTTTATCTGGTCGCAATCTTCTTTGTTATCTTTGACTTAGAAACTGTTTTTATCTTTGCTTGGGCCATCGCTTTCTTTGAGCTTGGCTGGCAGGGTTATTTTTCAATGGTTGTATTTATCGCCGTATTAGCTTTGGCTCTGATCTACGAATGGCGCTCTGGAGCCCTGGAGTGGGGTAATAAAACACGAGTCGGCCTAGCAGCTGCCCGGGAAAAAGACGCACAACAAAAAATCCTTGAGGGAAATCAATGAAGTGGAGTTTAAGTAAACCGGATGAAGGCAATCTACTCAATGAGTCTGATGCTTTTATCGAGGAGGAGGTCAAGCGCAATGTTGCCTTTGCCAAACTTGAGGATCTGGTTGCCTGGGGCCGTGCCCATTCTCTCTGGCCGTTTAACTTTGGTCTATCTTGCTGTTATGTTGAGATGGCCACCGCCTTTACCAGCCGCCATGATATTGCGCGCTTCGGCTCTGAGGTCATCCGTGCGACGCCAAGACAGGCTGATTTGATGGTGATATCCGGTACCTGTTTTTTAAAAATGGCTCCGGTAATACAGCGTCTTTATGAACAGTTACTCGAACCTCGGTGGATTATATCTATGGGCTCATGCGCTAATTCGGGCGGCATGTATGATATTTATTCTGTAGTTCAGGGTGTTGATAAATTCATTCCGGTAGATGTATATGTGCCTGGTTGCCCACCGCGTCCTGAGGCATTAATGCAAGGTTTGATTATGTTGCAAGAATCCATTGGTAAAGAGCGCAGGCCGCTGACCTGGGCTGCGGGTGATCAGACAGTGGTTAAGCCGCCTAACATTAGTAAACGTGATGAACTCACTGCCCAGCGTATTAAGGCGACCGAGTTAAGAGAACCTAAAAATATATAGGCTATTCAAATAAACCTCTAAGGATCTTAAATGCAATCGGCTGAATCTCTGGTTCATAGCCAGGTAGAAGAGCACCTGTATCGCAAGTTTGGGCAGCAATTATTTGTTTCCCAGATCTGTGCGGACAATGTCCCTACTCTTTGGTTAGGCCGTGAATATTTAGTTGAAGTATTACAGTTTCTCAGGCCGAATTTTTCAATGCTCTATGATCTTTTCGCCATTGATGAACGGACCAGAGTTCATCGCAAAGGTCAGCCGCCATCTGATTTTACGGTTGTTTATCAACTCCTATCGATGGAGAATAATCAAGATCTTCGTCTCAAAATCGCATTGACTGAGGCCGATCTTAATATTCCGACGATTATATCGATCTGGCCCAATGCTAATTGGTACGAGCGTGAAGCCTGGGATATGTTCGGCATATTATTTTCCGGTCATCCTAATCTCTATCGAATTTTATTGCCCCCGACCTGGGAAGGCCATGCGCTACGCAAAGACCACCCCGCGCGAGCCACAGAAATGGGCCCCTTTGAAATGGGCCCGGAGAGAGTAGCCCGTGAACAGGAAGCCCTGCGCTTTCGCCCCGAAGATTGGGGCATGGAAAAAGCCAGTGATGACAGCGAGTATATGTTCCTAAATCTGGGACCAAACCATCCTAGTGTGCACGGTGTTTTTCGAGTTGCCTTGCAGCTTGATGGAGAGGTGATTGTTGATTCGGTGCCTGATATTGGCTATCACCATCGCGGCGCTGAAAAGATGGGAGAGCGTCAGACATGGCATAGTTATATTCCTTATACCGATCGTATCGATTACTTAGGCGGCGTAATGAATAATCTCGCCTATATTCAGTCCGTGGAAATGCTAGCGGGTATTGAGGTTCCTGAGCGAGCCAAGATAATTCGTATCATGCTATCCGAATTATTTCGCATATCCAGCCATTTGGTTTTTTATGGGACATTTGTGCAAGATGTTGGACAGATGTCTCCAGTGTTTTATATGTTTGCCGATCGCGAACGACTGTTCGGTATCATTGAAGCGATCACTGGTGGTCGTATGCATCCAGCCTGGTTCCGGATAGGCGGTGTTGCTCAGAATCTTCCCAATGGTTGGGATCGTTTGGTCCGTGAATTTATCGATTATTTACCCGCACGTCTAGATCAATATGATCGAATGGCGATGCAAAATAAAATACTCAAAGAGCGCACGGTCGGCATTGGTGTATACACCAAACAAGAGGCTCTCGACTGGGGTATTACTGGCCCGGGATTGCGCGCTACGGGCAGTGATTGGGACGTCCGTAAAAAGCGGCCCTATGGCGGCTATGACCAATTTGAATTTGATGTGCCCACAGCCACTAATGGCGACTGCTATGACCGCGCTCTTTTGCGGATTGAAGAGATGCGCCAGAGTCTGCGTATCATTCGTCAGTGCCTCGACAATATGCCATTGGGGCCATATAAGAGTGATCACTCGGCTACGACTCCACCGCCGAAAGAACGCACTATGGAGGATATTGAAACACTAATTCACCATTTTTTGAATGTGAGTTGGGGTCCTGTGATACCCGAAGGGGAGGCCTCAGTGATGATTGAGGCTACCAAAGGCATGAATAGTTATCACCTTATCAGTGATGGCGGCACAAGTTCGTACCGGACTCGAATTCGGACGCCATCTTTTCCCCATCTGCAGCAGATTCCGCTGATCAGTAAAGGACTGATGATTCCTGATTTGATCGCGATTATTGCGAGTATTGATTTTGTTATGGCGGACGTAGACCGATGAATGAACCAGAGATAATTCAATCCGATCTGACATCGGTGCTCAGTCAGCAGGAGATCGACGAGATAGATCATGAACTCAGTCACGTTCCCTACAAGTCTGGGGCGGCTATTGATGCATTAAAGATTGTTCAGGCGAAACGAGGCTGGGTCTCTGATGAATGCTTGCAAGGTATTGCAAAGCATTTGGAAATGTCTGCTGAAGAACTCGAGGGCGTGGCCACTTTTTATAATTTAATTTATCGTCGGCCTGTCGGAGAGAAAGTCATTTTATTTTGTGACAGCGTCAGTTGCTGGATCTGTGGTTGCGATGGGGTCAAACAAAAGATTACCGATGTGCTGGGTGTCGACTATGGCGAAACCACGGCTCGATAACCGCTACACCTTGATCCCGGTCCCCTGCTTGGGAGCCTGTGATCAGGGCGCCGGTGATGATGGTTGGCGATGACTTAGTGACCCATCTTGAGATAACAATATAATCGAGCAGGTTTTTGCCACAAATCAAGCGAAAAAAGGGAGTCAGGAATAATGGAAAAAGTCCTTACTCGTAACATCGGTGCCGACCTACAGCCGACTGATTTAAGAGCCTATGAAGCCAATGGTGGTTACAGAGCACTAGCGTAAAGCGCTCGCTGAGCTATCGCCAAAAGACTGTCAGGATGTCATTAGCGCCTCGAATCTTCGCGGTCGTGGTGGAGCCGGGTTCCCAACCGGCATGAAATGGAGCTTTGTTCCCAAGGGTGACAACTGCACTCCGGGGCACAAGTATCTGGTTTGTAACGCTGATGAGATGGAGCCAGGGGCCTTTAAAGATCGTCTGTTAATGGAGTGCGACCCGCATCAGTTGATTGAAGGGATGATTCTCAGTGCCTATACGATTGATGCTGATATCTCCTATATTTTTATCCGAGGTGAATATGTAGTAGCCATCCAGCGGCTGCGCGATGCGCTGGCTGAGTGCTACGCCAAAGGCTACCTTGGCGATAATATTCTTGGCAGTGGTTTTAGCCTTAACATGTATGTGCACCCCAGTGCCGGTCGTTATATCTGTGGTGAAGAGACCGCGCTAATTAATGCTCTTGAGGGCAAGCGCGCAAATCCTAGAGCTAAGCCACCGTTCCCTCAAGTAAGTGGTCTATGGGGCCGTCCCACGATCGTCAACAATGTCGAAACTCTGTGCAACATCTCGCATATTATTGATCATGGCGCCGATTGGTTTAAGAGTTTAGGGTTGGGTGAAGATAGTGGAACCAAGATGTTTGGTGTCAGCGGCCGGGTGAAAAACCCTGGCTGCTGGGAGCTGCCTATGGGCACGCCGATTCGCGAAATACTCGAGGATCATGCCGGTGGTATGCAAGCTGGATTGCAGCTCAAAGGTTTTTTGCCAGGCGGTGGCTCGACCGACTTCTCTAACCCCCGACCACTTGGATTTAGCGATGGACTATAACGTCATCGGTAAGGCGGGTAGTCGCATGGGTACAGGTACTATGATTATCTTAGATGACCAGACCTGTCCTGTAGGAATGGTGCTAAACCTTATTCGTTTTTTCGCTCATGAGTCCTGTGGCTTTTGCACGCCCTGTCGAGAGGGACTGCCATGGACTCATCAGGTACTACTTGATATAGAACAGGGGCGCGGTCAGCCAGAAGACTTAGAGACATTGGCTTACCAGATTAAGTACATAGGCACTATGGGCAATACTCACTGTGCCCTAGCTCCAGGCGCGATGGAGCCGTTGCAGAGTGCGCTTAAATATTTTTATTATGATTTTAAACAACATATTACTGGTGGCCGGTGCCCCTATCATTAAAAGAGTTTAAATTATGCCAACCATATTTATAGATGGTCAGGAACTGCAGGTTAAAGACGGTGATAATATTCTCGAAGTCTGTCTTAATGCGGGCTTAAATTTACCTTATTTCTGCTGGCACCCAGCTATGGGCTCGGTTGGTTCCTGCCGCCAATGTGCTCTGCTACAGTACCAAAATGAAGAGGATACCGAAGGGCGTATAGTGATGGGCTGCATGACTGCAGTGACCGAAGGTGCGCGCTTTTCTGTGTCAGCTGAAAAGGCAGCAGAATTCCGTAGCGCTGTCGTCGAGTCGCTTATGTTGAATCATCCCCATGACTGTCCCGTCTGTGCGGAGGGCGGCGAATGTCACTTACAGGATATGACGGTGATGGTAGGGCACCGTGACCGCCGCTATACAGGTACCAAAAATACTTTTCGAAACCAGTACCTTGGGCCACTTATTCACCATGAAATGAATCGCTGCATCACCTGCTATCGCTGCGAGCGCTATCTATCGCGACTACGCCGGCGGCACCGACCTCGGCGCCCAAGCATCGCGCGACCGACTGTATTTTGGCCGCCAGCAGGACGGCGTACTAGAAAGTGAATTTTCCGGGAACCTTGGTCGAGGTCTGTCCTACTGGCGTGTTTACCGACAAACCGTTTTTGAAGCATTACAGCCGTAAATGGGATTTACAATCAGCCCCTTCTATCTGCAGTGGTTGCGCTGTAGGCTGCAATATTGCTCCAGGGGAACGTTACGGTAAACTGAAACGCATACACAATCGATATAACAATGAGGTCAATGGATATTTTCTCTGCGACCGGGGTCGCTTTGGCAGTGGTTATGTTAACAGCGATGCTCGCTTAGATTATGCGGGCATTCGAAAACCCGATGACAGCTTTTTCGCAGTGCATCAGCGGCAGGCCATAGACACAGCCGCAAATTGGATTAAAGGAAAAAAGGTTGCCGGAATAGGGTCTCCTAGGGCGTCTTTGGAGGCGAACTATTTATTGCGGGAATTAGTGGGTGCAGATAATTTTTGCGCGGGCTTCTCTGATGTTGAAGGCAGTATCATTGCCAGCATCGCCAAGATACTACAAACCACTAAGGCCTCGAATCCTTCAATTAAACAGATGGAAGGTGCCGATGCGATTTTAATTCTTGGCGAGGACATTACCAGCACCGCGCCTCGGGTTGCGCTAGCGCTGCGCCAAGCGGTCCGTAACAAGGCTTTTGAATTAGCCGAACAGATGGGACTGCATGCTTGGCAGGATGCGGCAGTGCGCAATCTGGCTCAGGATCAACGTTCACCCCTAATTATTGTATCAGCTATGGATACCCGGCTTGATGATGTCGCCAGTCAGAGGATTTCTCTGGCGCCGGATGATATTGCCGATTTTGGTGTTGCTGTTGCCCAGGCGCTGCTAGGGAAAGACACAGACAATACAGAGGCAATTCAGGTTGCCAAAATTCTAAAGGATGCGAAAAATCCTCTAATTATTAGTGGCTCGAGTATGCTCCATCAGGGTGTAATCAATAGCTCAGTGGCCGTTGCGGAAGCGCTTCCCAAACAGACTATGCTGTCCTTAGCTCTGCCGGAAGCCAACTCCCTTGGCCTTGCGCTGCTGGTCGACGGTGGAGGGGCTAAGCCTAAGCGAGTCTGGCGAAAAAGTGCTGGCGACATCAGCGCCTTGATTATTTTAGAAAACGACCTAGGGCGTCGTGCGTCTGAAGGACACTGGAGAGTCTGTTAAACGGAGACAGTAAGGTAATCAGCATGGATATGCTGGAAAACACTACGTTGAGTCAGTCGGACCTGGTGTTACCGGTGGCCTCCTTTGCAGAGTCTCAGGGCACCTTTGTCAGTAGCGAAGGGCGTGCCCAGCGCTATTTCTCCGTTTATAAGCCGCTGGCGGAACGGCAGTCTAGCTGGCAATGGTTGCTAGACTTGGCGCCGGCCTGTGGCCAGCAATGGGATCTGGAAACATTTTGATCAGGTGGTTGAAGCCATTGCTCGTAGCCGCCCGATTTTTGAACAGTTAACTGACGTAGCACCGGGCAGTCAGTTTCGTGATAGAGGCTCAAAGATTCCTCGTCAGACGCACAGATACAGCGGCCGTACAGCGATGAATGCGGGTCTATCGGTGCACGAGCCTCAGCAGCCGATTGATGCAGGAAAGCCCCGTTATCCTATAGCATGGAGGGCTTGAATAGGGATCAGCCGGCCAGCTTGACGCCGTATTTTTGGTCGCCAGGATGGAATTCCAATCAATCCTTACAGAAGTTTCAGGCGGAGGTGGATGGTCCTTTAAAAGGTGGCCCAGCAGGTGTGAGGCTAATCCAGTCAACGAAGCGAGGGGCTGCGCGAAAGGCAAGTCAAAGTCATCTTGAGTTAGCGCCTGAAAACTGGTTGTTGGTACCCAGATATAGGGTGCATGGCTCTGAGGAATTGTCTGTCCAGACTGATGAGATTGCCGAACTGGCGGGTGCTGCCTCGATTGCGCTTGGTCCTGTCGATGCCAAGTCCCTCGACGTTGTCGCGGGTGATGGTTTAATCCTGACGCATGCCGGAATTAGCCTGTCGCTGGAGGTGATCATTATCCAACGCGTCGCGAACCGCTGTGTTGGCTATAGCGTCGGTTATCAAACGACGCTGGGCTTAGAGGCCGGTATGCAGGTAACCCTAGAGAAAGATCCCTCATGGCGTCGCCGTGAACCTCTGTTGATCGCCACCGACAAGACTCGTCCTAGTCCGTTGCTAACCGACAGGGGAGGAGCAAATGCCTGAGTTAACGGCAGAATTAATGCCAGTGTTACTGGCGCTCATTATTCTAGTTGGTGGCGTAGCCGGAGCCGCCATATTAACTTGGTTTGAACGGCGTTTGCTGGGTGTTTGGCAAGATCGCTACGGTCCAAACCGCACTCGGCCCCTTGGGGCATCGGCCAGGTCGTCCGCGGACATGATCAAGTTGCTGTTAAAAGATGATTGGGTACCACCCTTTGCCGATCGGCATGGTGTTTATTTTTGCGCCGACGGCGATTGTGGTCGCAATGATGATGGGCTTTGCCGTGGTCCCTTTTGCGCCTGATGTGATGATCATTGATGTTAATATCGGTCTGCTATTCTTTCTGGGAATGACCTCATTAGCGGTCTACAGTGTGCTATTGGGAGGGCTCGCATCGAATAATAAATATGCCTTACTTGGTGGATTGAGATCCGCGGCTCAGATGGTCAGCTACGAAGTCTTTATGGGCCTATCACTGATGGGCGTTGTAATGATGTCTGGCAGTTTTAGTCTGGTTGATATTGTTGCGGCACAGAGTGATGTTTGGTTTTGCTTTTCCCAAGCGCTCGGACTTATTGTATTTGTGATCGCAGGTATTGCTGAAAGCCATCGACTACCCTTTGATTTGCCCGAGGCGGAACACGAGTTAACCGCAGGGTTTCATACCGAGTATGGCGGTATGAAATTCGCTATGTTTATGCTGGGCGAATATCTTGGTCTGATGCTCATCTCCTGCATGATTGTGACACTTTTCTTTGGTGGCTGGCATGGTCCCGCCCTAATCGGGCCATTGGCTGCCACCACTTTTCTGGTTTGGTTTTAAAGTCTTTATTGTTATTTGTTTTTTTGTCCTTTTGCGCGCCGCCATTCCACGACCTCGCTACGACCAATTGATGTCGCTGGGCTGGAAAGTCATGTTGCCGATTACGCTGGTCAACTTGTTGGTAACCGGTGCTGTGCTGTTATGGATGGAGGGTGCTTAATGGTGAGGAAGCTGATGTTGAGTGAATTGCGTACTATCTGGGAAGTGCTTAAACACACCTTTACTAAGGCTGAAACGGTGCAGTATCCCGAGCAGATGCCTTATCTCTCGCCACGCTATCGTGGGCGTATTGTATTGACCAGAGACCCTGACGGTGAGGAGCGCTGCGTCGCCTGCAACCTCTGTGCTGCGGTCTGTCCAGTTGACTGTATTGCGCTGCAAAAAGACACGCGCGAAGATGGTACCTGGTATCCCGAATTTTTCCGTATTAATTTTTCCCGTTGCATCATGTGCGGTATGTGCGAAGAGGCCTGCCCCACCTATGCTATTCAGTTAACACCAGATTTTGAAATGTGTGAGTACGATCGACAGAATATGGTGTACGAGAAAGAACATCTGTTAATCAATGGCGTTGGTAAATATCCGGACTACAATTTCTATCGTGTTTCGGGAATGAAAACGGCCACTAAAGATAAGGGCGAAGGAAGAAATGAAGCCTCGCCGATTGATACTAAGAGTTTGTTACCCTAGAGGTTTTTTTATGCTTGAGATCACGCTTTTTTATACTGCTGCGACCGTTGCGCTAATAGCGACAGTAATGGCGATGACGAGAGCCAATGCGATTCATGCATTGATTTATCTGATTGTCTCCCTGCTAGCGATAGCGGTGATCTTTTTTTTAATCGGTGCGCCGTTTGCAGCAGCCCTAGAAATAGTGATCTATGCGGGCGCCATTATGGTGCTGTTTGTGTTTGTCATTATGATGCTGAATTTAGGTGATAAAGGCGATCGTCAGGAACGGGAGTGGTTGCAGCTCAAGGTCTGGGCGGGGCCTGCAGTCTTAGCGATTGTGTTATTTATTGAACTGCTCTACGTCATAAGCACCGCTGAGGGTCCGGTTTCCACTACGTCGGTCTCGGCAAAAGAAGTAGGCCTGTCTCTTTTTGGACCCTATGTGCTAGCGGTTGAGATTGCCTCAATGCTGCTGCTTGCGGGTCTGGTTGGGTCCTTTCATCTGGGGCGTCGTTATTTAGAGCGCGATAGCTTTGACGTTGAAAATAGTGCAGCGAGAAGGGAAGCAGAATAATGGATGGTCTTAATATTCCTCTTAATCATGTCTTACTCGTATCCTCGCTGCTGTTCGTAATAGGGCTCTTAGGGTTGATGATACGTAGAAATATTATTTTTATTTTGATGTCTCTAGAGGTCATGCTCAATGCTGCGGCACTGGCCTTTGTTGGGGCGGGTGCTCATTGGGGGCAGCCCGATGGGCAGGTTGTTTTTATGCTAATTCTTACGGTCGCTGCCGCTGAAGTTGCGGTGGGGCTGGGTCTGGTTCTGCAGATTCAGAGGCGTTTTAAAACTCTGGATATGGATCATGCCAACAGGATGGGAGGTTGATTGTGCGCGAGCTTATTTGGCTGATACCACTTATCCCATTGCTGAGTTCGGTAACTCTAATGCTGAGCTCAGGCAAATTTCCGCGACTGTTAATTGGGCTTTTGGGCGTTGGCTCTGTGGGCAGTGCAGCGTTATTGACTCTGGCATTGGGTCTTGACTTTATGGCTAATCCAGAAGTGCTGCAATTGACGCTTTGGACTTGGATGCAAGTCGGTAGTTTTGCGCCAGGGGTCGCCTTTTATTTTGATGGGCTGACACTGGTGATGATGTCGGTAATTACCGGCGTGGGTTTTTTGATTCATCTCTTCTCTACGGAATTTATGGAAGACGATGTTAGTTATGCCCGCTATTTTGCCTACTTAAATATGTTTGTTGCCGCTATGTTGGTGTTGGTGATGGCGGATAATTTGTTACTACTTTATTTAGGTTGGGAGGGAGTAGGCGTCTGCAGTTATCTGCTGGTTGGTTTCTGGTACCAAAATAGTGCCAATGGTCAGGCTGCGCGCAAGGCTTTTATTGTGACAAGAATCGGTGATACGGCAATGGCTCTTGGTCTACTGCTGTTGTTTACCGAGTTGGGAACCCTAAACATTCAGTCAATGGTCGGTGCCGCCAATGAGTCTTGGCAGGTTGGAGATACCCTTCCGCTGATTGCCTGCCTACTATTATTGGGGGGGGCAGTGGGCAAGTCGGCTCAGTTACCCCTACATACTTGGCTCCCAGATGCTATGGCAGGCCCAACCCCTGTAAGCGCCCTGATTCATGCGGCCACTATGGTCACAGCCGGTGTGTATTTGATTGCTCGGACTCATGGCTTATTTTTACTCGCACCCACGGCAATGTTGGTGGTGGCAATTATCGGTATTACTACCTCGCTGATAGCGGCGTTTACGGCCTTGATGCAGTCCGATATAAAACGCATTTTGGCCTATTCGACCATTAGCCAGATCGGTTATATGTTCCTCGCCTTAGGGGTAGGTGCATGGACGGCAGGAATCTTTCATTTAATGACGCACGCATTTTTTAAGGCGCTGTTATTTTTAGGTTCTGGGGCGATTATTCACTGCCTGCACCACGAACATAATATTTTCAAAATGGGAGGTTTGCGTAGCAAAATGCCGGTAACCTTCTGGAGTTTTATGATCGGTTCAGCGGCTTTGGCGGCGCTGCCAATGACCTCTGGCTTTTTTAGTAAGGATCAAATCTTACTCGAGGCCTATCAGTTTCCGGATATCGGACCCTGGTTATGGTTTGCAGGTCTGTGTGGCGCATTACTAACCGCCATGTATAGTTTTCGCTTAGTATTTGTGGTGTTCTTTGGTCAAGTGAAAACTAAACCGGACAAAGATACAGGCTGGCGCATGGCACTGCCACTGTCAGTCTTGTGTGGGCTGTCGTTGGTCGGGGGTTACTTTATAATTCCAGTAGAGTCAGTATTTCCAATGTCGACTGGGACGCACCCAGCGCACTGGGTAGAGTACGTATCAATTTCGGTGCCTCTGGTAGGTTTGTTGCTGGCATATCTTATTTTTCAAAGTGGCCAGCTCAGGGTAGATGGATTGGTAAACTCTGCGATTGGCAAAATCATGCGCCAGTTCTGGTTGAGTGGTTGGGGCATCGATTGGCTGTACGAGCGTCTTTTTGTTCGTCCTTACTACGCTTTCGCTAGCTTACTCAAGGCCGAGCCAGTCGACGCAGTATACGGCTTGGTCGTGACCTTTAATGAAGCCCTTAATGGCTGGTTGAGTCAGTCGCAAACAGGGCGGATGCGTTGGTATATTACTAGCATGGTGGCCGGTTTGGTTGTTCTAGTGGCTGTTGCCTTACAGCTATCGCCGGAGGCCATCTGATGATTATGGTTAATCTGATATTGATACTGCTAGTGGGTGGCCTGTTAGCCATGATTTCAGAACGGTTTGGCAAAAATGTACCGCGCATTGTTGCGCTCGGAATTGTACTTATAGATTTAGTATATCTGTTGAGTCAGCTATCAGGTATGTCTGACCTTACCCAACTGCAGGCACCCATACCCAGCGATCCAGGGACATGGTTGATGCACTTCAAAGCCGAGTGGATTCCAGCGTTTGGGATTAGCTTGGAACTGGCGCTGGATGGTATTAGCCTACTCATGGTGACGCTTACGCTGGTGTTAGGCGCGATCGCGGTTAGTGCATCCTGGACTGACATTAAGATACGGAGAGGTTTTTTTGAGGCCAATTTACTGTGGACATTAGCAGGAGTCTTGGGCGTATTTATGGCCCTCGATTTATTTCTGTTCTTTCTTTTTTGGGAGGTTATGCTCATTCCCATGTACTTTATGATCGCGATTTGGGGCCACGAAAATCGCGGTTATGCGGCCATGAAGTTCTTTATCTTCACTCAGGTCAGTGGTTTATTAATGCTAATTTCTATACTGGCATTGGTGTCGGTTAATCAAAGTGCGACCGGCCAATGGAGCTTTAGTTATTTTGATTTGTTAGGGACGCCGATGAGTGAAAAGGTAGCCCACTGGTTAATGCTGGGTTTCTTTATTGCCTTTGTGGTAAAGCTGCCCGCGTTTCCGTTTCATACTTGGTTGCCCGATGCTCACACGCAGGCACCGACTGCGGGTAGTGTAATTCTGGCAGGTATTCTGCTGAAGACCGGTGCCTATGGTTTGATTCGCTTTGCCGTGCCGTTATTTCCTGAAGCCGCTATGGACTTTTCCTATGTAGCCATGGCGCTTGGGGCGGCCGGTATAATTTACGGGGCGATACTGGCCTTTGGTCAAACCGACTTTAAGCGCTTAATCGCTTACAGCAGTGTTAGTCACATGGGCTTTGTCCTGTTGGGGGTCTATGCGTGGAATGAGCTGGCATTACAGGGTGCGGTGATGCAGATGGTGGCACACGGCTTCAGTACCGCTGCGCTCTTTATGATAGCCGGCGCGTTGCAGGAACGATTGCACACCAGAGAGTTACGTGAGATGGGTGGTCTATGGCAACATATGCCGCGCATGGGAGCGGTGGCGATGTTTTTCGTTTTGGCCTCATTAGGCCTACCTGGACTAGGTAACTTTGTCGCTGAGTTCTTGGTTCTATTGGGTCTGTTTCAGGTTGATCCCTGGATGACAGCTGTCGCGGCTCTTGGCTTGATTGCCGGAGCAGTCTATTCGTTAATGCTCATGCAGCGCTCCTTTCATGGTGAGCCAAATCCCAAGTTGACAGAGATGGGTCTGGTCGATTTTGGTACTCGTGAAATGATTACTATGGTGGTCATGATGCTTGCATTGATTGGTCTGGGCATCTACCCACAGCCGTTGTTGGACATGGCCCAACCAGTGCTTCAGAGTTTGCTGGAGGTGACCCCATGAACAGTAGTTCAATGATGGCGCTACTGCCCATTCTGATGTTGTCACTCACCGTTGTGGTATTGATGATTCAGGCGTCGATCAAACGGGATCAGTCTATTGCATGGATGATTACGGGTATTGGTTTTTTGGTTTCTCTGTGGGCTGCAGGATATGCCAGAGGTTTTACTCAAACAGTCACGGTGTTGTTGTCGGTAGATGATTGGGGGCTTTACTTCACCACGCTTGTTTTACTAGCCTCGGTGGTGACCTTAGTTTTATCGAAAGATACATTCTCCCCGGAAGGCGAGCGTAAAGAGGAGTTCTACCTGCTGTTGGTGCTAAGTGTGCTAGGCGCAGTGGTACTGATTCAGTCAACTCACATGGTGTCATTACTGCTTGGAATGGAACTGATGGGCGTTGCGCTTTACGCCATGATCGCCTTTCCCGAAAGAGGGCAGTTACCCCTCGAGGCGGCTATAAAATATCTTGTTTTATCAGCCTGCGCCTCAGCGATGCTCCTGTATGGTTTTGCCCTGCTCTATGCTGCAACTGGCGATCTCAGCTACGCGGGTATTGGTACTAAGGCGATACTGGCTTATGCTCAGAACCCCGTTTTGGTAATCTCCGGCACTGTGTTGGTGCTGGCCGGCATTTGTTTTAAATTATCGCTGGTACCATTTCATATGTGGACGCCAGATGTATATGAAGGCGCACCAACGCCAGTGACTGGGTTTCTGGCTACTGTGTCAAAGGGGGCTGTGTTTGTCGCATTGGCACGCTTCTTTATCGAGGGTCAACTCTACCAGTACAGTTCATTAATTGGTGTTCTGTCTATGGTTGCGATTGCGTCGATGCTGATAGGCAATTTACTGGCGTTAAAACAGAACAATGTTAAGCGTCTATTGGCCTATTCCTCGATTGCTCATTTTGGCTATCTGTTGGTGGTACTGGTAGCTCTAGCCTATCAGGATGGGCCTTTGGTCAATGAGGCCATCACTTTTTATCTTGGAGCCTATATATTAACGACGTTACTGGCCTTTTCCGTGGTCGCCACAATTGCAGGTGAGGAGGAGGAAAAGAACGATATTACATTCTTTGAAGGACTATTTTGGCGCAAGCGAATCCAAGCCATCGGTCTTACTGTGGCTATGCTCTCATTTGCAGGTATTCCCTTGACCGCTGGGTTTATGGGTAAATTTTATATAATCAGTGTTGGCATTCAGTCCGGATTATGGTGGTTGTTAGCAGCATTGGTGATGGGTAGCGCTATTGCCATTTATTATTATTTAAGGATTATTTTTGCTATGAGTAAGGCGTCGAAGATATCGTCAGATTCTCCGACACAGGCTCAGGACCTGCTGGTTATTGTTTTAGTCGCAATGGTAATCATGCTTGGCAGCTGGCCTCAGCCTTTTATAGAAATTGCAGGCCGACTTTAGAAAAATAGGAGTAACCTATGTTACGTTCAGTTGATCTAAGTGATTACATGCTTCATGACCCCGTCACCATTACGGTTGAGGACGATATGTTTACGGCGATAGGCCTCATCCATGATCACAAAGTATCAGGTCTCTGTGTCGTAGACGAGCAGGGTATGTTGGTTGGGGTGCTTTCGGAGCTAGATTGCCTGCGGGCAGTCCTGAGTGCCACCTACAATGAAAATGGCGATGTGGGTAATGCCAGTGCCTATATGACAGTGGATGTAGATTTTTGCGACGTTCATGCCGACCTAGTGGATGTGGCGGACGATATGCTCAAAAAGGGCCATCGCCGGAGGCCGGTGCTCGATCATGGCAAGCTCGTGGGGCAGATTACCTGTCGTCAGCTACTGCGTGTCGTCAGCCATTTTAACGAGACTGCCGCCGCGGCTTCTGAATAAAAGGCCCTACTGAGACCCAATTACCTGGCGTTCAAAGTTCAGGTGAAACAGGTGGTCGGCTCGTTTCGGTAACTCAAACAGGCAGTGTTCTGTCAGCCTTTGGTAATACTGAACAAATCGCAGTACCTCAGTCTCAGTCATTAGAGGTGCCACCATTTTACGCTCCTGTTCGAGTCGCCATTCAAATATGGCGTCGAACGAGGGTGCTCTTAGCATCACGAGTGTATCAGCCATCTTAAATAGTCTCTGATAAGCACCGCCCAGAGCATTATTTGCATAGGCTCGCCACAGTCCGATGGCGTCCTCTTCCTGCTCTAACTTATTAACCGCTGTCTCTAAGGCCTCGTTACTTTGGGCCGTTGCGCCTACGCACCAGCCCTCCAAAATAATTAGCCCGACGGGTCCGCTAATAGTCTGGCAGTCTGATATCGGATATCTGTCGTCAGTACTCTTGTCAAAGCGAGTAATCAGCGTCTCATCCTGTCCTCGTATTAAGCTTTTAAGAGTAGCCGCAGCGAGCGGAATATCATGGGTGCCTGGCACACCTCGCGTGGCTAGGAGAGGGTGGACCTCCCGCGCGAGCACCATTCGTTGCGTCCGAGTAAGGTAAAAGTCATCTAACGACAGCGCGACGCAGTGCATACCTTGCCGGTCCTTCAGCGCGGTGCAAAGATAGTCTGCAAGGGTAGATTTTCCCGAGCCCTGGGAGCCATTAATTAATATAACTCTGGGGCCAAAACTAATCTGCGATGGCAGGCTAAAATCGTCTAATAGTGGTTGAAACCATTGCTCAGCCATTGCAAGGTAGCTATCTGGTAGCTGGTTGCGGTGCAAGAATCGCTGTTCTGCGAGAGTCATAGGTACTTGCGTCCGTTGAGTTAGCACTGCCAGGCGACGACGTTAGAGTGGAAAAGAGTAGGGTTCGCGGCGACGGACTTCGTATAATATAGCATTCCGCTGTCAATGATGCGCTTAGCGAGGCTTCCAACGAGCGCACGATGGTGCATCGCTACGATGGTATGCTAATCATGAGGGAGCTGTTAGATACTAGCTGTCGGTTAGACATCTCTGTGCTGTAAAACGGTCATTGACCCCTTACGGACGGTGACGGAGTGATACTTGACTAAGTCCTATGCGACGTTGCCTGAATAATGAATAAGATTAAGATGTAAGATTGAGAGATCATGATGCTGAAAACAGGCTGCTCCTTGTTGATTTATTCGGCCGACTCATTATCAACCATGACCTCATTCCCAAAGGCAATAAGTATGTTAACTGTTCACCATTTAAACAATTCTCGCTCACAGCGAATTCTTTGGCTCTTGGAGGAGCTCGAAGCGGACTATCAGATAAAACAGTATGCGAGAGACTCTGTAACCAATTTGGCCCCGCCTGAACTCGAGGCGATTCATCCTCTGGGTAAGTCACCGATGATTACTCATGGCGACAGAACCTTTATTGAGTCAGGGGCAATTATTGATTACATCCTTCGGCATTATTCTAAAGCCGCTGTAACCGAGGAGAATAAGCACAGGCTTACGCCGCAGGTTGATACGCACCAGTATGAAGAGTATCTGCAGTGGCTACATTACGCTGAGGGAAGCGCCGCGCTGCCGCTGATGTTAAAACTCTACACATCTAAGTTGAGCGATGCAGGCGCTGCCCTGCAGCCTCGAATAAATGATGAGATACAACGACACCTGGGATATTTAGAACAGGCGCTCAAGGGGGTCGACTGGTTTGTCGACAATCGCTTCTCAGCTGCAGATATACAGTTGTCATTCGTAGCTGAAATCACGCCGATGCTTTACAGTTTTGAATCGTTGCCAAATTTATTAGCTTTTCGAAACCGCTGTCAGGCACGACCAGCCTATCAGCGAGCCCTCAAGAAAGGTGGATTCTATGCATTCGGTCCAACCGATCAATAAGGCCCACTAACATCGTAATGGCGTCACAGATGGCAGTGAAGACAAAAACTGACAGACTCCTATTGACGGTTATTGATCCGCAATCGGCGATAGGTCGGCTGCTTCTTTCGGTGCATAAATGTGAATCACAAAATGAACGGTTGTGGTTAATTCTTTTAATGCACAGATGGTCTGCTGCTGTTCTGGACGGGCATACCAATAGTAGGGGGTCATCTTCAAAAGATCTTCGATATCAGATAGTCTAACGGTAATTTCTTGTTCAAGTTCAAGAGTTTCAAGCAGGTTAAATTCGCTGTCAGTTGCCGTAGTATTGAAGGGATTACCCTGATGAGGAACGGTGTTTTCATAGATGTGTGCCGTTAGCCCAGCCAGATGCTTTGCACCTGGGCCCACCATGATTAGTCGCCCCTTGGGGGTCAGTACCCGTGCGGTTTCGATGGCGCTAATGGGTGAAAACACCGAGATCGCCGTATTGATCGAGCTATCGATAAGCGGAATATTAAAGGCGCTGTCGACCGCAAGTTGGGCATTCAGTTTACGCTTGGCAGCCAAGCGCACGGCCGTTTTCGAAATATCAATACCATAGAGCTGAATGTCAGAGGCGCTAGTGCGCAGCTGTTGTAGGTAATAACCCTCACCGCAACCGATATCCAAAACCCGTTGATGGGCTCCAAACTGCTGTACCTTTTGGGTAATGGCATCGGCTAACGGCTGATAGTAACCGGCGTTTAAAAAGCGCTGTCGACTGCGTATCATCTCATCGCTGTCGCCAGGTTTTGTACTTCGTCGGCGCTGGGCCAGCAGTAAATTAACATAACCTTCTTTGGCTATATCAAAACAGTGCCGATTAGCGCATTGGTAGGTATTCACCTGACCCTCGGTGGGCTGACCTAAGTTGCTGGAGCAGCTTGGGCATTTAAACAGAGAGGATTTGAGGGCCTGAACAGCGGCCGGCTCAGGCGGATTTTGCTCATTATCTCTCGGGCGAAAGGGCGGATATGAAAAGGGTTCAGACACGTTAGGCTCTAAAAAACGGTAGGCCGACAGCTTACAGTTTTTGTGACCAATGTTAAATCAAAAGTCCCTAGAGTGCTGCCCAATTATCGCTTAAAAAAGCCCGACTACCTCACCCTTAGCATCTATATCAATACTGTTTGCCGCGGGCACCCGAGGCAATCCAGGCATCGTCATTATATCTCCACACACCACAACAATGAATCCTGCGCCTGCAGACAAACTAATCTCTCTAATCGCAACCACATGATTGTTGGGCGCACCCTTAAGGTTGGGGTCGGTGGAGAAACTGTATTGGGTCTTGGCGATACAGACTGGGAAATGGCCGTAGCCGTTCTCTTGTAAGTCGCGAATCTGATTACGAATTTTTTGGTCAGCAATGATATCATCTGCGCGATAGAGTCGAGTGGCAACAGTCTTTATTTTGTCCCAGATTGGCATATCATCTACGTACAGTGGAGCAAAACTGGCTGCCCCAGAGTCAGCCAGAGCAACCACCTCCTGAGCCAACTCCTCGGTGCCTGCGCTACCATCGGCCCAGTGTGTGCAGTCAACGGCTTTGACGCCATTGGCCATAGAGAGCGCTTTAATCAATTCAATTTCGGCGTCAGTATCTGAGGTGAATCGATTGATACCAACCACCACCGGAACACCGAAAGATTTTACATTCTCAATATGGCGGACGAGATTTGAGCAGCCCTCAGAAAGGGCCGCTAGGTCTTCTTTATCCAAGTCCTCTTTACTGACGCCGCCGTGCATCTTTAACGCACGTGTGGTGGCAACTATGACAGCCACATCTGGGTTCAGTCCCGCAGAGCGGCACTTAATATCAAAGAATTTCTCAGCACCCAGATCCGCGCCAAAGCCGGCCTCTGTGACCACATAATCGGCCATCTTTAAACCCGCTTTAGTGGCGATTACAGAGTTACAGCCGTGGGCAATATTGGCAAAGGGACCGCCGTGGATGATGGCGGGATTGTTCTCCAACGTCTGCACCAAATTAGGCGCCACAGCGTCTTTTAGCAGTACAGTCATAGCGCCGGTCGCGTTTATGTCGCTGGCGTGAACGGGTTTGTGATCGCGAGTGTAGCCTATAACAATTTTGTTCAGGCGAGCTTTGAGATCATCTAAATCTGTCGCGAGGCAGAAGATAGCCATCACCTCAGACGCGACGGTAATGTCATAGCCATCCTGCCTTGGGAAGCCATTGCCGGGGCCGCCGAGGCCACAATTAATACTGCGCAAAGCGCGATCATTCATGTCGGCGACTCGCTTCCACACGATTCGTCTAGCATCGATTTCAAGACTATTGCCCCAGTGGATATGATTGTCTATTAGTGCCGACAGAAGATTGTGGGCGGCACCTATGGCATGAAAATCACCGGTAAAGTGCAGGTTGATATCTTCCATGGGTACGACCTGAGCATAGCCACCGCCCGCAGCGCCGCCTTTCATGCCAAAGCAAGGGCCCAGACTGGGCTCACGAAGACAGACCAATGCTTTTTTACCAATGCGATTTAACCCATCAGTAAGACCTACAGAGGTTGTAGTTTTACCTTCACCTGCTGGCGTTGGAGTAATTGCAGTGACAAGAATAAGTTTGCCGTCTGGACGGTCCTTTAGATTGGCTAGATAGTCTGGGCTGAGTTTCGCCTTGGTTCTGCCGTAGGGAATTAATGCGGTGTCAGGGATGCCTAGTTTGGCAGCCACATCGGCAATGGGTTGGGTGCTGGCGTTGCGGGCGATCTCGATGTCACTCATTGAGTCTTGCTCCAATAATTAGGCTAATAGTTGGCACACAATGGCACCCTTGGATCGAGCGGTAATCATGAGCTGACATCTTCCGTAAAGCACATTGTCGATGGCTTTCTGAGACCGGCAAATGGTGTTCTAAAAACGACTATGGCGGCGTATAGAGACTGATTTTACAGTGGCGGTGGATGATATATATTTGTCGTAATTGCGCCCTATCGGACCAGTCTTGCCAGTTAAACTGCAAAAATAAATGCAAAGTGGGCGCCTGAGAGACGAGTATGAAAAAACATGCAAAAGTAGTGGTAGTCGGTGGTGGTGTGGTCGGTGTCAGCACGTTGTATCATTTGGCCAAAAAAGGATGGACAGACGTTGTGTTGGTTGAGCGCAAAGAACTGACCTCCGGCTCTACTTGGCATGCAGCAGGTTTATTGCCGCTATTTAATATGAGCTATTCGGTCGGCAAGCTACATCAGTACTCAGTTGATTTTTATCATGAATTGGAAAAAGAAACGGGTCAAAACGTTGGCTTTAGTGTGGTGTCGAATATCCGTTTGGCGTCTACAGAAGATCGTATGGATGAATATAAATACTATGCTGGGATAGCACAGACCGTGGGTGTGGAAGTTAATTTTCTGACTCCTGAACAGGTTAAAGAGACCTGGCCTATGTGCAATGTTGATGGGGTTATCGGCGCGATTCAGCATCCGGATGATGGTTATATTCAGTCGGCCGATTTAACGCAGGCGCTGGCGAAAGGCGCCCGTAGCCGTGGTGCAGAAATTTACCGTAATACTGTGGTGCTGGATTTAGAAGCTCAGCCGGATGATAGTTGGATTGTAAAAACGGACAAAGGGGACATTCACTGTGAGCATGTGGTGTGCTGCACAGGCAATTTTGCACGTAAAACCGGGCAGATGGTCGGCCTAGATATTCCAGTTATTCCTGTCGAGCACCAATATATTGTGACCGACCCGCACCCGGATATTTTGGCTCGTAAAGCCGCTGGCAAGCCTGAGCAAGCTGTCCTTAGAGAACCCGATGCTGGTTACTATCTGCGAGAAGAGGCGGGGGGCTTTATTCTCGGTCCCTACGAAGAGGGAGCGCCCTGCTGTTATGTAGAGGGTCCTAGCGATCAGTCGGAATACGAACTATTCAACGGTGACCTCGATCGCCTAATGCCGCATATCGAAGCCTGCATGAAACGGGTTCCCGCATTTGCTGAGGTGGGTGTTAAGACTGTTTATAACGGCGCTATTGCCTATACGCCAGACGGTAACCCTATCGTTGGGCCGGCCTGGGGCCTTAAAAACTTTTGGCTTAACGAGGGGCACAGTTTTGGTATTACCGCGGCTGGCGGTGCTGGTTGGCAGTTGGCTGAATGGATTGTAGATGGTGAGCCTACCGTTGACATGATGGGCGTTGACCCGCGTCGTTTTGGTCCCTACGCAACCCGAGGTTATCTTCGTGCGAAAAATGAAGAAGCCTACGACCATGTATTTAAAAATCACTACCCTGATGAAGAGCGTAGCGCTGCTAGGCCATTAAAGACAGCGCCCTGTTATGACCGCATGAAAGATTTGGGCGCGGTATTCGGATCAGTGTATGGATGGGAGCGGCCTAATTGGTTTGCGCCTCCAGGCTATTCACTGTCTGAGGCAGACCTCAATAAAGACGACACGCTTTGGAATAAGAACCATTCGGGGGCCACTACAGATGGTCGCATTGTTGAGAAGAACAGCTTTCGCCGCTCCAACTACTTTGATTTTGTTGGTCAGGAATGCCTCCATGTCACCAACAAGGTTGGCCTGCTGGACATGTCTGCTTTCTCTAAGGCGACAGTTACGGGCCGCGGCTCAGAAGCCTGGCTAAATTCTGTAGTAGCTAATAACGTTCCCAAAGCTATCGGTCGTATAGGCCTGTGCCATATGTTGTCGAAAAATGGCGGTGTGCGAGCAGAGTTCACGATTTATAAGCGGGCTAAGAATAGTTATTACCTCGTTTTTGCGGGTGCTAATGAGCGTCATGATTGGGATTGTCTGACTAAGCTGGTGCCTAACGATGGCTCCGTCGCATTGCAGAAAATCACCACCCAAATGGGTGTACTGGTACTGGCCGGACCTAGGTCCAGAGAGGTATTACAAAAGCTTACCGATGCCGACCTTAGCAATGAAAATTTTAAATGGCTGACGGGAAAATCAATCAATGTGGGTTATGCCCAAGCCGAGGCTCTCAGGGTTAACTTTGTCGGTGAGCTGGGCTGGGAATTACATCATCCCATCGAGATGCAGAACTATATCTTTGATGAACTGATGAAGGTCGGTGCTGAATTTGATATTAAACCTTTCGGTATACGCGCGATGGACAGTATGCGGTTAGAAAAATCGTACCGATTGATTCCCCGTGAAATGTCGATTGAGTATTCCGCTCTGGAGTCTGGACTTGATCGTTTTGTAAAGCTGGATAAAGAATGCGACTTCGTCGGCAAGCAGGCACTTCTGGCGTGGCAGACTCGGGGTTTTGTTAACAGTTTTGCGACACTTGAGGTGCACGGGGTTACTGATGCCGACGCCCGCGGCTCCGAAGGTCTTTATTGCGACGGTCTGCTAGTTGGGCGCGCAACATCTGGGGGCTACGGTTTCCGAACCCAGAAATCACTAGCGCTGGGCCTAATCAAGGCAGAATATGCGGCCATTGGTACTCAATTGGAGATTGAAATTCTTGGTCAGCGCTATGCCGCCACAGTGATTGAAGAGTCGGCATTTGATCCCGATAACACAGCCCTGCGCAGCTAAATTAGGGGCTCCGAAACGCTTAGATTTCATCACGCCGCCCAAGGGGTAGCAAAGGAAATATTATGGCTTCATTTCAGGCGCGTCGCGGACTGATATTGCCGCGTCGCAAAACTGGATGCGAGAAGTTAAAAACAGGCACAAACTGCGCTGAATAAAGGTCTATTGATAAGAGAGTTCTAGGCTCTCAAGTGGGGGATATTTAATGACTGAAAGAACTGGTCGAAGAAAAGGTGGTGGTCGCGATGGGCGAAGAGAAGCGCGCGAAAATACAGTGGTCGAACAGGCCGCATTTATCGAGCGCAAAATTCCTTATTTTGAATATCTCAGCGAGGAAAATCTGCAGCTGATCGAAGACAATGCCGATATTTTACTGGAAGAGATCGGTATCGACTTTTTGGATGATCCCGAGGCTCTGGCGCTGTGGCAAGCCACAGGTGCCGATGTGCGCGGTACCCGTGTACATTTTCCGAAAGGACTATGCCGCTCATTGATTCAGGCGACCGCGCCAAAAGAATTCACTCAGCACGCTCGCAACCCTAATCGCAGCGTCATTATTGGGGGTAAGCGCACGGTATTAGTGCCGGCCTATGGTTCGCCTTTCGTTCACGACATCGATGAGGGACGTCGTTATGCGACGATCCAAGATTTTGAAAATTTTGTAAAGCTTGCCTATATGGCGCCTGGGCTACACCATTCTGGTGGCACGATTTGTGAGCCAGTTGATCTGCCGGTGAACAAACGTCACTTCGACATGATTTACACCCATTTCAAATACAGTGATAAGCCACTTATGGGCTCTGTTACCCATCATGAGCGTGCCCAGGACACGGTCGACATGGCGAAGCTGGTATTTGGCGATGAGTTTGTCGACCAAAACTGTGTGTTAACCAGTTTGATCAATGTCAACTCGCCGATGGTTTATGACGCCACCATGCTCGGTTCCCTAAAAGTGTATGCCCGCAATAATCAGGCGACGGTTGTTTCGCCGTTTATTCTTGCCGGTGCTATGTCACCAGTGACAACTGCCGGTACGGTAACGCAAATTCTTGCCGAAGCATTAGCGGGTATCGCATTCACTCAGCTTTGTCGTCCAGGGGCACCGGTAATTTTCGGCACTTTTGCTGCAGCCGTCTCAATGGCTACAGGGGCGCCGACCTTTGGTACGCCCGAGCCTAGCATGGTGGTCTATGCCGCTGCCGCACTGGCACGTCGGCTGGGTGTTCCCTTTCGCAGTGGTGGTGGTCTTTGTGGCTCCAAACTGCCCGACGCGCAAGCAGCCTATGAGGCGGCCAATACCTTGCAAACTTCGGCACTGGCAGGCGTCAACTTTATGCTGCACACAGCCGGTTGGCTCGAGGGAGGCCTGGCCATGGGTTACGAAAAATTTATTATGGATTGCGATCAGGCCAGCATGATTGGGGTTCTGCTCGGTGGCATGGACATGTCTGAAAACGGTCAGGCGATGGAGGCGGTGCGAGAAGTAGGCCCAGGCAAACACTACCTGGGTTCCGCACATACGTTGGCCAACTTTGAAACGGCTTTTTACCGCTCCACGGTGGCCGACAACAATAGTTTTGAACAGTGGACCGCGGATGGTGCTTTGGATACGGCTCAGCGCGCCAATACCCTTTGGAAAAAAATGCTCAATGATTATCAGGCGCCAGCTATAGACCCTGGGATCGATGAAGCATTACAAGATTTTATGGCGCGGCGTAAAGCGTCGTTTGCCGATCGCGATTATTAACTTTACCGCTATATTAACAGGGGCACTATATGTCTGAAGAAGACGATATTATCTTGGCGGACCTGTCCGATGAGGATCTGGTATTACAGATGCATGACGATTTGTATGACGGGCTAAAAGAAGAGATAGAGGAGGGCACACAAATTCTGTTGAACCGAGGCTGGAGCCCTGAGCAGGTTCTGGGTAAGGCGTTAGTCGACGGCATGACCATTGTCGGCATCGATTTCCGTGATGGTATTTTGTTTGTCCCGGAAGTCCTGCTGTCGGCCAATTCAATGAAGGGTGGCATGGCGATTCTCAAGCCACTGCTGGCAGAAACTGGCGCTAGGCCAGTCGGCACTATGGTGATTGGCACCGTCAAAGGTGATATTCACGATATTGGTAAAAACTTTGGTATCCATGATGATGGAAGGTGCCGGGTTTGAGGTGCATGATATCGGTATTAATAATTCAGTCGAAGATTACTTCGCTGCCCTTGAGCGTCATAAACCGGACATTCTGGGAATGTCGGCTCTGTTAACCACCACTATGCCCTATATGAAAGTCGTTGTGGATGCATTGAAAGATCAGGGTTTGCGCGACAACTATATTGTCATGGTTGGCGGGGCTCCTCTCAATGAAGAATTTGGCTTAGCGGTTGGTGCAGATGCCTACTGCCGTGATGCGGCAGATGCGGCCACGACCGCTATTCGTTTGGTTGCTGAACGTCGAGTATTAGAGCCAGCCTAGTGCGCCAAACTCAGGCTCAGGAAAAACTATTGGTTATCGCCTGCGGCGCTTTGGCCAAAGAGATTGTATGGTTACAAAAAGCTAATGGTTGGCAGCAGTTTGATTTGCAATGTCTGGACGCTGAATTACACAACAGACCCAAGCTGATTCCTGAGAAGTTGCGGTTGAAAATCGAGCAAAACCGGCAAAAGTATCAGCATATATTCGTTGCCTATGCCGATTGCGGCACTGGTGGTCAGATTGATGCTCTTCTTGCTGAAGAGTCTATGCAGGGCATCGAGCGCTTACCTGGCGCGCATTGCTATTCGTTTTATGCCGGCGAACAGCGGTTCTCTGAATTGGCTGAGCAGAATTTAGGTACGTTTTATCTGACAGATTTTTTGGTCGAACATTTTGACCGCTTAATCATCCGTGGGCTGCGGCTCGATAAACATCCCGAGTTGCGTGCGCAGTTATTTGCCAATTATACAAAGGTTGTTTATTTGTCGCAGCGGCAGGACAGCTGGCTGGTGCAGCAGGCACAAAAGGCGGCCGAGTTTTTAGCATTGGGGTTCGAGACAGTCCCCTGCGGCTACGGTGACCTTCAGACAGGCCTGCAAGAACAAGTTTTAAAGTTTAACGCATAGTGGGAGTACGAAAATGCAAAAAATAGAGGTTTACTGGCGTGACATCCCCGCTCAGGTACTGGTAAAACGAGGACGTGAGCGGGGTAAAACCATGCTTAGTCATCGCTTTCAGGCGGCAATTGACCGTGCGGCTATGCGTGCAGGCAAGGGCGGTAGTGACGCCTATTTAGCCGACTGGCGTCGCGTGACCAGCTCCATCGGGGGAGACGGCTGTCCACACGAGTTAGCGCAACAGTTTGCCGGCGCTATTGAGCTAGCCTACTCCAATGCGGATATTGCGGCGCTGATCGCCAGCAAAGGCGTTAGGGTCGACGATCAGTGAAGACTATGCGCTACTGGTCTGTGCGCCATGCGCGCGGCTTGCACTGGCTATATCAGGGTCTGGAGACGCTCTTAGTATTTCTGCACCCAGTACTTAATTGGGTCGGTTACGAGCGTCTAGAGACGCCTTTTTCGCGCCTAGAGAGCGCCGTAAAAGGACTGCTTTTTGATTCCCAATCCTGTGGTCAATGCACTCTGGGTAACACGGGGATGGCCTGCCCTATGAACTGTCCTAAAACATTGCGCAATGGACCCTGTGGCGGAGTGCGTGCAGATGGAGGCTGCGAAATACAGCCTGAGATGACCTGTGTTTGGGTGACAGCCTGGGAGGGCAGTCAAAAACTCGGTAATCAGGAATCCACTATTCAAATCATTCAGCCACCTCTAGATGTTCGCAATAAAGGTACCTCCGCTTGGCTGCGAGCAACGCGTAAAAAAGTGGCTGAAAATCATGCTGTTTGAAGACGAACCGAATTCAGGTGAAAACTTACCGATCCTGCCCGGGCACGTCTCACCGGGCCGTTTTGAGCGAGTGTTGCGTTCCGGTCAATTTGCTGTAACCGCAGAAATTGCTCCTCCGGATTCAGCCGACCCCCATGAGGTCTATGTGCGAGCGTCTAGCTTTGATGGCTATGTCGACGCCATTAATGCTACCGATGGTTCTGGCGCCAATTGCCATATGTCCAGTGTTGGAATGTGTGCTCTTTTGACCCGTTGCGGGTACTCGATGATTATGCAGATTTCCTGTCGCGATAAAAATCGTATCGCTATGCAGGGAGACGTGCTTGGCGCCTCAGCGATGGGTGTGTCGAATATTCTGTGTCTGACAGGCGACGGTGTGCAGTCAGGGGATCACCCCGAGGCGAAGCCTGTATTCGATATGGATTGCATGACCTCATTAGAAATGCTGAGAGGTATGCGTGACAGAGGGCAATTTTTAAGTGGTCGCACCATCACGTCGCCGCCACAGATATTTTTGGGTGCGGCGGCCAATCCTTTTGCGCCGCCGTTCGATTATCGGCCCCTGCGGTTAGCAAAAAAAGTCGCTGCTGGTGCCCAGTTTATACAAACTCAATACTGCTTTAATATTGAAATGTTAAAAGATTATATGAGCAAGGTACGAGATCAGGGATTGCTGGAAAAGGTCTTCATTCTTCCGGGTGTTGGCCCCCTAGCGTCAGCTAAATCTGCCGAGTGGATTCGCAATAACGTAGCCGGCGTACATATTCCAGACGCCATCATTAAACGTCTGTCGGGTGCGCAAGACCAGAAGCAGGAAGGCGTCAATATCTGTATTGATATGATCAACCAGATTCGTGAAATTGAAGGGGCCAGTGGCGTGCACATTATGGCGTATAAACAAGAGCATCGTGTCGCAGAGATCGTCGAGAAAACTAATGTGCTAGGCGATAGAAAACCCTGGCATCCGAACCGTTAAAGTCTGGAGAATAGCATGACCATCACTACCCTCAGTTCCGCCACTCGTGAAGTTAAAATTGGCTTTGATCAGCCCTTCGTTGTTATTGGCGAGCGGATTAATCCGACCGGTCGAAAGATCCTTGCGGAGGAAATGAAGATAGGCGATTACAGTCGCGTCGAGGCTGATGCTCTAGCACAGGTCCTGGCGGGCGCTCATATGTTGGATGTCAATGCTGGTATTCCACTGGCCGATGAACCGCGTATCCTGGCTGAGGCCATTAGGCTGGTGCAGTCCATTACTGACGTTCCTCTGAGTATTGACTCTTCTATCATTGAAGCATTAGAGGCGGGGCTTTCGGTGTATCAGGGCAAAGCTTTGGTCAATTCAGTGACAGGTGAAGATGAAGTCTTGGAAAGAGTCCTGCCGCTGGTCGCCAAATATGGTGCGGCTGTGGTGGCGATATCTAATGATGAAACAGGGATCTCTGAAGACCCAGACGAGCGCTTTAAAGTCGCTAAAAAAATTGTTGAGCGAGCGGCCGATCATGGTATCCACTATAGCAATGTGATTGTTGATCCGCTAGTTATGCCTATCGGTGCGATTAATACTGCGGGTCTACAGGTTATGCATGTGGTGCGTCGGCTGCGTGAGGAATTAAAAGTGAATACCACCTGCGGCGCATCAAATGTGAGTTTTGGTCTGCCCAACCGCAATGGTATTAACAGTGCATTTTTGACCATGGCTATGGGCGCAGGAATGACCTCAGCGATCACAAGTCCATTGCACCCTGAGGTCATGCAAGCAGTGCGCGGTGGCGACGTGATGATGGGCAATGATCCCAACTGCGCCAATTGGATTAAGGCATATCGAGATCCAACGGCAGAGGCAGGCCGTGGTGGCCGCACCAGCCGTCGCCGTGCAAAGTAAGTCGCCGAGGGTTAATTATGAGTGAGAAGCAGGTCAAGGTCGTGTTCACGCCTTCGGGGCGGCGAGGTAGCTTTCCCCTGAATACGCCGCTATTGCATGCAGCACGGGTGCTCGGTGTAGATATTGACTCAGTTTGCGGCGGTCGTGGACTTTGCGGGCGCTGTCAAATCATCTGCACTGACGGTGCCTTCCCCAAACATGAGATTATCTCCAAAAGCAGTCATCTTTCCCCAGTGTGCGCTACTGAAATTAAATACGGTGAGCGCAAAGTCCCCCTGGCCAATGGTCGCCGACTGAGTTGTCACACATTGCTGCTCGATGATGTGGTTATAGACGTCCCCCCTGAAAGTCAGGTGCATCGGCAGATTGTGCGCAAAGATGCTGAATATCGTGATATCAAATTAGATCCAGCAACGCGGCTTTACTATGTTCAAGTTGAAGAGCCGGATATGCATGTACCCAAGGGTGATGTGCAACGACTGATGGATGCACTGGAAACTGAATGGCAGCTAAGTGGCCTATCCTTTGAGGTCCGATTATTAAAAACATTGCAGCCCGCGCTGCGGGAGGGCCAACGCGGCATTACAGTAGCGGTACATCGAGGCAGTCAGATCATTGCTCTGTGGGCTGGATTCCGCGACAAAGCCTATGGTGTGGCTGTCGACGTGGGTTCTACCACGGTGGCGGCGCACCTCTGTGATCTATTCAGTGGTGAGGTTCTGGCCAACTCTAGCTTGATGAATCCACAGATTCGTTTTGGCGAAGATCTTATGAGCCGTGTCTCCTACGTGATGATGCACCCAGAGGGTGCCGAACAGATGACTCAGGTTATCCGCGATGCACTGAATAGTTTGTTTGTCGACGTGGCTCAGATTATTGGTGCCAGTATTGAGGATATTGTAGAAATCTCTCTGGTGGCCAACCCCATAATGCATCATATTTTATTGGGTATTGATCCGATAGAATTGGGCGGCGCACCCTTTGCTTTGACCACTGATGCCCCGGTGAATGTTCGAGCGACTGAGGTTGGGTTGTCGATTAATCCTGGCGGGCGGCTCTATGTGCTGCCCTGTATTGCCGGGCATGTTGGCGCTGATACCGCAGGTATGATTCTGTCTGAGGAGCCTCAGGCTCAGGATCGAATGACCCTGCTAGTGGACGTGGGTACCAACGCCGAAATTGTATTGGGCAATCGTCAGCGGTTAATGTCCTGTTCAAGTCCAACCGGGCCGGCCTTTGAAGGGGCTCAGATTAGCTGCGGTCAGCGTGCCGCCACCGGTGCTATTGAGCGCGTGCGCATTGACGCAGACACATTAGAGCCGCGGTTCAAAGTGATTGGTTGTGAGCTCTGGTCGGACCAAGAGGGTTTTACTGACGCGGTCAGAGATTTTGGCATCACTGGAATCTGCGGTTCCGGTATTATTGAGGTTGTTGCCGAGATGTATCTCGCTGGTATTGTCACCGTTGACGGTATTGTCGATGGCGGACTGGCTAGCCGCACCGCGCGAATTATTAGTAATGATCGTACCTGGTCCTATAGTTTATTCACGTCAGAGGGTGGCGAAGAACCTATCGTGGTTACACAAAATGACATCCGCCAAATTCAGCTGGCTAAGGCGGCATTGTATGCAGGTGTGAAGCTATTAATGGACCATATGGGCGTTGATAAGATAGAGCGCATTCGTCTTGCTGGAGCATTTGGTAGCCATATCAACGTACAGCACGCCATGGTCTTGGGCCTGATTCCTGACTGTCCATTAGAAGAAGTGTCCTCGGCGGGTAATGCTGCGGGTACAGGCGCTCGAATTGCGCTTCTCAATGTCAATCACGGCATGTTATTGAGACGTTAGTAAAAAATATTGAGAAAATTGAAACTGCTCTTGAGCCTAAATTTCAGGACTATTTTGTCGATGCTATGGCCTTTCCAAACAAGCGTGATCCCTTTCCTAATCTGTTCTCTGTGGTAAGCATGCCAGTAGTCAATGAGGTAAAAGATACTGTGGGTGTTAGGAGGCAACGCAGGCGCTAATCACCGCTGAAAAATGGGTAAAATAAATGTCTTATCAAGACCTTTCTTACTCTATACTCAGCAAAATACACTCATTTTGAGTGACTAAAAAGAAGGCGTTTAAATATGTCCGATACAGTCGATTTTGTCACTGCTGAAGAAGTGCTCGTAGATCCCCCGTTAGCTATGCATGTAGGCTTTCTGTTAATGCCCGAATACACCCTGAGTACGTTCTCTAATGCGGTGGGTATACTCCGCATGGCGAATCGGCTAAGTGGACGCGAACTCTATCGTTGGACGTTATACAGTATCGATGGTGAGTCGGTGGTATCCAGTGCCGGGCTTAAATTCAGAGTGTCTGATAGCCTCCGGTCTGCAGAGGATCTTGGCGTCCTAATAGTCTGTGGTGGCTATCATATTAAGACTCATTCCACTAAACCGGTAGTCGATTGCCTACGCCGGTTAGCTAAGCGAAAGACTCCCTTAGGCGGCCTTTGCACTGGCAGTTATGTGCTTGCTACTGCCGGTCTCTTAGACGGCTATGAGTGCACCATCCATTGGGAAAATTTAGCCAGTATGAGGGAAGAGTTTCCGCGGCTTAAAATAACCTCCAGCCTGTTTGTGATCGACCGTGATCGCTACACCTGCGCTGGCGGCATTAGCTCCATTGATTTAATGCTTAACCTAGTCGCGAGTATTCATGGTCATCAGCTGGTGCAGCAAATATCCGAGCAGTTTACCTGCGATAGAGTGCGCACAGAGAAGGACGCACAGCGTGCACCGTTGCAGTACCTGATTGGCGCCAGTCAGCCGCGTTTAGTGGATGCGGTATTATTAATGGAAAGTAATATTGAGGAACCATTGACCCTGGATGAGGTGGCTAGCTATGTGGGTATTTCAAGGCGTCAGCTGGAACGGTTATTTAATCGCTATTTAAGTCGCGCGCCGTCAAGGTATTATTTGGAACTGCGTCTTTCCCGGGCACGACTGTTATTATTGCAGACTTCTATTCCAGTGATTGATGTGGCCATTACTTGCGGTTTTTCCACTGCGCCACACTTCAGTAAGTGCTATAGCGACCTGTATGGTAAACCGCCAAGTAGTGAACGCCGCGTGCTGTCCTAAAGGAGATGAGCGAAGCGGATTAGGCTGCTCCTCGGCATTCCATAGGCTTTTTATCAAAGGCTGCTCTAAAGGCACGAGAGAAATGCGCGGTGTCTGAAAACCCCGTATCCTGGGCAATATCGGTAATTGATCGCGGCGTATTTTGTAATAACCAAAGACCATAATTTAAGCGGATCTTACGATAGAACCTTTGCAAGCTAACGCCGGTTTCACTAATAAATAATCGCTCTAGTTGGCGCTTAGAAATATTGAGGCGCAGGGCGATAGCATCGGTTGATAAAGGACGACTAAGATTCTGTTCGAGCAGTAACAGCGCACGCTTAACTGACGTATTGTTGACCTGATAATCAGAGGCCGGTTGGGGCTGCGGTGCATTGGCGGGACGCGGGCTATCCATGACTAGAATGCGTAAACTCTTGCGCGCCCAGCTCTGGCCTAGATGCCGCTCAATAATATAGGCTGCTAGATCAGCTGCTACAGCTCCACCGGCGCAGGTGATTCGGTCGCCATCATCGACAAACAGCTGTTCGGCTACTGGCACTACATCGGCGTAGCGCTCAGTGAGATCCTTATAGTGGAACCAGCTGACACAGCAGCGTCGGTTCTTCATCAGCCCTGCACGAATCATTGCAAAGGATCCCGTACATAAACCAATAATAGGCACATGAGCCCGGTCGGCGCGCTGTAGATAATTTATCAGATGTTGACTGCCCCGCAAGGTCTCGGGAAGTAGCCCGCCGACCACCACAATGTAATCAAAGCCTGCCGGGTCGCGATAGGTTTCCCAGGGTTGGACCACAACGCCAGAGCTGGACGCAATAGGTGCCAGGCTCTGTCCCATTAGCGTCCACTGACAATTGATTTGCTGGCTCTGGTCACCCTCATCGGCAGCCAGACGCAGAGCGTCTACAAAGGCCGAAAATGGCAGTAGTGTAAAGCTTGGCATCAACACAAACCCCACCGACAGATTCGGTGAGGCGATTTGATTACTCAACGGATTACTGACGTTGGTCGGCACGCTTTTGGCCATCATAAACTCTTGTGTTTGAAGCCGTTAGTGTAGGCAAGACGGCATTTATATACAACAAAATCGCCATATCTCTTGTATCTATGTGCCATTTTCTTGCTATTTTGACGTTTTGTCGCTTTTTAGCCTATAGATTGTCAGTTTTCTTCTATCTGCTGGGGTATACAGTTTGCTCCAATAAAAGCGTCTAACCTGCAATTTTGTTGAGAGCTCATCATGAAAAAATATTCTGGCTTCAGCCTGTTAAAGAATGCGCTGAGCTACCATGAAAATTGGCAAAAGGTTTGGCGCAGTCCAACACCCAAAAAACACTATGATGTGGTTATCGTAGGCGGGGGGGGGCATGGTTTAGCGACCGCCTACTACCTAGCGAAGATTCATGGTATTACCAATATTGCGGTGATTGAAAAAGGCTATCTTGGCGGTGGCAACACGGCGCGAAATACCACGATTATCCGCTCCAATTATCTGTGGGACGAGGCATCTCAACTCTACGATTTATCGTTAAAACTCTGGGAGGGGTTGAGCCAAGAACTTAACTATAACGTGATGTTTAGCCAGCGAGGAGTGCTTAATCTGGGGCATAACTTGCAAGACATGCGCGATATCGAGCGCCGCGTCAACGCCAATCGCTTGAATGGCATTGATGGTGAAGTGGTTAGCCCTCAGCGCATTAAAGAAATTGCTCCGTTGATTAATATCTCTTCCGATAGTCGCTATCCGATACTGGGCGCTTCATGGCAACCGCGCGGCGGCACTGCACGTCATGACGCCGTTGCCTGGGGCTATGCTCGTGGTGCCGATGCGCTGGGCGTGGATCTCATTCAGCAGACAGAAGTCACCGGTATTCGCCGTCAAGGTGGCGCTGTAATTGGCGTAGAGACTAATCATGGGTTTATCGGCGCGGCAAAAGTGGCCTGTGTTACCGCAGGTAATTCTGGCGTGGTTGCGGCTATGGCTGGGCTGAGATTGCCCGTTGAGTCAAGACCGCTTCAGGCACTGGTATCCGAGCCAGTGAAGCCCTGTTTAGATACCGTGGTTATGTCCAATGCTGTGCATGGTTATATCAGTCAGTCTGACAAGGGCGATTTGGTGATTGGTGCCGGTGTGGATAGCTACAACGGCTATGGTCAGAGAGGCTCCTTTCATGTGGTTGAACATACCATTCAAGCGATCTGTGAATTGTTTCCCTCGTTTAGTCGGGTGCGCATGAATCGTCAGTGGGGCGGTATTGTTGATACCTGCCCGGACGCCTGTCCGATTATCAGTAAAACATCGATCAAAGGTCTGTATTTTAACTGTGGCTGGGGTACGGGTGGCTTTAAAGCGACTCCGGGCTCAGGCTATGTGTTTGCTGACACCGTAGCCAACGACCATCCGCACCCATTGGCTGCGGCGTTTAGCCTTGATCGCTTCAATACCGGCGCACTGATTGATGAACACGGCGCTGCCGGTGTCGCTCACTAGAGACGAGAACTCATATGTTACTAATCCATTGTCCCCATTGTCAGGAAAATCGCGACGAGGAAGAGTTCAGCTACGGCGGTGAAGCGCACATTGTGCGGCCGCTGGAGCCTGAAGCACTAAACGACCAAGCCTGGGCCGATTACTTGTTTTTCCGCACCAACTCGCGCGGTATCCATCATGAGATGTGGTATCACGCCATGGGTTGTCGGCGCTATTTTAACGCCACCCGGAACACCCTGACCTATGAAATACTGGAAACCTATAAAACGGGTACTCAACCAACAATTGTCGGAGCCAGCGCATGAGCCAGAACCGATTGGCGTCTCACACTGGGGCGGTCATTGATTTCACCTTTAATGGGAAGTCTTATCAGGGCATTGCTGGCGATACGCTGGCATCTGCGCTATTGGCCAATGGTGTCGATGTCGTGGGGCGCAGCTTTAAGTATTCCCGCCCGCGCGGTATATTTGGTCATGGGGCTGAAGAGCCCAATGCCATTATTCAGTTGGGCTCGGGTGCCTCTACAGTACCCAACCTTAAGGCCACCCAGGTAGAGCTATATCAGGGGCTGGAAGCCTCCAGTGTCAATGGTTGGCCCAGCGTCAACTTCGATGTGATGGCGATAGTGGGTGCCTTTGGCCGACTTATGCCTCCGGGGTTTTACTACAAAACGTTTATGTATCCGAAAAAGCTGTGGATGACTTATGAGCATTTTATTCGCAAGGCCGCAGGGCTTGGCACTGCTCCAGTCGAGGCTGATCCAGATACGTATGACAAGCTTAATCAACACTGCGATGTCTTGGTAGTGGGGGCAGGCCCAGCGGGATTGGTAGCTGCCCGTGAAGCGGCGCGCACCGGCGCCAGAGTCATTATTGCTGACGAGCAGTCTGAATTTGGCGGTAGTTTACTCGCATCGCAACAAACGATGGATGGCGTGATGGCTCCGCGGTGGGTTGCCAGTCTGGTGGCCGAACTCGTGGCCTATAAAAATGTTCAGCTGCTGCCGCGGAGCACGGTGTTTGGCTATTACGATCACAATTTTTTGACTATTTTAGAACGGCGCACCGATCATTTAGGACTTTCATCGGCCCAAGGAACACGTCAGCGGTTACATAGGGTGCGTGCGGTTCAGGTAGTCTTGGCCACGGGTGCTTTTGAGCGACCTCTGGTATTTGCACACAATGATATCCCCGGCGTAATGCTAGCATCATCCGTATCCACCTATATCAATCGTTACGGGGTTGCTCCAGGCAAAAAGCTGTTGCTATTCACAACCAATGACAGTGCCTATCAGACAGCCCTAGATTGGCAGCAGACCGGCCGCCAGATCATTGCAGTAGTCGATACTCGTAGCAACCCGAGCGGCGATATTGTGGCGGCGGTCAAGCTCCGCGGTATAGAGGTGATTGGAGGTCATGGGCTTATAGAAGCTCAGGGTAATAAGCGTGTTAAACGTGCGCTGATTGCGCCTATTAATGCGTCTGGCACTCAGGTTACCGGGCCAGTGCGACGTCTGAACTGTGACCTAATTGCCTGTTCTGGGGGTTGGAGCCCGGCGGTCCATTTGAGTTCACACACGGGGGCCAAACCGGTCTGGGATGAGAGTATTGTTGGCTTCAGACCCGGTGAGTCGAAGCAACAGGAGCGGTCTGCGGGTGCCTGTAGGGGAACCTTCGATTTGACCGGATGCCTTGCAGAGGGTGCCAGTGCCGGGGCCGTTGCCGCTAGCCTCTGCGGTCATGGAGACGGGAGCGTGCAGTTCCCTGCCTGTGCCGTTGAAGACTACATCGAGCAGCCACAGCAGGCGCTGTTTTTAGTGCCGCATACGAGTGCGACTAGTCGGGCACCCAGTCAGTTTGTTGATTTCCAGCTCGATGTTAGTGCCGGCGGCATTGAGTTGGCTGTCCGTGAAGGATTTGAATCAGTCGAACATGTGAAGCGTTATACCGCACTAGGTTTTGGTACCGATCAGGGCAAACTGGGCAACATTAACGGCATGGCGATTCTGGCCAATGCGCTCGACCAGACGATTGCAGAAACGGGTACAACTATCTTCCGCCCGTCCTACACGCCGACCACCTTTGGTGCGATTGCAGGGCGCGATGTCAAAGCGCTGTTTGATCCTGAACGCTACACGGCTATGCATCGTTGGCATGTAGAGCATGGAGCCGAATTTGAAAATGTGGGGCAGTGGAAGCGACCCTGGTACTTTCCACAGCAGGGCGAAACTATGAATGACGCGGTTAACCGCGAATGTCTGGCGGTACGCAATTCAGTTGGTATGTTGGATGCTAGTACGCTTGGGAAGATAGATATTCAAGGCCCAGATGCTGCAGAATTTATTACCCGTATTTACACCAACTCATACCTGAAATTGGCACCGGGAAAATGTCGTTACGGCGTCATGCTAAAAGAAGACGGCATGATTTTTGACGATGGTGTCTGTGCTTGCTTGGGTGACAATCACTACCTAATGTTTACCACCACCGGTGGGGCTGCGGGGGTACTGGCATGGCTGGAAATCTGGCAGCAGACTGAATGGCCAGAACTACAGGTGTACTTCACGTCGGTGACCGATCACTGGGCCACCGCGACCGTCACGGGTCCCAATGCGCGCAGGGTTATTGCCAAGGTCTGTCAGGATATCGACCTGTCCAATGAGGCGTTTTCTTTTATGGATTGGCGCGACGGCACCGTGGCGGGCGTCAAGGCGCGAGTGTTCCGTATTAGCTTTACCGGTGAGCTGTCTTATGAGGTCAATGTTCCCGCTCATTATGGCCGACACATTTGGCAGGCGCTAATTGAGGCAGGTGAAGAATTTTCCATGACTCCTTATGGCACCGAAACTATGCATGTCCTGCGTGCTGAAAAGGGATTTATTATTGTTGGTCAGGATACTGATGGGTCCATGACACCCGCAGACATGAATATGGATTGGGTAGTAGGGAACAAGAAAACCTTCAGTTTTATTGGTAAGCGATCCTTGCAGCGCAGCGACACTTTGCGTGAAAACCGCAAGCAGTTCGTCGGGCTTAAAACAGTCGATGGCCAAGCTGTGCTGCCAGAGGGCGCGCAGGTGGTCTTTGATGCCAAGCAAAAGATACCCATGTCAATGCAGGGCCATGTGACCTCCAGCTATTACAGCGCATATTTGGGCCATTCTATTGCCCTCGCAGTGGTTAAGGGTGGGCTTGGAAGAATGGGCCAAGTGGTCCACTGCCCGCTGGCAGATGGCCGTATCATTGCCGCTGAAATTGTTAGCTCTGTATTCTATGACCCCAAAGGGGAGCGTCACCATGTCGAATAATAGCCAGCAGGAATTACCGTTAAACTACTTTCATAGAGTTTCCAGTCATAGGGGTCAGGCCCCAAATGCCGAGATTTTCAACGGCGAGGTTGAATATGCTCTGGTGGTCAAAGAGTCCCCTGCCTGTGCGTTTCTCAGTTTGCGTGGGGATCCCAATGATGCCGGTTTCTGCGCAGCGGTAATAGATATCCTTGAACTGAATCTGTCGACCCGAGGCAATTATCACTGTAGTAGCCAGAGCCGTATTTACTGGTTGGGTCCAGATGAATGGCTGTTGGTTAGCGAGATAGATGCCAGTGTTTTAGAAGCTCGGTTGCGCGAAGCTATGTCTGGTCATATTTCGATTGTGGATGTTAGCGGCGGCCAAACCATGGTCAATCTGCGCGGGGCGCCGATGGCGATAGATAGCGTGTTAAAAAAGTCATGTATCTATGATTTTGCTGGCTGGTCTAATGCGGGCTCGGGCAAGGGTCGCTGCGCTCAGACAACCTTTGCCAAGGCGAGCGCATTGGTCAGTAACAGAACCGATGGTTCCTTTGATCTTATTATTCGGCGCAGTTTTGCCGATTATATTGCCCTGTGGATGTTAGACGCTGGTCGCGAATTCGGCCTTCGGATTGAGGGTTAGGCCTTAATAGCGTCTATAGTTACATTGGGGGGAGTAAGTGACGTCTTTCGAGTCTTTTGCGTGTTACTATCGACCCGCATCAGCGTCGATGATAGCTGTTCCCTACGGCCATATTCTATGAGTGAATGACGTACCGGAATTGAGACTGAGACGCAGTGGCGATTACTGCCCCCGAGACGCAACCATTAATGTAGAGGAAGGATCCATGAACAGAGCCCGTGGTTTACTATTAGTATTGTCGGTGCTTGGACTGCAGGCCTGTGACAGTAAAAACGAGATCGGGTCTAGTCGGTTAACCCATGCCGATAATAGCTGGTATCAGCAATCTGCCACGCAGGTAGAAGCGCATCACGAGATGATTAAAAAACTCAGCGCAAAGCAGGGCGCAGCAAAAAACATTATCCTATTTGTCGGTGATGGCATGAGCATTGGTACGGTCACTGCAGCGCGTATTTTGGCGGGTCAGCAGCAGGGCCGATCCGGCGAAGAAAACAGCCTGAGCTTTGGTCTTTTCCCGTTTACTGGGCTAGCGAAGACCTACAATGTCAATGCCCAAACCCCAGACTCTGCAGGTACGATGACAGCCATCATTAGTGGCGTTAAAACCGATTTTGGCGTGATTGGTGTGGATGAAAATATTGTCCGTGACTGCGCTACGCAGACGGGTAACGAGCTTATCACCGCCCTCGAATTGGCTGAGATTGCAGGCCTGTCCACCGGCATTGTCACTACCGCACGCATCACCCATGCCACGCCGGCGGCGACCTATGCTAAGTCTGCCGATCGCAACTGGGAGGACATTTCCGACATGCCTGAAGAGGCGGTTGCCAAAGGCTGTGAAGACATCGCCTCGCAATTAGTTAACTTTGATACGAATCTAGAAGCGCGCTATGAAGGTGTAGATATTGACGGTATCGACGTGATGATGGGGGGTGGGCGCCGTCACTTTCTGCCGGCTGATGCACCTCCTAATAGCGACGATGCCGAGAGCGCTGGCGATCGCACTGATGGGCGTAATCTTGTTATAGAATGGCAGGCCAAATATCCTACTGGGACCTACGTTGAAGGGCAGCAAGGCTTTTCTCAGGTACAGATAGATAGCACTGCGCCGCTGCTCGCTCTGTTTGCGAAATCCCATATGCGCTATGAAGCTGACCGCAAAAATAATACTAGGGGTGAGGTTAGCGGCGAGCCCTCGCTGACTGAGATGACGAGCACTGCTATAGACCTACTTGACAATAACCCGAAAGGTTTTTTTCTAATGGTTGAGTCAGGGCGCATTGATCATGGTCATCACGCGGGTAGTGCGTTTAATGCGCTGACTGACGCGGTTGAGTTTTCTAGCGCCATTCAGGCGGCCGTCGATCGGACCGATGCCGCTGAGACGCTGATTATTGTCACCGCGGATCATAGCCACGTGTTTACTATGGCGGGCTATCCAAAGCGCGGCAATCCCATTTTAGGTAAGGTAGTGAACGTAGGCACCAGTGAATTTGCCAAGGATGCCAATGGCCTTCCTTACACCACGTTAGGCTATGCCAATGGTCCCGGCTTCCACGATTTTGGCGATGAGAGCAACGCCGATGTGGTCTATTCGGCCAAGCCTTTTGGCGGCCGCACTGACCTAAGCGCCATAGATACTAAGAGCTCGGGTTTCCATCAGGAGACGCTGATACCCAAAATCGATGAGACGCACTCTGGTGAAGATGTGGCGATCTATGCTTCCGGGCCCGGGGCCTATTTGGTGTCGGGGACTCAGGAGCAGAATGCTATCTTTCATATAATGAATTTTGCCGGTGGCTTAGTTGCCAAGGCGCAGGCCGCGATAGAGTAACCTCAGCCTGCGACAATTTGTCACATCCGTAACGCTCGAAGATTAAATATACTTCAGCCTCATCCTCGGAGGACTTTTGCCATGGTAGGCAATCTTGTTTCATATCTTCGCTTGGGCGCGCTTTGTTTTCTCTCTCTACCAGTGAATGCCGCAATCCCAGGTTTTGAAGAAGTTGTGGTTCTTGCAGACAAACTGTTTAAAGACACCGCCATTGTCAGCCCCACCAGTGTTATAACCGCCGAGGAACTTCAGAGTATCAATATGACCACGGTCGAAGATGCACTGGCCCATGAACCCAGCCTGATTGTGCGTAAGCGTTTTATCGGTGATGCCAATGGCGTGATTGGTTTGCGCGGTTCCAACATGTTTCAAACGACTCGGTCTATGGTTTTTGCTGATGGCATGCCGCTGCACTTTCATTTGCAGACACGCTATCGCGGTGCGCCGCGCTGGTCGCTGGTAGCGCCCGCCGAGATTGAGCGGGTCGAGGTTATTTACGGGCCCTATTCTTCTGAATACAGCGGCAACGCTATCGGCGGAGTCGTGAACTTAACCACGCACCATCCGACCTCAGAGCGCGTTAATCTCGAGGTGGGTTATTTTTCTCAGCAGTCTGACGTACTAAATACTCGCGACACCTATAGCGGCTATCGCACGTTTGCGTCTTATGAGAATGGCTATGACGCACTGGGGGTGTTTGCCTCTTACACGAGATTGGAAAATGATAGTCAGCCTCAGAATCAGTTGTTTGCCAAATCCCGCTCAGCAACGCCCACCGCAACTGCTGTTAGTGGCGCAGTTCATGGCTTCAATGAGTTCGGTGATGCGGGTATTTATTTTGCAGATTCAGGCTCGGAGCAGGCGATCACTGAGCTGTTTAAGGTAAAGTTATTTTATGACTTAGAGTCCGTGCAGTTACGCGGCTCAATTGCCTATGAAGATCGCAGCCGTGATGAGAGCCAGGCGAATAATTTCCTTTATGATAGCAGCGGAAGTCTGCTGTTTGACCGACGGGTTGAGGTGCAGGGAAAAGTCTACGATACCTATCAATATGGTGGCAGTCGCCTACAAAATCGTACTCAGCAGCGGGACAGTCTATTGCTCGGGTTGGGTGCGAGTTTTCATTTGTCTTCAGGCTGGATCGCCGACGGTTTTTACAGTCGGTTTAATATCCTTGAGGACGTTGAAGTGCGCTCTGGTAACAATCCAGCCGCGGCAAGTTACGCCTCGGACAATGCCCGCTATCGCGCACGTATTACTGAATATGATGATACTGGTTGGCAGATATTTGATCTCAAGTTAGCCTCCGACAGTCTGACTGACAATGATCGCCATCGCCTGTCACTGGGAGTTCATTACGACCAGTACGAACTCAATTATATTGTTGATGATTACAATGCGATCGCTGGCATTCGCAACAGTGATGAACTCGATGGCGATGCAGTGACTGGTCGGCCTGATAGTGGTGGCGAGGCAGGCACGTCGGCGGTCTTTGCCCAATACGGTTACCAGCTTGGCGATAACTGGGATCTGTCTGTCGGTTTACGCTATGAGTATTGGCAAGCGGAAAACGGTTTTCTTGGCGGAGTCACAGCAGATCGGCGCAGTAAAAAGGGCCTGTCGCCCAAATTATCGCTGTCATGGGCGGTACGCGATACTCTAGAGATCCGTTATTCCGTCGCCAAGGCATTGCGGTTTCCCGTCATTGAAGAGCTCTTTGTCAATGTCGAGTCCGGTGGTGGCGCCGCTATGATAGCTGACCCAACCTTGGAGCCTGAAGACGGGATCTTTCACAATGTCTCGATCATCAGCAACCATGATGGGTCTAGTAAAAGACTGAACATCTTTCACGAGGTGATTGAAGATGTGATCTTCAATCAGCGCGCGAGCAATGGCGTGAGTACCTTTTTGCCTGTAGGTGAAGTAACTAGTAGCGGTGTTGAGTGGGTCTGGGAGCAGCAGAGACTGTTCAACACTGGGCTGAACCTTCGTTATAATCTGTCCTATACCGATGCTGAAATTACTCATAATGTGTTTAACCCCAGCTATGTGGGTAATGAGTTTCCGCGCACTGCTCGGTGGCGCAGTAATCTGCTGCTCAGCGCTAAGTGGAGCGAACGGCTTAGCGGCGGTTTGAGTATTCGGTACGCCAGTGAGAGCTTCGGCACCCTGAATAATAGCGACCATCTGGATAACGTATTTGGCGCTCAGGACGACTTTCTCTTCGTGGGTATTAAAGCCAATTGGCAGGCCAGCGAGGAGATTCTGTTGAGTGCCGGCATCGATAACCTGTTCGCTGAGCAGGCCTATGTTTACCACCCTTGGCCCGGTCGCACATTCCACCTTAAAGTCACCTACCAGTTGGGTCGATAAGTGAATTCGCAACTGGCTTTACGTCAGCGCCTTTGGCGCTGGCATTTCTTTGCAGGGCTGATTGTCTGTCCCTTTGCCTGTCTGTTGGCGATCACAGGGTCAATTTACTTGTTTAAGCCGCAGGTCGATGCCTATATAGAGTCCTCGGTCAATGCCAGGGCGCCCGCTATAGTGGCAGGGACTACAGTTATCAGTTCAGATCAATTGTTGTCTGGACTGCTGGCCAATCAGCCCGAGGCGCGACTAAAGATGTTGGTGCTTGCCAAGCCGGATGATCGCTCCATTGAGATCGAGTTAATTCAAGTGAATGGCGCAGCGGAGATATTTTGGCTGGACCGCTACACCGGCACAGTGCTCGACAGCGCCCTTAGTTCGGAGCGCTTTTTGAATGTCGTGAAACGTATCCACAGCGAATTGTTGCTCGGCGATCTGGGCTCCTATTTCGTTGAGCTTATGGCCAGCTGGTTAGTTGTACTGATTTTAACAGGGCTCTATCTTTGGTTGGCCAAGCCAGATAGCCAGCAGCCAAGTAAGTTGCGGCGCTGGTTTGTACCGCGCCTGAAGGATCAGGCCCCCAGACCAAAAGTTGCCAGCTTACACGGTGTTATTGGTATTTGGTTTGCGCTGCCGATATTACTATTACTGTTTTCGGGTCTGCCTTGGACACAGCTGTGGGGTTCGGGTTTTAAGCAGGTACAGGGAGCAATGGGCTGGACGGGTCCAGGCCAGCAGTGGCGCGTGACATTAGAGTCGAAGTCTCCAGAGCAGGGTGCTTTGGTTATTGAGGAGCCGTCTCTCTGGCAGATTGACAGCGACCCCCACGCTCATCACCAAGAGGCAGGCAATGGACCGACAAGGCTGCCAGCTTACACCGGAACCCTTGCGATACAGACGATTGAGGAGAACCTTCAGAGCGAACGGCTGGTGCCCCCAGTACAGATTCATCCGCCTCAATCAGCCAATGGCGTCTGGACGGTCCGCAGCATGCCTCAGCAGCGCTCGGAGCGGATTAGCATTCATTACGACCAGTATACCGGTCAGGAAATAATGCGCGTGGCATTTGAAGATCATCACCCTGTGCAGAGGTTGGCATCGCAGGGTATCTCTCTTCACGAGGGAGTGCTATTTGGCTGGTTAAATCAGCTGCTGGGACTTCTCGCCGCGCTGGGTATTATTACTATGAGTATTTTCGGTCTGTTGATCTGGTGGCTAAGACGACCAGCTGGCAGTCTGGCCGCTCCCGCTAAGGCACCGAGGCCAGTATCGCTGAGATTTGGGCTGCTAATATTAATTTTGGGCATCATGCTGCCTGCAGCCGGTATCAGCTTTGCAGTGGTGATTTTTTTCGAGTGGTGCTACTGTTATTCCAAGGCCCAGTGGACCACTCACAGTTCAGCCATAGTCGAGCCATAGTTGGGCCATAGTCGGGCCATAGTTGGGCCATAGTGGCCATAGGGCGGGCCAGAGGCAGGGCATCGATAGCTAGGCCTCAGCGGTGGTGCTAGATTATTCATATAACGTGATCACAGAGATGAAAACCATGAACACAGATATTAAATTCGCAGTACTTAGCCTTCTCTTGGCATTAGCACCTATAGCGGTTTCCGAATCATCAAAGCTACCTACACTGTCGTCAGTGGCACCTGAAGGTGCTCGGGTATACATAATTTCGCCGACAGACGGGCAGATAGTAAGTTCGCCAGTGAGAGTCGTGTTTGGCAGTGACAAAGTAGCCATCTCGCCCGCCGGCACTGAAGTTGCCGATAGTGGCCATCACCATTTACTCATCGACCTAGATGCGCTGCCCAGCATGGATCTGCCTTTACCTGCCAGCAATGAGCTGATTCATTTTGGCAAAGGACAAACAGAGACGATATTAACGCTAGAACCGGGCGAGCACAGTCTGCAGCTACTGTTAGGTAATTATATTCATGTGCCACACACCCAGCCAGTCATGTCGCCAAAAATAACCATCCTCGTTGACGGATCGTAGCCCGGTCATGGGCTATCTTATTGCACACTAAGCGCAGTGCAGAGAGGGATTCTAGGGATATCTTTGAGCGACTGTAGCCCGGGAAACCAGAGTAGGCTCTTGGGTGCCCTAGGGGCCTGATTTTTGCAAGCGAAGCAATATAATTGATAAGCCAACGGCGACCAGTTCCAATATTAAATATAGGTGCACATAGCCGTTGGGCCGCCGCACAGCATGCTGCCAGAATAGGCCCCATAGCGCTATAATTGATCACTAGACAACCATCATAGGCCTTATTCGGTGTTTCATATAAGTTTACATTTTCTGGTGCCAGCACTGCTCGTGAGTTTATTTTATCGCGACCGATGGCGGCGGGCATACCCTGTATTAATGGCAACCATGGTGGTGGACATCGATCATCTGTGGGCGAACCCGATCTATGATCCTGATCGGTGCAGTATCGGCTTCCATTTGTTGCATCAACCCGAATTTATTGCATTGTATTTGGTACTTGCACTGATACCGAAAATGCGTCTGATAGGTATCGGGTGTCTTGTTCATATGGCGCTGGATGGATTAGATTGTGTCAATTTTATTGTTTAAAAGCTAGCTGAGTGGCTTACAGTTATTATTGCCGATAGGTGGCTAGATGTTTTAAATAAACGCGCAAATCGATGCGAAGGACGCACCCCAGTTACCATGGGTAATAGAGAACGGCCTGTTGTTAGTCCGATATTGAGCTAACCGTTATTGATCAGTGGTATAACACTCTTGGGGTGTCGGTAAGCTGAGGGTCTAATTAAACAAACACTGAAGAGGGTTTTAGATGGATATCAATAGAGAGATCGTTACCAATTTTTACAAGTCAATCGTCGAGGGTGATATGGATCTGTACAGCTCGCTGATACATGATGATGTCCAGCTTTGCATGCCCTTTATTGACGGGGTGCTAAGTGGTACCTATTTTGGTAAAGCCAGGCTAGTACAAGAAATTTTTCCCACTGTGGTCTCGAGATTGGACGTAGAAAATTTTACATTTTGTAAGAACTTTAAAATAATGAGTGCAGATGAAAACTGCGTGGCAACGATTTTTGAAGCTGACGGACTGACCGTTGACGGAGAGCGCTACGACCAAATTTATGCTCATTTTTTCAAGTTTAAGGACGATAAAATTATTCAGCTCATTGAATTTAATGACAGCGGTTTAGCGGATAGGGTGTTATGGAAAGAGACAGCTAAACTTAAACCCGATGCTGGATTTACTTATTAGGCAGATAACCCTGTTATTGAGTTAACTTATCGACTCTTGATGGCCAAATTATCCAGTTAAATATTTTGCCTAAGAGTTTGAGGTGAATAACTGAAGTTCGCCTGTATGGACAACGTTTCGTATAGCATGGCAGATAAAAAACAAGCCCATGCGGGACGTCCCTAAAAGCGATTGGGCCTGAGACCTCCTGTCAATATGTCACTCTCCTAACCGCTGTATTACAGTGGTCATTCACTGGAGGTTAAATAGCCTCGCCGCGGATCGAGCGTCTTGGTTCTATGGCTAAGAGGCATAGTTTTGGGGCTTCAAGCCGCTTTTTGTATCATAAAAGGCTTTTAGTTGACGCAGGTCAGCATCGATATCGTCAGAGGGTTCCATCAAACGCTCTACTCCAATAGTCCTTATCGTACTGTCCACATAGACTATAAGGATAGGTACCCGGGCTGTTGTGGCCACATGGTGAAAACCCCGTTTCCAGTTAGGGTTTGGGCCACGTGTACCCTCAGGTGTGATTATGAGTACGAATTCCTCATGCTCTTCATAGATGCCAGCGATGTAGTTCACTAATGAACCTGCCTGAGAACGGTTGACGGGAATTGCCCCGCAGTATCGTAAAAACCAGCCTAAAGGGCCTACAAATAATGTACTTTTTATGAGTACGCTGGGTTTTAGACGCAATACTGATACCGCCAAAACAAATAAAATAAAATCCCAGTTTGAGGTATGAGGAGCCACTATCAGCACATACTTTCGCTGGTCTTTGGGGAGTGACCCGATGACACGCCAGCGGATGATTTTCAAGACAATCTTGGCGATGACCCGCAGCACGGAACTCACAATGGGTGTGGTAAAGAGTGTCCGCTGCATAATTGTCTCCTTGGGAGGCTTAATGATAGCGTAAAGTCACTCTGACAACCTAGCTAATCCCCTGCTATTTTTGCGGAACCCACTAACGGTTAGAACTAATTATGTAGGCTAAAGAATTATTATTAGTTGCTAATTACGCCCTTACTTTTAAGTACTTGCCCGACAAAATCACCTTCTTCCCGCACTACCTCCATGACTAAACATGGGCGCTTTCTTTCACAGCCTTGCGAGTAAGTATGCAAACTCATATAGATGGGTCTCAATATGACAATAACTGAGAGGAAATTCACAATGAACACTGAAGCTCAAATTTAGGAGCTGTTTTATGCAGGTCTCACACCGAATGCCATGTTTACGGTGCCAAGGGTACTACTGGCATGGTTAAGGTTCAGGTTTGCTGATGCAATCAGTAATGACCCCAGCACTGCTCTAATGGCAAAGATAGTATCTAGCGTTTATTTCTCATCCTAGCAATGATGATTTATAACACAGCTAAAGTCGGCGGGAGTAAGTCGTCAGGGGCTGCAGATTAACGGGAAATGTTATCTGAGATATCGAGAGCAGCCACCGCATCTGATTGAAAGAGTTGCGGCTGTTAAGTGGTCTAGTGAAGCGGCTGATCAAGGTCATGCATCTCAAGCTAGAAGATATGTACGAAAGAGGTAAAGGCGCCGCCCGTGACTATGTCATGGCCATGATGTGGTATAACGTAGCCTACTCAAGTTTACGGGAAGACCCGTATCCGGGTAAAAATTTAAACTCATCAAACCTTGGCGCGCGTTTTTCCGTGACCCAGGAAGATATAGCCAAAGCCCAAGCTATGGCCAAAGATTGTGTTAACAATTACTGCAAGAACCGTGCGTCACTACTTACCACCCCTGGGAATTTTGGGAAGATTTTGGAGCCCGAACTCACAACTGAAAACGCCAAACCCACAGAGTGGGTCCTCGTACATTCGGCAATCAGTGCAGAAATGACGTCGGATACCACCCTAGTTGTGGAATCTACAATGGGGATGTTTGCATCCACGGACAAGCGCAATCAAGGAGTACTCGGGCTGGGTGATTATATGAGGGACCCTCGCGTCGTGGGATTTAACCACCATGGACTTGTCACGCTTTGGGCTGAAGGCGAACAGGATGCTAAAGTAACCTCAGCCCAGTGGTTCGAGCGGAATTTGCTACACCCCGACTATAGTTTTGAGAAGGCTGACCCAGTGAGTGCCTTTATGACTTGGGTGGACAACTCTGGACTATATGAAACCGAGCTCCTTACCTCGAATGCTGCATCTCATGCGAGTGTTTCTTCTTATGAGACGGGGAAGTTCCATTCCAAAATAACGTATGAAGTTACGCTAGGAGCAGGTGACATTCCCGATGGTGACATGCAGTTTGTGACCTTAATTGTGGCCGCTGAGTGCCTTACTCCAGGATTGTGGGGGAAAATTATGAGCCACAGCTGGGTCTGTAGATTGTAGGCTTCTCTCTAGATATAAAAAATGACTTGCTGGACGCGACAATGCTGATAAGCCCCTTTAGCTATGCTGATTAGGGGGATAAATGTGGCTACCTACTGTTGCCCCTGCTGTACCTGATGAGAGAAAGTATGCAATCAGGTGAAGCAAGGGACAAAGCGTTATAAGGTATTGATGTGTATAGTGGTAAAAATGGTGGGCCCAGTAGGACTTGAACCTACGACCAATCGATTATGAGTCGACTGCTCTAACCAGCTGAGCTATGGGCCCTAAAGTTTTCTGCTGATTGCTTGCGGCATTTTTCGGTCAGAACCTACAGTGACAAGCCAGCCCTATAATGCTGCGTCTTTCTGTGCGTTATTCACCCTGCCAGCTACCAGTCTGCTTTTAAATACTATCGCTAAATGGCCATCCCCCGGTAAGAGCGAACAGCCGTTATAAATTACTCGTCAATAAAGCTACGTAAATGATCAGAACGAGTCGGGTGACGCAACTTGCGAAGCGCCTTGGCTTCGATCTGACGAATACGCTCGCGCGTTACGTCAAACTGCTTACCTACCTCTTCCAGCGTATGATCTGTATTCATATCGATACCGAAGCGCATACGCAACACCTTAGCTTCTCGTGCGGTTAAGCTGCCGAGTACTTCGCGTGTTGATTCGGTGAGATTGTGCTGTGTGGCCTCCTCAACCGGCAGGGCGATAGTGGTGTCTTCAATGAGATCACCAATACTGGCATCTTCGTCCTCACCAATGGGCGTCTCCATTGAAATGGGCTCTTTGGCGATCTTAAGGACCTTGCGAATCTTATCTTCAGGCATTTCCATGCGTTCTGCTAATTCTTCTGGGGTGGGCTCACGACCCATTTCCTGAAGCATTTGACGAGAGATACGATTGAGTTTATTAATAGTCTCAATCATATGCACGGGAATACGGATGGTGCGCGCCTGATCTGCAATCGACCGAGTGATGGCCTGTCGAATCCACCAGGTTGCATAGGTGGAGAATTTGTAGCCGCGACGGTACTCAAACTTATCAACTGCTTTCATTAGGCCGATATTACCTTCCTGAATAAGATCGAGGAATTGCAAGCCACGGTTAGTGTATTTTTTGGCTATAGAGATAACCAGTCGCAGGTTTGCCTCAACCATTTCTTTTTTGGCTCGACGCGCCATGGCTTCGCCAATAGTGAGGCGACGGTTAATGTCTTTAATAAACAAAATACTCAGCCCGCTTTGAGTTTCAGCTTTGGCGAGTTTGCGCTGAGCGCGAACAATTTCAATGGCCTGCTTACTAATACCCTCTGACCAGTCTGACTTCTCTGCAATCAGTGTTTCAGTCCACTCCAAGTTCGTTTCATTGCCGGGGAATGCTTTGATAAAAGCGCCGCGTGGCATTCTTGCGTAACGAATGCACATTTTCATAATATTGCGCTCTTGGGCGCGAATTTTGTCAACCGCAGAGCGAACATTCACCGCGAGAGGATCGAACTGCTTTGGCGTCAGCTTAAGATACTTAAAAAGCTCCGCCAACTCCGCCATGTTTTTAATACCGGCGCTAGCCATTCTGCCTGAGCGAGCTACGGCCTTGTCGGCTTTGATGAGCTGAGTACGTATTTCCTCAAACCGTTCAGTTGCGACTTCTGGATCTAGGCCACCTTCGTGCTGTTCTTCCTCCTCCTCTTCATCAATTTCTTCGCCATTGGCTATTTTTTCAGCTTCCAGAGCTTCAGCAGCCTGCTGCTGGGCGAGGGCGGAAGGAACATGTTCCATTGGGTTAAGATAACCACTGATCAGGTCAGTCAGCTTTTTATCCCCGGCGACCACCTTGTCCCACTCACCGATAATCGTGGCGACTGATCCGGGCCAGTCGGATAACGCAGACATAAGTTCACGAGTACCCTCTTCGATCCGCTTGGCGATTTCAATTTCGCCCTCACGTGTCAGCAGCTCAACAGACCCCATTTCACGCATATACATACGCACTGGGTCGGTGGTCCTATGCTGCTCTGATTCCACCGAGGCAAGCGCCGCTGCGGCCTCCGCGACCGCGACCTCGTCCGGCGTATTATCACCGGACATCATCAACAACTGTTCGGCATCTGGTGCCGTTTCGAAAACGGTGATGCCCATGTCGTTGATCATTTGAATGATGTCTTCGACCTGCTCGGGATCTGCAATGTCTTCGGGCAGGTGATCGTTAACCTCGGCGTAGGTAAGATATCCTTGCTCTCTGCCCTTAGCGATAAGATCTTTAATGCCAGATTGTTGCTTGTTGATATTTTCTGTCATAGGTAAATTTTCTGTTGTGGGAGGCCAAAAAATAGCGCGCAATTATATCTAATAAAACACTCGTTGTCGCAGAGAATTTGGACTTTAATTCGTATATCGTGTTTGGTGAACATTAGACTACAAGTCGTTCTTTTATCTTACTTTTTAGCACCAGTGCCGAGGGGTCATCTCCGAGTTGCAAACGAATCCTGTGTAACTGCTTGATTTCGTGCTCATTAAGGGCCTCCTGAGTCAGTAAATACGTAGCTTTGTCTGTCGCTGGCAGCGTCTCAAAGGCGCTAGCGTTGACATGACTCAGCGCATCGCAAAATTCCTGATGGTCGTCTCTGCCGGTGCCTTTGGGTGGATGATAAAGTTCACTGGCTGCGAGCCCCTGAAGTATCTGAGTCTCGGTATGATTACCATGAGTGCCAAGCCAATAGGCGAAAATGTGGGAGGGTTTGTAACTAGGATTGTCCTGGACTACTTTGAGCACGCGTAGAAAAAGTGTTATATCTGCATCGGTGGAGCGCTGCAGCAGGGCGGTATCATCGACATGTTCGGCCAGGGCTGGGTGATTTAACAGTAGGGCGGTAAGGAACTTAGTCGGCGATAGACGGATCTTGCTAGTGCGTTCCGCGCTAGGCGAGTCGAATGCCTCATAATCAAGGTCATCGTCGGGCGGATACCTATAATTTGGCGGCGATGCCGATTGGTAGGAGCTGCCATAATGGCTTATCTCGCTTGATGCGGCAGAGCGAGCATTGGTAGTCGAAGCCGCTGGTGCTGCACTAGACGCCTGCTGTTGGGGCGTCTTGTGGCTGGCAACGTAGTCGCGCAAGTTTTCCGCAGATATGCCAGTGCGTCGAGATAGCTCTTCAAGCATGAGTTGCCGAAAGACCCCCTGAGGAATTCGATTAATCTGCGGCGCGCAGACTTTGCTGAGGCGTGCCTTGCCATCGGCAGTGCTGGCATCAATGCCTTCACTGAGCTGTTCAAACAAAAACTCGGACAGTGGCTGGGCCTTTTGAATGTCCAGTTGGAATGCCTCGGTGCCATGTTTGCGCACCATGCTGTCTGGGTCTTCGCCGTCGGGTAAGAATAGAAACTTTGCAGACACCCCATCTTTCATCTCTGGCAGGGCAATCTCCAGTGACCGAGCCGCGGCGCGGCGTCCAGCTTTATCACCATCAAAACAAAACACTAATTCAGAGGTGTAGCGAAACAGTTTTTGCAGGTGGCTTTCAGTTAGGGCTGTGCCCAAGGTCGCTACGGCGTTGTGGATGCCATACTGTGCGAGAGCGATGACATCCATATAGCCCTCGACCATAATTAGGTGAGGGATCTCTTTTAGGGCCTGACGGGCCTCGTAGAGGCCATAGAGTTCACGACCTTTATGGAATACCGGTGTCTCGGGCGAGTTGAGATATTTAGGTGTGCTGTCGTCCAACACTCGTCCGCCAAAGCCAATGGTGCGGCCTCTTTGATCGCGAATCGGAAACATGATGCGGTGGCGAAAGCGATCGTATTGCTTCTTGTCTTCGGGTTTGGTTATGATCATACCCGACTCATCGAGAAGTTTGATTTTGTCGGGGTCGCTGCCCGCAGCCTTGAGCAGATTATCCCAGCCAGGCGGGGCATAGCCAACCCCAAATTGGGCAGCTATTTTGCCGCTTAAACCCCTACCCTTGAGGTAGTCGACGGCTGCTCCAGCGGCTTTATTCGTGCGTAGTTGTTGGCGGAAAAAGCTATCAGACTCGACCAGCATCGAATACAGGCTATCTTTTTGTTTGCTAACTGCTCGATCTTGGGTCGCCTCGCGGGGAATCTCCAGTCCAGCATTTTTAGCCAACATCTCAACGGCTGGTAGGAAATCGAGACGATCGAATTCCATAACAAAACCCAAAGCATTGCCGCCTGTGCCACAGCCAAAACAATAGTAAAACTGTTTGTCCTGAGCGACGGTAAAAGAGGGGCTTTTTTCTTCATGAAAGGGGCAGCAGGCTTTGTAGTTTTTGCCAGATTTTTTAAGCTGCACGCGCGCGTTGACAACCTCAACGATATCGATCCGGTCGAGTAGGTCATCAATAAAACTCTGTGGTATTAGTCCGGCCATTGGGGCTACGTGGTTAAATAGTCTAACTGCAGTGTAACGCCTTCAGCATGAAAATAAACAGGCTAACCGACGCTTTCGCTGATAATGATCTGGGGCTCGATTATTGGCAGAGGGCTGCTTTGACCCGTCCGCTAACAGCACCACCATCGGCGCGGCCCTGAATTTGTGGCTTGAGAATACCCATCACTTTGCCCATGTCAGCCATGGAGGCGGCGCCGGTCTGCGCTACGGCGTCCTCTATCATCGCGGTGATTTCTTCATCGGTCAATGCAGTTGGCAGAAACTCCTGAATCACTGATATCTCAGCGATCTCAATATCAGCGAGCTCCTGACGAGCGGCAGCCTCATACTGAGTGATAGAGTCGCGGCGCTGTTTGACCATCTTGTCGAGAATGGCCAGTACTCGGGCATCATCCACTTCGATACGTTCATCGACTTCAATACGCTTGATATCAGCCTGTATAAGGCGGATAGCGCCCAGACGAGGTTTGTCTTTGGCTCGCATGGCCTCTTTCATAGTATTTTTAATTTGCTCTTTCATCGACATGGCAACTCTCCATTGCGTTGAGATTCTTGATTACCAGAAACACAAAAAGCGCCGTTAGGGCGCTCTTTGCTATGACTAACTAAACCCACCCCTAATAGAGGTCTGAGATCAATAGAGCCGAGTAAACTTGCGTGATTCGCGAGAGACTTTTTTCTGGCTGCGCTTAACTGCAGCTGCCGCTTTGCGCTTGCGTTCCCAAGTGGGCTTCTCGTAGAACTCACAGCTACGAACTTTGGCCAAAATTCCGGCCTTTTCGCATGAACGTTTAAAACGACGTAACGCGACGTCAAAGGGCTCGTTTTCTTTAATTCGAACGCTTGGCATGTATGCTTTATCCTGTAGTAAAATAATCTACCCATGGAGCCTGACGGTAGTAGGCTCCCTAAGGGCGCGTAGTCTATACACTTAACTAAGGGGTTGCAAAGGTTTTTACTGGCTTTTTGACTGACTTTTAGACCTATGAAAGTACCGGTTCACACAGGGCCGCAGAGGGTTTAAAGTTGTACCCCAAGAGTCAGTGAAAAAGGTCTGCTTTATAATGTTGGTGCTCGGTATTGAAACGTCCTGCGATGAGACGGGGCTCGCTATCTATGATAGCGAGCGTGGATTGTTGGCGCATGCACTGTACTCTCAGGTGAAATTGCATGCTGAATACGGCGGTGTCGTGCCTGAATTGGCCTCCAGAGACCATGTTCGCAAGATTTTGCCGATGCTTAATAAGGTGATGGAACAGGCTGCGGTCGATAAGAGTCAGCTGGATGGTATTGCCTATACAGCGGGACCCGGTTTGCTGGGAGCTCTTATGGTGGGCGGTTCCATGGCCACTGCGCTGGGGTACGCTTGGATATTCCTGTACTTGGTGTCCACCATATGGAAGGCCATTTGTTGGCACCCATGCTCGAGGACAGGCCACCACCGTTTCCCTTTGTGGCGCTATTGGTGTCTGGTGGCCACACGCAGCTAGTGTCGGTTAAGGGCATAGGACAATATGAGTTAATGGGCGAGTCGGTTGATGATGCTGCCGGTGAAGCCTTCGACAAAACGGCCAAATTGCTCGACCTTGATTATCCCGGTGGGCCGGTGTTGGCGGCAATGGCAGACCGCGGTCAGATTGATCGTTTTAGTTTTCCGCGACCAATGACCGACCGGCCAGGGCTAGATTTCAGCTTCTCAGGCCTTAAAACCTTTACTCGCAACCTAATCGAAAAAAATCGTGGCGACGATGTGTTACCCGATGATCAAACTATTCTCGATATTTGCGCCGGTTTTCAAGAAGCGGTGGTCGATACTCTGGTTATTAAATGTACCAGAGCCGTAAGGCAGGCCAAAATGAAGATACTGGTGATTGCTGGCGGTGTGTCGGCGAATAGCCGGTTGCGCCACAAACTCGAGGTCGCGCTTAAGGAAGAGGGCGTCGAGGTGTTTTATGCACGCCACGAATTTTGTACGGATAATGGTGCCATGATTGCCTATGCAGGTTGTCAGAGATTGCTAGCCGGACAGAGAAACCCCCTGTTGATCAGCGCCACGCCACGCTGGCCAATGGATCAATTAGAATCTTTGGCATAGGATAGAGCTAGATGGACATTGTTTACATAAGAGATCTGCGCATTGAAACGATTATTGGTATTTATGATTGGGAACGTGAAGTTAAGCAAACCGTGAGTCTTGATCTGGAAATGGCTCATGATATTCGGAAAGCCGCAGAAACAGATGATATTCAGTACGCACTGAACTATAAGTCTATTGCTAAGCGCTTGATTAGTTTTATTGAGGGCAGTGAGTTTCTTCTAGTTGAGCGGATGGCAGAGGAGGTGGCTAATATAGTCAGTAACGAGTTTTCTGTGCCCTGGCTGAAACTGCGTGTCAGTAAGCCGGGTGCCCTTAGAGGTTCGCAGGATGTGGGTATAATTATAGAGCGAGGAGCAAAGGCCTAGTGGCACTGATTTATCTGAGTCTCGGTAGTAACATTGAGCGTCATAGGCGCATAGGCTCAGCCTTAGATGCTTTAGCGGATAACTTCGGCGAATTAATTATTTCCTCTGTTTATGAAAGTGAGTCAGTGGGCTTTACAGGTGATAGCTTCTATAACCTAGTGGTGGGTATCCGCTCTTCGCTGACTGTTGCTGAGCTGCTGAAAAAGCTTAAGGACATAGAGAACCAAAATGGTCGAGATCGCAGCGCTCCCCGATTTGGCTCTAGAAGTCTCGATATAGATATTTTGGCCGTTGATCAGCTAAGCGGAGAGGTCGATGGTGTGAAGTTGCCACGTGACGAAGTTCTTAAGAACGCCTTTGTACTGCTGCCTCTGGCCGAAATTGCACCGGATAGTAAGCACCCGCAGACGGGTCAAACCTACGCCCAGCACTGGGCAGATTATGATAAAAATAAGCAGCGGCTTTTTCCTATAGCGTTTATCTGGCGCGATAAAAATATTACAAAAGACCGTCAGGCGCAATCTTAAGGACTCTGTTGAACCCCTCTGTTGGATCCCTCCTAGGGTTGATCTAATACGCACATTCATCCTAGCGATTTCTCGTTTAATATCTATATATGCCTCGCCCTAGCCTCTAGAGGCTATTTGAACTACCTCCATCAACGGCGATAGTTTGACCTGTTACATAGGTTGCCTCAACGGCTAGAAAATACACCGTCTGCGCAATATCGCTCTCAGTGCCCATTCTTGCCATGGGCACCTTACTCAATACCGCACCCTGTTTCTCGATATCATCGAGCTCGTGCTCGGGCCAGAGTATAGCGCCTGGGGCCACGCTATTAACGCGTACATTGGGGCTCAGCTCTGTGGCCAAAGACTTAGTCATAGCAATATTGCCGGCCTTGGCGATGGTATAAATCGGGTGATTTTCCAATGCCTGTCGGGCGTGCATGTCCGAGATATTGATAATTGAGCCACTGCTCGCCGTCAGCAGCGAGGCCAACTTTTGCGAGAGAAAAAATGGGCCTTTGAGATTACTGTTAATAAGATCATTCCACTGCCCATCATCACAGTCTGCAAGAGGTGTTGGGAAAAAACTTGAGGCATTGTTGACTAGTACATCTAGCCGGCCGACTGAATGCGCCAGATCGGCGATTTTTTGCAGGCCTTGCATATCATTAAGGTCGCTCTGCACCAACGCACAGCTATCGGGGCGGGTAGCGTTCAGCTGCTCGCAAAGTCTATCTGCCGCTGCCGCTGAGCGATGGTAATGAATAATTACCTGATAACCTTTGGCGTGAAAAATCTGCGCTATAAATGCGCCTATACGGCGCGCTGCGCCAGTGATTAAAATAACGGGCTGCTGCTGGTTCATAAGTTATTCCGAGTAATTCTGCTTAAATACGGTCAGCGCGGCGATTTGGCGCAAACTGAGTTGACGGCCAATGTCTGCGCCCACAAGCCCGGACGCAACGAGATCAGCGATGTCGGTTTTACGTGCAATATTTCGAGCTTGACGCAGGTACGCTGAGGGGGGGTAATCACGGTCTTCAAAGCCGGTTCGGCCTCGAGCGTCGGCTTTGCAGCAGGTCAAAAAATCCTCTAATCGCTGAGCAGATTTAAGCGCGCCAACGGCCTTTAGTAATGTCAGGATACCTTCGGGCTGCAGGTCCAGAGCCCGGTGGCAGAGTAGATGGAATTCTGTCACCGCCATGGCCAATTGCCGATGCTCATTGGGCACCTTGAGCCTATCGCAAACGGCCTTTACCAATGGTAAGCCTCGCGCTTCATGGCCTTTATGACTGGGCAAGACATGATCGGGTGTGATGCCCTTGCCGAGATCATGGACTAGCACCGAAAACCGAATTGGGGAGTTGTCAGAAAGCCGTGCAGCCTGCTGCAGAGCCATGAGAGTATGGATGCCAGTGTCGATTTCCGGATGATAATCAGCTCTTTGGGGAACGCCAAACAATTTATCAACTTCAGGAAATAGCACTGTCAAGGCACCGCAGTCGCGCAGTGTCCTAATATAAATATCAGGCGAACGCTCACACAGGGCGCGGTCAGTTTCTTTCCATACCCGCTCAGCCACCAGATACTGCAACTCTCCACTAGCGGTAATGGTGGACATTAGGGCTAATGTTTCCGGGGCAATGGTAAACCCGAGATGATGGTAGCGGGCGGCAAAGCGCGCTACGCGCAAGACACGCAATGGATCTTCAGTGAACGCATCGGACACATGACGCAAAACTTTATCGATTATGTCCTGCTGTCCGCCATGGGGGTCGACAATACTGCCGTCTGTATCTTGGGCCATAGCATTAATAGTCAGGTCGCGGCGAATAAGATCATCGTCGAGGCTGACATCGGGTGCAGTATGAAAAGCGAAACCTTGATAGCCATGACCCGATTTTCGCTCGGTGCGGGCCAGTGCATATTCTTCGCCCGATTGAGTATTAATAAATACGGGGAAATCCTGCCCGACAGCTTGATAGCCGGCATCAACCATTTCCTGAGGCGAGCCGCCAACAACTACCCAGTCGTTTTCATCGCTAGGATAGTCGAGTAATTTGTCGCGAACAGCGCCGCCTACCAAGTAGATTTTCATGAGTAATTCCAAAGTGATGCCTTATTGTAAAGGGGGTAGGTGGCGACCTCAATCAAATAAATTACGTCATTTGGTGAAGAGCACTCTGCTCCTTAAATAAAGAACGAGCAGGCGCTTAAGTTATGGAGGCACAAGAACAATGATATAGCGTGTTGCTGGTCGATTTCTAAACCGCCTTGAACGCGGCGGTATATGGTCTTAAAAGAGGCTTTATCAGCGTTATATTCGCATTGTTTATCGCTTGACGGATATGGGTTTGGGACTATTTAAATGCTAAAAAGTCTTCTCGGTTAGGTTGAAAAGTTGCTAGAGAGGTTATTCGATGCTTGGTGCTCTAAATGATACAGATAATATAGATGCTATGACCGAAAATCCCCCTGTTTGAACTTATCTTTGGCATAATGCTAGTCGCTAAACACCAACAAATTTCGGATTAATCTGTTGCCTAAATTATCGCTTCTAACTGTCGAACAGCTGTGCTTTGAGCGCGATGACCGTCATACCTTCGAGCCAATTGACTTTGCCGTTGATAGGGGTGAGATTATGCAGGTCGAGGGCCCCAACGGCAGTGGTAAAACCACCTTGCTGCGTTTGCTTACTACGGCATTACAGCCTTCATCTGGCGCTATAATTTATGCAGGGCAACCGATTACCCTTTGCCGTTATGAGTATCTTTCCGACATTCTGTATCTGGGGCATCAGTCCGCGGTCAAAATGAATCTTACGGCTGCCGAAAATTTACGCTGGATGGCGACGGGTGGCATTGACTCCACTAGGGATGCCTTGTCGGCAGTTCAGTTGTCCGGCTACGACGACGTGCCCTGTTACAATCTTTCCGCAGGCCAGCAAAGGCGTGTTGCTTTGGCGCGTCTATTCATGACCAATGCTAAGCTATGGTTTCTTGATGAGCCCTTCACTGCCATCGATAAGCAGGGAGTCAGCTTACTCGAAAACTGTCTACGTGAGCATGTTAAGCGGGGCGGTGCTGTAGTCCTTTCAACCCATCAAGATCTAGCGATTGATGGTCTGCGTAAAACTAGCTGTGTGCCACATGCTGACCAGGGAGCATTGTAATGGCGAGCGGGTTTTCAGCCTATTTACGTCGTGACCTACTGCTAGCCTATCGGCGGCGCGGTGACGCCGCTAGCCCGCTAATCTTTTTTATCATGGTCTCAACTTTAATTCCGTTAGGCATCACACCGGAATCTGCGCGTTTAGCTGAGATTGCACCGGGTATTATTTGGGTGATGGCTCTGTTGGCGACATTGCTCTCCATCGACGCAATATTTGCCAATGACTATCAGGACGGCTCACTGGAGCAGCTTTTAATTAGTCCGCATTTACTGGCTATGCCGGTATTAGGTAAGACTGCTGCGCACTGGATGGTCACAGGTCTGCCTTTAACTCTGGCCTCACCCCTACTTGGGGTGATGCTGTCATTGCCGGCGCAAGGCTATGTGCCAATGGTCGCTAGTTTGGCGCTGGGAACTGGCTGCTTGAGTTTGATTGGTTCGGTGGGCGCTGCGTTAACGGTATCCCTGCGCAAAGGGGGGCTGTTGCTTTCACTGTTGGTAATGCCGCTGTATATGCCGGTAATTATTTTTGGCAGTGCCACTGTTCAAAGTGCGATTGATGGCTTTGCCTGGTCGGGTCCATTGGCAATTTTGGGCGCCATGCTGGCTGCTTCCATCGCATTGTGCCCACTAGCTGCAGCGGGCGCCTTGCGGATAACCAGTGTTAATTAGATTATTTTGGATGAAGAGACGAGATATATGAATTGGCTATCAAATCTGTCCCCCAGTTGGCAGTGGTTTCACCGCCTTGGATCGCCTCGCTGGTTTTATCAGACTACTGGTCGCTGGTTGCCGTGGCTGAGTCTTTTGGCGTTCACGTTGCTGAGTGCTGGGTTAGTGTGGGGTTTGGCATTTGCGCCTCAGGATGCCAAGCAGGGAAACAGTTTTCGTATTATTTACCTGCATGTGCCAGCGTCATTTTTAGCCTTAGCCGGTTACTACATTATGGCGATTGCTGGTGCCGTTGGCCTGATCTGGAAGATGAAGCTTTCTTATATGCTAATGAAGTCTGCTGCCCCAATCGGCGCGGCACTGACATTTTTAGCCTTGTTTACCGGGGCAGTCTGGGGGAAACCCACCTGGGGCACTTACTGGGTGTGGGATGCACGTGTTACCTCGATGCTCATCCTGCTGTTTCTTTATCTGGGGGTGCTGGCATTGCAATACGCTTTTCACAGTAATGATGCGGGTAATAAAGCCAGCGCCATACTAGCCCTAGTGGGAACAGTGAATATTCCTATTATTTATAAGTCGGTTGACTGGTGGTATACCTTACATCAGCCAGCCACCATCAAATTTACCTCGGCTCCGAGTATGCACCCAGATATGTTTCAACCATTATTGGTAATGATTTTGGGGTTTTATTGTTTTTATACGGTGGCGCTTTTTCTGTTTACCCGCGCGGAGATATTGTGCCGCGAGCGAAAAAGTGTCTGGGTTAAAGAGCTCGCGATGGCAAGGGAGCAGTCATGACATTTCAATTTGAAAGTTTACAGCAACTGTTAACCATGGATGGCCACGGCTTCTATGTGTGGACGGCTGTGCTGGTATCAATGGCGGTAATGCTATGGCTGATCGTGAGTCCGTTACTAGACAGTAGGCGTGCGCTAAAGGATGTTGCGCGTGACATCGCCCGAACGGCTAATTCTAAGGAGGAAACATGATGCATCCTGCGCGTAAACAGCGGCTGCAGTTGGTTATTTTGATTGTCGTTGCGGCCACCGTAGTGGTGAGTTTGGTGGTGTATATGTTAGGCCAAAATGCCAATTATTTTTATACGCCGTCGCAGATCGCTGCGGGTGAAGCGCCTCGGGGTGTGCATATCCGCGCCGGCGGTATGGTAGTTGAGGGCAGTGTAGTCCGTGCTGCCGATTCTCTGGATGTGCAGTTTACCGTGACCGATGGTGCGTCACTGTTGGTTGTCCAGCACAGGGGTATACTGCCCGACCTATTTGATGAGGGTGAGGCAGCTATTGCCGCGGGGAGTGTGGATGAGAATCTCGTGCTGCAGGCGACAGAGGTGCTAGCCAAGCATGACGAGAAGTACACGCCGCCAGAAGTCGCCGATGCCATGAACGATGCTTACAGGCGGAAACAGGGTCAAAAGGAGAGTGTCGAGTGACTGCTGAGTTAGGTCATGCCGCATTAATTGTTGCTCTATGTTTGGCTGTCGCCCAGACCATAGCGCCTATGGCGGGTTCGTTTGTTGGCTACAAAAGCTGGATGCGCTTGGGTCATTCGCTAGCGGTAGGTCAATTTGTACTGTATGGCATTATCATTCGCCTGCTTAACGAACGCATTTTTACTGGATGATTTCTCACTAGCGTATGTGGCCAATAATTCCAATACCCTGTTGCCTGTTCAGTTTAAAGTCAGTGCAGTTTGGGCTGCCCACGAGGGATCCCTGCTGCTCTGGGCATTAATTTTGGCCGGTTGGTCTGCGGCCGTCGCACTATTGAGTCGCGAACTGCCATTAGTTTTGTCCTCGAGAGTATTGTCCGTGTTGGGCGCAATATCAGTGGGATTTGCCTTATTCTTGCTGCTGACATCCAATCCATTCGAACGAATTTTACCGGTCTCACCGATTGAGGGCGGCGATCTCAACCCGCTATTGCAAGACTTTGGATTAATAGTGCATCCGCCAATGTTATACATGGGTTATGTCGGATTTTCTGTGCCCTTTGCCTTTGCTATAGCCGCTCTGATTGGCGGTCAATTCGACAGTGCCTGGTCGCGCTGGGTACGTCCCTGGATCAACACCGCATGGGTGTTTCTCACTATTGGTATTACTCTCGGAAGCTGGTGGGCCTACTATGAGCTTGGTTGGGGCGGCTGGTGGTTTTGGGATCCGGTAGAAAATGCCTCTTTTATGCCCTGGTTGGTTGGCACCGCACTGATGCATAGTATTGCAGCCACCGAAAAGCGCGGAGTGTTCCGTAGCTGGACATTGCTGCTGGCAATTTGCGCCTTTTCACTCAGTTTGCTTGGAACCTTTTTGGTTCGCTCGGGCATTCTGACGTCGGTGCATGCCTTTGCCAGTGACCCTGAGCGCGGTGTTTTTATTCTGGCGTTTTTGGCTATAGTTATTGGAGGCTCCCTGCTATTGTTTGCTCTGCGCGGACCGGCGATGCAATCCAATGTTGAGTACAGTGGCTGGTCTCGTGAAGTGATGTTACTGAGTCAATAATATTTTATTGGTCAGCTCGATGACAATGATCCTGATCGGTACCCTATACCCCCTGTTAGCCGATGTACTGGATCTGGGTAAGATATCCGTTGGGCCTCCCTATTTTAACTTTTTCTTTGTGCCACTGATGAGTGCGCTAATGATCTGCGTTGGCTTTGCTGGGTTTACCCGCTGGAAGAAAACCGATGTCAGCATGTTACTGCGTAAAGGCCTGTGGCCGGCTATTGTCAGTGTGTTACTAGCACTGGCATTGCCATTAATTGCCGATGAGTATTCATGGCTTGCCGTATTCACGCTATTGCTGGCACTCTGGGTTACCACCATGACTCTTGAAGATCTGTTTCTCAAAACGGAGGGCCGGGCAGACAAATTCAGAAACCTGACCGGTAGCTATTGGGGTATGATTTGTGCGCACATAGGAATGGCTGTCTGTGCTCTGGGTGTCGGTCTGAGTACGGCTTATGATTCACAGCGCGATGTCCGTATGGAGCCTGGTGATAGGGTTGAAGTATCGGGTTATCAGTTTGATTTTGTTAGCCTCAAGCAGGTGCAGGGGCCAAACTTTTCAGCTGCTCAGGGAGAAATTGAGGTAACGTCCGGAGGCAAAAGGGTTGCGACCATGCGGCCAGAAAAACGTCGCTACAGGGCGGGCGGTCAGACGATGACCGAGGCGGCCATTAATGGCGAGATAACGCGTGATATCTACGTCTCTCTGGGTGAGCCGCTAGCGGGTGATGCCTGGGCGATAAGACTCTATGTGAAACCTTTTGTGCGCTGTATCTGGCTCGGAGGTTTGATGATTGCCCTCGGGGGATTATTAGCGGCGTTTGATAAGCGCTATCGGCGACGCAAGACCGCTAGCAGTCCGGTGGTCGACAACGAGGGCCTGAGCGTATGAATCGGTTAGCGCTGTTCGTGCCTCTGGCGCTGTTTGCAGGCCTGTCACTGGTGCTACTGTTGGGTCTAGATAAAGACCCGACTGAATTGCCCTCGGCACTGGTTGGCGAGCCCTTTCCAGCATTTAATTTACCATCGCTAATGGCGGAGCAGCAGTTTGTCACCGAGCAGGATTTTAAAGGTGATGTGGTGTTGGTCAATGTCTGGGCGACCTGGTGTTTTGCTTGCCGTATCGAACATCCAATGTTGAATGAGTTATCGGCCAAGGGCGTTAAAATCATCGGTCTTAATTATAAAGATCAGCGCGCCGAGGCAAAGGAATGGTTAGCTGAGCGTGGCAATCCCTATCAGTTTAATATCTTCGATGCTCAGGGCCAACTGGGTATTGATCTGGGGGTCTATGGTGCCCCTGAGACCTTTCTGGTAGATGCCAGCGGCATTGTTCGCCACCGTCGCGTGGGCGTGGTAGATGAACGAGTCTGGAATACAGAGTTTCGTGCGCTTTATGAGCAGTTAAATGGGTCTGACCAATGAGACTAGCCGCTCTTTTTGCGCTTTGCTTTTCGGCGTTGGTATTTGCCGGTGCCGAGGTTGTTGAGTTTTCTGATGAGTCGCTGCGATCACGCTATCAGAACTTGGTTCAGGAGCTGCGCTGTCCCAAGTGCCAAAATCAAAATCTGGCAGATTCAAATTCACCCATCTCGAAAGATTTGCGCCGCGAAATACAGCGCATGCTCGAGGAGAAAATGACTGATCGCGAGATTAAAAACTACCTTAAATCGCGCTACTCCGAATTTATTTTGTATCGCCCTGAAGTGAATAAAAATACCTGGTTACTTTGGGGATCGCCGGTGCTTGTTGTGCTGTTTGGCGTGCTAATTTTGGCGCGTCATAGGCGGCAAGCCAAACCCTTGGTGGCCAAAGGCCGCGAGATGATAGCTAGTGATCAACAGCGTTTAAATGCGATGCTTGGCGACGAGGAAAATCAGCAATGATAATGACTATTGTCTTGCTGCTTTTGGTGGCAAGCGTCTTTGTACTCTATCCCTTTATTATCGGTCAAAGTGATGGCGCTGAAAGTGTCACTCTATCGCGTAAACAAGCAAATATCCGCCTGTTTAAAGAGCAGCAGTTACAGTTTCAGCAGCAGTTCGATCGGGCAGAGATCGATCAAACTGAATGCCAGCGCTTGATTGATGATGCCAAGCAATTATTGCTGCGCAATACGACCGCTGACACTGCGGAGCCCTCAGCTTTGACTGCGCAGGGTCTTTGGTTGATACCGGGAATTGTACTAATAATGTCGGCGGTGACTTTTTTCGCTTATCAGCAGTTAGGGGCAGAGGATGATGAGTACATTCAAAGTCTGATGAATTCCGGGGGGGATAAGCCGGAGGCTGCGTCTGGACTGACTGATTTAATCGAGGCGGTTGAAGATCGCGTGCAGGATCGGCCCGACAATGTTTACTACTGGGTTATTCTCGCTCAATCATCGATTGCCAAGGGTGATATCCTAGCCGCCAGCAACTATTTTGCCTCAGCCCTCAAGGTCGAACCTCTCGATACATTTCTGTTAGCGCAGTATGCTGAGACCCTGTTTATAGTCGATAAAAGTCAGTTTACCGAGCGGGTCGCCACCGCTATAGATCGGGCATTTACCGCTGACTCGAGTAATGAAACTGTGCTGGGTTTAAAAGGTATTCAAGCCTTCGAGGAGCGCCAGTTCGATCTCGCTGTAACCTATTGGGAAGCGGCACGTCGTGGGATGGATCCGGCAGGTGCGACGTGGCAAGCATTGCAGTCAGGTATTGATCGGGCTAATGATATACGTGGTATGCAAGAGGAATCAGAGTCACAGCCCTCTATAATGGCCCAGGTGCAACTAGATGTTAGCCTCAGCCCAACCATCGCCTTTAGCTCGGATCAGTTAGTATTCGTAGCGGCGGTTCGCGAGACAGGATCACCCATGCCATTGGCAGCGCGCAAGCTTAGAGCTGCCGAGATGCCCATGACAGTCGTCTTGTCGGACAAAGACGCCTTGATGGCTGGCCAAGGACTGTCCAGTGCCAGTCGCATTCGGCTGATTGCACGCCTTTCAGTTTCGGGTTCTGCCACCCCACAGTCTGGCGATTGGGAAGCCGTTTCCGAAGCCTTTGACCTGTCCTCTCAGGCAGGCGCTATTAAGCTTAATATTAGCCGCCAAAGACCTTAGCCACCTAGTGACTGTCGCGCCCAGAGCGTGTAGAATTCTGATGCTGTTGCTACGCAATCCTGCGGGGCAATGGTCTGGACCGAATAAAAATAGAAACGACTAAACATGCGGCTTAAATCGATCAAATTAGCTGGGTTCAAATCCTTTGTTGACCCCACCAACGTTCACTTCCCCAGTAATCTCTGCGCTGTCGTCGGTCCCAATGGCTGCGGCAAGTCCAATATTATTGATGCGGTCCGCTGGGTAATGGGTGAAAGCTCAGCTAAAAATCTTCGTGGCGAGTCTATGACTGATGTTATTTTCAATGGCTCAGGCGGACGTAAGCCGGTAGGTCAGGCTGCGATTGAGCTTATTTTTGACAATAGCGATGGCACCATTGTCGGCGAATACGCGGCCTATAACGAAATCGGTATCAAGCGTAAAGTAAGTCGTGACGGACAATCTAACTACTATCTAAATGGCAGTAAATGTCGTCGCCGTGATATCACCGATATCTTCTTAGGTACGGGTCTGGGTCCTCGCAGTTATGCCATTATTGAGCAGGGTATGATATCTCGCCTGATCGAAGCTAAACCCGATGAGCTGAGGATTTATATTGAAGAAGCCGCGGGTATATCTAAGTACAAAGAGCGCCGCCGGGATACCGAAGGTCGCATGCGCCGGACGATGGAGAATCTTGAGCGATTGACGGATATCCGTGACGAACTCGCACGTCAATTGTCTCGCCTGGAACGCCAGGCTAAGGCCGCAGAAAAGTACTCTGAATACAAAAAAGACGAACGCCAACTGACGACAGAATTACTGGCCCTGAAATGGCGTGGGTTTGATGTATCGGCCACCGAGCAAAAGCAGGTTATCGGTGGTTTTGAGGTTGAACAAGAAAGAATTGTTACTCAGCGCAGCGTCTGTGACACCAGTATTGAGAAATTGCGCGCAGGCTTTACTGATCACACGGATGCATTCAATGAGGTGCAGGCACGCTTTTATAAAATTGGCGGCGAAGTCGCTCGCGTTGAGCAGGCGATAGAGCATGCGCAGCAGCGAGCTCAGGAGCTACATAAAGATCTAGAGCAGACCGAACGCAACTTTACCGAAGCCGAGGAGCACCTTAAAGCGGATAGACTTAAAGTGGCTGGTTGGGATGCTGAGTTCAGTGAGTTGTCGCCAGCGCTAGAGGCCGCCAGTCAGGCCGAGGCTATCTCCTCTGAAGCCTTACAGGCCGCCGAGATCGCCATGCAAAACTGGCAGCAGACCTGGGATGAGTTTAATCAAAATTCAGCGAGTCCACGACAGCAGGCTGAAGTGCAGCAATCTCGTATTCAACACCTAGAGCAACTCCTGCGCCGGCTCACGGAACGACAGGATACCCTGTCTAAAGAAGCCAATAGCTTTCAGGCCAGTCCAGCCGAAGAAGAAATGGCCATGATTCAAGAGATGCTCGCCGAGGCTGAATTAGCTCGCGAGACTATCGATAAACAGCGTATTGATAATGGCGAAGCTATTGAAATATTACGCGAACAGGAAAAAGTCGCGGCAGCCGAGCACAACGATGTACGCAGTCGTCAGCAAGCTTTAAAAGGTCGTCATGCTTCACTAGAGGCATTACAGCAGGCGTCGATGGGTGATGATGCCGAGAAGCAATGGTTGGTGACAAAGGGCTTGGCAGAAAACCCCAGATTAGTTGATGCTATTAAGCCTGATAGCGGTTGGGAAGTTGCCGTAGAAACGGTTCTGGGAAGTTACCTACAGGCTATCTCAGTTGATGATGTTGTCAGCAATTTAGGTTTGTTGGATGACTTCAAAAAAGGCGAATTACTGCTTATTGGTCAATCCGTAGTGGCAGCAAAGGGGGGCAGCAAAGGCCAGCCGCTCAGCGATCTTGTTAAAGGCGACGCTGCCGATGCGCTGATGGCTAATGTTTATGCCGCAGAGAGTTTGAGTGAGGCGTTAAAACTGCAGCCAACATTGTCCGCTATTGAATCAGTGGTTACACGCGAAGGTATTTGGCTCGGCAGTAATTGGTTGCGTGTGGCCAGAGATAAAGACGCGACGGCCGGAGTTTTGCAGCGCAAACGAGAGCTTGAAACGATTGCTGAAGAGACGGCTATACTGAGCGAAAAGGTTATTGAAGTCGAAGATGCCCGTCAAGACAATGAGCAGCGCTTGCGCAGTCTTGAGGCCTCTCGTCAGGAAATTGCCACTCAGATTGCCCAACAGCAAAGTAGCTATGCGGAACTGCGCTCTAAACTGAGTGCTGGTGAAGTTCAAATAGAGCAATTTAAAGCCCGCCAAGAGCGCGCCGAAACAGAGCTGACAGATGTGCGAAAGCAGTCAGAGGCAGAGCAGGAAAACCTCGCCGCAGCGCGAGTGATCCTGCAAGAATCGATTGAAAAAATGGAAGTAGATACTCAGCAGCGTGAGTCACTAATGACGCAGCGCGATATCTGTCGCACTGAGTCGGATAAGGTTCGACAAACAGCACGTCATGACCGTGATCGTCGCCAGGAACTGGCTATGCGCGAAAGTGCTCTTACTACCCAGATTGGTTCTATTCGGGACGGTATCGGGCGTTTAGAAATTCAAGTTGAGCGCCTCCAAGAGCGTCGACAGCAGTTGCGTGATGCCTTCAGCATTAAAGAAGACCCGACTGAAGGCCATAAAATGGAACTTGAGATTCAGTTGGAAGCACGTCTGTTAGTTGAGGCTGAACTCGCAGAGGCCAGAGCCTTGGTTGAGTCGGTTGATCACCAGATGCGCGAACAGGAAAAACTGCGTGCTGGATTGGAACTGCAGGTGCAGGCTGTGCGAGGCGATCTTGAGCAACAGCGCATCGCCGCGCAAGAGATCAGCACATTAAGTCGCACCATTGAAGAACAGATCCTCGAAAAAAATGGGGATCTTGAGTTGTTACTGGAAAGCCTTGCAGATGATGCGGTGTTGGTCGACTGGGAAGAGCAGATACAGCTGATTAGCAATCGTATCCAACGACTTGGGCCTATTAATTTGGCTGCTATTGATGAATACAAAATTGAGTCAGAGCGCAAGGATTACTTAGATCAGCAAAATGGCGAGTTGGAAGAAGCTCTGCTGACACTGACTAATGCGATTCAAAAGATTGATCGCGAAACGCGCTCTAGATTTAAAGAGACCTTTGAATTGGTCAATGGCCATCTTCAGGCGTTATTTCCTAAATTGTTTGGCGGTGGCCATGCCTATCTGGAAATGACAGGCAACGATTTACTGGACACCGGTGTTACTTTAATGGCGCGTCCACCGGGCAAAAAGAATGCTTCGATTCACCTGCTTTCGGGTGGCGAAAAAGCGATGACCGCGATTGCCATGGTGTTTGCGATCTTTAAACTTAATCCGGCACCATTTTGTATGTTGGATGAGGTTGATGCGCCTCTCGATGATGCCAATGTTGGTCGCTATGCGGCCATGGTAAAAGAGATGTCGTCAGAGGTGCAGTTTATCTTTATTACACACAACAAGATTTCCATGGAAGCGGCCAATCAACTGGTTGGCGTAACTATGCATGAGCCAGGCGTTTCTAGGCTAGTGACAGTAGATGTTAATCAGGCTGCCGAGTTGGCAGAAGCCTGATAGTAAGACGACGGTTTGTTAGAATGATAAGCGATAATACTCACCGCTTAATTAATTATTAGGTAACTCGGTAATATGGACGTTTTTGGGCCGCGGGAAATATTAATAATAATCGGGGTGCTCGTGGTAGTCGCCATTTTGCTCGACGGCGCACGGCGTGTAAAAAATAATCGCTACGAAAATCTCCAAATGTCGTCGCGCAAGCTGCGCAAGGCCTCAGCTGATGCCGAGGGGGGCGCTGCAAAGCCGCCGGCCGCCGGCGAGTTTCCCTTAGGCCAATCGAGGGTTGTGGGTATTCGTGACGACGAGCAGTTGCGTCATGTCGAAGATAGACTGCATGGATCTACAAGCTTTGGCTTTGAACCTGAACCGTCACAGGCTATCTTTGATCTAGATAATGCAATATTCGATCGGCCGCCCGGGGAACAAAAGCGCGAGACGGAACCCACGCCGGCGCTGAGCTCACAAAAAAATGAGCAGCTCAGCAGTGACAACGAATCAGCGCCAGACGTTTTGGTCATGCACCTTATGGCCAATAAAGGCGAGACCGTGACCGGCGCGGATCTGCTCAATACCATACTCGGTGTTGGCTTTCGCTACGGCGCAATGAAAATTTTTCATCGCCACCTACTTGACGATGGATCAGGCCCAGTGTTGTTTAGTATGGCTAATTTGCTCAATCCTGGCACGTTTGATTTGAATACTATTCGACAGCTACAGATACCGGGCGTGACCCTGTTTATGGCCCTTGATGATATAGAAGAGCCGGTCGAGGCGTTTGATATTATGATCAAAGCGATCGACGTTATGGCGACAGCATTAGACCTCAATGTCATGGATGAGTCCCGCAGTTCTATGACCGCGCAAACCATAGACCATTATCGGCAACGTGCTCGCGATGTGTCTTTTCAGCGCGGCCAAGATAGCTGAATAAAACGGCGATACTATGAAAAATATTCCCACCAACGTTTTAATGGAATATGAACGTGTCAAAGATACGTTAGATCAGCACAACCATCGCTACTACGTTTTGGATGACCCCTCGATTCCTGATAGTGAATACGATCGTCAAATGCGCCAGCTGCAAGATCTTGAACAACAGTACCCAGCATTAATAAGTGACGACTCGCCCAGCCAGAGAGTCGGGGGCAAAGCACTGGATGCATTTACCCAAGTGCGCCATGCTGTGGCAATGTTGTCGCTGGAAAATGCTTTTAGTGATACTGAGCTAGATGATTTTGATCGCAGGCTCAAAGATCGTTTAAATTTTGCCGCGCTAAAAGACCTAAGTGAAATAGAATTTGCCTGCGAGCCTAAACTCGATGGGGTTGCCGTCAGTTTGCTCTACGAAAACGGACATCTGATTCGTGGCGCTACCCGAGGCGATGGCTCAGTGGGAGAAGATATAACGGCGAACGTTCGCACCATCAACAGTATCCCGCTGAAATTGCGCGGTGATAATACTCCCAAATTGTTAGAAGTGCGTGGCGAGATCTATCTACCGCGCCCTGGCTTTGATGCACTCAATGCCAAAGCTATGGCCGCCGGTGAAAAGACTTTTGTCAATCCACGCAACGCAGCAGCGGGTAGTCTGCGGCAGCTAGACTCTAAAGTGACGGCCAGCCGCCCTTTAGAAATGTGCGCGTATTCTGTGGGGCAGTTTGAAGCCGAGGTAACGCCAGACAGTCACACTCATATGTTAGAGGCACTGGGTGATTGGGGCTTTAAGATTAATGAACATCTACAGGCGGTTAAGGGCGTCGAGGCCTGCAAAGACTATTATCGAGCCATGGCCGAACGACGCGACACACTGACCTATGATATCGACGGTATTGTCTACAAAGTTAATGATTTGGGGTTGCAGCAGCGATTGGGCTTTGTTGCCAAAGCCCCGCGCTGGGCTATAGCGCGTAAATTTCCCGCGCAGGAAGAAATGACCCAGCTGCTCGACGTCGAATTTCAGGTAGGCCGAACGGGCGCAATTACCCCAGTGGCAAGGTTAGAGCCAGTATTTGTCGGTGGCGTCACTGTGCGTAATGCCACCCTACACAATGGCGATGAAATTCGACGGCTCGGCGTCTGTGTGGGCGATACGGTTATTATCCGACGGGCTGGCGATGTGATACCCAAGATTGCCAAAGTGGTACTGGAAAAACGGCCTGTCGATGCTCGGGCTATTGTTTTCCCTGACCGTTGTCCTGTCTGTCAATCCTCGGTGCAGCGCGCTGAAGGTGAAGCCGTTGCGCGTTGTTCTGGAGGGCTGTTCTGTGGCGCCCAAATCAAAGAGGCGATTAAACATTTTGCCTCGCGAAAAGCGATGGACATTGATGGTCTTGGTGATAAGTTAGTAGAGCTATTGGTTGATGCCGGGGCTATCTATTCAGTAGCCGATCTATACGAGTTAACGCCTGACAAGATTGCCGGGCTTGAGCGTATGGCTGACAAGTCTGCCAGTAACTTAGTGGCAGCCATTAATGTCAGTAAAGAAACGACTCTGGCAAAGTTTTTATATGCCTTGGGTATTAGGGAAGTCGGTGAGGCCACCGCGCAGACTCTGGCCAATAATTTTGGCACCATAGAGTCAGTGACGAAAGCCGACGCTGAACAGCTTTTAGAGGTCGATGATATTGGCCCCGTTGTGGCCAAACATATCGTGAACTTTTTTAATAACCCAGACAATCTGTCTATTATTGATGCACTGCGCGACGCTGGCGTGAGCTGGTCAGATATTGATCAAAATGCACAGCCATCGCAGCCATTAAAAGGCCAGACTTGGGTATTGACGGGCGGTCTTGAAATTATGAGCCGCGCCGAGGCCAAAGATCGTTTGCAGGAACTGGGTGCCAAGGTGGCCGGCAGTGTCTCGGCCAAGACCTCCCGTGTAGTGGCGGGACCGGGTGCGGGCTCAAAACTAGCCAAGGCCGAGTCTTTGGATATTCCGGTTATGACCGAAGAAGAATTTGTGGCGTTTTTAGCCAGGGGGCAGTAATCGATAGCATCGCAGTAAATGCGCCAGACAGGGCGCTAATTACGCTGACGAGCCAACCTATGGATTCACTGATAGCCACGTCACCGTTATTTGCTAGCAAAGGTCGTTAGATGTCTAATCTAAAGAAACAAATACAGCAGCGCTCAACATGGATAGCCTCCATGGTCGCCTGTTTTGCCTTTCTGTTGATGGCAGTCAAAGTGTATGAGGTACCTGTCGCTGAAATAGCCTCAAATCTACTGATGGTTGTCTTTGGCTTAACGGTCATTGTCGCCACCGCCGCCCTACTGGGGCGCCTGATAGTGATGCTGCGCCAGCGTCGTAAATAGGTGCCGACTACGCAGTTTTCTTTTGGTTACTATCTCGCCGCCATGGGCGCCAGCAATCTGGCTATGGGCTTACACAAGGTATTATTCCCCTGGCTAGTCGTTGGCGTGCTTATGGAAACCCCAAGCCAGCTAGGTCTGGCGCAGATGGCGGTATTACTGCCTAATCTGTTATTTATTCTCCCCGGTGGTGTCGCATCAGACCGCCGTCATCGCGGTACTTGGCTGTCATTACTGTATATCATGTATGTGCTGCCACTGGCTGTTTTAATGGTCTCTGTGATAACCGGTGAACTGACATTTAATCTATTGCTGCTGTTTGGTATCGCGTTTGGCACCATCTCAGCATTTGTGCAGCCTGCCCGCGAGAGTATGCTCGGATTTGCTGCGCCCGACCTGATCCACCAAACCGTTGCCAAGGTCATGATGGTACAGTTTATTGCGCAGGCCGTTGGCTTCTGGGTAGCGGGGCAGTTAGACATTGTCAGTCTGCCGCAGCTGCTGGCCTTTCAGATGGCCATCTTAGTGGTGAGCTCGGTACTGATCAAACGCAGTCATCCGGTTCCCAAAGGAGCTGTAGCGCCGGTCAAAGAGAGCAAAACGGTAAAACATAGCTGGCAAGAATTACGCGAAGGGTTGCAGTTATTTCGAGACGACAAAGGCCTGCTGCATCTACTCATGATTGTCTTCGCCACAGGGTTTTTAGCCTTCGGGGTTTATCTGGTGGGAATGCCATTAATTGCCCGTGAGCTTTATGGCGGGGGGGCAGGGCTCTACGCGACACTACAGATTGTTTTTTCACTGGGTATTGTCAGCGCCAATTTTGGTGTCATGAAACGTAGCAAGATGTTTAATCGGCCGGGCAGACTTATGGTTGTTAGCTTTTTACTGCGCGGCAGCATGGTGGGATTTATCGCTGCTGCACCTAGCATGTGGCTACTGTTTCCTTTGGTTTATATCTGGGGCGCCTGCTCCGGTCTGTCTATGACATTGGGGCGGACTATTTTACACAGCCAGGTTCCCTTGCTGCTGCGCTCACGTGCGGCATCAGTCTATCAACTGTGCCTATTTGGCGGTGCACCATTGGGTGCCTGGGTCTGTGGTGTGACAGTCGAAAGTGTCGGCCTAACAAACGCCTTTTTAGCCGTGTCAGCCGTCACCTTTACCGTTGCTGTACTCACTGCACTGTTCTCACCGTTATGGCATATTCGCGCAAATGGCGCCAAAAATTAGGCGATTGGTGAGCGCCACCACAAGAAGCATTGCTAGGCTAGCCTTCCTGCCGGTTTCTAACAGCGCCAGAGTCGCAGGGACTAGACTGCCATCAAAAGCGTTTGATTCAAGACTGTTACTGCGCGCCTTAAAGCCTAAAGGCGATTATTGCGGCGGTGACAGCGACATTTAAAGACTCGACGCCATTTGCCATGGGAATGCCGACGCGGTGATCACTTAGGGCCATTATTTCTTTGCTGACGCCTTCGCTTTCGTTGCCCAGTACAAAGACTACCGGGCCGGTGGGGGAGAATTCCGTGATGGGGGTTGATTGGTGCGAGGAGAGGGTGCATAGGGCATAGCCGCGCGATTGAAAGTCTTTAAGGGCGGCGAGCAGTGAGTCGCAGCGCAGTATATTGCCTTTAAATAAGGTTCCGGCGCTAGCTTTGATAACCAGTGGAGAGATGTCGGCGGTACCTTTACTCGGAATCAGTAAACCATGTGCCGGGCTGGCGGTAACACTGCGTATGATCATGCCAAGATTCTGCGGATTGGTGACGCCGTCGAGTGCAATAATAGCGCCGGTCATTGTCTTTTGTAGTGCCTGTTCATAGGGCTGATAGCCGGGGCAGTGGATGTCGCAGGCGGCGCCCTGATCCTGTTTGCTGTTGCGTGAGATTCGCGATAGGGCGGGGCGACTATGAAAGCAGACTTCGATACTCCGCGCGGCGGCCTGTTGCTTGATCTGGTCGATGATTCCACCGTCACGGTTGGAGTCGGCGAGATGTACGCGGTAGATCTGCAGGCTCTCGTCCTGCAGTATTTCTAGTACGGGCTTGCGGCCATACACAGTGATTAACTGATCAAAAAATGCTTTGCGTTTGACGTACTCAGCGCTGTCGGTGCGAGGCTCTTTGTTGTTGCCTTTAGTCATGATGGTCTGTGCCTGAGTTTAAAAGTCTGTCAATTGCGCTAAGGTTTTCTGCGCTTGCTCTGGCCCTGCTTTAGCCGCGATTACTCGGGTGGTGTTTCCCAACGCGCGGTATACCTGCTGCCAGTTGTTTGGCTGCTGCTGCAGTGCCTGTATATGCGATGCCACGGTGGCGGTGTCACCGCGCGAGATCGGGCCGGTGAGGGCGCTGATGGCGTCGGTGTTAAAATAATTGTCCAGTGTCTGGCGTATGAGAGGTTCCAGCGGGTTGACACCCTGTTGCGGGCTAACACCTGCGGCGGTTAACATTTTCTGGCCCAGTTCTAAAAGGCTCACCAGATAGTTACAGGTCATGACGGTAGCGGCGTGATAGAGGGCTTTTTGCTGGCTGTCTATGACAAAGGGTTTGGCCGCCACCCGCTCAAACAATGGCTGAAGTCGGTCTAACGCGCTGCGGTTACCCTCCATACCGCAGGGTGTGCCAGCAAACTGGCTGATGGACTGCTGCGGGTCGGCAAAGCTGTGAATCGGGTGAACTGAGGCGGTGTGGCAGTCGCTGATGTCTAACTCCGCTGCGTTTAATGCCCCGCTGCAGTGGAAGACCGTATCGCTTTCACGAAGCACGCTGGCAGTTCTAAGAACCGCACTGGCCGCTTTGATTTCGTTGTCTGGTGTGGCGATCAACCAGATGTCAGCACTATCGACTGGCACGCGCCTAGCCTGGCCTGCGCCAATAAACTTGACGGCTAACCGGGCAGAGTCTTCAGAGCAATTGATTATGTGCCCTATGTGCAGGTGTTGAGCAAATAGATGGCAGAGGGTTTTCCCGAGTCGGCCGGCGCCAATACAGGACAGTGTTAATGATGATAGGTTGTCAGGCATGGCGTTACCTAGCTGAGTAATGTTTTGTAAGCCCGTAGCGCGTTAGTCATGCCCATTGCCAGAGAATCCACGGTAAACGCATGGCCAATGGACACTTCAAGCAGGCTAGGTATGCTGGCAAATTTGGCCAAGTTGTCTAAGTTCAGGTCATGTCCCGCGTTAACGCCCATGCCCAGCGATGTGGCAAGTTCTGCCGCCGCCAGATGACGCTGAAAAAGTCTATCAAGATTGTCAGTGCCCCAGGCGGCTGCATAGGGGCCCGTGTAAAGTTCAACGCGATCTGCTCCGACCTGTGCGGCCAGTTGTATCTGCGCAGGATCAGGGTCCATAAACAGTGCTACCCGTATGCCCTGTGCTTTGAGGTCCTGAATAATGGGCATTAATTGTTCGCCGGTTATATTCAGGTCAAAACCATGATCAGAGGTAAGCTGGTCATTATTGTCCGGCACTAGGGTGCACTGTTCAGGCTGTGACTCTTTGACTAATGCTATAAAACCGGGGTAATCGCCAAGCGATGGTGCAAAGGGGTTACCTTCAATATTAAACTCTACGGTGCTGAGTGGGCTTACAAGCTGATTCAGCTGACGCACATCGATGGGGCGAATATGACGTTGATCGGGTCTCGGGTGCACGGTAATACCCTCGACGCCTTCGTCGATGCATAGCTGTGCATGACTAATGACGTTGGGGTAGTTGCCCTCTCGAGAATTTCTGATCAGGGCAATTTTGTTGAGATTAATACTCAGGGCGACCATCTGATTCCTCCGCTACCGAATGGGAATTGGTCTTTCAAATACCGGCTTTTTTTCTTTTTTCTGTTCAGGCAAAAGCGTCACGGCTTCTGGGTTGAGTAGTCGTGCACTGAGTATCCGAATCGGTTCCACTGGCACATCGGCATAGCCTTTAACGTTGGTTGTCTCGACCACTGCAATACTATCCACTATCGCCAGGCCTGAGATGACCTTGCCGAAAACGGCATAGCCGGGCCGGCCCTCTTTATAATCTAAAAACCGATTGTATTTATGGTTGATAAAAAACTGCGCCAGTGCGCTGTCTGGATCGCTGGTACGCGCCATTGCAAGGGTGCCGCGCTTATTTTTAAGACCGTTGTCAGATTCATTAACTATCATCGGGCGATCACTTGTCCGGGACGTCATATCGAAAGTGAAGCCGCCGGTTTGAATCATAAATTTATTAATCACTCGGTGAAAAATCAATCCGTCATAGTGAAAACCATTTACGTGCTTTATAAAGCTGTCAACACTGACGGGGGCTTTCTTGGGATATAGTTCGACGAGAAAATCGCCTTTGTCAGTTTTAAAAAGGACTTGAGGATTAGCTGAGACGGCGTAGGCAGGCGCTGTTGAAAACACCAACGCCAGAGAGATGACCAGCTTACAAAATGACTTCTTCATGAGAAAACTTCCGTTTTAATGTTACAAAAATATCGCCGCAACCGACGTTTCTGTGATCCTATTGACCCTTGTTACCGGTGAGTTACTGCCACTCTGAAAACTGTTTTCTACCGCGTAATTTAGGGATCAGAGCGACTAATATGGCGCCGAGAAAAGCGGTTATGCCGCCGTATAAAAATGACTCATTGCTACGGTCTTTTTTCATGTCACTAACATTAGCTTTCAACACGTCATTTTCGCCCTTGCAGCATATGATTTTTCTTAACCAGCTTTTGGTTCTGATTGTTCAGCGCGATGGCGTCAGCAGAGATCTCTTTAATATTGGCAAGTTCATCCGCGAGGTTGTCATTGCTGCCCGAGGTGCTATCGAGCTCGCCGCGCAGTGCATTAGATTGCTTGCGCAGTTCTCGCATAATCTGTTCAAGTTTGTCATTGCGCATTTTTAAGGTGTTCAGTACCTTCTGATCCTTAATCAGCTGAATTCGTGCTATTGGCAGCTCACTCAGAAACTGTTCTTCGACCCAACCCACAGTACCATTGGCCGTCTTCATCAATGCCCAACCGTCTTGGAGGTCGATTAGCATTAGCTTGGTGCCAGATTTTAAACCGCGGTGGACAATTTTGCAGCGTGAGCAGGGGGTTTCTCTCAGGGGTACATAGAATTCATCAGAGACGTAGCGCGGCTGTGGCTTAATTGCAGGCTTTTGGGCTGGGACTATCACCACAGTCTCAGTCTCAGCGACAGCAGTGTTCGTGGCATCCTGAATCTCGGGGTCAGCGACCTCTTGAGCAGGAGTATTGGCGGCAAAGGCGCCTAAAAAAACAGCTATCGTTAGGAGTCGGAAGTTCATAGTTCTTCTTTCATAGTTTTAGAGGGGTGAATCATACCTTGATCGGGCAAAAAAGCTAATGCTTCGGCTGTGTCGGAGAACTTAAGGTAGGACTCGATTGAACGGTTTTACGGTCACTGAGGCATAGACACCGGCGCTCACATAGGGATCAGCATCGGCCCAGGCCTTCGCATCCGCCAATGAGTCGAATTCGGCTATCACCAAACTGCCGGTGAACCCGGCTTCGCCTGGCTCAGGGTTGTCAATTGCGGGATGCGGACCTGCCACTAATAAGCGCCCGGTATTTTTAAGTTGATGCAGTCGATTGAGATGGGCAGTTCGCGCAGACTGTCGCTGGGTCAGACTATTATCGTTATCTTGACTAATAATTGCGTACCACATGGTCTATTGCCTCAGCTATTTCTGTTTTACGATGCCTTCTAAAGGAATACCCGTCAGCCGGGTGATACCTCTGAAAAGATAGAATAAATCGGCTGTCAGAACGACCATTGCAGGCAGGGCAATCACTGGAAAACTGAGTGCGGTCATTTTCCCGAGCTGTTCATTAAACAGCACGGTGCCCGGGTCCGCGGTCAATATAATCACGGCTAATAAATAATTGAGTAATGATGAAAGAAAGAAAGATCCGGCTAAAATCCAAGATGCATTAACTAATAACTTGTCAAACTCTGACTGCTTACCATTTTCCGCCAAGGCATCTTTGATTTTTTGGGTTTCCAAAATGGCTTCATTCAGTAAAAACGTATGAATAAGCGGCTGCGATGTTTTCAGGGAAATCAGCGTAGCCAGGCCAAATATTGCAGGGATGGAGGCCTCTTTAACGGCGATATAAATAGCATCGAGTTCCATAAGGCTGATGCCGCCTGTCAGAGTCACACTGACAACACCCAGGCCGGAAAAGAAATTTAGCTTTCCGCGAGTGATGAAATCATGCAATCCATAACCGATGGGGAATGCGAGTGCGACAACGATGGCCAGTTTAATCCCTAAAAAGTCAGGGGAACTCAGCTTGGTTAAAACCAATGTGGGTACCAGCAAATTAAACGCGAGGTTTAGCAGCAAGCTCTCTGGCTTTTTTGTGCTTGAATGTTCGTCGGCTAGGGGATCTTGGTTTGGCATAAAAATGGGCTAGAAAAAGAAAAGCATTGTAACCGCTATGCGATCATTGTCGAGAAGCAGTAATCTATTTGCATTTTAGCCTCCCTGTACAGCTCTGAGGAGGCTTTTGGTCGACGATGCCCAGGCAGTGTGGATGTATTCTGCCGAGGAGGCTGGCAGGCATTAAAGCAGTTTGCTAAGCTATCCAATAATACCCAAAGCTATGTGATAATGCAGCCCAAAGACATCACTCACCAATACAGCGACCAGTATGAGTCAATATTTCGTTATTCATCCAGACAACCCTCAGCGACGGCTGATCGCTCAGGTCGCCGAGATTATTCGTGCAGGTGGCGTGGCGATCTATCCCACCGACTCAGTCTATGCCATCGGTTGCCATATTGGTGATAAGCAGGCGATGGACCGCATTCGGGCAATTCGCAGCGTTGATAAAAATCACAACTTTACGCTAGTTTGTCGTGACCTTTCTGAGTTGGCAAACTATGCCAAGGTTGATAATAGTGCGTTTAGAATTCTCAAGGCTAGCACCCCTGGTGCTTTCACCTTTATTTTGCCCGCTTCCGCTGAGGTGCCCAAGCGACTGATGCATCCGAAACGTAAAACCATCGGCATCCGTGTACCGGATAGTGTCATTGTGCAAGCACTGCTTGAGGAGCTGGGCGAGCCGATGATGAGCGTGACCCTTATAACTCAGGATGACAACTTTCCGCCGACTGACCCCTATGACATTCGCCAGCTAATGGAGCCTCATGTCGAGGCTATTATCGATGGTGGTCACTGTGGCATTGAGCCTACCACGGTGGTAGATATGACGGGTCCCAACCCAGAGATAACTCGTCAGGGGCGGGGCGATTTTTCAGCCCATGTGTAAATCTTAAATAATCCTGATGCCCCTCGACGGTATTGTGGGTATAATCGCGCTCTGAATACTGATGGGATATCAAGTGTCGACTGAAACTACCTCTGTTGAAAACAGCCTGCCGCTGGCGGACGTCGCCATCGCGCCATCATTGGGTGAAGCATTGGTCAGTGCAGGTATGTCGCCAAGTCACCAGCAAGGGGAGATGCCCTTTGCCGTGGTGCAGGGTAAAGAGTTAACCACCATGCCCAAGGACCTCTATATCCCACCCGATGCGCTTGAAGTTATTCTAGAGGCGTTTGAGGGGCCTCTGGATTTACTTCTGTACCTAATTCGTCGTCAAAATCTGGACATCCTTGAAATTAATGTTGCTGAGATCACTCGGCAATACATGGGTTATATTGATCTGATGGGCGTGATTAATCTTGAACTTGCCGCCGAATATTTAGTGATGGCAGCCATGTTGGCAGAGATTAAGTCCCGCATGTTGCTCCCTCGACAGGTCTCAGAAGAGGATGAGGAAGACGATCCTCGAGCTGATCTCATTCGTCGACTTCAGGAGTATGAGCGCTTTAAAAATGCGGCTGAAGATATTGATGAAATGCCGCGTATGGGTCGTGATATCCATCAGGCGAGAGCCGAGCCACCTGATCGCGAGAGCGAGCGGCCGCAGCCCGCTGTTGATATGCGTGAGTTACTGTCGGCACTGGCAGACGTCCTGCGTAGAGCCGAAATGTTTGAAAGCCATCAGGTAGAGATGGAGAAGCTATCCACGCGTGAGCGCATGTCTCAGGTGTTAGAAACTATTCGCGGTCAGCAATTTGTTCCCTTTGTTAGTCTTTTTAAGGTGGGCGAAGGTAAGCTGGGCGTTGTGGTGACCTTTTTGGCGATTATGGAGTTGATCAAAGAGTCATTGGTAGAAACAGTCCAAAATGAATCCTTTGGGCCTATACACGTAAAAGCAAGAACATCATGAATTCTGATTTAATTAAAAAAATTATCGAAGGCGCACTGATGGCCGCGGGTAAGCCGCTGGATATTGCGCGGCTGGAAAGTCTCTTTGAAGACGACGAACGGCCGCCGCGCGATCAGATGAAAGCGGCTCTTGAAGAAATTGAAGCCGACTGCCGTGGTCGCGGCTTTCAGCTTAAACAAATAGCTTCTGGCTACCGCTTGCAGGTCAATCAAGAGCTGGCGACTTGGGTCAATAGACTTTGGGAAGAAAAGCCGAAGCGATATTCTCGCGCCATGCTTGAGACTCTTTCTTTAATAGCCTATCGCCAGCCATTAACCCGCGGCGACATAGAATTAGTGCGTGGTGTGGCGGTGAGCTCAGATATTATCAAGACGCTTCAGGAACGTGAGTGGGTGCGAGTAGTCGGCTACCGAGATGTGCCGGGTAAACCCGCCCTCTACGCGACGACCAAACAGTTTCTAGACTACTTCAATATTAAGAGCCTTGAGCATCTGCCTGCCTTGGGCGAGATCAAAGACTTTGCTGAGCTTGACCCAGAGTTGGAGATGGCGCTGTCTAGTGGCCAACATAAGCCGAATGGGACAGCTGTGCCTGTCGACGACAACGGTCCCTCGATTGAAGATCAATTTGTGACTGAAGCCTCAGGCGTTGAACTGGCCGTCGATGAGCAAGGCGGTGACATTGATCAAGGTGTCAACTTTAGCTCTGATGAGTCCTTAGCGGTCACCACAGAAATCCCCTTATCTGACGATGGTAGTGGCTCAAACTATGAGTGAAAAATTACAGAAAATGTTGGCCACAGCAGGCCTGGGTTCGCGTCGTGAGCTAGAAACTTGGATCTCCGCTGGTCGGGTGTCGGTTAATGGATCCACCGCTAAACTGGGGGATCGCGCAGAGGCGGAAGATCGCATTATGGTTGATGGTCGGCCAATTAAAATTATTACTGACGACAGCCCGAGAGTGCTGATGTACAGCAAACCTGAAGGCGAGGTCTGTACGACTAAGGATCCTGATGGCAGGCCCACAGTGTTTGATAGTCTGCCGCGTCTTAGTCGCGGTCGTTGGATCGCGATTGGTCGATTGGATATCAATACCAGTGGTTTGCTGCTGTTTACTAATCATGGTGAGCTTGCCAATCGGCTGATGCACCCGTCCTATGAGGTAAAGCGTGAGTATATGGCGCGTATTCACGGTGACGTTGATGAGGCGATGATTAAGCGTCTGACTGACGGAGTGGTACTCGAGGACGGCATAGCTAAATTTCAAACGGTTAAAGCACAGCATTCAAGAACACCGGAAGAGCATGGCGGTAGCAATCGATGGTTCCGAGTGATTTTGGCTGAGGGTCGTACTCGAGAGGTACGCCGTTTATGGGAGTCTCAGGATGTTGAAGTCAATCGACTTAAGCGAATCAGTTACGGGCCGATTGAACTGCCGTCGATTGTGCGTCGTTCTGAGTTCCTTGAGTTAGATCCCAAGCAGGTGGTGTCGCTGTTCCATGCGGTTAAGCTGCGACCGCCTCGATTTAGTGAAAAGGCTGTGTATAAGGACATTCGACAGCGTAAGGAGAAGAAACTTAGAGCTCGAGGAGACACCTCGAAATAACGGATAACGTCGGCCTTTCTCAGTTTTATACCGCGTTGCTATCGAGTCTGGGCGTTTATGGACTCGCCATTTACGGTTTTACTGTCGGGCCCAAGTAGATAAAGATACGCGGACATAATGGCTGCAGGGTACTTAAGTCCCTGCGGATCTTCCGCAGGGAAAGCCTGGGCACGCATGTCAGTCGCGGTAGCACCGGGATTAATGGCATTGACACGCACAGAGCCCAATTCGTCGAGTTCCGCAGCCCATGTCTGCACCATCCCCTCTATCGCAAACTTAGAAACCGCATAGGCTCCCCAAAATGCGCGACTAGTTCTGCCAACACCCGATGATGTAAATACCACGGAGGCATCACCCGATTTTTCCAATATGGGCATCAGCGCCTGGGTCATCTGAAATGGGGCGGTGAGGTTAACCTGTAACACCTTATCCCAAACATCTTGACGGTAGTGGCTCAATGGCGTGCGCTGACCCAAAACGCCTGCGTTGTGGAGTAGCCCGTCAAGGCGACCAAATTGCTGGTCTATATTAACTGCGAGGGTATCGTAATCGTCAGCGACTGCGCCTTCGAGGTTGATGGGATATATAGTCGGTTCGGCTAATTCGGCATCAATAATCTGGTCATAAACCTGCTCTAGCTTAGCCACGGTGCGGCCCGCTAATATGATCGAGGCTCCTGCCTGCGCGCAGGCCAAGGCGGCGGCTTTACCGATGCCATCACCAGCGCCGGTAATTAAAATAATGCGGTCTTTTAAGCAATCACTTGGCGCTTGATAGTTAATGATCTGTTCTGCCGATAGCAAAGATTAATCCTTAAATAAAAGTGAATAGAGTTGCTGGGACTGATCGACGACCCAGTCTGCCTGCCAGTCGAGAATCTCTTCATTCTCATCAATGTAGCCCCAGCCCGCTGCAATGGTGCGCATTCCTGCATCGCGGCCCGCGACTATATCGCGGACATGGTCGCCCACATAGAGGCAGTCAGCAGGTGCTATTGCTATTTCAGTGCAGGCCAAAAACATGGCTTCGGGATCAGGCTTAGGATGGGTGACATGGTCGGGACAGATCACGGTCGCCGCACCGTCCATCAGATTCAACTGCAACAGCGTCGATTCGGTGTAGCGCCAAGGTTTGTTGGTCACAATACCCCAGGGAATGGCTCGGACGACGCACTCATCAAGTACTGACTGTAGTCCATCAAAAAGCGCGGTCCTATCCGCGAGATTCGCGAAATATAGCTCAAGAAATTCGACTTGCAAAGGTTCAAAGCGCGGGTCATCTTGAGTCATGCTGAACCCCGCTGCAATTAGGCCGGCAGAGCCATTGGTTACGCACCGCCGAATGGCCTCGTCGGGAAGAGAACTTAGGTCATGCAGCGCTAACTGTCGGTTAAGCGCGGTAATAAAGTCTGGTGCTGTGTCTAGCAGCGTGCCGTCAAGATCAAAGAGTAGCGCTTTAAAATTTATCATCGGTTAGAGCGGCTTTCGAGCGCATATCATATAGTTCACATCAACGTCTCGTTCATCAAGCTTATAGGTTTTAGTGATGGGGTTGTAGAGCAGCCCTGTCATCTGGTCGAGTTGCAACCCCGACTCACGAATCCATCCGCCCAGCTCGGAGGGGCGGATAAACTTTCCATATTCGTGAGTGCCTCTAGGTAACATACGCAGTATGTACTCAACACCAATTATGGCCAATAAATACGATTTTGGATTGCGGTTAATCGTCGAGAAGAACACCGTGCCGCCGGGTTTGGTCATTTCAGCGCAGGCCCTTACCACTGAACCGGGGTCCGGCACATGTTCAAGCATTTCCAAACAGGTGACTATATCAAACTGGCTGGCATGGCTAAGCGCATAGTCTTCAGCGGTAGATTTTTCATAACTGACGCTGACGCCGGACTCAAGCTTGTGTAGGTTACCTACCGCCAGCGGGGCATCACCCATATCGATACCAGTGACTTTGGCGCCACGCTGCGCTAGGGCCTCACAGAGAATACCACCGCCGCAACCCACATCAAGAATGTGCTGCTCCGCCACAGGAGCTAGGGCATCAATCCAGTTGGCTCGCAGGGGATTTATGTCATGCAGAGGCTTGAATTCACTGTTCCGATCCCACCAGCGACTGGCGAGTTCTTCAAACTTTCGAATTTCATTGGGATCAACATTTTGCGCTTTAGACATCTTTGCTTTCCGGTGTAATAAATTGCTTAATCGGCGATTCTGTTACGCCATTGCTGGGCGGTCTGGATCACGTTTTGTTCATTCAATGTGCGCAGTTCGCCGTTAATTAATAGGGGCTTCGCCGCTACCCAGCTGTGGGTGACACGGTGCCCAACATTGGTATAAACCAATTGAGAGGCGATATTATACAACGGCTGCTGGGCAATCGAACTGGTATCAATGGCAATCATATCGGCAGACTTGCCCACTTCGAGGCTGCCGATTTCACTATCCCAGCCTAGGGCTTTAGCGCCGTTAATAGTGGCCATTCGCAGCGCGGCATGGGCGTTGAGTGTTGACGCATCATTGGCGACAGCCTTGGCCAGTAGAGCGGCAGTTTTTAATTCACCAAACAGGTCCAGATCATTATTACTGGCAGCTCCGTCAGTCCCGATGGCTACGTTGATACCAGCATCTATCATTTTGCCCACCGGGCAGAAGCCGCTAGCGAGCTTTAAATTGGACTCGGGACAGTGCACCACATGGCAGTTGTGGGCCTGCACTAGCACAATGTCATCGCCAACAACTTGGGTCATATGTACGAGCTGAGTCTGGGGTAACAGCAAGCCAAGGTTTTTTAGGCGCTCCAGTGGACGACAGTCATAATTGGCGATAGATTCGGTGATCTCTTCAGTGGTTTCATGGCAGTGTATATGCACCGCCATATCCAGTTCATTGGCATAGGTTGCAATAATCCGCATGGCAGGATCTGAAACGGAGTATGGCGAATGAGGCGCGCAAGCCACTTTAATCAGTGGCTGATTGGCGTAGCGATCGTACAGGGCGAGCCCTTTGTGGATGTAGTCATCGGCGTTCTTGGCATAGGCTGTAGGGAAATCGAGGACCGTAAAGCCAACTTGGCAGCGCATACCTGCTGCGCGCACCTCTTCAACAATGGTCTCGTGGAAGAAATACATGTCGGCAAAGCAAGTGGTTCCCGATTTAATCATTTCTGCCATGGACAGGTTGGTGCCGTCGCGGACAAAGCTATCGTCCACAAAGCGGCTCTCAGCTGGCCAGATATGATCATGCAGCCAGGGCATTAGGGGTAGGTCATCAGCGTAGCCGCGCAACAAGCTCATGGCGGCATGACCGTGAGCATTGACTAAGCCGGGCATTAAAATGTGGTTGTCCAGATGTTCGGTGTTCAGCGGGGCGAATCGTTTTGCAGCCTCCGCTTGAGGGAAGATGCCAATGATCTTTTCGCCTTCAACTGCGAGGGCACAATTTTCCCATACTTTATCTTCAGGAATGATCGGGATTATCCATCGGCAGTAGATTAATAAGTCGATTTTTGCGGGCTGCATAGTGGCTCCGAAGTGTGTCCCAGAAGTATACCGATTTTTTAGCTTGGAAGGCCCTAAAGTAGCAATAAAAGTGACATTTTAGCCCCCTATCTATGCTAAAATCACGGTTGTTAAAGGGGACTGTTTTAGGCCTTGTCAAAGACGGTGACTCGAACTCTAAAAGAGCAATAATAATCAGGAAATAATGATACGTTATGGTCGATTTAGCCAAAGAAATTGTTCCAGTTAATATTGAAGATGAGCTCAAGCAATCCTACCTAGATTATGCCATGAGCGTAATCGTCGGCAGGGCTCTGCCTGATGTCCGAGATGGCCTAAAGCCAGTGCATAGACGTGTTTTGTTTGCTATGAGCGAGCTAAATAACGACTGGAATAAGGCCTACAAGAAGTCAGCCCGTGTAGTGGGTGATGTTATTGGTAAATACCACCCTCATGGTGATTCTGCGGTCTATGAAACCATCGTTAGGATGGCTCAGCCTTTTTCTTTACGCTATATGCTGGTCGATGGTCAGGGTAACTTCGGCTCAGTTGATGGCGATTCCGCTGCGGCGATGCGATATACCGAAATCCGCATGACCAAAATTGCGCATGCGCTGCTGGAAGATCTAGAAAAAGATACGGTTGATTTTGCGCCCAACTACGATGAGACCGAACAGATTCCCGTGGTAATGCCAACTCGAGTGCCCAATTTGCTCGTCAATGGTTCATCGGGTATCGCCGTGGGTATGGCGACGAATATTCCACCGCACAATCTAACTGAAGTAGTCCGAGGCTGTCTGGCGCTGATTGATAATAGCGAAATTACCATTGATGAGTTGATGGAATACATCCCCGGTCCGGATTTTCCAACAGGGGCGATCATCAATGGTAGGGCGGGTATTATTCAGGCCTACAGGACGGGTCGTGGGCGTATCTATATGCGCGCTCGTGCTGAAATTATTGTGGACGAGAAGACCAAACGTGAAACTATTATCGTCAGCGAAATTCCTTATCAGCTGAATAAGGCGCGTTTGATTGAGCGTATTGCCGAACTGGTCAAAGAGAAAAAGCTGGAAGGCATATCAGAGTTGCGCGACGAATCTGACAAAGATGGCATGCGCATTGTAATAGAAATCAAGCGTGGCGAAGTTGGCGAGGTAGTGCTCAACAACCTTTTCGCACAAACGCAAATGCAAAATGTCTTTGGCATCAATGTTGTTGCTCTGGTTGATGGTCAGCCACGCATTCTCAACCTCAAGGAGATGCTTGAGGCTTTTGTGCGTCACCGTCGTGAAGTTGTGACGCGCAGAACTATTTTCTTGCTGCGCAAGGCGAGAGAGCGCGCGCATACCTTGGAAGGTTTTGCTATTGCGCTGGCCAATATCGATGAAATAATCGCTCTCATCAAGCAGTCTGCTTCACCTGCGGATGCACGCGAAGCCATTGTTGCGCGTGGCTGGAGTCCAGGGACCGTGGTTGCGATGCTCGAGCGCGCAGGTCCTCACGCATCGCGTCCTGATTGGCTTGAAAAACAGTATGGCCTGCATGATGGGCAGTACTTTTTGTCTCAGGAGCAGGCTAAAGATATTCTTGAGCTGCGACTGCACCGGCTTACGAGCATGGAGAGTGACAAGATTATCGATGAGTTTGCAGTCAAGTTGGAAGAGATTGCAGAATATCAGGACATTCTTGGTGACATTAACCGCCTTATGACCCTTATCCGGGAAGAGCTAGAGGCTGTTGTTGAGGAGTTTGGTGATGCTAGGCGCACAGAAATTATTGAGTCTCTGCATGATTTAACGGTAGAGGACTTGATTACCGAAGAAGATCGAGTAGTGACAGTTTCCCATGGCGGTTATGCCAAGACTCAGCCTTTAAGTGATTATCAGGCTCAGCGCCGTGGCGGAATGGGTAAATCGGCGACCGCAGTTAAAGAAGAAGATTTTGTCGAGCATCTTTTGGTTGCCAGTACTCACGCCACCATTTTGTGTTTCACCAATTTTGGCAAGGTATATTGGCTCAAGGTTTATCAGATTCCGTTGGCGGGCCGCAACTCGCGGGGGCGTCCAGTGGTCAATCTATTACCGTTGGTTGAGGGTGAACGTATCAGTTCAATCCTGCCTGTGGAAGAATACAGTCCTGACAAATTTGTTATTATGGCGACGGCTAATGGGACAGTAAAGAAGACCTCTTTGGATCAGTATTCTAGGCCCCGAAGCGTCGGCTTGCGCGCCGTTGACTTGGTTGAAGGTGATCATTTGGTGGGTACCGCTATTATAGATGATGATAGTGATATTATGCTGCTCAGCTCTGAAGGCAAGGCTGTGCGTTTTGCTAGTACGGATGCTCGGGCTATGGGTCGAGTGTCAAAAGGCGTGCGTGGTATGCGTCTGCCAGTTGAGCATTTGGTTATCGCCATGGTTGTACCCAAGGAGGCTGGCTTTCTTTTGACCGTCTGCGAAAATGGTTACGGCAAGCGCACGCATGTCAGTGAGTTCCCGACTAAGGGCCGCGGTGGTAAGGGAATGATCGCTATCCAGGCCAGTGAACGTAACGGTCCTCTAGTGGGTGCTACCCAGCTATTTTCCGGCGATGAGATCATGCTCATATCTGATCAGGGTACCATGGTGCGCACTCGCGGTGACGAGATCTCAGTGGTCGGCCGTAACACTCAGGGTGTGCGTATTATTCGCCTCAAGGATAATGAGAATCTGGTGAGTCTGGCCCGTATTGCCGAGCCAGAGGAAGAAGAAAGTGTTTTAGATAGCAGTGTTGGCGATGATGCTCCTAAAGAGATCGCTCAGACAGATGATTCGAATGAAGAATAAGGCTAGGAAGGTTTAAGCAATGTCAGACGATAATCCACTGTTGGGTCTTAGAGACAAAATTGATGCGCTCGATCTGCAAATTATGCATAGAATCAGTGAGCGTGCGCGTTGTGCGCAGCAGGTTGCAGAAGTCAAAAAAGATCAGGGCGACAAGGCCTACTATAAGCCTGAACGAGAAGCGCAGGTGTTGCGCCATATTATGGATCGCAATACGGGTCCCTTGGGCAATGAAGATATGGCTAGGTTGTTTCGTCAGATCATGTCGTCCTGTCTCGCGTTGGAGCAGCCTATAAAAGTTGCCTTCCTCGGGCCCGAGGGCACCTTTACGCAGGAAGCCGCGCTGAAGCATTTTGGTGATGCCGCTATTAGCGTACCTCAGTCGGCGATCGACGAGGTGTTTCGTGAAGTCTTAGCGGGTAGCTGCCACTACGGTGTTGTGCCTGTTGAAAACAGCACAGAGGGCGTGATCAGTCATACCTTGGATAGCTTTATGGACTCTTCGTTGAAAATTTGCGGTGAAGTGGAATTGCGCATTCACCAACATTTTATGATCGGTCCGAGCACTAATAAAGACAATATCACGCGGGTGTACTCGCATTCTCAATCATTGGCGCAATGTCGACAGTGGTTGAACTCCAACTTCCCCAATATTGAACGTGTCGCCGTCAGCAGCAATGCAGAAGCGGCCAAGCGTGTGCAGGGAGAATGGAACTCTGCGGCAATTGCCGGCGATATGTCCTGCAAGCTGTATGGCTTAGAAAAGATTTGGGATAAGATTGAGGATCGCCCAGATAACTCCACACGCTTTTTGATCATCGGCACTGGAGACGTTCCACCGAGTGGCGATGATAGAACCTCCATTGTGGTTTCTGTGCAGAATAAGCCAGGAGCGCTATACGATTTACTCGAACCATTTCGCCGCAACAACGTTGATATGACACGTCTTGAATCGCGGCCGTCGCGCAACAGTAAATGGTCGTATGTGTTTTTTATCGACTTCGCCGGTCATATAGAAGATGCCCCTGTGGCCGCTGTGATAGAACAGCTCACCGCAGAGGTTGCTGATCTCAAGGTGTTGGGATCATACCCAAGGGCTGTGATCTAAGCCTCTGCCATATCACTCTTTCTCTAGCTGGTGCCAAATGCCAAATGATTTATCAAGCCCCGAGGCCATGTCGAAGCCAATAGTCAATCGTCTCGTGGTGATTGGCTTGGGGCTTATTGGCTCGAGTTTGGCGGCGGCTGCCCGAGAAAAAGGGTTAGCTAATCAGGTGATCGGTATTTCTCGTCGGACATCAACCGTTGAAATGGCCCTAAAAATGGGCATTATCGACCGTGGTGAAGCCAGCTTAACCGCGATTGCATCAGAGTTAGATGCTGGTGATTTACTAGTGATCGGTGTGCCGACACTGGCCGTGTCTAAGGTCCTTCAAGACTGTGCCGACTTATTGTCGAGTGAAGTCACCATTACCGATGTGGCCAGTGTCAAAGGCAGTGTTATCAAAGCGGCTATGGACGTTTATGGTTTAGTTCCGAGACAGCTAGTGCCTGGACATCCAATCGCAGGGTCGGAGAAAAGCGGTGTCACAGCCTTCAATCCCCACTTATTTGTCGATCATCGCGTGATACTGACGCCAGATACTGCCACAGGGGCGCATCATTTACAGCGGGTTACTGATATCTGGTCTGCCGTCGGTGCGACAGTGACGAGTATGGATGTTTTAGAGCACGATGAAATACTGGCAGCGACTAGTCATTTGCCCCATTTTCTGGCCTACTCATTAGTGGATACTCTGGCATCGATGGGTGACAATCGGGAAATATTTCGCTACGCCGCAGGGGGGTTTCGTGATTTCACCCGCATAGCAGCGAGCGATCCGGTAATGTGGCGTGACATCGCATTGGCAAATAGAGAGTCGATTCTTGTTATTCTCGATAAGGTTATGGGTAACTTTCAGGAGATGCGCAGCGCCATTGACAGCGGCGACCAAGACTACCTCATGGATGTGTTTACTCGCGCGCGTGACGCGCGAAATAACTTTGGAAAAATATTAGAGCAGCAGGCCTTACAGGGTGGAATACAGAGTCCTATGGTAGAGAAAACAATTAATTACCGCGTGTTGCCAGGTGGCAGTGCGCGGGGAGACATCCGTGTCCCCGGCGACAAATCAATGTCGCATCGCTCCATTATGCTGGGTTCATTGGCCGATGGATTGACCGAGGTAACTGGATTCCTGGAGGGTGAAGATAGCTTGGCTACCTTGCAAGCGTTCCGCGATATGGGGGTGATTATCGAGGGGCCTGAAAAGGGGCGCTTGGCGATCCATGGCGTTGGATTGCATGGTTTGAAAGCGCCCTCAAAGCCACTTTACCTGGGTAATTCAGGGACCTCTATCCGATTACTCAGTGGATTACTGGCCGGTCAGGCCTTTGATGTTGAGCTCTGTGGTGATGCGTCCCTGTCGGGCCGCCCTATGGGTCGAGTGGCCGAGCCCCTGCGAAGTATGGGTGCTGTTATTGAAACCGCCGAGGGTGGTCGTCCACCGTTAAAAATTAAAGGTGGACAGATGTTGCACGCAATCGACTATCAGATGCCTATGGCCAGTGCGCAGGTTAAGTCATGTGTACTGTTAGCTGGCCTATATGCCCAGGGTACAACCTCTGTAATAGAGCCTGCGCCGACTCGCGATCATACAGAGCGGATGTTGCGTGGCTTTGGTTATCAGGTGAGTACCGACGGTAGCAAAGCGTCGTTGGGTGGAGGAGGGCAGCTCAGCGCTACGCGGATTGATGTACCTGCAGATATCTCATCGTCGGCATTCTTTATGGTTGCTGCGGCCATCGTGCCGGGGTCAGATATCACTTTGCGACATGTTGGCGTCAATCCAACCCGCGTTGGCGTGATTAATATTCTGCGCCAGATGGGAGCTAACATAGTACTCTCCAACGAATTAGACGTGGGTGGCGAGCCGGTAGCCGATGTTCGGGTGCGTTACGCACCGCTAAAAGGGATTACCATCCCTGAAGATCAGGTACCCTTGGCGATTGATGAGTTTCCGGCGATATTTATTGCTGCAGCCTGTGCCGAGGGCACGACTATTCTATCCGGCGCCGAAGAACTGCGCGTTAAAGAGAGTGACCGGATCCAGAGCATGGCCGATGGCCTAGTGATATTGGGTATTGATGCTCAACCCACCGTCGATGGCATTTGTATATTGGGGGGGCAGTTGGGTTCAGGTTCGGTCCATAGTCATGATGATCACCGTATCGCTATGGCCTTTTCTATCGCGGCACTGAGAGCTAGCGGAGAGATAATTGTCCTCGATTGCAACAATGTCGGCACATCGTTCCCTGATTTTGTCGGCTTAGCTGGACAAATAGGTATTAATTTAACGTCGGAAACAATGAGCTAGTAGGCTCGAGATTTAATATGGTGAGAGTAATTACAGTAGACGGCCCTAGCGGAGCCGGCAAAGGCACAATCAGTCGCATCTTGGCCAAGAAGTTGGGTTTTCATTACCTTGATAGTGGAGCACTCTATCGTATTCTGGGTATTGCGGCCCAGCGGCACCAAGTGGACACCAGTAATAATAAAGGTCTTGTGACTCTGGCTGAGCACATGGACATCCGCTTTGATTCTTCGGAAACAGGCGACATAAAAGCGCTGCTTGAGGGCGAGGATATCACCCAAGAAATGCGTACTGAAGATACCGGCGCGCTAGCCTCGCTAGTCGCCTCTCATCCGTTGGTGCGCTCAGCCCTTTTAAAGCGGCAGCGTATGTTTGCAACCGAGCCGGGGTTGATAGCCGACGGTCGTGATATGGGCACTATTGTGTTTCCTGATGCGGTATTAAAAATCTATCTAACGGCTAGTATCGAGGAGCGAGCTAGGCGGCGCTACAAAGAGTTGCTTGCAAAAGGTGAAGATGTTAGTCTGCGCGCCCTTGAGGAGCAGGTACGTACGAGGGATGATCGCGACATGAGCCGTGATGCCTCCCCACTAGTTCCGGCAGAAGATGCCATTGAATTAGATACGTCGGAACAGACGATTCAAGAAGTGACAGATACTGTGCTAAACCTAGTAGTGTTTAAGGGTTTATTTAACAGTTCCGTCAAATAACTGGGCATCGCAGCAGTTGCCAGCTTTTATTGCTGTAGGCCTTTTTTAAAACTGACCCGCGTAAACTGGCCATGCGGTAAAAAGAGTGCGGCGCAAGCAATTCCTCTGTCGTCACTCCGTCAATACTTAGGTATTTTCCTATGAGCGAAAATTTCGCAGATCTATTTGAAGAAAGTCTAAAGACCGTTGAGATGAACCCTGGCGCCATTATTACTGGCGTAGTTATCGATATCGATAAAGACTGGGTAACGGTGCATGCTGGTTTGAAGTCAGAAGGCGTCATTCCTGCTGATCAATTTTATAACGAGAAAGGCGAACTAGAAGTTGCGATTGGCGACGAAGTTCAGGTTGCCCTCGAAGCCGTTGAAGATGGTTTTGGTGCGACTAAGCTGTCTCGTGAGAAAGCTCGCCGAGCTGAGTCCTGGATCGAACTTGAAGCTGCACATGTGGCAGATGAAGTTGTGATCGGTGTGATCTCTGGCAAGGTTAAGGGTGGTTTCACTGTTGATGTTCGTGGACTGCGCGCATTCCTACCTGGCTCACTGGTAGATGTGCGGCCATTGCGTGAAATTACGCATCTTGAAAACATCGAACTAGAATTTAAAGTTATCAAACTCGATCCCAAGCGTAACAATGTTGTTGTTAGCCGTCGTGCCGTTATGGAGAGTGCGAACTCTGTAGAACGTGATGAACTTTTGGCTAACCTCGAAGAGGGTTCTTCACTTAAAGGTGTGGTTAAGAATCTCACGGATTACGGTGCGTTCGTTGATCTAGGCGGTATTGATGGCCTACTACACATCACTGACATGTCTTGGAAGCGTATCAAGCATCCTTCAGAGATGATCAATGTTGGCGACGAGATTGACGTTAAAGTACTTAAGTTTGACCGCGAACGTAATCGTGTGTCACTGGGTATGAAGCAGATGGGCGAAGATCCTTGGGGCGACATCAAAGGTCGCTACCCAGAAGGCGCACGTTGCAAAGCTAAGATTACCAACCTTACCGACTACGGTTGTTTTGCTGAGTTGGAAGATGGCGTTGAAGGTTTGGTGCACGTTTCTGAAATGGATTGGACTAACAAAAATGTTCACCCATCTAAGATCGTTGATCTGGGTCAGGAAGTTGAAGTTATGGTACTGGATATCGACGAAGAACGCCGTCGCATCTCCCTCGGCATCAAGCAGTGCTTCACCAACCCTTGGGACGACTTTGCTACGACTATGACCAAAGGCGATAAGATCTCGGGCAAAATTAAGTCTATTACTGACTTCGGTATCTTTATCGGTCTGGATGGTGGTATTGATGGCTTGGTTCACCTATCTGACATCTCTTGGGACGAAACCGGCGAAGAAGCTGTGCGCAACTTTAAGAAAGGCGAAGAAGTTGAAACAGTGGTACTCAGCATTGATTCTGAGCGTGAGCGTATCTCGCTGGGCATCAAGCAGCTGTCTGATGACCCCTTCAACAACTACGTCACCGATAACGACAAGGGTGCGATTGTAAAAGGCACGGTTAAAGAAGTTGACGCTAAAGGCGCTGTCATCGATCTCGGCAACGGCATTGAAGCGATTCTTAAAGGATCGGAGCTGTCTCGTGAGAAAGTTGAAGATGCCCGCAATGAGTTGACTGTTGGCGCTGAAGTTGAGGCTAAGGTCATTAATGTGGATCGTAAGAACCGCGTTATTAACCTATCGATCAAAGCGAAAGATGTAACGGAAGAGAAAGAAGCCGTTAAATCGCATCGCAAGGTAGAAACTGAGTCCGCTACACCGTCGACTATTGGTGACTTGATCAAGGCTCAAATGGATAAGTAATATCCAACTGAGATTAAAAAAGGGTGGCTATGCCACCCTTTTTTTGTCTGAAATTTGAGATAGGGCATTTTTTACTTGTATAAATTTAAAACTTCAATAGAATCAAAGACTAATATGTCGCGTATGTCAGAGCGCTTAAGGCTTTGATATTGGCTCAATTCACATTAATATAAATAGAAAGTATGACAAAATCAGAATTAATTGAAAGGATAGCCCTGAGTCAGGACCAACTCCCGGCAAAGGATGTAGAGTTAGCTGTGCGCATGATTTTGGAGCGAATGACCTCTGCATTAGTGGCCAACCAGCGTATTGAAATCCGTGGATTTGGCAGCTTCTCACTGCACTATCGTGCGCCTCGAGTGGGTCGCAATCCTAAGACAGGAGACGCTGTGTCTTTGACTGGTAAGTACGTACCTTACTTTAAACCGGGTAAAGAACTGCGTAGTCGGGTAAATGATAGCCTTTAACTGCCTACACCTTACTGTCCCTAAATTAGGGTTCTAACTAAGTTTTGGGATGACCCCAGCGACCTAGAGCTAAACAGCTTCCAAATTGTTCCTAGAGTAACTATCCAAACAGCGATTTTAATGCGTCGAGGGATTCTTGGCCTTTGGCCTTGTTTTCCTCAGGGCTAATCTCTGCTCCGTTACCAATCCTAATCAAGTCCGCCTCTGGCAGTTCGTCGACAAAACGGCTCGAGGTAGTAGCCGAGGTGTCACCAAATTGAGTTCGCTGCCTAGCGCAGGTCATAGTAAGGGTGCGTTGTGCTCTGGTGATACCTACGTAGGCAAGGCGTCGCTCCTCTTCTATCTGCCCCCCCTCAACACTGTTTTTATGGGGTAGAATATTTTCTTCCATGCCGACCATAAAGACATGTAAAAACTCTAATCCCTTGGCGGCATGAAGGGTCATTAGCTGAACTTTATCATCTGCGGATTCTTCCTTCTCTCGATCCAGTAAATCTCTCAGTATCAGTTTAGCGATAGCATTCTCTATTCTACTATCGCCATTCTCTAAGCCATTTTCGTCTTCGTCGCGTTTCAGCACTTGAGCTAGTTGGGCCAGTAGGAACTGCACATTTTCCCAGCGTTTTTGCGCAACATGGTCGTTGCTCGCATTTTGCTGCAACCAACCTTTGTAGTCAGCGTCGTCTAGCATCTCATTAACCGACGCCATGGGGTCGCTATCATAGATATTACGATTGACCCTTTGTATCCAATGTTTAAAGCGCTTCAGCCTCTCTAGATTATTGGCGGGCATGCTGGCAGTTAGGCCGACTTCGTCGATGGCGTCATACAGTGAAAGACTGCGTTGGTTGGCGTATTCACCTAGCTTTTCTAATGTGGTGGGACCTATCTGGCGTCTAGGCGTGTTGATAATTCGGAGCAGGGCATTGTCGTCTGAGGGATTAATGATTAGCCTCAGGTAGGCCATGACATCTTTGATTTCAGTTTTGGCGTAGAACGATTGCCCACCGGTAATCTCATAGGGAATATTTTGTGTCTGGAGTTTTATCTCAAGCAGCTTAGCCTGATAGTTACCACGGTAGAGCACTGCGAAATCGCTGTATTTGCAACGCCGTCTCAGACGCATGTCGATGATCTCATTGACCACTCGCTCGCTCTCCGTCTCTTCATTTTCACTACTGATAAAACGCAGGGGGTCACCGGGCCCCAGTTCACTCCAAAGGGCCTTGCTGATTAGGTGAGGGTTATTGTCAATTAATGTATTGGCCGCCTTTAGGATGCGGCCAGTTGAGCGATAGTTCTGCTCTAACTTAATGATATTAAGACTGGGGAAATCTTTCTGCAGTTGCATCAGATTTTCTGGTCGTGCACCACGCCAAGCATAGATGGACTGATCATCATCGCCAACGACTGTTAGCGCCTGGTTTTCATTAACTAGGGTTTTAACCAGTTCGTATTGGGCTAGATTGGTGTCCTGATATTCGTCTACCAGCAGATAACGAATGCGTCTTTTCCATTTTGCCAATACCTCAGGGTGCTGACGAAAGAGCAGTACTGGGGTCATGATTAAATCGTCGAAATCGACTGCATTATAGGCCTTCAATGCTCGTTGATAGCGCTCGTAAAGCATGGCGATACCCTGTTCGCCAGTGCTATCGGCGGCACCCACAGCTTGGCCGGGTTCCAGTAGTGAGTTCTTCCAATTGGAGATGGTGCTCTGAGCAGTATCAATGAGTTTCTCGTCGAGCTCTGTGTGACGTACCAGAAGCTCTTTTATTAGCTTGCGGCAGTCTTCCTGATCTAGAATCGAGAAGCCAGGCCTAAACCCTAGTGTCTTTATCTCAGTGCGGATAATGGTTAGACCGAGATTATGAAAGGTTGAGACGGTTAAGCCTCTAGCCTGCTCTTTATTGATCAAGCTAGATACTCGGGCTTTCATTTCTCGAGCGGCTTTATTGGTAAAGGTGACTGCGGCGATATTGCGTGCAGCTATGCCACAGTCCTCAATTAAATAGGCTATCTTACGCGTGATAACACTCGTTTTACCGCTGCCAGCGCCGGCTAATACCAGCAGTGGGCCATCGATATACTTTAGTGCTGCTAGCTGCTGCGGGTTGAGATTTTGAGGCATAAACGCGCTATGCCAGTTCGGCTATGGTGCAACGTTTGTCTTGCAGTTGGGCCAACGAGCCCTCAAATTCTGCCAGCTTTAAACGTTCTTTTGCGACCACCTCAGCGGGAGCATTGTCGGCAAATTTTGCATTGCTCAGTTTGCCCCTGAGCTTATTGAGTTCTAGATCAATTTTGTTTATTTCACGATCAAGGCGCACCAGTTCAGCAGCCACATCTATCAGTCCAGCCATGGGCACTAATATTTCTAGATCGCCGGTCAATGTGGTAGCACAGAGCGGCGCATCGGCAGGGTCATCTAGCCAGGTAATTGATTCTAAACTGGCCAACTTGCTAACAAATTGACGATTCTGTTCAAGACGACGTTTGTCCGTAGCATCACCGCGGGCCATGTAAATAGGTAGTGCTTTGGCCGGCGAAATATTCATCTCACCGCGCACGTTGCGGACACCAACGATGACATTTTTCACCCATTCAATATCGGCGTCGGCATCGGCATCCATCTGTGATGAATCTGCGACAGGGAAGGGCTGTAGCATAATGGTGTCACCGTCAGGGTTTAGCTGAATGCCGGCCAGCGGGGCAATGTTTTGCCATATTTCTTCAGTTATAAAGGGCAGCATAGGATGGGCGAGGCGCAGGATTGCCTCTAACACGCGGACCAAGGTGCGTCTAGTGCCTTTCTGTAAGGTAGGGTCGCCATTTTCATCCCAGAGTACGGGTTTCGAGAGCTCTAAATACCAATCGCAGTATTCGTTCCAGACGAAGTCGTAAAGCGCCTGAGCGGCTAGGTCGAATCTATACCCGTTGATCGCGACAGTGACGTCTTTTTCTGCCACTTGCAAGCGCGAGATAATCCAGCGATCTGCAAGTGTTAACTGGTAATCGGTAGAATGATCCTGACCGCAATCTTGGTTCTCGGCATTCATCAGCACGTACCGAGAGGCGTTCCAAATCTTATTACAAAAGTTGCGATAGCCCTCGAGGCGCTTCATGTCCCAATTAATATCTCGGCCTGTGGATGTCAGCGCACAGAGGGTAAAGCGCAGAGCATCTGATCCATGTGGCTCAATGCCCTCAGGGAACTGTTTTCGGGTGCGACTGGCGATCTTGGCTGCCTGCTGTGGCTGCATCATATTGCCGGTGCGTTTCTCAAGCAGTGTTTCTAGATTAATGCCGTCGATCATATCTAGCGGGTCGAGCACATTGCCTTTAGATTTGGACATTTTCTGTCCCTGCTCGTCGCGAATCAGACCAGTAACATAGACGGTTTTAAAGGGTACTTCTGGCTGGCCATTTTTGTCCTTAATCAGGTGCATGGACATCATGACCATGCGGGCAACCCAGAAGAAAATAATGTCGAAACCGGTCACCAGTACATCGGTGGGATGGAAGATTTTTAAACGCTCAGTCTGTTCTGGCCAGCCCTGAGTCCCAAAGGTCCATAGGGCAGAGGAGAACCAGGTATCCAAAACATCTTGATCCTGCGTCAGCGTTATATCGTCTAGATTATATTTTTCACGCACCGCGTCTTCGCTATAACCGACATAGGCTTTGCCCGCCGTATCATACCAAGCGGGGATCTGATGGCCCCACCATAGTTGACGTGAGATACACCAGTCTTGGATATTACGCATCCATGAGAAGTACATATTTTCGTATTGCTGGGGAACAAACTTTATGCGGCCGTCTTCAACCGCTGCTATAGCGGGGCCAGCGAGCGCTTTAGCATCTACGTACCATTGATTAGTGAGCAAAGGCTCGATTACTACGCCACCACGATCTCCGTAGGGCACGGTCATATCGTTTTCTTGAACACTTTCCAGCAGACCTAGGGCATCAAAATCCGAGACGATTTCTCGACGCGCGGCAAAGCGCTCCATACCTCGATATTTCTCGGGCAGGGTACCGTCGATGTCGCTGTTGTCGCTGCCATCGCTATTGACACATTCTGCAGTCTCGCGAATATCGGCATTGGTGGTGAGAATATTGATCATGGGCAGCTTCTGGCGCTGGCCTACTTCATAGTCATTGAAGTCGTGGGCGGGAGTAATCTTTACACAGCCGGTTCCCTTGTCCATTGCCGCGTAGTCGTCACTAAAGATCGGAATCAAACGACCCAGCAGTGGCAGTTGGATAAACTGACCAATCAGACTTTTATAGCGAGGGTCTTTTGGATTCACGGCAACCCCAGTGTCCCCGAGCATGGTTTCAGGTCTGGTGGTGGCGACCACTAGGTAGTCTTTCCCGTCGTTGGTGAGTGGCGCCATTGGCCAGAGGGTAGCGGAGGTACCACATTTTCCCTTTAACTTCGCGGTTTTCCACCTCTAGATCGGAGATAGCAGTATGTAGTTTCGGGTCCCAGTTAACTAATCTTTTGCCGCGATAGATAAGACCGTCGTCATGGAGGCGCACAAAGGCCTCTTGCACGCCCTTGGAGAAACCCTCGTCCATGGTAAAACGTTCGGTTTCCCAGTCTACGGAGTTACCCAGCCGGCGCATCTGTTTGGTGATGGTACCTCCCGACTCCTCTTTCCAGTCCCATATTTTTTCAATAAACTTCTCGCGGCCCAGCTCTTCACGACCGGGTAGACCCTCGGCGGCGAGCTTGCGCTCTACCACCATCTGTGTGGCAATGCCCGCATGATCTGTGCCCACTTGCCATAATGTGTTTTTGCCCTTCATACGGTTGTATCTGACGAGGGCGTCCATAATGCCATGCTGCAGGGCATGTCCTATGTGCAAACTTCCGGTGACATTGGGCGGGGGGATGACGATGCTGTACGGTATGCCTTCGCCATCAGGGGCGAAATAGCCGCGCTCTTCCCAGGTCTTGTACCATTTAGTTTCGATGTCCTGGGGGGCAAATGTTTTTTCCATTATTAAACTCAGTATCTAATGCTGGTGGAATTTGGTCACGGAGAATTATAGGTGTTGGGGCTAGCTGTTGCGATCAGTTTTCGAGGTTTAACCGTTCGATCACTTTGGCACGAATCTTTTCACGCAGAAGCTTTTCTAGTCTAGGTCGCAGGCTTGTCATCAGGCGAGTGACAATAGCATCGACCTGAGACTCATCACAGTCTCCCTCGACCTTTTCAAATAGGTGATGTTGGGCTTCATTAAAGACCTTGCGCGACTGATGCTCACTATTAATTTCATGGTCCAAAGACTGCGTGAGCAATGGTATTTGCAAGTGCTCGAAGTTTGGTATTTCGTGATCTGGCATTGCATCACTGTGCAGTAGGTTTTTATGCAGGGAGTACAGATCGTCTAGCAGTTGATCATAGTCTAGGTGGCCCACATCTTGGAGCAGTTTGCTTTCGCTCATGAGACGAACGTAGTACTTAGGTCATGAAAGCTAAGAGCATAGCCGCGTTCTTGGTAAAACTTAAAGTTGTCGCGTTTAGACTGCTCATACTCTGGCTGTGAGTAAATAATTTCCACAACGCGATCAAAACGGCTAAACCAAGTAGGAATCTGCGCCTGCAAGTTGATTAGCACCTGGTGGTGCTCCCCGGGTTCTTTGTCAACACTAATAGCAACAGGTGCATTATCTACGCCCAGCGCGTGGGGCACGAAGGCTGTAGCCTGAAATCCCCAGAGTTTCTCATCTAACTGTTGGGCCACGGCATTATCTGACACTAGACAGAGGACCTGCTTATTCTGCTTTAATGACTTTTGAATTAACTGACAAGCGAGGGAGAGGGCAACCTGTTGGTCGCCCGCTAACTTGTAAAATGAAACACTGGTCATTATTCTACTTCGCCTTACTACGCAGATAATCCATCAGGATTGGAACAGGGCGTCCGGTAGAGCCCTTTTGTGCACCTGAGAGCCAGGCAGTGCCCGCAACATCCAGATGCGCCCATTTATATTTCTTGGTAAAACGTCCAAGAAAGCAAGCAGCAGTAATAGTGCCAGCCTGTGGGCCACCAATGTTAGCGATGTCGGCAAAGTTGCTTTTGAGTAACTGGTCATACTCTTCATACAGCGGCAGGCGCCATGCGCGATCGCCGCTGCGAAGGCCACTGCTGAGTAGGTCCGTCGCCAATTCATCATTATTAGATAGCAGTCCGGCGGTCTCTTTTCCTAGCGCGCCAATTACCGCTCCGGTCAAGGTGGCAATATCAATCACGGTGTCTGGCTTAAAGCGATCGGCATAGGTCAGTGCATCACAGAGAATCAAGCGTCCTTCGGCGTCTGTATTTAATACTTCGATAGTCTGTCCAGACATGCTGGTTACCACGTCGCCGGGTTTGGTTGCATTGCCGTTGGGCATATTTTCCACGGCCGGAATAATTGCCACGACATTGATTGGCAACTGCGTTTCGATAAGAGCATGCATCACGCCCATTACTGACGCGCCTCCGCACATATCATATTTCATTTCGTCCATACCGCCACCGGGCTTGAGGCTGATGCCGCCCGAGTCAAAGGTAACCGCTTTACCCACGAGCACAACTGGCTTGGCTGTAGCTTTAGCACCCTGGTATTTAATCACGATCAATTTACCTGGCTCATCTGAACCGGCGCTGACAGACAGCAGTGAACCCATCTTTAGTTTGGCCATCTGGGCTTCGTTTAATACGCTGGTGGTGAACTTAGCTTGCCCTTTGGTGAGCGCTTTGGCATGTTCTGCGAGATAGGTCGGTGTGCATAAATTGGCGGGCATATTACCCAGTTGCCGCGCTGCATTCATCCCTTTGCCTACGGCTGCGCCATAGTTTAGACCTTTGTTTGCCGCACTGACACTGCCTTTGGCTGCGACCCAGTAGGTCAGGGTTTTCAGTGTTTGCGCCGGTATTTTCCTGCCGCTATCATACCTATAACTGACAGATTGCATACAGCGGGCGACAATGCCGGCCTGCCATTCGGTATCATCGGCGAGGCCTTCTCCAACCCAGACCGCTTTGATCGAGGGCGTTTTTAGAAGCGCGGTGGCGCCAGCATGGGTCACTCTGATTTGTTGTTGAGCAGTCGTTGCGCCTTCGGTACCGACTAAAATAATGCGCTTGCCTGTGCCTACAGGAATATAGATTATGAGTGTTTCGCCCGCCTTACCTTTAAAATCGCCTGCTTTAATCAACGACGTTATTGCGCCATCAAGACTGGCATCGAGGTCTTTTGCGCTGTTTTGTAGTTGTGAGCCGGTCGCGACAATGAGAGAATCTGCTTTAATGTTTAACAGGTTAGCGGAAGATGCAGTAAAATACATATTAAGTCCATTTTTGATTGATATATAAGTGAAACGACCCGTGAAGGATACCATTCTGTGCAACCACGCCCAATAGCAGCAAGCCTAATACTTTGATTATTTTTCGTTACCTCTGCCGTGAAATTCTATCGGTCACCTTTGCTGTCTGTCTTGTGCTGCTGATGATTTTAGTCAGCGGTCGCTTTGTGAAATATTTAGCCAATGCCATTGATGGTAGTTTAGACGCGGAGGTCATTTTTACAGTGATTGCTTATCGTATCCCCGGTATTCTGGAGTTGACGCTACCATTGGCTTTTTTCGTTGCTGTTCTGTTGTCTTTTGGCCGTATGTATATCGATAATGAAATGAGCGTACTAAAAGCCTGCGGCATTTCTGAGAATAAATTGCTCGGCTACACCCTAATTATTGCCGCTTTTCTGGCCGTCACCGTGGGCTGGCTCAGTCTTTCAGTGTCGCCGTCTCAGATGGCGAAGTCGGAATTGATCTATGGTGGAGCAAAAGCAAAAGACGGTGTTAGATAAGCTGCTACCTAATAAGTTTTATTCCCTGGGCTCAGGCAAGGGTATTACCTATGTCGAGGATGTTGCAGAGACACAGACGCTTGATAATGTTTTTCTGGCCCTGACCAAAGGCTCGCAGACAACCAATAACAGTCGATTGGTATTGATACGTGCGGAATCAGGCGTGCAGTACAAGAGTGCCGATCAGAGTGAGAGCTTTTTAGTGCTAGATCAGGGGTATCGCGTTGAAGGTGTGCCGGGAACTCACCAATACCAAATTACGCACTTCAAAGAATTTGGCTCGAGAATGGAAAGTCGTGCGCCGATTATTGGCGATGCAGCATCTAGTGCTATCGCCACCTCTGAGCTTTTAGCGTCCGACGACCCTAAGTTACAGGCAGCGCTGCAATGGAGGTTGTCGTTGCCTCTTATGGTCTTTGTCGCAGCACTATTGGCGATACCTCTGAGCAGAACGAATCCACGACAGGGTCGATTCGGCCGTTTGCTACCGGCTATTTTACTGTACTTTATTTATATGGTTGCGCTGAATGCACTGCGCGGTTCGCTAGAATCTGGCGCCCTGCCCATCACCGTGACGCTGCTGCCCGTGCATCTTCTCTTCATGAGTATCGGGCTTGCGTTATTGCGCACAGGTAGACCAAAGAAAGTGGCATCGTCTACTCTGGGGGCGCAGTCTTGACTCGGCTCTCACGGTATATCGGCGGCACAGTATTTGGCTCTATCTTGATTGCACTGCTGGTCGTGGTGGGGCTGGATATAATCTCGGTTCTGCTCGATGAGATCGGCGCTATTCAAGCCAACTATCATTTTTCTGACGTGCTAGTTTATATGCTGACGAAACTGCCATCGGCCATTTATGAATTCATTCCGTTCGCGTCTTTGATTGGCTGCCTTTTTGGTTTGGGTATGTTGGCCAATAATAGTGAAGTAATCGTGATGCGAGCGGCGGGGGTTTCTCTGCTGAAAATTGTCTATTTTGTTATCAAAGCCTGTCTGCTGTTTATTGTCATGAGTACGATTATAGGAGAGTTTTTCTCGCCCTATCTGGACCAGTTGGCCGAGGGCAGACGTGATTATTTACGCAATGGAGAATCAGCTCAGGATTCGACTGCGGGGATTTGGGCTCGAGATGGCAGTTCCTTTATCCACATAAACGTAGTTTTCCCTGGCGGCGTATTATTTGGTGTGAGTCGGTATCAGTTTGCTGATGATAAAAGTTTGCGTGAGGCCAGTTTTTCTACTCGAGCAACGTTTAATGCGTTTGACGGTTACTGGGTCGAGGAAAATGTATCAATTACTCGGTTTACGGATAATCAGACAATGGTTGATAAGCAGCTTACAAGGCGATGGATGAGTGAGCTAACACCGGACGTATTACAGCTCAACATTTTGACTCCAGACGCGCTATCGATATCAAGTTTACAGCGTTATATCGAATTTTTAGAGCAGCAGAATGCCGATGTGGCGAGCTACGAGCTAGCCTTTTGGCGTAAGGTACTGCAACCGCTAGTTATTGTGGCGCTGGTGCTAATTGGCATTTCGTTTGTTTTTGGCCCGTTGCGAGATTCCACTATGGGCCTAAGGGTGTTTGTAGGAGTGGTGCTGGGTATTAGCTTTAAAATACTTCAAGATATGCTCGGGCCCTTCAGTATTGTGTATGGGTTTCCGGTATTCCTAGCGGTATTACTGCCGATACTGCTTTGCGCAGGTATCGGATTATACCTATTAAAACGCAGCGGATAATGGTGGTTACCCAATGGAGTCTTGGCAACGAAATTGGTGTTTCGCTACCAGACTGCAATGGGTCGGCAGCGCTAGTGCAGAAATTCGGGTGGTTTAGGTAGGTCGGCAATATCCGCTTGTGAATGTTGGATAATAACTCTGGCATCGGAAGCTGTTGCGAATGCTTCAAAGGCCGTCATGGAGGCCCTCGTCTGGGCCTCGTCAGTGTTAAAACGCGGCACGCGCTGCAGATCACGGCTCTCTTGGCGGTGATAGAGGTCGCCGGTTAGCAGAACCGTCCCGGCCCCGGTTAGATTAACCTGCAATGCGCTATGTCCCGGCGTATGTCCCGGCATCGCCAAGATATTGACTGAACCATCACCAAAGACATCGTGGTCGCCGCTATACTTTACAGTCTCTAGGTCTGCGAAAGCGAGATTTTGTTTGTTATTCTCGTCGCTGCTGAACATATGGTCAAATTCATTATCGTTGACTAGCCAATGAGCATCGGGGAATAAAGCGATCTGGCCGGTATGGTCAAAATGGCTGTGAGATATTGCCATAAACTCTATATCAGCAGGGGTCATATCTAAGACTGCGAGCTGATCGGCTAATGATCGTTTTAGTGACAAAGTGAAAATACCATTGACCTGTGGGGGTTCGCCAACTGTAGCTAGAGGTAAGCCCAGATCCCATATAAGGTCACCTACTGGGTGCCGGATTAGGTAGCAGGTACTGGCAAGGCTCCCCGCCTGTTCTGCATAGTCGCCAGCGGATGAGAACAGGTCGAAATCGGACACAGCAATGGTGCCGCAGTCGAAGGTGTAAAGCTTTATTAGATCTTCATTGCTTTCCGTTATAGCAGAGTCTGGCGCCGCGGGGATTGTGCTGACGCTATCCTCCTGCTGAACGCATGCTGTTAATATCAGGCTTAGAGCCATAATTTTCATGAGCATTTTTTTAATCCTCGGGTTTATCATTAGTTTTTCCTGATTTAGTTCAAACAATCCTGGCTACTAAGGACGGGGTAATTTCTAAGATCAGACGGTTAAAATACGCCGAATGGCCTGATCCCAACCTGCGACTCTATAGGCTCGCTCCTGCGCAGACATTTTTGGCGAAAACTGCCGGTCTAATTGCCAGCGCTCGGCAAACCCAGCCTGATCTGACCAGATGCCGGCTCTTGAACCGGCCAGCCAGGCCGCACCCAATGCCGTGGTTTCGGCTATGACCGGTCGATCTATCGGTGATTGTAAAATATCCGCCAATCGCTGCATAGTCCAGTCGCTGGCGACCATGCCGCCGTCGACACGCAATACGGTGTCTGCCACCTGATTCCAGTCTGATTGCATGGCGTTCAACAGGTCTAATGTCTGGTAGCACACCGACTCCAGCGCAGCGCGCGAAAGTTCCGCCGGGCCGGTGCCGCGGGTCAGACCAATTAATGCGCCACGTGCATCGGGGTCCCACCAGGGCGCGCCGAGGCCAGTAAACGCCGGGATCATGTAGACCTGCTGATTGTCATCCGCCGTCGCGGCAAGCTCACCGGATTGCTTAGCTGAGTCGATAATACCGAGTCCATCACGCAACCACTGTACCGCGGCACCCGCAATGAAAATTGAGCCTTCGAGTGCATAGGTGGGTTTGCCATCTAGTTGATAGGCGATGGTGGTGAGCAACCTATTGCTTGAGTTGACTGGCGTGTCACCAGTATTGAGCAGCGCAAAGCAGCCGGTACCGTAGGTAGATTTCATCATTCCAGGGTTAAAGCAGGCCTGCCCCAAGGTGGCGGCCTGTTGATCTCCAGCGATACCTAGAATGGGGATGATGGCGCCCAACAAGCTGCTATGGCCAAAATCCGCAGCGCAGTCTTTAACTGTTGGTAGCAGGTTAGAGGGAATATTGAAGAGCGTCAGTAACTCTGCATCCCATTCTCCGAGATGGATGTTGTAGAGCATCGTTCTGGAGGCGTTGGTTGCGTCGGTGGCGTGAGATGCGCCCTCGGTAAGGTTCCATAAAAGCCAGGTGTCCACGGTACCAAAAGCGAGTTCGCCAGCTTCGGCTCTCGCCCGAGCGCCGTCGACATTATCTAGTATCCAAGCCAGTTTGGACGCTGAAAAATAGGGGTCTAGTAGTAGGCCCGTTTTTTTAGTAATGCTGGGCTCATGACCCTGACTCTTAAGTCCATTGCAATACTCAGCAGTGCGCCGATCCTGCCAAACAATGGCGTTATAGACTGGTTCGCCAGTCTTTCGATCCCAGATTAAGGTGGTTTCTCGCTGATTAGTTATACCGATAGCCGAAATTTGTTTTGGGCTAATGCCCGCTTTAGTGATGGCGGTCTTAGCCGTGTTGAGGGTGGTCCGCCAGATATCCGCGGGGCTGTGTTCAACCCAGCCAGAATGGGGAAAGTGCTGTTGGAATTCTTCTTGCGCTAAAGCCACAACGCTATAACTCGGATCAAAAATAATAGCTCTGGATGATGTTGTGCCTTGATCCATGGCAAGAATATATTTAGCCGTCATAAACTCATTCCCGTACCGTTACTTTTTATTTACGTGTCTTTTGGCAGCAATACGACCTCAGTGCCAGTAACAATGTCATGCAGACAACCTCTGGCCGAAGGCAACAAGATCCAAAGATAACCTATGCCACATAGAGCTAATGCCAGTGGAGCTATAAGGCTCCGTTTGATGCATTGTTCCGCCGTCACTAGCGTGCCATTGGCGTTTGATGGTCCATTTGACTGTTGTAGCCTGATTCGCCAAGCTTTCATACCCAGTGTCTGACCCTGTTTGCGCCAGCAGATAAAGAAGTATCCTCCCAGCACTAAAAGCCAGCCGAAAAAGCTCAGCCACTGCAGTATTGCTGGCAGCTGAATGTCCTCTAAAAGACCATCGCTATTGACTAGAGTCTTAATGAGAATTTTGATAATTAAGAGCAGGGTGCCATAGGCAAGGGTGAGGGCAAAGAGCAAAAACGTATCATAGATTAGCGCCGCTAATCGACGCCGTAGACCGGCCGTGGGCAGTTCGTCGGGGATAGTTAGTTCAGTCATAAGGTTTTAGCTAGCCGTTGGCAGTGGGTACAGAGATGATCAACAAATTAATCATACTCCGATTTTGCCCAAAGCCAGTACAATGCGCAATCAGCGATTGTTGTCAAAGACACTTAATATAGTAGGGAGGAGAGGTTAGTGGATTGGATTTATGGTATTCATGCAGTGCACACCATGCTGAAGTCGGCACCGCAAAGGGTGAAAGAACTTTATGTGCAGCGTGGGCGGCTGGATGATCGTTTACAAAAGATTCACAAACTCGCTGAGCAACACGGGGTGGCGCTTCAATGGGCGACGGTCAAGCAACTCGATGGTAAGGCTGAGGGTCGACATCAGGGTGTCATGGCGCTGTGCAGTCCCGGGGAAACCTATGATGAGTCCTTTCTGTTAAAGCTGGCCGAAGAGAGGGGCGGGACGCCTTCTTTTTGATGCTGGATGGCGTCACTGATCCACATAATTTGGGCGCCTGCTTGCGCGCGGCCGATGGTGCGGGTGTGCAGGCGGTGATTGTGCCCAAAGATAATTCTGTGGGTCTAACGCCGGTAGTGTCCAAAGTTGCCTGTGGCGCAGCGGAAACCATGCCGCTAGTGATGGTGACTAACCTAACTCGGACGTTGGAAAAATTACAGCAGCAGGGGGCCTGGGTTGTCGGCACTACAGGTGACGCTGAGCAATTGATCTACGATATAGATTTGAAGGGCCCAATGGTATTAGTCATGGGCGCCGAGGGTGCGGGCATGCGTCAGTTAACCCAGAAGCAATGTGATTTTTTAGTTAAATTACCGATGGCTGGGAGGGGTGAGCAGCTTAAATGTGTCGGTGGCAACTGGCATCTGCCTCTATGAGGTGGTTCGGCAGCGCACCATCAGTTGACCGTTGCGCGGTAAAGGCGTTTTATTATTGAATCTTGTTTGAACTAGCGACTAGGATTGTCGGTAGATTATTAGAAGTCATATCAAAGGAATTGACAAATGAATAATACGAAATGCAATATTTTTTCGATACCTAACATGCTGAGCCTGCTCAGATTGAGCCTAGCACCGGTGTTGTTGAGTTTTGCTGTGGCCGGAAAAGCTGACGCCTTCCTGCAGATTTTGGCTATCTCGTTGGTCACTGATGTACTGGACGGATATTTGGCGCGCAGACTTGATCAGACCAGCGAGTTTGGTGCCAGGCTTGATAGCTGTGGCGACCTATTCACCTATGCCAGTATGATTCTCGGTATTTATTGGCTTTGGCCTGAGGTGTTTAACGCTCAGGCGAGATATTTGTTAGCAGCAGCGCTTTCATTCACATTGCCGGTTGCACTAGCGCTGAGCAAACTTGGCGAGTATCCAAGCTATCACACATTGGCAGCTAAGGCCGCAGCCTTACTGTTCGCGCCAGCTTATTACCTGCTGATATTAGGGGGTGATGACCGGTTCTTTAGGATTGTTATTTTTTTCCACGTACTGGTCGCCCTGGAGGAGATTGCTATCACTTTGATATTGCGACACCCGCGCAGCGATGTCCGGTCTGTTTTTAGTCTTCGCGGAGAAGTCTTCCCGCCTAGAGAGCCCTGAGGTTTTACTGCAAAATCTTTCTGTAAAGCTGGTTGCAACTGAGGTTGCAACTCACTATAATCTCGCGCCACTAAGCGTCTAAGTAGGTTTTTTGTTCAATACAACTTAGACACTCCTTGTCTCATCGTTAAGGCTAAATGGCCGATCGGGAGACATTTATAATCCACAAGGAGATACAATGCGTCACTACGAAATAGTGTTCTTGGTCCATCCCGACCAGAGCGAGCAAGTTTCAAGTATGGTTGAACGTTACACTGCATCGGTTAAGGCCGGTAATGGAGCAGTCCATCGTTCAGAAGACTGGGGACGCCGTCAGTTGGCATACCCCATCAATAAAATCCATAAAGCCCACTACATCCTGATGAACATAGAATGTGGTCAAGAAGTTCTTGATGAGCTAAATGACACTTTCCGCTACAACGATGCTGTTTTGCGTAGCATGGTTATTCGTCGTGATACCGCTGTGACGGGTGAATCACCCATCATGAAGTTGGAAAATGCTGACAAGGCTGACAAAGAAGCTCGTGAGCGTCGCAACGCAGCTAAGGCTAAGGCCGATGAAGCTAAAGCTTTAGCTGATGCCGCTGCTGCTCCTGCTGAAGAAGCCCCCATCGCTGAAGAAGCGCCTGCTGAAGAAGCGGATAAAGGAGAATAATTATGGCTAAGTTTGTACGTCGTAGAAAGTTTTGTCGTTTCACCGCCGAAGGCGCCACTGAAATTGACTACAAAGATTTAGATACCCTAAAAGGTTATGTGTCTGAGAGCGGCAAGATTGTTCCGAGCCGTATCACTGGTACCAAAGCGGGTTATCAGCGTGAACTGTCTGAAGCTATTAAGCGCGCGCGTTACATTGCGTTGCTACCATACACAGACAGCCACAAGTAACTTTAGGAATAGCGTTTGCGTGCCCTAGCGGAGTTTATTATGCGCGGGAGAGCCCAAGCCTGTGCTGTGGGTCTGCTGGGGAATCTATTTCCCTTTGTCAGTCCGGCAACTATAGGTCTGGTCACGCTGCGCAAAGGAAGTGTTGAGGGTCTACTCGTAGCACTTTGGGCTGTTCTGCCATTGATAGTAACGCTTTATATCAGTGATAGTTCTCCTCTTTTGACTGCTGTGTCGGTTGCGTCATTGTTTATGATGGTGGTCTCAGCGAATGTGCTGACCTGGAGTGCTTCCTGGTCTTGGACCATTTTGACTTGCGTTATTGTTGGTGGATTCATATCAATCGGGCTAGGTTTCGCGTTAGCTGATGATGTTGAGTTATTGGTAGCTGAAATTGGCGAGGTTATTGCCAAATTGGTTGTCGAGCCAACATCGGAGAGACAAGTCCTAGTTCCGGTGCCGCAGTTTATTTTGGGGCTAGTAGCGTGGGTTTTGGCGCTCAGTGCCGTTGTGAGTCTGATGCTATCTAGATGGTGGCAGTCTCTGCTGTTTAACCCAGGTGGTTTTCAAGAAGAATTCCACAGCTTAAGATTAAGCAATCAGCTGGCCGTGATGGTGCTGATTGCTGTAGTGGCAGGATTTTACCTGCCGACTGAATACCGGCCCTGGGCACAGTTAGCAGCCATTCCGCTGCTTTTGTCAGGGGTGGCATTGATTCACCATGTGGTGAAGACATTGCAGTTAGGTGGTCAGTGGCTAGTGTTAATGTATTTCGGGCTGATCGTTTTTAGTCCCACCACAGGTGCGCTGTTGATCGGGTTAGCATTTTCCGACAGCATGTTAAATTTACGCTCAAGGTTAGCGGCAATTAAAAACCGTTAGGTCTGAGCAGGTAGTAAGCAAACGAGGTTATTGAGATGCAAGTTATTCTGCTGGAAAAAATTGGTAAGTTGGGCAATATCGGTGACAAGGCTAATGTTAAAGCCGGTTATGGACGCAACTATTTAGTCCCTCAGGGCAAGGCAGTCTTCGCCACTGAAGCAAATATTGCTGATGTAGAAGTACGTCGTGCAGGACTCGAGGCCGCTGCGGCGGATAAACTCGGTCTAGCTCAGGCTCGCGCCGCTAAGCTTGAGGCTATGGGTGCTGTTACTATCAGCGCGATTGCTGGTGATGAGGGTAAGCTGTTTGGTTCGGTCGGCGTTCGCGAATTAGAAGATGCGATCAATGCTGCTGGTGGCGAAGTGTCTAAGAGTGAAATTAACCTACCAACGGGTGGTTTTCGCCATGTTGGTGAGTTCACATTTGACGTTCAACTGCACCTCGATTTGGTTCAATCAGTCACCCTAGTGATCGAAGCCGAGTAATTTACGATATCTAGCGGTTTCAGAAGCTAGTACGTCAGTAAAGCTATTGCATAACGGCACTGCTTCTTAATAAGATGCAGTGCCGTTTTTGTTTATTGGCACATATAAAGGTAGTCTACATTTCACTACAGGTTAAAGAGCGCTGCTATGAACGAAGCACTATTCGCGGAACCTAGCGCCAGTCAGCCACTGCCCCATTCTATCGAGGCGGAACAGGCGGTTCTGGGTGGCTTGATGCTGAAGAACGATGCGTTTGATTCTATCGCGGAAATACTATCCGACAGTGACTTTTACAGCAAAGATCATCAGTTGATTTTTAATGCTATGCATCGGCTGGCTGCAGAGGGGCAGCCATTTGACCCGATTACTCTCTCCGAATTTTTACAAAATAATAATGAACTTGGCGCCATTGGTGGCGCCGAGTATCTCGTCGATCTAGCGCATGGCACGCCAAGTTCTGCCAATATTAAAGCCTACACTCAGATTGTCCTTGAGCGCTCCATTGTTCGCCAGTTAATTGGTGCAGCCAGTGAAATGGTTCGCAAGGGCTATAACCCGTTGGGTTGGGACAGTTCAAAATTACTGGCGGAAGCAGAGAGCCGACTTCAGGAAATTATTGAAAATCGCCCGAAAAAAGGCGGCTTTAAAGAAGTGAACTCGCTGATCAAAGAGGCCGTTGAGCGTCTTGATGAGTTGTTTAAAAACGATACTGACATTACCGGTCTCAGCACAGGGTTTAGTGATCTCGATTCGATGACTTCTGGCTGGCAAAAGTCTGATTTGGTGATTATTGCCGGTCGACCATCAATGGGTAAGACCGCATTCGCTATGAATATGGTTGAACATGCGACCTTACATCAGGATCGCCCGGTCCTAGTATTCTCTTTAGAGATGCCTGCGAGTAGTCTGATCATGAGAATGCTGTCCTCCATCGGTAAGATTGATGCTACGCGCATGCGTTCGGGCAATCTGGTGGAAGATGACTGGCCGCGGCTTAGTAGCGCGGCACAAAGGCTCAAAGACAGGCCCTTATTTATCGATGATTCTGCAGGTATCACACCGTTAGAGATGCGCAGTCGCATAAAGCAGTTTACCCGTGAGCGAGTGGATCAGCTGCGTCAAAAATGGCAGGGCGAACATGGCGCGGATACGCCACCTGATGTTGAAGATCTCTATGAGCAGGCTCAGCCGGGTATGATTATGGTAGATTACCTGCAGTTGATGAATGGTACTAATTCTGCAGAGGGTAGAGTTCAGGAAATTTCACAGATCTCCCGTGAACTGAAAGGTTTGGCCCGAGAGTATAACTGTCCGGTCATTGCGCTATCTCAGCTCAGTCGAAATGTTGAACAGCGGCCTAATAAGCGGCCGGTGAATGCTGATTTGCGTGAATCTGGTGCTATTGAGCAGGATGCTGATGTTATTGCCTTTATCTATCGGGATGAGGTCTATAACGAGGATAGTCCTGATAAGGGCACTGCTGAAATCATAATCGGCAAGCAGCGGAATGGTCCAATAGGGACCTGCCGCCTCATCTTTATGGGTAAATATACGCGCTTTGAAAACTTGGCAGGTGACCATTTCACCGGTCAATAACCTAGAGTAAAAGGACTTCGCTAATGAAGGTTTTTCATACTGTCGCTGGACTGCGAGAGAGTTTAAATAAAGATCGTCGCGAAGGACTGCGTGTTGGTTTTGTGCCGACTATGGGCAACCTTCATGATGGTCATTTAGCGCTGATCAAGCAGGCCGCCGAGAGCAATGACATCGTGGTCTGCTCTATCTTCGTCAACGCCTTGCAGTTTGGGTTAAACGAAGACTGGGATAAGTATCCGCGCACCTATGAGACTGATTGTGAAAAGTTACGCAATGCGGGCTGCAATTATCTATTCCATCCCGATGATATAGAGATGTACCCCAATGGCTTGGATACCCAGAGTCGTGTTATCTGCCCGACCATGACCGATGTGCTTTGCGGCGCCAGCCGTCCAGGCCATTTTGAAGGGGTCACTACCGTCGTCAGCAAGCTCTTTAATATAGTACAGCCTGACGAAGCTATTTTTGGTATTAAAGACTACCAGCAGTTGGCAGTTATTCGCCGGATGGCAGAAGATCTTTGTTTGGCTGTCCAGATTACTTCGGCACCGATTCATCGAGAAGCCGACGGTCTGGCTATGAGTTCACGCAATAGCTATATCACTGCAGAAGAACGCCCTTTAGTAACTGTGCTTAAAGATAGCCTAGAGTGGATAGCCGCAGAAATTAAAGCCGGTAACCGCAGATTCGATGCTCTTGAGAATACCGCCGCGGCGCGTATTGTGGCGGCGGGTTTTAAGGTTGATTATATTACTCTGTGTAATAGTAAAACACTGGATCTAGCCGCGGACGACGATCTTGAGATTACTGTTCTGGGTGCAATGTTTACCCAAGCCGCGAGACTAATTGATAACTTGAGTATAACGCTTTAGCTACCGATATTGGCCGCTAGGCGTTTTGAATTGAAGTTTCCTTGATGATGTCGGTTTTTCTAAAAGCTAAATTACATATGGCCTCTTTCACTCAGGCAGAGCTTTGGTACGACGGCTCCTGCGCCATTGATGCCGATTTGCTGGCGTTGTCAGGTATGCGAGAGTTTGAGCAGATTGATATTTATAATGTGAGTAATGGTGAGCGCTTTACTACCTATATTATTGTTGCTGAGGCAGGTTCAGGGATTATCTCTATGAACGGCGCCGCGGCTCGTCGATGCCAGGTCGGGGATAGGATTATTATTGCAACTTATGGGCAGTTCTTTGAAGCCGAGGCAGCGCAGCATAAACCGAAGTTGGTTTATTTGACCGAACAAAACTGTGTTGAGCGCTCTACCGATACCATTGCGGTGCAGGCGGCGCCCGAGCGCTAATCGGCAGCTCGGTATACCTGCTTGCCACCCAGCCAGGTTTCCAACACCTTGGTTTGCCATAAACGTTCAGGCTCAATTTGGAAAACATCCTGATCCAGTAATATAAAATCGGCCCATTTTCCTGCGGTAAGCCCACCCAGTCGCTCTTCCTGATGAGCCGCCCAGGCTGCATCAATAGTAAAACTCCGCAATACTTCCTGCAAAGTCATAGACTGTTCGGCGATCCAACCATCTTGTGGCAGATTGGCACTGTTCTGTCGAGTGACAGCGGCATGAATGCCGGCGAAGGGATCGGCCCGTTCTATGGGGTAGTCAGAGCCTGAAACTATGCGGCTGCCCTGATCAAGAAAGCTCCGCCAAGCATAGGCCCCCTTAAGACGCTCTGGGCCAATTCTATCTTCAGCCATATTCATATCACTAGTGGCATGGGTCGGTTGCATTGAAGGAATAACGTCTAAAGCCTTAAACCGGGGAATATCCTCGAGCGTCACAACCTGTGAATGCTCGATACGATGACGTAGATGACGACCTCCGACTGTGGCGTAGGCATGCTCGACTTCGTCTAGGGCAATGCGATTGCCCCTGTCGCCAATCGCATGAATAGCCACTTGAAAGTCAGCCTTAATGGCCCGACTGAAGAGACTCCGAAGCTGTTCTGCACTGGTGAGTAGCAGTCCGCTGTGATCTGGTCTGTCGGTATAGGGTTTTAACATTGCTGCGCCGCGGCTACCCAGCGCTCCGTCGGTATATATCTTGACACTGCGCACGGTATAAAAATCTTGCTCATCAATAGTCGGACCCTGAGCAAATGTCTGATCAAGATCTGCATTTGTTGATGAAATCATGCCATAAATACGCACCTGCATTCGCCCCTTATCTGCAGTTTTTCGATATAGAGCATGTTCGGCGGGGCTAACTCCAGCGTCATGGGTAGACGTAATGCCGAGACTCAAAAAATGTTTACTTACCGTCTCTAAAGCTAAGGCAATTTCGTCGTCATTGGGTTGCGGGATAACATCCACCACCAAAGCCATGGCATTGTCGATCAAAATGCCGGTTGGTTCACCAGCTGCATCATGGATAATCTCGCCGCCCGCAGGCGCGAGCGTATGTTTGGTAATGCCTGCCAATTTCATTGCGGCACTGTTTGCCCAACCTGCATGACCATCAATTCGTTCTAGCCAAACTGGACGATCATCAATCTCGACATCCAGGATTGCTGCGCTTGGGAACTGCTTGCCTGCCCAAAGTACCTGATTCCAGCCGCGACCCTGTATCCAACTTAGAGCCGGTTTCCGGGCGGCATATTGGGCGACAACCTGAGCCGTATTCTGAGCGGATTCAAGACCTCGCAAATCTATTCTTAACAAACTGAAGCCAAGGCTTGAGACATGGCCGTGGGCATCCGTCATCCCTGGTAATAACGTTTTTCCCTGGCCATCAACTTTTTCGGCCTGAGAATAATTGCTTGCTAGTTCAGGGCCGCCGGAGGCTATCACTTTGCCCTCTTCTATAACCAGTGTTTGAAATCGCTGAAGTTGGCGGTCATTGTCAAAGGTGTAGCCATTAACATTTTCTATAACAAGTTGTTCTGACTTTTGAGGTTCAGAGCACCCCGCCAAAAAGGTGACTAATAACAGCTGCACTGACAGCCAGTTAACCTTTATCATTTAAAAAGCCTTTATTGAATTGAGTTACTGTATGGGATAGATATATTGTGCCATAAAGACTAAGTGTGCGAGCTTTTCTTTAATCGGGCTGCCTGGGTGTCTGTCGTATCGTTGTCCTCTGTTTGTCTTCTTGTACAGCTATGCGAACTTACTAGATTGTCGGTTTCCCTCGGTCATCAATTTGTCCCCAATGTAACTTAGAGGCCTGTCGCCTTTTGACTGATGATAATGTCATTTTATCGACCCTGTTATTCTGGCTCTCGAGAAATAGTAGCCGAGGGATTGGGAAGTTACGCGATTATTAGGTAGCCATGTCGCATGGCTTGGTAGCTGATTAATTCACCCCTAGAGACGGTGGCCGGTTATTTAAGTATTGACTAATCAACTAAAAGTGTTAAATTACGCCAATTCTACGCCTATCAGTGTGGATTTTTGGACGAAGTACCAGGGGGCGAAATCAACGCCGCTGGTCATCATCAGGGAGGGCGCTGATACCCATAGCGCCAGCTGCAGTCATCGAGCACTTATCGGTGTGACTGGATCTTGTCGCAATCGCGGCGCCACTATTGATGTAACAGCGAAAAGCCACTGAGAACCGTTCTGATCATAATTTATGTGAGGACATGTTGTGGAACTCTTATCTGGCGGTGAAATTGTCATTCGCGCTTTAAAAGATGCAGGTATCAAGAACGTTTGGGGTTACCCTGGCGGCGCTGCATTGCACATCTATGATGCACTATATCGACAGGATGAGGTGCGCCATCTTCTGGTTCGTCACGAGCAGGCTGCAGTTCACGCTGCTGACGGTTATTCCCGCGCTACCGGCAAAGTTGGCACAGCTCTGGTTACCTCTGGGCCCGGCGCAACCAATGCGATTACGGGTATCGCGACAGCCTATATGGACTCTATCCCCCTAGTGGTTATCTCGGGGCAGGTGCCACTGACTAAAATTGGTCAGGACGCTTTTCAGGAAACCGATATGGTCGGCGTTTCACGCCCGATTGTTAAGCATAGCTTTCTGGTGACGCGCGCTGAAGACATCGCTGCCACTATCGCCAAAGCCTACTATATTGCTGGCACCGGTCGTCCCGGCCCGGTGGTTGTTGATATTCCTAAGGATGTTACCGACCCCAGTTATAAGGTGCCTTATGCCTATCCTAGTGACGTTAAGATGCGCTCTTATCAGCCCACTACCAAGGGTCATCGTGGTCAAATTAAACGTGCCGTTAAGACACTTTTGGCAGCCAAGCGACCGATTATCTACGCTGGTGGTGGTGTAGTCATTGATAACGCGTCAGAAAAGCTGATCGAACTAGCGCAAGCACTGAATTACCCCGTGACCAATACCTTGATGGGTCTGGGGTGTTACCCGGGCACCGATCGTCAGTATCTTGGCATGTTAGGTATGCATGGTACTTATGAAGCCAATACGGCGATGCACCATGCAGATGTTATTTTTGCGATTGGTGCGCGTTTTGATGATCGAGTGACCAATGACCTGGAAAAGTTTTGTCCTCACGCGACGATTATTCACGTTGATGTGGACCCCACTTCGGTATCCAAAAATATCGAGGCGCACATTCCCATCGTGGGCACCTGTAATGCCGTGCTGAGCGAAATGATGGCGATTTATCAAGAGATGGGGCTGAGTCCTGATTCGGCAGCGCTTGCAGAATGGTGGATACAACTCGATCAATGGCGAGCGGATCAAGGTATTTATACCGCCTCTCGCTATGAGGAGAGTTCAGGTAACTGTATCAAGCCGCAAGACGTTATCAAGATGCTTTACAAGGTCACTAATGGCAAAGCGATAGTGACCTCGGATGTTGGGCAGCACCAGATGTTTGCCGCGCAGTACTACCTGTTTGATAAGCCGCGTACCTGGATTAACTCTGGTGGGCTTGGCACCATGGGATTTGGCTTGCCGGCGGCAATGGGCTGTAAACTGGCATTCCCGGATACCGATGTTGCCTGCGTTACCGGCGAAGGAAGTATTCAGATGAATATTCAAGAACTGTCGACGTGCACGCAGCACAATCTACCGGTTAAGATTATCAATCTAAACAATGCTGCCTTGGGAATGGTTCGTCAGTGGCAGGATATGAACTATAGCAGTCGGTATTCAGAGAGCGTATACGAAGAATCGCTGCCAGATTTCGTCAAGCTGGCTGAGGCCTATGGGCATGTGGGTATGAAAATTACTCATATTGATGAGTTGGAAGAAAAGATGCGTGAATGTTTTGCTATGAAAGACCGTGTGGTCTTTATGGATATCGATATTGATCGATCAGAACACGTTTATCCTATGCAAATGCCGGGTGGTTCGATGCGTGATCTGTGGCTAAACAAGACGGAGAGAACCTAATGAAGCGAATAATCTCTATCCTGTTAGAAAATGAGGCGGGTGCTCTGTCAAGAGTTGTCGGTCTATTTGCCCAACGCGGTTATAATATCGACACATTGACTGTCGCGCCTACAGATGATGACACTCTGTCGCGTTTAACATTGACTACGCAGGGTGACGATCATATGGCTGAGCAGATAGTCAAACAGCTGCACAAGTTGATTGATACTATTAAGGTGGTCGACCTAACCGTCGGCGCGCATATTGAGCGCGAGTTGATGTTAGTTAAAATGAAAGCGACAGACAAAGATATTCGGACGGAATTAAAAAGCTGTGTGGAAATCTTTCGGGGTCATGTTATTGATGTGACGCCAACGACCTATACAGTGCAGTTGACTGGCGATAGTCATAAGCTGGATGCCTTTATCGAGGCTGTTCGGGAGATGGGTATTATGGAAGTGGTGAGGAGTGGCGTTTCTGGCATCTCCCGCGGCGATAAATTTTTACGGGTATAACTCTTTTTAAATATTAGGTGAATTCAATGCAAGTTTATTACGACAAAGACTGTGATCTCTCAATTATCAAAGGTATGAAAGTTGCCATTATCGGTTATGGTTCTCAGGGCCATGCCCATGCCAACAACCTTAAAGACTCCGGTGTTGATGTAACGGTTGGACTGCGTCCTGGTTCCGCTTCTGCAGCTAAAGCAGAGGCTGCAGGGCTCAAAGTAGATAGAGTTCCCGCTGCAGTTGCGGGTGCTGATCTGGTTATGATACTGACGCCCGATGAGTTTCAGTCACAGCTTTACCGTGACGAGATTGAACCCAATATCAAGCAGGGCGCAACTTTGGCCTTTGCCCATGGTTTTGCTATTCATTACAACCAGGTCGTGCCCCGTGCAGATCTCGACGTCATTATGATTGCGCCAAAAGCGCCCGGTCACACAGTGCGTAACGAGTTTGTTAATGGCGGCGGTATTCCTGATCTGGTCGCTATCTATCAAGATGCGTCCGGTAATGCCAAGAACGTTGCTATGTCTTATGCCTCAGGTGTGGGCGGCGGTCGCACAGGTATTATTGAAACGACTTTTAAAGACGAAACAGAAACGGACCTATTTGGTGAGCAGGCGGTTCTTTGTGGTGGTGCAGTTGAATTGGTTAAGGCGGGTTTTGAAACACTGACTGAAGCCGGTTATGCTCCAGAAATGGCCTACTTTGAATGTCTTCACGAGCTAAAGCTGATCGTTGATCTGATGTATCAGGGAGGTATTGCCAACATGAACTACTCGATCTCCAATAATGCCGAGTACGGCGAATATGTTACCGGCCCAGAGATTATCAATGCCGAGTCGCGCTTGGCTATGAAGAACGCGCTTAAGCGTATTCAGAACGGTGAATACGCCAAAATGTTTGTCACGGAAGGGGCGATGAATTATCCGTCTATGACAGCTTATCGCCGCAATAATGCCGCGCACCCAATTGAAACGGTCGGTGCCGAATTGCGTGCTATGATGCCGTGGATCACTAAAAATGCGCTGGTAGATAAAGATAAAAACTAATCGCGCAAATTTTTAGTTGCAAACTCTAAAACGGCTCGCGATTCAGTGGGCCGTTTTAGGTTGACGCTCGTAATTCAGAAAAAGACTGTCTTATAAAACAGAGTGAGTGTAACGATGGACAATGGAAAGACTCGAGTGGTTGGTCTTGATGGAGGTATTAATTTCCGTGATATCGGCGGCTATGTTAATAATCAGGGCCGGACAGTTAAGTGGCGGAAAATTATGCGCTGCGGTCATCTGGCCAACCTCAGTGATAATGACCTGAATGTTATTGAGCAGATTGGCATCACAAAAGTGCATGATTTCCGTCGTATTGAGGAGCAGACACAATCCCCTAGCTGTGCCATAAGGGCAAAGTTCATCGATGATTATCAGATCTCTATTGGTGATATTTCGCGATTTTGGGAGTTTTTATTTGGCGGTAAATTAACCTCGGGTTCATCTCATCAGCTAGTGGTCAACAGCTACGGCGCCTGTATTGAGGCAGTGATTCCAGCATTTAGTCGCTTTATGCGTCATATAGTTGATGACGCTGACAGCGCCTCGGTATTTCATTGTTCAGCGGGTAAAGACCGGACGGGTATGGCCGCGGCACTGATATTGTCGGCTCTGGATGTACCCAGACAGACGATTGTCGATGATTATATGCTGACTATGAAGCACTATGATCCAGAGAAACTCATCGCCATCGTAGAGGGGCATCTGCGTGATGCTAAGGTCGAACACTGGGACCGTGAATGGCTTATACCCTATTGTTCGGTGCATCAGGACAATATTGTCGCATTTCTCGATGCTATCGAAAATCGCTATGGGGACGTTCAATGCTATCTGATATCGGCACTAGGATTATCCCAGGCTGATCTGGATAAAATGCAGCACTGCTATTTAGAGGGCTAAAGCTTTATAATAGCTACCGAGGCCAAGTGGTTTTAATGTTGGAGAGTAAGGCATGACCAAAAAAGCAGATCCAGTAGATAAGGTTGTAGAGTTCGCGTCGGGCGCGGCAGTAACGCCACCTATTCGTCGTAAAGGTATCTACCTATTGCCCAACATACTGACAACCGGTGCTTTATTTGGCGGGTTTTATGCAGTTCTGTCCGGCTTTAGTGGCCAATATGAGTGGGCTGCCATGGCCATATTTACCGCGATGGTTTTCGATGGTCTAGACGGTCGAGTTGCACGGATGACCAATACTCAAAGCGACTTTGGGGTGCAGTACGATAGTCTGTCAGATATGGTGTCATTTGGCGTAGCACCTGCAGTGGTAGCCTATGGTTGGGGAGTTAGTGATCTTGGTAAGCTGGGGTTAGCGGCTGCCTTCGTCTACGCCTCGTGCGCGGCTCTGCGTTTAGCGCGCTTCAATGTGCAGGCTGAGTTGGGTGATAGCAAGACCTTCACTGGATTACCCAGCCCTGCTGCTGCTGCCCTAGTTGCCGGCTTTGTCTGGTCGACCTATGAAATAGAATCGATACTAGCCCTCTCTATTGCAGGTGCAGTCCTTACGGCTGTCGCGGGTTTGCTGATGGTGTCAAATTTCAAATACCCGAGCTTTAAAGAATTTGATATGCGTGGTCGGGTGCCGTTTATTAAGATTCTCTACATTGTGATGGGCTTTGTGATTATCACCATTGATCCTCCGCGAATTCTATTTCTTTTGGCGGTCGGCTTTGGGTTCTCAGCGCCGCTGATTTGGGCTTGGAAAAAAATGACTGGATTACTTTCTAGAAAGGCTAGCTAAGTTTAGGGGTTGGCAACGCGACCAAAAACTGTTTGAATGCATTCTATGAATAATCTTTTACAGAGTATTGCGGCGAATATCAGTCTGAAGACTGCTGTTTGCGTGCGTGGATTACTTCTTCTCCTGCCCTGAGGGGCATCTATTGTTATACCTCATCCAAATTTCGCTCATTGCATCAGTTGCAATGATATTCTATCCCCTTGGGGTAGATCCGTTTTACAATGGAGCCTGAGTAATCAGTATGGCTCCCATGAGGAAGAGTAGATAACATGAATACCAAAGAGCAGCCTAAAGAAAAGCTAATCATTTTTGATACCACATTGCGCGATGGCGAGCAGAGCCCTGGCGCGTCCATGACCAAAGATGAGAAGATCCGTATTGCCAAAGCCCTAGAAAAAATGCGTGTCGACGTGATTGAAGCCGGCTTTGCGATTTCCAGTCAGGGTGACTTTGAATCCGTGAAAGCGATAGCTAATACGGTAACCGAGAGTCGTATTTGCAGCCTTTCTCGTGCCATTTCGGTGGATATTGAGCGTGCCGCAGAAGCCTTAAAAGGCGCTAATGCCGGACGCATTCACACATTTATCGCCACCTCTCCCATTCATATGAAACACAAGCTACAGATGGCGCCAGAGCAAGTGCTTGCTCAGGCCGTGGGCGCGGTCAAAATAGCTCGTGATCTGATTGATGATGTTGAATTTTCTCTTGAAGATGCCAGTCGTTCAGAGTTTGAGTTTATGTGTCGGATTACTGAGGCGGTAATCGATGCTGGTGCTCGCACCATTAACTTCCCGGATACGGTGGGCTACTCAGACCCTATCGAATACGGCGCAATGATCAAGCGCCTGATGAATACTGTGCCCAATGCCGACAAAGCCATTTTTTCAGTGCATTGCCACAATGATTTGGGTTTGGCGGTTGCCAATAGTCTGGCCGCTGTTCAGAACGGCGCCCGACAGGTTGAATGTACAATTAATGGGTTGGGCGAGCGAGCGGGTAATGCCTCATTGGAGGAGTTGGTAATGGCTATTCGTACGCGTCGAGACATATTCCCAGTTGAGACAAGAATCGACCCAGTGCACATAGTGCCAACATCAAGATTAGTGTCCAGTATTACGGGATTTCCGGTACAGCCAAATAAGGCGATAGTTGGGGCCAACGCGTTCGCCCATGAGTCAGGAATTCATCAGGATGGTATTCTTAAGTTTCGTGAAACCTATGAAATTATGAAAGCTGAAGATGTGGGCTGGAGCACCAATAAATTATCTCTGGGCAAGTTATCTGGCCGCGCAGCTTTTGGTGCGAGGTTGGAGGAGCTCGGTATTAGCTTTGATAGTAAAGAGGAATTTAATCAAGCTTTTGTGCGCTTTAAAGAATTGGCAGATAAGAAACGCGAGATCTTTGATGAAGATCTACAGGCCTTGGTTTCCGACGTGCAATTGGGCACAGGCGCAGATGACTTAACGGTGATTGATCTTGAAGTGTTATCGAAATCGGGTCAGCTACCCCATGCCAAAATTGGTATCCGTTATCAGGACAAAGACCATCGCGCGGAGGCTAATGGCGATGGCGCGGTCGACGCTATTTTCAATGCTATTGAAATATTGGTCAACAGCGAAACTAACCTACAGTTATATTCGGTAAATGCTGTAACTCAGGGTACGGACTCCCAGGGCGAGGTAACAGTGCGCTTGGAAAAAGATGGACGTATTATCAATGGCCAAGGTGCCGATACTGATATATTGTTAGCTAGCGCTAAGGCTTACCTGAATGCACTGACCCTGATGCGTAATCCGGGCCGTTTGCATCCGCAACTCGGCGGGGTCTGATGAGCGGGGCCCGACACAATCACTATTTGCAAAGACTGGGTATTGTCCAATACGTTTCCAAAGATTTGCCCTTGGTGGCTATCGGCCAAGCCTCAGCGAAGGGTGCAGAATCAGCTAGGTTGGTGTTGGGCACGGTCGATGAAGACAGGACTGGTCTGACAGAAAAATCTATTGGTAGGTCAATGGGTGCGGCCTCTAACAGCATTGATCTGCCGGCTAAAAGGACATCAAAGGTTAGCGGATTCGATATTGACACTAAGCCTAAGTTGCCCCGGGCTAAGATATCGGTGACTGAACCACAGTCGTTAAGCAATGTTGCTGCCAAATTTTCTCTCTGGCAGCCGACTGGCGACCTGCTGGTATGTGGTTCTGTAGATGAGGCCTTGCCAGATCCTGAACAAATTCTATTGCTGGGTAATATTTTGCTGGCGATGGGCCAGGGCAATGGTCAGTTGCCGAGTATGGATATTATCGAGTGGCCTCCCTATCCTAATGCGACAGGGGATATAGTCGAGGCGAAGGAATTTTTAGGGACCCTGATCAGAGCGAGAATTGATAGTAAATCAGCTAAATTATTATTATTGATGGGCGCTGGCGCCGCGGAGTGGCTTCTGTCGGCGGAGGAACAGGCGTCTGTTACCAATGGTCAGGTGAGTATCTATGATCAGGTTACCGCCTTAGTTGTGCCATCGCTTGCAGACATGATTGCGCAGCCGCAGCGCAAGCGTGAGGCATGGCAGACGATTCGTTATCTGTCACCGCTGAGGGTTGTGAATAAGTACCAACAACCATCTTGAGTGATTTCTGTCACACTAGTGACCTGATTGATAATCTATCTATAAGGGGTCTGCAGGTAGATGATCTCGATGCAGTGGTATCGATAGAGACACTAACTTCAGTTCATCCTTGGAGCCTAGCGCAATTTCACCAGAGTATTGATCAGTCTGCGGTGTTGGTTTCTGAGCTGCAGGTCCTGGGGTATACTGTGATCTCGACCGCGGCCGATGAGGCCGAGATACATAACATCGCCGTGGCGCCAGAGTTTCAGGGTCGGGGTCTAGGATCATTTTTACTGGATCACAGTATTGGCACTCTACCCGCGGAGATTTTAAAACTATATTTGGAAGTCAGGGTGTCAAATTTTACCGCTATTCGTCTCTATACCAGTAGACGATTTCAAAAAGTGGGTGAGCGCAGAGATTATTATCGCACTGAGTATGGCTGCGAAGATGCGCTCGTTATGCGTTTAGATATTGGGCCCAAAGACAGATTTTGATCTTATTATTAGATTTTTTTATCATTAAGGACTGAGAAATGGATATTCAATTATTGGCCTGGCACTGGCTAGTGCTCGGCATTTTACTGATTATTGGCGAGATATTTGTACCAAGTTTTACCATTCTTTGGTTTGGCCTTGGTGCCATAGTTGTGGGCCTTGTCGCATTAGCTGTAGATGTCAGTTTTAGTATCCAAGTGCTCCTCTGGACCCTGTCTTCGGTAGCCTTTACTGTACTCTGGTTTATCGTGTTTAAGCCAAGATTAAGCAGCCATAACATGGATGAATTAGCGCAGGTATCGGCTATTGGTGAGGCGGGTCAAGTAATTAAACTCCCAACCGAGCGAACCCCGGGTAAAATACGTTTTACCACCCCAATACTGGGTGAAGACGAGTGGCAATTCACCTGCGAGACCAGCGTGGCACTAGGCGACCGTCTGTACATCAAATCAATTAATGGCACCGTATTAGTGGTTGCCAGCATAGTTTAACTTACTCAGGGAGAAAAAAATGGAAGGTATCATTCTAGTCGGTGCGGTTTTATTGTTGGTCGTGGTGACGCTATTTAAGGGTGTCCGTCTGGTGCCTCAGGGATCAAAATGGGTCGTTCAGCGGCTCGGGAAATATCACAATACCTTAGTTCCCGGACTCAACCTTATTATTCCTTATGTTGATGATGTGGCCTTTAAAGCCACGACCAAAGATATTGTATTGGATATTCCCTCGCAAGAAGTGATCACCTTAGATAATGTGGTAATCATTGCCAATGCGGTCGCTTACATTAATATACTATCTCCGGAAAAAGCTGTTTATGGAGTTGAGAATTATGAGCTGGCAATTCGCACATTAGTACAGACCTCGCTGCGTTCTATCGTCGGTGAAATGTCATTGGATGATGCGTTGTCTTCTCGTGATCAGATTAAATCGAAACTTAAGACCTCCATTGCTGAAGAAATTGCAGACTGGGGCATCACTTTAAAAACGGTAGAGATTCAGGACATCAATCCATCAGGGACCATGCAGTCTGCGATGGAAGAGCAGGCTGCTGCGGAGCGTCAACGTCGCGCCACGGTTACTCGGGCCGATGGTGAAAAAACCGCGGCAATTCTTGAGGCAGACGGTCGATTAGAAGCCTCGCGCCGAGATGCAGAAGCTCAAATAGTGCTGGCTGAAGCTACCAAGACGGCACTGAGTAAGGTCAATGAAGCTATTCAAGATAAAGAGCTGCCTGCCATGTATCTGCTTGGTGAAAAGTACATTGAGGCCATCAAAAGTATGGCCAAGTCTGAAAACTCGAAGCTCATAGTGCTGCCTGCGGATATTCCTGCGGCTGTGCGAGGCATAATGAATAATACCAAGTAAGTCGCTTTGCTCGATATGATAGAGACTTGTTGGACATTGCTCGTCAGCGTCAACCGAAGCATTTGGTTGACGTTTGATAGAGTAAGCCTTTTTAATCATGGAGTAAGAGTTGAAAAATCATCAGTTAGCTTTAGCAATTTTATCTATTACCGCGTTATCAATGCTTGTCGGTTGCAGTAGCGGTTATCAGTATGGCGCCCCTGACGAAGTCATTGTGGACACCCTAGGTGTAGACCCCTACAGCTATGAGGTTGACCTTGCCGATTGCGAAGCCTACGCGGTGCAAGTGAGTGTCGGTCAACGCACCGCAGAAGGTGTCGTGGAAGGCGGGGTGGTTGGTGGTGTTCTGGGTGCCGTGCTGGGCAATAGTGACAGCGCAAAGCGGGGAGCCGGTGCAGGCGCTGTTGTCGGTGGGGTGAAAGGTAACAAGAGTGCTCGTCATGAGCAGGACCGAATTGTTAAACGATGTTTAAAAGGTCGTGGCTACCGGGTACTCAACTAGCGTCTCAGGGCTTCTGTCTGCGTGCTACTGTTTGACTGGCCTCTTCAGTAACTTTCTCTGTAATGTTCTGCGGTGCATGCCTAGGTTTCTCGCCGTACCTGATATGTTGCCATTATTTTCTTTTAGTACTCTTTGGATATGCTCCCACTCCAACCTATTAACCGATGGGGGAACCTCTTGTACCTCTGCCTCGACACTGCCTTTGACCTGTTCAAATGACGACACAATGTCATCAGCGGACGCGGGCTTAATGAGATAATTAATCGCGCCTAGCTTTATCGCTTCGACTGCCGTGGCAATGCTCGAATAACCTGTGAGGATAACAGTCTGGATGTTGGGTTGTATTAAACGAAGTTGCTGGAGTATCACTAGGCCTGACTCTCGATCCAATTTGAGATCTAGGATGGCTCTATCAATCGTCGAGAGCTGGCAGTGCCGAACAGCGTCAACGCCATTAGTTGCGGTGACTACCTTATGGCCTCGCCGAGTCAGCACCCGAGCGAGCGTAGCACAGAATGCCGCATCATCATCAACAACCAGATAGTTCACTCTAATTCATCTCCCCACGGGTTGTGCTCGGCAGACTGCAGTGGCAGAACAATCTGGGTATGTGTGCCTCCGCCTGCCGTATTTTGCAATTTCACCGTACCACCATAGCGAGTGAGTGTGGCTCGGGAGAGAAATAACCCGAGTCCAAGTCCATTGGATTTATCGGTCACAAAGGGTTTGCCAAGCTCATCAACTGCTAACGGATCTAGTCCTGCGCCGTAGTCGCGAATATCGAGCGTAACGTTTTCGCGGGTCCAATCTATAGAAATCTCTACTTTCTCAGGACTAGCATCGGCAGCATTGTTGAGAAGATTGAGTATTGACTGATCGATGGTCGGATGGAAAAGAGCAAGCATCGGCGCATCTGCTATCTCTATACTGGCGTTTAGGCTGGGTCGCATAAGTTGCCAGCGTTCCACCAACTCCGAAAAATAGATATGGAGCTGCCTTGGCTTATGTTGACTTGACTGGGATTCTTCCGCCGTCATCAACAGCCGTTTTAAGGTAGCTTTACAGATTTCGATCTGCTGGTTGAGTAGCGTTAGATCAGGCTCTGGCTGGTTAGTATCTGCGATAAGCTCGTCAACAATAAGCTTCATGGTGTTCAGTGGTGTGCCTAACTCATGGGCAGTTCCCGCTTAGCCACTTTGGTTTGATGGCGTAAAAGCGTTATTATGGCGCTCTTTGACTAAACCCATAATAAGTTGAGCTCAATCATGGATCCTCTGTCCGATGACCTGCAAGAAAACCTTGACCGCTTAGTGGTTGAATGTCTCGAAAATGGCTGCGTCTGGGGTCTACAGGATACTGAGGGCAACTGGTCTCTGGTCAGTTCGATTGATAATGATAGTATTGATGTCATTCCATTTTGGTCTGCGGAGGGTCTAGCGCAGGCGCTATGCACCGGAGATTGGGATGTCTACAAGCCCGTCGCTATTGAGTTGGAAGAGTTTCTCGACGACTGGCTTCCCGGCATGCATGCAGACGTTTTGATGGTGGGCGTTAACTGGAATACTGAGCTCGAAGGCCAGGAAATGGAGCCATTAGATCTTCTGGAAGAGTTCGAAGCCGAACTTGATTGAAGAGATTCGTTTTAACAGCATTTAGATCATAGGGCTAGAGTCAATAATGTTTTTACAGTCATTCCACAGTAGCTATCAAGACAGTATCAGTATCAGCGCTGAGCAGGGCAGCGACTTTGCTAAGTCGGTGAGCAATGATTTCAATCCTATCCATGACACAGCCAGTAAACGTTTTTGCGTGCCAGGAGACTTACTATTTGCTCTTGTATTACAGCGATATGGACTAAGTAAGGAAATGTCATTTAATTTTTCTGGCATGGTTTCGGCAGATACCGCGCTGTGTTTTCCACCGGCGGTAGGTGAACATTTTCGTGTTATTGACCAGCGTGGTAAGTGCTACTTAGAGGTCAGTAGGGGCGGTGAATCTGTGGCTAATATGGGTTTGATTGAGCAGTTAGTTAAAGTCTATGTGCTGTTCTCGGGACAAAACTTTCCCCATATTCTGGTACCGTTGATGGCGCAGGAGCAGGTGATGATTAATCCCGAGCGACCGCTAGTAATCTATGACTCAATGTCTTTGCGTCTAGACAGGCTAACGCTGACAAAGCCGACCGTCGAACTTGCTGGAACCAGTCTGCGTGTTGATGGCAAGCGCGGTGAGGCTCAATTACAGTTCCGCTTTATGGACCAAGGCAGGGTCGTCGGCCATGGCGTCAAAAACCTAATCCTCAGTGGCCTGCGCGAATACAAGCAGGACGCAATCGACAGAATGGTTGCCGATTATCTGGGGCGCACTGGTTAGAGCTCTACTTACCCTTCAAGATACCTTTCAAAAAATGACCCGTATGTGATTCCTTAACCTTAGCGACTTCTTCTGGGGTGCCGGTTGCGACTATCAATCCGCCACCGGAACCGCCTTCAGGTCCAAGATCGACAACCCAGTCAGCCGTTTTAATCACATCCAAGTTATGTTCAATCACGACCACCGTATTACCGTGGTCACGCAGACGGTGGAGCACTGCTAAAAGCTGCTCAATATCATGAAAGTGTAGGCCAGTGGTTGGCTCGTCTAGTATGTAAAGCGTTTTTCCGGTATCGCGCTTGGATAGTTCTTTGGATAGCTTGACACGCTGAGCTTCACCGCCCGACAAAGTAGTTGCCGACTGCCCCAGGCTGATATAGGACAGGCCCACATCAATTAGAGTCTGAAGCTTGCGCGCGATGGTAGGAATAGCGTCAAAGAATTCACGGGCATCCTCAATCGTCATGGCTAGCACCTGATGGATATTCTTACCTTTAAAGTGAATATCTAGGGTCTCACGGTTATAGCGTTTACCCTTGCAGACATCGCAAGGTACGTAGATGTCGGGTAGAAAGTGCATCTCCACCTTGGTGACGCCATCGCCTTGACAGGCCTCACAGCGACCGCCTTTTACATTGAAACTGAATCGACCAGGATTGTAGCCTCGTGATCGTGCTTCCTGTGTGCCAGCAAAGATTTCTCGCACTGGGGTGAAGATACCCGTGTAGGTGGCTGGATTAGAACGAGGCGTGCGGCCAATGGGACTCTGATTGATGTCGATACACTTATCGAGATGACTTAATCCGGTAATTTTTGTATGGGGGGCAGGCTTTAGAATCGTCGCCTTATTCAGGGCTACTGCGGCGGCGGGATAGAGTGTTTCATTAATTAATGTTGATTTGCCTGATCCTGATACGCCTGTAATACAGGTAAAAACTCCTAGGGGTATCTCCAAGTCGATATTTTGTAAATTATTACCGGAGGCGCCGGTAACCTTGAGTAGCTTCCCTTTGCCCTTGTTGCGAACCTTAGGGATTTTTATGCCGCGCACACCCGATAAGAACTGGCCTGTAATTGAGTTCTTGTTAGCTTTAATCTGCTTGACGGTACCCTGGGCGATAATCTCACCACCATGAATGCCGGCTCCTGGGCCTATATCAATAACATGGTCTGCGGCGGCGATCGCGTCCTCATCATGCTCAACCACAATCACAGTATTGCCAAGATCGCGCAGGTGGATTAGGGTTTTTAATAGTCTCTCATTATCACGTTGATGTAGGCCAATGGACGGTTCGTCCAAAATATACATCACGCCGACAAGCCCAGCGCCGATTTGGCTGGCCAGCCTGATACGCTGAGCCTCGCCACCTGAAAGAGTGTCGGCGCTGCGACTCAATGAGAGGTAATTAAGGCCCACGTCGACTAAGAAGTTAAAGCGTTGGCGGATTTCCTTTACGATCTTATCGGCAATCTCACCTTGCCGTCCAGGCAGGTTTAGGGCTTCAAAATACTCGCAGCATTCACCGACGGGCATGCTAACGATATCTTCAATGCGGCGGTTATCAATAAAGACATGACGTGCAGACTTGCGGAGGCGTGTACCTGAGCATTCTGGGCAGTTAGAGGTTGCCATATACTTGTTGAGTTCTTCGCGCACCGAATTGGACTCTGTTTCGCGGTAGCGACGTTCCATGTTATTGATGACGCCTTCAAACTTATGCTCGCGACGGAACACCGTACCGCGGTCATTGACGTAGTTAAAGGTAATTTCCTCCTCGTCGCTGCCAAACAAAATCTTTTGTTGGTGAATTGCTGACAATTTTTCCCAAGGCTGATCAATATCGAAATTGTAATGTTCAGCCAGACTAGTCAACATATTGTAGTAAAACAAGGTTCGTCGATCCCAACCGCGAATCGCACCCTCTGAAATAGATACCTCAGGATGTTTAATAACACGGTCAATATCAAAAAACTGGTGTACGCCAAGCCCATCGCAGGTGGGGCAGGCGCCCGCTGGGTTGTTAAACGAAAAAAGTCGAGGCTCTAGTTCGTTGAGACTGTAATTACAGATTGGGCAGGCAAACTTCGCCGAAAATATCTGATCCGGCTGTTTATCTTCCATATAACTTATTGAGGCCAGTCCTTCAGCCAGAGTCAGGGCCGTTTCGAAGGACTCAGCCAGCCGCAATGCAATGTCACTTTTTACCTTAAAACGGTCGACAACGATTTCGATAGTGTGCTTCTTCTTTTTATCCAGTGTCGGAGTTTCTTCCAAATCGCAAACTAGGCCATTAATGCGGGCGCGTATGAAGCCCTGGCGACGCATACTTTCAAACAGGTGCAAATGTTCGCCCTTGCGATCCTTAACCACAGGGGCAAGTAGCATCAGCTTAGTGTCTTCTGGGAGCGCCATAACCTGATCAACCATCTGACTTACAGTTTGAGCATTTAGCACTCTGTCATGATCTGGGCAGCGAGGCTCACCTGCGCGAGCAAACAAAAGGCGCAGGTAGTCATAGATCTCCGTAATCGTTCCAACCGTGGATCGGGGATTGTGAGAGGTAGATTTCTGCTCAATAGAAATAGCGGGAGAGAGGCCCTCCACGTGGTCAACATCGGGCTTTTCCATCATGGATAGGAACTGGACGCGCATAGGTCGAAAGGGACTCTACATAGCGTCTTTGACCCTCAGCATACAGCGTATCAAATGCCAGCGAGGATTTCCCCGAGCCGGATAGGCCCGTGATCACAATTAATTTATCGCGAGGAATATCGATATCGATATTCTTAAGGTTGTGGGTGCGTGCGCCCCGTACCTGAATGGTATCCATAGAACTTTGTTTCTGCTTTAGTTAAACGACCGATTATAAGGCGTGACTTACCCTTAGAGCAAAGTGATTTGCAGTTATATGTAATAATACGGCGACAGAGATTGTCTAGACTGCTATTACGTCCACATAAGCCATAAAAAAGATTCACTGACGGTGGTTGAGACTCTGTTGGGCTGTTAACATGCAAGCTGACACGACTTAGAATCTGATGCTGCCTTGACTGAATCTGCACCACCCACCGGTTTTTCTCCTTTGGAGAAGCGCGCCACATTGTCTCTTGCCAGCCTCTACGGCTTCAGGATGCTTGGACTGTTTATGGTGCTGCCAGTACTGGCGCTGTACCAAGATAATTACGCGGATGCGACGCCCTTTTTATTAGGTCTTACGCTGGGTATTTACGGATTAACTCAGGCCCTTTTGCAGATTCCCCTCGGTCTTCTGTCGGACAAGATAGGTCGCAAGCCAGTGATTGTTGGTGGTCTGTTGATGTTTGTTCTCGGCAGTGTTGTGGCGGCGTCGGCCGACAGCATGCAGGGGCTCATGATTGGCCGTGCACTGCAGGGTATGGGGGCTATTGCCAGTACTCTAATGGCGATGGTTGCCGACCTGACAGCCGAAGAGAACCGTACCAAGGCTATGGCAACTATTGGTGCCAGCATTGGCTTATCTTTTATTCTGGCAATGATTCTCGGCCCATTAATTGCTGCATCCATGGGTCTGTCCGGCATTTTTTGGGTCACTGCATTATTGGGTTTGATCGGAATTCTGGTATTTCTAGTTTTTGTGCCACGCGTGGTTGCGCTGCAGCGCAATCGGGAGACCTTGGCCGATATTAGGCATATTGCCAGTCTATTGACCGAACCAACGTTACTGCGTCTTAATATAGGCATATTTGCCTTACATCTGGCGCTGATGGCATCGTTTGTAGTGATTCCGAGCATTCTGGCAGAGGAGTTGAATGTCAGTGCTGATAATCTTTGGTGGGTGTATTTAGCCTTACTGGGCGGCGGCTTTGTAGCCATGTTGCCGGTAATGATTTTGGGTGAAAAACATCAACGCCAAAAACTCAGCTTTGTCTCGGCAATTGCCTGTATGGCAATTGCGATGTTAGTGCTAGGTACCGCTCGCGGTGTGCTTATGACGCCATTGATGCTGCTTGTGTTTTTTGCCTGCTTTAATCTGCTAGAAGCGTCGTTACCCTCATGGATGAGTAAAGCCTGTCCGGCAGGACGTCGCGGTACTGCCATGGGTATTTATTCCACCAGTCAGTTTCTGGGTGCCTTTGTGGGGGGGACATTGGGAGGGGTTAGTTTGCAGCAGTTTGGCACTGATGGGTTATTTTTGCTTTTGACCGCGGTGCTAGCGATCTGGTGGCTGCTGTCGTTGGGACTACAATCTCCTCGACCACTACAAACCCTGGTGTTGCATGTCGGAGATAGTGAGCATAACGATTTTGTAAAAATAATTTCTGCTATAGTGGGGGTAGACGATATACTCCTGATCAAAGGGGAGTCGCTTGCCTATGTCAAGGTTGATAAGAAGACCGTGGATATGCAAAGCCTTAGACCTTATTTAAAACGTTAACGAACAGGAGATTAAAATGGCGCGCGGAGTCAACAAAGTCATCATCGTGGGTAACTGTGGTCAGGACCCTGAAACACGCTTTATGCCATCAGGTGGTGCAGTCACTAATCTGAGTATTGCGACATCAGAATCATGGAAAGATAAAAACACAGGCGATCAACAAGAGCGCACCGAATGGCATCGGGTGACGTTTTATAACCGGTTGGCGGAAATCGCAGGCGAGTATGTCAAGAAAGGCTCGAAGCTTTATGTTGAGGGTTCTCTTCGCACTCGCAAATGGCAGGCGCAGGACGGCCAAGACCGTTACACAACCGAAATAATTGCAAGTGAAATGCAGATGCTTGATACTCGCAGCGGCGGACAAGGCGGTTATGATGCACCTCAACAGCAGGGTGGCGGCTATCAAAATTCAGCGCCACAGCAAAATAGCTCGGCCCCACAACAAGGGCAGCAGCAGAATGCACCACAGCAGGCCCCAGCAGCAGGCCCCAGGGGATGGACAGTTTTGACGATGACATTCCGTTCTAGATAGCGGTTTTTTGGTACCTATTAAAACAATTAATGACGAGGTTTAAATGACGATTAAAGTTGGCGATAAAGTTCCTGAGGGAATGATGACAGTTATGGGTGCAGAGGGTCCTGCGGGGATCAGCACAGCAGATATTTTTGATGGTAAAAAAGTAGTTCTCTTCGCTGTTCCAGGTGCGTTCACACCAACATGCTCGATGGCGCATCTGCCCGGTTTTGTTGTACATGTCGATGCCATTAAGGCGAAGGGCGTGGATACAGTTGCCTGCATGTCGGTCAATGATGTGTTTGTTATGGATGCCTGGGGAAAAGCTGCGAATGCCGAGCATCTTGTGATGTTGGCAGACGGCAATGGTGACTTCACCAAGGCTCTGGATCTTGTCTTAGATGCATCAGTTTATGGCATGGGAGCCCGTAGCAAGCGCTTCGCTATGGTTGTCGATGATGGTGTGGTGAGTTTGCTAAATATTGATGAAGCTGCTCTAGAAGCCACAAGTGCCGAGGCTATTTTAGCGGCGCTGTAAACGACAGACGTTTTAGCACAAAAAAAGGCGGCCAATGGCTGCCTTTTTTGTACCTGATCAAATCACGTCTTTATGGCGCAATGACCTAGATGATATTGTTCAGTCAGTAAAACGCTCCATCACTAAAGTCGCATTAGTACCGCCGAAGCCAAAGCTATTAGACATAATGCGGTCTAGCGTTTTTTCTTTGGTTTGCAAAACAATTGGCAGTCCCAGAGCGTGATCATCGAGCGTATTGATATTGGCCGATGCCGCAACAAAGTTATTTTCCATCATTAGCATACAGTAAATGGCTTCATGAACCCCCGCAGCACCAAGGCTGTGGCCTGAAAGTGATTTAGTCGAGCTAATGTCTGGGCAGCTATCGCCAAAAGTGTTGCGAATGGCGCCCAGTTCAGCAATATCGCCGACTGGCGTACTGGTGCCATGAGTGTTGATATAGTCCACTGGACCTGATGCTGTTGCCATGGCCATCTTCATGCAACGCTCGGCGCCTTCACCTGAGGGGGATACCATATCGGCACCATCCGATGTGGCGCCATAACCCGTCACTTCACAGATTATGTTGGCACCGCGGGCAAGCGCATGCTCAAGTTCTTCTACAATCACGGTCCCCGCACCTAGGCCGGGAGCGAATCCATCTCTGTCGGCATCGTAAGCTCTAGAGGCAATTTCAGGTGAGTCATTATACTTACTAGTTAGCGCGCCCATAGCGTCAAACATACCGGCCATGGACCAGTGCATGTCTTCAGAGCCGCCGGCTAGCAAAACATCTTGTTTGCCCAGTTGAATCAATTCAACCGCATGGCCTATGCAGTGAGCGCTAGTAGCACAGGCGGAGGAGATCGAGTAGTTGACGCCCTTTATTTTAAACGGGGTAGCAACGCAGGCAGAAACGGTACTGGCCATGATTTGGGTGACTCGGTAAGGCCCGGCACGCTTGATGCCTCGCTCGCGCATAACATCAATAGACTCGGTGAACATTTCACCGGAAACGCCACCTGAGCCCATTACGAGGCCGGTGCGATGGTCTGAAACCATTTCAGGTGTCAGGCCGGCATCGGCAATTGCGCGATCCGTGGCTATGTAGGCGTATGAGGCTGAGGCCCCCATGAAACGGAGAACCTTTCTATCAATATGATCTTTGGGGTCTATGTCTAGTATGCCGCCAACATTACAGCGCAGGCCCATCTCCGCAAAGTCTTCGCGGCGGCGAATGCCAGAGATTCCTTCTCTCAATGAACGGGTTACAGTCTGCTTGTCATTGCCGAGACAGGATACAACGCCAAGGCCCGTAATTACTGCACGTCTCATTGCTAATCCTCCTGATGTAGCGTTAGCTTACTGTTGGAATACTTAAAAGTTGTCAGTGCTCTCAAACAGACCGACTTTCAAATCTTTGGCGGTATAGATCTCGCGACCATCAACTTCAACCGAACCATCGGCAATGCCCATAACAAGTTTGCGTTGAATTAGACGGGTCAGATCAAGTTTGTAGGTCACTTTTTTGGCGGTGGGTAAAATTTGACCGAAAAATTTAACATTTCCTGCGCCCAGAGCGCGGCCGCGGCCGTTATTACCATTCCAAACTAAGAAAAATCCAACCAGCTGCCAAAGAGCATCGAGTCCCAGACAGCCAGGCATGACTGGGTCGCCATCAAAGTGACAATCAAAGAACCACAGTTCAGGGGTTATATCTATTTCAGCAATAATCTGCCCGAGGCCATGTTTGCCACCGGTATTGTTGATTTCGACAATACGGTCGATCATAAGCATGTTGGGCGCAGGAAGTTTGGCGTTGTTCGGGCCGAACAGCTCACCGCGGCTGCAGCCTAAAATTTCTTCTTTGTTATAGCAGGACTTTGGCTTAAAGGTCATGAGTTCCTTTGATGTTGGATAGAGAGGGCGCATCGTAACCAGTTCTGGCCTCCCCATCAACTATTTACGACAGGACTTATCGACCAGACATGGATAAAAAGGGTAGTGACTAATAGTCATATAAGCGGTTTTAAGTTGACAGATCCCGAGTGTCTCCCTAGCATGCGGCCTACGAAATAAAGCAGTTTGCCCGGAAATAGATGTTGTCTTTTCATAGTGCTGTCCAACAAGAATTTGCTGCCGTCAATAAGCTGATCGTGAGCGAGCTAAAATCCGATGTCGGATTAGTGGAGAATATCGGCCATTATATTGTCGATTCTGGCGGTAAACGCCTGCGCCCAGTGGTGGTTTTACTCGCTGCTCTGGCCAATGGATACAAGGGGTCTCAGCATATCCAGATGGCTGCTGTGATCGAATTTATTCATACGGCGACCCTTTTGCATGATGATGTTGTTGATGTGTCCGCACTGCGCCGCGGTCGTGACACGGCGAATGCTCAATGGGGTAATGCGCCCAGCGTTTTAGTGGGTGATTTTCTTTATTCGCGTGCCTTTCAAATGTTAGTGGCGATTGGTGATATGCCTATAATGAGTATGATGGCTGATGCTACAAATGTGATTTCAGAGGGCGAAGTGCAGCAGATGGGGAACGCCGGTAATTCGAACCTGACAGCGGATATTTATCTACAGGTCATCTATCGTAAAACCGCGAAATTGTTTGAGGCGGCCGCTCAGACGGGCGCAAGCCTTGCTGGCGTCAACCAATCGGCCATGGCTGATTATGGTAAGCATCTTGGCTTGGCATTCCAGATTGCGGATGACGTACTGGATTATCAGGGCGATGTGGACAGTATTGGCAAAAATGTTGGAGACGATTTGGCTGAAGGTAAAATGACTCTGCCTCTTATCTACACTCGCGATAACAGTGATGCAGAACAGGCCCGCATGATTTGTCAGGCCATAGAAACCAAAAGTGCTGAAAGTTTTAATCCGATACTCGCGTTGGTCAAGGCCAAAGGAGGCTTAGAGTACAGCATTGGAATGGCTCAACATCAGGCTGAGCTGGCGAAAGTGGCATTGGCTAAATTGCCAGGGAGCATATATAAGGACGTGATGTTAGAACTTGCGGACTTCTCTGTAGCCCGTAATAATTAGATCGGATTTATACTCATTTGAAAACGACTCTGGTGACTGAGCCTGCATTTTAAAATCTACCGAGGTATCTTAACTTTTCTGTGACAGGGCCTTACTTTATCACACAATTCATGCTCCATCGCTGGTGCTAATAGTGGCTATATACCTCGGCGTGATGTGACCAGTTATTAAAGATTGTTACAATAAGGCTTCAATTTTAAAGGAAATACAAAAAAGTAATTTAACCAACTCAAGGAGAATTGAGTGATAATCGGAATTCCGTCGGAAATTAAACCCGGTGAACAACGAGTCGCCATGTCCCCTGCCAATGTCAAGTCTCTGACTGACAAAAGCGTACAGGTGCTTTTTCAAACCAATGCTGGAAGCGCTGCGGGTTATCCCGATGCAGAATATGCCGCTTCTGGAGCCACCCTTACAGATGACCGTGCTGAAATATTTGCCAAGGCAGATATAATTTTGCAGGTACAATCTTTCGGATCCAACAACGATAATTCAGACGCTGATTTGGCTAGCCTGAGAAAGGGCCAGTTAGTCATCGGTATGATGGATCCGCTCGCTTCACCTCAGGCCGCTCAGGCTGTTGCTGACCGAGGTGCAAGCGCCATCGCATTAGAGTTAGTTCCGCGTATTAGTCGTGCTCAAAGCATGGATGTTCTGTCATCAATGGCAACTCTATCTGGATATAAGGCTGGTGCTGATGGGCGCTTCTGCTGCGCCGCGTATTTTCCCTATGCTAATGACCGCTGCCGGCACCTTACAGCCCGCACGCGTCTTAATTATGGGCGTGGGCGTTGCCGGGTTGCAGGCCTGCGCTACAGCCAAGCGATTGGGCGGCGTGGTTGAAGCTTACGATGTGCGGCCCGCCGCGCGTGAACAGATTATCTCGGTCGGCGCCAAGCCAGTAGAGCTGGACTTGGATACCGGAGAATCCGAAGGCGCTGGTGGTTACGCCAAAGAACAGGGTGAAGACTTTCTGCGCCGCCAGCGTGAATTGATGACCGCTGTGGTGGCCGAACAAGACATTATTATCACCACCGCGGCTATTCCCGGAGCCAAGTCGCCAATTTTAGTTACCGAAGATATGGTCAAGGCCATGAAGCCGGGCTCGGTAATTGTGGATCTGGCTGCTGAGCGCGGTGGCAACTGCGATTTGACCGAACAGGGTAAGACCGTCATAGCTCATGGTGTAACTATTTTGGGGCCAGAAAATGTGCCTTCAGAATTGGCCTACCATGCCAGCCAGATGTACGGTAAAAACATGCAGACATTGCTTGAGTTAATTCTTGATGAACAGGGCAATCTGAATCTTGATTTTAATGACGAGATTGTTGCCGGTACGGTCGTAGCCCATAATGGGGAAGTTCCTCACCCCTATATGCGCAAGTTATTAAACCTGCCTGAACTCAATGTACCTGACCAAGCTTAAAAGGGAGAATAAACGATGGAAGTCTTGATTTTATTACTAGCACTTTTTGTACTTTCGCTATTTCTTGGCGTTGAGTTGATCACCAAAGTACCACCCACATTGCACACACCGCTAATGTCAGGCACCAACGCTGTCTCGGGCATCACGCTTGTGGGCGCGCTACTCGCCGCGGGTTCTGATGGCTCACCAATGTTGGTCAATATATTGGGTTTTATCGCCGTGACATTCGCGACGATTAATGTAGTAGGCGGCTATCTGGTCACCAACCGCATGCTTGCCATGTTTAAGAGGAAGTAAGCGATGAATCCTAATATTGTAAGCTTTATTTACTTAGTTGCCGGTGTACTATTTATTCTCGGAATCAAAGGACTGACTAAACCAAAAACCGCTGTGCGAGGCAATCTGTTATCCGCGCTGGGGATGTTATTGGCTGTGGTCATTACTTTCTTAATATTAATAATGTCGACTATACCTTCGTATTGCTGGTGTGGCTGTGGGTTCGATTATTGGCGGCGTGATGGCGCTGCGGATTCAAATGACGTCGATGCCGCAAATGGTTGCTCTGCTCAATGGCTTTGGTGGTGGCGCGTCGCTGACTATTGCTTTGGCCGAGTACTTTACAACGCTGGGTGCAGCGCCAACCTCCTTTGCCGATATGCTAGTCCCGTTAGCTGTCGATACTGGGGCGTTTGGCATAGGTGCGGAGGGCATATTTGCACTGACTGCCATTGGACTGACCGTTCTGATCGGCGCGGTGACCTTGACCGGTAGTTTGGTGGCTTTTTCCAAATTGCAGGAGCTGATGAAGAATAGTTGTGGTTCCCTGGTGGCCCTATTGGCAATGGTATTTTGTTCGTTGCTGCCCTGTTCGCGATAGGTTCGGTGGTCGTTGATCCAGGCAATATGGCTGGCATGCTGGCGATTGTTGGTTTGGGGCTATTGCTAGGGCTGTTTCTCGTAATGCCAATTGGCGGCGCTGATATGCCCGTGGTTATCGCACTGCTAAACTCCTATTCGGGAATAGCGGCAGCGCTTGCCGGCTTTATTCTGGGTAACACAGTGCTGATTATCGCCGGTTCTCTGGTGGGAACCTCGGGATTGATTCTTACCCAAATAATGTGTGTTGCCATGAATCGCTCACTGACGAACGTGCTGTTTGGAAAAATGGCTCCAGGTGGCGAAGAAATTGATGCTGATGAGATTTATGCGGGCAAGGTTACCAGTGCCCAGCCTGACGAAATAGCAATGATGCTCGAGGTCGCTAAGCGGGTTGTTATCGTGCCAGGCTATGGGATGGCTATGGCGCAGGCTCAGCATGCTGTTCGCGAGTTAGCTGACGCCATGGAAGCCAAAGGCATAGAGGTCGAATACGGCATTCACCCAGTGGCTGGTCGTATGCCGGGGCATATGAACGTGCTGCTAGCGGAAGCCGAGGTTCCCTATGACAAACTGGTTGAGATGGATAGGATTAATCCGACCTTTGAAGACACCGACATGGTGATTGTCATTGGTGCCAACGATGTGACTAACCCGATGGCGCGAGATGTGGAAGGCAGCCCTATTTACGGCATGCCAATCTTGAATGTTGACAAGGCGAAAAATGTGGTGGTAATTAAGCGTTCATTGAGTCCAGGTTTTGCCGGACTGCCGAATCCTCTGTTTGCCATGAGCCATACTCTAATGGTGTATGGCGACGGTAAGAAAGCGGTTATTGAAATGACCACGGCGCTTAATCAGGCATAGTTGCACGCTCTGTTGAGTAACTAAAAGCCCTGCCATTTGGTAGGGCTTTTTTGTATCGATTGGAATCTCAACATAGCGCTAGTCGATAACTAGATAAAAAATGTCGCGATAGCATCAGCGGTTACAAGCCAAAGATAGATTCATTATGGGGTTGCCACTAGCTTTAACCATTGAAAATGCCTGAGCAGCCCCCAACTAAAGTAACAGGCTAGATCGAAAAGATCTTAGTAGACAGGATAAGGAGTAATCATGCGTATAGACAAACTCACCAATCAGCTGCAAAGCGCACTGGCAGATGCTCAGTCCATGGCGATCGGAAATGATCACTCAGGTATCGAGCCAGTGCATTTACTGCTGGCGTTATTAAATCAAGAGGGTGGCAGCGTTCGGCCCATTCTCAACCGAGCGGGTTTTGATGTGGTTGGTCTGCAACAATCATTGAATTCCGAGTTACAGCGGTTGGCTAAAATAAGTAAACCCATTGGTGAGGCTAACCTATCTCAAGACTTGGGGCGCCTAATGAACTTGGCTGATCGCGCCGCACAAAAAAAGGGCGATCAATACATCTCAAGCGAGGTGTTGCTAATGGTGGCGATGGAGGACACTGGCTCACTAGGTAAGACGCTAGCAAAATTCGGCGATATATCCAAAGGTAAAAATGCGATCGAATCTGTTCGTGGTGGCGATACCATTAGCGATCCTGATGCGGAGATGCAGCGTGAGGCGTTGGATAGGTATACCGTCGATCTAACTGAACGCGCAGAGTCGGGGAAGCTGGACCCCGTGATTGGGCGCGACGATGAGATACGTCGCACTATTCAAGTGCTGCAGCGACGTACCAAAAACAATCCGGTGTTGATTGGTGAGCCGGGCGTCGGGAAAACCGCGATAGTCGAGGGTTTGGCGCAACGAATTATCAATGGTGAAGTCCCCGAAGGACTTAAAAACAAACGGGTTCTGACCTTGGATTTAGCCGCTCTTTTAGCTGGTGCAAAATACCGTGGTGACTTTGAAGAGAGGTTAAAGGGCGTGCTCAATGATCTGGCTAAGCAAGATGGGCAGGTGATCTTGTTTATTGATGAAATTCACACCATGGTCGGCGCAGGTAAATCAGAAGGTGCAATGGATGCTGGTAATATGTTGAAGCCGGCACTGGCGCGCGGGGAACTGCATTGTGTGGGCGCTACTACCTTAGATGAATATCGGAAATTTATTGAGAAGGATGGTGCGCTTGAACGTCGCTTTCAAAAAGTCTTGGTGGACGAACCTACTGAGCAGGATACTGTCGCCATTTTGAGAGGTCTCAAGGAGCGCTACGAAGTCCATCACGGCGTGGAGATTACCGACAGTGCTATTGTGGCCGCGGCCAAACTCTCTCGCCGCTATATCACTGATCGCCAGTTGCCCGACAAAGCGATTGATCTAATCGATGAAGCGGGTAGCCGGATTCGTATGGAAATTGATTCTAAACCGGAAGAAATGGACCGTCTTGAGCGTCGCCTCATTCAGCTAAAGATTGAGCGGGAGGCGGTAAAAAAAGATAAGGATGAGGCATCGCGTAAGCGTCAGGAAAAACTCGAGGATGGCATCGCTTTACTGGACCGAGAATATTCCGATCTTGAAGAAATATGGAAGGCCGAAAAAGCCTCTATGCAAGGTGCCACTCACGTCAAGTCTGAACTGGAACAGGCTCGGGTAAATCTTGAAGCTGCCCATCGCGCGGGTAATTTGGGCAAGATGGCTGAGATTCAATATAGCGTTATACCTGCATTAGAAAAACAGCTTGCCAGTGCCCTGAGCGAAACTCAAACCGAAAAACGATTACTGAGAAACAGAGTGACCGAGGAGGAAATAGCGGAGGTAGTCGCTAAGTGGACTGGCATTCCGGTTGCTAAAATGCTCGATGGCGAGCGGGATAAACTGCTGCGCATGGAGGAAGCATTACATGAGCGTGTAATGGGGCAGTCTGAAGCTGTTATAGCTGTCTGTAATGCGGTACGGCGATCGCGAGCCGGCTTGTCTGATCCGAATAGACCCAATGGTTCCTTTATGTTTTTAGGCCCAACGGGTGTGGGTAAAACCGAGTTATGTAAGTCTCTGGCTGAGTTTTTGTTCGACAGCGAAGATGCCATGATACGCATAGATATGTCAGAGTTTATGGAAAAACACTCGGTGGCAAGGCTAATTGGTGCCCCGCCCGGCTATGTCGGGTATGAAGAGGGCGGTTATCTTACCGAGGCAGTGCGTCGACGTCCTTATTCAGTATTGCTACTCGATGAAATAGAAAAAGCCCATCCTGATGTGTTCAATGTTCTCTTGCAGGTGCTTGATGATGGTCGTCTTACCGACGGCCAGGGGCGCACCGTTGATTTCAAAAACACCGTTATCATTATGACATCTAATTTGGGTTCGGATGTTGTGCAGTTATTGGCGGGTGACGATAACTATGATCTCATGAAGTCCTCTGTGATGGATGTTGTGAGTGGCCATTTTCGTCCCGAATTTATCAATCGTGTCGATGAGGTCGTCGTGTTTCATCCATTGGCCAAAGACCAACTGCGCGGTATTGCCAATATTCAATTAGCGTTATTGGCTAAGCGATTGGCAGACCTTGATCTTACATTGCAGGTCGATGATGCAGTGTTGGATAGGTTACTGGAAGCGGGCTTTGATCCTGTCTACGGAGCCAGACCCTTAAAGCGCGTTATTCAGCGTTTGATAGAGAACCCATTGGCTGAAAGTATTTTGGCGGGTAAGTTTGCGCCAGGTGTCGAGATTATTGGGCGCCTAGTGGAAGAGGACATAGTGTTTTTTAATACAGATGCTTGATTGGAACTCGATGGTCTTGCGGGAACCTGCAGGCCCCAGAGGTGCCAGCAGTGGTAGGCTATTATAAATAGCCTACCAGCGGATCTCCGCCTGCGTAGTTTGCCAGGCTGGCCAACGAGTCAATGAAAAGATAAAAAAGCTCAGCCTGAGATGAAACATCCAGTTTGGCATAGCTATTTTTGCGATGTAGTTTTACTGTCTCTGGGGAAATGCCCAAGCGGTCTGCGATAGACTTGGTGGAATGGCCATGTAGAAAAAGTTGTACTACTTGAGATTCTCTACCGGTCAAATAAGCCGTACCAAAATACTTTAGTGCGCTATCAAGCTGGCCCGGTAATTGGTTGTCAGCGTTGTCAGCGGTTTTTATGTCTTCACTCCATTGTTGCTGACAGATCGCAACAATCGTATCATTAATGTCACTGAGAACGGTCATCTGTGCACGGTTAAAGCGTTGTGCTAGTCGCACTCGGCTCAATGAAATATTGATAAACTGACCGGCTGAAAGATGAATAAGATACCCGACTTCATCTTTAATTTCAGTGTATTTAAAATAGCTTCGGTAATATTCTGTTTTTTCAAAGCCTTCTGGCGCCAAATCACTGAGGCGATGAAATCCCGTCACATTGCTGTCCATCGCCGCTCGATAATATGGATCAAATAAATACCGGCCCTGAACAAATTTGTTAATTTGTGTAACGCGATCTTCAGGTGGACGATCGTTATAGTAAACCAATGGCTTTTCATCGTGCCGATAATGCAGTATTACGGCATTGTCGAAAGGTACCAAACTTTTGAGCATACTCAACAGTAGAGATGGCAATCGATCGCCGCCAATCTCAGGCATGATGGCGGCAAGTTTTTGGCTAAAGTTAAAAAGCTGAGTCTGCATAAATAAATCGCTTGGTCTTACTCGTTAGTTATGCGTTGATCATACTTAACAATTTGACGATATTAAATCTAATTGAGTCGCTAAGGGGTTAGAAAGACTCGAGTTTTTGCACTATACGGTGTTTGTGCTACACTCGACTCAAATTACAAATATTTTCACAGGTTTTGTTGTAGAGTGAGGGTGGTTGCAATCTTGAAGTGCTCATAATTTCCCCAGCATAAAAAGAGGAAAGAGCAAGAATACCGTTCTCTTGAAGTTGGCAAAATGTCGCGATCAGACATTTGGGCATTGTAACAGGAGTTCAACCAGCATGGCTTTTGCAGTTATTTTGGTCGCTATTGTTATTGTTTCTTTTATGTTTCATTTCCTCAGTCCCTGGCAGGCGACGCCGGTGGCTTCTAACTGGGGATCTATTGATACCACAATTACTATTACGCTGGTGATCACCGCTATCTTCTTTGTGGCTATTGTCCTTTTCATGGCTTATTGCGTTTATACCTTTCGCGCTCGCCCGGATGGTCGCTCCGAATACCAACCTGAAAATAAAAAACTAGAATGGTGGTTGATCGGCATTACCAGTGTTGCGATCTGCCTTGGCTACTTGCACCAGGGTTTGTGGGTATATAACGATTTTGTCCATCCGCCTGATGGGGCGGCAGAGTTTGAGGCAGTTGGTGAGCAGTGGCGTTGGAGTTATCGACTGCCTGGAAATGATAAGGAATTTGGTAAAAGCAGCGTTTTATTGATGGACGATGCCAATCCCTATGGGTTGGATCCAAGAGATCCACTCGGGCAGGATGATATTCTGGTGTCAGGTAATAAGATGCATTTACTTATAGATCAGCCGATCATTGCATTGTTGCGATCAAAAGATGTTCTCCATAATTTCTACGTGCCCGAATTCCGAGCGAAAATGGATTTAGTCCCCGGTCAGATCACCTACTTTTGGTTCACCCCTGAGGTTGCTGGGACCTTTGATATTCTCTGCGCCGAATACTGTGGCATTGGTCACTACAATATGCGTGGGCAGGTAGTTGTCGAAGATAGTAAAAGTTATAACCAATGGCTATCTAAACAGACCACATTTGCCGAGTCTCTGACCGGCGGCACCGTTGAGGGATTGGTTCAGCAGGGCGAGAGACTTGCGGCTAGTCGGGGCTGCCTCGCCTGCCACAGTGTTGATGGAGGTCCCAGTTTAGGGCCTGGCTGGCAGGACTTATTTGGGCGTAGCGAATTGCTGACAGATGGAACGCAGGTGATCGCGGATGCTGAGTATCTTAAAGAGTCTGTAGTCAATCCCTCGGCTAAACTTGTCGAGGGCTATCCGCCCATAATGGTCGCTTACCCGCTAAGCTCAGAGCAACTCGATAGTCTCGTTGCCTATATTCAGTCGCTTACATCCGCGACATCCAGTAAGGAGTAATTAATGGCCTATGCAGAAGACGTAGAACACCAAGAGCTCCATGAACCTGTCGGGTTTTATGCTAAATACGTGTGGAGTCAGGACCATAAAGTTATCGCTATTCAATATTCCCTCACCGCCATCACAGTGGGTTTGGTCGCCCTAGTTCTGTCCGCCATGATGCGTATGCAGATTGGCTTTCCGGGTAGTATTGATATGGATGCTACCGCCTATTACCAGGCCATGACGATGCATGGCATGATCATGGTAATTTATTTGCTCACCGCGCTTTTTTTAGGCGGCTTTGGGAACTATTTGATTCCGCTTATGGTTGGCGCGAGGGATATGGTTTTTCCCTTCGTGAATATGCTCAGTTTTTGGTTTTATCTATTATCCGTTGTTGTGTTGATGGCCAGCTTTTTCGTGCCGGGCGGACCCACAGGAGCTGGTTGGACACTTTATCCTCCACAGGCAATTACGGCAGGCACTCCCGGTGCCGAGTGGGGCATTATTCTAATGTTAGTGTCGCTCATTATTTTCATTATTGCCGCAACGATGGGTGGCCTAAACTACGTGACAACAATTCTACAGGCGCGTACGCATGGTATGACAATGTTCCGCCTACCACTGACGGTTTGGGGCATATTTGTTGCTACCATACTAGCCTTGCTGGCATTCCCTGCTTTATTTGTCAGCGGCATTATGATGTTGTTAGATAAAACCATAGGCACCAGCTTTTTTATGCCAGACATGCTGCAGTTTGGTACGCAGCTTGACTACACTGGCGGTAGTCCCATCTTGTTTCAACATTTATTTTGGTTTTTTGGTCATCCTGAAGTTTACATTATGATTTTGCCAGCCTTTGGCATCGTCTCACATTTAATCAGTGTCCATGCTAGAAAAAGTATCTTTGGCTACCGGATGATGGTGTGGGCAATTGTTGCGATTGGCGCCCTGAGCTTTATTGTCTGGGCCCACCACATGTATGTCAGTGGTATGAATCCTTACTTTGGTTTTTTCTTTGCCGTCACGACATTAGTGATCGCAGTTCCGACTGCTCTTAAAGTCTACAACTGGCTACTGACATTATGGCGAGCCAATATCCAAATGACCGTCCCGATGCTGTTCTCTCTAGCTTTTATTGTGACGTTTTTGGTGGGTGGTCTAACAGGTCTGTTTCTGGGCAATGTTGTGGTTGATATACCGCTTTCAGACACCTACTTTGTTGTGGCCCATTTCCATATGGTGATGGGTGTTGCGCCGATACTCGTGGTGTTTGGTTCGATCTATCATTGGTACCCGAAAATTACCGGACGCATGCTCAATGACACCATTGGCAAGCTGCACTTTTGGGTGACATTTCTGGGCACCTATCTGATTTACTTCCCCATGCATTATTTAGGCTTTCAAGGAATGCCGAGACGGTATTATGCCTACGAAGACTATCAGTTTATTCCTGATTCGGCACAGAGCCTCAACGCCTTTATAACCGTGGTAGCTATTGGAGTCGGTATAGCGCAGATACTGTTTTTGTATAATCTGTTTCATAGCGCGTTTAGGGGAAAGCCCGCTGGTGGTAACCCATGGCGGGCAGCGTCCCTCGAATGGTTGACCCCCGAAACGCCACCCAGACATGGTAACTGGGGTGCAACCTTGCCCCGAGTACATCGCTGGCCCTACGATTATGGTGTGCCCAATGTGGCGGAGGACTTTGTAACTCAGACAACGCCGCCAAGTGAGGCGCCTGTGCATGAAAATGATCATAACGGATAGAGCATTTGATTAGAAATTCTAGAAGAGGAGAGGTACATGATTGCCCAGACAGGAAACTTTTCAGTACAGATTGAAGCTAATTATTTATTACGCCGCAGCCGATGTGCAAAGACCGGCCTACATTTATTAATGGCTGCTATGAGCTCAATGTTTTTCCTATTTTTGATATCCTATATTTTGCGTTCACAAGTCTCCGACTGGGAGGCTTTGTCGGAACCGTGGCAACCGTTGGCCTCGACCTGGCAGCTATGGATAAATACCGCATTCTTAGTGCTAGCCAGTGTCGCCCTTGAGTTAGCCAAGCGATCATTAAGGCGCTTAGATAAGGCGCTAACCCGTGACCTGATGCTGGTGGCCGGAGCGGCTTCGGTGGCCTTCCTTGTGGGTCAGTTAGTATTTTGGAATGCTCTAGGCAATATGGGTTATTTTGCCTCCAGCAATGCTGCCAATGCTTTTTTCTATTTACTCACCGGCTTACATGGGGTGCATCTTTTGGGCGGATTGGTGGCATGGGTACGGGCCATTTATAGATTGAACCATGATAACTCAGAGCAGGCCAGCGCTAAGGCCGGGCTGGGTGTTGAATTATGTGCCACCTACTGGCACTTTTTACTGTTCGTGTGGCTGGGATTATTTGCGCTGCTATCCAGTTCACCGGCCACCTATGCCGCGATAGCTAAGCTTTGCGGATTTTAAGGAGAGAAATATGAGTGCGCCATTGGAAGTAGTGGATACCGGCGTTAAGGGATTGGTGACAGATTGGGCCTCGGATAAGGATGCGTTTAAGAACGTCAGCTGGGGCAAAACCATGATGTGGATTTTCCTCCTCAGTGATACCTTTATCTTTAGTTGTTTCCTTGTCGGCTATATGTCGGTAAGGATGACCACTGCGGTGCCTTGGCCAATTCCCAGCGAGGTTTTTGCGCTGACTATTGGGGGCGAACATATTCCACTTATTCTTATAGCGATAATGACTTTTGTGCTAATTACTAGCAGCGGCACAATGGCTATGGCCGTCAACTGTGGCTATCGCCGTCAGCGCAAAAAGGCCGGAATCCTAATGTTAATTACGGCGTTCTTGGGGCTTTGCTTTGTTGGCATGCAGGCATTCGAGTGGACCAAATTAATTGAGGAGGGCGTCCGCCCCTGGGGCAATCCTATGGGTGCGGTTCAGTTTGGCGCGAGTTTTTTTATGATTACCGGATTTCATGGATTGCATGTATCCATTGGCGTGATCTATCTGGTTACTGTGGCCCTGAAAGTTCTGCGAGGGGATTACGAAGAGCGGGGCTATGAAATTGTTGAAATAACGGGACTTTACTGGCACTTTGTTGATCTGGTGTGGGTCTTTATATTTGCGTTCTTTTATCTTTGGTAGAGGGTTAGATGATGGAAAATAGTATTAATGCAGAAGTTCAACAGCATCCCATAAGTACCTATTTTAAGGTCTGGGGGCTACTCTTTGTGCTCAGTACATTTTCTTATATGGTTGATTATATGGAGTTTGAGGGGGCGCTGAGATGGACTTTGATTCTTATTTTTATGTTTTTAAAAGCTGGCCTGATTATTGCCGTTTTTATGCATATGATGTGGGAGCGTATGGCGTTTTGGTTGGCGATACTGCTGCCACCACTTTGCGTTTTGGTGTTTCTTGGCCTAATGGCGATTGAAGCTGATTACACTTATGCCAATCGACTTATTTTCTTTAGCCAATAGTAAAAATCACTGATACGAGAATCCACCGCCTGTATCTAATCATGTGTTTAGGGCATCGTGTTAATAAACTTTCTAAACATCTCTTGGCCGCGAATAAACCACTGCGGGACCGATGGGCCGTCACCTGCGGCGGCTAATCCGGGGTGGTGATTAACCACCTCGGTCAGTAATATTTCATTTTGTGGCTCTATATCGACAAAGAAAATATGCTTTCCGGCCTTTAATGCGGAGTCAAACTGTGCAAAACGTTTGTTTTTTATTTGTATTCCGACGAAGCCGCCTTCCCAGGTGCAAAATCCCAATACCATGATAGCCAGAAATACAAAGGGCAGCCAGGTAACTGTTTCGGCCCAGTTGAATAAATAGGTGAGAGTTATAACCCCTGCAGCAGAAATAACGCCTATCAATGCACCTATCTTGGTACCACGAACTACGTCAGTTCTGAGCACGGCTTCTACTTCATGCAGATTTTTATGGCGGGCGACTTCAGAGTCGTTGAGACTTAAAACATGGATATGCGGTGTCGAAATGCCGTTACTTTCTAGTTCTTCTTCAACCAGCTCTAGGTCGTCGAGATCGTCACTAATATAAAAATGTCTGTTCATGAGTCTAATCCTCACTTTGGCTTCGATTTAGATAACTCCAATCGAGATCCCGAACATTTTTAATACACTGAGTTTGGGACCTGTATCCCTTCACTTTTATTATAGCAACAGGTTAGAGCCTGTGTCGAGTTGGCGCCGAAGAGTTTGAGGCGATAGATAACTCGTTGCTGTGAGCGCGGTTTAGGACCTATGCCATAAACTGTTCGGGATTCATAAACATTAACTGCACCACGAGGCAGTCGTCGAGTGGTTCAATTGACATCATTAGTACGTTGACATCTTCACCAATCTTAACGCCACTGGGAAGATTAAATAGGATGCTACCGTTGGAATCGTTGGTCAAAGTGCGCAGGTCTTTGAGTTCTTTATCCTTGCGGGTCTCAGTTTCAAACTTTTGTAATAGAGACTTAAGCGATATTTCAAAGTTTGGATAGTTAAACTGGCCACGATATTCGCTGCGCTCCAATTCGAGCTTGACAGGAATTGTGCTACCGCTCGAATCAGCCTTAAGTTCTCCCGCGGTAACCCGCGTACCCTGTTTAAGTTCTTTAAAGAGTTTTTTCGCTTGCTCGGGCTTTTGATTTATGAAGCCAGCCACCAGTAAATTTGCGCCTAAATTAAATAATTTCCGTGTGTCGATATCGATACTTTGCTTGTCAGTCATTAATTTTCACATCAGTTTTAGTAATACTTAGACTTTACCGCAAACCCGTATTAAATGTAATAGTGAGAAGTTTGTTTGTTCTATAGTTTAGGTGATTATTGGG
>CAJJDA010000008.1 GCA_905182855.1 gamma proteobacterium HTCC2207 | reverse complement strand
CAATTATCAGCAGAACAGGGTTTATACTTACGCCTGAATCCGCGGAGCTTTTCGTTGGATATGTTCTGTAACGGTGATCTCATTTTCATGAAAAAGGTTCGTGCTTGTCACTGGCAATGACGCATCTGATAGCCATAGTCTGCATGGTATTTGAGCTAAATACTTGATAAATACCAATATGGATAAACGCCTAATGTTGTATATTAACAACGCGGCATACGCCGATTATTGGCCAAGTAAACGACCCATATTAAGGAGTCTTTAGTGACAAACCGCTACCCAAGTACCGCTCAGTTTATTGCGCAGGAAGCGCCAATAGAATCGTTTTACTGTCTATCTAAGCAAGCCTTGGAGAACCAGGTACAACGCTTTATCAGCGGCTTTTCGGGCGTCGTCGCCTATGCCGTGAAGGCTAATCCGGCACCGGAACTGGTTCATGCCCTGGCCGCCTGTGGTATTCGTGCCTATGATGTAGCCTCTATCGCTGAGGTAGCGCTGGTGCGTGGCATTATGCCTAATGCCTATGTCATGTATGACAACCCAGTCAAATCGAGGGACGAAATCACTCAGGCCTACCATGACTATGGCGTCAGGAGTTACGCGCTGGACGATGTGCGAGAATTTGAAAAGATTCAATCGATTATTGGGGCCGATGAATCGGTGCAGTTAACTGTCAGGTTCAAGATTCCGACTAATACCGCAAAGTATGACCTGAGTGAGAAATTTGGTGCCGACGAGGCGCTGTCGATCGAGTTGCTTAAGAAGGTGTCGGCGGCGGGCTATCGCTGCGGGCTGACCTTTCACCCGGGCTCACAGTGTACAGATGCCGGGGCATACCGAGAATACATTGAAAAGGCGGCCGAGATTGTCAAGGCAGCGGGTGTTCCTATTGTTTCTTTGAATGTTGGTGGGGGTTTTCCTAGTCGTTACCTGGGGGAATCATTACCGGACTTACAGGACTATTTTAGTGCTATTGGTGACGCTTTTGACAGTGCTTTTGGTGGCACCGAAACGACATTAATCAGCGAACCTGGCAGATGTCTGGTCGACAGCTGTATTTCACTTCTGTGCCAAGTCAAACATCGGCGTGATGACCACACAGTGTTTATCAATGACGGTGTCTATGGCGGGTTTATGGAACAACTATTTTCGCCGATCGTGCACCCCGTGAGGGCTTTTCGGGGGGCTGAAGCGTTAACGGGTGACTGCGCCCCATTCACTGTCTGGGGGCCTACCTGTGACTCGTTAGATATATTGGCCCACAAACCCATGCTACCTGAGGATGTTGCAGAGGGTGACTGGATAGAGTTCGGCTTGATGGGAGGGTATGGGTCGTCTACAGCCACAGAATTTAACGGCTTTACCTCTAACCGCTATGTTTTTGTTGGATGAGGGCTTTCCCTATGCCGAGGGGATTTTGAACTAGTCATCACTGAACGCTTCCGTTTAACGGTGAACCAATAGTCATGCATTTCGGCTCTTGATGTTCCCTGCCTAGTTCGGCGAGAACACTGTCAGCTCTTTAGGTGGCATTGGGGCGGTGGACTTTGCAGAGCAGATATATTTTAAACCGGTAAACCGGTCGCATAATTTCCCTGTGGAGAATCTCCCACAGGGATTTTTTTTGCCCAATGGTTGTGCCGCCAAGCTGCGCATCGATCTCATGAACCCCAGATGGCGAAACGACTTTACAGGATACGTCGGTGAGCCAGCGCATTTGTAGAAAGGTATCCACGGGGCGATCAAAACACTGGGTAGCCTTGAGCAGTTGCTTTGCGGCCTCGCGGCTGACCAGCTGTAACTGCATGCCAAGGGCAATTTCTGCGGGGTAGAAGAGGCTGGTGTTACCCACGCAGGCAATGGACTTAAATGGCAGTTCATTCAGGTTTTTCGGGAAGCGCACATACCCACTGCCTAGGTGCTCACAGGCGAGTGCATAGCCGGCCTTAAAGTGTGTCTGGTCAACATCAACATCATCTTCGACGATAAGGGCCGCATCATTATCACTGTCTAATAGTGCCTGCCACACCAGTCTATGGCTTAAAAAACAGGCGATCTCTGACTGTCGCATGGCAAACGGATAGCGGGGGCGATGAACATTCGTCTTGTACAGCAGTTGCTGCGCTGAACTGAGTTGCTGTGCGTCCACTGCGTCGATAACGTGGCTAGTAACGGGCAAACTTGCCTGTAGCCTCTTTACCTGTGGCAGACGAGCTTTGGCGCGTGTCAGATGGATAATGTAACCTTCAACCTTCATGTCAGATAATCCTGGCAGGCTAATTTTGTTGCCAGAATGTGGCGGTGTATTATTCGGGAATGAGCATGGTACTAGCGATGGTGACTTTGCTCAATACAAAATTGCACGTCGCTTCGCTAGCATCCAGTTCTTTTTCCCCATTGATTATCCGGCATTCTATCAACCTAAAGGTGGGGGGAGTTGCGTCGCACTCTTGAGTTGGCTCGGAGTCTGGCGGTTGAGAAAAATAAAACATGGAAAGTGGCCGGTTATAAGTCAGTCGCTACACTATGTCGTTTTGAGTCTATTACCAAAACCGTTTTACAGAAGGGTTACTGTGCTGGCTTTATTCGTCATAAATGGTCGTGACTGGCAGACGTTTATGCTGAGTTTTTTCATAGAGACTCATCAAGCGTTCGGCGGTTTCGGCACTGACTTCCTTGCCTTCCAAAAAGTCATCGATATCTTTATAGGGGAGGCCCAAAACATCTTCATCTTGCTTTTGCGGGCTCAGGCATTCGAGGTCAGCGGTTGGCGCTTTAGTGACCAAGCATTGCGGTGCGCCGAGCGTCGTAGCCAGCAGGCGAACCTGCCGTTTACTGAGACCAAACAGGGGTGCAAGGTCACAGGCGCCATCACCAAACTTGGTGTAAAAGCCGGTAATGTTTTCTGCCGAATGGTCGGTACCCAGCACTAGGCCGCCAACCATTCCAGCGATATGATACTGAGACAGCATGCGCTGTCTGGCTTTCACATTGCCCTTCGCAAAGTCTATAGCCTCAGGTGCTGGCAACAAGCCATTGTCTTTCATGGTGGCGCAGACAGCTTCGCTAATGGCGTCGGTGGCGGTTTTGATATTCACCGTCAGGCTTTTATTGGGCTGGATAAAATCCAGTGATGTTTGGGCGTCAACCTCGTCCTGCTGTATGCCGTAGGGCAGGCGCACGGCAATAAATTGATAGGCACTGCTTTCGGTTTGATGATTGAGACCGTCTACGGCAAGTTGAGCGAGCCGGCCGCAGGTGGTTGAATCAACACCGCCGCTGATTCCCAGCACGAGAGATTTGCAGCCCGAGCTAGCAAGTTGATTCTGGATAAAGGCAACGCGGCGTTTAATTTCAAACTGCGCATCAATGTCGGGCAGTACCCGCATAGCATCGATAATATCTTGTTTATTCATGTGCGACTGATGCGATCCTCTATGTTACCAATGATTAATCCAAGATACCGAAGGTCAGCCAACTCAATGCTGAGCGGCCGTCTGCGGTATCGTCTTCCTCAACGAATCCAGCTTCCCGGGCGGCTTTGTTGTAAAGCTGTCTGGTATCAAAAGCCGGCGGCTGGTCTTGCTTGATCAAACCAAAGGTCATTTTCCCTAGTAACGAGTTTCCTGAATCTAGCAGGCGCCTGTCATAATCAAACTCACCGTTCTCTTTGAGAGACGGATACTCTGGATGATTAGCCGCTAATACCGTGACCGCATGTTGCGCCAACTCCGGCATCTCTAACAGGTTATACGCTTGAGCCATCACTGCTAGACCATCGGGTACGGCAGGTGAACGCTGAAAGTTTTCGACTACAAAGCGACCGCGATTAGCGGCGGCCAAATAGCTGCCGCGAGCAAAATAGTAATTGGCGGCATGGATCTCCGCACGGGCTAACTGGTTACGCAGGTCGACGAGCCGTTTGCGGGCGTCAGGGGCGTAGGGACTTTTCGGGAATCTTGCCAGTAGCTCGGTAAGCGTTCCAAACGCGTCGCGAGCCGTACCTATATCACGCTGTGTTTTGTCGGTGGGTACATAGCCACCAAAGAAGCTCGATGTCTGGGCAATCTCAGCCAGACCTTTCACGTAAAAAGCGTAATCGACATTGGGATGTTGGGGGTGCAGGCGCACAAAGCGATCAGCTGAACCAATGCTGCTCTCATGATCACCGGACTTATACTGAGCGAAAATAAGCTCTAATTGGGCCTGCTCTGCATATTTACCGAAGGGGAACTGGGATTCCAAAAGCTGCAAATTTCGGATCGCAACGGTGTAGTTTTTGCCGTCTAAGCTGCCCTGGATTTTTTCGTAAAAGTCTCTCTCCGTGTAGTCAGCAGTCTCATCGCCATCCTCGTCGTCGTCTCCCCATCCTAGCCAAGAGCAACCAGTGGTTAGCGATAAACTTAAAATCAACAAAATAAACCCGATGTTTTTCATGTAGTATTCCCAGCTAAAGACGATTGGTTATTCGACGAACGACGGTATTTAACCACAGCGCACTATTTAAGTTAAGCCTATTAATCTTCGGCACTCGACACCTCTAAGCGCTAAAATGCGTCAATTTGTCAGACATTGGAATATTTGTGTGAATCAATCCCAAAGCGAAGGCAACAATACAGCCAACATTGAGTTGTCAATGGAGGTTGAACACAGTCATTGTGGTAGGCGCCTAGATCAGGTGGCTTCCGAATTATTTGCCGACTTTTCCAGATCGAGACTGCAGCAGTGGATTAAAGGTGGGCAGTTGCGTGTTGACGGTGAGCAGCAGGTCTCTAAACAGAAGTTGCTGGGCGGCGAGACACTCACCATAAGTGTTGTGTTGAAGCCAGAAGGCAACTGGATTGCCGAGGATATCCCGCTCAATATCGTCTATGAAGATGATCATATAATTGTTGTCAACAAACCGGCGGGTCTGGTGGTACATCCCGCCGCGGGTAACCGGGATGGCACCATGCTCAACGCGCTCTTGCACCACTGCTCGCAACTGGAGTCAGTGCCTCGGGCCGGTATTGTGCATCGCCTCGACAAGGACACTACGGGCTTGATGGTCGTGGCCAAGACTTTGCAGGCACACACTCATTTGGTGGAACAGCTTCAGGCGCGCACGGTCAAACGGGAGTATGAGGCAGTGGTGATTGGTGTCATGATCGCGGGTGGTTCTGTTGATCAACCGATTGGGCGGCATGCTAAGCAGCGCACTAAAATGGCGGTGATCTCAGATGGTAAGCAGGCACGTACCCATTATTCAGTGATCAAACGTTTTGAAGGCCATACGTACGTGCGCTTGAGGCTTGAGACTGGCCGCACTCATCAGATTCGCGTCCATATGGCGCATATTCGCTATCCTATCGTCGGTGACGATGTTTATGCGGGTCGCTTCCGTATTCACAGAGGCGCTCCAGAGCAGCTTCGTGAGGCGATTCAGGGCTTTTCTCGCCAGGCCCTGCACGCCAGAGAGCTAGGTTTGATTCATCCGGCTACCGGTGAATTTGTCAGCTGGGCGACAGAACTCCCCGATGATATGGAAGCCTTGTTGGCAGCCCTTGCCAGTGAGTAATATGCTGACGCTTGATTGGCCGTTACCCGAGGCGGTGGGGGCGGCCATTACGTTGCGCACTGGGGGCGTTAGCCACGGACCGTTCGAGTCCAACAATATGGCGCTGCATGTGAACGACAACGAGCCTACCGTTGAGCAAAATCGTCACCGATTGCAGTCCGATCTGGGTCTTAAGCAACAGCCCTTATGGTTAGATCAGTGTCATGGTACTGAAATTGTTCTTGTCGAGGAAAGCTTCGGCATACCGCGAGCTGATGCCAGTCAGACCCGTCAGGCTCACAGAGCCTGTGTTGTTATGACAGCAGATTGCCTGCCGGTACTTTTTTGTAATCGCCAAGGGACTCAGGTGGCCGCAGCACATGCTGGCTGGCGCGGTCTGTGCAATGGGATATTGCGCAAAACCGTCGCGCAATTTGATGGTCCAGAGTCGGTGATCGCCTACTTGGGCCCAGCAATTGGTCCCAAGGTCTTCGAGGTCGGAGCGGAGGTGTTGTCTTCCTTTGTCACAAATGCCCAGGATGCCACGCAGGTTGCCGCCATCCAGTCTGCCTTTACCCCCCTGCAAAAAGGTCAATTTTTGGCCAATCTTTACGCCTTAGCGCGGGCAGAGCTGGCTAGCTGCGGTGTTAAAGCGATTTATGGCGGTGAATTTTGTACATTTTCTGAGCCGGAGCGCTTTTACTCCTATCGAAGGTCAGCCAAAACTGGGCGTAATGCGGCATTGATTTGGCTTAAAAATGGCCGCTAAAACGGGCTTTAAAAGAGCTGTGGTATCGGTGTTGTAGCCCATTTTCTAGCGGGCTTTCGGTTAGTGACATATTTGCGGCTTTAACACTTGATATGCACATGCTGTTCCATTAGAATTGCCGCCCTTCGCAGAGGCCTAAATTTTTGGCAGGTTTAGCGACGGAATCTGGCCCCTAGCGTTGTGGCCACACATAATTTGGAGCAGACAATGTACGCAGTAATCAAAAGTGGCGGAAAACAGCATCGAGTCGTTGAGGGTGAAACCTTACTTCTGGAGAAGCTTGATATAGCCACTGGTGACAGTATCGATTTTGAAGAAGTCTTAATGGTCGGCGAAGGTGCCGAGGTTAAGATTGGTGCGCCTCTCGTTGAGGGCGGTAAAGTGACTGCTGAGATTCTGTCTCACGGTCGTGGCGATAAAGTGAATATCGTTAAATTCCGTCGTCGTAAGCACTCGCGCACACAACAGGGCCACAGACAGTGGTATACAGAAGTTAAAATTACTGGCATCAATGCCGGGTAATTCCAAGAGGATATAGCAATGGCTCACAAGAAAGCTGGTGGTAGTACTCGTAACGGTCGCGATTCAGAAAGCAAACGCCTTGGTGTTAAGGTGTATGGCGGCCAAGCAATCAATGCAGGTGGTATTATCGTTCGTCAGCGTGGAACGAAATTTCACCCAGGCAACGGCGTCGGTATTGGTAAAGATCACACATTATTTGCTAAGGCGACTGGCACTGTGCAGTTTGTCAAGAAAGGTCCCTTGAACCGCAAATATGCCGAGGTGGTTTCAGCCTAAGCTGAACTCCTCTTAGAAAAAGCCCCTCAGGGGCTTTTTTTTCGTCTGCGACATTTCCAATGCAAAGGGCTTGCTGTACCGGAGGTGGTCTCTCCACACTTGAGGGCGCGGGTTATATCAGGCAGAAAACGGGGTGTACGAGCAAGCGGCCTTTCGCATACCCCTGAGGGCCACGGGGCTAGATTGGCTGTTTACGTGCTATTAGGGCGTTTCTGGGAAGCTAGCGCAGGCTCTACAGTTACACCAAATTAAACTGCTGCTTCAGGTAGGCAATAATGTCGTTGGATTCATACAGCCATTGCACAGAATTATCGGCTTTTTCGATTCTTAGGCAGGGCACTTTGTGGCGGCCACCTTCGCGGACTAACTCAGCTTTCAGGTCGGCGTCACCTTTGGCATCGCGAAGTTCAATATTGAGCCCGTGACGCTTGAGTTGACGGCGCACTTTGACGCAAAAGGGGCAGGTCTTAAACTGATACATCGACATGCTGGCAGTGACTTCATCGACGGCTTGTTGAGCGGCAGGGGTGCGGACCACGGATTTGGGTGAGGTGAGAACATCCAGAAACAAAATAATTTGTCCCAAGATCCATCTAATAACTGTCATTGATTGGCTCCGCCATAATCGGTTAATTACACTGGTCATCGACATATACTGCTGAGTTGGTGGCCTAGACCACTTCAGCGGCTGTGCAATGCCATTTAACGCGCGCATTTTGCTACAGATTGGTGTTTGTGGGCAATACTTTTAATTACCTGAGGTTCCGGTTGCTTGTGGTACCCCCTTTAGTAATAATGCGGTCTGAAGCATCCGACTCTTCCCTCCATAATGGCACAACCCTTTTGACAACTGTAAACTAGCGCTATGAAATTCGTTGATGAAGCAACAATAAAAGTATTCGCGGGCAAGGGTGGCAATGGCTGTCTGAGTTTTCGACGGGAAAAATATATCCCCAAAGGTGGCCCAGATGGCGGTGATGGCGGTGACGGAGGCAGCGTGATTTTGGTAGGCGCTGACGGCCTCAACACCTTGATCGACTTCCGCTACACCCGCAATTTTAAAGCCCAGAGTGGTGCGCAGGGCAGTAGCGCAGAATGTACTGGGCGTGGCGGAGAAGATCTTATTTTGCCTGTTCCCATTGGCACGACTGTTCTGGACAATGAAAGTGGCGAGGTACTTGGTGATATTACGGAGTTGGGCCAGAGTCTCAAGGTAGCTCAGGGCGGATTTCATGGCCTGGGTAATACCCGTTATAAGTCGAGTAAAAACCGTGCGCCGCGACAGACCTCACCCGGTAAAGACGGTGAGAGTCGCGAAATTAAACTGGAGCTGAAAGTGTTGGCCGATGTTGGGCTATTGGGCTTACCCAATGCCGGTAAATCGACCTTTATTCGCTCGGTATCTGCAGCCCGCCCGAAAGTGGCTGACTATCCGTTTACCACGCTGGTGCCGAATCTGGGTGTAGTTGGCATGAGCGGTGAAAAAAGCTTTGTGGTTGCGGACATTCCCGGCTTGATTGAAGGGGCCTCGGAAGGCGCCGGTTTGGGAATTCGTTTTTTAAAGCATCTCACACGTACGCGACTGCTTTTACACCTTGTCGATATCATGCCCTACGATGAGTCAACCGCTGGTGAGAATGCCCAGGTAATTGAAAACGAATTACGTATCTTCAGTCCAACGATGGCTGAGGGCGATCGCTGGTTAGTTCTAAACAAGCTTGATCTGCTGCCCGATGACGAAGTCGATGCCCGTTGCCAAGAGGTCGTCGATTATCTGGATTGGCAGGGTCCGGTGTTTAAAATGTCTGGCCTCGCCTCTGAGGGTACTAAAGATCTCTGTGCTGCCATTATGGAGTATATCGATGATCAACGGCAGAGGGAAAAGGCCGATCCTGAGCTGGAAGAGCGGGCGAGTGAGCGACGCGCGCAGATGCAAGCCGAGGCTCGTTTACGTATTGAAGAGCTTTCTGTGCAAAGATTTCAGGCGCGTAAGCAGATCCAGACGGAAGCCGATGACGATGATGACGACGACACTGATGTCGAAGTGGTCTATGCCGAGTAATTGTTATGACTAGAGAGATTGCTACAGATGCCAAGCGCTGGGTCATAAAGATCGGCAGCGCGCTGCTGACTAATAATGGTGCAGGTCTTGATCGCAATGCTATCGATGGTTGGGTTGATCAGATTGCCGACTTACTCTTGCAGGGCAAGGAAGTCGTTCTAGTATCCTCTGGCGCGATCGCTGAGGGCATTGTGCGTCTTGGTTGGCAGCAACGACCAGATAGTATCCATGAGCTTCAGGCGGCGGCTGCAGTGGGTCAAATGGGACTCATTCAAGCCTATGAAAGCAGTTTTCAGCGTTTTGATCGGCTTACAGCGCAAATCCTACTTGATCACGATGACATGGCTAGCCGTCAGCGCTACCTTAATGCTCGCGGTGTCCTGCAAACGCTGATGAGTTTGACCGTTGTGCCTATCGTCAATGAAAACGATACCGTGGTGACGGATGAAATTCGCTTTGGCGATAACGACAGCTTGGCGGCTCTAGTAGCCAACTTAATTGATGCAGATATGCTGGTGATTCTTACCGATAAAGATGGTCTCTACAGTGCTAATCCCGACCTAGAGCCCGATGCCCATTTAATCGCTCAGGCGATGGCCGACGATACCTCTTTGGACGCCATAGCCGGAGGTAGCAGCGGTACGCTGGGTCGCGGCGGTATGATTACCAAGCTTCAAGCTGCCCGTTTGGCGGCTCGCTCGGGCTGTAGCACGATTATCGTAGGGGGCCGCAATGCCAATATTTTACATCAGGTGGCGACAGGCGATGAGGTCGGTACACTGTTGTCTGCTGGACAAAAACCTCTGGCCGCCCGCAAGCAATGGCTGGCTGGACACTTGCAGGTAAAGGGCCAGTTAGTGCTGGATGCCGGTGCTGTAAAGGTACTTACGGAGCAGGGACGCAGTCTTTTGGCCGTAGGGGTTAGGCAGGTAGTTGGCACGTTCACCCGCGGTGATCTGGTCAGCTGTGTCAATGCTGATGGCTTAGAGATTGCCCGTGGTCTGGTTAATTACAACGCCAACGAGGCCGTCCGCATACTGGGCCAGAGCACTGAGTCGATCGCGGGTATTTTGGGCTATCGTGAAGACGATGAGCTTATTCATCGTGATAATCTAGTCATTACCGGCTAGCGCTCGAACTCGGCCGAGACGCAATATGTGCGTATTAAGCAGCCTCTGTGACAATCCTGACCACCAAGATGTCAACGAAGCAGCGTCTTGTCAGGCGTTGTTACCCGGTCCTGATGGCGGTGCAACTTCTAGACTCAATATTTTGCGGCATCGGATAGATAATTTCGGGTACCATGCTGGGGTTGATAAATACTGGAGGCTATAACGTGCCCGTCGAGATTAAGACCCATTACCGCGCCTGTAATCTATGTGAAGCCATCTGTGGCCTTGAGATTAAAACCCAAGGCGACCAAGTGCTGTCTATTAAAGGCGATAAAAACGATCCCCTAAGCCGCGGTTATATCTGCCCTAAGGGCACCGCGATGCAAGATATCTATACCGACCCCGATCGTTTGCGACTGCCGGTTAAAAAGCAGGGTGATCGCTGGGTTGAGATTAGCTGGGAAGAGGCCTTTAGTACCGTTGCTGAAAAATTGACGGCGGTGCAGGATCAGCATGGAGCCGATGCGGTGGCTTTTTTTGCGGGCAACCCTAATGTGCACAATTATGGCAGCATGACCCATGCCAGTGTGTTGCGCAAAGCGGTGCAAACCAAGACACATTTTTCGGCTACCAGCCTTGATCAGTTGCCACATCACTTAACGTCTTTAAGCCTTTATGGTCATCAGTCGCTGATTCCTGTGCCGGATATTGACCACACAAATTATATGCTGATTATTGGCGGTAATCCTCTGGCATCTAACGGCAGCATCATGACGGTGCCTGATGTGCCTAAACGCCTTAAAGCGATCCAGCAGCGCGGTGGACGCTTTGTTGTTATAGATCCGCGACGCACTGAGACTGCCGAGATTGCCGATCAGCATTTATTTATTCGCCCGGGCACCGATGCTTTTTTGTTAATGGCTATGCTTAACACCTTATTTGTGGAGAATCTGGTTCATACTGGGCATCTGACTGACTTGTTGGTTGGCGTCGATGATGTACGCCGTGCCTGTGAGCCCTTTACACCACTGATAGCCGAACAGCGAACCGGTGTTGCCGCTGAGCAGATTCGGCAGCTAGCCCGCGATATGGCCAACATAGAGGGCGCTGTCTGCTATGGCCGCATGGGTGTTTCGGTGCAGGTCTATGGCACGCTGTGTCAGTGGGCTATTCATATGATTAATATTCTCACGCATTCCTTGGATGTACGCGGCGGGATGATGGCGTCGTCGCCCGCTTTTGGGTTTATTAAGCCTGGGGAGCCTGGGGCAGGGCACTTTGCGGCGTTCCATAGTCGTGTCAGCGGGCTACCAGAATTTGCTGGTGAGTTGCCCGCAACCGTTATGGCTGAGGAGATGCTGACTGAGGGTGAGGGCCAGATTCGTGCGCTAGTGTCTATTGCCGGCAACCCAGTGCTCTCAGCTCCCAATGGTCAGCAGATCGATCGGGCCCTTGCGGGCTTAGACTTTATGGTAAGTCTTGATTTTTATATCAATGAGACTACTCAACATGCGGATATTATTTTACCGCCCACCAGCGCCCTAGAGCATGACCATTACGATATTGCATTCCATCGCTTGGCAGTGCATAACACCGCGCGCTTCAATGCACCCGTGTTTGAGGCCGCTGCAGGAACATTGCACGATTGGGAAATTTTTAATGGCTTGGGGCAGGCGATTGCTGCGCGTAAGGGTATTGAGATTAAGTCGTTGCCTTCACCAGATAAATTGGTTGATATGGGTATTCAGCGCGGGCCCTACAGTGCGGCCGCCGGCCATGAACTAGAGTTGACTCTGGATAAAATTAAGCAGCATCCGCATGGTTTAGATATAGGCAAATTAGAACCGAATTTGCCTGAACGACTCTGCACGAGTGACGGTAAAATAACGTTGCTGGCAGACTACATAACGAAAGATCTAAAACGCCTCGGCGCCGATCAGGTGGCGACAGAAATTGATCAATTGCTTCTTATTGGTCGTCGCCATATTCGCAGCAATAACTCTTGGATGCATAACTCCCATCGTTTGGTAAAGGGCAAGCCGCGCTGGCAGCTGTTGATGCATCCAGAAGATCTAGCTGCTCGCAACTTAGAACATGCATCACAGGTGCGCATCGAATCTCGGGTTGGCGCTGTGCAGACGCAGGTCTTCGCCAGCGATGAAGTGATGCCGGGGGTGGTTAGTCTACCCCATGGTTGGGGGCATAAGCGTGCCGGGGTTAGTATGGCTATTGCTAGCGAGCAGGAAGGGGTTAGCTGTAACGACTTAACTGACCATAAGTTGGTTGACCAAGCCAGTGGCAATGCTGCGTTAAACGGCGTGCCCGTAACGGTGACGGCAGCATAGAGCTGGTTTCAGGGCGATGCAGTTAAGATACTGTGAAAAAGATTGGGCATAAAAAAACCGGCGTGAGCCGGCTTTTAATTTCTAGGCGAAAAACCTTACGCGCCCAGCGCTTTAACCTTGGCATTCAACCGGCTCTTGAGGCGAGCGGCTTTGTTCTTGTGAAGAATACCTTTGTCAGCCATGCGGTCAATGACCGGCACCGCCGCCGTGTAGGCTTCCTGACTCTTAGCTTGATCGCCAGAGGCCAGTGCTGCTTCAACTTTCTTGATGTATGTGCGAACCATCGAGCGTAGGCTGGCATTATGCTGACGACTTTTCTCGTTCTGACGCGCGCGTTTCTTAGCTTGTACTGAATTTGCCACCTAAATCTCCTCTCTAAATTGGGTCACACCGAAGGCGCGGAAATATACAGGGTTTAGTTGCGACATTCAACCCAATTTTATACCTTTATACTGTCTCATTCACGCTTAGGTGGTACGCCAGACGCTAAGGCTAATTATTCGCTATCTATTATAGTTCTCGGAGATTGCTAGATTAGCTTGGCCGTGGGGGTGTGGGTCGGTAAACTGCAGTCATCAATAATGATCTATAGGACAGATAATTGACCCAGGGTGCGTCGAAAAAAGAGCCTCAGGCAAAAGACAGTGGTCTGCTGCGTTCTAGTGGCGTGGTCAGTTTTTTCACTATGATGTCGCGGGTTATGGGTTTGGCCCGAGATGTTATCTTTGCTCGTGTTATCGGGGCTGATGCCTTTGCTGACGTGTTTTTTGTCGCTTTCAAAATACCCAACTTCTTCCGCCGTCTATTTGCTGAGGGCGCCTTTGCGCAGGCGTTCGTGCCTATCCTCGGTGAGTATCGTGAGAAGGGGAGTCAGGCCGCGGTCAAGGCGCTAGTTGATCGAGTTGCCGGCACCTTAGGTATTACGCTGTTGGGGCTAACTTTTTTGATTGTTGTGGCATCACCGGTGATGGCCGCAATTTTTGCTCCGAAATGGTTTTTTGATGACCCGCAAAAGTTCACCGCCACCGCTGACATGCTGCGCATCACCTTTCCCTATCTTTTGTTTATCTCAATGACGGGTCTAGCTGGAGGTATACTTAACAGCTATGACCGCTTTGCGGTACCGGCAGTGACACCGCTGCTGCTAAATATAACATTGATTGCCGCGGCACTGATTGCCGCGCCGCTGTTCGATGAGCCTGCGTTTGCATTGGCTTGGGGTGTGTTGGCTGCGGGCATTGTGCAGTTTATCTTTCAATTACCATTTTTACAGCGTATCCATATGCTTCCTGCGCCTGTGATTGACTGGCAACATCCCGGTGTACGCAAGATTCTCAAGCTAATGGGTCCAGCTATTTTTGGTGTTTCCGTGAGCCAAATTAATCTGCTTTTGGATACTATGCTAGCTACCTTTCTACCCACCGGCAGTGTGTCTTGGCTGTATTACTCAGACCGATTGGCCGAATTACCGTTGGGAGTGTTTGCGGTGGCTATTGCCACGGTTATTCTGCCGAACCTCTCTAGGCACCATGCCTCAGCCTCGACCGAAGCCTATTCCGAGACGTTGGATTGGGCTTTAAAAATGATTTTGGTCATTGCGGTGCCAGCGGCGGCTGCGCTGACCCTGCTGGCGGAGCCTATCTTGGTGACATTGTTTTATTATGGTGATGTCATGACCATGCGCGATATGACTATGGCTACTCTGAGTTTGCGGGCTTATGCCGTCGGTTTAATCGCCTTTATGCTGATAAAGGTGCTGGCGCCAGGTTTTTTTGCCCGGCAGGACATGCGAACGCCTGTGCGTATAGGGGTCATAGCTATGGCCACCAATATGGTGCTAAACCTGCTATTTGTCGTTCCATTACATTTTTACTGGCAGATCGGCCATGTGGGTTTGGCGGCGGCTACCTCAGTGTCGGCATTTTTAAATGCACTGCTACTGTTCATCTTTTTGCGTAAGCAGGGCATCTATAAGCCGTCAAACCAGTGGAAAAAGTTCATGCTGAGCCTTACCAGTTCGGTGACATTAATGCTGTTGGTGCTGATTTACTTGGGCCATTGGTTGGGCGCTCTAGATCAAACCTTATGGCAGCAAATGACCTGGTGGCAGCGTAGCGGCAATATTGTCGCGCTCTGTGCCACCGGTTTTCTTGTCTATGCGGGCGCTTTGCTTGCGACGGGATTTCGCGTCGCGGATTTGCGCGGGCCGGCCAAAGTCACTTCCGCACAGTAGCAACGATTATCGGCGCAATTATTCAGTCAAAATCACCTTAGCAATCTGGACCTATCCCTTACGTTTCAGAGCGTTGCTAGGTATACTCAATCTCTTATTTAGAGAGTGATGACGTTGGCCGCAAAACCGAGCAAAATGACCTTTATTCGTGGATTGCAGAGCTTCAAGTCCTGCGATCAACGCTCGGTGGTTACCATTGGTTCTTTCGATGGCGTGCATCTGGGTCATCAAGCGATTATTGCTCAGGTAAAAGCAAAATCAGCTGCTCTGGGATTACCTTCAATCGTGATGACGTTTGAGCCACAGCCGATGGAGTTTTTCTCCAGTGAAAAGGCTCCGGCAAGATTGATGCGGTTGCGAGAAAAAGTTGATGCGCTACTAGAATTGGGTGTCGACTCAGTGGTTTGCCTGCAGTTTAATCGGACATTAAGTAATCTCACCGCATCTGAATTTGTTGAGCAGGTGCTCTGCGATGGTTTGGCGGCCAAACATCTCATAGTGGGTGATGACTTTCGTTTTGGCTGCGATCGCAGTGGTGACTTCAACATGCTGTCGCTGATGGGCCAGACACATGACTTTTCGGTGCAGGATACAGAGACATTAGAAGTGCAGGGACAGCGTGTCAGTAGCACGCTGGTCAGAGAGTTTTTACAGATGGGCGATTTCGGTCGAGCTAGTAAACTGCTAGGACGACCTTTTTCAATTAAGGGGCTTGTGGTTTACGGCCAGCAACTCGGGCGCGAACTCGGCTTCCCTACGGCCAATGTCAATCTAAACCGCTACAGTGCGCCGCTGTCCGGGGTCTATGCGGTGCGTGTTGATGTTGGCGGTACTGAGTATATGGGTGCAGCGAATGTGGGTGTAAGACCCACGGTTGGGGATTTGGTTAAACCTATACTCGAAGTGCATCTATTGGATTTTCAAGGCGATCTGTATGGTCAGAGAATCGATGTGCGGTTTGAGCATAAGATTCGAGATGAGCAAAAATTTGTCAATATGGACAAGTTGATAGAAACGATCAAACAGGATATTAAACAGATTAGAACCTGGTTTTCGGGTTTGGAATAGAGCATAAGTTAAGGCTAAGATGACTGATAAAATAGATTACAAAGCAACATTAAATTTGCCTAACACGGCATTTCCAATGCGCGCCAATCTCGCCCAGAGAGAGCCGGGTATTCTCAAAGAATGGCATGATAAAGATGTCTATCAGCAGATTCGAACGGCTCGCGCTGGACGTGAAAAGTTTATTTTGCATGATGGTCCTCCCTATGCCAATGGTGATATTCATCTCGGACATGCGGTCAATAAAACACTGAAAGATATCGTCGTTAAATCGCGCACACTCAGTGGCTTTGATGCACCCTATATTCCGGGTTGGGACTGTCATGGCCTGCCTATTGAACATAATGTTGAAAAGAAAATCGGCAAGGCAGGGGTTAAGGTTGATTACTCGGTATTTCGACAGAAATGCCGTGACTATGCGATGAAACAGGTCGAGGGTCAGCGCAAGGATTTTGTGCGTATTGGTGTATTTGGTGACTGGGACCGCCCGTACCTAACAATGAATTTTACGGTTGAGGCCAATATTATTCGTGCGTTGGGCAAGATTGCCGAAAATGGCCATTTGGTAAAAGGCTACAAGCCCGTCTATTGGAGTGTGGTTGGGGGTTCTGCTCTAGCAGAGGCCGAGGTGGAGTATCAGGATAAGACGTCTTATTCTATTGATGTCGCCTATCCAGTTCAACAGGCCGCGCAGCTTGAAAAAGTTACGCTAGCCTTTGGTGAGATGCCTGGTGAGGGCCCGGTCAATATGTTGATTTGGACGACCACGCCCTGGACGATTCCGAGTAGTCAGGCGATCTCCCTAGGTGCTGAGTTAACCTATTGCCTAGTGCAATGCAGCACGGAAAATGGCCCGACACGCTTAGTTTTAGCGCAAGCTCTGCTTGAATCTGTGATGCAGCGCCTTGAAATTGAAGACCATAAAGTATTGGCTACCTGCGCGGGTTCAGCACTTGAAAATGTGGTGGTTTCGCATCCGTTTTATGCGCGGGATATTCCAGTATTACTGGGAGACCATGTCACTACTGATGCGGGCACAGGCTGTGTGCACACCGCCCCTGACCACGGCGCCGAAGATTTTGTGGTGGCTGCGCATTACGGTATTGGCACGCTTAATTATGTGATGGATAACGGTGTTTTTCGCGACGATGTTGAACTGTTTGCTGGCGAACATGTTTACAAAGTTGAAGAGCATATTATTGAGGTTGCTGAGAGGCACTAATGGCTAGTGGAAAAATTACCCACAGTTATGCGCACTGCTGGCGCACCAAAACGCCACTCATCTATCGTGCGACGCCCCAGTGGTTTATCTCGATGGACAAGCAGGGTCTTCTGGGAAAAGCCAAAGAAGCGATTAAAGCGGTCAGTTGGCATCCAGAATGGGGTCAGGCGCGCATCGAGGGTATGTTAGACGGCAGCCCCGACTGGTGCATCTCGCGACAGCGTACCTGGGGCGTGCCCATCGCGCTCTTTGTGCATCGCCAGAGCGGCGAGATTCATGCGGATACCCCGAATCTCATTGAGAAGGTAGCGCGCCTGGTTGAAGTCAGTGGTATAGATGCTTGGTATGACCTAGATCCCGCTGATCTGCTGGGCGCTGAGGCCGACCAATATCAAAAAGTCACGGATACCTTGGATGTGTGGTTCGACTCAGGCGTTACTCATGCCTCAGTCATAGACGCTCGGGAGGAGCTGCAGTATCCAGCGGACCTGTATCTTGAAGGCTCCGATCAACATCGAGGTTGGTTTCAGTCATCACTAAAAACGGCCATTGCCATAAAGGGTAAGGCACCCTATAAAGCGGTGCTGACACACGGCTTTACCGTGGATAAAGATGGACGAAAGATGTCCAAGTCAATCGGCAATGTAGTGTCACCTCAAAAGGTGATCAACGAGCTGGGTGCCGATGTGCTGCGCCTCTGGGTTGCCTCTGCAGACTTTAGCGCAGAGATGACCGTGTCTGACGAAATTCTGAATCGTGCGGCGGATTCGTACCGTCGAGTGCGCAATACTGCACGGTATTTCCTCTCCAACATTGATGGGTTCGAGCCTCAGCAGCACGCGGTCGCTCATGATGATTTACTGGCGCTGGATCGTTGGGCTGTCGACTGCGCCGCACAGTTGCAGGATGAAATTATTGAGTGCTATACGCAGTACCAATTTCACCTGGTGTACCAAAAGCTACACAATTTCTGCGTGCGAGATATGGGTGGGTTCTATCTGGATATTATCAAAGACCGCATCTATACCTGCGCTGAAGACAGCTTACCGCGTCGCTCGGCCCAAACCGCGCTGTATCATATTGCCGAGGCTTTTGTGCGCTGGATTGCGCCAATTTTAAGTTTTACCGCCCATGAGATATGGGACTTTATCCCCGGCGATCGAAGCGACTCCGTGTTCATTGCTGAATGGTACCCACTGCAGCGACTGGGTGCCGATGAGGCCATTACTCAGAAAGATTGGGCGGCTATATTGCAGGCCAAAGAAGCAATTAATAAGGTGATTGAAGAGCAGCGCAGTCAGGGCGTGATCAAAGGGTCCCTGGGGGCTGATATCGAGGTGTCGGCAGGTAGAGAGTTGCATGCATCATTGGCCAAGCTTGGCGACGAATTGCGCTTTGTGACCATCACCTCGAAAGCGATTTTAATGCCATTGCCCAGTTCCGATGCGGCTGAAAACGCTTTGCTGGACGGATTGCAGGTGGTGGTGAGGCACTCAGCGGCAAGTAAATGCGTGCGCTGTTGGCACTTCATTGATGACGTGGGCAGTCATGAGCAACATCCAGAAGTCTGCGGCCGCTGCGTTAGCAATATTAGCGGTGAGGGAGAAGGTCGCGCCTATGCCTAGGGTCCTAGTGTGGTATGCAATAGCTCTGATAGTGCTGATCGCCGACCAGCTGACCAAAGCTTGGATTGTGGGGGCTTTTGGTTATGGCGAATCAACGTTTATTACGGCGTTTTTTAATTTGGTTCGCGCCCATAATTATGGCGCCGCCTTTAGCTTTTTAAGCGATGCTGGTGGTTGGCAACGGTATGGTTTGAGTATCTTGTCGGCAGCGGTTAGCGTAACTATCGCTGTCTGGCTGGCCCGGCAACCTTTGGATCGCTGGATGGAGAGCGCGGCTTTGGCGCTTATTTTAGGCGGAGCGTTGGGCAATCTTTACGACCGAGTGGCACTGGGCTACGTGGTAGATTTCTTAGATTTCCATTGGTCTGGACGTCATTTTCCCGCATTTAATGTTGCTGATGCAGCCATTTCGGTGGGTGCTGTCCTGTTACTTATAGATGCGTTTTTTCACAGAGATGGCGAGGGCCAATAGCTATGGCATTACTAATAGACAGTGGCACCAGGGTGACCTTGCATTTTTCATTGGCCCTTGACAATGGGCATGTTGTCGATTCCAACTTTGATGGTGCGCCGGCTACGTTTATGGTCGGCGATGGTAATTTACTGCCGGGATTTGAGACCCAGTTGATGGGTTTGAGCGATGGTGATGAGCGTGAATTTTTGATTCCACCAGAGAGTGCCTTTGGTCAGCACAATCCGCAGAATGTTCAGGATGTTGATCGCAGTAATTTTTCAGCCGAGGAGGTTGAGTTGGGCACCGTATTTTCTTTTCAAAATGGTGAGGGCGAATTACCTGGCGTTGTTATCGAGGTAGGTAAAAAAGAGGTGAGGGTTGATTTTAATCACCCTTTGGCCGGCCAGACTATCAGTTTTAAAGTCAAAATAATGACTGTGGCACCGCAGAGCGTTCACTAATGAACGGGAGATTTTAATGGAGATCAAGCTCGCCAATCCAAGAGGCTTTTGCGCCGGTGTTGATCGGGCAATTGATATTGTCGATCGCGCCCTAGACCTTTTTGGTGCGCCCATCTATGTGCGCCATGAGGTGGTGCACAATAAATTTGTCGTCGACGATTTACGCTCCCGTGGTGCGGTGTTTGTCGAAGAGTTGGACGAGATTCCCGATGATGTCACGGTGGTCTTTAGCGCCCACGGGGTATCCCAAGCGGTTCAGGCGGAAGCAAAACGCCGTCAGTTAAATGTGTTTGATGCTACCTGCCCATTGGTTACCAAAGTGCATATGGAAGTGTCTAAGTACAGCGGCGATGGCATGGAGTGCGTCTTGATTGGGCATGCAGGCCACCCAGAAGTTGAAGGTACTATGGGGCAGTACCAGCAGGGCAGCTCTGGTGGGGCTATCTATCTGGTTGAGAATGAACAGGATGCCCGTGCTCTTGAGGTAAACGATCCGGCAAAGCTTGCCTATGTGACTCAGACGACCTTATCTATGGACGATACCGCGCTTGTTATCGACGCGCTGCGGCAGAAGTTTCCCTTGATCCATGGGCCGAGAAAAGATGATATTTGCTATGCCACACAAAACCGTCAGGATGCGGTTAAGCAGCTGGCCCTAGAATCTGACCTAGTGTTGGTCGTGGGGTCGGTGGCCAGTTCTAATTCCAATCGTCTGCGCGAACTAGCCGAGCGCTGTGGATGTCGTGCCTACCTGATTGATGGGCCGCAGGACATCGATGCCGATTGGTTGCACGGCACTGCCTCTATTGGACTGACTGCGGGGGCTTCGGCACCGGAGGTTCTAGTGCAGGCTGTGATTAGCCGGCTGATCGAGTTGGGTGCTAAGCCGCCTCAGGAACTGGACGGCGTGAGGGAAGATATTCACTTCTCCCTCCCCAAGGCCCTTCGCGCTTAACGTCGCAGTGCCACTAGCTGTTTTCAGCAATATGCTTAAATAACAGCTCCGTTGACGGATCAAAGCCCGATTTTGTCGCCTGCTGATCGAGTAGTTCAGTGGCCATTTTCTTGCCGAGCTCAACGCCCCATTGATCAAAGGAATTGATATTCCAAATACTGCCCTGTACGAACACCTTATGCTCATATAGGGCGATCAGTGCGCCGAGATTTTTCGCTGATAGCTCGTTTAATAACAAGGTATTGGAAGGCTTGTTGCCAGCATAATAGCGATGCTGTTGGCCCTCGGGTGCCGCCTGTCCAGTCATGAATGCTGCAGACTGAGCAAGCATATTACCCAGCAGTACCCGATGATGCTCAGGATTACTCAAGCCATCCTTAGTGGCTGCAATAAAGTCGATGGGCACCTGCCTTGTCCCCTGATGCAGTAGCTGAAAAAAAGCATGCTGGCCATTAGTGCCGGACTGGCCCCAGAGAATGGGGCCGGTGTGGTAGTCAACTGGCTGACCATTCATTGTGGTAGATTTACCATTACTTTCCATATCTAACTGCTGCAGATAGGCAGGGAGCAGAAGTAAGCGTTCACAGTATGGAATAACGGCAATAGTTTCAGTATCTAAAAAGTTGCTGTACCAGATACCCACTAGGGCCAGAATAATAGGCATATTTTGTGCCATTGGAGCCTGTTTAAAGTGGAGGTCCATCTCGCGAGCGCCGCTGAGCAGATTGCTGAACTGCTCAAAACCGATGCTGATCGCAATGGACAAGCCAATGCTCGACCAGAGTGAATAACGCCCTCCCACCCATTCTGCAAATTCCAGTATCTGATCTGCGGGGAGGCCATAGGCCAGAGCATTGGCTGTATTGGCGGTTAAACCAATAAAATGCCGGCTAGTCTGGGCATCTTTCAACCCCAGAGTTTTCTCGAACCAATGAATGGCGGTTTTCGCATTAAGCAAGGTTTCCTGAGTGGTGAAGGTTTTGCTTGCCAGCGTCACGAGCGTTGTTTCTGGGTTGAGCTTTTTCAAGGTACTAAGAATTTCAGCGCCATCGACATTGGCAACAAAATGCACCTGAATATGCGGATGGGAAAATTCCTCTAAGGCACTGCAGGCCAACTTAGGACCAAGATCAGAACCGCCAATGCCTATATTGACCACGTCGGTAATAGCTTTACCTGTGCTTCCCAACCAGTCGCCACAGCGGATTCTGTCGCTGACGTTTTTAACGGCCTGAAGTTGCTGTTTAACCAGTGCAGTCCGCTGTCGCTCATCGTCGGTATTGGCGTCTTCGGGCTCGGCGCGAAGGGCGGTATGCAGAACAGCACGATTTTCGGTGGTATTAATGGCTTGACCCGCAAACATGGCTGCGCGATGAGATATAAGAGGTGACTGTTCCGCCAGATTTAACAGCGCCTGCCATGTCTGGTTGCCAATTAGATTTTTGGAGTAATCGAGAAATAGACCGCCAGCATTCAATGAAAAGGTGCTGGCTCTTGTCGAATCTCCATCAAACAGCTCAACAATAGAGCATTGGTGGGCTCGTTCAGCCTCTGATTCTAGTTGCCTCCAAGCATCTGTCTTGCGTGGCGAGTAGTCTTTATCAATCATTGGACAGTTTTAACCTATTATTTCACTTTAGCTCGAAAGGATACGGGGTATAGGGGTAAAATCAACCCGCAGACGCAAAGCGATTTAAATTGATTAAATTGTAATAAAATTACATAATTAGCCGTCATATACGATTAATAATGGCTAAAATCCGTAATTTAGTTACAATATGCCCCTATTCAGTTCGGAGTCACAATGAACCAGATTAATAAGCAAGTAGCCGCTGTTACCCAGCGCATTATAGAGCGCAGCGTTAGTCTGCGTGCTGATTATATGCGCCAAATTGCCGATGATTACAGTAATCGCCCCGAGCGAGGCAAACTCAGCTGCGGTAATCTCGCCCATGGTTTTGCTGCCTGCGGTGATGGAGATAAAAACAGTCTGCGATTAATGGAAGCCGGCAATATGGCTATTATTACTGCCTACAACGACATGCTTTCAGCCCACCAGCCCTATGCGGTTTATCCCGATAAGCTAAAACAGGCCATGCGCGATATAGGCTGTACTGCCCAGGTTGCCGGTGGTGTACCTGCCATGTGTGATGGGGTAACTCAGGGTCAGGACGGTATGGAGTTAAGTCTTCTCAGTCGTGATTTAATTGCCCAGTGCACGGCCATGTCGTTATCACATCAGATGTTCGACGGTGTCTTGGCGCTTGGCATCTGCGACAAAATTGTACCCGGACTGTTAATGGGTGTGCTGACCTTTGGTTATCTACCCGCCATGTTTATTCCCGCTGGGCCTATGGAGACAGGGCTGCCCAATAAAGAAAAGATACGAATTCGGCAATTGTTTGCCGAGGGTAAACTCGGCCGCGATGAACTGCTGCAGGCCGAATCAGATTCATACCACAGTGCTGGCACCTGCACGTTTTACGGCACGGCCAATAGTAATCAGGTGGTGCTCGAGGCTATGGGTCTGCAGTTGCCGGGCAGCTCCTTTGTCAACCCTGAGAACCCGATGCGCGACAAGCTTACTACCGAAGCGGCTTATCAGTTGGCGCGCATTACCGCCCTGGGCAGCGATTATCGTCCCATTGGTGAGATTATTGATGAGCGCGCTATTGTCAATGGCACGGTGGCGTTACTCGCCTCCGGTGGTTCGACAAACCACAGCATGCATCTAGTCGCTATTGCGCGTGCTGCCGGTATTATCCTTAATTGGGATGACATCTCGGATCTTTCCGCTGCAGTGCCCTTGTTAGCCAGGGTCTACCCCAATGGTGAGGCTGATGTGAATCATTTTCACGCGGCCGGCGGCACTAGCTGTTTGTTTCGTCAGTTGCTTAGGGGCGGTTTCATGCACGGAGATGCGAGAACCAGCTGGGGCAAAAGCTTTGCAGATTTCACTCAGGAATCCTTTTTAGACGACGATCAGGTGGTTTGGCGTGAGTCGCCAGAAGTCCCTCTGGATTTGAATGTTCTGACCACGGTAGATCAACCCTTTTCTAGTGAAGGCGGCCTTCGGCTGCTCAAAGGGAACCTTGGGCGAGGTGTCATTAAAGTCTCCGCCGTCGCGCCAGAACACCAGATTGTAGAGGCTCCGGCCATTGTTATCGACGGACAGGACCAGCTACAGCCGCTATTCGAAGCTGGCGCATTGGATCGCGACTGTGTCGTGGTGGTGCGCTATCAGGGCCCCCAAGCCCTTGGTATGCCTGAGTTACACAAGCTCACGCCCTTTTTAGGCACATTGCAGGACAGGGGGTTCAAAGTCGCATTAGTCACCGACGGCCGGATGTCTGGTGCCTCAGGTAAGGTGCCTGCGGCGATTCATCTGGTGCCCGAAGCGGCGTGCGGTGGATTACTTGCGAAGATTCAAGACGGTGATGTTATCAGGGTCAATGCTGTCACCGGCGAGTTGAAGTTTATGGGTGATTGGGCCGAAATTAACGCCCGTGAGGCCGCAGTGCAGCCTCGCGATGGTGAGCGTGGTTGCGGTCGAGAATTATTTGCCGTCAATCGCAAAAATATAAGCAATGCCGAGCGGGGTGCTTCGTACCTGTTTGGGGAGGCCTGAACTATGAAGACAAACTGGCATCTAGTCGCCGATATTGGAGGCACTAATGCGCGCTTCTCTGCCGTGCTTCAAGGTCAGTTGGAAAGCGCCTATGAGTTTCATTACTCCGTAGAAGAGTATCCAGAATTTACTGAGCTAATCGGTAAGTTGTTGATCGAAATTGCTCAGGCTACGGGATGGAATAATCCGCCGTTAAATGCGTGCTTTGCCGTCGCCTGTCCGGCTGATACTGACCTCATCACATTCACTAATAGCCATTGGACCTTTACGAAAGGTGCGCTCAAGGATGCCCTAGACTGTCAGAACTTAACGGTTATTAATGACTTTGAGGCTGTCGCTCACGGCATAACAGAGTTGACCGAGGGCGATTTGGTGCAGGTCGGAGGGCAGGCATCTGTTGAGAATAAGGCTATTGGCATTCTTGGTGCTGGGACCGGTCTGGGCGTTGCTGGATTACTGCCCCATGCTCAGGGCTATCACGTCATTGATACCGAGGGTGGGCATGCCGATTATGCGCCAATCGATGAGGTTCAAAGTGCGGTAGTCAACTGTCTGCGCGAGCGTTATGGACGGGTATCTCTAGAACGCCTACTTTCAGGTAAGGGCCTGCTAAATATTTATACGGCGTTGTGCACTATTGGGGGTTTTGAGGCGGTTTACACGACACCGGCGGAAGTGGTTGCCGGGGCCTTGGATTCAGCGGATGCAACAGCGCTGCAGACATTAAATATGTTTTGTGAAGGCATGGGCGCAGCGGCGGGTAATTTGGCTCTGACATTTGGTGCCCGGGGCGGCATCTATATCGCTGGCGGCGTTATTCCAAGGTTTCAAGAATTTTTTATCAACAGTGCTTTTCGTAGCAAGTTTGAAGACAAAGGACGTTTTGTCAGCTACTTACAGCCCATTCCAGTCTATTTAGTTATCCGCAGCAACCTGGGACTCCTAGGTGCGGCAAAGATGCTACAACATAATTAAAGGAGTAATAGGTGCGCAATTTATTGGCTGGTAATCCAGTGATTCCGGTGATAACCCTAGACCGAGTGGAGGATGCCGTGCCCTTGGCCGAGGCCTTGGTTGCCGGCGGTTTAAAGGTGTTGGAGGTGACACTTCGAACCGAGGCAGCGGTTGAAGGTATCAAGCAAATTATTAAGTATGTCCCCCAAGCGATTGTTGGCACAGGTACGGTCTGTACTGGGCAGCAAATAACGCTGTCTGAAGATATCGGGTGCCAGTTTATGATCTCCCCTGGTGCTACCGACAAGTTATTGCAGGCCGCACAACAATCATCGGTGCCGTTTCTCCCTGGAGTCTCATCAGTTAGTGAATTGATGCGCGGCTTGGAGTACGGTTATCGTGACTTTAAGTTTTTCCCGGCTGAGGCTGCAGGAGGGGTATCTGTGATCAAGGCGATGGCGGGCCCCTTTGGTGATGTTAAGTTCTGTCCCACTGGTGGGATTGGGTTGCATAATGTCCGTGACTATTTATCCCTGCCAAATGTACTCTGTGTTGGCGGTTCTTGGATTGCGCTGCCGAAACTGGTTCAGGCTAAAAATTGGGCTGAGATAGAACGGTTAGCACGCGAAGCAGCGGCCTGTGCAAACTGACAGTGGAATACTGCATTGATATAAATATCGAGGTTTGAAATGAATAGTAATATTGATCTGGTAATATTCGGCGCCCGCGGTGATCTGTCTAAGCGTAAGTTATTTCCGGCACTCTTTGAATTGGATCGGGCCGGACTTTTGACCGCTAGTGTGCGTATAGCCGCCGTGGCCCGTGAGGACATCAATAGCGTCGGCTTTATTGAGCAGATGCACGACAGTCTTAAAGAGGCCTCTAAGGAAGGTCAGTGGGACGAGTCTGCATGGCTGCGATTCAGTCGTCGTCTGCACTATATCAAAGTCGACTTTGCACAAAAGAAAGAGTTTACTGCGCTTAAAAGTTGGGTAATGGATAAACGCACCGTTATTTATTATCTGGCCACGCCACCTAGCCTCTATGGGTCCATATGCAAGCACCTTCACGATTCAGGGAGTGTTAGCGGGACATCACGCATAGTGCTTGAAAAGCCTATCGGACATGATTTTACCAGTTCACAGGCGGTCAATGACACGGTCGCTCAATATTTCACTGAGCGTAATATTTACCGTATTGATCATTATCTGGGCAAAGAAACCGTGCAAAATTTATTGGCACTGCGCTTTGCCAATCGCATGATTAATTCCCAGTGGGACAATAGCTGTATTGACCATGTGCAGATTACTGTGGCCGAGACTGTGGGTATTGAAGGGCGATGGTCCTACTATGACAAGGTCGGGCAGTTGCGTGACATGGTCCAAAACCACTTTACTGCAACTGCTGTGTATGGTCGCGATGGAGCCGCCCAACGCATTGCAAGCCGACGAAATTAGGGCTGAAAAAGTCAAATTGCTCCGAGCGCTCAGGCCTATCACATCGGCCAACGTTACAGATGTTGCGGTCCGCGGCCAGTATGCTGCCGGCTGGATTGCCGGCACGCCCGTGGTTGGCTACATGGAAGAGGAGGGCAGTGATAGTGAAAGCAGTAACAATGAAACCTATGTTGCGCTCAAAGTTATGATCAATAATTGGCGTTGGGCGGGGGTGCCTTTCTATCTGCGCACGGGTAAGCGATTACCCGAAAAGGTGACTCAGGTGGTAATTACTTACAAAGATAACCCGCACTCATTATTTCCAGAGACAGATGGCGAGGCGAATAATCGGCTAGTGATAAATCTGCAGCCCAATGAAGGCATTCAGTTAGAGATGGTATCTAAAAAACAAAGCCTTAAAGAGCGTCTAGGGATTGAAAAGCGCACATTAAATCTAGATTTCTTTGATTCATCTGGCGACTCTAGAATACCTGATGCCTACGAGAGACTATTTTTAGAAGTGATTAAAGGGGACCAGTGGCTGTTCGTCAGTCGCGATGAGATTGAGGCCTCGTGGGATTGGTGCGATACGCTACTGTCGGCTTGGAACGATCAAAAAATCGTTACTAAATCTTATAGTGCGGGATCCTTGGGTCCGTCGAAGGCGGATATTCTTATCGAAAAGGACGGTCGTAGCTGGTACGAGGGTTAACTATGAAATTAATAGAATTTGAAAACACCTCTGCACTGGATAGAGCCCTGTCAGAAAATGTGGCAGATCTTTTAGTAGCAGAGATTGCCTCCTCAGGGTCAGCATCCTTGGTCGTGTCAGGGGGTCGCACGCCCGTAGGTTTTTTTCATCTTCTCTCGCAGCAGTGTTTAGACTGGCGTCATGTAAGTATTACTTTGGCGGACGAGCGATGGGTGAATGCGGACCATAATGACAGTAACGAAAAGTTGGTCCGTGAAAACCTGTTAATTAATGAGGCTCGTCAAGCGCAGTTCATTGGCTTGAAAAATCTCGCTAAAACAGCAGCTCAGGGTGAGTCCGAAGCGGAGCGGTCGCTGCTGTCTGTGGGGCGCTTTACGGTGGTAATTTTAGGTATGGGTGACGATGGCCATACCGCCTCGTTATTTCCAGGCGCTGCGACATTGGCGTTAGGTTTAGATAGGGATTCTGGTCGCACCTGTATCTCAGTCACGCCAACCGCAGCCGCTCATGAGCGTATGAGCCTGACCTTGCCAAGGCTATTGGATAGTGAGCAGATTATTCTTCACCTAAGTGGCGCAGGTAAGCAGTCGGTGCTTGAACAGGCTCGGGCCGGTGGCGATGTTGAGACACTGCCTGTTCGCGCCATTGTTAATCAGCGACAGACGCCCTTATCAATTTACTGGGCCAGATAGCGTTAGGCCCCAGTAGGACTGAGTGCTCCCTAAGTTGGCCATCCATGGCCAGGGAAGAGTCGGTTATCCAGTTAGCGAATAACGTCGCCAACTCGAACAATTTTTAGCGTGTTAGTGCCGCCATGGACATTAACAAAGTCACCTTTGGTGATGATAACCAGATCGCCATCAACCACCTCGGCATGTTCGCGAAGTTTTTCTACTGCGCAGTGATTGATCGTGGATGGGTCCAGATTGGATGTATCAAAAGGCACGGGTATGACGCCTTTATAGAGAGCGGTAATTTCGCAGGTTCCGAGTTTTTCAGCCATGGCATAAATCGGCAGGGAAGACGTAATGCGAGACATCAAAAGGGGCGTAAACCCAGTTTCTGTCATGCAGATAATCGCTTTAACACCTTTCAGATGGTTGGCAACGTACATGGCAGATAGCGCTAAAGACTCGTCAATACGCTCAAATATTTCATTGATTCTATGCTTGGAACGCTGAGCTAGGGGGTGTTTCTCGGCGCCCTCGATCACCCGTGCCATGGCCTTGACCGTCTCAATCGGATACTGGCCAACGGCAGTCTCCGCGCTGAGCATTACCGCATCAGTACCGTCGAGCACCGCATTGGCAACATCAAAGACCTCTGCGCGAGTTGGGATGGGCGCGCTGATCATAGATTCCATCATCTGCGTAGCGGTAATCACAACTTTATTGGCGGCGCTGGCCGCTTCAATCAACTGTTTTTGTACGGCGACCAAATTGGCGTCACCAATCTCCACGCCCAGATCGCCTCGGGCGACCATCACACCATCTGCGCTGGCTATAATGCCGGGCAGTAATGCGTCTGTAATCGCTTCGGCCCGTTCTATTTTAGCAATGATATGGGCCTTGCTACCGGCTTGTTTGAGCAGCTCTCGAGTCTCCTCAATATCCTGTTTTGATTGCACAAAAGAGATAGCCAGATAGTCCGTATTTAATGTAGCCGCTGTTTTAATATCCGCTTTGTCTTTCTCTGTGAGAGCATTGGCCGAGAGGCCGCCACCAAACTTATTGACCCCTTTGTTGCTCGAGAGAATACCGCCTTGAACGACAGTGCAGAAAGCCGAATAAGCGGTTTTTACTCTAACTTGCAAGGTTAGGCGCCCATCGTCAAGCAGCAGGACGCTGCCCTGTTCTATGTCTTCGAGAAGAGCCTGGGCTATGTAAACACCATCGCCGTTGCCGGCATCAACAGGCATCTGGCTGTCGAGGCAAAAGGTGCTGCCATTTTGCAGATTAAACTGTCGATCTTGGGCAAAGCGACCGATTCGAATTTTAGGCCCCTGCATGTCGCATAGAATACCCACTGGCATTTTTAGTGCACGGCCCAGTTTACGAATGGCGACTGCTCGTTGGCGGTGTTCATCGGCTGTGCCATGAGAAAAGTTGAGCCGGAACACGTTCACACCGGCCTCAATTAAGGCTCCAATACTCTGCTCGTCACTACTATTGGGCCCTAAGGTGGCGACAATTTTAGTTCTGCGTGGCATAGGATTATGAGTCCGCTTCTAACAGGGCAAGACTGTTATCGAGCATACGGTTGGAAAAACCCCACTCGTTGTCATACCAAGCCATGACCTTCACTAGAGAGCCATTGACGCGAGTTTGCAGGGCATCAAAGTTGCTGGAGTAGGGGATATGGTTGTAGTCAGATGAGACTAGTGGCTTGTCACAGTAACTGAGCACCTCACTTAGATCACCCTCCGCGGCCTCTTTAAGAATCTGATTGACCTCTTCTATGCTGGTTTCGCGACCGGCATTAAAGGTGAGATCTACTAGGGAGACGTTAATTGTTGGTACACGCACCGCGAGGCCATCAAGTCGCCCTTTGAGCTCTGGCAGTACCTCCCCTATAGCAGCAGCGGCGCCCGTTTTAGTGGGTATCATAGACTGTGTTGCAGATCGCGCGCGGTAGACATCGGGATGATAAACATCCGTTAACTGCTGGTCGTTAGTGTAGGCATGTACGGTGGTCATGTAGCCGGACAGGAGTTGCATGGCTTCGTGCAGCGGCTTAACGATGGGCGCTAAACAGTTGGTTGTGCAGGAGGCATTAGAGATAATTTGGTGAGACGCGGTTAAAACGCTGTGATTGATACCATAGACAACCGTAGCATCGACATCAGTGCCCGGCGCAGAGATCAGTACCTTTTTGGCACCGCCAGCAATATGTAATGCCGCCCTGTCTCTGTGGGTAAATGCGCCAGTGCATTCGCAGACTAGATCTACCCCTAGGGTACCCCAGGGAATATTGGCTGGGTCCGGCTCGCAGAACCATTGAATCCTGTCACCGTTAATAGTCAGGGAGTCTGCATCCACGTCTACAGACTGGTTAAAGCGGCCGTGAACGGTATCGAACTGCAGTAGATGGGCATTAATCTGTGCGCTGCCAAGATCATTAATGGCTATGATTTGGATTTTCTCTTGCAGCTCAGGACGCTCATAAAGCGCGCGCACAATGTTGCGCCCGATGCGCCCAAAGCCGTTGATAGCAATCTTGTACATAAATCAGCGCTCTATATTGTAGTAAACTTACGTAAATTGTATGCTTTAAAGTCACGATTAGCTATACATTACCTAAATTTATACGTAAACATACTTACTTGTGGATTCTGCGCGATCTTTTTGACCCAATTTTTCAGCGTTTTCTGACATAAATCCATTTATTGCGGATTTCTGACGTAAAAAAACCTAAAATGACATTGATAGGTAAGAAAACAACGAAATAGTTTCGGTTCCGATAAAGGGTAGTAGAAGTATGCATAGCCAGAATCTGATTAATGTCATCACTGATGCACTGCCAAACCTCAATAAATCCGAGAGTAAAGTGGCACAGGTGATTCTGTCTGACCCCGATGCTGCGACTAGTTCCAGTATTGCTAGCCTGGCCAGAAAGGCGGGAGTGAGTGAACCCAGCGTCAATCGGTTTTGTAAACGCTTTAACGCGGCTGGATTCCCCGACTTTAAAATTAAATTGGCCAAGTCTCTGGTCAGCGGTGTTCGCTTTGTTAACCGCAATGTCAATCCAGATGATGAGGTTTCTGGCTACACGCCAAAGATATTTGATAGCACCATCAATAACCTTGCGCTAGTGCGGGACAGTATTAGTCACAGTCGCGTGAATCAGGTGGTAGACAAGCTTATTCAGGCTAGGCGTATTTATTTCTTTGGGCTGGGTGCCTCAGGCTCCGTAGCGCGAGATGCTGAAAATAAATTTTTCCGTTTTAATCTGCCAGTGTCATTTCATGATGACGTGCTGATGCAGCGCATGTTGGCTTCGACAGGCACTACTGGTGACGTTTTCTTTATTATATCTCATACCGGGCGCACCAAAGAGGTGGTAGAGGTTGCTGAAATTGCCCGTGTTAATGGCTCTACAGTGATTGGGCTAACTGCCCCTGGTTCGCCGTTGGCCAATATTAGCAGCGTGACTCTCGACGTTGAGGTGCCTGAAAATACGGATGAGTATATGCCCATGACCTCGCGAATAGTGCATCTGGTAATTCTCGACGTTCTGGCAACTGGTGTCACCCTGCGTCGAGGGCCGGAGTTTTTGCCGCATTTAGAGAAGATTAAAAATAGTCTGAAACCGACCCGTTACCCGAAAGATAACTAACAGTGATAGTCCAGTCGTAGCTCAAAGGTAAGTTTCTTTAAGTAAGGGGTGGCTGCTAGCTAACACTCTAGCAATACACTATTAACGTAAAAGGATTAACCATGTCTGATTTTTCAATACATCCAGTTCCTGAGCATTGGAGAGATAATGCTTGGATCAATAAAGATCGCTATCAGGCTATGTACAGGGAGTCGATTGAAAGTCCTGAGAAATTTTGGGCGCAGCAAGCTGAAGAATTTCTGAGCTGGGAATCGCCATGGCAAACCGTCTGTGACTATAGCTTCGAAAGGGGAGAGGCGACCTGGTTTGGTGGGGGTACGCTAAATGTTGCGGTTAACTGTATTGATCGGCACCTCGATGGGCGCGCTGACCAGACTGCCTTAATCTGGGAAGGTGATGAACCGACCGATGACAAGAAAATCACCTATCGGGATTTGCACGACAAGGTCTCGCGTATGGGTAATGTCCTACGTGATCGAGGTGTCAAAAAGGGCGACCGAGTCTGTATCTATATGCCCATGATTCCCGAAGCAGCCTATGCCATGCTCGCCTGCGCGCGCATTGGTGCGGTGCACTCAGTGGTATTTGGTGGATTCTCACCTGAGGCTTTAAAAGATCGCATATTAGATTCTGACTGCCGCGTGGTGATTACCGCCGACGAAGGCTGCCGCGGCGGTAAAACAGTGCCACTAAAAGCCAATGTTGACAAGGCATTGTTAAATTGCCCAGACGTACACACCTGTCTGGTAGTCGAGCGCACTGGGGGCAGCGTCGAATGGACCAGTCATCGCGACATCTGGTACGGGACGTCAACTCAAGCGGTGTCGGCGGTCTGTGCGCCAGAAATGATGGACGCCGAGGATCCGCTCTTTATTCTTTACACCTCTGGCTCCACTGGCAAGCCTAAGGGCGTTATGCATACCACAGGCGGTTACCTATTAATGGCAGCCATGAGCCACAAATATACCTTCGATTACAAAGAGGGCGACGTTTACTGGTGTACTGCTGACGTAGGTTGGATTACCGGGCACAGCTATATTCTTTACGGCCCACTGTGCAATGGCGGTATCTCGTTAATGTTTGAGGGTGTACCCACCTATCCAGATGCGTCGCGCTTTTGGCAGGTGATTGATAAGCATCAGGTCAATCAATTCTATACCGCTCCCACGGCCATTCGGGCTCTTATGGGCGCGGGTGATCAGTGGGTTAAAAATACTTCGCGCAGCTCATTAAAGTTACTGGGCACGGTGGGAGAGCCGATTAATCCAGAGGCCTGGGAATGGTATTATCAGATCATTGGCCAGTCGCGTTGCCCGATTGTTGATACCTGGTGGCAAACCGAAACAGGGGCGCATATGTTGACTCCATTGCCGGGCGCTACGGACCTTAAGCCAGGTTCAGCAACTCAGCCTTTTTTTGGTGTAGAGCCCATTTTGCTGGATACGGAAGGTAATGAGATCGAAGGTGCCGGTGAGGGTCTATTGATGATCAAGTCATCGTGGCCAAGCCAGATACGCACAGTTTATGGGGATCATCAGCGCTGTATCGACACTTACTTCAGTGCCTATCCTGGCTATTATTTCACCGGCGATGGAGCGCGACGCGATAAGGATGGAGATTACTGGATCACTGGTCGAGTCGATGATGTGTTGAATGTCTCCGGTCATCGTATGGGTACTGCAGAGGTCGAAAGTGCCTTGGTGCTGCATGAGAAAATAGCCGAGGCTGCCGTGGTGGGTTACCCCCATGCTATCAAAGGCCAGGGTATTTATTGCTACGTGACGCCAATGTCTGGTGTTGTGTCTGATGATACTTTGCAAGCAGAGTTGGTTGCTCTTTGTGTGTCTGAAATCGGACCGATCGCCAAACCCGATATCATTCAATGGGCGCCGGGACTGCCGAAAACGCGCTCAGGCAAGATTATGCGACGAATCTTGCGTCAAAGTTGCAGCCAATGAGCTCGATAACTTGGGTGATACGTCGACGCTGGCTGACCCCTCAGTCGTCGAGGAGCTTATTGATAATCGGCGTAACCGCTAAGCCGATGAAAACGGTGCTGGCCATTTCCGTCGTTATCATCTACGGAGTGCTCTTGGCGCTGCCGGTGCAGCACCGGCTTGATCATGTTGCGTTCTATCAATCGGCTGATTTCGATGTGATAGCCCACCGTAATGGCCGAGCCCTGGCGCCAGGCAACACGTTAGAGGCGGCGGTGAATGCGCTGGCCGTTGGAGCAGATGTTTTAGAGCTAGATGTGCATCTAACCGCTGATGGTGTCTTAGTTGTGCGTCATGATGCTGTGATTGATACCACAACTAATGGCTCAGGCGTTATAGCCCAGATGACGCTCGACGAGATACAGACCTATGAGGTTGGATACCATAAGGTCGATTATCCCTCTCGTGTGGCAGCAAAGCATATAAAGGTACCTACGCTCGCTTCTGTCTTTAAACGGTTACCTAATAGCCGATATATGGTCGAAATTAAGCCTCTGGATTTGGCAGCCGCAGATAAGCTCTGTGGTTTAGTTGTGGAGTATCGATTGGATGAGCAGGTGCTGGTGGCGTCCTTTGACTCTTCGGTATTGCGGCATTTCCGTCAGATTTGTCCTCGGGTCCCAACATCTCTCGGCGAGAGTGAGGCCTATTGGTTGGTGATCTTAAGTCGCATCGGTTTGGGGCATCTGTACCATTCTCCGGGTTATTCTGTGCAGCTCCCTCCCACCTATGGAGGGCTGCGGGTCCTTACACCCGGCGTTATAAAAGCGGCCCATAAGCAAAATATGCGTGTCGAGGCCTGGACCGTTAATGATGTGGTTACGATGAGGGCGCTTATGGATCTCGGGTATGATGGCATTATCACCGATCATCCAGATATTCTTAGTCTTTTGGCTGCGGCCATAATCGCTATGCGCAGACATATCGCCTTCATCGAAACTCAGCTAGAACGGCAATCGTTAAGCGTCGCCTGATTTTCTCAAGTTTCGGCAGGTGCCACATCTGACAATGCCATGGTTGTGCGGTTGGTAAGATGCTGTCTGAATGCCTGGAGATTGAGCCGGGACTCAGCACAATAAAGGTAGCTGGGAAGAGGCGACCTTAGCGGGAACGTGCAATTTTAGTATTGCATGCTAACGCGGTTATTGTGGTAATAGAAACTTTAAAGCTCAAGTGTCTGTGAGAGGTTAAGACGACAGTGGGATAATGATACGTTTATTATGGTACAAAGTATTATTCTCTGAGCTATCACTTAGTCTATAGTATTGGTTATAGTGAATTAAAAACTAGTTATGCAAAAGTCAATGGCAGCCAGCTGAAGAGCATTTTATCAGTAGCATACTATATTAAGTAGATAGTAGAACGTGATAGCGGAAATGAGGCACCGGAGCAGGGTGAATATGAAATTAGAGATGAGTCGTCAACTTGCTAAGTTGATGCGCGAAAAACAGATTAGTCAAAGCGCGTTGGCAAGGGCCACTGGCGTCCCGCAACCGACAATTAATCGCATATTGAGCGAGGTTACCCGAGAGCCACGTCGCGACTCTGTATTGCGCATTGCTAATTACTTTGGCGTAACACCAGAATCTATGTATGAGGCACCCTCTCAGCGTGAGCAGGATCAAGCAGACTCAAGTGATTTCATCGACGAGCTCTTCCACCGTATTGCGAACCTGAAAAAAGTTGACCGAGACGAGTTGTTAAGCAGGATAGCGGATAATCTCAAGTAGGATTAGCCCCCCGCTGAGCTTACATGACTATTGTCTGGCGGTCATTGGCGCGCACAGAGAAACGCAGCCTCAGCAAAAATTTACCTTGTGTTATCCCCTCAGCGCTGTATAAAACACCATGACTATTCCATTTGACAGTAATTTGGACATCACATTCTGGATTACGGTGACCGTTGCCTTCTTGTTTGGGGCAATGTCGCCAGGACCCAGCCTCGCAGTAATTATTAATCACTCCCTCTCTCAGGGCCGCATTGCAGGCGTCTGTGCAGCGCTATCTCATGGCGTCGCGATAGGCCTATTTGCCTTTGCAGCGGCTTCCGGTTTATCGGTAGTTATTGCATCTAATTCAATGTTATTCGATGCCATTCAGATTTTGGGTAGCGCCTTTTTGGTCTTTTTAGCGATCAAGCTTATGATAGCTCCGTTAAAAAAAGATGTAGGCATCGTAGTGTCGGGACCCTCATCTGTGTGGTACGCCCTCAGGGACGGGTTTTTAATTGCAGTGGTCAATCCCAAAGTTCTCCTTTTCTTTACGGCTCTTTTCAGTCAGGTTGCTGCCTTCGATATTGCGTTTGGGGATAAAGTTATCCTAGCGTTAATTGCGGGTGGCGTAGATGCCCTGTGGTTTATGTTGATTGCTGTCGCTCTTAGTCACTCGCGACTAATGATTCGGTTTCAAGAAAGCAGCTGGCTGCTAGATAAGCTTTTTAGTTTAATTCTTTTTACCATAGCGTCTCGGTTTATTTTACAGATTCTCGACCGCAGTGGGCTACTCTAGCCAGCACCTGTATGTTATACACTTACGGCTAAATAAAGTTGGCTAATAGTATCCGTCATGAGAAGATGGGGCTTTGATAAGGTCTTCGTTCAATGACATCTTTTAATGCCATCTACAAGCTCGCTGCGGCTTCTCGGGGTAGCCCCGAAATATTTGAAGCCGCTCTGCCTAAGGCCAAAACCTCTGATCAATTAGCCGCCCAATCAGATGATCGATATCTGTCCATGATGGCCCGCTGTGTTTTTCGCGCGGGATTTGTCTGGCGTGTTATCGACAAGAAATGGCCCGGTTTTGAAGTGGCGTTTGCTCAATTTAACCCATTAGCTGTTGCCCATTTTAGTGATGAAAAACTTGAGGAGTTAGCACAGGACACTAATATTGTCCGCAACTTTACCAAGATAGTTTCAGTGCGAAACAATGCGGTCTTGGTATTAGATAAACAGCAGAGCCACGGCGGTTTTGGAAAATTTATCGCGCAGTGGCCCGAGGATAATATTACTGGACTCTGGCAGCTAATGAAAAGTGAAGGCTGTCGACTGGGTGGTAACACCGGGCCGATGATATTACGCAGCATGGGTAAGGATACTTTTTTATTGACGAAAGATGTATGCGACGCATTGGTCCATCATGGTTTTATGAAAAAATTTAGTCCTACGGCTAAGCGTGATTTAAAAATAGTCGAGCGAGTGTTCGAAGATTTGCGTTCGGAATCGGGACGCTCACTATGCCAGATCAGCCGAATTCTGGCCTGTACAGTTTAGCGAGGAATTTAGAGTGGCGGTTATTCTCGGCCATAATCAACCGAGATTTTTGTTAATGATCGCCACCAGTAGTGACGAATTATTCTTTATCTGCTGACAAACTGATGATACTATCCCACCGTTTCCTAAGGGGCGGCCAGCGCAAGTTGACCTGAGATGAACCCTTTGAACCTGATCCGGATTATGCCGGCGTAGGAATAGGACTAACGTAACTTCTGTCTTTCGCTTTCGTCTTTTGCTCCGGGTCTCCTTAACTTTTATTATTGTTACTGAGGCTCTTATGAACCATTCAAAATTTTTTATTCAATCGCTTACTTCTCTGGTGCCTGCTGGTTTTGCCCCCGCCATTTTAATCGCAACAGCCGTCTTAATCTCAACAGCTACGGTTGCCAATACTGCAATTGAAGAGGTAATAGTCACTGCAGATTTCCGCGATACCAGTCTGCTGAAAACAGCGGCGAGCATTACCGTATTTGATAGCCAAACCATTACTCGGCGCCAGGCTCGACATTTGGAGCAGCTGCTTAATCTGGCCCCCAATGTTAACTTTTCTAGCGGTGCATCGCGTGGTAGGTTTCTTCAGATTCGTGGTATTGGAGAACGCAGTCAATTTATTGAGCCGCTCAACCCCTCCGTGGGAATTCTCGTAGACGGCATTGATTTTACGGGTATTGCCGGTGCTGCAACCACCATGGACATAGCGCAAGTTGAAATTCTGCGTGGTCCTCAAGGCACGCTTTATGGCGCCAATGCACTGGCTGGACTGATTAATCTGCGTTCTAATCAGCCCACCGAGACCACCGAAGGCAACCTAGAACTGTCTCTGGGCGATTATAATACTCAGACGGTGTCGGTTGCTATGGGTGGGCCGATTAACCAACAGCTCGGTTACCGTGTAGCCTTACAGCAGCACAGTAGTGATGGCTATATCCGTAATGATCATTTACAGCGTGATGATACGGACAACCTCGATGAATTGAGTCTGCGATCAATTGTCGATTGGCAGGCGAGTGAAGATTTAGCCCTTAAACTAACCGTCTTCCATGTCAACGCTGACAATGGCTATGATGCATTTTCTCTGGACAATACACGCAATACATTATCTGACACACCGGGTCATGACCGCCATGAGGCAAGCGCTTTAGCATTGCAAAGTACCTGGCAGGGCAATGAGCATTTTAATCTCATCAGCCTGATCAGTTATGCTGATAACAATCTTGAATACGGTTACGACGAAGACTGGGCATTTGCGGCTATTTGCGCAGGCCAGCCCTGTGAGGGGTGGGAGTACAACTCCAATGATAACTACATCCGTGATCGTAAAAATGCCACTGTTGATATTAAACTCGTCTCTTCCATGTCGGCACAGGTCTTCAATGGCAGCACTGACTGGGTAGTTGGTCTTTACGCGCGTCAACAGGACGAACAATTACTGCGTCAATACACCTATTCAGCAGCAGATTTTACCAGCGACTTTGATACCCGAAATCACGCAGTTTATGGGCAGCTAGATACCCAGCTCTCCTCCGCACTGCGCCTAACCACCGGTGTTCGATTTGAAACTCGCGAAGCCGCCTACAGGGACAGTGATCTAGTGATCCATCAGGTCGATGAAGATATCTGGGGTGGACGCATCGCATTGCATTATCAATGGTCACCAAAGACCCTGGTCTATGGTTTGATTTCTCGTGGCTATAAGGCCGGTGGTGTTAATAGTAATTCATCCTTGTCCGCTGATGATAGAGAGTTTGATAGTGAGCTGATGCTCAATTATGAACTGGGAGCTAAGGGCCTATGGCTCGACGATAAACTCCAGACACAGGTTTCTCTATTTTATCAGGACCGTGACGAGATTCAGTTAAAACAGTCACTGGTTCAATCTCGGGAAGAGAGTAATGCAACCACCTTTATTGACTATATTGGCAATTCAGCGGCGGGTAGCAATCAAGGTGTCGAGGTAGAGTTTAACTGGTTGGCCAGCGAGACATTGGTGCTGTTTGGCAGTGTCGGTCTGTTAGATACCGAATACGATGTACCGCTATCTGCGGACCTTGATAGTCGTGAACAGGCGCATGCGCCAGGCTACCAATTCGCTTTGGGCCTTTCGGCACAGCTGTCTGGTAGTTTGAGCTTAACCATCGATGTTGAAGGTAAAGATAAATTTTATCTGTCATCGAGTCATGACGAACATTCGCAATCCTATGAATTAGTCAATATCAGCATGGCTTATGTTGCGGGTGATTGGGGCCTGTCACTGTGGGCCCGCAACCTGACTGATGAGGCGGTGATCGTGCGTGGCTTCGGTGGTTTTGGCAATGATCCTCGTAAGTTCTATGAGACTGAGGCTTATTACCAACTGGGTGAGCCTCGCATGTTAGGGGTTAGCGCAAACTACGCATTTTAGCGATTTCATTTAATTGATAGGAGTAGCAGCATGGACGTCACCATTGATATTAGCATGTACCCTAATCGGGAAGATTTTATCACGCCTATTGATGGTTTTATTACTAGGATTAATCAGTTTGATGATCTGACCGTGACTACCTTTCCGACCAGTACGGTAGTTCAGGGTGAGTACCAGTATGCCATGCAATGCGTACAGGACTGTATTGCGGCATGCTATGAGGAATTTAATATGGCGGTCTATGTGGCTAAAATAATTCCTGGCTACAGGGCGCTATAGCACATGTTTGATTGGGTTAACCTTGAGACATTGGCGGTAGTGTTGTCGATCGCCTATCTCATTTTGGCCATGAAAGAAAATAGCCTATGTTGGTACTGTGCATTTTTTAGCACCGCTATCTATGTGTGGATTTTTGGTGATGTTAACCTCTACATGGAATCTGGACTGAATCTGTATTATATGGCTATGGCTATTTATGGCTGGCATCAGTGGCAGCATGGAGGCTCTTCTGGTCAGGGGGTTTTGATAGCGACCTGGAATCTGAGAAACCATATCCGTGCGCTGCTGATCATATTGCTGGCTACGGTAGTGTCAGGTTATTTACTTGGCGCCAACACCGACGCGCGACTTCCTTATGTCGACTCATTTACCACCTGGGCAAGTATACTAACCACAGTTATGGTCGCCAAAAAGGTACTGGAAAACTGGTTATACTGGATTGTGATCGATAGTGTTTCGATCTTTTTGTATCTGGATAGAGGGCTGCATCAGACTGCCGCTATGTTTGTGCTGTATCTCGTACTGGCCGCGGTAGGCTACTTTTCCTGGAGAAAAAATTATCATAGACAGAACTCAGCGGCTGTTGCATCGGACTCTATCTAGCTGGCGCCAGTGGGATCTGGGCGCGGCCAAGCCACTTCAGGCTCAGCCAGAAGTAGTTAGAGAGCTTCTGGGTGGTCGAACCAACAGGACCTTTCTCGTTACCGCAGCAAACTGTCATGCGGTAGTCAGAGTCAATTCTCCGTTAAGTGCCAGCTTGGGTATCGATCGGCACCGTGAAGGGCAGATCTTAAGCCAACTTCAGGCTACAGGCATTGTCCCGCAGACTTACTTTTCGGCTGCGGAGGTACTGGTTTCGCAATATATTGAAGGTAGACCGATGCGTTGTGGCAGTTCAGAAAGCGGCCACATCATGCAGTTACTGTCTGACGCTTTGGATAGAATACAGGCGATTGATGTTGATGGTATGGTATGTCGACGTTATCTCGAATACTGTCGACAGTATATGAGTCAACTGCCTGAGGACATCTTGTTGACGCCTTCGATAGAGGCAATGGAGGCTGCTGCCACCGCGATTGATGAAGCGAAATGGCGGCCGGTTATCTGTCATCATGATTTGGTTCCAGAGAACATCATTATCAATGATTTGGGTGTATTTATCCTCGATTGGGAATATGCTGCCATCGGTCATCCGGGTCTGGATAGATTGCGCCTCTGTGGACTCATTGATGATGCACATCGGGATAAGGCTGCTACCGTAGAGCCCCTGATGCAGCTGCAGCAGACGATGGATCAACTCTGGCTGGCGGTACAAAAATCACCTTATGAGAAAATATAATGTCTAATAATTACAATGAATTGAACGCACAGGAACAGCATGTGATCCTACAAAAGGGCACCGAGAGACCCTTTGTTGGCGAGTATACTGACAATAAGGCGGCAGGCCAGTATGTCTGCCGACAATGTGACGCGGTGCTCTATGGTTCAGAGCACAAGTTTGCCTCTAACTGTGGTTGGCCTAGCTTTGACGATGCCGCAGAGGGTGCGGTTAAGCGTGAAATGGATGAGGATGGTCGGCGTATAGAGATCGTCTGTGCAGCATGCGAGGGACATCTAGGCCATGTATTTGAGGGCGAGGGGTATACCGCTAAGAACACTCGTCACTGCGTCAATTCCATCTCGATGAGATTTATCCCCAAAGTATAAAAGGGCGATGGCTCACTGAGTTTCCGGCAGCCTGAGCGGTTGGTTAGTCTCTAAAGTTTTTAAACTGAAAAGGCTGGCCTAGTTCTGCCTCACGTATGGTTGCCATGACCGCTTGAAGATCGTCGCGCTTTTTACCACTAATCCGAACTTCCTCCCCCTGTATAGCCGCCTGAACCTTGAGCCGTTTGTCCTTGATCAGCTTAACCATCTTTTTACTGATATCCGCTGCAATTCCCTGCTTGAAGGTCACGTTGAGGGAAAAGGTTTTGCCGCTGTGGAGCGCCTCATCATTACACTCGACAACCCTGGGGTCGATATTGCGTTTAACCAGCTGGAGCCGGAGAATGTCCAGTAGCTGCTGACATTGAAAGTCAGACTCTGCCTTGAGTGTGACAATGTCATTGGCCAAGGTGATACTGGCATCGACGCCACGAAAGTCAAAGCGGGTGGTCAGTTCGCGCTTGGTGTTGTCAGTGGCATTTAAAATTTCGGCAGTATCGACTTCAGAAACGACATCTAAACTTGGCATGTTAAAACTCACAGTTGGCTAGATATAATGTATTATTTTAAACCAGAGTAGGTGTGTTTATCTAATTAGAGAAGCATTAAATGAATAATTGTTGTGTCTGTGGCAGTCAGCAGACTTTTGCACAGTGCTGCGAGCCCTTTATTAAGCAGAGAAAGGTCGCTACAACACCTGAGCAGTTGATGCGCTCCCGCTACAGTGCCTATGCCTTGGGGGGCTGTGGTGAATATCTCCTTAAGACATGGTTTGCGCCTATGGCCAGGGGCTTGACGCCTAAAGAGCTGTCAGAGACTAGTCAGGAATGGCTGGGCCTTAGGGTGATTGGGTCAGGATCTTCCGGTAACGAAGGTTGGGTAGAGTTTAGGGCCAGCTATAAAAGAGATGGGGTCAAGGGAGAACTTCATGAAAGATCGGCGTTCACTTTGGTCGGTCGCGATGGCTATATATTGGTGGTGAAATAACCACCTTCAATGAATAATTTTAGGAATATTTTATGAATCTATCATTACTGGATGCAGAGCTTGCCGTTGCTCTCGACGCATTTCCTGCAATGGATATCTGGACGGACCTACCCTCAACGCGCAATATGTTCGCTCAGTTTTATGGGGATTTGGTCGCCACGCTTCCGGTTATACAGAACGTAGCGAGTGCCGACTTTCAGGTGCCCTGTGTCCAGGGGCCCGATGTCAACGTAAGGGTTTATCGTCCGGCTGATCAGACGCAAAAACTACCCGCTCTATTATGGATACATGGTGGCGGTTTCTGTATTGGCAGCCTGCATGAAGACGATTATAGGGCTCGTCAGTTAGTGGAGAATCTGGGTGCCGTGGTGGTATCGGTAGATTATCGGTTAGCCCCAGAGCATCCATTTCCAGCACCCATGGATGACTGTTACGCGGCATTGCACTGGCTCAGTGAGAACTGTGATCAGTTACAGATCGATAGGGATTACATTGGTATTGGTGGTCTCAGCGCCGGTGCGGGTCTGGCGGCTGGATTGGGTCTGTTAGCCCGAGACAGAGGAGAGATTAAAGTGATTTTTCAGGCGCTTTTATGCCCGATGATTGATAACCGTTGTGCTAGCCCCTCCAGCTTCAGCGTGACTGATGAGCGCGTGTGGAACCGGCGGTCTAATTTAAAAGGCTGGGATGCCTATTTGGGAACCGAGCAGAGCGATCAGGTGCTTCCTAGCGTCTATGCGGCACCCAGTCGTGCCGAAAATCTAGAGGGCTTGCCAGATACCTATATAGCGGTGGGGACGGTGGACATGTTCATTGATGAAGACCGCGACTACGCAGAGCGATTGCAAAAAGCCGGGGTGCCAACGCAGTTAGAGATTTTCTCCGGAGGATTCCATGCGTTTGAGTTCATAGTTCCAGATGCGGCAATTTCTAAAGCGGCTCTAGCAACGCACTATCGGGCTATCAAGGCTGGTCTTTTTCCAGCGGGCTGACCAGACGACCAAATAGGATTCCGATTTCAAACAATAGCCACATGGGAACGGCCAATAATGTCTGGGAAATCACATCGGGAGGCGTCAGTAACATGCCCAACACGAAGCATAGTACGAAAACATAGGGGCGCTTCTTGGCCAGAATGTCGGGGTCAACCGCTCCCATCCAAGATAAAATAACCACTGCGATTGGAATTTCAAAACTCAATCCAAAGGCAAAAAATAGTTTCAGCACGAAATCTAGATAACTACGGATATCCGGCATTACGCTAATACCTTCCGGCGCTATGCTAGTGAAAAAGAGAAAAACCAGAGGAAACACGACATAGTACGCAAAGGCCATGCCGCCATAAAATAGCAGTACGCTAGAGATGAATAGGGGAATTACAATTTTCTTTTCTCGCTGATACAGGCCCGGAGCCAAAAATGCCCAAACCTGATAGAGGATATAGGGCATTGCGGCGAAAATAGATAACACCATAGTCAGTTTAAAGGGCGTTAAAAAAGGCGACGCGACTTCGGTAGCTATCATGGTAGATGAGGCCGGGAGGTGCTGGCGAATCGGCTCGGAAATGTAAAGGTACAGCTCGTTGCTAAAGGCAAATAGGCCTGCAAAGATGACTAAAACGGAGATAACAATGCGCAGGGCGCGATCTCTAAATTCAATCAAGTGGTCCATGAAAGGCTGGCTACTTAGGGATTCTTGTTCAGTCATTTTTGGCGTCTTTAGACGATCCTATATCGCCACCAAGCTTCATACTATCACTTGGCAAAATTGAATTTACGTCGACTTTTGCTTCGGCTATAACATTGTCGATATCAGTTTTACTGTCGCTGATATCGCGCATGATTTTTTCATTGTAAAGCTGTCGCCGAATATCATCCATGCCGACTTCATTTTCCAAATCCTTCTGCGCGGTAGAAAACATCTGTTTTATACGACCAATCCATAGGCTAATAGAGCGAACGGTCTCGGGCAGACGCTCTGGCCCGACCACCACTAGCGTAATCACCGCGATAACAACTAACTCAGAGAAGCCTATATCAAACATAGCTTATTCAGCAGCGTCTTTTTTCTCGACCGAGGTGTCTGAATCCGCCGACTCGTCTTCCTTGGGGTCGCTGGAAATAGACTCCTTAAAGCCCTTTTCTAGGTGCCGCCTAGGTCAGAGCCAATGTTACGCAACTTTTTTGTGCCAAAGATTAATGCCACGATGACCAAAATAATGATTAATTCTTGCCAGCCAAAACCCATGCTTAAGTCTCCTGTCTAGTTAGTATTTCGTTGTGCCTTTTCATCAAGACCCGATAAATCAAAGCGTCTCTCAAGTTCTTCCAATACAGAGTCGGCGTTTGCGCCAAGATGCGACAGCATTACCAGACTGTGAAACCAGAGATCCGCGGTCTCATAGATCAGCTTTGTATTGTCACCACTGACCTCAGCATCACGTGCAGCGAGAATTGTTTCTATGCTTTCCTCGCCCACTTTTTCGAGGATTTTATTGAGCCCCTTTGAGTGTAGGCTTGCAACATAAGAGTCATCAGCAGAGGCTTTCTTACGAGCCTCCAAAACCTCCATCAGGCGCTGTAATACAACGTCACTCATTGATATAGTTCCTTAGGATCTTTAATCACGTTATCGACGCTCTGCCATTGCCCATCGCGCAGTACCCGATAAAAACAGGAGCGTCTGCCGGTGTGACAGGCTATGCCACCAATCTGCTCGACCTGCATCATAATAACATCGTTATCACAGTCCAGACGCAGTTCTCGCAGCTGCTGTACATTGCCGGATTCCTCGCCTTTGCGCCATAGTTTCTGCCGTGATCTAGACCAGTAGACGGCGCGGTTTTCGTTGACGGTTAAGGCAAGAGCCTCTCGGTTCATCCAGGCGACCATCAGAATTAAGCCGGTATCGGCATCTTGGGCAATCGCCGGCGCTAAACCATCGGAGTTCCAGGCTATTTCATCGAGATATGTTTTCATGGTCGCAGTATATATTTAAAGCCATAGTACCACTAGCGCAACAGCAGCATGAGCAGGCCGACACTGACCAAGATTAGACTGATGCCAGGAATCTGAGTAATAGGTTCTGCCCAGAGTGGATACGCTAGCCCGATACCCACACCGCCGACAGCAGCACCAAGGCGCGCCATAAGTCTATTTGAACGGGTCTTCTCTATGATGACCTCAGTGGGCGCGATGGGAGTCTCCTGTAGGTTCTTTAGGGCCTGAAAGACTAGCGGCGGTATTTGCGGCAGCTGTTCTAACCAATCGGGAATATGTCGCTTAACTTGCTTCAAGACGCTCTTGGGAGAATAGCGCTCCTTAAGCCATCGCTCTAAAAAAGGCTGGGCGGTAGTCCAGAGATCTAGCTCAGGATACATCTGCCTCCCTAGGCCCTCGACGTTCAACAGCGTCTTTTGTAGCAGTATTAAAGACGGCTGCACTTCCATATTAAACCGTCGCGCTGCATTAAACAGGCTAACCAGCACATCGCCTAGGGAAATTTCACTGAGTGGACGCTGAAAAATGGGTTCACATACTGAGCGTATGGCACCGGCGAATTCGCTGGGTGGGGTATCCTTGGGTACCCAGCCTGAACGTATATGTAACTCTGCCACCTGTCGATAATCGCGCTTAAAGATTGCCAGTAAGCAGCGCGCCAGATAAAACTGATCCTCGTTAGATAATGAACCCATAATGGCGCAGTCTATGGCTATATAAGAGGGTGATTTTGGGTTGCTTGCATCCACAAAAATATTACCTGGATGCATATCGGCATGGAAAAAATTATGTTCAAACACCTGTGTGAAAAATATTTCCACGCCCCGCTCTGGCGAGAATTTTTAAGTCGACACCTGCGGCTTCCAAGTCGCCCATATTGGTAACAGGGATACCGTAAATACGCTCCATCACTAATAGGTTTTCATTGGAATAGGGCCAGTATATCTCGGGTACATAAACCAGCGGTGATCCGTCGAAGTTGTGTCTCATCAAAGACGCATTGGCGCCTTCAGCTTGCAAGTTGAGTTCATCGAGAATAACTATCTCGTAATCTTTAACCACGTCTAGGGGTCGCAACCGTCGGCCGTCGGCGCTATATTTATTGAGCAGGTGCGCCAGTGTATACATTAGTGCGATGTCTTTACGGATGGTTTTCTCAATGCCTGGACGAACCGCTTTAACCACAACATTGCGGCCATCGGCTAAGACGGCGGCATGCACCTGAGCTACAGAGGCTGAAGCCAGGGGGTCTGTGTCAAAACTCTGAAACAAATCAAGCACGCTGCCGCGGAGAGACGTTTCGACTATATCTTTGAACACCGCTGAAGAGAAGGGGGGTACGCTGTCTTGCAGGGCAGCTAACTCGGAACAGATATCAGCAGGCACCAGGTCGGGTCTTGTCGATAACAGTTGCCCCAGTTTAATATAGATGGGTCCCAGATCTTCCAGAGCTTTGCGAAGCCGCTCACCCCGGCCACCCTTAGGTCGGCCAAATAGCATAGCCGGCGCCAGCAACGCTCTTATGGAAAAGGGTAGAGAGCCCTTGTCCAGTAGGTCGTCCAATCGATATTTGCCAACAATCGAGGCGATTTTTGCCAGAGCGGCGAAGTCGAGTCACTAGGGCGCATTCCTCGGTTGAAACAGACTGTGGAGCCGATTTACTCGCGCGGAAAGACGCTCGGTATCCGTAGCTAAATGACGTACTGAGAGTACGAATTCGTCGAACTCATTTTTACTGGGGCTGAGCCTCAGTTCTTCTTGACTGACTTCCACAACGGCCGATTTAGCGCGTTGTAATGTGTCGGCACGGGCATTGGCTGTCTTGCGCGCGGCATCGCTGAGGATATGGGCTGGCACATCTCCCACGAGTTCAGCCAGAGCCGCTTCCCAGTCAATATCTAGCCCCGCCATAGTTAGGTTGAGCTGGCGCAGTAATTCTAAGTTGCCTGTTACATTCACACCGGTACCCGAAAAAGAGCGCATTTCGCCGGCATTAATACCCATATTCAGAATCGAGATCAGTGACCCGCTGATATGGACATCAGCACTATTTTGCCAATCGTTATGTAACAGTACGCCACTAATTCCGACTTCAACGGCAATCCGTAAACTGGGGGTAGAACTTTCGACCAATAATATTTTGCCCTGTAGGGCTGTCAGCTGGCGCCGCGTTGATGGATCGTAGACCAGTGCGGCATTGATCATCTTTTCGACGCCTTCCAGTGCAGCTGATTGCAGCGCAGAAAAAAACATTAGGGTTTAACACCCCGATGCAGCGCCACAACCCCACCTGTCATATTGTGGAAGTCAGTGTTGGCAAAACCCGCATTATCCATCATCCCCTGCAATGTTTCCTGATCTGGATGCATTCGAATTGATTCTGCCAAATACTGATAGCTATCGGCATCACTGGCGAATAACTTGCCGAGTTTAGGCAAAATACTAAAGGAATAGGTATCGTATATCTTAGATAGAAGAGGATTGGACAGGGCTGGAGAATTCTAACACCAGCAGCCGACCACCCGGCTTTAAGACTCGCAGCATGGAGCGCAGAGCTAAATCTTTATCGGTTACATTGCGCAGGCCAAAGGCGATGGTGATCACATCAAAGCTATTGTCCGGGAAGGGCAGGTACTGGGCGTCGGCCTGAGAAAATTTAACATTATTGACTATACCTAGATCCGTTAGCCGATCCCGGCCGACCCTGAGCATAGAGTCATTGATATCGGCGAGAACCACTGTGCCTTCGGGGCCCACAATACGCGAGAACTTAGCGGTTAAATCACCGGTGCCACCGGCAATGTCCAGCACCGTATCGCCGCGCCGCACACCAGACATCTCAATGGTCATGCGTTTCCAAAGGCGGTGCACACCGCCAGACATCAGATCATTCATCAGATCATATTTGCCAGCAACAGAGTGGAAGACCTCGGCAACTTTCCCTGCCTTTTCTTCAACCTTGACAGTTTTGTAACCAAAGTGAGTTGTTTTGTCAGACATTGGCGTAGCTATCTCTAAAATTTAGGGCCCCATTGTAGCTTGAGTTGCGAGATTTAGGTATCTGTGACGTCATTGATATAACGGCTACAATTCTTGGGTCACGGCGGCTGGTCGCATTGCACTCTGCAATTCTAAGGTCTGAGTGCGGTGGGAGAGGATTTAGCCAAACCTGGCACTAGAATAATCGCCAATATGTGCCGCTGTCCTTTTTAACGGCCGCGGCGGTTTAAATTCAGCACTTAGGAGAGTCTAACCACCTGGGTGTCTGGATCGCGCGATTCCCCTGCGGCATGAAGTCGCTCTAGATAGCCGGCCCAGTTAGCGGTGTGATTCGACCCCAGTTCAAAGAGGTATTCCCAGGTGAAGATGCCTGAGTCATGACCATCACTAAAGGTGATTTGAAGGGCATAATTACCGGACTTTTGAATTGATTGTATGGTCACGTTACGCTTGCCAATTTGCAGCACCTCCTGACCCTTGCCGTGGCCGCGCACCTCAGCGCTGGGAGAGGAAACCCGCAGGTACTCAGCGGGTAGATTAAAGCGAACGTCGCCCTGATACTCCATGTTTAGACTATCTTTTTGTTGGTTGACGATAATACGACTGGGTACGGGCATACTTAGGGACCTATAAAATAAATCGGGTTAAATCTTCATTACTGGCCAGTTCGCCCAGATTGTTTTCAACAAACGCGGCATCAATACTGATGGTTTCGCCCTTGGCACCCAGATCAGAGGCATCAAATGAAATCTCTTCGAGTAGGCGCTCCAAAATCGTGTGCAGACGTCGTGCACCAATATTTTCGGTACCCTCATTGACCTCAAAGGCAATCTCGGCAATGCGACGTACACCATCGGCAGTAAAGCTGATGCTCAGTCCCTCTGTTGCCATAAGTTCGCAGTATTGTTTGGTCAATGAAGCCTTCGGCTCGATGAGAATACGTTCTAGATCATTGATCTCGAGCGAGCTCAGCTCTACACGAATAGGCAGGCGACCCTGTAATTCTGGGATTAGATCGGAGGGTTTGCACAAATGAAACGCGCCAGAGGCAATAAATAAAATATGGTCGGTTTTAATCTGGGCCGTGTTTTGTTGAGACTGTTGTACCCTCAATCAGCGGCAATAGATCTCGTTGCACGCCTTCTCTGGATACATCTCCACCACTAGACTCACCACGACGGCACACTTTGTCGATCTCATCGAGAAACACAATACCATTTTGCTCGGCGGCTTCCAGAGCGCTGGTTTTGATGTCCTCCTCATTCACCAGCTTTCCAGCTTCTTCGTCTCTCAGCTGCTTCAGTGCTTCGGCGACGGTGACCTTGCGGGTGGTAGTTTTACCACTGCCCATGTTGCTGAACAATCCCTGTAGTTGATTGGTCATCTCTTCCATGCCTGGCGGGGCCATGATCTCAACGCCAGCAGGAGCCTGACTTAGCTCGATCTCAATCTCTTTGTCGTCGAGGGCACCTTCTCGCAGTTTCTTGCGGAACACCTGTCGGGTCGAACCTGATTTTTCAATACCTGTTTCAGCACCCCGCGCGGGGGGAAGCAAGACGTCGAGTACACGCTCTTCGGCCGCATCCATCGCTCGCTGTGCCACTTTGAGCTTTTCCTGTTCACGGAGCTGCTTAACAGAGGTCTCGACCAGATCGCGAATAATCGATTCAACATCCTTACCCACATAGCCTACTTCAGTAAATTTAGTGGCCTCGACTTTGACAAACGGGGCATTGGCAAGCCGCGCCAAACGACGTGCAATTTCGGTTTTACCGACACCGGTGGGTCCAATCATGAGGATGTTCTTAGGTGTCACCTCGTTACGCATCTCCTCATTGAGTTGCGAGCGACGCCAGCGATTACGTAGTGCGATAGCCACTGCACGCTTGGCATCGTCTTGACCAATAATGTGTCGGTTTAGTTCGTGGACAATTTCTCGAGGGGTCATTTTAGACATATTCTTTCCAGGATCAGACACTTAGTGGTTCGAGTCTAATTCTTCAATAGTTCGGTTATGGTTCGTGTAGATGCAGATGTCGCCGGCGATTTTAAGGCCCTGCTCTACAATATCTCGCGCACTCATCTCGGTGTTATCGAGCAGCGCACGGGCAGCAGATTGGGCAAAGGGACCGCCAGAGCCAATCGCTATCAAATCATCTTCCGGTTGAATGACATCGCCATTGCCGGTGATAATTAATGAGGCCTCGCTGTCGGCGACCGCGAGCAGCGCCTCAAGCTTGCGCAACATGCGATCGGTGCGCCAGTCTTTGGCGAGTTCGACAGCCGCTTTGGTGAGATTGCCGTGGTACTGTTCAAGCTTAGTTTCAAAGCGTTCAAAAAGCGTAAACGCGTCAGCCGTGCCACCGGCAAAGCCCGCGATGACCTGACCGCTATGCAGGCGACGAACCTTTCGTGCATTGCCCTTCATAATGGTGTTGCCCATGCTAACCTGACCATCACCACCAATGACTACCTTACCGTTGCGCCGCACAGACAAAATTGTTGTTCCACGATATTGTTCCATGTCAATTATTACCTTTTTGGCTTAACTCACGAGATGGGGCCTGCTGTAGAAATTACAATCCCTTAGGCTATTTAATTGCCCCTGACGATACCGTCTCTAAACTGCTGCATGCCCGGTCTCAGTTTGATAGTTCAGGGTAATCAGTCAATAAAATACAAGGCTCATTGATGAGTCTATGCTCCGGCGGGCAGATAACCATTGCTGCGCAGAGTGGCTTCTACCTGGCTAGGAAAGAAGTTAATCATAGGGTGGACGTTTAAACCGGCCATTTTCAAGCCAGAAGAGGTCCAGTTATTACAGGTGTTGGCCAGGGTGTAAACACCCTGTGCCGCGAAAAATTGCGTGCCGCACGATCTTTCTCGCACCTTGGTCAGCTGGTCAGATCGGTCCAGAGCCAAGTGGCGGCAGACAAACATCGCCACTGACTTCATCAGGGTCGGGCTGAGTTGGAGGGTATAAAGCGTTGCCGATTCATGGAGGTCGTCAAAGAGATTATTGATGGCTAGCAGACCCACTGCTGCCGAGGTTGGCAGCAATAGGGCGCGCAAGCCCAGCCACCAGGGCTGGTGTGAGGCACCATAGTAACCCAGATCTCCCCAGCCAGCACAGATCCAGCGGCATTGGGGAAAGTAGGGCTTTAGCTGGGGTACCAATGAGCACAGCGCGTGGGCAGGCAGCACTAGATGCGTATGCATACCGTCGCGAATAACATGTAACTCTGAGTTGGCCATAGTCCTATCGTCTATCGGTCGCGTTGTAGGCAGATTACAGGTTTTTAGTTTAAGCTAATAGCCTATAATTTTGACAGTACCCATCGGCCCTAATATACCTAATCGTGGTATTGGGGTTATTCGGTAAAACGCTCTATATTAACCGAATTACCCGCGCCACCCAGTAGTCTAACATCAGATAAATCCAGCTCAAACTAGTAGCGAGAAAATCAATGATCTTACGTGACAGCAGCCTTTTACAATCACACTCATACATCGACGGCCAATGGGTGCCGGCTGATTCTGGTGAAACCCTGGCGGTAACCAACCCAGCCAATGGTGAAACCGTTGGGCATGTTGCTAAATGCGGCACCGCGGAAACGCGTCGTATGATTGAGGCGGCTGGGCAGGCACAAAAAATCTGGTCGCGATCTCTGGTTAAAGAGCGCGCCGCACTGTTGCGATATAGTTCGATTTGATAATGGAAAATCTTGGCGCAGATACTTACTGCAGAGCAGGGCAAACCGCTGGCAGAAGCCCGTGGTGAAGTCGCCTATGGGGCCAACTTTATCGAATGGTTTAGTGAGGAGTCCAAGCGTGTCTATGGCGATATTATTGCGCAGCCGTCAGACGACAAACGTATTATGGTAATCAAGCAACCGGTAGGCGTAGTCGCCTGCATAACACCTTGGAATTTCCCTAATGCCATGCTCACTCGAAAAATTGCCCCAGCCATAGCCGCGGGCTGTGCCGTGGTCTGTAAGCCGGCTAACGCGACACCACTTTCGGCACTGGCACTAATGGTACTGGCCGAACGGGCTGGATTCCCCAAAGGACTAATGAATATAGTGACAGGCCGCACGGCAGAAATAGGTGCTGAAATCACCAGTCATCCCATAGTGCGCAAGGTGACCTTCACGGGATCGACGCCTGTTGGCAAACAGCTAATGGCTGAGTGCGCGGGAACGGTAAAGCGTACTTCGATGGAGCTGGGTGGTAATGCACCGTTTATAGTTTTTGATGATGCCAATATCGATGCCGCGGTTCAGGGTGCCATGGTTTCAAAATATCGCAATGCAGGGCAAACCTGCGTCTGTTCCAATCGACTAATTATTCAGTCTGGTATCTATGATGAGTTTGTAGCTAAGTTAACTGACGCTGTTAAGGGTTTAAATGTTGGCGACGGCGCAGAGGAGGGGGTCGCCGTTGGGCCGTTAATTGATGATAAAGCAGCCAAGGGGGTGCTTGATTTTATTGATGATGCCGTAGCCAAAGGAGCCACTATTGTAACGGGAGGCGGACGCAGTATGCTAGGTGGCTCGTTTATTGATCCGACTATTTTGACCAACGTGACGCGCAATATGCGAGTCTTCTCTGAGGAGATCTTTGGTCCCGTAGCGCCACTATTTAAGTTTGAGACAGAAGCAGAGGTGATAGAGATGGCCAACGATACAGAATTTGGTCTAGCGGCATATTTTTACTCCAGGGATGTTGGCCGCGTATATCGGGTCTCTGAGCAACTCGAGTATGGGATTATCGGCGTTAACGAAGGCATTATCTCCAACGAAATGGCGCCCTTTGGCGGCGATGAAAGAATCCGGAAGTGGCCGGGAAGGCTCCAAGTATGGAATGGACGACTATCATGGATATCAAGTACATGTCTGTGTCGGTGGAATCGATAAATGACACATCTAATCTACCCAACGACTAATTTCAAAGCGATTGAACAGACCACAATCGAGCGCGGCGAGGGCTGTTATGTCTGGGATAATAAGGGTAATAAGTACCTTGAGGGGTTGGCGGGCCTTTGGTGCACCGCGCTGGGCTACGGTAATCAGGAACTAATCCAAGTTGCCACCGAACAGATGAGCAAGCTGACCTTTAGTCATATGTTTGGTGGTAGAACCCACCAGGTAGCCATCGATTTGGCGGATAAGCTGGCAGAAATGATCCCCATGGAAGATGCCGTACTATCGTTCGGTAATTCTGGTAGTGACGCCAACGATACCCATATTAAATTACTCCGCTACTATCATGAGGCTATTGGCAAACCTCAGTGTCGTAAAATAATTGCCCGAGAGCGATCCTATCATGGTGTCACCGTAGCGGCAGCCTCATTGACAGGATTGCCGGTCACCCAAAACCATTTTGATCTGCCGGTTGATGCACTGGGAATTTTACGCACAGACCATCCGCATTATTACCGTGGCAAATTGGGGGAGGAATCTGAAACCGAATTTGTTGATCGTATCGTAGGCAATCTTGAATCCATGATTGTCCGTGAAGGGCCAGACACTATTGCCGCCTTTATCGCTGAACCCATTACCGGTGCCAGCGGCGTTATTGTGCCGCCAACAGACTACTACCCGAAGGTGCAGGCGGTTTTAAATAAATATGACATCATGTTCTGGGCTGATGAGGTGATTACGGGATTTGGCCGCACGGGTAATGACTTCGGCTGCACCACTATGGGTATTGATTCCCCGCATATGATGACTTTTGCCAAACAGTTATCATCTGCCTATATGCCTATCAGCGCCTCGGCGATCCGTCGCGAAATGTATGATGCTATGATTGACCAGAGCGCCAATGCCGGCGCCTTTGGCCATGGGTACACCTACTCAGGACACCCTGTGGCCTGTGCCGTGGCCCTGAAAACATTGGAAATTTATACCCGTGATAGTATTTTTGAAAAGGCGGCAGTCACTGGCGAGTACCTGCAAAAACGGCTGGCTGAGTTTGTTGATCATCCTCTAGTTGGCGAAGTGCGCGGCAAAGGTTTGCTTGGCGCCTTGGAGTTAGTTGCCAACAAAGAGACTGGCCAAGCTTTTGTTGGCGGTGCCGTTGGCGGTTACGCACAGAAAATGGCTCAAGACAGTGGACTGCTAATTCGTGCAGTAGCTGGATCCTGTTTAGGCTTCTGCCCACCGCTGATTATTACTCCTGAGCAAATTGACGAAATGATGGCGAAAACGACTATCGCTCTGGACAAAACCTTAGAACATTGTAAGAATCAAGGTCTGCTAGGGTGAGCAAGAAGGCATATTTTTGGTTATACCTAGTGGCCGGGTTTATTTGTGTTTAACCTACTGGCACGGAATCCAAAAGGGTCAGCTATGTTAATTAAAAGCGTCGCGCCAGGCGACTGTAAAGAGTTTGAGATTACCGACGAGCGGGTCTATCTCAACCGCCGTGAAATCATCAAAAAAATGGGCTTTGTCGGTGTCGGTAGTTTATTCGCTTCGTCCGCTGCCACGGCTGGAATTGCGGACCTATTTGGCGGGTCAACGGCACCTGCGGTATTTCAGCAAAGAGCACTTCAGTTTGGTGCTGCGGAGAAATTTCCTGAGACTTTGACACCGGAGGTCAAGGTCACCGGTCATAACAATTTCTATGAGTTTGGAATTGAGAAACAACAACCAGCTGAACTCTCCCAAGGGTTTAAGGTTGATCCTTGGCAGCTAAAGATTTCCGGTGAAGTAGAGAATCCGCTGACGTTAGGTTACGACGATCTGTACTCTTCGTTTCCGTTGGAGGAGCGTATTTATCGTCTCCGCTGTGTCGAGGCCTGGTCTATGGTCGTGCCTTGGATTGGCTTTTCCTTGGCCGATCTAGTTAAGAGAGCGAGACCCACATCCAGGGCTAAGTATCTGGCCTTTGAAACGCTCTATGACCCAGCTCAGATGCCAGGGCAAAAAAGCCGACGTATGGGCGGAGGAATCGACTATCCCTATGTCGAAGGATTGCGCATTGATGAGGCAATGAATCCGTTAGCGCTGATGAGTGTCGGGCTCTATGGTAAAACCCTACCCCCTCAAAACGGAGCACCGATCCGCTTGGTTGTGCCGTGGAAATACGGTTTTAAAAGTATCAAATCGATTGTCGGCATAAAATTTGTTGAAAAAAAGCCAGCTACTACCTGGAATTTATTGGCGTCCAGAGAGTATGGCTTTTACGCCAATGTGAACCCGGCTGTTGATCATCCTCGATGGAGTCAGGCGAGTGAACGCCGGATCACCACCGGCGGAATCTTTACACAGAATCGGATACCTACATTACCCTTTAATGGTTACGGGGATCAGGTCGGGGATTTATATGCGGGTATGAATCTGAAAAAATATTATTAGAATCGTGGCCATCAATATTCCCAAGCAGTGGCTCCCTCGGATAAAAGTTTTGGTGCATTTGACCGCGCTTTATCCTCTGATTAACCTTTATTATTCGGCTATTCAAGACCAGCTCGGTGGCGATCCTGTGGAAGCGGTGATTCACTTTACAGGTATTGGCGCGCTCAATTTATTGGTAATTGGCTTATTGCTAACACCTGTCGCTCGGCGCTTCCAGATGGGTTTTCTAATCCAGTTTAGACGCATGATTGGGCTGTATGCCTTTGTCTATGCGCTCTGTCACATGCTCAATTTTTTGTTTTTTGAGGTGCAGTTGAATTTGCAGCTGTTTGTCGATGAGGTGTTCGAACGACCCTATATCACGGTCGGCATGACGGCATTTTTATTACTGATTGCCCTGGCGGCCACCTCGACGAAAAAACTACGTCAGAAGATGAAAGGTCGCTGGCAGACGCTGCATAACTTTATCTATCTCGTCGTACTGCTGGTAGTGATTCATTTTTATTGGTCGGTAAAATCAGATATTGTGGAACCGTTAACTTACGTAACGCTGTTCTTTATTTTAATGGCCTTTCGCTATAAAAAGCTGAGGCGCTGGGGAGATAAGCTCTTTTCTCGCCTGTGAGATTTAGCGACGACTTTCGGTAATGGCCCTGAGGCTCTCATAACTGGGTTTTAGCTGCCGATACATCTTTTTATACACCTTATTAAAAAGATCGTTGTAGAGGATTTTATTTTTCATGATGGGTTCAAAACAGTCACCTGCGTGAGTCATATTGGCTGCTGCCACAGAGAAGTCCGGATACAGGCCAATACCAACGGCTGTGGCAATAGCGGCACCCAGTGATGAGGTCTCAAATGTGTGGGGGCGATACACAGTCATGCCGAAAATATCAGCAGTGATTTGCATAATCTGATCGCTCTGAGAACCACCGCCAGAGACCATCAGTTTGGTGATAGGGATTCCACTGCGTTTTTCCAACAGCTCTTTGCCTTCACGGAGGGCATAAGTCAGGCCTTCGATCATAGCGCGATAGAGGTGTGCTCTTGTATGAGCCTCGCTAAAGCCGATAATAGCCCCGCGAGTTTCAGGTCCATCGCCATTAGAGGGTGACCAGTAGGGCTGTAACATCAAACCCTGAGAGCCTGCAGGCACCTGTGCGAGTAAATCGTCGAATAATACTTCTGGCGCCAAATCCTGTTCGGCGGCCAGTTGCTCCTCTCTCAAACCGAATTCCGTTCTAAACCAACTGACCATCCAGTAGCCGCGCTGAACCATGACCTCGACATTGAATGTATCTGGGATAACACCTGGGTATGCCGGGTGAAAGGGAATGGCTTCCATGTATTTGTCGGTCGCAATATTCAGTGTGGCTAGACTGCCATAGCTAAGGCTGCCGGTGTGCGCGTCAGTGCAGCCAGTGCCCAGTACCTCACAGGCCTTGTCAGAGCCGCTAGCAATTAAGGGCAACCCAACAGGTATACCGGTTTGCTCGGCGGCCTGTGGTGTAATGTGGCCCAGTGTTGACCCAGCAGGCAGTATCTCTGGGAGCATATTTCGTGCAAACGGCAGTGCGCGCCAGGTCCAGTCTTTGGCGCTGGCCCATCGCAGTTTTTTGTAGTCGAAAGGCAGATAGCCCACGGTACTGGCTATCGCGTCGGTATATTGACCGGTTAATTGATAGGTATGGTAGCCTGAAAGAAGCAGGAATTTGTTAACCTGTCGCCAAATATCAGGTTCATTTTGAGCGATCCAATTGCCCTCTGATTGGCGGTGAAATAGATCTACGATGTCCTTGGCCTTAACCAATTTCATCAATACTGTCTCGAAAAATCCCAAGGCAGGCTTGCTGTCAACCTGCCGCTGATCAAGCCAGCTTATGGCGCTGCGCAGGGGCTTATGGTCGGCACCCATAGGCACGACTGTGGCGCGCTGTGTTGTGACCGATACGGCTGCGATAGCTGCTTTTGGGAAATCTAATAGAGGCCAAAGTTGCTGGCAAGCCAGGCACAGGGACGACCAAAAATAATCGGGTTCCTGCTCCGCCCAGCCCGTTTGATTCGAAAAGTAGGGCTCTATATCGACCTTACTTTTGGCAACCAGAGTACCCTGCTCATCAAAGATCATAGCGCGTATACTTTGTGTGCCATTGTCTATAGCCAGAAAGTAGGTCGGTTTAGTCATGACTGCCACCTTTAAAAAGTTCGGTTATTAGTCGGACTTAAGGGTTGATTCCAAAAAAATAAAACTGCTTCCAAATAGTTTTGTAGCGGGCCAATTCTGCGTCCCAGAGGGTATCAGTCCAGCCCAACTCGGCGCAGCAAATGGCTTTGATCTCAGGGAAGATAGCCTCGCCACCATTGACTAAACACATACCTAGTCTCGTGCGTCGCAACAGCAGATCATCCAGGTGTTGGACTGATTCGTGTCGTGCGGCCCACCGACATTCCGCCAGACAAAATTCAGTGTCGCCGATTAACGAGTGCTCTTGATTGCCGCCGGTGGCCAGCATGGTGCGGGCCATGTCTCCGTAGCGGCCCAGCAGTCGTTGACCCCAAGCCGGATTATTGGGCACTAACGTTTTGGCATCAGTAGTGGGTGTGGCAAAAACACGGTCATGGGTAAAAGGCTGAGCTTCGGGCAGCAGCGGTTGGGCAACCGCTAGGGCGTCTAAAGCAATTAACCGAAAGGTAGTCAGCTTGCCGCCACTCACAGTAATCAAACCCGCGTCTGACCAGACCGCATGATTGCGTCGCTCCTTTGATGGATCCTTAGAATTCTCTGAGGCAATAACAGGACGTACGCCAGCCCAGGTAGAGATAACATCTGATTGTTGCAGGGGGTTATTTGGGAATAGGGTGTTAAAGGCTTTAAGAAGATACTGGGTTTCCCCCTCCGTAATGCAGGCTTCAGTGTCCAGATCCTCTGTATGGTCTAGATCGGTGGTACCGAGGACAGTGGTGCCTTCCCAAGGATATATGTAGACGCCACGCTTATCGTCGGGATGCAATGCGGTTAGCACGTCGGTCACTGGGCAGTGCTGCCTGGGGATAATAATATGACTGCCGCGTAGTGGTCGCACGCGCATTTCTGGGTTGAGTTGATTGCGCAGGCGATCTGCCCAGGCACCAGTGGCGCTTATCACCACAGGGGCGCGCAGCTCGATAGTCTCGTGGAGCTCTTCGGCTTTGATACGCGCGCCGACCACGGTATCCTGTTCAATCAGGAGACTGTCTACCTTGACATAATTTAGCGCGCTACCGCCGGCCGCAATACTTTCATGCAACACCCGTAATACCAATCGGGAATCATCTACCATGGCATCTGTATAGCTACAGGCACCTTTAAGATTACTGAGATTAATACCCGGAAAGCGTTGTGCTAGAGCGCTATTTTTGCAGTAGCGATGATCACGAATGCCCGCCAGAAGATCATACAGGCTGAGAATAATACTCAGTGCCCAGCGGCCAGGAAACAGCCCTTTGCCGAGAGTAAAGTAAAAGGCGATACGATCGACTAATCCGGGTGCTTCGTTTAGCAAACGCTCGCGCTCGAGTAGCGAATGCTTAGTCAGCTGCAGGTCACCAGAGGCTAGATAGCGCAGTCCACCATGGACCATTTTTGACGATCGGCTGGACGTGCCCCAAGAAAAATCCTGTTGTTCGACAAGCAGAACGCGATAACCGCGACGGACCGCCTCACGTAGCACACCGGCACCAGTGATACCGCCACCGACAACGATAATATCCCAGTCGAGAGACTCTCCATTGCGCATCTCCGTGAGCAGTGCATCACGGGAGGTAAACGACTGTTCAGTTGGGCGCTCAGTCATTATCGGGTAACAGTTTGCCAGGATTCATTTGCCCTTCCGGATCAAAGAGCTCGCAGAGACTGGCAATCGCAGCGATGCCTAGAGGGCCTTTTTCAGCGGGTAGATAGTTGCGATGATCTTTGCCAACGCCATGTTGGTGGCTGATAGTGCCTCCACTGGCGACGATTTGCTTTGCTCCTGCAGACTTAAGTGTACGCCAGCGGTGCAGAGCTTGGTCGTAACTGTCGCCAAAGCGGAAAACATAGGTGGTGTAAATACTTGAACCCTGGCCGTAGACATGGGAAAGATGAGTGTAGGCATGCACCTGCTCGCCCTCGTCACTGAGCCCTGTGCGAATAGCTTTTTCTATATCTTCGACAGCTTGAGTCACCTTAGACCAATCGAGTGCGGTTTCCATGGTATCCACGGCATAACCCGCTCTGCCGAGAGGATCACGTAAATAAGGCGCACGAAAACGGCCATGGGCCCAGTTATCTCCGAGACCTAATTGGTCAGGGACGCCGCCATGGGCATCGCAGATAGCCAGAGCGCTGTCAGTGGCGAAAGCGCAACTGGCATGACTGCCTGTGACACCAATCGTCATCATTACCTTGCCGGCCCCGATGCCCCGTTCGGCAAGTGAGGCTTCCAATGTTGCCACGCCACTACTGTCCTCACCGGCACCCATATACAGAAGACTCGTGGTCTCCATAGGGTTGCTTAGACGCACCATTGAAAGCGGCACACGCTGCTGAACAAGGGCTTTGGCAACACGCAAGCCTGAGTCCCATGATGGAAAGAAAACCACCTTAAAGGCTTCGGATTCAGGTAGGGCAGTGACTCGCACGACTACCTCGGTAATGATGCCCATTCGACCCTCAGAGCCGAGTACGATCTCACGTATATCTGGGCCGGCAGATGAGGCGGGAATGGTGGGGATCTCTAGCGTTCCCGCCAAAGTTTCCATACTGCCACCGGCAAATAGGGCTTCTATACGACCGTAGTGTAAGGACTGTTGTCCGCTGGACCGACTGGCTACCCAGCCACCCACGGTTGAGAGCTCCCATGACTGCGGGTAGTGACCTAGGGTAAATCCTTCAGCTTTGAGTTGAGCTTCAATCTCTGGCCCCTGAGTGCCGGCCCCAAAGGTCGCAAGCTGACTGTCGCGGTCCAGTTTGATGAGCTTATTCATCTTGCCCATATCAATTGTCAGCACCGGGCGCTGGCTGGCATCCGGATTAATGTGTCCGACCACGGAGGTGCCTCCGCCATAGGGAATCACTTCAATATTGTTGTCGGCGGCATGCTTTAGCAATTCCCGCACCTCTTGACTCGATTCGGGCATGGAAACACCGTCGGGGAAGGTGCCAATATCGCCGCTGTGCATGGCGAGCCAATCTGGCAGGCTCTGGCCCCGAGCATGGCGTACCCGGGTTTCAGCATCGACACTGATCAGCGGATGACTATCGAGGCGAGAGGCCGGGACTGTGGCTATTACTGCCTTCAAGCTAGCCTCAGGTAACGAGATGGAAGGCCCCACGAGCGCTCCAAGAAGCATTTTCAAGCCACTATTGAGTGCCATTGACAGCTCGCTATTTTCATTTCCCCAGCCATTCCAGAGCCGCATATCTATCACCGTACAAAAAGATTAAAGTTAATTGAAGGCATAGAAAACCTGCCCTGCAGTCGCTACCATCAAGTCAATCAGGCAGTCTGTTTGAGTTATACTATCGTCATTAATCCCTATAATAAAGGGAGTGTGTAAATGATCACTGTCGCAGCACGACAGGCATGTCACTATTTCAGCCAGCAACTGGATTACCTAGGCCATTATGATTGAAATTAGCCATAAAAACTTGGCCTCCGTGCCCGCGGTCCTAACGTACCTAAAGTCGGCTGAGGCCTGCGGCATCGACTGCGTGCCACTGATCGCGCGTGCGGGCATAGACTCAGAGGTTTTGAAAGACAACTGTCAGCAGATTCCAACAACCTCAATGGAGCATTTGCTGCAGCTCCTGATCGAAGCCAGCGGCGACCCCTGTTTTGGTTTGCATTCCGCCAAATTTATTGAGCCCTCGTCATACAGCGTGCTCGGCTACATCTCCATGAACTGCTCTACGCTGCGAGCGATTCAGGCCAAAATCCCTATTTTTGAAAAAATTGTCGGCGATATGGGGGTGACCTCTGTCGAGGTGGCAGATGGCTTTGCACTGCAACGATGGGAATGCAAATTTGCCGATCCTCTCGTGGCTAGACATGAGGTAGAGCATGTTATTGGTTCCTGGGTGATCTATGCGAAAAACTATTTAAATTTCACACCACACGATGGCATCTGGTTTAAGCATTCTGCCCCCGCAGACCCAAAATTACTGGCAGATTATCAGGAGATTTTTGGCTGCGATGTACTATTTGATCAGACCAGCAGTGGTATTCGTATCAGTGAAGACAAACTCGATCTGCCACTGCCGCAGGCTAATGAAAAATTGCTAGCGATGTTACTAGAACATGCTACGAGATTACTATCAGAGATTAATCAGCATCAGCGCATCACCGATCAGGTCAAGAATCTACTGCGCCTGATGCTCAAGGATCGGCCGCCGTCTAGCGCATTTATTGCCGAGAAGCTGGCCATCAGTAGCCGCACCTTACAGCGTAAATTGGGCGAAGAGGGCACTCATTACAAAGATGTATTGAATGAACTGCGTCTGGAGCTGGCCCTATACTTTTTGAAAAACACAGATCTCAGTCTAGACAATATTGCCTACGAACTAGGCTATACAGAGGCGCGATCTTTTTATCGTAGCTTTAAGCAGTGGACGGGAACTACCGCCGGCTCTTACCGTGCCTCTTCTTAGCAGGTGTCTTTTTAACCGGTCGGTTGGCTATTGCAGTCACCGCTTTATTTAATTAACCCCTGCTGCCGTGACCACTCTTTCGACCGCGCCATGCCCTCATCAAATGGCGTCGTTGGCGCCCATCCTAAAATGCGTTCAGCTTTGGCAATGCTGAACCAGCTCTGAGTGCTGAGTTGCACGACAGTGGCTTCTGAAGCCTCATTGACCGTGCCAAAAAGATTAGCGATTTTACTGGCTGCTCGGGCCGCTATCAGGGCAAACCAGGTTGGTACGGTCAAGGGCCCGCGTTTATTCAACCACTGGTAGTGATGACTAAAGAATGCTTGCGTCGTTATGTAGCCTGAGCATGATAGGTTAAATATCTCGCCGCTAGCCTCCTTTGTCGACACCGCGAGAGCAATTCCGCGAATTAAATCATCAATATAGATTGGTCTGAAAAATCCCTGTCCCTTGGCTGGCAGCATAAACTGCCTCTTTTTAATAGCCTCTATTGGTAGAGTCATCCAGGGTCGGCTCCCTGGTCCATAGACATCACCTGGACGAATAATGACCAGTTCCATCTTGCTTTTGCTGACCGCAGCTAACACCGTGTGCTCAGAAGCGAGTTTAGTGAGCACATAACTTCCACCATCTGCGTGAACAGGCTGCTCCTCATCCAGTTCACCTTTGGCCGAATTACCATAGGCAACGATAGAGGATATATGCACAAAGCGCCGTACCTTATATTTTTCCGCAGCGGCGATGAGGTTGCCTGTTGACAGCACATTGACACGCCACATCTCGCGATCAGCGATGGCGTTGGAGACCAGCGCCGCCGTATGGACAATCACATCGCAGTCTTGCAGCAACTGGCTCATAGTTTCGGGTTGGCCGATGTCGCCTTCAAAAATGTCCTCGCCGTTGCCTGTCAAATCGACACCCACCACCGGTATCGACTGGTCCTTATAATGCTGCATTAATCGGTTTCCAATAAAGCCGTTGGCACCCGTGATTAGTACCTTTTTGGGTTTCTTCTGGACCATAATAACCTCTTTTTATAGTGTTTAAATTGTCTGCTCGGTGTTAGCTATTGCAGATTCTTACGGTAGTAACTGCCCGCCGTATTGGCCAACATCATTTTTGGAAATAGGTGGGTGATGGCAGCGGTGGCTCGGTTGGCAAAGCCAGGTACTACCACGGGCTTCCCAGCTAAGCAGGCTTTAATCCCCCGCTCTGCAACGTCTTGCGCGGACTGCAGCATACCGGCTGGAACAGACAGCTTAGCGCCCTGATCAGGATTGTTCATCATTTTGGTCGCGGTGTAACCTGGGCACAGCGCCGTAACTGAAACGCCATTTCCTGCTGCTCTCATTTCGTTATGCAGTGCCTGACTAAACGACAGTACGTAGGCCTTAGTCGCGGCATAGACATTTTGATTAGGAATGGGCAGCCATGCTGCTAAAGAAGCCACATTTAAAATATGGCCGCCGCCTCTGTTAGCCATATCATTGGCAAATAAATGGGTTAAAGATGTCAGCGCCAAGATATTCACTGTAATCATTTTCTCCTGCGTCGACAGATCTAACTCGGTAAAGAAACCGTTTTGCAAAAGCCCTGCATTATTAATTAACAGATCTACTTTCAATTCATTTTTGATGGTCGATTGAAAAAGTTTCTGAGCCGCTTGAGGTTTAGACAGATCGTTACTCAGTACCGTACAGACAATATTTTTATGCTGCTCCGATAAACTTTTGGCGATTTCGTTAAGCTTATTTTTTCGTCGTGCAACTAAAATAATGTTGTAGCCTCTACCTGCAAGAATTTTACAAAATTCAAGGCCTATGCCATCAGAGGCTCCGGTAACTAATGCAGTTTTATTTGTCATATTACTATCCCTCTATGGTTATTATTCAAAGTCGACAAAAATTGGTGAGGACCAGGCTCTTTGACTGCCCGGATTTTTACAGTCATCCTGCACCTCTGTTCTAAAATCACCAAAGCAGGGGTCAGTCGCAACGGCATTACCATTGTCGTCAAAGGTGGTTCGCAGGTTGCCACCGTTAATTGTGGCAATGGGCTCTTCGATGGCGCGAATGTAATACAGCGCATCGCGACCCTGTGCTGAGAAGTCGGGGTCTTCAAACTCGACTGTGCAGCCATCTTGCGAAGGTTCACAATCAAAACTGCGCCAACTATCTTCAATAAGCTTCTCAATATTCTCATCAGTAAATGACTGTGGGCGTATTTTAATGACTTCGATGCGCTCAATTAGATAGCGTTCGTCAGACGGGTAGTAACATTCACCTAATGACATTTTGTCTAGATGCTTAGCCTGCAATGTCTCGATTATATAGTCGGGGCAGCCGGGCAACTGCTTAAACGAACCCACAACTTTGGCTCGAAATCGGGGGTTATTACTCTGCGCCACGGCGCTCCCCATAGGCACTTCGAGCCCGTCTTGCAGCAAGTCAAACCACAGCAACATGCGGTGGCCGCTTGTGCCGTAGGTCTCGCGGCGTTTCATGGCATCCCAAATAGCCTCCCGGCTCCGACCTTCCGCATGTACTGCAGCCAACCCCCCAGTATTTAAAAATGAGGTGGTACGCTCAAACTCCGAAGCGTAGATTTTTGCAGCAACGGGATCAATTTGATCTGCGCGCAAAGACTTGGGTGCGGTCGTTGTAACCTTGGCGGTACTGGCAAAAATATCATTCCAGAATTGATCACGCGGCCCAGTAGAGTCGGTAGTATTAGTGCGTTGTTGCTGCTTAAAACCATGACCGGCGCGTGCAGAATGAGTGTCTGTAGAGGCGATAAAACCCCACCGGTAACGCTGTGGATTCGCGGGGTCTTCGTGGTTTTGCAAGGCGAGCCCATATTGGACAGATTTTTTGGGTCGGTAATTAAAGGCGGGCAGGTACATATCTCGCGCTTGGCCAGAGTCGAGCCATTCTTCCGGGGTACTACCGGGGACCGTCATAAAGGCATAAACCGTGTCTACCTGAACAAAGTTATGGCGCGCTTCAATAGCGCGAGCGTCACACTCGGCTATGTCGATACCGGCCACCAAGCAGCGATCACGAATGATTTCGCCAGCCTGCCAGCACGAGGGCAGATAATTAGCTTGGGGTTCGGGGCAATACCACAGGCCAGCATCATCCTTGCGCCTGACACTGAAATCTCTAAAGGCCTCTGAATTGCCATGTCCCGAATAGACCTCAATCAGTTTCGTTTTTTCTGGATCGTTGTTAGCGGCATTTAACTGGTGAGACCAGTTAGCGTTCGGGGGGGTGTAAAAGCCCCAGCTAGTGCCGTGAGGGATAACCATAGTATCGAATCCCCACTCGTCTAATTTACTGAATAACTCGCCAGGCGTTGCCACACTCTCGTAGCAGTTGGCGGGCAGTTCTGGGCTTGGCACATCTGTGTCGCAAACGGGTGTCGCAGCCATGTTCTCCACCCAGTTGTTATAGGCGGCGTAGTAACCGCGATGACGAGGATCAATTAAACGTAATAGAGAAGACTGCTTGCCCTCTGATGAGCGAGCAGCAATAGTTGCCACGCCCATGCCTACTGATGCGATAGGATGGCTTGGTAGGCTCTCTGGATCATCATCTTTAAACAACACATTGTGATGGCCATAATGATTTTCGGCTACCTGTCCCACCTGAGTCCATTCCCAGCCAATAAAGGCGGCGATGTCTGGATTCTGTGGGTCGCCAGCTAGGCGGTTACACTGCTGGACGGAATCTATGCCATCGCGCCACTGACTATAGGTAAAGCTTTCTGCATGGTCGGTGAGAAAATAAAAATCCAGCTGGGAAACAAAGCGGGCATAGTCGCAGGCGTAGGCTGGTGGATAAGCGCCAGAGGCTCCATGCATCATTGGCAGGCTGTACATGAAAGCGTCGGCAGAGTTGGTGGTATGCACATGCGTGTCGCCAAACAATATCTGTTTTTCAGCCTTGATGGCTAGGCCCTCTCGGGCAGCCGATTGCTGACCAACGCGTTTATCAATTACACGCTCTGGCAGCCGCGCCTCGGTGACTTTGCGCAATGTCAGCGGCGAGTCGTCCCACGCATTATTTGGGTCGCTAAAGTAGCCGGGTATGAGCTTATAGACGACATCTGGCGCATGGCCAGTGAACACTACTGCTAGCGCAAGGCTCAGACTGACGCCGGTGATAAGTATCTTATTTAACATGTTCCCTCTCCACATTTTGCATCTCTTGTCTCAATGAGTATGTCCTATTTCGTCTAAATAGCGCCATAACTTCGGGCGACGAACCAGTACAGCCCCCACCCGCAAAGTATGGCAGAAGCCATATCGAACACTCGCATGGAATGTCTGTCCGCCATGTAACGACTGATGCCATAAGCGACCAAGCCAATCACTGCAACAATGACCAGTTGACCGATCTCCACGCCCAGATTAAAGCCCAGCAGAGCGGGCCACAGAGCCGTGCTTGGCAGGCCGATTTCAGTCAGCACCTGAGCGAAACCAAAGCCATGGATGAGACCAAAGGCCAAGGTCAGCACGGGGCGCAACGATCTGGCGGTGCGGTCTTCACTGGACTGGGGCAGATAGCTTAGCGTAAACAGTATCAGTCCCGCGCTCGTCAG
>CAJJDA010000007.1 GCA_905182855.1 gamma proteobacterium HTCC2207 | reverse complement strand
GTTAAATAGTGGATCCTGAAATCAGCATCGAGAAACACTCAGAAAAGGAAACATAAAATGAGCATAGGAAACACCGCAGACCAGTGGGGCCTCTTAAGCAAAACACTGCACTGGCTCACCGCTCTGTTGATTTTCATCCAAATACCTCTGGGGTTTTATGCCGAAAGCTTAAAATTGTCGGCGCTGAAAATGGATGTCTTTATCTGGCACAAGTCTGTAGGTATGCTGGTGTTTTTACTGCTCATACTGCGCTTGCTGTGGCGCATCAAAAGTACTATTCCAGAGGCTTTCGGTATCAGCCAAATACAGCGGCGGTTGGGGCAGTTGGCTCACGGCCTACTTTACGGTCTCATGGTGTTACTGCCTATCTCTGGTTGGATCACATCCTCCGCGGCTAATATACCGATTAAGCTGTTCTGGTTAATACCATTGCCGGCACTGGTCGGGCCCGATGAGGCGCTGAAGGCATTGGCCGCAGAGGTACATGAAACCTGTGTTCTGGTTTTGCTCGTCACCTTGCTTGTGCATATAGGTGCTGCGCTGCGTCATCACCTGCTGCTTCGGGACGATGTGCTTAAACGAATGTGGTTCTAATTGGCTACTTGATAAGGAGTTTTTTTGAAATTAATTACTTTAATAATAAGCTTGTGCTGCCTGCTAAATGTTTCCTTTGCGTCGGCGACAGACTGGCAGTCAAATCCTAGCAAGAGCCGATTAAACTTCGCTCCCAGCTACGAAGGTATGCCTATCAATGGTCGCTTCAGTCTGTTTTCAGTGACCTACACCACCGACGCAAAAGATCAACCAATACATTTATCCGTGAAAGTAAGTATCGCCAGTGCCGATATGGATAATAGCGATATCAATGAAGCGATTGGGGCGGCTGACTGGTTTAATATTACCGACTTTCCCGAGGCGCAATTTATTAGCGACCAATTTGTCATCGATACTTCGGGACAGTTTTTAGCTCAGGGTAGCCTGCAATTAAAAGGCTATAATAAGGCTGTGACCGTCCCCTTCCGCTGGGCGACTTTGCCTGAAGGCGATGCATCGATGATTGGAGAACTGACATTGGCGCGTAATGATTTCTTCATTGGAGATGGCGAATGGGCTACTGGAGAACAGATCGGTATCAGTGTGAAAGTTTGGTTTAATGTGGTTTTTTCACGCGCTGAATCTAGCCAATGAAAAATCCTATTATGATATCTTGCCTTATTATCTTCCTGAGCGCCTGTGCCATTCAGAATGGCAATTTAACCACCGCCGAGCAACGCTACGACTTTCCTCGCACAGACTATCTGCAGGCAGATCCGCAATACACTGTGTACGAGGTTGACAATAATTTATCGCAAATTCTTGTGCGAGCCTATCGTGACGGACTTATGGCAAAGCTCGGTCACGATCATATTATCGCTAGTCAAGATATCCGCGGTTATGTCCGAATCCATAACAAAACCGAAAACTGTCGCGCCGATTTTTATACGCCATTGAGCAGCCTAGACGTCGACAATGAAAGATTTAGAGCTACCGAAAATCTAGACTCCACTCCGTCAGAAAAAGATATTATCGGCACGAAAAATAATATGCTAAAAAGTCTTGAACAGCCAGTCTTCCCGCTGGTAAAACTGCACAGTAGTGACTGCTCTTCAGCTCTCGCAGGTGCTATGACTTCCGTGGCGCTAACTATTCATGGGGTGACACAACCACTACAGCTAGCAATTAAGATTGCGCAGGAGGAAGAGGGAAAGCTGCTGATAAGCGGTGCTTTCTCTATTTTGCAGACTGACTTTTCGATTGAGCCATTTTCAATAATGAACGGGCTGATAAAAGTAAAAGACAGACTCGACCTGCGCTATTCAATAACCGCTACAAAGCTGGCTCCGCTGAGCGCGCAATGCCCTGATAACTTTTCTACTATAGGCAATTCACTTTGCAATGAGTTACCAGTTGACCTGCTTGCCGTCCCAATCGATAAACGCAAGCTGCCCGTCCATCTCAGCCTCATCCATGATTCCCGCCAACCGATCCGCGACAAAGGCCGTAGCGAATAATTGCTCTTTAGGTACTGATGCCTGAAAAGGTTTAGACAGGTCGGTATCTGTGGTACCCGGATGAAAACTTATTAATTTTACATTCTTCACTCGGCGCGCATATTCAATCGCAAACGTTTTTAGCATCATGTTGAGTGCCGCCTTGGAAGTACGATAGGCATACCAGCCACCCATGCGATTGTCCTCGATACTGCCAACTCTTGCGCTGAGCGCCGCCACAACACAAGGTTGTTGTCCAACGAGGACGCCGAGCAGCAGCTTTAGCCAAAGGGCGGGCACTACGGTATTGGCCTGAAAAACCGCATGCATCGACGCCTCGTTGATATCTTCACAACGCTTTTCTGGCCAGATGTCATCGGCATGCAAAAGCCCATGACAGATACAGACCCTACTAATTGTGCCAGTGAATGGCACCAAATCGGCAACAGCCTTTGTCATTGAGTCTTCGCTGTAGTCACCCTCTACCTGAATCCAAATCAACCGAGAGTTAGATATCCACGCCGCGGAAAGATCGTCAGTCTGACAATTGCGACTGACGGCGATCACCCGCTCTATCGATGGATCAGTCAGAAATTTGGCAACTATTGCCTGACCTAAACCACCACTGGCACCCAGTACTAGAGCGGTCTGAGATTGTTGAGCAACCGTCATTTATCACCCCCAATTGAACAGGCATCACAGCGTGATTGGCCTGTTAATAATTTTGATATCCGATTGCGATGCTTGGCAAAAAATAGAGTAAGTAACGTCCGCTATCGGCTTAATGATAGGCCAGCGCAGTATCGCAACCCACTTACGTTTTCCCACCAGCACCCAAGCCTGATAAGTCACATCAAGGCCATAAATCATCTGACCGTTCGCCAACTGACCATGGAGTATGCGATCGGCCTCTTGCTGATCGATCATCGGAAAACGCAGACTAAAATTAGCCGCATAAATATCCTCAAAGGTAATGTTGCTAGCACTGTCAAGCCTATGTAAATGGCGCATCTCTGAGGCGCAAAGGGGGCACCCACCGTCATAAAATATAGTTAATTCTGTCATAAGTTCAATTCCTGAATCATCATATAAATCACCACCACATGCCACACAGCGACCACGGCTGTGATCCTTAGGCGCATAGACCAATAGACTCGATCAGGCTCGCCGGCCTGACTGCCCAAAAGCCTCTCTGCCCAAAGCAGACTCAAAAACCCTGCAAGCAATAACGTGACCGCAAAAATCGTCATGATTGGCGCCACATAGTTTAGCAATAAACTCGCCCAGGCGCTCAGAGCTAACAGATTACTTAATACGACGGTCGCGTTGGCCAGTAGTCCCGGCTCACTAACCCGCGCCGCTGCCCAAAGGGCACCACATAGAAAGCTTAGTATTACAGCACTGTAGGCAATAAATACGTACGGCGCATAGAGCCCAAGGACCGATGTACTTTGCAATCCAGGGCCCGCAACGTATCCCTGAACCATCAATAAACCCAGCAGGGTAAAGGGTAGGGAGCCAAGATCCCCCAAAAAGGCTGTCAGGCTGTAGGGTAAAATGGACTGAGAGTCTTGGTTGGACATAATTGATCACTATTTTGACTGTCCAGACGTTACGAATGACAAGCCAGGTTGGATGATTATAATGCCTTGAGACAGTCATCTAAACCAAGTATTCCCACGTAAAAAGAGGCTGGAGGGCGCTCGGGCCCTAAAGCATAAACTAATGGTGAGCAACGATGTCCCATCAGGTCGGCCTGTTTTTATTCAAAAATGACCTGCGTATAGACGATAATTTGGGTTTAGCGCGTGCAGCCGCCGAGACTGACCAACTCATATGCTTGTACTGCCTTGAGCCCAAGCAGCCTCCTTCAAGCCTTCGTGCGCCGGCTGATCTGTCAGTTCACCGCGAGGTGTTTTTGCAGCAATCTTTAACAGCGTTAGATAACAGCCTCAAAATACTCGGCCAACGGCTAGTTGTTAGCGCGGAGCCAGCCTTAGATATTATTCCTCAACTGATAACGCAGTATAATATTGCACAGATCTACAGTAGTGAGAACGTAGGATATTATGAGAACCTGCTATGGCAACGCCTGATTAAATACTACCCCTTAATTAGCTTTCAACGTATTGCCAGCCATACTTTGTTTGATCGCACTGAATTACCCTTTGAACTGACCGAGCTGCCTGACAGCTTCTCAAAGTTTCGTAAAGTTATTGAACCGCTCAAGATCAAGCCAGCGCGACCCCAGCCCATGATGTTGCCTCCCAGCCCAGCTTCGTCGGCAGCATGGCCTTGGATCTCGAACAGGTCTGCGCATCAGCCCCTGTTTGAGGGTGGAGAGCAGCAGGGGCTGACACATTTGCAACGTTACTTTAGGAGCGGGCTAGCCAGCACTTACAAGGAGACGCGCAATGGCTTGGACGGCATGGACTATTCGACTAAATTTTCACCCTGGCTCGCCAATGGCTGTCTGTCTGCGCGGCGTATTATACAGAGCCTTCGGGACTACGAGCGCAACATGGGCGCCAATGATTCGACCTACTGGATTTACTTTGAGCTGCTGTGGCGCGAATACTACCAGTGCTATGCGCACCGGCATGGCAAGCGATTATTTGGCTTTAGCGGCATCAAGAGTCGTAAACCAACAACAAGCTTTTACCCTGAACGATTCCAAAAGTGGTGTCGGGGTAATACGCCCTATCCCATCGTAAATGCCTGCATGAAGCAGCTGAATAGTACAGGTTACATGAGCAATCGCGGCCGCCAGCTTGTGGCTAGCTGTTTCGTCCATGAGCTTGGTTTAGATTGGCGCTACGGCGCAGCCTATATGGAACATCAGCTGATTGATTATGATACTGCCTCCAACTGGGGCAATTGGCAGTATCTTGCCGGCGTCGGTGCGGATCCGCGTGGGCATCGGCGCTTTGACCTAACCAAACAAACTCAACTCTATGATCCTGACAGAGCTTTCATCAACCGCTGGGATGGTGACAGGCATGACCCTGCCCTCGATTCAGTGGATGCTGCTGACTGGCCCATCGTCACTTTTCAGGAACCACTATAATGGCTAACTTCCATACCCTACGACTGATATTGGGTGATCAACTCAATCGCCAACATTCTTGGTATCAACAAAGGGATGATGGCGTTTTATATCTAATCGCTGAGTTACATCAGGAGGCTGAGTATGTTACCCATCATATTCAAAAACTCTGTGCTTTCTTTGCTGCCATGGAAGCCTTTGCAGGCTCATTACGTAGCGACCAGCATCAGGTTAGCTATCTCAAACTTGACGATACTGCTGACTATGCCAGCCTACCTCTACTGTTAACGGCTCTGTGCCAGCAACATTCGGTGCAGCATCTCGAGTATCAGCAACCAGACGAATATCGCCTAGCGCAACAATTGCAGACAATGGATATAGGAGCTACGGTAAGGTGCTGTGATACAGAACATTTTTTACTGCCTCAGTCTGAAATTCCCAGTATATTAATGCTGGCAAGCACAACCGTATGGAGTCCTTTTATCGTAAAATGCGGCTGCGCTTTAATGTTTGATGGATGGCAAGCACCCTCAGGGCGAACGCTGGAATTTTGATGGTGAAAACCGACAAAAACTCAAGCCTGCTGATCTTGAACAGGTACCTCAGCCACTTTTATTTGCCAACCCTGTTGACGGAATCCGTAAACGCATCGAAAGGCATCAGATTAGTCTCGCTGGGTAAAATGTCAGAGCAGCTACTCTGGCCCATCAATGAGCAGCAAAGCCTGCAATTACTAGAGTTTTTCTGCCAGTATTGCCTACCCAATTTTGGCCGCTTTCAAGATGCTATGACGCGACAGGGTGACAATCGCTGGAGTCTTTATCATTCTAGAATATCCTTTGCACTGAATAGCAAAATCTTACAGCCAATGCAGGTTATTAATGCTGCGATTCGGCGTTTTGAAGAGCCCGATAGTCCAGTCGATTTGGCTCAAATTGAAGGCTTTATTCGCCAGATTCTAGGCTGGCGGGAATATGTACGCGCGGTGTACTGGGCGAATATGCCCAATTATGCCGAGCTCAACGCCCTGAGTGCCAGTCGCGCCCTGCCGGATTATTTTTGGACTGGAAAGACCAAGATGTCCTGTATGAAGCAGGCCATTGATCAGTCTTTGGATTATGCCTACGCCCACCATATCCAGCGTTTAATGGTGACAGGCAACTTCGCTATGTTGGCCGGCATAGACCCAACGCAAAGTGGATAAGTGGTATCTGGGTATTTATATTGACGCGATTGAATGGGTAGAAATGCCTAATACCCGAGGCATGAGCCAGTTTGCCGATGGCGGGCTAATTGCTACAAAACCCTATGCCGCCAGCGGCAGTTACATCAATAAGATGAGTGATTATTGCAAGGATTGCCACTACAGCGTGAAGGAACGGTTTACCGAGGATGCCTGTCCTTTTAACAGCCTATATTGGGATTTTATGCATCGACACACCGATAAATTTGCACGAAATCCGAGAACGTCAATGGCCTATCGGAACTGGGATAAAATGGATGAGAGCGTTAAAAGCGCGCTGCTTCTGCGCGCCCGATATTGTTTAGATAATCTGGAATCATTGTGATCTCTCGGCTCGAGGATCAGAATGAGACAGTGCCGTTCAGCTTCAATACACTGTCTATTCTGGCGACTGATGTCGACTAATGCGTCAATGATAACGCTGTAGTTGTCAAAGAATTCTTTTGACGCGCCATCATCAAGAGTTACTGGACTCTGTATTGTGCTCTAATTCTATAATGCCCTAAAGACTCTAAAAACTCCGCTAACGTGCAGACGAAAATCAATAGAACCTATCCAGTTAATATAGTTTAGAGCGCCCCAGTCTTGCCTAGACCCCTCTGGTGGGTGGTATTTAGTAATACGGGTAAAAATGATATCGTTAGTACGATCTACAAAAATATACTGGCCGAATTTACCGGAGGCATTAAAGATAATCGACCTGTCATCATCGCGAGAAATCCACCAATGCAAGGCATAGCCGCGATCCTGTGCGATGCTTTCACTTTTGATGCCCTGCCAAACTTTGGTAAAGGTTTGATCGACGTAATCTTTTGAAATAATTTGTTCACCATCCCAATTACCATTGCTAGCAAACAGCAAGCCGAAGCGTGAGTATTGACGCGCAGTGGTATCGATACAACAGTAGGTTAGTGGGTTGCCTGCGCTGTCCTGCCAGAGAGTCACATTGTCTATGCCAATCCTGCTCAGGATCCGATCGCGCAGTAATCTATCCGCTGCAACGCCCGTAACCTGCCGTAAAATATCACTCAATAACATAGAGTTAACATTGTTATATTCAAAAACTACTCCGGCTTCCTTTTCTACACCGACACTGCGGGCATAGGCAAGATGATCGGCAGAAAAGAACATCTCCTCATGCTCATGAGTTGGAAAATCTAACCCACTGTCATATCTAATAAATCTCTGACACGGATATGTCTTCGCTCGTCGTTAAAATAGTCTAGAGTACTTTGCTACCGGATCATCAAGACTATTATCTCACCCGGTCGATAGATACCGATCAATGCGGCATAGAAGCTTTTAGCCATAGACCAAGAGGTGCCATAGGAATTTTCATCGTAACCTGCGGCGTATCGCTCCCCGATTAGCTGCCATTCTTAATTAAAACAACCCCTGAGTTGCTGAATCCTGAAAGGATAAATCGAATAATTTGTCTATCTTAGTCTGATCTATACCTGTGGCAGCTGCCGGCACCACAGCCCAATTTTCCCGGGGATATAAGGTTATATCCTTTGCTAGGATCATCATTGGATAAGTCATCAGCACTAGAACCTATGGCAATGACAATGTTTTATAAACGTTGTCATGTATTTACTCTTTAGCTAGTGTTTAGCTCAACTGTGTGATGAGCATACAGCCTAAAAATTAGTTTTACCGTTTTTTTTACGCGGCTATGTGATCCAACAAGAAACCTATGCCGTATGTCTTAGAAGCCACTATTTTATAAATACTTAAATTAGACGGACCTATTTTTGTGTTGCGTTTTCGTTAGACTAGCGAGTACAATTTTTGCCAGTTAGGTTTGGGGTTACCTTGAATCTAGCGGTTCAACTAGGAGTGTCGGAAATTTTACTTTGCATTAAGTGAATCGGCATAAAAAATAAAGCCTTAAAATTAAGGGGTTACAAATGACTTATAACTTATCGTCCGCCGACCCAGTCGGCATGTCTTTTTGGTTAATTTCCATGGCGCTTGTTGCGGCTACAGCTTTTTTCTTTATAGAGCGCGATCGTGTTGCAGGAAAGTGGAAGACATCGTTGACAGTGTCAGGCTTGGTTACGTTGATTGCTGCGGTTCACTACTTCTACATGCGGGATGTGTGGGTAGCGTCGGGAACTTCTCCAACAGAATTACGATACATTGACTGGCTGCTAACTGTGCCGTTGTTAATGGTTGAATTCTACTTAGTTCTTTCTGCAGTTACCAAAGTGCCAGCTAGAGTATTCTGGAAGTTACTACTAGGTTCTGTTGCTATGTTGGGCTTCGGCTTCGCTGGTGAGACAGGCATGATGGGTGTTACCTTAGCGTTTATCCTAGCAATGCTAGGCTGGGCTTTCATCGTTTGGGAAATATTCAAAGGTGAAGCTAGCCAGATCAATGCTGGTCTTTCAAATGCTAACGTTCAGAAAGCCTACAAGTGGATGCTTATCTGTGTAACGATCGGCTGGTCTATCTACCCAATTGGATACTTCATGGGTTATATGGGCGGCGGTGCTGATGCAGCAACTCTAAACATTGTTTATAACCTAGCCGACTTTGTAAACAAGATCGGGTTTGGTGTAATTATCTGGGCTGCTGCAGTAGCAGATTCAGAGTAATCTAAATAGTTAGATGTGTTGAAGGGGCTAGATTCTCTAGCCCCTTCTCTCTAAGCGGCTTTTAAGAGCACTCCAAGAGAGTCAGCAAGATTTGACTAAGACAAGACCTTTTAAAACAAGCAGCCATTCCAAGCTGTGACGCAGAAGGGTACGATTGATGATCCCAACGATAATAACAAATGGGTCGAATAAGTTAGTAGAACTTCAGGCTCTATATCAACGCGAAATACCCGATCCAAGTAGTAGCTTGGGCCTCGCGGCTCGCTATCACTTTAAAAACCCAGGGAAGTCTTTTAGAGCGCAACTAGCGCTATCGACTGGCTATTCACTAGGCCTAAATCCCTTAGATAATTTGCATTGGGCCGCCGCGTGCGAGCTACTGCACAACGCCTCCCTGATTCATGACGACATTAGCGATTCTAGCACTCACAGACGCGGCCAGGAGAGTGTTCACCTCCATTTCGGAACTGATATGGCGCTCTGTCTGGGAGACTGGATGATTGCCAAAGCCTTTGAGCTCGGCGCCCGAAACACCTTAAGTGGTGGCGCACTGGTAGCCCTTTTAGCTCAGGCGATGCAAGAGACTTGCAGCGGGCAGATAGCCGACATCAGTCAGCGCCACTGCCCCGACTTAGATGAGTGGCAGCGAATTGCCAAGGGTAAAACCGCACCCTTATTAATAGCTCCCATCAAGGGAGCAGCTATCGCTGCTAATCTAGACCAGCGGCCCGAAGCCTTCGATAATCTTGAACATATTATCGGCTTGTGCGGCCTGGCTTATCAGGGTCGAAATGATATCGATGACATCATCCCGTCTAGCCTCCAATCTAGCGATCTCGAGGGTCGTAAGCCTAACTTAGTAGTCAGCTTATTTGCCCATCAGAGCCAAGGATGTGCAGAATTTGTTCGCTGGTACGCCTCAGAAAATACCGTCAGCTACCTTATTGGCAGCGGCGCATTGCCTCGAGCGAGGTTATTTTACATGCTAACCAATCAGTAGATTACTGGCTCCTTCAGGCAGCGCAGCGAGTCGCGTCACTGCCAGTAGCATTGCAGACGGTAACTCAGAGTTTGGTCACTTCAGTCAAACAGAAAGCCACGATGGCACGGGAAGGAAAGATCGCTTGACCTCAAAAAACATTGGTGCCAATCAGACAGCAATAATTATCGGAGCCGGTTTTGCCGGTATAGCAACAGCCCTTAAGACTCAGAGCTATGGGGTATCAGGTTACACTTTTAGAGCGCTCGACAGCCTAGGCGGCGGCTCAGGTGTTTGAACGCGGCGGCTATCGTCACGATGCAGGCCCCACAGTAATCACAGCACCTTTTCTCTTCGATGAACTGTTTGAGCTATTCGATGAAAAACTGCAAGACCACCTAGAGTTTGTACCCTTAGATCCGTTCTATCGATTTCACTTTGCCGATGGAAGCCAATTTGACTATCGGGCTAGTATTGAAGACACCCTAACCGAGATTCGCCGCTTTAACCCAGCCGATGCAGACGGCTATCTCAAAGCTCTTAGCTACGTCCAAGAAAGTTTACGATGTTGGCTTTAAACAGTTGGCGCACCGCCCCTTTACACGGGTCTGGGATATGGTCAAACAGGTTCCCGCACTGCTAATTTTAAAGTGTTACAAAACCGTCTCCCAAATGGTTAATAGCCACCTCAAGCACCCCCTGATTCGTCAGGCATTTTCTATTCATCCCCTCTTGGTGGGCGGAAATCCCTTTAAAACCACCGCTATTTATACCCTGATACACTACCTTGAGCGACGCTGGGGGGTATTTTTTTGTATGGGCGGCACGGGGAAACTGATCGAACAGCTTGGCGCTTTGATGGCGCGTCAGGATATCAAAATTCAATTGAATGCAGATGTTGATGAAATCATTATTGAAAATAAGTGCGCCACGGGTGTCAGACTAAGCTCTGGCGAAATACAGAGTGCTGATTTAGTGATATTTGGCGGCGATCCTGAGACCTGCTATAAGCATCTCTTGCCGCAGAAAAAAATCAGTCGCCCAAGCATTAAGAAACGCTACAGCATGGGCCTTTATGTGCTTTATTTCGGCACTAAAAAACTGTATCCCGATGTCGCCCATCACAGTATTTGGATGGGCCCACGCTTTAAAGAGTTACTGTCAGAGATATTTGATGATAAGCAAATGAGCGACGATTTCTCTCTCTATGTTCACCGCCCCACGGCAACAGATAAAAGCTTTGCACCTGAGGGCTGCGAATCCTTTTATGTTCTCTGCCCGGTACCCAATTTGCAAGGTAACGTTAACTGGAGCACTGAGGGTGAGGTGTTGCGTACGCGGATTATTAACGCATTAGAAGAAACTATACTGCCGGATCTCAGCGCCGTGATTGAAGAGGTTTTTTGGATGACTCCGGAAGATTTTGCCAAGGATTATCGCTCCATGCATGGCGCCGGATTCTCTATCGAGCCGCGACTTACTCAATCAGCGTGGTTTCGCTTCCATAATCGGGATAGCGCCATAGATAATCTGTATTTTGTTGGCGCAGGCACTCATCCTGGTGCAGGGCTACCCGGCGTTGTCAGCTCAGCCAAGGTGGTGGAAGAATTGCTCACCGGTGTTGAGGTAGGTTCGGGCGGCTAAACTATGGCAAATCAATCGCCAGGTAATTTACAGCCGGTGCAAACTCTGGCTCGACACGGCAAATCGTTTTACTGGGCAAGCCTATTCCTCGGGTCTACGTTGGCTAATCGTGCAGCGCAGCTCTATCAGTTTTGCCGCTATGTCGATGACCTTGCAGACGGCGACCTTCCCGACCGTCATGAATCTCTGGATAATATTCGCGCCCGCCTAATTGGCAGTGATGTCACTGTTGCTCCTGAGGTTGAGTCCTTTCTCGCGCTCGCGGCGAGCAGTCATATTCCCCCTCGCGCTGCGGTGGAGTTGCTAGACGGTATGCTGAGTGATCAAAGGCCAGCGGCATTCGCAGATGAAGCAGAGTTGCTACGCTACTGTCATGCTGTGGCAGGTACCGTGGGCCTGATGATGTGCCGTGTACTGAATTGCCCAGAGTCTCGCGCCGAGAGCTTTGCCATTGATTTAGGTGTTGCTATGCAGCTAACTAATATCTCAAGGGACGTTTTAGAGGATGCGAAAATGGGACGTCGCTATCTACCCGCCAGCTGGGTCAATCTTAGCCCGGCAGAGATTGCTGCTGCGGCGCCCGACTGCCATCAGCCAGTGGCCCAGGCTATCGCACAATTAATGAATCTGTCCGAACAGTATTACGCCAGTGCGTTGCTGGGTATACGTTTGCTGCCGTTTCGCTCACGACTTTCCATCGCTATCGCTCTGCGGGTTTATCGGCAAATTGGTGTCGTGCTGATACGCCACAACCTAGCGTGGTGGAAGGGTCGAGTTATGGTCGGCAAAGGTGAAAAAATACTGCTTAGTGTTCGCAGCCTAACAGATATTGTGCCGCTGTCAGTGCCTGTGCACAACAGTCGTCTCCATGAATCGCTGCAGGGGCTCGCCGGTGTCGAACCCAAATAGGCCTATTGAACTGGATATTGCCATTATTGGTGGCGGTAGCGCAGGTATGACTTTGGCCCGCAAAATCAGTACCTTAAAGACTGCAGTATTTGAGCCTAGACTCGCCTCAGAGCGAGACTGCAGCTGGGCGCTTTGGGCACAGCCGCAGCAGCTAGAAGAACTGAGTCCCGCGATTAAAGGCAGCTGGAATAAGTGGCGCTTCATAGACCAAAGCGGTGAAGTCATCCATCAAAGTCATCAATACCGCTATGCAAGTCTGAGCTCCAGTCAATATTTACAACACTGTGAAGCAAGCCTCAGCGATTCCGTACATCTAGTGCGTAAATCTATCGACAGGGTAGAGTCAGATTGTAGAGGTGGAGGACAATTGAGTGCCAAAGGCCAGACCTACTGCGCTAAGACTATTTATGACAGCCGCCCTCCCGAAATGCCGGACAACTGCCTTCGGCAGCATTTTTTTGGCTGGGAAATAAGAACCAAGGAACCCATTTCAGAGGCTGACATCGCCACATTGATGGACTTCCGCGTGGATCAATCTCGTGGCCTGCATTTCATCTATGTACTGCCCTTCTCTGATAGCCATCTATTAGTCGAATCGACTATGATTTCAACGCAACTAGAGGATAAAGACTGGTATCGTAACGCTATCAGCCAGTGGCTTGATGATCAGAATATTCAGGTACAGAGCAAATTGCGCGAAGAGTATGGTGTCATTCCAATGACGGCTGTGCCATCCCAGCAAGATGGTGTGGCGCGTATTGGCGCCGCCAGCGGTGCAGTCCGACTCTCCTCTGGGTATGCGTTTAGCTCCATTCAGGCGCAGATGGCGACATTGTCAAATTCCATAGCTGCAGGTGATCGCCAGGTGCCTAGACCCTTTTCAAGGTCACTGATATTTATGGATAAAGTGTTTAATCGGGTTTTGAAGACTGAGCCTCGATATGGCGTCGGGCTCTTCATGGCAATGGGGCGAACTCTTAAGGCCGATGCATTTGTACGCTTTATGCTTGGCCATGCAGGCTGTATCGATTGGATTCAAGTGATTATGGCGATGCCTAAATGGCCATTTATAAAGGCCGCACTCGCAGAGGCGTTTAGCCATGACTAACTGGGACTTAGTGGCCATAGCCGCGGTGCTATTGATTGGGGTTCCCCATGGCGGTTTGGACGGCGCGGTAGCTAGGCGAGTTGGCTGGTCCAACGGAGTTCCTGCTTGGCTCGGATTTCACCTTGGCTATATCCTTCTAGCTGCGCTAGTGGTCGTGCTCTGGTGGCATTGGCCAACGCCCAGCCTGGCTGTTTTTTTATGTATCTCCGGCCTTCATTTTGGTCGTAGTGATATTCTCAACTCTGCGTCAGCAGCGGATGAGAAAGTGAGCCAGTATTGGCTTCCGCTAATAGCCCACGGCGGTCTAATATCGATTGCTATTCCGAGCCTAAAACCTGACCTAGTGGCACCTCTTTTTGGAATTTTGATCGGTGACGAAGCCGGTGCAGCACTGACTAATACCATAGCAATGCTCTGGACAACCTGGCTGCTGGCTGTTTTCGCTTACTGCGCTTACGCATGGTTCATGCCGGTCTGGCGGAAACCTCTTTTTAGCCTATTAATATTGCTGGCACTGGTATTTTTGCTGCCGCCGCTAGTGAGCTTTGCGTTATATTTTTGTCTCTGGCATAGCCGTCGACACACCGTACGTGTGTGGCAAAGCCTGCAAGATGAAACTGAACGAAGACGTAGTTTTATCGAGGCAACATTCTACAGCCTGACGGCTTGGATGAGTGCCGGAGTATTTTTTATTTATTTCCACGACTCGTTTTCCGAAACACTAATACAATTGACATTTATTGGGCTCGCAGCACTCACAGTCCCCCATATGCTGTTAGTCGATATAGCCGACCGATCAAAACCTAGGAGAGAGTTATCATGAGCGATATCAGCAGCCGTAAAGATGACCACATTCAGTTGGCACTACAACCTCGCCATCAGGCATCCAGTGGCTCCGGTTTTGACCGGCTTGAATTTGAACACAATGCCTTGCCTGAACTAGCACTTGCAGAAATAGATTGCAGCAGTAAATTTCTGGATCGCACCATCGCAGCCCCCTTTATGATCGGCGCTATGACCGGAGGCTGTGACAACGGTGAGTTAATTAACCAGCACCTTGCTGAAGCGGCTGAAGCGACGCAGATACCCATGGCGCTGGGATCACAACGCGCCGCACTTGACCAGAATCTAGTGCAAAATGTGCGCCGCTGGGCGCCTAATACAATGTTGATTGGTAACCTTGGCGCCACACAGTTGCAGCATCACGGTCTGGATCTGGCCAAACGCGCCGTAGAAAGTGTGTCTGCAAATGCTCTCATCATTCACCTAAACCCTCTACAGGAACTGGTTCAACCCAATGGCGATCGTGACTGGAATCAGGTGCTGGAAGCTATACAAAACTGCGCAAGCGATCTGCCAGTCCCAGTTATAGTGAAAGAAGTTGGCTCAGGCATTGGACCGAGAACCGCACAACGATTGTCAGGTGCCGGCGTGCAATGGATCGAGATTGCTGGGCGCGGTGGTACTAGTTGGCCCAGTATTGAGTTAGCCCGCAATGGCTCAGAGCGCGAAAAGGCAATAGCAGCACCGTTTATCAACTGGGGGATGGACACTGCTGTCTTGATAACGCACGTGCTCCATGCCTGTCCAGCGATTAATTTGATTGCTTCAGGTGGTGTACGCGATGGCCTTGATATAGCCAAGTGCATAAGACTGGGGGCTCAGATGACAGCGTTGGCACAGCCCTTTTTAGCGCCTGCGCTGGAATCATCACAGGCTGTTATAGGCAGGGTACAAATTCTTCAGGAGCAACTTCGCTGGGCAATGTTTTTAACTGGCAGCCAAAATATAAATGCCCTACAGACTGCACCACTTTTCCCTCCACTCGATCAATAATGCTGTAAAGGTATTAAAAAATCGTTTAGCATTTACTGTCATCAAATCAAACAATTCCCCCACACTATCGTGCATCTCCAACGCACGGCTAGACATTCAGAGTTACTTTTTAGACCATTTTAAGGCTAATATCACAAAAGATTTCTCGGCCAATTCAGAATAAAACTCCCGCAATAAAAACAGCAATGCCACATCTAGCCGTGCCCGAAAAATCAATCGAACTATTGCACTTCGCACATAAAGAGGATACTTTGTGCATTCCAAGCGGGTTTTAACGGTGTTTTTCGGTTGATCTTCTGGAATAGCTACACTAGAAATGTGGCGTATCCATCGTCGTTATGGGCAGGATATCTACATTATAATAACTATAAGTATAAACAAAAAGGTTAAAAAAAATGAATGCATTAAATAATCTTAAAGGTATTGTTGGCGCTTTAACCTCACTTACTATCGCTCTTATCGCATTCGGTGTAGCTGCGGGCATAGTATTTGGTGACGTACCATTCGTTGGCGGCGTGTTAGATAATCTGCTAGCTTTTGTAAACAACCTTGGTGACAGTGGTCTAGTTGGTTTACTGGTTGCTGGTTGGTTAATAAGTGCGGCTGAATAATTTAGTATCTATCGACTAGTACTGGAGGGGGTGTCCCAAAGGCACCCTTTTCCATCAAACCGTCAATAAGGTATTAATATGAATATTCCAGATTTATTAGTAAAGGCAAAAAGTATACTGTGGGAAATCAGTACTATCTTGGGATTGGTTTTAGCAGTATCTGTTCTCGTGTCAACATTGTTTGGTCCGGACGTGCCATTCTTTGGCGGCATTCTAAATAATATTCAAGGCGTCGTAGAAGCTCTTGGTTCTGAAGGCCTTGGACTCATTATTGCGATAATTATTATTCTCAATATTTGGAAACAAAAAAACTAACGGCTGATGCCGCTGAATTTTTCAAAGGGCATCTTTTATGGTGCCTTTTTTTTCTCCTTTTTTCTTTCATTTCATCATTGTCTGCGCATCTGGTCGTCAATATTCATTAGGCCTATCAGTTAAATCTATTAGACCTATCAGTTAAATTTATTAGGGTATTTGTCTGCCGATAGCCTAATCTCAATAAGAACATGTAAATTAGTTTTGTTTAGTCATTTCAATGTCGCAGTATTAAAAACAACTCAACCTAAATTTAGAGGAATTTGATATGTCATTACAAGGATCCAAGACCGAGGAAAGTTTGAAAGCCGCATTTGCTGGCGAATCACAAGCCAACCGTCGCTACCTGTATTTCGCTGCAAAAGCCGATGTTGAGGGTTACAACGATGTCGCTTCCGTATTCCGTTCTACTGCAGAAGGTGAAACTGGTCACGCCCATGGCCACCTAGAATATCTCGAAGAAACGGGCGATCCTGCCACTGGAATGCCCTTTGGTGGCACCAAAGAAAACTTGGAAAGCGCCATTGCTGGTGAAACTCACGAATATACTGACATGTACCCAGGTATGGCCAAAACGGCCCGCGAAGAAGGCTTTGATGAGATCGCGGACTGGTTTGAAACGCTTGCCAAAGCTGAGCGTAGTCATGCTAATCGTTTCCAAAAGGCATTGGATACTTTAGACGACTAAAATGCAGTTGTATTAGGAATACTGGGGTGAGATCGTTCGCCCCAGATTTTTATGGAATATTGTCTGGAGATCAGATATGGCACAGCGTGAAGGCAATTTGGAAGCGCCCACTCGACACCCTTTGGACTGGAAGTCGGATGACTTTTACAACGAACAGAGCCTAAATACTGAATTAGAGCGAGTCTTTGATATCTGCCATGGCTGTCGTCGCTGTGTAAGTCTATGCGACTCATTTCCCACATTATTTGATTTAGTTGATGACTCAGCCACCCTTGAAGTGGATGGCGTCGACAAAGCTGATTACAGTAAAGTTTCTGATCAATGCTACCTATGCGACCTCTGTTACATGACCAAGTGCCCCTACACCCCACCCCATGAATGGGAAGTCGATTTTCCGCATCTCATGCTACGTGCCAAGGCGGTCAAATTTACGCAGGAAGGTGCCTCTGTGCGAGATAAAATACTCACCGCTACCGATATCGTTGGCAAACTGGCGACCATACCGTTGGTAGATATTACCGTTAATGCCCTGAATAAAAATAATACATTTCGCAAGGCATTAGAGAAGGGCCTAGGTGTTCACCATCAGGCCCCAGTGCCCGAGTATCACAGAAAAACTTTGCGCAAGCGCGTCGCACCTCTGGTGTCAGAGGCCACCGCCATAGCCCCCGTAACCGCCGGTGTAACTCAAGGTAAAGTAGCACTCTACGTAACCTGCTATGGCAACTACAACAGTCCCGAATTAGGTGAAGATTTTTACAACGTGTTTACTCATAATGGTATTCATATCGATTTGGTACCCAAAGAACAGTGCTGCGGTATGCCCAAATTAGAACTGGGTGATCTGCAGGCCGTGGCCAAACTTAAAGAAGCCAATATCCCAGTGCTGGCTAAACTGGTCGATGAAGGCTATGACCTGATTGCCCCGATACCTTCCTGTGTACTGATGTACAAACAGGAACTACCGCTGATGTTCCCTGATGATGAAGATGTCAGAAAGGTACAGAAGGCCTTTTACGACCCCTTTGAATACCTCTTCTTACGCCATAAAAGTGGTGCGTTTAAGACCGACTTCAAACAGACGCTTGGCGACATAAGCTATCAGGTAGCCTGCCACCTGCGAGTACAGAATATCGGTTTAAAGACTCGTGATATTTTGAATCTAATACCCGACACGCAGGTGCATGCTATTGAGCGCTGCTCCGGCCATGACGGTACCTACGCCGTAAAGGCAGAAACCCATGACAAGTCAGTCAAAATAGCGCGTCCCGTGGTACGTAAAGTTGACCAGCAGGATCCAGATTACTTTGTCAGTGACTGTCCCATGGCAGCTGTTCATATAGGTAACCTGTCCGCCAAGGTTGACAAACCAGAACATCCAATGACCTTGCTACGCAAGGCCTATCAAATATAAGGAGCCCTAACATGGCAAATCTAAAACGTGACGATCTTTGGTCATTAGAACAATACTCGACTCAGCGACTACAGTTTCGTCGGGACGTAATGGCTCATAAGAAGCAGCGCTATGTGGTCATAGGTGAACATGCACGACTGTGCTTTGAAGATGAGAAAACTATCCGCTACCAGATTCAAGAAATGTTGCGCATAGAGAGAATTTTTGAGGCTACTGATATTCAGGAAGAACTGGATACCTACAATCCCCTCATCCCCAGCGGGCAAAATCTGAAAGCCACCTTTATGCTTGAATATGATGATATCGATGAGCGTAAAGTCATGTTACAAAACCTCAAAGGTGTAGAGAAAAAAATGTGGATACAGGTTGGTGATCATCCCCGTATCGTGCCCATCTGCGACGAAGATCTCGAGCGAGAGAACGAGGAGAAAACTTCCAGCGTGCATTTTATGCGGTTCGAATTTCCTTCAGCAGATATCGCCTCACTGCGCGCTGGCGAATCGCTCAATATGGGCATTGATAGCGAGTTTATTAGTCCTAATCAGGTGACAGTTGGTGACCCCATCAAAGCTGCTCTGATCGCAGATTTTTCCGCTTAGCAGATCCTAACAAAAATTGTCAGCTATTCAGTATGATCTCTAGACAGCCCGGCGCTGAGCTGTTTAACTCTCGTAAATTCTCATTCACAGGAACGATTCCTTGTCCTATATTCAACATCAAATCTCTGCAGGCATAGGCTTAATAACACTAGATCGGCCAAAAGCACTCAATGCACTATCATTGGATATGGTAATAGATTTGCTTGCCCTGTTAACTGACTGGGCCGACAACGCCGAGGTAAAGGCGGTCGCTATCCGAGGATCCAACAAAGAGGGTCCATTCGGGGCTTTTTGTGCCGGCGGCGATATCCGCTTCTTTCATGAGGCAGGGATTAACAATGATCCAGCCCTAGAGGACTTTTTTACCGAAGAGTACCGCCTTAATCATTTGATTTTCACCTACCCAAAACCTTATATCGCCTTCATGGACGGCGTTGTCATGGGAGGGGGCATGGGCATCAGTCAGGGAGCAAGCCTACGGATTGTTACTGAACGCAGTAAAGTCGCTATGCCCGAGACCAATATAGGTTTATTTCCTGATGTTGGTGGAACTTATTTTCTTTGTCGCTGCCCCGGCGCTAGCGGCGAGTATTTAGCCCTTACTGGACAGCTTATGGTACACGGCGAAGCCATCGCACTAGGGCTGGCAGATAAACTGGTCAATAGCGCAGATATGCCGGCATTATGGGACGTTTTAAGCAACCAGCCATCCCTTAGCGTGTCAGATCGCCTAGATAGGTTGGAAGACCTTTTAGGAGGGTCACAGGCAATCCCAGAGCCGGCTTGGCTAAACGGCCAGATCGATGCCATATTTTCATTGGAAACGATTTCTGAGATAGTCACTGCTTTAGACAATGACGGATCAGACTGGGCTAATCAGACCCTAGATGTGCTCTATCGAAGATCGCCATTAATGCTGCATGTCGTGCTGCGGCAGATTCGTATTGGCCGACAGCTAAGCCTAGCCGATGATTTGCGTATGGAACGGGCGATGATACGTCACTGCTTCTATACCGAGCATCTCGGCCGAATGGGCGAGAGCAGTGAAACTATAGAGGGCATACGCGCACTGGCTATCGACAAAGATCACAACCCAGCATGGAATCCAGTCCATATCGAAGAGGTGTCCGAAGAGATGGTTGAGCCCTTCTTTATCAGTCCCTGGACGGCGAAACAGCATCCTTTGGCCGATCTGGACTAAGCCCATTATGGTTCTTCATGAAGAGACGGTAACCTGCCCCTACTGCTGGGAGTCTATTACCCTGCTAGTAGACCCATCAGAATCTCAGGTCTACACCGAAGATTGCTTTGTCTGCTGTCGACCTATTTTGGTGCGCAGCGACGTCGATGGCGACTACATTTCCGTTCAGGTCACTCAAGAAGATCTAGGCTTTTAAGCGCATCTTTTGGGTAGCTTAGGCCATAGCCGGCGACAAAGGTCGGCGCTTGCGAATCATTGGGTAGATCTTCTTTTTGTGCCAACACCGCAGCCATAGAAGACGGAATTTCAAAGGGCAATTTGCCCTGCGGATTAAAGTCACCGAAAATTATCTCGAACATCACCGAATCATAAACACCAAACGTGCCAATTAAGGCCTCACTTTGCTGATTGATGTCCGCTAAAATTACTGGGCGATTCAAATCAACCACCGTTATTAAATTATTGGTCTTCGAATACCGCTCGATTTTGTCTAAAATTTGTTGGTTGAATTGGAGGTTAGAATCCGCCAAAATCGAGCTGAGGAGTCTGTCTACTAGCGCATCAGACCCAGGTTCCTGGGTACCATTAAACACCGCATTGAGTGACAGAATAATATATTCCGCCTGGTCGGGAGATGACACGACCTGCGCAAATTTTGACGCCTCAGTTAAGTCCATGCCATCGACAAATACTTTTACGCCGCGTTTAAGGGGTAAAGTAGGTTGCTCGTTTGGCCTATTACGCAGGAGCACCACTGATTTTCTCTGCGCCTCTAGCCCATCCCTGATATGGGTCTCAGTATTGATCAAAGAGCCTAAGGCCAGTTCATCAACTAAGGCTATTTCGAAGAGCCCCAGATCAAAAGTATTGGTTAAAATCCGTCTGACTGAAAGGTCAATTCGCGCCTCAGAAATGGCACCTTCCCGCACCAAATCAAGAATATACTGGGGCTCGCTCTCACCGCCGTACTGATCCACACCAGCATCGAGAGATTTTTTGTACCGTTCTTTAATTGAAAGATTTTCAACCCCCCAAGGGCGGTTAGAGATAATACCCCAGTCCGTGCAGACCACGCCCACAAACCCTAATTCATTGCGCAGTAGATCTGTCAGAATCGCCCTATTAAAACCCATCGCGACATTATCGTCGGTCTGATCAATGGGAATTCCATAGTAGGGCATGATCACCTTGAGGCCATTATCAATGGCATTTTTAAAGGGCCTGAGGTGATAGTCGAAATTATTACCAGGATAGACTTGACGCTTGCCGCTAGGTAGATGGGGATCTAAGCCAAACTCCTGGGGCCCGCCCCCAGGGAAATGTTTGACCATAGTCAGCACACTCTCAGGGCCAATACTCTCGCCCTGAAACCCCTGCATATAGGCGGTGGTGAGCGCGCTAGAAAGCGCCGCATCCGCGCCAAAGGTACCAAAATTGCGCGGCCATCGCGGCTCAGTCGCCAAATCAGCCATAGGATGCAAGGCCATTCTAAGCCCTAGAGCCCGATATTCTGCACCCGCTATTTCACCGAATTTTCGGGTTAACTCAATATCTCTTGCGGCGGCAAATCCGAGTTGGGAGGGCCAACCAGAGAGACCCTTCACCGCGAATGCTGCAATGCCACCACTGGACACTTCGTGTAGTGGGTCAGAACTTATAGTCAGAGGAATACCGAGGCGGGTTTTGGCTGCAATCTTTTGTAAGCTATTTAATTTTTGTGCAATTTCCAGCGGCGTCGGTTTTCCATAAAAATTAAAATGACTAATATGCTGATCATAAATCTCTACTGTGCCACCGGTTAGACGTCCCATAGCAAGATGGAACGCCATGATATTAAAATCAGCTTTAATGGTGATGGCTGGATGGAACATCTGTCCCACCTTCTCCGCCAAAGTCATCTGGCTCAGCAAGCTTTCGACGCGCAGTGCTGTCTGCTGCCGGCTATCTTCATAGACATCAAGTTTTTCGTTTTTATTGAGATCTCGATACTCAAAACCATGTTCAATTAAAACCTCAGGTTCTGGCCCCAAGTGAAGGTGCACCCGGATCTGATCAAGGGGCTGCCATACCGCATTGCCCACCCAGACACTTGCCAAAGTCACAAGTATTAAAAGTGATATAGCTATATATTTCAAAGCCATGTATTTAACCCCTGAGTTGTTACTAGGCTTGTTTATCGCATTTACTATTTATGAGACATTCATTGAATAGGTTTTGCCGGTAATATTTTCGGCAAGGCGTTTTAGCCTGATTACAATCAATGATATGCTGCGGCGATAGGGCTTTCAACCTTCAGTCATCTATCGCTGTCGATTATCGCGGGATCTTGCCTGGGGAGATGGCCAGATAATGCCTTACGCGTTTTCTGTGGACTTGCCGCCCTTTTATGATCGACTAACGTATGATGATCAGATATTTTAATCAGCATTAAACATAGGCAGTTAAACGTAATGGCCCTAAGCGCAACCATCTGTAAAGCGGACCTTAATATTGTCGATATGGATCGCCATTATTATGAGCAACACAGCCTAACTCTGGCGCAGCACCCCTCGGAAACGGATTTGCGACTAATGATCAGGCTGTTGGTCTTCGCAATGCATGCCAGTGAATCACTCGGCTTCACTAAAGGGCTGAGCTCGGATGATGAGCCTGACCTGTGGCAAAAAAGTCTGACTGACGATATTGAATTGTGGATTGAACTCGGACTGCCAAGTGAAAAACGACTCAAAAAAGCCAGTGGTCGATCTCAACAAGTGATCGTCTACACCTATGGTTCTGCTGATATTTGGTGGAAACAGATACAACCACAGCTTGCACGCTTCAAAAATATCAGCGTCTATCATCTAGACTCAGATATAACCGACATACTGCAAACGATGAAACAGCGCAATGCAGATATTCAGGTGAGTATTCAGGATCGTGAAGTCACCTGGCACAGTCAAGATAGATCGCTCAGCTTTGTCCCTCAAATAAAAGTAGAGAGTGTTAACAAAACGCAAAAATAGTCTTTGAGATTTGGCCTTTCGAGAGTAATCTTGCCAAAAAATCAATACAGGTCTTTTGCAATGCCCGTTAAAATCATCATCAGCATCTGGCCTCTCTTCGCCGGTCTGTCTCTCATTGGCCTAGCTGTTGGCGTTCAGGGCAGTTTATTGGGTGTTCGCGCCGAACTAGAGGGCTTTGATGACTACCTAATCGGCTTGCTGATGTCCTGCTATTTTGCCGGTTTTTTGGCGGGATCACTATTGACCCCAAAAATGATTCAGCGGGTTGGTCATATTCGTATTTTTGCCGCGCTGTCTGCTGTCGCATCAGTGACCATACTAATCCATGCTATCTATGTTGAGCCCTGGGCCTGGGCGCTAATGCGACTGTTAACTGGGTTCGCTTTTTCGACTATTTATGTGGTCTCAGAAAGCTGGTTAAATCAATCATCGAACAACGCTAATCGCGGTCAGATACTATCTATCTATACCACGATTCTATTGGCCGGCATCTGCGCCGGGCAGTTTATGCTGAATTTGGCTAACCCAATGGATTTCACCTTATTTATATTGATCTCCGTCATGGTTAGCGTGGCGGCTGTCCCTATATTACTGTCCGTGATCATTACCCCTGCGATAGAAGAAACTGAGCGCGTTAGTATTCGTCATCTGTGGTATCGAACGCCGATGGGAGTGACGGGCATTATTCTATCGCAATGGGTCTCAAGCATTCTTTTTGGCATGGGCGCTGTCTATGCTACAAAACTGGGATTTAGCGTCTATCAAGTGGCTAACTTTATGGGTGCAATGATGGCGGGTGGTATGATTCTTCAATGGCCATTGGGAAAGCTTTCAGACATGATTGATCGCCGCTGGGTGATGAGTGTTGCCTGCCTGGTAGCGGTTTTGTTTGCGCTGTTAATCAGTCGCGAATCAGAAGCCTCGATTAGACTCTATGTATTGATCTTTATATTCGGTGGTTGCTCATTATCGCTCTACTCAATCGTGGTGGCTCTGACCAATGACCATCTGCGGCCCAGTGAAATTGTACCGGCCAGCGGAACTATCGTATTGATTTCAGGGTTGACCTCGATCACCGGACCGATCACTGCAGTATTCTGGTTGCAGATTTTTGGTTTGCAGAGTTTTTTTGTATTGCTCGCGTCCTGTCTACTAGCACTCGCGGGTATTAGTCTCTGGAGGCTATTAACCATCGAAGCTCTGCCCAGCGAATACAAGGGGCAGGTTATATTGCAAGCGGCCACCGCACCGGTGGGTACAATTCTGCATGCAGAGGATGAGCCGATAGAGACGCCGAGCGGCAGTTATTAAATGGTCGATTAGGGATACAACCCCGTACACTACGTAAATAATAATAAAATAGCGCTCACCATTATGATCAAATCCATTGTGTTCTTTATACTGCTAGGAGCCCTCTCAGGCTGTGTCGAAAAATTCTCGCCCTCCGAGTACCTTGCTCTCGGCAACCAGTACGATGTAGTCATTGAGCGCGACCACCTTGGTGTACCCCATATTATGGGTGAGCGAGATATCGACGCGGCGTTTGGTTTTGCCTACGCTCAGTCGGAGGATAACTGGCAGATAATTCATGATAGCGTGGCGTTTTACCGCGGCACCAATGCGGCTGAAAAAGGCAAAGATGCAGCTATTATGGACTTTCTCATCAAGTGGCTTGGAATCTGGGAAACCATAGAAAGTGACTATGAGGCAAAACTCAGCGCCCCCACACGCGAATATGTTGATGCCTTTGCCGATGGCATAAATTACTACGCCGCCTTACATCCAGAACAAACCAATCGGAATATTTTCCCCATCACCGGCAAAGATGTCGTCGCGGGTTATATGCTGCGTCACCTATTATTTTATGGTTTCGATTCAGTACTAACTGAGATTTTGGGTGAACAGCGCCAGCACAGTATTAGCCGAGGTCCAAAGTCCGCTGTTGCATCTATGGTCACGCAACCTCAGGGCGTGACAATGAACAATGTCCCCGTGGGTTCTAATGCGTTTTCCGTGTCACCCCACTTCAGTACCGACGGGGCGACCCGCCTAGCTATCAACTCTCACCAGCCTACTACCGGTCCAGTGGCCTGGTATGAGGCGCATATTCAAAGCAATGAAGGGCTGAACATAATGGGGGGGCTTTTCCCAAGCAGTGTCACAATAGGGGTAGGTTTTACCGAAAATATTGGCTGGGGTGCAACGGTCAATAAGCCGGATCTGGTCGATGTCTATGTCCTGGATATAGATCCCAACGATCCCATGCGCTACCGGCTCGATGGCGAGTGGAAAACATTGGAGGTCCGCGATCTGGATGTCGATGTTAGAATCTTTGGTTTTTTCAACTGGACATCGACTCAAGAGGGATTGAGGTCAGTCCATGGTCCTGTTCTGAGAACCGATCATGGCACCTATGCCATTCGCTATGCCGGTATGAATGAATTACGTCAGGTAGAGCAGTGGCTAGCTATGAACAAAGCCCAGACACTCGAGGACTGGCGCGATGCTCTGCGTATGCAAGCCTTTGCGAGTTTCAATTTCGTCTATGCCGACCGCGAAGGCAATACCATGTTTGTGCATAACTCATTGACCCCGAATCGCTTAGCCGGTTACGACTGGACAGCCTATCTGCCCGGCGATGATAGTAGTTTAATCTGGAATAGCTACATGCCGTTTGATGATTTACCTCAGGTTATTAATCCTCAATCTGGCTATTTACACAGTGCCAACCAGACCCCATTTCGCGTCACTGGAGCCGGCGATAATCCAGATGCCAGTCAGTATAGAATAGAGGATGGTTTCCCTACACGAATGACTAACAGGGCTGACCGCGGTCTAGAGCTTCTCGCGGAACTCGGGCCCATATCTGAACAGGAATTCTCCGCGATTAAGCATGACAAGAGTTTTAGTGAAAAATCCCGTGCCATGACCTTTTTGCAGACTGCTATTGATGTAGACCTCAGCGAGCAATCGCCCGAGATTGCGGCTAAGTATGGCGAGGCTCAGGAGATAATTACTCGGTGGGATCGTCAGACCGATGTCACCAATAGAGGCGCAGCACTCAGTGCCTGCGTGATTGGTACCGAATGGCTGGCAGAACAAAAAGGCCTACCTGCTCCCAATGCTTTTGAAGAACTTAAGCTATGTGCAGATAAACTCATGGCCAATATCGGCCGCATTGATCCACTTTGGGGCGACGTTAGCCGACATGTCCGCGGCGATCTAAATCTTGCCGTGGGTGGCGGACCTGATACCCTGCGTGCCATCTATGGTTTAGATCTCAATGACGATGGCTACCTCACTAATGTCGCTGGAGATGGTCTTTACTATCTGCTGTCTTGGGATGCCAATGGCCAGCAGAAAATACGCGGCGTCCATCAGTTTGGCTCGGCGACCCTAGATACCACATCGCCTCATTATGATGATCAGGTACAGGACTATGTGGATGAGGTACTTCATGATCCCCTATTCGATGCTGCGCTCAGAGCGCCGCTAATCAAGCGACGGTATAAGCCGGGTGAGTAATCAACTCGCCTAGCGGCTTACTTGTGAAAGGCCTCGAGCAAGGTGTCGGTAGCGCTTGCATTTACACACATAGAGACTGAGAATGCTCATTGTCACTACGATCATCCTTAAAAACTCAAGAGTCTGTTATGTCTATTCATTGGTACCCCGGTCATATGCACAAGGCCAGCAACGAGATGATCGAAACGTTGCCTCTAGTGAATGTGGTGGTAGAAGTACTAGACGCTCGTATCCCCTACAGTAGTTCAAATCCCTTTATAGGCAACCTATGCACGGAAAAGCCCTGCATAAAACTGCTTAATAAGACCGATCTCGCCGAGCCAGAAAACACCCAACTCTGGCAGGATCATTTTGAACTACAGAGTAATACTAAAACCATGGCGCTGGATCTGCAGCATTATGATCCGAGTAAAAAGATTATTGATCTAATCAACAAGCTATCGCCACAAAAAGAAGGTCGCAATACGCTCGTCATGGTGACTGGTATCCCCAATGTGGGTAAGTCTACCCTGATCAACTCGCTGGCCGGAAGACATATCGCCAAGACGGGCAATGAACCGGCGGTGACTAAGGGTCAACAGCGTATCAATTTACGCAATGGCATTATGCTTTTAGATACCCCTGGCATACTTTGGCCAAAAATTGAAAACCCTAATGGTACCTATCGACTCGCTACTACAGGGGCCATTAAAGACACCGCCATGACCTATGAGGACGTGGCTTTCTTTGCGGCAGATTTTTTACTGACTCATTATCCGGAGAGACTGAAGGAACGCTTTGGCTTCGAAGAAGTGCCGAAAACCGAAATGAAGTTATTGGAAATAATTGGCGCTCAACGTGGCTGTCTGCGTGCTGGCGGCAAGGTAGATCTAGAGAGAGTGTCTACGATCTTTATCAATGAACTCCGTGCGGGCATTTTGGGTCCTGTGAGTTACGAGACGCCAGAGATCATTGAACGGGAGATGGAACAGGTCGCAATTTTAATCGCTGAAAAAGCGGAACGTGAAAAGCTGCGAATCGAGAAGAGTGCAGCCAAGCGAAGAAATGCCAAGGCAAATAAAAAGTAGCGCTACACGTTACAGCCAGCGGCATAACCTGAGGCCCAAGCCCATTGAAAGTTGTAGCCTCCTAGATGGCCAGTGACGTCCATCACCTCACCTACAAAATACAGACCTTTCTGGTTTTTGCACTCCATCGTCTTCGATGAAATTTGGGCGGTGTCAACACCACAGAGGGTCACTTCCGCCGTGCGGTAACCCTCGGTACCAGAGGGCTTTAACTGCCAGTCACTAAGGGTATCAGCCAACAGAATCAAAAATGAGTCTGGTATCTCAGCCATCGCCGTCTCGGCATAGCTTAACCAATATAAATCTTGCAAAGACTGCACAAATGATTTGGTTAAATACGGTACCAAACAGTTGCGCAGCAAACTTTTTGCCTGTTGCTTTTTAAAATCCAACAACAACTGACTAGCATTATGCTCGGGTAATAAATTAATACTGACACTCTGGCCTGGTTTCCAATAGCTCGACAACTGAAGGGCCGCTGGCCCACTAATGCCTCGATGAGTAAAGAGCATGTTCTCACGAAAGCTAACTCCATTCACTGACATCTCAACATCGACAGCTAGGCCAGAATGTTTTTCACTCAACGCTTTAATACTGTCACTAAAGGTAAAGGGCACTAATCCAGCACTGCGAGGTAATAGATTTAGGCCAAACTGCTCTGCTAATTCATAGCCAAAACCTGAGGCGCCCATAGTTGGAATTGAAAGTCCGCCAGTCGCCACTACCAAAGAGGGCGTTTCATAATGGGTACCATTGGCAGTGATAGAGAACTGCTGGTCAGGTAAAAAATCTACCTTACTAATCACATGTTTTACGCGAATTACAACGCCAGTATCAGCGCATTCTGCCAATAGCATTTTAAGGATATCTTTGGCCGACTCATCACAGAAAAGCTCTCCATGCTTACGCTCATGGTACGCAATATTATGCTTTTCAACCAAATCGATAAACTGCCACTGGTTATAACTATTGAGCGCGGACTTACAAAAATGCTTATTTTGAGAGAGATAATTTTCTGGCTGTATATCGAGGTTGGTGAAGTTACACCGCCCACCTCCAGACATTAGAATCTTTTTACCTGGCTTGTTGCTACTGTCTAAAACTAGTACCGACAGACCACGCTGACCCGCGGTGAACGCACAAAATAGTCCGGCAGCGCCACCCCCTAAAACAATCACATCATAACGGTTACTCATTTAAATTTATTCCAGCGTCTGGCTATTTCGGATCGACCAAGCTCTTCTAATGTAGCTATATTTCGCTCTGGTATCGCCTCCGGATTAGGAAAGGTCTCGAGTGCTTTTGCCATCATCTCCACACGTAAAAGATGAATCAGTGGATAGGGAGAACGATTAGTAAAATGGCTCACCGCATCTGCTGCTTCGCCATCAAACTGATAGTCGGGATGAAAACTTGCCAGTTGAATAATGCTGTCACTACCGCTGTCTTCAAGTAACGCCTCGGCATTATCAATAAAGCTGAGATAGTCTTCAAAATCGAGTAGCGCATTGGGCAATGCCAATATGGTGGTGGCAATAGCAGACTCTGGAGACCGCTCAATTAAGTCCAATTCACTCATAAAAGTCTCAGCAACCTGCTGCAGTTGATTCGATTCGCAGACAGCAATACGCAGACCATCAGACGCTATGACGGGGCCTGCGAAAGGACATAGATTGAGGTCAATGACAAAATCATCGAGCCAAGCTTGAAGCTGCTGTTCTACCTGCTCGACCGTGAAACTGGCGCTAGCACTGGGACACATGTCAAACTCACTGAGATAAATAGGGACGGTAGAATACCCAGTCAGGTCGCGATCAACAAGCTAAACAAAACGCTCGGCTATATAGGCCTTTACCGGCGCGTTTAGTTCCTTATCAAACCAGCCCTCAGTGAACTGAGCATCCAGCCGCTCTAGGTAAGCCTTGCCCCCCAGCGCTTGCAACAATTCAAAGGGACCCTGAGCTGTAGCCATGGAAATATTCCAGGCATTATCAATAGTCTCCGGACTAGCAACATCATTGACAGCCAATAGAACAGCAGCATTTATCAGGGCCGAACTGAGCAGGGCAAAGTTTGTCCCTACACTGTGGTCATCCGCAGCCAAGAATTCTGGCGTCGAATAGGCAGGATTTGGATAGAGATAAAATCCCTTCCCCGATTTGGCTCCCAAGTTTCCAGCCTCGATGAAGGGAGTTATCAAAGCCATAATCTTTGACTTGGTAGCATCATAATTGGCGCCTGGCTTTTTATTCAGCCAACTGTCATAAATGACATTCAGACCAAAGAGATCGATCAGGCCAAACGGACCAATACTGACGCCGGCCTGACTTATCCAAGCATGGTCGACTTCCTCTACAGTCGCAACACCGTTTTGTACCATCAGCATGGCAGTTGCCAATACAGGACCCAGCATGGCATTGAGGACATAACCGGGGTTTTCTTTTTTGAGTATTAGTGGAACGCCACTGAGACTCAAAACATAGCGCTCTAAGATATCTATGGTGCTTTGGGTAGTTCTCGGCCCGCCGACAATATCAACCAAGGGTGATCCCATGTGGGAATGCAGGGCCGCGAATAGGCGGCCACGATCATCGCTGACGACATCCTCTATTTCGGACACAAGAAGCCCAGAGGTATTGGTCGTAATAAGCGTATCGGGCGAACATATTTTATCTAACTTGCACTGCAACTTGCGCATTAAAGCAAGCTTTCAAAAACTGACTCACTGACTAGATCAGCCTGGGCAGTTGCCTCAGCGAGATTATCGGTAAGCCGAATTTGACTCACCACATAATCTAGCATTGCCTGGGGGCAAAGAGCCTGAGCCACAAGATAGTCAGCTATTTCTTGAAAGCGAGCGGGCACTGCTTCAAGACTCGCCGCGCTCAGATCATAGATAATGACACTGTAACCGGCCAGTCCCGCGGTGATGGCATTGACACAACCCATGGTGCCTGCACCGACAAAACAAACGGTATCTATCTCTGGTATTTTCAATTCGCTTAATCCTTAACCCAATGCTCTAGGCAAACGATCTAAGACGAAAAGGTTGGTACTGCCTTTGGTCATAATTGCTGGCCTATATTCAATAATAGGCAGATCGGCCATGGCGTTGGCAATGTGGTACTGCGTTGGATTCTGTTCCCAGGTTAGATGATTCCAGTTAACTGAGCCGGCACCTATTTTGACTTCGCTAAATTTATTTTCTGAAGGGAACAGCGTTGCCTGACCAACACCCGGCCCCCAGCCACCAATTGTCGGAGTGTATCTAAAACCCATAGGATTTTCCGTTGCCTTATTTGCTTCCTGCTGCGCCACCACAACGTCTAGCGGAACCTCGGTCAAACCGGTTACCGAGAGATCCATAATATCATGACCGAAATGATGGGCCTTAGTACGCCAGATGCCATCGACCAATTGGTGCTCAGGTATGTCAGCATATATTTTTGAAATACCCTGCATTTCGCGGCCGGTCAGAATTGGGTCGGCCAGATTTTCCCACATGACCAGCGTATAGCTGCCAACCATCTCCTCTTTGTCCCCTTTATAAATGACAGAAGCATGCACGCCAATCAGGTTGTAACCATGGCCTGCCAACCAGTCGATATCTTTATTGCCGGCATAGGCAACTGTGATCACTGCCTGCTCAGGTACGTCAAAGCAGTCAGGCAATAGCTTCAATAATGCGTCTCGATCAGTGACATAGGATACCATCATGGTAGTCACATCACGGTACCAACCCGATGATTTTTCGCCGGAATATCTGGGGCCAAAATGGGCGGGCATGAGGTAATTTTTAGTCGGGTCTAGCTTTGTCATTATAAAATCCTTAAAACAGTTTTGTTGTATACGCTTGCGAGGTTAGGTATTTAAGCCGGCTCTAGTATTGAGAGTATCTCGCATCCGGGCGTGGTCGTCTCGACTGAGACGCAATTGAGTTACAAAGAAGAATCCGATGAGGGCGAACCCTACTGTAATAACCAATGTGAACCAACCCAAAGATTGCAATACATTGGCTGATACCTGACCGGGAAGGGAGGTGGATTCGATACCGACTAGGTCGATGACTATGCCAGCGATTAAGGCGCCGGCACCTATGGTAGCTTTACTTAAGAAAGCGCCTACCGAAAACAAGACGCCCTCCTGCCGTTTACCCGTCTGTATCTCAAGCTCATCCAGGGTATCGGCACCAAAGGAGGCTGAGAGGATCTGTAGGCTGACAATCATAAGTACGCCAATGCCCGCATTGACAGCAATGAGACTGTATAACATAGGTTCGCCATTGTCTGGTAGGACATCGAATAACCGTCCGGCAAACAGCCACAGAGAATTAAATGCTAGACCTAGGCTACAGGCGGCCATTAGTGCCGTTTTATCGAAGTGCTTGCTCAGGCGGCCCAACCCGACAAAAGCAACCAGCGTCGCTATAGCCGTGGGCACAATAAGGCCCGCTAGCTGAGCAGTGGTGAGCTCCCAAAAATAGGTGGATAGATAGAGGCTGAGAGTGGCATAGGCGCCGGCAGTCATACCAAAAGCTAAATTAGAGCCGATGGAAATGCGAAAGTTACGGTTAACAAAAATGGTCTTAAGGTCGTTGTAGGGGTCGCTCCAACTAAAGCTTTTTGTTTGATCGCCTACCGGTAAGCGTGGAATAACAGAGGCGGTGCCCAGAATACAGATCAGTGCAGTGATTCCGGCAACCACGGCACATAGTACGCCGAACTGCCAATAGTTTTCTGCTACCAAGCGACCATCGACCCCGTTCATTGGTTGAAAATAAATGGTGTAGGCAATTGCCGGCAAGGCCATACCCGCAACCCAGCCCAAGGTGATGCGCGCCTTGGCAATAGTGGTACGCTGATCATAATCCGTTGATAGCTCGGCGCCCATGGCCGTGTAGGGTACAAAATAGAGCGTCAGCGTCGTGCGCAATAAAATCGATATGCCTAGGAGCCAGGCAAAAATTCCCACTTCGGAGAGACCGTCGGGCGGCGCAAAAAGGCCTAGGAAAAGTACTGTCGTGGGCAGAGCACCGGCTACCAGTAACGGATGACGGCGTCCCCAGCGAGAGCGGAAATTATCGCTCCAACTACCAACGATTGGGTCAGTAATAGCGTCCCATACTAAGGCCATGAACATAGCAAGCCCCGCCAGACTGCCGCTGAGACCATTAACCTGTGTGTAATAAAAAACGACAAAATTAGCAAAAGCCGTTTCCTTGACGGAGAACGGCACATTACCCACCGCATAACTCCATTTTTCTCTAGCACTAAGAGAATTCATGCTGTGACACCTTTGAAGTTATTATGTGAGCTGTAACGCAACAGTAACATTGCGATACAGCTAGCGCTGGATCGGTTAGAAGAACACCGCTAATTCAAACCCATAGGTACGTGGGCTGATGGGACGACCCGACCGGCGAACACCGTCTGCCTTATCACTGACAGAGTAGTCGTTGGCATAGCTGAGTTCATCCGTTAGGTTCGAACCATAGATTGAAAGTTCATAACTCTCGCTGCTTGGCTGCCATGAGATTCGAGCATTGAGCTGAGAGTAGCTATCAATAGTTTCGATATCGTCATTAAACACCGTTACAAACTGCTCAGCCACGCGGGTGTAGTTGCCCGTTACTAACACCGAGCCTGTTGCGACTGGCTGGCGATAGTAAGCCGCTAAACTAAATTTCGAATTAGGCGAACGGTTGAGTTCATTGCCTTTCACATTTCGAACCACGCCGGTCTTGTTGTCAGATACAAAGAAGTCGTCAGTATATTTAGTATCTAAGTAGGACATATTTGCCAATATCGTCAGCTTTTTAGTAGCCGCCCACTGGGATTCAATTTCTAGCCCGTATATCGTTGCGCTTGATGCATTGGCTAACTTGGCGGTAACGATGCCAGTGTCTGGATTGAGAATACCTAACTCTACCTGGAGGTCAGTGTAGTCATAGTAAAAAGCGGCAGAGCTCAATGCAAATGTCTCGCTGAGATTGCCTTTATAGCCAACTTCCAAAGCTATTAGATCCTCATTATCAACAACGGACTCATTAACGGCAGTTGCCGCATTATCCTGCAATGCTCCTAGGCGGAAACCACCCGGCTTGTAGGCAGATGACGCGGTAGCATAAACCATAGCGTCATCGTTAAGCTGGTAAGTAGCATTTAACCGCCAGTTAGTCGCATCCCACTCGGCTTCATGTTTAGCCGCGCCACCGCCAACGATCATCCCAAAACGACAACCTGTGAAAGCGGGGTCGATAGCGGCAAGATCTAAGTAAGGCCCATAACCTTGCAGGTAGGGCAGAACTGGCTCGCCACCACAGTAGTCGACCACAGAGTCATACACTTGCAGCTGTGTTTCACTGCCCTCTTTCTTGTCTTTGCTGTAACGCAATCCAAACGACACGGCTAAGTTATCACTCGCCTGCCAATCAACCTGTCCATAAGCCGCAGTGGAGGTGGCATCAAGTATTGCACGCTGATCATAGAAAATACCTGCAGGATTGCCAGTGGCACCAATAAGCCAAGGGTTACCAGCATCGGTAAGGGTATATGGCTGGTCATTTTTACCGTTGTAGTAAAACAGACCCGCTACCCAGCTAATGTCACCATCGCCATTAGAAATAAACTGAATTTCATGCTGGATGTTGGTCTCGGCCTGACCAATTTTTTCGACATACGACACCGGGCTGGCGGTGCCGTCAAAGTCTTTCTCGCCGTACCAAGTTTGATCCGTATAGCCGTTAAGAATTTTGATGCGGACATCATCAAGCTCAATAGTCAGTGTTGACTGATAGTTTCGCTGATCATCAATACCGACAAAGCCCACCATATCTGAACTCATTTCAAATGGGTCTGAGGGCGCAACCGCAACAGGTGAAAACAATTCTGGGTTGATCACTAGCACGCCTAGCTTGGACGGCGCTCCGGGCTCATTGCGATATCCATCAATTTTGTTTCTCTCAAGGGTCTCGTTATCAAAACCACCCGAAAAGTAGCGCAGGTTCCAGTTAATATTATCGGTGAAATCAACATCCAACTGAGCTTCAACATAGTCTGCATCAGTACCCTTTGGATCTTGACCTGACAGGTTAGTAAAGAAACTGTCTTGCTGTAGTTTAGAGTAATGAATCAGATACCCTACCTTTTCATTAATCGGACCGCTGGAAGTCAAATCCATATTGGCCATGCTGTAGTTTCCGCCTCGGAGCCTGACGATATGTTCGAGGTCTTCACCGGGTTTTTTCGCAATAATGTTGATCGCGCCGCCAGTGGTATTGCGGCCATACATGGTACCCTGAGGACCACGTAAAATTTCAATGCGCTCAATGCGATCGAAAGAGCCACTCATAACGCCGGATTCAGCCGTATAAAAGCCATTGTTATAGATGCCAACGCCAGGGTCGGTGCCGGCACTGGCAGTTTCGCGACCAATGCCGCGTATGTAGATGCGGTTTCCTTCACCACCACCCGCCGACTCTTGATAGGACATATTAGGTGTAAAGTTAGCCACATCCTGCTGACTTAAAATATTTAAGTCTTTTAACTGATCTGAACCCATCGCGGTGATCGCAATCGAGGTGTCCTTTAAAGAAGCTTCTCTCTTCTCCGCTGTAACAATAATTTCTTGCACCATTTGAGCGGACGCAACTGATGCGCCTAGACTGGCTGCGATTGCCGTCAGACAAAATATAACTGGTTTACTCTTATAGATACTCTTCATGATGTAACTCCCCTTTAGTCTTGTTTGAATAAAGCCGTATAGCAAAGCGTTCTGACACTTTTACCTACCACTAAACCTGCTCCTATTCCAACATATTATACAGTAAACCTGTCAAGTAGCTTATTTAATAGCCAATTAGTTGGCATTAATGCTGTTTTAATATAGCCCGCATCCCTAGACCCATACAATTTCAGGCCCTATAATCCCCTGAATCCACAAGAAATCTAACTATGAGCCTTTCACATCCCGAGCCGGTTAACCCCAAGCGTATTCGCCGAGTCCAAGAGCGGACAGAGGTAGCGCGCGCTAGCTTGATCAGTGCAGGGGTGCCACTGTTTGCCGAGAAAGGCTTCGATGCAGTTTCGGTGCGGGATATAGAGATTGCCGCAGAGGTAAAGCGTGGCATGATGGCCTATCATTTTGGTGATAAAGAGACCTTTTGGAAAGCCGTCGCTGATTTCACCTTCGAGCAGATTGATGCACAGAGAGATCTGCGCCTGGATATGATGAAAGATATCTCTGATCGGGAAGGTCTGGCACTAATGATCCGGTTCTATGTGCGTTTTTATGCGCAGCATCCTGAACTTAGCCGATTGATGGCTCAAGAGGCGAGGCAGGAGAGCTGGCGCATTGACTATCTGGTAGTCACGCATATTCGTCCAGGCAGCATGGTTCTTGAACAGCATGTGAGGAAAATACTCAACCTCAGCGCTAGGGAATTTGCGCACTGGTATTACATAATGCTCAGTGCCAGTGCGACCATTTTTTCTTTTGAGCCTGAATGTAAGCGCCTGTTTCGGCTTCAACCCAAGAAATGAAGATGTCATTGAAACCCACGCTGACATGATCGTCCAGATGCTGCTAGGTCAGTCGTTATAGGCTACTCCCAATCATTGGACTAAGCTTTTTCGTTAGGCAAAAATCACCAATAGTCACTCAATTAATACCGTAACCGATCAAAGTAGGCCGATGCTGCGTATTAACAGCATGCAACGTAATTGGCTCGACGATCTCACCCCTGTACCCACCGTACTTTCCTCAGGTTTCCCTGAGCACATGGTGCTGCTCGACTGCGAGACCACCGGCGGTAAAGCCATTTATCATCGAATCATCGAGATTGGCCTATTAGTGATTGAAAACGGTGTGCTAACTGAGAAATGGCAGTCTTTCATCGATCCACAGGTGCCACTGCCTCCTTTTATCCAGAGGCTCACCGGTATCGACCCAAGTATGCTGCAGGGGGCACCGATTTTCGCTGATATAGCGGAGGTACTGCTTTCGAAGCTGCAGGGCCGCACATTAGTCGCACACAATGCGCGTTTTGATTACAGCTTTCTGAAGAATGAGTTTGCGCGTGCCGGCATTTCTTACAGTGCCAAGCCCCTGTGCTCGGTGAAATTTAGCCGCAATCTCTATCCGCAGTTTAAACGCCACGGGCTGTCGCAGATCATTCAGCGCTTTGATCTGCCCATCGAAAATCGTCATCGCGCTCTTGATGATGCCGAGATGATTTATCGCTTTATGCAGAAGTCCACGGCACTGTTCGCCGAAGATGAAATTGCTGCGACCTGTAAAACAATTCTAAAGCGACCTTCTCTGCCCGTACTGCTGGATCCCAAAGAGATAGATCGTCTGCCTTCGAGTGCCGGCGTCTATTATTTTTATGACGCGCAGGGAGCGCTGCTCTATGTCGGCAAAAGTGTCCATATCCGCAACCGTGTATTGAGTCACTTCAGCGGTGACCATAAGAATCCTAAAGATCTGCAAATGAGCAGCAAAATAGCGCATATCGATTTTGATCAAACACCAACTGACTTTGGTGCGCAGATTCATGAGAGCAACCAGATCAAGGCCCTCGGTCCGCTTTATAACCGACGGCTGCGCAGGGTTAAAAAGATGTACCAATATCACAGCGCCCTTGATCACAATGGCTATCTGAGAATTAGTATCGAGGGTGTCGACAGTGATAATGATGCCGTAGACGAGCAGTTTGGCCTGTTTCGCTCGACACGGCAGGCCTCCTTAAAATTGCAGGCGCTGGCTGATCAGTACTCCCTGTGCCACCAGTTATTGGGACTTGAGAGCGCCAATAATGGCCCAAAACCCTGCTTTCGATCGCAGCTAAAGAAATGTTTTGGTGCCTGTCTGGGCGCCGAGTCCGCCGAGATATACAATGGCCGACTGCAAGCTGCTCTGGATAATTATCAGATAAAGCTCTGGCCCCATGCTGGTCCTATTCTGATCGAAGAACGTGACCCACAGCAGCCTGATTCAGTAGCCTTTCATCTCGTTGATCAATGGCGATATATTTCTAAAATAGCTGCGGTGGACGAACTTTATGATCTGGGTTACCAATTGGACGAACAGCGACCGATCGCTCAACTATCAGAAAACGAGTCTACCGAACGGGGCGTTGATCAGCATTTTGACTTGGATATCTACTTTATCCTTGTACGATTTTTGGTGGATGCTGAAAAAATCGCGCTGAATAACCTTAAAATATGGCCGCTGACCTGCCAGCTCAGATTACTGAGTTCTAGGGACTGAGCTTTCTTTGTAGCGACAGAGTATCTTTAGTAGCCTGCAACACTGAAATATCGGGGTTGGCCTGCCCTGTGCGTCCTAAGGCGTCGATATTGGCATAAAACCAATACTGCACTGCAAAGCCGGCCAGCGCGCGCAGCGGTTTGATTACTGTCAAGAACGATAGCCAACGAGGGAAAAGAGACAGTCTGTTTTCATAGCGCGGCAATGCTTCCAATCCTGCCAATAGCTGATTTGGCGCATCAGTCATCACACACATGGGGCGGCCCAGTCCAATGACATCAGCGTCACCATTATTCAGCGCCATGGCCATGGTTGTGCGCTGACGAAAGCCGCCAGTGACCATCAGTGGAATACTCACTATTTCCTGCATAGCCGCGGCGAAGTCAACAAAATAGGCCTCACGGGTGGCGGTTGATTCGGTCACCTGCTGTTTCTCCTCCTCCTCTATACCCGCTATGCCCAACAGTTTAGGCTGCTCATAAGTACCCCCTGAGATTTCGATCAAATCTACGCCCGCTTGCTCTAACCACTGCGCCACCTGCAAACTATCCTCGAAGGCAAACCCACCTTTTTGGAAATCTGCACTATTGAGTTTTACGGCTACGGGAAATTCTGCTCCCACCGCCGCTCTCACCGAGGCCACGACCTCCAGCAGGGCCCGCGCGCGATTAGCCAGCATGCCGCCGTAACGATCTACACGTTGATTACTTCGCGGGCTTAAAAATTGTGACAAAAGGTAACCGTGGGCTGCATGGACTTGAACCCCAGTAAAGCCAGCTTGCTTTACAGCTGCCGCGCAGACGCCAAAGCGCCTTACGATAGTTTTGATCTCAGCTTGAGTTAGAGCAACTGGCTGCCCAAACTGTCCTCCAGGGAGGCCTAACTTAATCGACGAAGGCGCCTTAGGATTCGGGTTAACACTTTTTTGAGTTTGGCGGCCGGCATGACTGATCTGTGCCCAGAAATGATTGCCATTACGCGTTCCTGCAGTGGCCCATAGGGCTAGAGCCTCTCGCATTGCCCGGTTGGGCTTGCGATCAATCACAACATTGCCTGGACGCTCAAGATGGTCTCGGTCAATCTGAATATTGCCCGACAACAGCATGCCTGCACCCCCGTCACTCCATAGTGCGTAAAGTCGAGTTAACTCAGCTGTAGGCTTGCCGTCCAAGGTGGCAAGCCCCTCTGTCATAGCCGCCTTGGCAAGTCGATTGGGCAACAAGGCGCCGCAGGGCAAGCGCAGGGATTGAGATAGAGCCGTGGTCATCAGTGTTTTCCTGTTACGTCGTTGGCCATAATTGCGGGCCAATCACCCTTTTATAGGTAGGCTGAATGCGTTAGTTGTGCATATGTTAATCTTAATCGGCTGTACGATGCACCAAGAAGTCTCAATTATACAAGTGATACTGGCCAGCCTGATCGAGAATGTTCGGTTTGATAATCACCCTGATCGGTGACTTTTTGACACCATATATGGGCCTGTTATGGATCGATGGCTGGCCTTAGTACTGATCAGTCTCGTTTTAGCCTTTACCGCCTTATGGCGAGTAGTAGAGACTAAGCTCCGATGAAGCGGCGGATCCGGATGTCGCAGCAGTCCCTTACTGTCGCATGGCAATGGTGTCGGAATAGAATAAGTCAATGAAGTGCTGACCCTATACAGGGGACCCAACGAGATATTGGTCAGTGTCGATGTCAGTATCGATTTCGATGTCGCTAATGATCTGCGCGACGGCGACAGTGATGTCGCAATTCTCCAGTTAAATAGGCAAATCATAGCGCGCCACTTCAGGATCAAGCCTGTTTTACAGAAGCTGGAGCAGCGCACCAACTAACGTATGACAAAGGAATACCATGAATTTTTTACATTACCAGGCCCTCGCCAAAACCGAGACAGAATTTAGTATTAACCAAGAATGGGGGCAGGGTCGCAGTATTTTTGGTGGCCTGACCGCTGCACTAGTGCTGGTGCATATAGAATCGAATAATAGTCTAATTAATTTCGATCTGCGCACCGTCAATATCCATTTCTGCGGTCCCACAGTCGCAGATGTGCCCTGCACCTTTCGTCATAAGGTGCTGTCGCGAGGCCGATCGGTAGTCCAGGTCGAAGGCCAGTTAGTGCAAAACGGCGAAGTTAAAACACAGATTATCGCCTGTTTTACCCTTCAGCGAACCTCCAACATTAACGTCAGAGTGCCAGCCAAAAAATTCTTGTTGAATCCGGACGAAGCCACGGCTATAACCTATGACAAAACCAACTTACCGGCCTTTGTACAGTACTTTGATCTGCGCTATAGCCATAATAACCCTCCATTTAGTGGCTCTAAAGATAGCCTTATCGCCGGTTGGATGCGGCTTTCTGAACCCAAGGAAAGCCTCAGTGATGCAGCGATACTCTGTCTTATTGATGTCTGGCCCCCCGCGATATTACCTATGTTAAAGCAGCCGGCACCCACAAGCACCGTGACCTGGAATGTTGAGTTTATGAGGCCCAGAGCCACCATACCAATCAGTGATCTGCTCTACTACGAATGCTCAGCCATCGAGGCTGGACAGGGCTATGCTCACACTGAAGGGAAGATATATCACAGCAACGGCGAGTTGTTGGCATTAAATCGCCAAATGGTGGCGCTTTACGATAAAGTGGGATAGAAGAGTTGAGTTAGCAGTACCTAATTATAAAAATAACAGAATATTGGGGGACGCGATATCAGCATGCAAACGGCAACCTCTCGTCAGCCTTTAGGGGGACTGGAGGTCATTGAGCTGTCTAACATGATTACCTGCTCGCTGGCTGCCATGACCATGGCAGCTCAAGGCGCGACTGTGATCAAAGTTGAGCCCCCCATTATGGGCGATCAAATGCGGCCCCTAGGCACGCAAAAAAATGGCGTTTCGGGATTCTTTCATAACTGCAACCGAGGTAAGCGGTCACTCGCCATCGATCTTAAGACTGAAGCTGGCGTTGAGGCGGTCAAAAAACTCGCAGCACGGGCCGACATTCTCCTGCACAACTATCGCCCCGGCGTCATGGACCGCATCGGCCTTGGCTCGGATGTCCTGCGCCAGATAAATCCTCGGTTGATCTATGTTGCGGTGAGCGGCTTTGGCACAAAGGGTCCAATGGCCGACTTCCCTGCCTTTGACCACGTTATTCAGGGTCTCGCAGGATATACTGACTTACAGGCTCCAAATGACAATCAGTTTGATTTTATGCGCACTTTTATTTGCGATAAAGTGACCGCTTACACTGCCTGCCAAGCAGCAACTGCGGCGCTAGTCGCTAGAGCTACCACTAATGAAGGCCAGCATATTGATATCTCTATGCTACATGCCTGCCTGGCATTTATATGGCCCGATGGCATGATGCATAGAACATTAAAAGGCGAGGGACAATTTACCATGTCGCCTGGCTCTGAATACTTTCAGACAGTTAACTATAGCGACGGATCGATCGCCGTGGCTGCGCTGCAGGACGAGCATTGGGATGTCTTGCTGCGTCTACTGGGTTATCCCGAATTAGTGGGGACAGCGCTGCATGGATCCATCGCTTCACGTATGACTAATATGGCTGAGGTAACAAAAATCTTCAAACAGCCGCGGTTAGATATCGGCATAGACAAAGCCCTTGCCGCCCTGCAGGCTGCTGATGTGCCCTGTGGACCCTGTGTGAAACGAGATGCCCTAGAGGACGTTGCACAGATAAAGGCTATAGGCGCGTTAGAAACCTATATCACAGAGGCAATGGGCAAATTAACGGTACCCACACCGCCTGTGCATTTTGATGGCGCGCACACTTCCCATGCCGAGCCCAGCCCATTATTGGGTGAACACAGTCGTGATGTTTTAAGGGAGCTGGGTTGGGACAATGACACAATAGACGCGTTGATTGTTGCGGGCAGCGTAGCCGAAACACAATTGCCAAAGCTCCAATGATCCTCAAAATGGCCGACAGACAGAGACTGCTCGCGAAATTGCTGTTTAGTCTGGCGTTGTTGACAGTCCTATTATTTGGTCTGATGTTGAATGCCAGCAAGTCCCATGCCGATGGATTTTCTCTGGCTGACCAGTGTCCTCCCAGTTTTGCGTTAGACAGGGATAATAGATGTCGTCTGCGTAACCTTTACCAACTCTATGATTCACTGCAGAAGCGTGGGCTGGGTGGTTTAAAAACAGCCCTGCCGAAACATCGTGACGGCTTTAGTCCGCAACAGATAGATCTTGGCCGCTTACTATTTTTTGATCCCGTGCTGTCCGCAGATAACAATCTTTCCTGTGCCAATTGTCACAATCCGAACCTTGGCTTTAGCGATGGTATGGCCCGCAGTATTGGCGCCAAGGGACAGGCCAATGAGCGCTCCGCACCCACATTATGGAATAGCGCATTTCTGCAGGTATTTTTCTGGGATGCCCGCGCTAATAGTCTTGAAGAGCAGGCGTTAGGGCCTCTGTTCTCAGAGCACGAAATGGCCAATACGCCGCAGCAATTACTGGCTAGTCTAAAACAGGTAGAGGCCTATCCCGCGCTTTTTGATCAGGCCTTTGGAGATTTGGGCGATAGCCTCGTGATCGACAATATAGTAACCGCCCTAACCGCCTTTCAAAGCTCATTGATCTCACTGAATAGCCCCTATGATCGCTACGCCCACGGTGATTCTAAGGCCCTTAGTGAGAATCAGCTGTCGGGCCTCAATGTGTTTCGCTCTTTTGTGGCGCGCTGCTCTCAATGCCATATGCCCCCGCTCTTTACCAATCAGCAGGTAGCTGTTATCGGCACGCCGGAACCACTGGGGTTAACAAGGGACATCGGCGCTGAAAAGACCTTTTCCTCAAGTCAATTAAAAGGCGGTTTTAAGGTGCCAACTCTGCGTAATATAGCCCTCACAGCGCCTTATATGCATAGCGGACGATTTACTACCCTGCGTGAAGCCGCAGAGTTTTATAACAAAGGTCGCGGCCACGCCGTACCTGATGGAGAGAAATTATTACTGCATTGGCATATCTCCGAGCCCAACCTCACGGATACTGAACTAGATCGATTGGTAGATTTTATGGGTGCCTTAACCGATGAGCGATTTCTACCCCAGATTCCCAAACGCGTGCCCTCGGGATTACTTAACAATACAACCAATGACAGTCTTGTAACTGCCGCAGGAGAACAGCCATGAACAGTAAATTTCGAATCGTCCTGATTATCCTTATTTTTGCCGGAGGCTGGATACTGGGAAGTAATCAAAATGTAGCGCCTACTATTACCCACTCGGCGGGCGGAGCAAGTTACAGCGGTGGATATCAGGCCCCCTTAATCAGTGGCGACGCCGGCGCGGTGCCGCCGCGACGCTAATGAGGGTCAGGTCCACATAGTTAACCCCGGAGATTCAATACAGGCGGCCGTCGAAATAGCCCAACCGGGTGACAGTATTCAGGTGATGCCGGGTACCTATTCAGAGACCGTCTATATCGACAAAGATGATATCCATCTGCGTGGGGTTATTCAGGCAGGTCAGAGGGCAACTCTTGATGGTTTGGGCAAGCTCAACGACGCCATTCTCTATTCTGGCAACAATATTATTATCGAAAACTTTCGTATTACCCAATACAAAGGCAATGGCATCATGGGTCAGGCGGGTAACAATTTTGAGATTCGCAATAATGTCATAGTGGATACGGGTATTTATGGTATTTTCCCGCAGCTCGGAACTAATGGCTTGATTGAGCACAATGTCGTGTCCGGTATTGAAGATGCCGCTATTTATATTGGTATGAGTGACAATATTCATGTGGCCTACAATGAGGTATTCGACAGCGTTGCCGGTATCGAAATAGAAAACAGTCGCCATGCCGTGGTAGAACACAACAATGCCCATCACAATACCGGCGGTATTCTTGCCTTTGTAACCCCTGGCTTGCCCATCAAAACGACCGAAGATGTGATTATTCGGAATAACTTTGTCCTAAATAACAATACCCCCAACTTCGGTGCGCCGGGTTCGATTGTCTCCGGAATTCCTGCTGGAACTGGCATTCTAGTGATGGCTGCAGACGACGTAATTATTGAAGGTAATATTATATCCAATAATAAAACGGCGGGGATCATTATCAATGACCATAGCTATGCCAGTACTATTACCATGGATCAGGACTCAGATCCCAATGCCGACCGCACCATGATTCTCGATAATGTCATGCTTAATAATGGTTACGACACCATCCCAGAGGTCACCGCCCTAGCTTTAACTGAATTGCATACCGGCGCTATTGATATAGTCCATGCTGGTCCCAGCAACGGCAGCTGTATTATTAATCGCCATCGATATCGCGCTGTGGGCATCGGCAGCTACGCTGAATGCGACTTTACCAACACTGACAGTATCGATTCTTATTTATTGGTCGGCGGAGCCAAACCCAGAATCATTAAGCCGTCCGAGCGCGGCGAGATTGCCTACCTCGGAGTCTGCACCGGCTGCCACAGTTATACCGGTCGACTTATTGGCCCTTCGGTACAGGTGATTCAGGCCATGTATGCCGGCAACCCCCAGGGGCTGGTGGACTATATTAATGCGCCGATCAAAAAGCGTGACAATTTCCCCGCTATGCCAGCGCAAAATTATTTGGACGCAGAAACACAAATGGCCGTTGCCAACTACATTTTAGCTGTTGAGAATTAAACCAGGTCGTTAACGGGATCATTAAGGATCGCGCCAATCGTTTAACCAACCTCGCGTACTGAATTTTTTGGCTGCGCAGTGTCGCTAATACAAGGGCACCAGCAGCTTCAGTAGCGCCTGCGCGGCGGATGATAGCGCATGACGTCTTCGGGTAAAGACGCCAACTTCCCGCTCGATACTAGGCCCGCTAATAGGCCGACAGACTGCGCCCAGACCGCTCATTTGCCCAGCGCAGAGCGCCGGGACTAGCCCGACACCTAGACCCGCTGCGACCATAGCCCCAACCGTCGTCAACTGATAGGCCTCAAAAATCTGCGGAGGTTGCAGCCTAGCCTTAACAATTAATTCATCGGTCCATTGACGGGTACTAGAGCCCCGATTTAATGCCACTAATGTCCCACTCAGTAAATCCTTGAGACGCAACTGGGGCTTTTCAATCAACCTGTGTTGGGGCGGCAGTACGGCAATAAACCGATCGCTAAACAGTGGTTGGAAATCGACACCGTCGAGCATGTCGGGCCTAAAAGTGATGCCTAGTTCTGCGCGCCCAGACTGCACCGATTCGATCACCTCCTCCATCACCACGTCGAGAACGGTTACGGCAATATTGGGAAAGTGCTGGCCATACTCCGCTAACACCGATGGCAAACAATTACTCGCATAGGAAGGCATAGCCGCGACACTGATCTTGCCCCGCTGCAAAGTAAACAGTTGTCGCAGATCCTCTAGGCCCTCGGACCAATCTCCCAACAAACGCTTGGCCACCGGCAAAAACTCGCGCCCTTCAGGCGTTAGTGCAACCGAACGGGTGGATCGATAAAATAATAGCCCACCCGTTGCCTCCTCTAGCTTACGGATTGATACGCTTAGAGCCGGCTGCGATACATGCAGCTGCTCACAGGCCTCGGCAAAGCTACCGGTATGGGCTATAGCAACAAAACCACGTAATTGTTTCACTGTCACATTCATAATATAAAACTATTAATTAATGATTTAATACAACTTGTGTTAATTGTAACGATCACGCAGGCTACTGCAATAGTAAACTTCAAGAGTCTCTAACTATGGCCACACTCACCCCTTTGGCAACCGAGCAGTACCCAGATTGAATCGAGTAATATGCAGCGCTTCATGGCGCAGCTGAAAACCCATTTACAACTTGATTTTGCCAACTATGAGGAACTGCATCAGTGGTCAGTAGACCGACCTGAACTGTTCTGGGCGCAGGTGTGGGACTTCACCGAAATTCAATCATCGCGGCGTTGGGATACTGTGCTAGCTGACGCGGATCAATTTCCTGGCGCCCAGTGGTTCAGTGGCGCAGCTTTAAATTTTGCCGAAAACTTGCTGCGTAACCGCAGCGATAAAACTGCACTAATCTCAAGACTAGAAAACGGGACTAGAACCACCACAAGTTACAGAGAGCTTTATCAACAGGTGGCCGAGTGCGCCGCCGCACTGCGTAATCTCGGTGTTGTCTCCGGTGATCGCGTCGCTGGTTTTATGCCCAATGTGCCAGAAACCATTGTCGCCATGTTAGCCACAGCAAGCATTGGCGCAATCTGGTCGTCCTGCTCACCAGACTTTGGTATCAATGGCGTCATGGATCGGTTTGGCCAAATTGAACCCGTCGTGCTATTCGCCTGTGATGGCTACTTTTATAATGGTAAGACGATTGATTCACTGCCAAGACTAGCGGAAATATGCGAAAAAATAGACAGTATCAAAACATTAGTAATTGTCCCTATTGTCAGAGCTAAACCAACAGTAGCTCTAATACCTCAGGCGACGTTTTGGTCGGATTTTCTGCTTGCGGAAAATACCCCTGAATTAATCTTTGAGCAACTGCCTTTCAACCATCCGCTCGTTATCATGTACTCCTCGGGGACCACGGGCGTGCCTAAATGCATTGTCCATAGCGCTGGTGGTTCTCTTCTGCAGCACTTGAAAGAACAGCAGCTGCATACCGACTTGCAAAGCGATGATGTGCTTTTCTTTTATACTACCTGCGGTTGGATGATGTGGAACTGGTTGATTAGCGGGCTGGCCTCACAAGCCACATTGGTACTCTATGATGGTTCACCCTTTTACCCCAATACCAACGCCCTGATGGACATGGCTGAGAGGGAAAAGATCAGTATTTTCGGTGGTGGTGCAAAGTATATCAGTGCCTTAGAAAAGGCTGATGTGGTACCCCGTGAAACTCATAAGTTGGATCATCTCAAAGCCATACTTTCCACTGGCTCGCCGCTGTCGCAGGAGAGCTTTCGCTATGTCTATCGCGATATAAAAAGCGACATCTGTCTCGCCTCCATTTCTGGGGGTACCGACATTCTCTCCTGCTTTGTCTTAGGTAATCCGTCCCTACCGGTCTGGGAGGGCGAGATTCAGACCTGTGGGCTGGGCATGGCGGTAGAAATTTGGGATGACAGCGGTAGGGCCATAACGGAACAAAAAGGTGAATTGGTTTGCACTCGACCCTTTCCCAGTGCACCCATTTATTTTTGGAATGATCCAGACAACCAAAAATATCTTGCTGCCTATTTTGAAACCTATCCCGGCGTTTGGGCTCAGGGTGATTATGCGGAGATAACCGCACATGGAGGGGTGATTATTCATGGCCGTTCAGACGCCATTTTAAATCCAGGCGGCGTGAGAATCGGCACGGCAGAAATCTATCGTCAAGTAGAAAAACTCAACGAGATTGTCGACAGCATCTGTATCGGTCAGGACTGGGATGATGACGTCCGGGTTGTGCTGTTTGTCGTTTTGAGAGACGGGATTGATTTAGACGAAACCCTTAAAAATCATATTCGAAAAACTATTAGATCTGAGACTACACCGAGGCATGTACCGACTAAAATTATTGCCGTACCCGCTATCCCACGTACCATTAGCGGAAAAATAGTCGAACTGGCAGTGCGTAATATAGTGCATAATAAAGCCGTAAATAATGTGGACGCTATGGCGAATCCAGAGGCCCTGCATTTCTTTTCTAACCTTGCCGAGTTGCAAGAGTAGATCCGAACCTCCAACATTTTAGGGATGTACTATGCCACGCCAAATTCTAGCCAATAAAAATATCCACCCTGCTATCCAAAAGACTGTCATCAATAATCATGCAGATATTATTACTGAGGTACAGGAGGCTATCAGTCAACATCAGGTTGTGGTCGTTGGTATGGCGCAAAATCCGGCACCGAAAAAGGCGCGCAAAAAGCTCGACGAGTTGGGTATTGAACATACGTACCTAGAGTACGGTAACTACTTTAATAACTGGTATCGCCGCAATGCCCTCAAGATGTGGACAGGCTGGCCGTCATTTCCGATGATTTTTATCAACGGTATTCTAATTGGCGGATCTAGTGACCTCACAGCTCTCATTGAAGCGGATAAACTGACCGGCCTGCTCAGGTAACCACTAAAGCGGCAAATTACGCTGTAAATACCCGAGCATGTTCAGGCCCATCACTTTTCGAACCTGTGTTTCAGTGACACCGGCTTTTAGCAGTTCATGGGTGACAGCCGGTAACTCACCGCCATCAAAGGCTGTGGTTACTGAGCCATCGAAGTCAGAGCCCAACGCTACATGATCTTCGCCCACCAGATTGATTCCATAGATGATTGCCTGCGCAACCGTCGCAGGACTGGTGCCGCAGATGGCACTGTCCCAATAGCCAACGGCGATCAAACCGCCCTCCTCCGCGATGTCCTGCATCAGAGAATCACTGATATTACGAGGCGACAGACAGTGACCCTGAAAGCCGGTGTGACTAATTAATAGAGGCCTATCGGTTAGAGCTAGCACCTCAGCAACTACCTTTTCCGATGAATGAGACACGTCTAGCATTATCCCCAGCGCGGTCATCTTGCCGACAGCCTCGCGGCCAAACGAAGTCAAACCGTCACCACTAATACCGTGCAATGAGCCGCCCAATTTATTATCGAAAAAGTGTTGCAGACTCATCATACGAAAGCCCTTATCAAAGAGCCGCTGAATATTATCCAAATCACCCTCTAGCGCATGTGAACCCTCAGTACCTAGCAGGGCCCCGATGAAGTCTGGATTAACGGTTCGCCGTTCCACAAATTCTCGCAACTTAGATTGGGAGGTAATTAACATTACGTTATCGCTTTCGCGGGCAATTAGCTCGTGCAACTTTTGGCCCTGATACAGAGCTCTTTCTGCGAGGCTGTTCCAGGTGGCAAGTGGCCACCGCTGAGTTACCGCCAACAATGTGATACTGTCTAAGGAGTCCGCTTGATTACTGATATTATTGAGCCCCATTGGGGACTTAGTGACCGTGGTAAACATCTGTAGTCCGATATTGCCACGTTGCATTCGCGGAATATCCAGATGCCCATAGGACATTTCTTTGCCTAGGTCTCTGGTCCAAAGCAAACTATCCGCATGCCAGTCACCAATCAGTAGCGTTTTGTGTAACTGATTGGCCGGTTCGGATATTGAGTAAACCTGATGAGGTAAGACCACATTTGCGCTGTCATCGACCAGCCTCGGGGCAAAGGTAAAAAAGATGACCAACCCAGTCAGAGCGATTAATACAAAAAATTGATATTTTTTCATAATGAATTACCTGGTGTGTGCCACTAGTTTGCGGTTGCTGTACCCCAGTAGTTATAGCCGCCAAACCTCGGCGTACTGGGCAGGTACATCTGTTCCATTGACTGAATCTCAAAACCGGCGGCAAGGAGAAGTGCAGGGATATCGCGATTAAGATGGCAGCCACCGGCGATCTTTCCCCAGTAGGGATCAATACGGCGCTGCCATTTTCTGACACTAGCGTCTGGGGCCAAACCATGTTCACAGAATATCAGCTTGCCACCCGGCTTTAAAACCCGCCGCATCTCTCTATTTGCGGACAGCACATCAGGAATAGTACACATAGTATAGGTGATCAAAACCGTATCAAACTGGTCGTCCGGCAGGGGAATTGACTCAGCGTCCCCTAAAATAAACTCGACATCCAGGCCTTTATTTTCAGCAACTTTTTTAGCCATGGCATTGAGTTCTTCGGAGGGGTCTAAACCAATAATATTGCTCACTTTAACTGGATCATAAAACGGGAGGTTCAGTCCAGAACCTATACCCACTTCCAATACCGTACCTTCGGCCATAGGAACCACTTTACTGCGCTGGTACTTAATAGGCTTTGACCCACAGGCGCAGTTTAGAAAGCTCGGTAAGATATATTTATCATAAAAATTCACACAGTTTCCTCTGTAAGAATGCCCATTTAGGACATGATCATCGCTGTATTTGTCAGAAGAAACAACTACTCTGGATTATCCACTATCGCTCTGTGGAAATAATGGCGCTACTTTGGTAGCGACCAGATCTGGCCACTTTAGGATAACTTTAACGGAGAGACAAGACATCGCAAGCCCCTAAAGAACGGCTATAGCAGCTTTTCTTAGGCGCTTTTATTGATCCGCCCCGTCAGCCTATTATTACCGAGCTTGGGCCCCAATCGGGCGCCACTTTCGATTAAGCCGCAACATTTTGGCCGGCGCCCGCTGTCAGCGAAGATTGCCTAGCGCTGGTTTCATCACTCGACCAAAGGTAGAGCGCAGTGAGCTAATCTCGCTGGCCGCAAGGCTTGACTGTGATAAAGGGGCAATTGGACAGCGCCCCGTTTCGATATATGTTAGCGCCGCGGCTAATTGTTTCTCTTGGCTGTCGCCCAGACTACGAGTTAAGTCATCGCCAACCAGACATCCTGTGACATCCGCACCCGAGAAGTCGGCTGAATCTACAGGCACAAAACCGTCGCTGAAATCACCAAAGCCAATCGCGTTGGCACCTTTGAACTGGATGGTAAAATAGGTTGTGCCACAGTTATCCTGGCTATAGAAACCATAGGGTTTACCCCGCGTTGTATCGCCAATCAGAATCACCTCCATACCAATACCACGTAGTCCATTGATAACAGCCTCGCTGGCCGAAGCTGTTCCATTGCTACTGAGTATAAACACCCTGCGCAGCGTTAAAGTCGGAAGCGGTTGACCCGGCTGAAGAAGAAAGTTTCCCGTGGTACTCGCAAAAAGCGTTGGCGATAACGCACGGCCAGTAATCGGATTTAGCGATGGATGCTTGTCATTGAAGATGATTTCGTCAAACACCTGGCCGGCGGACGTTGGACCAGCAATCATATAGCTTAACTCGGCGGCTATATCGAGATAGCCACCGCCGTTGTAACGCAGATCCAGTACCAGTTCATCAATGCCTTGTCTATTAAACTGATTAACGGCATCAATCAGTTGCCCCTCAGCCGTCTGGATAAATTCATTAAAGGTGACGTAACCTACCTTGCTTCCATTGACCATCATTGTGGTCAGATTTTGTACTGGAGCAGAGGTCACCTGAGTACTGACCATCGTAATAGTGCGAGATTCCGTGGCGCCGGCATCCTGAACCACAAGCTGATGCGACTCCCCGGCTGCCGCGGGGAACAGACCTGCATTGATTACAGCAGCGTCGCCATCGGTGACGGCCGCACCATCAACAGAAATAATTTTGGCGCCACGGTTCAAATTATTGTCAGCAGCGGGACTGTTCGGTTGGTTATAGGTGACAATAATACTACGCGGCGGGCTAGCGGTAACCAAAGCGAACTCTGCCCCATATCCGGCGCTGATTCCCGATTGGGACAGTTGCTCCCACTCTTCAGTGTCATAGGTGAAATGAAATTGATCTTTCCTTTGTCCCGACGGGGTCAACGCGGTGGTTTTCATCAAGTCAAAATAGTCTGCCGTATTATTAACTGAACCCGGGTCAACATCTGTGATTTCGGCATACCAAAGGTAGGTATCGTTGCTGTAAGAGCGCAGCCAGAAATTTTCATCGGTGGTAGTGCCTAGCCGATCAGCATAGCCGCCAGTAGATCGAGGGTTGGCACATAAATCCTTATATTGGCTCGACGCATTAAACTGGTTGGCTACCCAGCCAGATGCATTTACCGCTGGCTTAGGCCCATCAGGGCCAGGCGAAGATCCACCACCGCCTCCTCCTCCGCCGCAACCCGCCAGCAACAACAAAAGCCCTGCTGTCAGACAGCGTTGTATGGCGACTCTCTTACCCTGCTCGGCACATTTGATTTTAGTCAACATCTCTTAACCTCAACTAATGGTCGATTAATTACAGCCATACCCCCAAAAGTGGATCAGAAAAAAGGGTCGCTATGCGGCCTATACGCATTCACTGAACTGTAGACCAACACTAGCCAACATTCTAATCGCAGAACTAGATCCCTACAAACTGATCGGAAGCTAGGTCATAGCAGGTGCTGTCCAAGCTGGCGACAATGGCTAGGTTGGACTGAATTTTGGGCAGTTCATAGCGATAGAAAAACTGTGCAGCTGCCAATTTCCCTCGATAAAACGCAGTATCTGGCTCATGACCTTTGTCTAGCCCTACAGTGGCGGCAACCGCTTGCTTCAGCCACATCCATGCAATCACAAGGTGCCCCATAGCATCCAAGAAAATCGTTGCATTGGCCAGCGCCAGCGACGAGTCGTCGGCTTCACTGACCGCTTTAATCGTGGCTTCAACCTGCGCTAAGGCATCGGCTAACTGAACACAATGACTGGCCAAACCCGCGAGGTCTGCAGCAGCGTCCAGAGTGATCTGAATCTCATCACGCAAGACAGCCACGGCAGCGCCATTTTGCATCTGCGCTTTACGACCCAAGATATCAAGGCCCTGAATACCCCAGGTACCCTCATGAATATGATTGAGTCGATTGTCTCGATAGAGTCGTTCAACTGGATACTCACGGGTATAGCCATAGCCACCTAACACCTGAATAGCCAGTTTATTGGCCTCCAAGCAAAACTCCGACGGCCATGACTTACAAATCGGTGTCAGCAGATCCAGCAACAGGTGTTTTAATATCAAATGCGCCTTTCCATTGCTAATTTCTTTTGGTCGATAAGCTGGGCGCTGTAGTAAATTAGTGTCTGTGCACCCTCAATAAAGGCCTTTTGGGTCATGAGCATACGTTTGATGTCCGCGTGCTCGCTGATCATTACCTGCGGATCCTCAGGATTGCGATTAACCAGAGGGCGGCCCTGCGGTCTATTGCGCGCATAGTCGAGTGAGTACAGATAGCCACCCAACCCCGACATAACCGCAGACATACCCACCGAAATACGTGCTTCATTCATCATATGAAACATGTTGGCCAGCCCCTGATTGGCCTCACCAACCAGATAACCAATGGAGTCTCCAGACTCGCCGAAATTGAGCAGACAGTTGGTCGCGCCCCGGCAGCCCATTTTATGGTTAAGACCTGCCAGTGCGATATTATTACTATCGCCAAGACTACCATCCTCATTGACCCGTGTTTTCGGCACCAAAAATAATGATATGCCTTTGACACCAGGCGGTGACCCGGGGATTTTAGCCAGCACCATATGAATAATATTATCAGTGATATCTTGCTCACCCCCAGATATCCACATTTTGGTGCCTGTGATTTTATAGCTGCCATCATCCAAAGGGTCCGCCTTGCTGCGAATGTCCGCCAGCGAAGATCCAGCCTGAGGTTCAGATAGGCACATAGTGCCAAACCATTCACCCTCAACCAGCTTAGGTAGATACCGCTCCTTGAGCTTGTCGGAGCCGCACACATTGAGCATATTGGCCACACCCTGTGTGAGGAACAAATAGATATGAGCAGGATTGTTGGCGCAGACAAACATACCGTTAAGGGCTTGATCGACAATACATGGCAGCTGCATACCACCCACATCGGCATCATAGGCAGAGGTGCACAGTCCCGCTTCACGGTAGGCGTTGATGGCCTCTTTAAGCTCTGGAATAGTCTCCACTTTACCGTCGACAAACTGAGGTTCATTAGCATCCAACTTGGCAGCGCAGGGCAAAAACTGGTCTTCCGCGACAGACTGACAGAGATCCATCATCGCGTCCAAGGACTCACGGTCATAATCGGCGAAACGCTCCGATTTAAGAATCGCCTCAAGATCCAAAGTTTCATAAAGGACAAAATCGAGATCTCGACGATTAACAATCATGGACATAGTAGCTCTCTCTTAACAAAAACGGATTTAATTTGATGCAGGATACCCTAACAATCTGACAAATACTGTCGCTCAAATGACAGAATGAAATTAGTGATAATATCTGCCAGCATAGATCAAAAATGGACTGGCGAAAAAGCGCGATGCATGATTATTTCCAAAAGATGATTATTTCTAATTGAAATATTCTCGCTTGAGATCCCAGATGGAACAACACTTAATTCCGTCTTGACCATAAATTTGATTAGCTGTACCCTACAAACATATTGGCAGTATGACTGCTAATAGATCATAATTAAGCAGCCTAAATAGGCTGTAACGGATTTACTGATAGGGACAGGTAAGGCTATGGGGAAAGTAACAGTGTTAAAGATTTTAGGTGGTTTAGCTATGGTTGCCGCCTTGGTGGCGCTGGCCCTTCCAGCTGTTTTACACAGGGCAGGCCTGCACCCAGATTACAGTGGTCCCATCACCGAGCTACCTGGTAGGCGAGCATTAATTATCACCACCAGCCACAGCACACTAAATGCACCCGGTGAAACAACTGGCGATGCCACCGGCGTGATGGCCTCAGAGATGACCCATCCCTACTATAACTTTCTCGATGCGGGAATGCAGGTTGATATCGCAAGCATCAAGGGCGGAAGAATACCCGTGGACCCGCAGACATTGAACCGGGTGATAAAAACGCCCGAAGATGACCGCTTTATGGCTGACCCTGTGTTGCTCGCCAAGGTTGCAAACTCAATGATGGTAGCAGATGTAGACTTCACCCAATACGACGTTATCTTTATGTCCGGGGGTTGGGGCGCGGCCTATGACCTTGGATTTTCACTCGTCTTGGCGGAAAAGGTCAGTGATGCATTTTATGCCGCCAACAAGCCAGTGATTGGCGGCGTTTGTCACGGTGTCCTAGGCCTAATCAACGCAAAAGATCTCGAGGGCAATCTCTTGATTGCTGGCCGGCGCATGACCGGCGTCACCGACAAACAAATCCAAGAATTGAGAATTGAGATTACCCCACAGCATCCTGAGGCCGAGCTGCGCAAAGCGGGTGCTATCTTCGAAAGCAATACTGCCTTTTTAGACTTCTTTGCGACCCATGTAGCGGTTGATAATCAAAAGCGATTTGTGACTGGCCAGAACCAAAATTCCGGCCATGAGACGGCACAAGCAATGATGGCGATTATCGCTAAAAGATCAGAGTAAGGCTGTACCCTTGACGCTATAAAACCACTGACATAAATGAGAGAGCCAATGAATAGCCCAAAAAAAAACCTATCACAGAAAGTCATAATGGTTGTCGTCGCACTCTTAGCGATTAACTTCATCTACACAGGGTTACGATACATTTTCGAACCGGCAGTGGTTGCGGCAGAATTTGGCATGCCACTACTCGACGGTCTGGGCCGCAGTTCACAAATTGGTGATTTAGCCTCATTTTTTATGTCTGGAGGGATCTTCGTGCTGCTGGGACTTAAAAGCGGAAAACACGTCTGGTTTTATGCAGGCTCTATATTGCTAGGCCTGACTGCTCTATCTCGCATATTGGCTTGGTTCCTGCAGGATGCCATGTTGGCAACGCCTCTTATTGTCGCAGAGATTGTCATTGCCGGCATTTTGCTATTGGCCGTAAAACTGCTGCCAGAACACCCTAGAAATTAAGGCAGTAGTCGCCAAGACAAGCATCCTTTTCACTCAGGGATTACCAGCCTTACTGGCATTTATTTTAGTTTTAGCAGCTTCACGAAACGTCACGAAGTAATGTCTGATACAGTTACTACAGCTAATAAGGGTTTTCCAGTCGGACAAATTACAGTTGGCTTTTTGTTCGAGCTACACTTATTTTAGCCACCTGCAATTTGCCGCTTTTAACGCCGTAATGGCCAAATATCATCAAATAAGGAATGACAATGATTGGAATAGCCTAGAGCGAAACGTAGGTAACTCTGGGGAAAAGACAACAAAAAGGAATTCTGAATTGGATTATTGGGCAAGAATACGAAAGTTTAGAAAATGAAATATCTATCACCGTCGGCACCAAGCCTTGAGTGGTGCCGCAAATCGAACTACCAACTGTTGTGTTTGAATATAATTCAATAGTATGCTGTTGAAAATCAATGGCTAGTTAAACGGAGTTCGGTTCTATGCAATCAGGTTCTCACGACCCAGGCAAACTTGGCGATATTATTATCAATCTTAAAGATGCGGAGTCTTACGAGTTAGGTACAGGAACGCAAATTAAGCTCTTGCGGTATAGTGAAGAGACCGGGGATTGGGTTCTCTGGGTCAGTATGGCGCCGGGGTCTACCTTTGCGCCTCATTGGCACCTTGGGCCAGGGCAGTATTTCGTTACTGAGGGAGAGCTAATCTATGACGTTGGCTCAGCGCCAGCGGGCACCTATGGTTATGAACCCGTGGGATCCAGGCATGCCGAGGCACGTTGCTCGGAACAGACCGAATTTCTATTTATGGGACAGGGTGCAGTAGCCTATACAGAGGATGATGGGTCAATAAAATTTATTATGAATCATGAGTTTTTACGAGATCTCGCCGCGGGTATTTCGCAGCCAGATATCTCCTAAGACGAGTATTACAGCCATCACATATTGCAGGTAGGAGAGTACCATGATTGTAGACAGCAACCTTACGGCCACATCGCGCTCAGCTGCCGGGGAGCATGAACCAGGTGTTCGCGGGGCTATGCTGGCCGATATCAATCAGATTGATTGGGTACCCTTAGGTGAGGGCGTGAAGTTTAAGTTACTGCGTTACTGCGATGTTACTGGTGACTGGGTGCTATATGTTCAGCTGCAACCCCATGTTAAGTTTGGCCGACACAAACATATAACGCCGGCCGAATTTTTTATCATGAAGGGAGAATTGCTCTTCGAAAGGGGATCCGCCAAGGCCGGGGTCTACGGTTATGAGGAGATTGGCGAAATTCATGAAGAGGCCTGTGGCGCCGTAGAGACTGAGTTTCTGTATTTTGGCCATGGCCCTGTGGCATTTATTAATGCGCAGGATGAACTATTGTTCATTGCTGACTTAGCTTTTTATAAAGATGCTTGGAATGGCAAACTAGCCGAAGATATTATCAGTTAGGGCGCTTTACCATCCAGAGTATAGAGCCCATAAATGGTGGTCCGTGAACGGCCAAATTTGTTACTCAGCGAACCAGAAAACTTGTGTCTATGTGCTTTTCCGGCCATAAAAAGTGAATGCTAGTGCGCTTTACCTTCCACTGCCCATCAATTTTTACATAGGCCTCGTCGTAAAGTGCAAACCACAAAAACGGATTTTCATCAGGCTTTCGATCGGTGGCGATGTCCAGTAGATAAACCGTTCCCTCAGCAGAATTTGGGCCGGTAAGTTTGATCTGGTGATTAGTGTTGGAATGCATAGACCAAAATGGCTGGTCCAGCGTGTCCTTAAACTCATTATTAAAGCCAGCTGCAATCGCCTCAATGCCCGACCAATTACCGTAAGGTCCAAACTCACATAGGGCGTCATCAGCGAACAGCCCCACGAGCGCGGGCAATTGCCGGCTATCCATGAAATGGGAGTACTGCATTCGCAGGGTTCTAATTTTTTCTATTTCGAGAAGAGCGGCGCAACTCTCGAATTCTCTTCCGCACTAAACTGTTGCGAATCGCTCATTTAAAGTTACCCCCAGCTGTTAATCTTGCCGACCCGCATCATCCTTCAATGATCTGGCGGTATCAGCCTTATTAGGTTTCTGCTAAACGTCGCGGCAGTCGAGTGATAAAAGAATGCTTATCACTCGACCGCTCGCTTCGATACAGTGTAGCTGTGTTTCGGTTATCGCCTTTATCAAAGATCTAAACGCAAAGTAATGCCTAATGTCCTTGGATCTTGATAGTCAATGAGCCCAACCACGCCAGCAGCAACAAAGCTATTTGATATGTATCTCTCGTCCATAAGATTCATCGCCCATAGACCTAAAGACCAATTCGATCCTGGAGCAGAGATGTTGATGTTGAGATCAACTAAATTGGTTGGCTGCACCTCAGATCGTGGCGAATTGATAATATTGCCATCCCATTTTTTTGATACATATTTGTATTGAAGTGAGGTTTTAATCTCAAGGTTATCGGTCTGAGCAATATATTGAAAACCAATATTGGCAGTTGTTTCAGGTGCATTTTGTAAAACTTCACCTGACAAATCGATATCATCGGCACCATATATGAACTCTTTATACTCCGCATCAAGTAGACCCAATGAAGCATTAATAGTCAGTTTGTCATTGGGAAGCCAAAGTAGATCCATTTCTAACCCACTTGTTTCAGCATTCGCAGCATTGAGGATGGTGTTTCCATTAACCGTGTTGCCGAACTGGTCTTCAGTAAAATAGATATTGGCCAATTGCATGTCATCATATTGATTGAAAAATGCAGACACATTTAGCCTCAAAGTCCGATCCATTATTTCAGTTTTAATACCGATTTCAATAGTGTCCACATACTCTTCATCGAAAGGGCCTGAATCTTCGGGAATCACTATACGTCCAACGAAGCCACCCGATTTAAATCCTCTGGCATAGTAGCCGTAGAGCATAGCGTCTTGATTAAGATCATATTCGCCTCCGAATTTACCTCCAACATTGTTCCAAGACTCGTCTTTAACAACGGGAACAGCACCGAGAAAAGCTTCAAACGGAGCGGGCGTGTTATTGTTTCCCCTGCCCTGTAGGTGAGCGGGCACACCTCTACTATCAAAAAAGTTGGACACGGTTGTGTAAAAGTCCTGGTCCTCTGCGGTATAGCGAAGACCCAGCTGCAATCGGAATCGGTCACTCATCTCAAAATAAGACTGGGCAAATAATGAATAGGTCTCTGTGCTCCCACCATACTCTGTTAATTGGCGGAATCCCGGCACCCAGCCGATACGAAAATCTTGCAGATGATCATAACTGTAGTCGGCATAGAATCCGCCAACCATCAGGGTTACCCTATCAGATATTTCCATATTGATTCTGACTTCCTGTGACAACTGATCGCCCGTTGTCATACGCTCTGTATCATCAATAAAAGCCGGAGTGAAATCCTGATCATTAATGTCATGCAATTCAAAGTCTTTAAACCCAGTGATGGAGGTTACTTCACCTAGATCGGTCTGCCAGGTCATTTGAAGTGTTGCCGAGTAAGTGTCCATGTCCGACACCCCCTTTTCATCACTCTGGGCGGAATAATACTTGTCGGGGGCTTTACATCTCAGATTTGCCTGTACACAGGGTGACTGGTACATCGGATAAAGGGCCGAGTTGGACTGGCCAACTGAAGGGAAAATCGTACCTGGCGCGACATACGTAATTTCACCAGGCAAACTGCCACTGACAGTATCCTGCGGACCATCCCTATGCCTCACTACGGATGTAATAAGTCTTGCCTTGAACGTATCATCCGCCTCATATAGAAGTTGACCGCGAATACCAGATCGATCTCTACTACCCAGAGTGTCGCCATCAACGATATTGGTAACGAAACCTTCCCTATTTTGGCTGGTAGCTGTGACTCTGGCAGATAGGTTTTCGGATACTGGGAAATCAGCAGCAGCCTTTACCTCAACAAGATCATAGTTACCAAAACCAATTTCCACTTTGGCGCCTAACTCTCCACTTGGCGCAGTGTTGACTACTTGGACTACACCGCCGGTGGCATTGGCTCCAAAAAGCGTACCCTGAGGGCCACGGAGAACCTCAACCCGCTCGATGTCAAACGTGTCTAGAAACGATGTCATATTGAAGAATTGAGGAACCCCATCCTCCACAACAACAACGGTCGTACCGGCATTTGGATCTGGTTCGATTACGCCCATTCCTCGGATATTAAAAGCGGACCCATGAGACACGTTAGCAAAAGAGTGCACCTGCATATTCGGGATATATCCTTGCAATGCCTCAAGTGTCGATGCATGTATTTGATTCATTTGGTCACCGCTGAATGCGGCAACAGAAATAGGTACCTCCTGCAATGACTGGGATCTCTTCTGTGCCGTGACAATGACCTCTTCGAGAGTCGATTGTGTGCTCGATTTCGACGCTGCTACCTGCGCAAAACCAACAGATGGAATTAGCAACAACGCTACACCACTAACAAATAGCAGTTTTATTTTACGTAAAAATACAATTTTCATAAACATCTACCTCTTTTTGTATAATTATGAGACTGCAATTATTCACACATAGAGTCGAAGGTAACGCCCTGATATTTTGTGTTTCGCTCACCCATGCATTGCCATATCTTAATTTGCAGCAACCCCCCCTTCCTGCTAATTAATTGAACGTATGATCAATTAATTAGGTAACGAAACTAATCTAATATAAATGGGGACTCAAGGTCAAGCTTTCTCGAACGCTTTTTAGATATATTTGAATGCGTCAGATTTTATTAGAATATTTCAAAATTGGCGCCAGCCGACACGCACATCATCAACCGCCCATTAGGGAAATTGTATGCAGGAGGATTCTTATTGTGTTTTCAAAATCCACCTGAACTACCTCAGAGGCAATACTTTTCTGGCTCAACTTGCCCCTAGGTTGACCATTATTCTACCCAAAGGATCGAAAGCATTTATTTGAGCCATTACAAAAGGCTTGCAATAGGAACATGCCGAGGCTACTATAATTTGGTTGATCGACCAGTTCATATAACGAATTAATCATAATCACTATGACAAAGA
>CAJJDA010000006.1 GCA_905182855.1 gamma proteobacterium HTCC2207 | reverse complement strand
GGTTTATGCAGACAATTAAAAACCCCTGGTTTGGGCAGGATAATGCGTTGAGATTAGACAATATTCCCCACCCAAGTGTTTCAGCTGAGCGGCCCATCGAATTATTAAAGCGATGTCCCGACGCAGCATCGACCTCGCTGCGTGATCTGGGCGCGTTTGCAACCGCCGGACAGGTGTTTGTAAAAGACGAGCGCAGCCGCATGGGGCTTGGCAGCTTCAAAGCTCTCGGAGCAGCCTATGTGATAGCTCAGGCCGCACAGAAAAACAATCTGACTGGAATCACCTATGTCGCTGCTAGTGCTGGCAATCACGGGCTATCCGTTGCCGCAGGCGCCAAGGTGTTCGGTGCTCAAGCAGTGATTTATCTTGCCGACACAGTACCAGAGAGCTTTGCCACCAAGCTGCAAAACGTCGGCGCCTCTGTGGTGCGGGCGGGGGCAGATTACGCGGCGAGCATACAGGCAGCACAAGCGGCTGCAGTAGACAAAGGCTGGATTCTCCTGTCCGATTCATCTTGGCCCGGCTATGTGGATATTCCACAGCAGTTAATGGAGGGCTATTTGGTCATGGCTGCCGAGATCGTCGCACAGATACCCCAGCCACCAACACATATTATTTTACAGGCGGGCGTTGGCGGTCTTGCGGCTGCCGCCGCGGCCTATTTTCGTGTTCATTGGGGTAGCGCCCCGAGCATCATCGTTGTCGAACCAGACGCAGCCCCTGCTCTGTTCAATAGTATCAAAGCAGGCCACTGCGTCACTACTGCAGGCGCAGTTTCAAACATGGGACGACTGGACTGCAAAGAACCTTCACTAATTGCTCTGAAAGGGCTAGCGCGGGACGCCGATAGTATTTTGTTTGATCTCAGATGCGGTTGCCACAGCGGCGATGCCGATCTTAGATGCGGCAGGCTTAGCAACTACTCCCTCAGGAGGAGCAGGCCTTGCCGCGCTACTTGCAGGGGTCGAAGGGATCGACAGCCACTCGAGGGTCCTGTGCATACTCACCGAAGAGCGAGACAATTAGCGCATATCTCTACCCTAATTGTCTTTAGACAGGTTTATCAGACAGGGGGTAATGCAAAGAATACGGCAGCAAATACCCTCCATTGGCATAACTAGCGTCTGGAATACCTGAAATACACTCTTAAACTGAGTCAATTAATCAGTGATCAAAACGGCGCTTCCACATCACCCATACGCACAAAGACAGATTTAATTTGCGAGTAATAGGTGATAGCATCTTTGGCATTTTCGCGCCCTACCCCCGACATCTTAACGCCACCAAAGGGCATTTCAACGGGCGCGTCGTTATAGGAATTAATAAAGCACGTACCCGCCTCTAGGGCATCGATTACGCGATGTGCTCGACTAAAATCAGCGGTAAAGACGCCAGCAGATAAACCAAATGCAGTGGCATTGGCGCGGCCGATGACCTCGTCCTCATGCTCAAAATCTAAAACAGCCATAACCGGACCAAAGATCTCTTCCTGGGCAATCGTCATGCTATCTGTAACGTCGGCAAAAACAGTCGGCTCAATATAGTAGCCGCTGCCAGCAATGCGACTGCCACCAACCACCAGTCGCGCACCTTCGGCTTTGCCCTGCTTAATATAACCCAGCACAATATCGAGTTGACGCTGACTGACCATCGGCCCGATAGTCGTGGTCTCATCCAGTGGATCGCCAATAATGGCAAGACTGAGACGCTCCTTGAGCCGCATTAAAAAAGCGTCCCTGATACCCTTTTGCACGAACACTCGTGTGCCGTTCGAACACACCTGCCCGGTGGAATAAAAGTTGGCCAAAATAGCACCACTCACCGCATTTTCAAGATTGGCGTCATCAAAAATTAGCAGCGGTGATTTGCCACCGAGCTCCATGGTCACCTGCTTCATGCCCGCTGCCGCCGCTGCGTAAACTTTACAGCCCGTCGCCACAGAACCCGTGAGAGAAACCTTGGCAACCCGAGCATCTGCGACCAGACTGGCTCCCACATCACCCAAGCCCTGAACAACATTAAAAAGCCCCGCAGGCAGCCCCGCTTCAAGCAGTATTTCCGCGACCTTTAATGCACAGAGCGGTGTTGTTTCCGAGGGTTTAAATATCATTGCGTTACCACAGGCTAAGGCAGGCGCGCCTTTCCAGCAGGAAATCTGCGTTGGATAATTCCAGGCTCCGATCCCCACGCAAACGCCCAGTGGGTCGCGTTTAGTATAGGCCCAGTTACCCTCGCTTAATGGGATGTGGTCGCCGGTCAGTGATCCGGCCAGACCACCAAAATACTCCAGCGCGTCGGCAGCGCTGGTGGCATCAACATAGAGGGTTTCAGACAGTGGCTTGCCGGTGTCATAGGTCTCCAACACCGATAACCCATGATTGCGCTCGCGCATAATATCTGCAGCTCGGCGTAAGACACGCCCGCGTTCGGTACCTGATGTTTTGGCCCACGCACGCTGCGCATTCTGCGCACTGACCAGAGCACGTTCAATAATGGCCGGAGTTGCTGAATAAACACGCCCGACAATCTCGCCAGTCGCCGGGTAAATTACATCAATGGGAGTACCATCGGTGTCTTCTATATAGACACCATCAATAAAGTGACTCGCGGTAGGCTGTATGTCCATATTCTGTTCTCGTCCTTTGGGTAGTAGCTTTTAAAAAATCAAATGGCCAGCTTCACTGGTGATTAATATTCATCTGTCAGTATAACTGCGCATGGCCATTTATCAACAGACAGGGATCAAGATCTAGCTGCCCTAATAAAACATCCGCAGTCCTCCAATATTGCATCTAAATAACTAATACCTCTAAGTGGCTTGCTCAATGTAAGGCGTTGACGTAGCCTAGGCTAACGCTCAAAAATAATAACAAATACCACTTAGGTATCTCTAGGGAAACTCTATGTCTGATCAAAAAATGCCGAGTAAAAGCTATAGGCGGCTCGTGCTTGTACTGCTGACTATTGTCTACGGCTTTAACTTTATCGACCGACAGATTGTCGGTATTTTGGCACCGTTTATCCAACAGGATTTGGGTCTGTCCAATACAGAGTTGGGGTTATTAATCGGCTTGGCATTTGCAGTTTTTTACACTCTGGTGGCAATCCCTATTGCCTGGTTGGCGGATAGGTATAACCGCGTCAATATCCTCTCTATCGCCCTCGCCGTATGGAGCGGATTTACCGCTTTAACAGGCCTGGCTGGCAATTTCATGCAAATTGGTTTGGCGCGAATGGGCGTTGGCATCGGTGAAGCCGGCGGCAGCCCGCCATCTCACTCGATTATTTCTGATTTGTATCCCAAAGAGCAGCGCGCCGGTGCACTGGGCGTTTATTCCATGGGTATACCACTGGGCATTATGGCCGCGTATTTTGCCACCGCTTCATTGATGGGGACATCAAGTGAGGATGTTGATTGGCGCCGTATATTTGTATTTCTCGGTGTCTCTGGTGTCGCCTTAGCCGTGATTGTGCGGTTGGTACTGCGTGAACCGGTGCGCGGCGCGATGGAGATCGATAATCATACTGATATCATCCAGCCACCCTTTACAGAATCACTCAAGAGTCTGCTCAAAATACCCGCCTGGTGGTCAATGTGCTTAGGGATCGCCTTTGGATCTTTTGTCTCCTATGCCTTTTCTGCATTTCAGACTAAATATGTAATGGCCCTTGACCCTAGCTTTGATTTTAAAACTCTGGTGATTATCCTCGGCGTAATCAATGGAACAACGTACGCAGGCGGCGCGTTTTTTGGCGCTAAACTCGCCGACAAATGGGGCGCAGTTAATATCCGCGCCTATGGCTGGTTACCGGCCATAGCCATCGGCCTGTGCTTACCCATTGGTGTCGCTAGTTTTTGGGTAACCTCCGTCTGGGCACATCTGGGTTGTACTACTTTTTTCTTGCTGTTTTTGGGTATCTATTTAGGTCCTAGCTTTGCCATTGCACAGACTCTAGCTCCGATTAATATGCGCGCCATGTCTACCGCTTTATTCTTTTTTATTCTCAACATGATCGCCCTGGGCGGCGGGCCCACATTTGCGGGTTGGCTTATCGATGTATTCAAAGAGAGCCATGCTGACCTGCCAGCGATGCGCTATGCGATGTCCGTCACCTGTCTGATGTTTATCCCATCGATTTTGAGCTTTTTGGTGGTTGCCCGCGTACTGCCCCACGACTGGGCTGTTGCTGAGATGCGTAATGAGGCCCTTAATAATCAACAAGCCAGTGATTCTGCTGCCTAGGGGGAGAGGGTAATGTTTGAGCTAAAGTGGTCGCGATTGTTCTGCCTGCTCGGCTTGCTGGTCGGTGCTATTTTACTGCTGGCAGCGGCTCGGTTGTCGGCAGCCCAAGAGATTTTGGTTGCGTCTGATCTTTTAATGGCGCAGGAAACGTTGGCGTCCGCGCCATTAATCCCTCCAGCCGTTTTCGCCCGTGCAGAGCGCGATAAAAAAGGCCGCTTTGTCAATTCCGGTACGGATCTGTCTCATGGTTCGGTGTCGGTGCGCGCAGGTTTTTTCCTCCGTCGCTTTGCCACCGCCTTTCGCAGTGGCGTCGGCGCGCCGCAACGCGTGGCTAATGATGGTTCGCTGATGCGTGACTATCCTGCCCATCGCCGGCCAACTGTAACCTGGATAGGCCATGCGACAGTATTGGTGCAGATGGATAATGTCACCTTTCTCACGGACCCGATCTGGTCAAAGAGACCCAGTCCGGTTCCAATTATCGGTCCCAGTCGGTTTGTTAAACCCGGCGTGGCGATTAAGGATTTACCACCCATCGACTTTGTTGTTATCTCGCATAACCATTACGATCACCTCGACCTGCCAACACTGCGCAAGTTGGCTAAACGCAGTCCTGAAACGGTATTTTTTGTGCCTCTGGGGAATGCTGATTTGTTACGTCGCAATGGCATAAAGCAGGTGCAGGAATTGGATTGGGGCGAAACTGCCGTTTACAAAGACACCACGGTGCATTGCCTACCTACACAGCACTGGAGCAAACGCAGCCTCAATGACACCCGAAAGTCACTCTGGTCGGCCTGGGCGGTGACCGGCACAGAGCGACGCTTTTACTTTGCCGGCGACACCGGTTATTTCGCTGGATTCAAAGACATTGGCGACAAACTGGGACCGTTCGATATCGTAGCCATGCCCATCGGCGCCTATGAGCCTAATAAAATGATGAAAGCCTCACACATGAACCCAGAAGAAGCGGTGCAGGCTTCGGTCGACCTGCAGGCAAAGCAGGCGCTAGCCATTCATTTTGGTACCTTTGACTTATCCGATGAGCCACTTGCTGAACCGCCACTGCGGTTTAAACAGGCCGCAGCAAACTCTGCCTTGGGTAATGACAACGGCTGGGTGCTGAAAATTGGTGAATCACGAGAATTTTAGACGCAGGCTAACGCTATGCGCGCTGGAATCTCTCGAACATAATTCGTATTAAGGATCCATTGATCGCTAAAATCCTGCCCAGCCTCCTGATATATCGACTTTTAACCGACAGGTAACACCAGGCGAGAGTTTGGGGCGCTGTCACAATGGCTCCCATCCCGATTTAAACAATTTTAATCGGCCTGATCCCGTTGCGTTTCTGGGGTAGTATAGAGAATCAATACTAATGTCCATAGGCTTCGCTGCCTCAGCATGAGTATGAGCACGTCAAGAAAAGGCTGACCAATGATCAACATCAAAAATGGTACAAGACTCTTACTAGTAACCGCTCTGTGGGGCGCCAATCTGGTGGGCGCTGATGGTTACAACCCTGAAGCAATTAAGTCTGGTCGAGTAGATCCGAGCATGCATTTACAGCAGGGCAGCAATCAGCTCGAAGCGCAAAAAATTAATTCTGTGATCTATAAAGCGACTGGCTTTGGCAATACCTTTATGGTGGTCACTAGTGAGGGCAATGTCATTATTGATACCTCCCTGCCGAGTATGGCACCGAAGCACAAAAGCCTTCTCAATGCGGTCGACGATGGCCCAGTCCATTCGATTATTATTACCCATGGTCATGGCGATCATACTGGCGGGGTCGGGCTTTGGCGAGAGCCCCAGACTAAGGTGATCGCACAGACCAACATGGTCGAATTTTTACACTATCAGCAACGCCTTAAGGGCCTGTTTATGCAACGCAATAGCGCGCAGTTTGGTTTTGATCTCACCTCGCCAACAGATGCGTCCGCCAATGAAAGTTCCGGGGTCAATATGCTCCCCAACACCCTGTTTGATCAGCAACTTGATTTCACGTTGGGTAAGGAAAAATTTCAACTGTTGCACACGCCCGCAGAAACCTATGACGCGCTGACCGTATGGATGCCTGAATATAAGGCGGCCTTTGTCGGCGACCTTTATTATCGCTCGTTCCCCAACATCTACACGTTGCGAGGCACTAAACCACGCTGGGCGCTAGACTATATCGCGTCAATTGATCGAGTGCTGGCACTGAAGCCAGAGATTCTGCTGCCAAGTCATGGTGAGCCTATTTTCGGCAATAAAAACATTTCTGCGGCAATGACCCGTTACCGCAATGCCATTCAGTATGTCCATGATGAGACAGTGCGCGGCATGAACGCAGGCAAGGATGTCTACAGCCTGATGCGTGACATTAAACTGCCAGAGATGCTAAATGTTGGTGAGGCCTATGGTTGGGTATCTTGGTCGGTGAGGGGTATTTATGAAGGTTATACCGGCTGGTTTGATGGCGCCCCGGCAAATATGTATGCTCAGTCTCCTCAATCTATCTATCCCGACTTAGTGGGATTAAGCGGAGGCAGTGGCAAGATAGTCAACCTTGCACAGCAGCATTTAGAACAGGGTGACGCGGTGAAGGCTCTGCTCTTGGTCGAGGCAGCGATGGCTGCTGAACCCAACAATCATGCCGTCCTGACAATGCGTCTGCAAATATTATCAGTGCTACGCAATGCCTCCGCAAACCTTAATGAAACTGGCTGGCTCACTCATGGCATCAACCAAACGCAACAAAATCTTGAGCAAATAGATTAGCTTTTGAGCATGACATCGCCGTCGCCAATCTTTGACAGTCCTGACTTTTGTTAGACAAAACAGACCACGAGGTTTTAATGGGTTAGCCGCCCCAGATAGAGAGAGTTGTAACGCGCGCATTGACCCTCGATCAACGGTTACTAAGCTTAAACTATGGCGTTTTTTCAGAGCATTCGGCCCTTTGAGTGATGTCGTCGCACCTACATTATGTGTAAGATGGTAATTAATAATCTGATGGCCTAGTTTTGGCTCTGATCAAGCTCCAGGTCAAGACGTCTTGTGGAGGTTCCCACCGATTGAACGTCTGGCCTTGGTAATAGTACAGGGGAAATAGCATGGCAATAATGTCGCGTTTACTCGATAAAATAAAACCTAAAACGCTTGCGGAACAGTTGGCCGAGCTTGATAAGCTGACCATGGTGCAGCGTGAAACTGTGGCCACGAGTGAAGAGTCCATAGAGCTCCGCAGCGCCGCCATTAACCTGCTCGACCACGGTGTCACGCTGACCGGATTAGCTTGCGATTGCACCGTTACGAGTTTGCGGCAGCAGGCTCGGCAGCGCATAGCTAAGCTTATCGACAGCAATAGACTTGGCTTGCCCCAGTTGACCGACGATGGACTGGATATCATGGTCCAGTTCGCCATTGTCGGCTTCTGTCAAGACCCGGCCTTGCTGTCGCAGCTTATGGAAACCCGCAGCGATCCTCAGTTCTTGTACCAGATTGCCACGCAGGGGGTTTCCGCCCGACTGCGTGAACTGGCGGCAGACAAGATTAGTGATGAAACCACATTAAAACAACTGCTCAGAGAAAGTAGGGGTAAAGACAAGCTGGTGTACAACATTGTAAAAGGCAAGATTGATGTTTTTCGTGCAATTGAGAAAAAAGCCGCACAGACTCAGGCAGATATTGAAGCCCTATGTGAGCTTTTACAGGCCCATAGTAACCGTAGCTTTGATATGCTTTTTACCAACAAAGCTGATCGCCTATTCAAACGTTGGGAACAGCTTGCACCCGAGAGTCTCCCCGCCCAGCGTGATAGAGCTCAACAGGCCATACTCACTTGCCAGCGGACCCTTGCAGCCCACGCAGCAGAACAAGCTGAGATAGCCGAGCGTAAATCTGCAGAGGAGTCTGCTACCCAGATATTGCAAACCATAGCATCTGACCTGATAGCCCTATTGGCCCAGATCTATGCAATGGACAGCAGCGAACCACAGCACAATCTCATCGTCGAAGCCGTTAATAAATGTCGGCAGCGGCGAATCGCTGCACTTGTGTTGGCCAGCAGTAATCCCCACGCAGACAAACAGTTCAGCCAATTAGATAATGCAATTACCTTGCAACTGCAGCTGCTAGAAGAACTGGGCAGTGTCGCGCAACAATTAGCAGCGTTGGAGCAGCGAGTCAGCACTGGTGATAACCAAAGCCATCAGTCAATCGAGGATGCGGCCTATCGTGCCATGCAGATGCGACTCAAAGACGCGGCGCTGCTGCCAAAATCACTGGTACCGCAAACAGTGCTCGATGCCCGCTCGGCCATAGCCGATAAAGAAAGGCAGCGGTCCGCGCAAAAGCAAGCCTTGGCCAATCAACTGCGGAATATCAATGCTTTAATTGGTAAAGCCAACGGCGCACTCAAAGATGGCCAGTCGAATCAGGCCGCCGGCATCAGGCGCACCCTCGAGAAGAAATGTCTCGAACTGGAGCGGATGCCACCCGCCGTCAAAGCGCAGATAGAGCAACTGGATACGGCACTCGACAAGTTGCTCGACTGGAAGCAATATGCGGTGGAACCGAAACAGCAGCAGATGATCGATCAAATGCAGGCACTGGTAAGCAGTAATGATAACCCTGAGGCGCTAGCGAGTAAAATCAGGCATCTGCAGGAGCAGTGGAAATCTATCAGTAAAGGCTCTAATGATCAGGAGCCTTGGCTGCGCTTTCAACAGCTAGCCGAGCAGGCATATCAGCCCTGCAAACTATATTTCGCCGAACAGGCCGCACTGCGCCTAGCCAACTTAGATAAACGCCGCGCGCTGGTGGCCCAGCTAAGGTCATATTTTACTGACCAGCCATGGGAGACCGAAGACGCAAAGAGTATTGATTGGGCGCTGGTTGAAAAGTTGATTACGACTGCCATTCGTCAGTGGCAGAGCTATGCACCTACCGAGCGCAGCGGCAATAAACCAGTGCAAGCTGAGTTCGATCAGGTGTTGGCATCGATGCGCAAAAAGCTGGGCGAGTATCGCCAAAATAGCCGTGATGCCAAACAAAAGTTGATTGACCAGGCACTGCAATTGTCAGATATGGAAGATAATCGTCAGGCCATAGAAAAGATCAAACAACTACAGGCCCAGTGGAAAACTGTCGGTCATGCTGCCCGTAGCGATGAACAAAAACTATGGCGCGCCTTTAGAAAAGGCTGTGATGTGGTCTTTACAAAACGCCAGCAGCAGAGCAATGAATTTAAAGCTGAACTGCAGGCCCATAAAGTTCAGGCACAGGCGCTGCAGGCCGAGGTGCAACGTCTGGGTCAATTGACCGGACAGGCCCTGCTCGACGCGCGCCCGCGAGTCAAGGAATGTCAACAAGAGTTTCGCCGCATTGGCCCATTGCCCAAGACCGCCTCGGCTAGCTTAAACGAACAGCTATATCAATCACTGCAGCAGTTTGAAACGGCCGTGGCAGGTCAGTTAGCGGCCGCTAAAGTAAAGGTGTGGGAGGATTTATTTGAGGCCAATAATAAAATTCGTTTGGCGCAATTAGCCAGTGATCCTGCTGATGCAGAAGCGCTGCAGCAACAGGCCAGAGACTTTATCGACAGTGTTCGTCAATGGCCTAAGCATGGCCTTGCTGCGCTTGAACAGAAAATCACTGCGGGCGCTGACGGTGCAAAACAAGAGGACTATCAACAGGCTCTGAAGATACTCTGTATACGCGCTGAAATTCTCAGTGACAATCCAACGCCCCCGGACGACAAAGCACTGCGCATGCAGTATCAGGTGTCGCAACTGCAGCAGAATTTTGGAACCAGCGGCGGCGAAAGAACCGATAATCTGCAGGCTCTTATTTTAGACTGGGTGGCCGTTGGCCCGGTTGTCACCGACATCTATGACAGGCTATTGACACGCTTTAGGCTCAACCGCTAACAGGGTGTTTGTCGGGGACGTTTTTCGCTGATCTTAACGAACGCAAAAAGGCTCAGGTTCGCTCCATGACATAGTATTGATCAAAATAAAAACCCCGATATAGGCAAACGTTAATTATCTATCAAAGCCACTATTGCCAATATTTTCTGCGGAGTCAGCAGAAATACCGGACACCTCATTCTGAACTAGCAGGCTACCAGCACGTAATAAAACCCCGTAAGCGATAAGTTCAAAGATCTCCTCATAAAAAACGTTGTGGGTAAAGGTAAGTTTTTCACACAGGTCGCCAACAAGCAGTAACGCGCCCGCTTTCATCGCCATAATACCCGCAGCATTGGAAACAAAAGATTTGGCCAAAGTAAAATAGAACCTTAACTTCATCAAAGCTAATACAACCATGCATGCTAACCCTAGGCCTAACAATAGATTGCGACCGGATCCAGCACCCCACTGATGTAAGAAGGCATGCACATTTAGCCTATCAACATCAACTTCACGAAGGAAGAAAACAACCGCTAGCCACACAAAAAATAAACATAGCAACTTATCCGTTCTGTGTCCTTGAAAAATGGGCATGATGTAGACCGCTATCACCGCTAGTAGTATCAAAGCCTGAAGATTTTCTAATATATTATTTTCGTCAAAAACGCTAAAATCTTGCCTGATATAGACAGAATAGCCCGACCAAAAAATCACTAAAATGATTATGGCGTGGGCAAAAAGTATCAGTGGTGTTATTACTCTCAATGTAGATATCTCCTACTAGGAAAGTTTTTTATATATGTCAAATGCGCGTTATAGACATAATCAATTTCGCCTACTATCAGATAAAATTTTGGGCATTAGAAATAGATGGCCGTGATGAGCTAATAGCCTCTATCGGTAACGGGCGGAGAGATGATACCGCAGAAATGGTGTACCTGTCAGCATTCGCTGATCGAACAGCCGATCAACCAGTCCCAAGTCAATATGATGATGGGTAAATTGAAGTCCTTATGCGGCTCTTTTTTAAGGCTAGCTGACCCCATTCAGTAGCACTTCTTATCTTGCCTGATATAGACAGAATAGCCCGACCAAAAAATCACTAAAATGATTATGGCTTGGGCAAAGAGACTACAAATTATCCAACTTATGAATACTTTTTTTTCAATGATGAATATTAGTGCTAAATGTAACTATCGATGATAGCGGCAAATAACGCACGATAGTGGCAGGTTACTTTCAGGATTTCGCCACAAAATTACAGTAATTGATCAGGTAACATCCCCCGATATAATGTAGCACAGCGGGATTTAGACTGTTTGGGGCTGGTTAGCGATTAATAATTACTCAAAACCAACATAGGTGACAAAGGTGCTATTTTCAGCGCGCGTCGAGCGGACATCATTGGCGGGGAAACTTTCATCGGGATAGCCCATAGCAATACAGATCATGATATTTTGATCGTCCGGTATATTGGCATGTTCACGAACGACATCCGACTGCATAATGCCTTGACCATTAATCACACAGCCTATGCCCCGCTCCCATGCAGCTAGGACGATACCGTAGGCCAATGAGCCCAAACCAAAATGCGTTATGGCCGCTGGCTCAAGATATTTGTCGTAGGTCAGCACCAGTGAGACTGGGGCATCAAATTGGCGAAAGCCTCTCAGCATCCAATCCATACGCTGTTTCTTTGTCGTCTCGCTCTATGCCCATTGCTTCAAATAACTGAATGGCGACATCAATTTGGTTTTTGCGATGCCCGTCTTCATAGTCTTCTTTATAGGGAAAGTCTCGAACATGGGGCTTACCTGCCAGCGTATTTGCGGTGTTACCCTCACGGATAGTATTTAACACATCACCGGTGACAGCATGAATATGCCAAGTTTGAGTATTGTACGAAGTAGGCGCCCATTTAGCGGTATTGATAATTTCTTCAATCAACACTTTGGGGACCGGCTTATCAAGGAACCCACGAGTACTTTTTCGAGACGCTGCAAATTGGGAAAAATTCATGGATCGATCCTTGTGCTTGTTTTGTTATGGCAGCTAGAATGCCATAATATTTAGATTATGCCTACGCTTTTAATTGATCCACCAACTCTTCTGCTGTTGAGGCGATAGTTATCAATCACAGGTCCATCTAGGATTGGCAGCATATAGCATGGTCGAGATGCCGAGGTTGCCAAACACACACATTGCCAATATGCTTTGTGATATCGATGTGACAAACTTTTCCCATTGTATGATGTTTTTAGGAAACGCCCACCTCTGGTGACAGAGATTATGGGGTAGTTATGCTGACGTTGCATCGTCTCGATCAGTTGTGCTCACAAAAAAAGGGTTCCGGTGAAATGACACATAAGCAATATTGCACGACGCTATTAGCTCTAGTCAGACCCCTGAGAGGCCGCTGCTCTGCAAGATTAAGACTCATCTGTCTGTTATTACTGATCCCACTGGCCCCGGCGCTAAAGGCTGAGACCCTGGCCCTGTCCGCAGACCGGATTATCATTGGCAATCAGGATCAGCCGCTGCTAGACAGCGCCGTTATAGTTGAGGATGATAAAATTATTCGGTTGCTCAGGCGTGAAAAGATCCCTGCTGGCATGCGTATTATTGAGCTCGGTGATGCAACCCTCATGCCGGGAATGATCGATGCTCATACCCACCCGCTGCTCTCCACTGGAGATTATCAGACTAACCACCTCGCACAGAGCTCCGCCTACAAGTCACTGCGCGCCGCAGCCTTTTTTCAAAAGCTTGTCTACGCCGGTTGGACGGGACTCAGGGTAGCGGGTGACGGCGACGTGTTCTACGGAAACACTGACATTCGTCGTGCTATTGATGAGGGTTTTATCATGGGCCCGCGCATGGCGGTTGCCAACCATTACCTGTCCATTACCGGTGGCGGTGGTGACCTAAACTATTTGTCACCTGAGCAGAGCATGATTGCCGACGGGCTGGTAGTCGACGGCGTTGATGAAATTCGCAAAGCCGTGCGTACCGAAATAAAATATGGTTCGGACTGGATAAAAATCCTCGCTACCGGCGCCTACCTATCCGTCGGCGACAGCCCAAAAAATGTCTCTTTCAGCCCTGAAGAATTTCAGGCCGTTATGGATGAGGCGAACCGGCAAGGCGTGCCTGTCATGGCGCATGCTCATGCCACCGCTGGTATAAAGCAGGCCGTGCTTGGCGGCGCGCGCAGTATTGAGCATGGCACATTTCTCGACAATGAGGTTATCAACTTAATGGCAGCGCGGGAGGTCTGGCTAATCCCCACTATTTATATTGGCGATTATTATGCGCTTGAGGGTGGCTTGCGCGAAGATGATCGCAACAACTACTATATGGAGCACGAGCGACCCGTATGGATAAACTGGCTCAAAAAAGCCCATAAGAAAGGTGTTAAAATTGGCGTGGGCCTAGATTTCGGCTCACAGGGCTACGCCCCCGAAATCTTTATACGAGAGTTTGCCACATTGGTAGAGATTGGCATGACACCGATGGAAGCGATTCAGGCAGGCACACGAGTCAATGCAGAAATGCTCGGCTGGGATGATAGACTCGGCACCTTAGAGGTCGGAAAATTGGCTGACATTATTGCTATAAAAGGCAATCCGCTGGACAACATCGACGCATTAAAGGATGTGTCTTTCGTGATGCTTGGCGGTCGTATTATCCGCACACCCGGCGGTCAAAAAAATCCCCCAGAGGGTTTGCTTCAGTTGCCATGATGCGCGGATCAAAGACGGCTCGCCCACTACTAATGTGGAACGCTAGATGGACTGTTGGCCTGGGCCTTAAGGTCCTCGACACTAACTTAACAGATTAGATACTTGTCACCCTCAAACGGCGATTAAGCGGCGGCAACGGCTCTGCTCTAAAGGATTGATTAATCGCGTGTTTGCCGACGCCGTGCACGGTTTGATGCCTTGCGTCCAGGCCCGGCAGCACCACCCGCAACCGTCAAATCACCGCCCATTTGTGCCACCGCGCCACTGGTAATCTCACCTAATGCTGACTGTATTTGCTCTACATCTGGCCTGTCGGCTTTAACATAGCTGTCCATAGCTTGGCGCATAACTGCGATATGGGCCGGCGAGGTGCCGCAGCAACCGCCAATCACGCGAGCACCGGCATCCATAGCCATGTGAGTGTAACGCGCCATTAATTCTGGCGTGCCGCTATAACAAATTTTGCCCTCGACCCACTCGGGTATACCACAGTTACCTTTTGCCACCAGTATCGGTACCACACCGGCTAACTCGGCAGCTTGCCGCATATTCACAATAGCAGCTATCACTTCCGCAGCACCCAGGCCGCAGTTGGTACCATAAGCGGCCAATGGCGTGCACAGTTCAGATTGTAGCTGCACAAGATCCGCAGGCGTCACACCCATCATAGTGCGGCCATTAGTTTCGATACTCAGGGTTAGCACTATGGGCAGTCCTGCCACACTTGCCCCTCGCACTGCCGCCTGACATTCTTCGATGGAAGATAGAGTTTCGATCCAGAGAATATCAACACCTCCTTCCTTGAGCGCCATAGCCTGCTCCGCAAAAGCCACCTCACCTTCCTCTATCGTCATTAGCCCGGCTGGTGCGAAGATCTCGCCTGTTGGCCCCATGGAGCCAGCCACTACAACCTCACGACCGCTCCCGGCAACTTGTTTGACTAATATTTGCGCAGCGGCATAATTAAATTCTGCCACACGATCCTGTGCATCATGAAGCTTCAAGCGATAGCTATTACCGCCAAACGTATTGGTCAAAACGATATCTGAACCAGCATCGATGAACGATCGATAGTGCGACGCCACGCGATCTGGGAACTCGACATTCCAAAACTCCGGAGAATCCCCCGACTGCAAGCCGAGTTCAAATAAGTTGGTACCCGTAGCACCATCGATTAACAAACTATGTTTTTCGTCAAGCAATCGTAAAAAGATATTGTCCATAGATAATCTACGCCATCCACCAAAGGGTTTAACGAGGAAGAACATTATTACACTGGGCAAAACATACCGAAGATATAGCATGTCTCGATTGTTGGCCTTAGACGATCATTCAGACCAAGAAGCCTTCTTTCTGACATCATTCCCAAAAGCTAAGTGAACAACACACGAAACTAGTATCGCGACTGGCGTACCTTGCGGGCACAGATTTTGGTACTAGCTCGTAGGTAGTCGTCTTCACCCAAATAGGCATTCTCTCGCTTTTCCGCTCGCATACATTGCTTGTAAGGCGAAAATAGATAGTCCGCGACAGACAGCGCACCAATCATGACAACGCCTATGATCAGTGCTCGAATTAACCAGACTTTACCGCTTTTAAATACATCTAATGACCCTTTCATTACTCGGAATCCTTGTTACTCAGTTAGCCACTGCCTTGGCGCCAGATAAGCAGTAATCTGTAAATTGTCTAAGGCCTGCGTCGAATATTTGGCCAGCCGCAATCAATACGCTAATATCGGTATGACCTTATCAGGATTGTTCATTATTCGGAAGGCGTTAAGGTAAATTTTGGTCTGGGACTGGTAGCGATATCGAGGGCTTTTAACTGGCGATCCAGCCTATTTAGCAGTCAAGGGCATTGCTTGAGCCCTGGAGGCCCAAAGATCGCGTAGGTTGCAACCTTGAAAAATAGTGTTATAGTTAACCAACACACCTCAAATACTGAAAAACCCAGCAGACGCCTCGTTATGAAAATTGAATGGCATGACAAGAGCCCTATCTATCGACAGCTAGCGGAAAAGTTACGTGAGCTGATTCTTCAAGGAATCTATGACGATAACGACGCCATACCATCGGTGCGCCAAATTGCTGCCGAACACCACATTAATCCGCTTACTGTATCTAAGGCTTTTCAGATGCTGGTAGATGAACAGCTAGTGATTAAAAAACGAGGGCTCGGCATGTACGTTGGGCCCCACGCAAGACATCAACTAATAGCCAGCGAACGCAAGAGATTTTTAGAGCAGGAGTGGCCCAGATTTAACCAACGCGCTTTGGATCTAGGATTTGATCTCAGTATCTTAATAAAGGAGTTATTATGAGTACAGTCATTGAAGCACAGGGAATGAGCAAATCATACGGCAGCTTTAATGCTCTTGATGGTATCTCTTTTGTCATACAACCGGGCTCAATTGTAGGCTTAATTGGCCCCAACGGCGCTGGCAAAACCACTACACTCAAAGCATTGCTTGGCCTCATTCAATTTGATGGCGGCCTGTCAGTACTCGGTGCCGATCCCCGAAAAGGACGCCACAGCTTAATGGAGCGAGTCTGCTTTATTGCCGATGTGGGCGTGCTACCGCGCTGGTTAAAAGTATCCAATGCACTGGACTATGCTGCAGGAGTACACCCAAAGTTCAACCGGCAGCGGGCCGAAGAAATACTCGCCTCCACTAATATTCCCATGAATAAGCGTGTCAAACAACTAAGCAAAGGCATGGTCACCCAGCTACACCTCAGCCTGGTTATGGCCATCGATGTGGAACTATTAGTCCTTGATGAGCCGACACTGGGACTCGACATTGTCTATCGGAAATCGTTTTATGAACGGCTGCTCAATGATTACTGCGACAATCAAACCAGTATTATTATCAGCACGCATCAGGTCGAAGAAATAGAGTCGCTACTCACCCACTTGCTGTTTATAGACGGCGGTAAAATTATCCTCGACAGTGCTATGGACGACTTAGCGTCCAAGTACGGTGAGGTTTTAGTGTCCCCTGATGATTGGCCCCACGCTGAGGCCCTGGCACCCATTTATAGTCGCGATCTGCTCGGGAAAAAAGCTATGATTTTTGAAAATTTAGCTACGGAGGACTTAGCCATATTGGGTGATGTCTCAGTGCCCAGCGTAGCCGATCTATTTGTTGCAAAAATGCGACATAACGGAGGTGTCAAATGAAAGCTCTAGCAATGTTGACCCGACGTGAATTCTGGGAGCACCGCAATACGTTCGTGGTCCTACCAGCCCTTATCGTTGCGGCGCTTTTCGCTGTGATGCTTCTGGGCACGGCCTATACGCCACCTAGCGTTAATTTTAGCGTGCAGGGCAACATTCCGTCCTACGCTAATCAACAACAATATGAATACCAGAGTGACCTCACTGGCACTTGGGCAACTATATTAGTCACACAGTTGCAGGCAGCCGATAGCGAAACTCGCTCACAAGTATCTTGCGGTCGGCCTGCGAACTATTGAACGCATTCTGTCGGTCATTCTTTACCTAGTGACCCTGTCTTTTTTACTTAACTGCCTGTTAACCGATAGACGCGACCGCAGCATACTCTTCTGGAAATCGATGCCAGTCTCTGATCAGGCCACGGTATTGATGAAACTTTTTACCGCAGTAATAGCCGTACCGCTAGTCTATTTTGCTGGTATTTTGACACTTCAAGTCAGCTGGCTAATTCCTATTAAGCCTGAGTACCGCTGGGACTGAGCTGTCGGCTTGGGAGACCGTTTGGATGCCAGCGCAGTTACTGAGTCATTGGCTAGACTATCTGGCTCTGTTGCTAATCAACACTCTTTGGTGCCTGCCACTATGGGGCTGGCTTCTGGTAATCTCAGCCTACGCTAAAAGCGTCCAACTAATTTGGGCGCTGGGGGGGCCCATTGCCGTGGTGTTCGCCGAGAGATTAGTGTCAGACCAAGGTCATATAAAAGACTGGATCATGCAGCATTGCACGCCCATCACCCGCTCAGTCGACATATCTGACCATTTGTTTAGCATCAACATGCTCAGTGCCCTGATAGCCGGAGCGGCCATGGTTGGCCTGGCAATCTTGCTCAGAGGCCGAGCCGACGAGCTATAATATTGACTCACGCCCAGGCTAACTAAGATAGGAAATAGATTCGGCCTGAAGGACTAAAGGCACTAAAGGACTAAAGGACTAAAGGTAACAATGGAACGGCTCCTACTGACCACAGCCGTTTCACTGTTGCTGCCAACTAGCCTTAGCAAACGATGGGTACGAGCTCGTTGATTGTATTAACGCTAGGGATGCTTGATCAACTTCCTCCCTATCTGCGCGCGAGTTAACGTATGGCTCAGACATTTAGAGGACAGGACCAACCAATTACCGCGCTAATAGAACTATAAAGATCTTTGTGCTGTCTTCTCCATCCGCCGCGCTAAAACTCATCAGCAAGTCATCTTTGCCATCGTAATTTAAGTCATTGACGCTTACCAAATCACCATCACTTGGCAGATGAGTTTTATAGCTGACACTGCGCTTGGCAAACATCTTACTATCAGATTTACCGTAGTAAATACGCAGCTTATTATCACCTGCTGATAATATTAAATCTTTTAGGCCGTCACCATTGACATCGCCAAGTTTAACGACGGGTGTTCCCGTTTGACCCGAGGACAAGCTAAAATTTAAGTCTACCTTTTTGCGAAAGATAGGTTTACGTCCATAGTTGTTGGCGCCATTCATTTTGAACACATAAACATCTTGATCGATACTCCCTGAAACTAAGGCACCGATAATCTGCGTGAGTCCAATATCAAATCCAACCAGTAATACCTCCAGAATATCGTCATTGTCGATATCAGAAAACTCTAAACCCGTCAGCACGCCGTCGGCACGAATAACGCTACTCGGCTGTTTAGCAAAAACTAACCTACCGAGCACCTTTGTGCCTAAATAAATCTCATAATCATTAGCTCTATCAAGCACGCCTAACGCTTTAGAGTATTTCACCACCATATCGGCAATACCATCACCATTTAGGTCTCGCAGGGCATCAAGCATACGCGACTCAAGCTTAGTTTGATCTAATTGCTCGCCGCTCTCATCACGCTTACTCCACCATTCCAAACTACTGATTAAAGCGTTGATGCTAATAGTTTCTGCCGTCTCATTAAACTGACCATTTTCAAGCTGGAGAAAAACTTCTATCTCGCCCTACTGTAAGCGAAAGCTAGGTGATCCGGTTATCGAAATTAACGTCCGCAAAAAATAATGTGACGGGCGTGAAACTAATAGTGTTTTGCTCAAAACTCATCTGTGGTTTAACAGGCAGTACTTGGCGAAAAAACTGGTTATCATCTCCCCCGATCAAAAGAACTGTTTGACTAAAGTTGTTTACAATAACATCGTCAAAAGTATCATTATTTAAATCATCGGACAAAATCTCCACGCCTCAAATAGACCGCCTCTGGCTCTAAATATAGAGACTTGATTGCTGCCCGCTGAATAAATTGACCCTTCTGATATTCATAGAGCCCTGATGACGAAGTAAAATAGATTGTTTGTAACGCTTTTTTCGCTAATACCTGCTTAGACTGACCAATATCAAAACTGTGAAAGCTCCTCGGAATCGCCGTCTTATCCGTCACGGTATATTTTTGGAGTATCACATCGTAGATATAGATTATTAACCATCGATTTTTGTTTTCATCCAATGAAATAGTTAACAACTCTTTACCTGGTTGGGATAAAAAGTTGCCCGCGATAACCCCCATAGTTAAGGGGTATGGCGCCTCGACAGACTGATCGAGGAAGGCAAGCTTTTTGCTGGCCGCACTATGTGATTCAATTGAGAGAGCTGTAAAAATAAGTAGTATAAAGACTCTGCCCAACCAAGGTAATCGGCTAATAATGAAAGGGTTCATAATTACGGCGCTTGCTGCTAGATGTGTGACTTTATATTGGCACAAATCTAACGCCTAGTGAAGAGAACTAGTCCTTATCTTGTAGGTTCAATCGTCAATTTATTTGGGTCCCGATTAGTACCATCGATTACATTTACGAGCCTGAATAGGACGGTGCCGGCTAGCTTTTAGAGCCCAAGAGGGGAAGTTCATTAGATGGTCGAGATAGTGTTTATCGTTTGCATCTCAAGGATAGGCTGGCACTACCCTA
>CAJJDA010000005.1 GCA_905182855.1 gamma proteobacterium HTCC2207 | reverse complement strand
TGTTTCCTTTTCTAAGCATTTTGTAATTGGATTGAGAAGCGGTAGCCAGCTCCGCGCACAGTCTGCACATAGTTTTCATGGCCTGCAATAGAAATTGCCTTACGCAGCCGACGAATATGGACATCAACCGTACGCTCATCAAGATAGACGTTACCACCCCAGACATAGTCAAGGATCTGATCACGGGAATAAACCCGCTCTTGGTGGGTAAGAAAGAACTGTAACAAGCGGTACTCTGTGGGACTAAGGTCAATCATCTGTCCTCCAATGCTGACTCGATGACCGATGGGGTCAAACAACATATCTCCGACGGAGATAGGCTCCGCCAACGCTTCACGACCGATCCGTCGCAGCACAGCCTTGACTCTTGAGATCAGCTCCCGGGGAGAAAAAGGCTTGTTAACATAGTCGTCAGCGCCCGCATCTAAACCAGTAATTTTACTGTCTTCCTCTGCTTTGGCTGTGAGCATAATAATTGGCGTTTTTGCCGTAAGCTCGTCACGCTTTAATCGACGCAGCAGCTCTAACCCGGTGGTGCCAGGCATCATCCAGTCGAGCAACACCAGGTCTGGTGCGGAATCGATGATGATGGCATGGGCCGTCTGAGCATTTTCTGCCTGCAGGACATTGTAGCCGGCGGCCTCGAGGGCGACAGACAGCATTGTGCGGATCGCTGCTTCGTCATCGACCAACAAAATTGTATGTTTGGGCATAATAGTGAGCTCAGTGTTCATCTCTTAGCGATCCATTAAAGTCTTACAATATGACAGGAATATGACAGAACTAAGGGCTGGGTGCATCTTTTCTTTGGCCTTTTACCTTCGTTGACTTTTGATTTAGGGGCCCGCTGGCAATCAATCGCGGACAGATTCGATATTTGCAGTTTGTTGTCGCATAATGCCGCTTTATCATCTACTGGGAAACGACAATGACCATCAAAGAAAACAGCGCTGTTAGCTTTCACTACACATTAACTGATGACGACGGCCAGACGCTCGATAGCTCTGCTGGTAAAGATCCGTTGGCCTATCTGCATGGTGCGGGGAATATTATTCCCGGTCTCGAGAGCGCCTTGGCAGGTAAAAAAGTTGGCGATGCCATGACTGTCGCTGTGAAGGCGGTAGAAGGTTACGGTGAAGTTCAGAAAGAGCTAATTCAGGAAGTCCCGCGCGAGTCATTTCAAGGGGTCGACAGTATTGAAGTCGGCATGCAGTTTGAGGCGCAGACTGGTCAGGGCGGTAATGTTCCTGTCACTGTTACAGAGGTCACAGATACCATTGTGACTGTCGATGGCAATCATCCTCTCGCCGGTAAGAACTTAACGTTTGAGGTTTCTATTGAAGAGGTGCGCGATGCCACTGAGGAAGAACAGGCTCACGGCCATGTCCACGGCGTTGGTGGTCACCAGCACTAACCGACGCCACTGCGATATTCACACTTGTCAGTCGCCTGGCTTGTATTTCGGAATAGGATCTCATTATGACAATAAGCGTTGGGATTAACGGCTTTGGCCGCATTGGGCGTTTGGCACTCAGAGCCGCCTGGGATTCTCCTGACTTTGAGATCACTCATATCAATGAGATCGCTGGCGATGCAAAGTCTGCCGCGCATCTGTTGCGGTTCGATTCTGTGCATGGCACCTGGGATCATGCAGTGTCAGCCAACGCGGCCAATAATCAGATTATTATTGATGGCAAAGCGATTAGTTATTCCTCCTGTAAACCTATTGAAGATGGCCCCTGGCCCGCCGTAGACCTTGTGGTTGAGTGCACTGGCACCTTTAAGTCCCGGCAGGTTTTAGCGCCATACTTTGAGCACGGCGTTTGCAAGGTCGTGGTCTCAGCACCCATCAAAGATGGTACGCTGAATATTGTTATGGGCGTTAATGACGAAAGGTACGTGGGCCAGGATATTGTCACGGCAGCGTCCTGCACGACGAATTGCCTCGCTCCAGTTATTGATGTGCTGCAAAGCCACTTTGGCATTGAGCACGGCTCTATAACGACCATCCATAATATTACCAACACTCAAAGTATCCTCGATGAATACCATGACGATTTACGCCGCGCCCGCGCTAGCAGCCTGTCATTAATTCCGACTAGCACTGGCTCAGCCACGGCCATTACCGAGATTTTTCCGCAACTAAAAGGTCGCATCAATGGCATCGCGGTGCGTGTGCCCCTGGCCAATGCATCCTTGACAGACTGTGTCTTTGAGCTGCAAAAGTCGGTGACCGCTGAGGCGGTGAATGCGGCCTTGAAGGCGGCGTCAGAAGGTCACCTAAAGGGGATTTTGGGTTATGAAGATCTTCCTTTGGTGTCTGCTGATTACACCAACGATACCCGCTCCGGCATTGTCGATGGCCTTTCGACAATGGTGGTCAATAACACTCAGGTCAAGGTGCTAATCTGGTATGACAATGAAACCGGCTACGTAAACCGTATGATGGAGCTGGTCGCCAAAGTCGCGGCGTCGCTCTGAGCCCCAATATGACAAAGCCTGCTAAACAGTATCTTTGCGTTAGCCTGAGTTACTGGGCGTTTACCTTGACTGATGGTGCCTTGCGAATTCTGGTACTGCTGTTTTTTCATGGTCTGGGTTACAGCCCAATACAGATTGCCAGCCTGTTTTTACTCTATGAATTTTTTGGCATGCTGACCAACCTCTGCGGCGGTTGGCTTGCGGCCCGTATAGGGCTGACCCGAACATTACAAATCGGCTTGGTTGTGCAAATCGCCTCTTTGGTTATGCTCCTTAAAGACCCTTCGGCACTGACTGTGACCTATGTGATGTTGGCTCAGGCACTGTCGGGTATAGCCAAGGACCTCAGTAAAATGAGTGCCAAAAGTAGTATCAAGCACCTGGTACCCGATCAGGAACAGACTAAGCTCTACCAATGGATCGCCCTGCTGACGGGCTCAAAGAATGCGGTTAAGGGGGCTGGATTTTTCCTCGGCGGCGCGCTGCTAGCAGGGTTTGGCTTTCAGGCAACCATTCTACTGATGATAGTGTTGCTGGCGATAGTTCTAACGGTCGGCTTTTTCGTTCTCGAGACCCACAACGGTAAAGCCACCGATAAGCCGACACTCCGGGATACGCTGGTCAAGAGCGACCGGGTTAATCGCCTGTCAGCGGCGCGCATGTTTTTGTTCTGTGCGCGTGACGTTTGGTTTGTGGTGGCATTGCCGGTCTTTTTGCAGACCCAACTGGGCTGGAGCTATGTTGAGGTGGGGGTGTTAATGGCGACCTGGGTGATTGGCTATGGCGCCGTGCAAGCCATAGCACCGCGCATCACTAATGTTAGGAATGCTGTTGCCAATGGAGCAATGCTCTCGAAATGGGCCGGGCTGTTATTGACCGCGCCGTGCCTGATGGCTGTTGGCTTGCATTTTGGCATTAATCCCTCGGTGGTGGTAATCGCAGGGCTGCTACTTTTTGGCCTGTTGTTTGCGATCAATTCTAGCCTGCATTCCTATCTCATTGTCGCCTATGCACGACATGATTCGGTGTCCTTGGATGTGGGTTTTTACTATATGGCGAACGCGGCCGGTCGCCTGCTGGGGACTATCCTGTCTGGCGTTGTTTATCAGCAATTTGGGCTGGCAAGCTGCTTAATTATCTCGGCCTTGCTAATTGCCGCAAGCGGCATTGTCGCCGGTCGCTTGCCGGCACAAACTGACTGATCACTTTTACTGCTCGATCTTGTCTGCTAGGCTGTGCGCTTCTATGGACTAACCTTGAAGTTAAATTATGAGTGATGACAACAATGGCGCGATGGACCCCAATGCCCTATTTCGCGAAGAGAATTATACGGATCAAAAGATGGGTGCGATTCGCAAGATGATTCCGGTAACGGCAGATGGCTCTGACGACCCGGATCGCAGTATCAGTTATTTTGGCTCGGCTCAGGTGATGACACCCATGGGTGCGATACCGTTAAATTTTGCATTGGATGGTGAGACCATTGGCCAGGCCGCAGAAGATTTTGCCGCCAAAGCACAGATCGCGATAGAGGAAGCTGGTCGCGAGATGGAGAAGGCTCGCCGTGAACAGGCCTCGCAAATTGTGCTTCCCGGTCAGGGTGGCGGTCAAGGCGGATTAATAAGGTAACTACTGATGATACCCGTAAGTGTTTACCTGCTAACGCAATAGCAAGCTGCCCTCGATTGGGCGAAATGTTTTGGCAGCATCAATCAGCGATGTTGCTGTTAACGCGGGTACGCCATAGACCAGGGTATCAACGCCGTAACCCTCATTGACGCGTTGCAGCAGGAGGTCAAAATCACCGTCGCCAGACAGCAGTACCACCTGGTCAATCGGCTGATCGGGGCTGGCGACTGCGTCCATCACATCAATAGTCAGTCCCACATCCCAGTCACCTTTGGCTGAACCGTCGCTACGCTGAATGTAAGGCTTTAACTTTACGCTGAAGCCAATTCCTCTGAGAATGTTCTGGAAACTCTGTTGTTGGGCGTCGTTACGCGCTATCGCGTAGGCATTGGCAAGAACGATGTTCCCTTCCTTACTTAGCTGCCGCCAGAGTTCGCGGTAATTAAAATGACAGTTATGACTGTCCTTTACGGTGTAATAAATATTTTGCACATCGACAAATACCGCCATTTTTTTCACTGGGGTAATCCTCCACTATTGAGTTCTGATCCCAGAATTAGACGACTGGCTGGATGCACTAACATCGAGTAACTGCGCACGGCTTGCTGACTCCAGCAGCGCCGATTGACCTGCAGACATACCGCCGCGTCATCTCTTGTAAAGCCCAACTCTCGGCGCTGTATCTCCGATGGTAATACCGCTTCAACCTGATGATCAATGGAGGTCACCGTCGACACCCAATCTAGGTAGGCATCTGGAGTGACCCTAGCGTAGTTCTGCTTTAAAAATGCTGGAGCCAAATGCGGATTAACGTAGAGCGCCTGCCACTGAATGGGATTATTCTTATTCAGATGCACAACAACACAGTGATATATCGTCTGCGCTAATGGCAGATGCAATAATCCAGCGATTATCTGGGTCGCCGTTGTCGCCTCTAAGGTCAGAAGTCGACTGCTATGAGTGCCGGCTTTGATTGCCTGCTCGACAATATTCGTCACCTCTACATTGGTGACCGGCGGCGCAGGGTCTGCCACAAACGTCCCCAGCCCTGGCGTCCTCCGTAACAGGCCCTGATAAGAGAGCTCTTGTAGAGCGCGTCTTGCCGTCATGCGACTCACAGAAAAGGTGTTAGAAAGCTCATTCTCAGAGGGTGTGAGCGTACCGGCAGGCCAGGCACCAGACTCAATGTGACCACTGATAAACTGTTTAATAAGTGCAAATTGAGGTAATTTGCCCGCTTCTTGGTTCATGGTTAGGCTACCGCATTACTGTATATACAAGTTATACCTGTATATACTGAGCTGAAAAAACTATTATCGATTATTTTTCTAGGAACGATTGTATGATGGATGTATAAAGGTATTAGTTGTATATACAGGTTTTACTATTTTTCGATCAACTCAAGTTTCTTCTCTCGAGATAACTTTTTAATAGCAGCCTCGCGGATACTCGCGGCACTGCGGCCATTAGCGGTTTCGCGGTAAACTATTGCCATAGCGCTGCGGCCACGAAAGTATTTCGCGCCGGCCTTGCCAGCCTGATGTTCAGCGAGGCGTCGGGCTAGATCCGTGGTAATACCGGTATACAGCGAGTCATCGCTCGCACGAACCATATAGACAAACCATTGGCTCATAGCGTCGTCTGCGGCGCTACCACCAGCTTGCCGTGGCAGTACTGGCAAAGGTATTTGGCGCGCTGCTGAGTAATCTTGCGGTGGCGTATAATGGTCAGCTGATGGGTTCGACAGCCGCAGGTATAGGCAAAGCGCTGGTACTGGCGCGTAGGAATGCCGGCTAAATCATAACGTCCGGTTGCTTTGGGAATACCGCCTAGATCCACCATTATTTTTTTCCACTCTAGACCATGGGGCTTGACCCGCTTAAGGCCATAGAGGCTATCGACAATATAATGGGCTACTTCATGAATCACGGTGTCAGTCACGCTATCTTGATAGTATTTGGCAAATAACCAGGGGTTGAAGCGGATGCGCTGCGCACTGCCCCTTACCTGATACATACCCGCGCAGCGTCCACTCAAGTCAAAGTCGACGGCGACCGGTGCGAACGCGCGGCCATAAAGCGCAGAGGCTTGGTCAATACAACGGCTTGTCGCTTCGCGCACCTCGGCTTTCTGAGGCTCTGACAGCGGTATAATTATTTCATTCGTCGGCATACGTCGATTATAAAGCCTCTGATCACTGGTACAATGCTGTAAATAACGAAAAGTTTGTTTTTATGAATGTAGACCTGCACTGCCACACCAATGTCTCTGACGGCGCGCTGACGCCGGCTGAATTGATCGAACTAGCCGATGAGCGTTCGATTGACATGCTGTCGATTACCGATCATGACACGCTTGCGGCCTATCAAGAGCTTGGTCAGGGTTCTGACCGGTTACGTATTGTGCCAGGTATCGAGTTTTCCAGTCAGTGGCGTAAGTCGGGGGTACATATTGTCGGCCTAAACCTAAACCTTAACAGTGATGAGATTTTGCTAGGCGTTGCTCAGCAATCCAAGGCCCGCAGCGAACGGGGCGAAAAGATTTCAGAAAAATTGCAGCGGCTCGGTTTTGATAACTGCCTGGAGGGCGCCAAGGGTTATACCTCGGGTGGCGAGGTTGGTCGGCCACATTTTGCCCAACATCTGGTCGCTATTGGCGCTGTAACGAATATTGCTCAGGCCTTTAAAAAATATCTCGGCGCTGGAAAAGCAGGCGATATTAAGGAGCAATGGGCTGACCTAGATACTGTCATTGGATGGATCCGCGCCGCGGGCGGCGTAGCGGTTCTGGCCCATCCAGTTAAATACAAAATGACCCGTACCAAACTGGTGTCATTGCTCGACGATTTTACGGCGGCCGGCGGCGAGGGCTTGGAAGTGATTTCTGGCTTGCAAATTCCGTCAGTGACCCGAGATCTTGCCGCACTTTGTCGCAAACACCATCTACTCGCGTCCTGCGGGTCTGACTTTCATTCCTCTGGGCAGCCTTGGGCTTCACTCGGGATGGTGGCCCAATTACCGGATAATCTAACTCCCGTTTGGAGCCGCTGGGTCTAATCAATCCCAAGTCGATTCCACCCTCATGCTTTCCTGTGTATACTGCGCGCGGTCGCTTTGATAGGAAGCTTGCCACCCTAAATTACGAGTATATTTAAGTGGATATTTTTGTCTTTGCTAGCGAGCAGTGGATCCTGTTAAGTGTGTTGTTAATGCTTATCTATGTCTTTGCATTTACCGAGCGGACCAAAGGTGGCAAGCCGATCAGCGCTACTGAACTGGTGAGCCTGATGAACTCTGAGCAAGCACAGCTGGTGGACGTTCGCGCTTCTGCGGATTTTCAGGCCGGTCATGTCCACGGCGCCATGAATATTCCCCATACACAAATGGCCAGCCGCGGCAGTGAGCTAGAAAAGCATCGCAGCAAGATCATCGTCCTCACGGATCAAATGGGCCAGCATGCCGGCGGTGCAGGAAAAATATTGACCAAAGAAGGCTTTAATGTCCGCCGTCTCAGTGGCGGAATGGCTGAATGGCAAGGCCAAAATTTACCCGTGGTAAAGGGTTCATAAAATTTGAAACTGACTCCATTTCGGGGCATCACTTGGGAATTATAATGACTGACGTTGTACTATACGGAACGCGCTTCTGCCCTTTCTGCACTGCGGCTCGTCGGCTGCTAACTGCCAGAGGTATTAACTTTCAGGATGTGCCGCTCGAAAATAATCCAGAGTTACGCGCGTCTGTGATGGCGAGAAGTTCACGTAATACCGTTCCACAGATCTGGATTGGCGATAGGCATGTGGGCGGCTATACTGAACTACTGGCGTTAGAGGATGATGGTGAGTTAGATGGGCTAGTTAACCCTGGGGTTGAATTGGGCTAAATTGGCACCATTACAAGAGCCAACGCAGGCTAAATAACGGCGCATTAAATTGATTAATAGGGGATTGCACTATGACTGAAGAAACAGCGACTGCTCCGGCAGCAGCGGAAGAAACACCAAGTGAACAGAAATTTGCTGTACAGCGTTTCTATCTTAAGGACCTTTCTTTTGAGACGCCCCAGGGCGCCGCAGCCTTTAACAAGCAATGGCAGCCTAAAATCAATCAGGATCTGAATGCCAAGACCACTAAGATTGATGAAGATCTCTATGAAGTATCACTTCGAATCACTATCACTGCCTCTGATGGCGATGAAACGATTTACCTGATCGAGGTGGAACAGGCCGGACTATTTACCATTGCCGGGATAGAAGGCCAGCAGCTGACACAGGTCCTGAACACGACCTGCCCAGGCATGCTGTTTCCCTACGGTCGCGAAGTGATTGATAGTACTCTCGTGAAGGGATCGTTTCCTCCGCTGATGATTCCACCGATTAACTTTGATGCCCTGTTTGTTCAGGCGATGCAGCAGTCTCAGGCTAAGGCAGAACAGGCGGCAGCCGAGGAACCATCCGAGGGTACCACCCACTAGACCCGCCTATTGCATTGTCTGGTAACGCCCCACGACAATACGCGGGGGCGGTTCGCGCTAATGCAGGCCTAGCTCGCCTGATTTTCCATACTGTATTCTTGTAGCTTTCGAGTCAGCGTATTACGGCCCCACCCGAGTAATTGTGCAGCATCCTTTTTACGTCCCCCCGAGTGTGCCAGAGCGGTTTCGATCATCGATCGCTCAAACGCCGGCAGTGCCTGACCCAGAATATCTGTATGTCCAAGCTTTAGCTCTCGCTCAGCCCAACGCCGAAGCATCAACTGCCAGTCACCCTGAACGCTTATGCCTGTCTCCGTGTCTGCGGCCTGTAATTCAGGCGGCAGGTCGGTCAATAGGACTTCTCTCCCGGCTGCCATGACTGTCAACCAGCGACAGATATTTTCCAACTGCCTAACATTCCCTGGCCAGGGCAAATTTAACAGCAGATCTTCAGCGTCCGAAGACAGAACCTTGGGCTCCATGTCGAGTTCTTTGGCCGCGCGGTGAAAGAAGTGCTGCATTAACTGTGGAATATCTTCCCTGCGATCGGACAGTCGCGGTAAGTGGACACGGATAACATTTAGTCGATGAAATAAATCTTCTCGAAAGCGATTCTCGGAGACCAAATTTTCAAGGTTTTGATGCGTTGCTGCAATAATTCGTACGTCGACTTTTATCGCTGTGTGACCGCCTACCCGATAAAACTCACCATCCGCTAGCACCCGCAGTAAGCGGGTCTGCGCCTCTGGTGGCATATCGCCAATCTCATCAAGAAATAAGGTGCCACCGTTGGACTGCTCAAAGCGTCCCTCGCGGCGTGTTGCAGCACCGGTAAAGGCACCCTTCTCATGACCAAATAATTCTGACTCAATCAGGTCATGGGGTATCGCCGCCATATTGAGCGCAATAAATTTAGCAGTACGGCGGGGACTATGTTTATGCAGAGCCTGAGCAACCAGCTCCTTGCCGGTGCCAGATTCGCCATTAATTAAAACAGTGATATTGGAATTAGACAGGCGACCAATAGCGCGGAAAACTTCCTGCATGGCGGGCGCTTCACCGATAATTTCCTGAACTGCGCGCGCCTCGATGGCTTCAGGAACCGAGAGCGATTTCTGCTCTTTGGCCAATAGCAGGCCGCGACGAGCAACTTCCACCAAATCTTTAAGATCGAACGGCTTCGGGAGATACTCAAATGCTCCGCCCTGATAGGCCGCCACGGCGCTGTCTAGATCAGAATGTGCGGTGGTAATAATAACGGGTATTTGCGGCCAGCTGGCATGGATTTCGGCCAGCAGCTCCAAACCATCGATACCTGGCATACGGATGTCGGAGATAATAATCTCGGGCTGGGAATTTCTTAGGGCGCTCAATAGGTCATCGCCGGTTTCAAAACTGCGCACATCGATGCCATCACGGCTAATGGCTTTCTCCATAACCCAGCGCAAGGAACGATCGTCCTCCGCTATCCAAATTTGCGAGGTGGTTGGCATACTAAACCTTTATCGGTAAATACATTGAAAAACGGGTGTTACCCGGCTCAGATTCGCACTCAATAATACCTTGATGGCCATTGACTGCTGTTTGGGCGATGGTCAAACCCAGACCAGAGCCTCCCGCGCGACCACTGATCATCGGGAAAAATATTCGCTCTTTAAGATCCTTGGAGACACCAGGACCGTTATCTTTAATCTCCAGCCGGCAGACCACTTTGTGGTACTGCCCGGCAATGGTAAAGCTGCGCCGAATTCTCGTGGTCAGGGTAATACAGGGTGCAGGACTGTTGGCGTCAATTAATGACTGCATGGCATTGCGTACCACATTGAGCACGGCCTGAATAAGCTGCTCCCGATCACCATTAATTGCCGGAATACTGGGATCATAATCACGCTTTAGGGTTAGATTACCCTGCACCTCAGCTTCAATAAGGGCACCGACATGCTCGGTGACCTCATGGATATTGATCGACTCTAGTCTTGGCAGATGATTGGGCCCCAATAGTCGATCGACAAGATTACGAAGTCGATCTGTCTCAGTGATGATGACCTGACAAAACTCTAGAGTTTCACCTTCGAGACCGCCATCGCGTAGCTCTTGCTCTAGCAACTGAGCTGCTCCTCGGATTCCGCCCAACGGATTTTTAATCTCGTGAGCCAGGCCCCGAATAAGACTCTTTGAAGTATTCTGGACTGATAACAATGCCTCTTCACGATTGATTTTTAGAAACCTATCAATCGGCTGCATCTCCAACAGCAATTGGCGGTAATCACCGCTATCAACCGGAGTAATGGTGTAATCGACTTGTATTGAATCGCTGTTAAGTATGCGTAAGTGCTCGTGCCTGCGAATATGTGGATGCCCAGTGTCCATGACCTCGACGAGGGTTTGATAAGACAGCTCATGATCCGAGAATAGTTCGCTCGCAGGGGTGCCCAATAATCGGCCACGGCTCGCTTGCAATAGAGCTTCTGCCGCCGGATTGATATAGCCGATAAGAAAGTCACCGTCGAGTAACAGTACGGCGGTACTTAAATTATCCAGCAACATCTTATGTAAGTCGTTTGAAGTCATGGCCCCATTGTCCGCTAAGCTCAACCTGATACTGTACGCTTGCAATAAGCAGGCCAAAACATACCGGATTACGCTAGAGTTGACCCCTCTAAACCACCCGCCTGTGGCCTGCTGAGGAGTTCGATACAGTGCCCACATGAGCGCTGAAGATGATTATGCACCATATTGGTGCGATCGTCTTGAAGTATAATCCTAGACTGCCAAGAAACCGCTTTTCGGCATAGCCGGGGAGACTACCTTGACGCTCGGTTAAAGGGACGCTTTACATGCACTGAGACCGCGGCAGTAATGGCAACAGGGCGACCATCAGCATTTAACACGCGACAGATGAGTTGATGGGGACCGCGTTCAATATTAGCCACGTGCAGAGTTGTCGCCTTAATCGCTGAGCCATAGCGCTGACCATCAACCCATAGCTGAACCTGATGCCCCGCTTGAAGCGGAGGCATTAGAGACAGCTCAACGGTCATCGCGCCTGCCGTATTTCGCAGAGTGGAACCCTCTATCGGAGAGACTATGATAGCCTGAGTATAAGGTTGTATCGAAGAGGCTGAGGCAGCGCTGCCACTATTAGTAACGGGGGAATGGGCTGCGCCGTTGTCCTCCGGCTTTGGTGACACCGGGGCCCGCATCAGGTTAATGACCGACACTATCTGCCGCTCTATAACGCCACTTTTGGCCTCTGGCTGATCGGTGAAGGTGATATTACCCTGCTCATCGGTGACCCTGTATACCGTTGTTTCAATGAGGGTACCTGCCGCAGTCGCCTCCACCGTCAAGCTGGCGATGACAAGCAATAATAATGGCATCAGGGCACGGCCAATAAGGTCCATAACGACATCTCTGTCTGTTGGTGACTATACCCTAGAGACTAGACCGATTTTGGGCGAAAAAAAAGCTCGTCATTCCGAGAATGACGAGCTTTTCCTATTTTACTCAACGCATTCGCTTAACAGCTGTAGTACATATCAAACTCAACAGGGTGAGTCGTCTGCTCAACGCGATAGACATCTTCCATCTTCAGATCGATATAGGCATCGATCATGTCGTTAGAGAAAACACCGCCAGAGGTCAAAAAGTCTCGGTCTGCATTGAGACAATCCAATGCTTCACGAAGACTACCGCAGACCTGAGGAATAGCGGCTGATTCTTCTGGGGGCAAGTTATAGAGATCTTTATCCGCGGCATCACCAGGATGAATCTTGTTCTTCACACCATCCAGACCCGCCATCAAAAATGCAGCAAACATCAAGTATGGGTTGGCAACCGGATCACCGAAACGAACCTCGACGCGCTTGCCACGAGGACTGGCAACATAGGGAATGCGGATTGAGGCGGAACGGTTACGCGCTGAGTAAGCCAGCATTACCGGCGCTTCAAATCCTGGGATCAATCGCTTGTACGAATTGGTCGACGGATTGGCGAAGGCATTCAGTGCCTTAGCGTGTTTAATGATACCGCCGATATAGTAAAGAGCCGTGTCACTCAGGCCTGCATAGCCATCACCAGCAAACTGGTTAACGCCATCTTTGGCATAAGACATGTGGCAGTGCATACCAGAACCGTTGTCACCAACAACCGGCTTCGGCATAAAGGTAGCAGTTTTGCCGTAAGCGTGCGCAACGTTATGTACACAATACTTTAGGATTTGCACCTGATCAGCTTTGGCCACTAGGGTGTCGAAACGAACACCAATTTCGCACTGTCCAGCCGTAGCTACTTCGTGGTGATGTACTTCAATTTCAAGCCCCATTTGCTCCATGGCATTACACATGTTGGCACGCAAATCATGCAGGCTGTCGACTGGCGGCACAGGAAAATAACCGCCTTTAACGCCAGGACGATGGCCCATGTTGCCTTCGGGCATATCTTTACCTGATGACCAGGCCGCTTCATCGGAATTAATCTTGTAAAAAGCACCGCTCATGTCAGCGCCCCATTTGATATCGTCAAAAACAAAAAACTCAGGCTCCGGGCCGAAGAAGGCGGTATCACCAAGCCCCGTAGACACTAGATATTGTTCAGCGCGCTGAGCAATAGAGCGTGGATCGCGCTCATAACCCTGCATAGATATTGGATCTACCACACCGCAGCGAACAATAATCGTCGGCTCGTCGGTAAAGGGATCAAGCACCGCTGTGCTGTCATCTGGCATCAAAATCATGTCGGACTCATTAATGCCCTTCCAACCTTCGATTGATGAACCATCAAACATCTTGCCTTCGATAAAAAAGTCATCGCCCACTTCCCCAATCGGGATAGTGACATGATGTTCTTTGCCTTTGGTATCTGTAAACCGAAGGTCAACCCAGCGAGCTTCACTATCTTTGATCAGATTTAGAGTCTTTTCAGACATTGTTTCCTCCAATATGGAATCAGTTAATGCTTTATTTTTCGGGCTAGCCGGCGCATCTATACCGATCGAGCCCAACGTCATATTTTAGTCTTCACCCATTGAGATAGCAATTGTCATGCCAACGGCCTCACATGACTCATCGGGCAATAAAAGCCTTCGAACCAACAGGGGCCGTGCTCCAGCCCTTACTGTAAACCCTAAAGACGAAGATCGAAAAAGCGGTTTAATTGCACTAACTTAGTGCAATTAAACCTTTACTGCACAATTTTGGTGCAAACTGGAGTCTGTTGGTGCTTTTGTAGGCTCGGCGGTTATAATGCCAATGTAGCCCAACACTGTCACTCTTTTAGCCGATTTATTCACGGGCTCTCGGCACCGACCAAGAGGACTTCGGATTAACCCCTCAACACCATCTTACTCGCGCCGAGAGATTGTAATCACCAGCGAGCCAGCGGCAATGGATATCATTATTGATATCCGTCATCCCGCTGACATCGATGCAAATCCCCTAAGCGCCGGGGATAATGAGGTGATTGCGGTAGCTTTTTTTAATCTCGAGCAGAGCCTCAGCCAACTGCATCCAGAGCAGTCCTATTTGCTCTATTGCGACAAGGGATTGATGAGCCGTATTCAGGCGCAATTAATGCGCGAAAAAGGTTTCATTAAAGTGGGAGTTTTTAAACCTAAATTATAGTATTTTAGGGAAATATGCAGCCATTTAGTCGGTAATCTAAGCTAAGTGGGGAAATTGCTCCATAATTTAGCCTTTAAGCCGTTATTGTAGAGCGACCGAACGACGCCAAATTCCTTGTGCTATAGGTCGTTTTCACGGTCTTTTGACACCCTAGATCGCGACTTTTAACATCTCTTACCCTACATTAATTAGCGCAATAATAGCTAAACCTAGAGTCTTAGTTGTCAATGAACTTACTCCTCAGAAAAAAGAACGGTAGTAGTTTCGTTGGATTCTCGTATAATCGCGACTTTTTGCGCCCACTGGTATATCTCATGTCTATTGAAAACTTGCGAAACATTGCAATCATCGCCCACGTTGATCATGGTAAAACGACCTTGGTTGATAAACTTCTGAGTCAATCGGGAACTCTTGACCGCAAAGACGTCGGTTCTGAACGGCTAATGGACTCCAATGACCAAGAAAAAGAGCGCGGGATTACCATTTTGGCGAAGAACACTGCCATTAATTGGAATGACTACCGTATCAATATCGTAGACACCCCCGGTCACGCCGATTTCGGCGGTGAAGTAGAGCGCGTACTGTCGATGGTTGATTCAGTACTCCTGCTTGTCGATGCCGTTGATGGTCCGATGCCGCAGACTCGCTTTGTTACCTCAAAGGCGTTCGAGCAAGGCCTTCGACCCATTGTGGTGATCAATAAAGTCGATCGTCCAGGTGCTCGACCAGACTGGGTTCTGGATCAGGTATTTGACCTGTTTGATAACCTTGGTGCCACCGATGAGCAGTTGGACTTCCCCGTGATCTATGCGTCAGCACTGAATGGCGTAGCAGGTATGGAAGCCGACGATCTAGCCGAAGATATGACACCACTCTACGAAATGATTATTCGCGACGTTCCAGCCCCTGAGGTTGATGTTGAAGGTCCCCTGCAGATGCAAATTTCTGCACTGGCTTATGACAGTTATGTCGGCGTCATTGGTGTAGGCCGAATTAGCCGCGGTAAGTTGAAACCCGGACAACAGGTTATTGTTAAATCAGCCGACGGCAAAGAGCGTAAAGGCAAGGTATTAAACGTGAAAGGGTATCTCGGTCTGGAGCAGATCGAAACCCAGCTGGCTGGCGCTGGTGATATCGTCTGCATTAATGGCATTGATGGTCTTGGTATCTCTGACACTCTGTGCGATCCAGATCACATTGAAGCTCTGCCGCCTTTAAGCGTTGATGAACCAACGGTCAGCATGACCTTTATTGTCAATGACTCACCTTTTGCAGGCCTCGATGGAAAGTACGTGACGACAAGAAATATTAAAGATCGTCTTGAGCAGGAACTGATCCATAACGTGGCACTGCGAGTGAGGCCTGGCGATACGCCAGACAAGTTTATTGTTTCTGGCCGTGGTGAGTTACATCTATCGGTGCTGATTGAGACTATGCGTCGCGAAGGTTTCGAAATTGGCGTGTCACGTCCTGAAGTGGTTCAGAAAATAGTTGATGGCAAGATTCATGAGCCCTTTGAGCAGGTTGTGATTGATGTCGAAGAGCAGCATCAGGGTTCGGTTATGGAAGAGTTGGGCATGCGTAAAGCCGAGATGACCAACATGGCACCCGACGGCAAAGGGCGCGTGCGATTAGAGTTCAGTATGCCTTCCCGCGGTTTGATTGGCTTCCGTGGTACATTCCTGACACTTACGTCCGGCTCCGGGATCATGACCAGTATCTTTGATCATTACGGTCCAGCCAAAGAAGGTGAGAAGTTCACACGTAAAAATGGTGCGCTAGTTAGTATGATTAAAGGCAAGACTGCGGCTTACTCCTTATTTAATATTCAGGCACGAGGGCGCTTATTTTTGGGCCATGCGATTGATGTTTACGAAGGCCAAATTGTCGGTATCCACTCTCGCGCCAATGATCTAGTGGTCAATCCAGTCAAAGGAAAGCAGCTAACCAACGTGCGAGCATCAGGAACAGATGAAGCGCTGACATTGGTGCCACCGATCAAGCATACCCTTGAACAGGCTCTGGAGTTTATTGAAGATGATGAGCTAGTAGAAGTCACACCAATTAGTATTCGTCTACGTAAAAAGCGCCTGACAGAGACCGAACGCAAGCGCGCACCCAAGTAATATCTTCCTTACCCATGCCTTTAGAGATATTTGCATCTACAGGCATGGGGCGGGTGATTCTTCTCTAGCTCGACAGCTCAGGGCAAAATCCTTCTGTTGAGAGGGTTTATTGCCTTCCAATACGCGTAACTTCTGTACCCTGATTCTTCAACCCTCAGCAAGCTTGATGCCGATCGCAATCGGTGCAGTGATCGTTAACTAAGCCCATTGCCTGCAGATAGGCATAGCAGATTGTTGTCCCAAAAAACTTAAACCCTCGCGCCTTTAAGTCCTTGGCTATGGCGTCCGACAGCATTGTGTTGGCCGGTATTTCCGAATGGCTCGCCCAATGATTGGTGATGGGGCTGTTATCTACATAAGCCCACAGATAATGACTGAAGCTACCAAACTCTTTTTGCATGTCGATAAATAGACGGGCATTTGAAATGGCGCTCTTGATCTTGAGACGATTGCGCACAATACCGGCGTCCTGCAGACACCGCTGCACATCTTTATCCGTGAAAGCAGCAACTTTCTCCACCTCAAAATCGGCAAAGGCTAGGCGGTAGGCCTCCCGCTTACGCAGAATGGTGATCCAGGACAGGCCCGCTTGAGCACCCTCAAGGCACAGAAATTCGAAGAGTTTTTTGTCCTCTCTGCAGGGCACTCCCCATTCTTGGTCATGGTATTCCTGATAAAGAGGGTCATCGCCGCACCAGATACAGCGGGCTATTTGTTTTACTGGGCTCTCATTCACTGGGGATTCCCTAGGCTCATAATTCAAACGCATTTAGAGTAGTGCTGACGGCAGATCTTGTCTATATTAACCGGATCTAAACGCCAATAGAGAAAAACACCGCATGAATAAAGCGTTCCCAGCTATCCGCCCCTACAGTACGGAGACCATTAGCGTCACTGCGCCGCATCAACTATATGTTGAGCAGTCCGGCAATCCAGAGGGTATTGCTGTGCTATTTGTCCATGGCGGTCCAGGTGGCGGCACCAGACCGATTGATCGCTGTTTTTTTGATCCTGATAAGTATCGTATTATTCTTTTTGATCAGCGCGGCTCTGGCCAGTCAACGCCCCACGCGGCGTTAGACGATAACAATACAGACGCCCTAGTGGCCGATATAGAAACGCTGCGTAACCATCTAAGTATTGATCGCTGGGTAATCTTCGGCGGTTCCTGGGGCTCTACACTTGGCCTAGTCTATGCCCAGACCTACCCTGAGCGCGTTCTGGGACTTATTTTGCGCGGTGTCTTTCTCTGTCGCGATGAGGATATCCGATGGTTTTATCAGCACGGCGCAAGCCAGGTATTCCCCGACTATTGGTCACAATATGAACAGGTTATTCCGCTCGCCGAGCGCGGCGATATGCTCGGCGCATACTACGCTCGCCTAACCGGCGACAATGACTTCGAACGCATGGCTGCCGCCAAAGCCTGGTCGGTCTGGGAAGGGCGTTGCGCCACCTTGCGCACCAATGCCTCACTGGTAGAGCATTTTGCCAACCCCCACCTGGCCATGGCTATGGCGCGTATCGAGGCTCATTTCTTTATCAACAAAGCCTTTTTAGAGCCCAATCAGATTCTTAATAATTGCCACCGTCTAAAAGATATCCCAGGGCATATCGTGCATGGCCGTTACGACATGATCTGCCCAGTCAATCAGGCCTTTGACTTAAGTAAGGCCTGGCCCGAGGCGCAGTTAAGTATTATTGCCGATGCCGGTCATGCCTCCGGTGAACCGGGCACAACAGATGCGCTGATTCGAGCAACACAGAGCCTTGCTCACCAACTTAATAGTGAGAGCCTGTAAATTGCTGGGGCTCATTCAGCGGGTTTCATCGGCCTCAGCGAGCATCGACAATACAGTGGTGGGCACTATAGACCAGGGACTTTTACTGCTATTAGGCATTGAAAAAACCGATCTCGAGGCGGCCGCCGACAAGCTGTTGCAGAAAATACTTAACTACCGGGTGTTTGCCGACTCTGAGGGTAAGATGAACCTCTCACTACGGGACATTGGCGGCGAGCTATTAGTGGTTTCTCAGTTCACTTTGGCAGCCGACACCAACAAAGGCCTGCGTCCGAGCTTCTCTTCCGCGGCCTCACCGGAGCAGGCCGAAGAGCTTTACGATTATTTTTTAACTCAGGCAGCTACTGCCCTCAACACCCAGATACAAAGTGGCCGCTTTGGCGCCGATATGCAGGTGATGCTGCACAATGATGGCCCAGTGACCTTTATGCTTCGCAGCTAGGACGCGCGCGCTAACCGATCCAGCAGCCGACCATGAAAGCCATCGAAACTACCATTACTCATGATCACAATGTGGCCGCCCTTTTGCGCGGCGGCGGCAGTGAGATCCAGTAAGAGCTCGATATCACTGCTAGCGACGGCTGGTACCGAACAGGCCAGCGCCACATCAGCATTATCCCAATGAGTATCAGCCTGAGCGTACCAATAAACCTGATCCGCATCAGCCACTGCCACACTTAAGGCCTCTTTGTGAACACCCAGCCTCATCGTCGCCGAGCGCGGCTCAATCACGGCGATAATTGGACTGTCTCCCACCTTGGCCCGCAGACCCGCAAGCGTGGTGGCAATAGCGGTGGGGTGATGAGCAAAATCGTCATAGACACTAATGCCCTCTGCCTGATAGATAATCTCCATCCGTCGCTTGACACCGACAAAGGCGCTGAGGGCCGCACAGGCATGAACAAGACTAACACCAACCTGATACGCCGCAATCGCCGCAGACAAGCCATTGAGTACGTTGTGCAGCCCTGTTTGCTGCCAGCGCACCTGCGCAGTCTCGTCGCCATGGCTTATCTCAAAGACAGAGCCATCCTCGGTGATCAGTCGATACTGCCAATCGGTTGACTCGGGGCCATAGGTCTGCTGCTTACTCCAGCAACCCTGACTCATCACCTCCGCTATACTGACAACGCCGGCGGGATAAATAATCGTGCCTGTGCTGGGCACCGTGCGCACTAGGTGATGAAATTGTTTTTGGATGGCCTCGAGATTGTCAAAAATATCGGCATGGTCGAATTCGAGATTATTAATGATCAGCGTGTCACTAAAGTAATGGACAAACTTAGAGCGCTTGTCAAAAAACGCACTGTCGTATTCATCCGCCTCAATCACAAAGTACTCACTGTCGCTAAGCCTTGCCGACACACCAAAGTCCCGAGGCACTCCACCAATCAAGAAGCCTGGTTTGCAGCCCGCAACATCGAGAATTTTTGCCAACATGCTACTGGTGGTGGTTTTACCGTGGGTGCCGGAAACGGCCAGTACCTGTTTGTTGCGCAAAACCGTCTCACCCAGCCACTGCGGTCCAGAGACATAGGGTAGCTGATGATCGAGCATGTACTCAACACAGGGGTTGCCCCGCGACATGGCGTTGCCCACGATAATTAAGTCGGGCGCGGGAATTAATTGCTGAGGATCAAAACCCTGAATTAGGTTAATGCCGGCCAATTCAAGCTGAGTACTCATTGGCGGGTAAACATTAGCATCACAGCCCGACACCTGATGGCCAAGTTGCTGTGCTAATTGCGCCAGACTGCCCATAAAAGTACCGCAAATACCAAGTATGTGAATATGCATGTTGTTCCTTAAAATAAGCAGTCAGATGCGAGCTTTTCTGCCACGAGTATGACATTAGGCCTCATAAACTGCTAACCATCCGCGTATATTAAGCTTCTTTTATCACTAAGGAAGCCTAATGCGGCCTTCCGGAGCGGCCCTTAAACCTTTACCATAGCGATCCAATTTGGTCAGCTGGGAAGAGAGAGTTCTATGGGCAAGAAAAATGCGCTGTACGCGCAATCTGGTGGTGTTACTGCCGTCATCAATGCCTCAGCTTGCGGTGTCATCGAAGCATGCCGACAGCATAAAGATAAGATTGGAACCCTGTATGCCGGGCAAAATGGCATTCTCGGTATACTTCAGGAACAGCTGATCGACACCAGTAAAGAGCTGACCTCGGCCATAACAGCACTCAAGCACACCCCAGGCGGCGCCTTTGGTTCTTGTCGCTATAAAATGAAGGACATCAAGGATAGTCAGGCGGAATATGAGCGTCTGATTGCGGTGTTTAGAGCCCATAATATTGGCTATTTCTTTTATAATGGCGGCGGTGATTCAGCCGATACCTGTCTCAAAGTGTCGCAAATATCGGCCCAACTGGGCTATCCAGTTCAGGCTATTCATATCCCCAAAACTATCGACAATGATCTACCCTTTACCGACTGCTCCCCAGGCTTTGGCTCTGTGGCTAAATATGTGGCGGTCTCGACCAAAGAAGCTAGCTTGGATATCGCGTCGATGGCAGCCTCATCCACCAAAATCTTTGTCCTTGAAGTAATGGGCCGACATGCTGGATGGATAGCCGCTGCAGGCGGTCTAGCCGCCGAAGAAGCCGGCGATGCACCCCATATTATTGTGTTCCCAGAAATCCCCTTTAACCGCGAACAATTTATTGCCAAAGTTAGCGCAACCGTCAAAGAAAAAGGCTACTGCGTGGTAGTGGCATCCGAGGGTGCTAGCTATGCAGATGGCGGCTTAATTTCCGGTTCCGTCAATAAAGATGCCTTCGGTCATCAACAGCTCGGCGGCGTCGCGCCTGCGCTCGCCAGTATGGTCAAACATTCACTCGGTTATAAATATCATTATGCCTTAGCCGATTACTTACAGCGTTCTGCGCGGCATATCGCCTCCAAGACCGATGTTGAACAGGCCTATGCTGTTGGTCAAGCAGCAGTAGAGAAAGCTATCGAGGGTAAGGGTGCCATTATGATCACCATCGAACGCGGCACCGGCAAAAAATATAGCTGGTCACTGGGCGAAGCTCCGCTGGCTAAAGTGGCCAATGTCGAAAAGAAAATGCCGCGGTCGTTCATTAGTAAAGATGGCTTTGGCATTACCCAAAAAGCCCGAGACTATTTGCAGCCACTAATTGCTGGTGAAGATTATCCACCTTACAAAGATGGTATGCCGGTCTACCCGCGACTCAAGAAAATACTGGCCCCTAAAAAGCTCGACACTGATTTCGATTGTTGAGCTAGACTACCCGATTCAGTGGCTTGCCATCAAGGAAGCCGCGTAAATTGTCTGCCAACTGAATGACCAGCCTCTGCCTAGCCTCTGTCGCAACCCATGCGCTGTGAGGTGTGATAATAAGATTTGGAATAGCCGGATCTAGAAGTACGTTGCCATCAACCGGTGGCTCTACTGTTAGCACATCCGTTGCCGCACCGGCTATCTGTCCCATGATCAATGCCTGCTTTAACGCCGGTTCATTGATAATGCCACCGCGGGCACTGTTAATGACAAGGGTTGAATCCTTCATAAGAGCAAACTGCGCATCACCAATTAAATTCTGTGTTTTTGCTGTTAATGGACAGTGAATGCTGATGACGTCAGCGCAGGACAAAAATTCATCCAGCGCCATACGATCCATAGAACCACTGTGGGAATGACCCGGCAAAGCCGCGTAAATAACCTGCATCCCAAAGGCCTCGGCGATTTTGGCTACGCCGTTGCCCAGCTCGCCAGCGCCGATGACACCCATTACTTTGCCACTCAGCTCTCGTACCGGAAAATCCATCGCGCAAAAATTTTGGTTCTGCTGCCAGCGACCGCCTAACACGGCATTGTGATGTGGCAGCAACTTTGTGGTCAGCGCCAGAATCAAAGACCACACATGCTGAACTACGGAACCGGTGCAATAGCCAATCGCGTTGCTCACCACGATGCCTCTTTGTCTGGCTGCTTCAAGAGCAATGTGGTTGGTGCCCGTGGCCATGACCCCGATGAACTTTAGCCGCGGCGCCGCAGACATATCGGCCTCAGAGAACATAGCCTTGTTAGTCAACACGATATCCGCATCAATAATCCGTTCGGCCACCTGGTCGTCTGAGCTGTCAGGGTATAGGGTCCAGTTAATCGGCAGTTCATACAGGGCCCCCAGATCAAGCGAATATGGGCCGAGGCTGTCACAATCGAGGATAACGCCATTCATAAAGCTTACTGCTTGGTTATGGTTAGGTGAGGAGTGTAATTGTAAAATCCTCTAGCGGGAACTGAGAACTGTTAACCGCTCAACTTCAGTGCGCTAATAATTAGAGATAGTCTATAATCTTGCCGTTCAAAACCGCATAATAGTGGCAATCCAACACATCGACTCAGAGACAGCCTTAAGATGACATCAACATTATTTGATTTATACGATCGGGTCGTTCTGCGACACCCACTGACATCGCTATTGGCTGTAATTGCCCTCACTATAGCTATGGCTATAGGGCTGCCAAATTTCAAGCTAGATGCCTCGGCTGACTCACTGACTCTTGAACATGACGACGATCTCAATTTTTTCCGTGGCGTGGTCAAGCGCTATGGCAGCGACAACTTTTTAATTGTGACGTTTTCGCCCAAAGAAGGTGATCTGTTCGATCAGGAAAATCTCGACACTCTCGCCGCGCTCCGCCAGGATCTCACCACAATTAGTGGCGTTGAAGGCGTCCTGTCGATGCTAGATGTGCCGCTGCTTTACAGCCCTAAAATTGCGGTTGCCGACCTCAAGAGCGAGTTAAACGTGCTTCTTTCGGAGGGTGTTGACCGCCAGTTGGCTAAGCAGGAGTTCCTTAACAGCCCAATCTACAAAGACGTTATTCTCAGTGCTGATGGTCAGACCACTGGCATGCTTGCCACTTTGGCGCTTGACGAGATCTATTTGGCCCTGATTACTAAACGTGATGATCTCCGCCTCATTAAATACAACCAAGGCCTTACCACCGAACAGGAGGATCAATTGGCGAAAGCGAGCCTTGAGTTCCTCAATTACCGCACTGATAAAGCCGCCAAAGATCACCTGCGGGTAGCTGAAGTTCGTGCGCTGATAACCGGTTACCGAGATCGCGCGACAATTTTTCTCGGCGGTCCCGATATGATCACTGCCGATATGGTGGATTTCATTAAGAGTGATCTGATTGTTTTTGGCGGCGGTATTTTGCTGTTTATTATCGCCACTCTAGCGCTAATCTTTCGCCGCATTCGCTGGGTGATTCTGCCCCTAGCGACTTGCGCGCTGTGCCTCATCATTATTCTAGGTTTTTTAAGTTGGATCGATTGGCGGCTGACCGTTATCTCGTCTAATTTCGTCTTGTTGCTGCTAATCATCACACTTGCATTGACCATTCATTTGATTGTGCGCTATCGAGAATTGCTGTCTGCTAACCTGACTCGACACAACATCAGCTGGTCAGTGAAACCGTTAAGTCAATGTCAAGACCCTGTCTCTATACGGTGCTGACAACGATCGTTGCCTTTATGTCGCTGGTGGTAAGCAACATTCGTCCGGTGATCGACTTCGGCTGGATGATGACTATGGGTATCAGCTTAGCCCTCGTTGTCGCCTTTGTGGTTATCCCTGCTGGCATGATGTTATTCGGCAAGGGCAAGGCCGATACGGCTAATGATAATTCTGCAGCGATTACTAGCATGTTTGCTCGCTTTACCGAACGCCATGGTAGCTTTGTCTTGTTTATGGCTACGGCGATGACCGCACTTTCCATCTATGGTATCTCCCGTCTCGAGGTGGAAAACCGCTTTATTGATTATTTCCGCAGTGATACCGAAATCTATCAGGGTATGGAAATTATCGATACGGCATTGGGCGGTACGACGCCTATGGATATCATTCTGCAGGCACCTACCTATGCCGCACTCGAAGTCGGCTCCTCGGAGACACCCGAAGAGGTCTATGGCGAAGACGAGTATGCCGAGGACGGCTATAGTGAAGATGAGTATGGCGAAGATGAGTATGGCGAAGCGAGTTTAACTGACGAGCCCCCAGAGCCGGCTCTCACCGACACTTACTGGTTCTCTTCCGCTGGGCTCGAGGACCTATCCAAGTTACATACCTTTCTTGAGGCACAACCAGAGGTCGGCAAGGTCAGTTCTCTGGTACAGATCTACGATGTGGCCAGTGATCTCAGCGGCCATAAACTCAATGATTTTGAAATCGCCTTTATGCGCCAAAGCTTGAGCCCAGACATCTATAAACAGATGGTTGCTCCCTTTTTAATAGAAGGGCGTGATGAGGCCCGTATTCAGCTGCGCGCTATGGAGACCGCAGGTCTTCGCCGTGCCGACCTGTTGGCGAAAATTAATGACTACGCCGTCAATGACGTTGGGATTGCCCAAGAGGATATCCGATTTACCGGTCTATTGGTGCTTTACAATAATATGCTTCAAAGCCTATATCGCTCCCAGGTTCTTACGCTTGGCGCGGTCTTTGTCGGCATCATGGCGATGTTTTTGATTCTGTTTCGATCTCTAAAAATAGCCATGATTGCTATAGTACCGAACTTTTTGGCAGCCGGCATTGTCATGGGTGGTATGGGTATTTTTGGTATCCCTCTGGATATGATGACAATTACCATAGCCGCCATTACGGTGGGTATCGGTGTCGATCATGCGATTCATTACATCACTCGGTTTACCACTGAATTTAAAGTTGATACTGACTATATCGCGTCGATGCATCGAGCTCATGCCAGTATTGGTCAGGCGCTTTTCTTCACGGCCATGACCATTATTATCGGATTTTCGATACTCGCTCTATCTAACTTCATACCCTCAATCTACTTTGGTTTACTGACTGGTTTAGCGATGACTGCAGCACTTTTGGGCTCGATGACCTTGCTGCCCAAGTTGATACTCATGACTAAACCGTTCGGCCCAGGTAAGTAAATAATATGCCCCTAATTACATTGCAAGATATCTTCTTAAGCTATGGCCAACCGCCGTTGATTGACCACCTTAATCTGGTGGTTGAACCCAATGAGCGCGTCTGTTTGATTGGTCGAAATGGCGCGGGAAAGTCGACATTATTAAAAATACTCACCGGCCAAATTGTTCCCGACGAGGGTTCCATCAAGCGCTCTAGTGGTGTCACCGTGGCTCAGCTTGAACAGTCAGTACCCCATGATGCTCAGGGTACCGTCTTTGATGTCATCGCTCAGGGTTTGGGTGCAGAGGGTGAGCTGATCAAGACTTTTCACCACCTGATTCAGCAGCTCAATGATAATCCCAGCCCCAAGGTGATGAATGATTACGAAGAATGCCAGGCGGAACTTGAACGGGTTAATGGCTGGGATATTAATCAGCGGGTTGAGTCTATTATTACCAAGATGGATCTCAACCCCGATGTTGACATCTCTAGTCTTTCCGGTGGCTATAAGCGGCGCGTATTATTGGCTCGCGCTTTGGTCTGCAACCCTGATCTGCTGCTCTTAGATGAGCCCACCAATCACCTTGATATCGAAGCCATTCAATGGGTAGAGCAGTTTCTTTTGAAGTGGGAAGGTTGACAATATTATTTATTAGTCACGATCGACGGTTTATGGACAATCTGGCCAATCGCTTTATTGAGATTGATCGCGGCAAGCTGCAGGATTATAACTGTGACTACAGTACCTATCTGGTACGTAAGGAAGAAAATTTGGAAATTGAAGAGCGCCAGAATGCGCTATTTGATAAACGCTTGTCGCAAGAAGAAGTCTGGATCAGACAGGGTATTAAGGCCCGCCGCACACGCAACGAAGGTCGCGTGCGAGCTCTAGAATCTATGCGCTCTGAATATGTAGCTCGCCGCAAACAACTCGGTACCGCGCGTATGGATATTCATCAGGCAGAAAAATCCGGAAAAATTGTCGCTGAGGCCACTGATGTAACTTTTGCCTTCGGTGACGGTGAGGCCGTGGTTAAAAACTTCAGCACCCTGATTCAGCGCGGCGACAAAGTGGGCTTTATTGGTCGCAACGGTGTCGGTAAAACCACGTTGATCAAACTGCTACTGGGTGAACTTACCGCGCAGCAGGGCACAATTAAGACTGGTACCAACCTTAATGTTGCTTATTTTGACCAGTATCGTTCTGCGCTCGACGAAGATAAAACGGTACAAGACAATGTCTCCGGGGGTCGCGATATGCTCGAGATCGCGGGTAAGAGCCGCCATGTCATCAGTTATTTACAAGATTTTTTGTTCGCTCCAGAACGCTGTCGTCAGCCCGTAAAGGCACTGTCTGGAGGTGAGCGTAACCGCCTATTGCTGGCCAAGCTGTTTACTCAGCCCTCCAATGTTCTGGTTCTTGATGAACCTACTAATGATCTGGATATAGACACCCTTGATCTTCTTGAGGAACTGCTGATTAATTACAAGGGCACCGTTATTCTGGTTAGTCACGACCGCGCCTTTCTTAATAACGTGGTCACTAGCACGCTGGTTTTTGATGGCAGTGGTACCATTGAGCAATATGTGGGCGGTTATGACGACTGGTTACGCCAGCGCAAAACTCAGCAGACGGCAAAGATAGCCTCTCCCAAGGTGCAGTCCAAGTCCAGCACTCCTAGCATTAAACTGAGCTACAAGGATCAACGCGAGTTAGATAGCTTGCCAGCGGAGATTGAGGGCCTAGAAGTTAGTATCAGTGAAATATCAGGTAAAATCAGTGAACCAGGCTTTTATCAGACCGATAGAGCTGCGATTGAAGTTGTTGAAGGCCGGCTGGCAAATGCGCAGAAGCAACTAGCAGAGTCTTATGCGCGCTGGGAGTTATTAGAAAACCAATAGCGCAACGGACACATTCACTTTAGACTCATCAACCGACATTAAGGGCCACAGACTAGCTATGACCGACCAACGAAAACCCCTTGTGCTGCTTATTCTTGACGGCTTCGGCCACAGCGAAACGAACCAATACAACGCTGTGTCGAATGCCAACGCGCCAATATGGGAAAACCTTTGGGCCAGCAACCCAAAGACCCTGATTCATACTTCTGGTCTCGAGGTAGGTCTGCCAGAGGGTCAAATGGGTAATTCTGAAGTCGGGCACATGACTCTCGGCGCCGGGCGCGTGGTCTATCAAAACTTTACCCGTATAAACAAGGCTATCACTGACGGTGACTTCTTTACCAACACTGCCTTTTGTGAGGCAATAGATCAGGCGATCTCGACTGACCGAGCTATTCATGTCATGGGCCTGCTTTCGCCCGGCGGTGTGCATAGCCATGAAGACCATATTAACGCCATGCTTGAGTTAGCTGCTCAGCGTGGCGCAACCAAAGTCTATCTGCATGCCACGTTAGATGGCCGCGACTGTCCACCGCGCAGCGCACTTTTCTCTTTGCAGAAAACTCAGGATCTCTGTGACAAACTGGGCGTCGCCAAAATAATTTCGGTAATTGGCCGATTCTATTCTATGGACCGTGATAATCGTTGGGACCGCGTTAAAGAGTGCCATCAGCTAATGACTCAGGGAGTTGCACCCTTTACCGCCACTAGTGCGGTCAATGCTTTAGACGCAGCCTATGCCCGCGATGAAAATGATGAGTTTGTTCGCGCTACCAGTATCTGTGATGGCGGCAGGGAGCCAATCAAAATTGAAGATGGCGATGTCGTTATTTCTATGAATTTTCGGCCTGATCGCGCCAGAGAAATTACTCATGCTCTGGTCGACGAGTACTTTGATGGCTTTGAGCGAACGACGGTACCAAAGCTTGCAAGCTTTGTAATGGCAACCGAATATGAATCTAATTTGGAGATACCCTGCGCCTACCCACCCCTGAGTCTGGTGAATTCTCTGGGAGAATATTTGGCCAGCCAAAATAAACGACAGCTGCGCATTGCCGAAACTGAAAAATATGCTCATGTGACATTTTTCTTTAGTGGTGGTCGCGAATCACTCTATCCTGGTGAGGAGAGAATCCTTGTCCCTTCACCCGACGTCGAAACCTACGATTCTATGCCGGAAATGAGTGCTCCAGAAGTGACTGAGAAATTGGTTGAGGCGATTGGTTCGGGACAGTTTGATGCGATTATTTGTAACTATGCGAACTGTGATCAGGTCGGCCATACCGGTAATTTTGACGCCGCGACTAAGGCCGTTGAAGCGGTCGATCATTGCCTTGCGGAGATTCTCAAAGCGCTGGCGCTAGTGGGGGGCGAAATTTTAATTACTGCTGACCATGGTAATGTTGAGGAAATGTTTGATGAATTTAATAACCAGCCTCATACCCAACATACCACTCTGCCTGTACCTCTGGTGTATGCAGGGCCGCGCACTCTGTCCCTCGACAGTGGCGGATCTCTAGCCGACATCGCTCCCACTATGCTGAGCCTGATGGGTCTAGCTCAGCCCGTCGAAATGACCGGCCGGCCTTTGATCATTCAATGAAATACCTCTGGGCACTTTCTATATTGGCCTTAAATCTGATCGTCCCACTGGACTATGTTAGTGCCGCCGATGACCAGCAACAGGCCCGTCTAGAAAAATTAGATCGCTCAATATCTAAGCTGGAAAAGAAACTTCGGTCCCGCGATAAACAAAAAGATAGTTTGCAGAATGAGCTTAAGAAAGTTGAGGTTGAGGCCAGCCAACTTAAAGGAAATCTACGCAAACTGGGTAAAGAAATACGGACTGTGGTGGCTGAATTATCTATTTTAAGGCATCAGGAAACTGACCTGCAGGCACGCATTGTGCAACAGGCTGACGTCATTGCCGAGCAGATAGCCGCGGCACACAAGCTGGGAGATCAAGAACCCATCAAGTTGTTGCTAAATCAGGAAAATCCACAACAACTCGCCCGCATGTTTAAGTATTATGATTATTTTTTGCAGGCCCGAAGCGAAAAAATAACCAGTTATATGAATGATGTGGAATCACTGACCGAAGTTATCGCTCGTATCAGCAGCCAGCAATTGGCGCTAAAAAGATCTCAGAGCGATCTCAAGAGTGGTCAGGAAAAGCTGCGCGGTCGTGTGGCTAAACGCTCCGTGACATTAAAGCAATTGGACGCATCTCTGGTCAGTGACAAAAAGAAGCTTGGGAGTCTGCAGCGAGAGCGAAGCGAGCTAGAAGAAATCCTCAGCGCTGTCGAAGAAGCGGTCGCAGACATGACACTCCCCAGCAACTATAAGCCTTTTCTATCGCGCAAAGGCAAACTTAGCTGGCCCCTTAAAGGTCGAGTGGCGCACAGTTATGGCAGTCAGCGCAGTGGCGAACTGCGCTGGGAGGGCTGGCTAATCAGTGCGTCCGCTGGCACTGCCGTCAACGCAGTACACAATGGCCGTATCGTTTTTTCAAACTATTTACGCGGCTTTGGTCTGCTGGCTATTGTGGATCATGGCGACGGCTATATGACGCTCTATGCACACAATCAGGAGCTTCTAAAAGATACTGGCGACTGGGTGCAAAGTAATGAGCTTGTCGCTCGCGCTGGCGATACCGGGGGCCTAAACAAGCCGGCACTGTATTTTGAAATCCGCAGTCAAGGCAAGCCAGCAGACCCTAAAGTCTGGCTAGAAAAACGCTGAATAACCGGATGCAACCATCCGAGTTTTATGCACTCCAATGCAGGTAATGTTAAAGCTCAGATCGATAAAAGGAAACTATCTATGTTACGAATCTTGTTGCGTCGAATTGTCACTGGCCTATGGCTGCTGACGCTGTCACTTACCATAGCCTTTTGCTACTCAGTCCTAGCGCTGGCTGAGACAGACCCCAACGAGCCCGCTGAAACAAGCATTGATCCAACAAACACAGTAATACTCGTCGCTGAAGAATCTGCGGTTGCGTCCCGGCTTCCCCTGCGTGAGCTCCGCCTATTTACTCAGGTCTTTGAGCAGATTCGCTTAGGCTATGTCGAAGAGGTGGCGGATACCCAGTTACTAGAAAATGCTATTGCCGGCTTACTCCTTGAACTCGACCCGCACTCTGCTTACCTGAATCAGGACGACTATGGTGAATTGGAGGAGCACGCGTCAGGGAAGTATGGGGGACTCGGTCTCAGGGTAGGTGGCAAGAATGGTGTCATTAATGTTATTTCACCCATCGATGATACCCCCGCCGCCAACGCCGGCATCGAGGCGGGAGATCTTATTATCGAAATGAATGGCGCTCCTGTTCGCGGCATGGGTGTACAAAAAGCCATCGATAAAATGCGCGGTGAAAAAGGTACCAGTATTAAGTTAACCATTTATCGAGAGGGCGAAGAAGGGCCGCTGGAATTCACCCTTGTGCGTGATATTATTCGGGCGAGCGCTGTGCGATCTCGAGTCCTTGAACCCGGTTATGCCTATGTGCGGGTGTCACACTTTCAGGAGACTTCAGGGGCTGACTTTATTGTGGCGATAGAAAAACTTAAATCAGACTCGATCAAGGATCCCCTAAAAGGGCTGGTCCTTGATCTGCGCAATAATCCTGGAGGCTTAGTCCCAGCCTCAGTTGAAATGGCCGGCGCATTATTGGACGGTGGAACGGTCGTTTACACTGAGGGGCGTCTACCCAGCGCCAATCGTATTTTGGAAGCCGAGCCTGGCGATCTGCTCGAGGGTCTACCCATCGTGGTACTTATTAACGGCGGCAGCGCCTCAGCATCTGAAATTGTTGCCGGCGCATTACAAGATCGTAACCGCGCCGCGATTATTGGTACCCAGAGTTTTGGCAAGGGATCGGTACAAACCGTGATTCCCCTCGGGGACGGCCGCGCAGTAAAGCTGACGACCGCCCGGTACTTCACGCCTAATGGCCGCTCGATTCAAGCTGAGGGTATTGCCCCCGATTTGGTGATAAATCGCGCGGAAATAAAACCTTATTCCCTACGCAAAACAACCCGCGAAGCAGACCTCGACGGTCATTTGGAAACAGTAAATGAAGACGGCGAAGACGAGGATTCTGCCACCGATATCGAGGACCTCAGCGGCGACAATCAGCTCTATGAAGCGGTAAATTTGTTAAAGGGCTACCATTTGTTAGGCCGTGGATAAACGGACTCGGCAACCCTGACCTCTGCGTTAACAGTGCCGCCGTTATCGGTGGCCGATGCCGCAGCTACTGATTGTTAACTTTTCAGTAGTTTGTAACAGAATAATAATACTAAGGCGCCGGCAACTGCGGTGGTTAAGCTGCCAAAACTAAATTCTCCGATACTGCCAAGGCCCAAAAAAGACCCTAGCCAGTTGCCCAAAAATGCCCCGGCGATACCTAGCGTAGTGGTGACAAAAAAACCGCCACCATCTTTTCCGGGCATAATCACCTTAGCGGCCATGCCTGCAAGCAGACCCAATATAATCCATGAAAAAAACCCCATAGCACGCTCTCCTTTTCGAACTATTTAGCCTGAACTTCCAGCTTGTCGACTTTCTGAAATCCCCGAGGTAGCTTATGCCCGCGGCGTCCACGCTCACCACGATAATGTTCCAGATCACTACCTTTCATCACCAGATAGCGCTTACCTGAATGCACTACCAGCGAACCACCCTCCGGAATCACCTCATAATCCACGACAAACTCTTCACGGCTCTGTAAGCGGGAGCCAGGAATGTTGAGTATCTTGTTTCCCTTGCCACGAGTCAATTCAGGCAGATCAGCAATCGGGAAGACCAGCATACGCCCCTCATTACTGACAGCTGCGATGAGTGCATTGACGTCATTGACCATTTTTGGGTTTAAGATTCTGCCGCCTTTGGGAATGGTCACCACCGCTTTACCGGCTTTGTTTTTGGTAAACAGATCGCCAATCCTACCGATAAAACCATAGCCAGCGTCGGTTCCCAGCAATAGTTTTTGGTCATCTGCACCCATTATTACATCAGTAAACAACGCACCAGAGGGTAAATTAAGACGCCCTGTTGCAGGCTCACCTTGACCTCTTGCCGAGGCCAGAGTATGCCCCGCCAAAGCGTAGAAACGGCCAGTTGAATCCTGCAAAAAGACATTCTGATTGCTGCGCCCACAGGCAGCAGCAAGAAATTTATCGCCAGATTTATAACTCAGACTGATTGGATCAATCTCATGCCCTTTAGCTGCACGCAACCAACCTTTATCTGACAGCACCGCGGTAATAGGCTCCGCGACGAGCAGGTCTTTTTCATTGAACGCCTGAGCTTCGTTACGCTCTTTTAATGGTGAGCGACGCTCATCGCCATATTCTTCTGCGGTAGCTTTCAATTCACTTTTTACCAGGGTCTTAAGGCGCGCATCAGAGCTCAGCAATAATTCTAAGCTCGCTTTTTCTTTGGCCAGTTCATCTTGCTCACCGCGAATTTTAAATTCTTCCAGCCGCGCCAGCTGACGCAATTTAGTATCGAGGATATATTCTGCCTGGGTATCGCTTAAATCAAATCTCGCGATCAAGGCTGGTTTGGGTTCATCCTCTGTCCGAATAATGTGAATCACTTCGTCAATATTTAAAAAGGCGATTAATAAACCATCTAAAAGATGTAGACGCTTTTCGACTTTCTGTAATCGGTAGTCAAGACGGCGACGGGTAACATCAAGACGAAAGCTCAACCAATCTTTGAGTATCTGTCGCAGGTTCATCACCGAGGGCCGGCCATCGATCCCAATAATGTTCATATTGATGCGGTAGCTGCGCTCCAGATCTGTCGTTGCAAAGAGATGATCCATCAATGCGTCAACATCGATGCGATTGGAGCGTGGAGTGATAACTAGGCGGGTAGGGTTTTCGTGATCCGACTCATCGCGTAAATCTTCGACCATGGGCAATTTTTTATTGCGCATCTGTGCAGCGATTTGCTCTAGCACCTTAGAGCCAGAGGTCTGAAAAGGTAGCGCGGTAACAATAATGTCACCGTCCTCTTTATTCCAAATTGCGCGCATTCGCACGGAGCCACGCCCCGTCTCATAGGTGTTTAGGATATCCGCCTGAGAGGTAATGATTTCAGCTTCAGTGGGAAAATCAGGCGCCTGAATATAATGCATAAGATCCGCCACTGTCGCCTTCGGGTTATCCAGCAAATGTAGGCAGGCATTAACCACTTCATGGAGATTGTGGGCCGGTATATCGGTGGCCATGCCGACAGCAATACCGGTGGTACCATTGAGCAGGATGTTGGGTAGCCGTGCCGGCAAAATTTCTGGCTCATCCATGGTTGCATCAAAGTTCGGACGCCAGTTGGCGGTGCCCTGACCCAGTTCTGACAGAAGCACATCGGCATATCGAGAGAGCTTGGACTCGGTATAACGCATTGCCGCGAAAGATTTTGGATCATCCGCAGAACCCCAGTTACCCTGGCCATCAACAAGGGGGTAGCGATACGAAAAAGGCTGCGCCATTAAGACCATCGCCTCATAGACCGCGCTGTCACCGTGGGGATGATATTTTCCGATAACATCACCGACGGTGCGCGCAGACTTTTTATACTTGGCGTTAGCTTTTAGCCCGAGTTCGCTCATGGCGTAAACAATGCGTCTTTGCACAGGTTTTAGTCCGTCGCCAATGTGCGGTAGGGCGCGATCGAGAATCACGTACATGGAGTAGTCTAAGTACGCCTGCTCGGCATAGTCACTGAGTGGCCGGCTTTCTAGGCCCTCGTCATTAAAGGTTACGATATCGTTCATCGTGGTTCCTATGTTAAATACGGTTTAAAGATTTGTGGAATCAGCAAGGTTGCCTTTGGTTTCTAACCAGGCGCGGCGGTCTGAGGCTCGCTTTTTAGCCAGTAACATATCCATAATACTATTGGTGTCATCACCGGGCTGGATAGTCAATTGTACGAGCCTCCGAGTATCTGGATCCATAGTGGTTTCGCGCAGTTGCAGCGGATTCATCTCACCCAGACCCTTGAAGCGCTGCACGTTTACCTTGCCACGTTTACCCTCGGCCTCAATACGATCGAGTATGCCCTGTCGCTCGGCATCATCCAGAGCGTAATAAACATCTTTACCGACATCGATTCTGAACAGTGGTGGCATAGCGACATAGACATGCCCCTGGGCCACCAGTGGCCGAAAATGGCGGACAAATAATGCACAGAGCAATGTTGCTATATGCAGCCCATCAGAGTCCGCGTCGGCGAGAATACAGATCTTGTGGTAGCGCAGTGAATCAATGTTCTCCACCGCGGGATCGACGCCCAGTGCCACAGAGATGTCATGGACTTCCTGAGAACCCAGAATCTCCTGAGAATCAACTTCCCAGGTGTTCAAGATTTTACCTCGCAGGGGCATAATCGCTTGATTTTCACGATTGCGTGCCTGCTTCGCCGAGCCACCTGCAGAGTCGCCCTCAACAAAAAATATTTCACTGCGCTCGGGCTCACCACTCGAACAGTCAGCCAGTTTGCCCGGCAGAGCCGGACCCTGGGTGATTTTTTTGCGCACCACTTTTTTGCTAGCGCGCATCCGTCGCTGCGCGGCAAAGATGCAGAGGTCGGCGAGCTTCTCTGCCTCTTCGGTGTGCTGATTTAGCCACAGGCTAAAGGCGTCTTTTACCACTCCAGAAACAAACGCCGCGACCTCACGCGAGGACAGCCGGTCTTTAGTCTGACCCGAAAACTGCGGATCAGCGAGTTTGCAGGAGAGCACATAACTACAGCGATCCCAGATGTCATCTGGCGTTAATTTGATACCGCGCGGCAATAGATTTCTAAATTCGCAGAATTCACGCATCGCCTCTAAGAGGCCACTGCGCAGGCCATTGGCGTGCGTGCCGCCCTGGGGTGTGGGGATCAGGTTTACATAGCTTTCCTGAACCAGCTCACCCCCCTCAGGCAACCATTGGACTGCCCAGTCGACGGCTTCATTGGGTGCCGAAAAAACGCCGATAAAAGGTTCTGCCGGTAGTGTTTCCCAGCCATGCAATGCGCCCGCCAAATAATCTTTCAGACCGTCTTCGTAATACCACTGTTCATTTTCATTGGTATTTTCATCATAAAAACTGACGGTCAAGCCACCACAGAGTACGGCTTTTGCCCGCAGCACGTGGCGCAGGCGGCTGACCGAGAATTTTACCGAATCAAAATAGACCGCATTTGGCCAAAACCGCAAAATAGTACCTGTGTTGCGCTGACCACAGGTGTCAATCACCTTCAGGTCAGAGGTTTTGTGGCCATCAGCAAACAGTATCTGATGGACCTTGCCGTCACGCCTTACAATGACATCCATCTTGGTCGAAAGCGCGTTGACCACAGAGACCCCTACGCCATGCAATCCGCCGGAAAACTGGTAGTTGTCGTTGGAAAATTTACCGCCGGCATGGAGGGTCACTAGAATCACTTCGACGCCGGGGATGCCCTGCTCTGGATGGATATCCACGGGCATGCCGCGACCATCATCGCAGACCGAGACAGAGCCATCTTTGTGCAGGGTGACCTCAACACGAGTGGCGTGACCCGCCAGCGCTTCGTCGACACTGTTGTCAATGACTTCCTGAGCCAAGTGATTTGGTCGAGTGGTGTCAGTGTACATTCCCGGCCGCTTGCGCACCGGATCGAGTCCCGTGAGGACCTCAATATCTTTTGCATTGTAGTTAGTCATTCGCTCTTATTATTAACTCTTGTTGTTCAGTGCCGTGCTCGCACAGCTCAATTTGAAATCAGAAACTGGTGTATAGCTGCCAGATGCTGCTCGTAATGTACAAAACTATGATCTCCTCCATCCTCAAGGACAATGCTGCAGCCAGCGTAGCGTTTTTGCGCTGCGCGGTAATCAAGTACCTCATCGCCACGTTGCAGTAGCACCCGATAATTATTTTGACGCTGAAGACCCTCCGGGTCTAAAGCGAGGTACTCGGCAATATGTTCGGGCTCGAAAATCCACGGCTCTCCGGTATTACTGTTGACGTTTTCGCCCAGCCAATGTTGCAACCCTCGGCCCGGACTCACCGCCGGATTAATTAGCACGCCTCTCATGTTGTGCTGCTCTATCAAGCAGGTGGCAAAAAAACCACCCATCGAACTGCCTACTAAATAGACAGGGTCCTCTGCCGACTGCTCTATCATCGCCTGCAGGGATGCCATGGCTACGGTGGCGAAGGGTGACAGTAGCGGACAGATAAACCTGATTTCAGGGGCATGCTGGGAAAACCATACCTGGGTTTGCAGAGCCTTTTTAGACTGAGGCGAACTGTTAAACCCGTGTAAATAAAGCAGTGTCGGCATACTCAGTCCGTCTCGAAAACAGGCTCTATTATAGCCAAGATTGAGGACTTGTCAGCCCTCTAATACGAGGCGCTATCAAGATCAGGCGTCTGGGTGAAATCTTGCAAAAATTCAACACCAGTATTGATAATGCCGTCCTCACAAAGGTCTAGCCAACGATACCCTGGAGGATCGGAGGACAGGGTAAAATCCTCACAGTATTGCTTAAATTGTACGCAGCTGGACGGGGTCGAATACACCGCAATTTCGCCCCAGTAGCCAGCAAAAGGCTGGTGCACATGTCCGGTGATAATACCTTTAACGTTACCGTGGGCGTGGAGTAAGGCATAGAGTCGATGCCCATTGTCAATCATCTGCTGATCGAGCCAGTCGCAGCCAACTGCGACTGGGCTGTGATGCATAGCCAGCAAGACAAACTTATCTGCGTGACTTTCAAGGTTCTGTGTAAGCTGCTCTAACTGCTCTTCAGAAATATGGCCTCCAGGCTTTTGCGGTTGCGAGCTATCCAGCGTTAGCACTGCCCAACTACCCGCCACCTTTACCTGGATTGGCGGGTAATCGACAAGATTCGCTACCATCAGATCAAAGTTGTCATGATTGCCCGGCAACCAAATGGCCTGCTTGCCCTCCTCAACGAGTATCTGATTAAGTATTTGATAAGCTTCTGGATCACAGTCAGCGGCCAGGTCGCCGGTTAACAGCAGCATATCGGAGCCTCGGCCCTGCCGCTCCAAAGCCTGTAGCACCGACTCAAAGCTCTCTGCTGTGCGCACTCCTGCCAGGGTTGAGTCTCGGGCTGACCCAAGATGGAGGTCGGTAATCTGGGTAAACCGTAGCGTCATCATGGGTTTTCACATTTCCAATTCTGTGACACCAACACGCAGTCCGTGACACAGCAACTCGCTCAAAAACATATTCCACTGCCATTTTTCGTCACGTTCATGCATCGCTGTTGTCTCAGACAGAGCCCAGGGAATGGTCCGGTCACTGCACCACTCAATCACCTCCGCCATCTGCGCATCGCGATAGATGCGCACCTTGATTTCAATTTCTGAAAGCCAGCTCGGACCCGACCTATCAGCAGTGATCAGTAGTGTACTGGTGTATTTAGTGACCTCAATTATCTCGACAATCATGCCGCTACTGGACTGTCCCTCGTAGTAAAACCTGGTGGTCGCACCTAGCGTTTTTGACTCTGGGATTACCCTTTGCAGACGCCGGAAATTGCGCTCACATTCTACATGTAGGCGTGTCAGATCAAGCTGCTGCTTTCGGGCTTTAAATACTGACAATGTGGTTATTTCCTGATCAAAATTGGGTCTACTATTTTAGTATCCTGCGTGTAACTAGGGCAATGAATCAAGACATATTTGTTACTTTTTGACTATTTAGTTGCAGCCAGAGCAAGGCGATGGTCACAGCAGCACTGTTGAGTAGGCCCTCAGACTGCGCCTGCATCACCTCGTCATAGGTCCATACCTGCAATAGAATATCCTCCCCCTCGGTGTCTAGCCCAAATATACCCGCACGATCCCGCAGATCGACAAGACCACAGTACAGGTGCATCTTCTCATCGGTGCCACCCGCACTAACTAAATAGTCGCAAATAGGGACTAACTCTTGCACCGCTAGCCCCGCCTCTTCATGACATTCTTTGAGTGCCACCTCAGAGGCTGTTTGCCCAGCATCTATCATTCCCGCAACCACCTCATACTGCCAGGGGCCAAACCGGTCTCTTTGAGCGCCAATACGAAACTGCTCCACAAGGCCAATCAGATGGTTCTTTGGATCATAGAGCAATACGCCAACGGCATCACCGCGCTGAAAGAGCTCCCGCTTCAATGGAGCACTCCAGCCTCCTCCGAACAGACGATGAGTTACCACCGTGCGGGTAATACGGAAGAAGCCCTGAAATAGGGTTTCTTTTGACTCAACTCGATAATCTTCTTGGCCAAAACGGTGCGATTTGTTCATTTCTATGGTTCCTACTAGGACTCGTTCAATATTCGGTTACTAATACTATTCAGTACGGGATCTAATGGTTTGAAGTCCCTGATCAGCGCCAGACTTGCATCACCAACTAATTATAGTTATCTGCGCTATCGAGTAACAGGCGCAGGGTATAAACTGAGGTTTTAAATAACCATAGAAGTATTGCATTTATTTAGACCCATTTGGGTAACAATGGCGTATCGTGTTAGCAGTGTAAACATTCATTAATTCGATGGCCATAATGCATTATTAGCGGGTGGGAAATTTTATCCAAGAGCCTAAATTTTGCTAAACTTAGGTCTCTAACAGCGGAGTTATCATGCACCAAATTAAAACAGTAATATTTGCAGCCTTCACCTTGTTACTTGCCGCGCAAGGCAGTAGGGCTGATTCTCTGCAAGATATCTACGAATCTGCGTTACAGAACGATCCGGTGCTGCGCGCTGCCCGGGCGACGTTTAATGCAGATCGGGAAACCAAAAATATAGCCCGTGGAGCTCTGTTGCCACAGTTGGCCGTTTCTGTTGACTATACAAGGTCTGAAATCAATGATGACTCAAACTCAGTCATTATTATTAATGGCACACCGGTGAACTCTAGCGCCATGGGACTTATTGACAGCAAAGAAACATCTTATGGAGTATCCCTGAGGCAGGCTCTGTTTGATATGCCCTCCTGGTACAGCTTTAAAAGTGGTAAAGCACTAAGCAAAAGTGCCCAGGCACAGTTTGCCGCTGATCAGCAGTCGCTGATCATTCGTGTTAGTGAAGCCTATTTTAATGTGCTGCGTGCCTATGACAATCTGGAAACCCGCAGCGCCGAAGAACGTGCAATTCAACGCCAGCTTGAGCAAACTCGCGAGCGCTTTGAAGTTGGCTTGCTGCCAGTCACCGATGTTCATGAAGCTCAGGCAGTATTTGATGATGCGGCGGTTAATAGTTTGGAGGCTCGCGGGTCTCTAAATATCGCCTTTGAAGGTCTGCAGGTTCTGACGGGCCAAAATCACGAGGTATTGGCGGGCCTCACTGATAAGTTTATGGCAACCAACCCCGAGCCACTTAGTAATCAAGAATGGGTAGATTTTGCGATTGGCAATAACTTGCAGTTAAAGGTGGCTGAACTGGGCAAAGACGCAGCCTATAACCAAGCCAAAGCCGCAGCGGCGGCTCGTTTACCCAAAGTTACAGGTAGCGCCACATATTTCGACTCTGACGCTGATGGTACTAGATATACCTCAGACTTTGAGCGCCAGCAGGATGGCCATTCATTTGTCGTCTCCGTGACCATGCCTATCTGGATGGGCGGATCAATATCCGCTCAGAGTCGTCAGGCGAAGCAGCGCTCAATCGCCTCTGCAGAAGGTTACAGTGCCGCTCGACGCCAGACCATTCAAGCGGCTCGCTCTCTGCATCAGCTTGTCTTGACCAATACTGCCAGAGTAAAGGCCCGCAAGCAGTCGATAACCTCCGCAGACAGCGCGCGGCAAGCTACACAGGCTGGTTATGAGGTGGGTACCAGAAATATCGTTGACGTCCTTGTTGCCCAGCGCACGGTGTACCAGGCTCGTCGTAACTATGCGAATGCTCGCTATGACTACATTTTGTCGATGATGCGGCTTAAAGAGGTCGCTGGGCAGTTATCCCCTGATGATGTTTACCAACTCAATGCTTGGCTGGATCCACAGCTAGGTATTGCTCGGTAAGGCTGGTTAGATAAAGCCAGCGATTATAGCGACTAAGTTTGCCAGTGCGCCTCGGTTCGCGCCAGCGACGAGGCCGGCAGCTTCACCCATGGCATCTCGCTGGTGTTGATCCCCCAGTAACTCAAGACTCTGCTCAACCAACTGCTCCCCTGTCTCGCATACCCGCATGGCGTCGTGGGACAATAACAACTGCGATACCTCCGTAAAATTAAACAGGTGGGGCCCCGCCAGCACTGGCACTTTCCAAGCTGCAGGCTCAATCATATTGTGGCCTCCAGTAGGCACTAAACTGCCACCCACAAAGGCAATATCGCAGGCTCCAAAGAATGCCGTCAGCTCTCCCATGCTGTCGCCCAGTAGTATGTCGGCCCCTGTTACCGAATCGCTAGCGCTGCGCCTTGCCAGAGCAAATCCTGCATCGGTGCAGAGTCGAGCAACCTGCTCAAAACGCTCGGGATGCCTTGGCACCAGAACCAACAACAGATCACTGACCTGCTTTTTTATCTGTGCAAATGCGGCTAAAATTATTTCGTCCTCACCGCGATGAGTGCTGGCCGCCAATAGGATCTGTCGACCCCTATTCCCACGCCATTTTGCAGAAAGCGCTGCGGCCTGCCGGCGCACTGCGACACTTAAGTTTAAATCAAACTTGATATTGCCTGTGACCTTTAGCGCCGCTTCAGGCAATCCAAGCGCGACAAAACGTGCTCCATCATCTCGATGCTGGGCGGCAACTGCGGACAGACCAGATAGCATAGGATGCACTAACGGCCTTATCCGCTGATAGCCACGGGCAGAGCGTTCAGATAGACGCCCATTGGCCAGCACTACGGGGATGTTGCGCTGATGACAGGCCGCAATGATATTGGGCCACAGCTCCGTCTCCATAATAATCAGTATCTTGGGCTTAACACGATTCAAAAAGCGCGCCACTGAATCTGGCATATCATAGGGCGCATAACTGTGATCGACCGAGTCGCCAAAGGCAGCCTTGATCCGCGCTGAACCCGTCACTGTCATGCAGGTCACCATCAGTCGATCATCTGGGTATTTTTCCTGTAAGGCGGTGACCAGCGGTACTGCGGCAATTGTCTCACCCACAGAAACCGCATGCAGCCAAATGGTGTTAGATGTCGATGTTCCCTTGACCCCAAAACCAAAACGTTCTCCCCAGCGATGAGCATAGTCTGGAGAGCTCAATCCACGCAGCAACAGGCGCAAGATAATGGCCGGCAGTAAAAAGTAGAACAAGAAGGAGTATAAAAATCTCGACATAAAGGGATGACTCTTCAGCAAAAATAAGGCCTTAGCCAGCGCTAGCAACATAGCAGAAACGCGCTGATTAGGCCATGACTAGGCAATATTAAGCGCATAACTGGGCACGGTTTGATGGTAGAATGTTGTCCGCTAGAACCTAATAAGAGCTTCAGCCAAAGGGCCCCCTATGGTCATATCTGAGAGTAAATCACAGCCCCGGTTATTGGCCGAAAATGAAATGGCAACCGTGCGCGCATTAGCGCTGATAGCCCTTTTAATTTTACTTTGCAGCGCCGTTTTTTTAGTTGCCCGGCTAATTATCCTCAATGTCTACACCCCTGCGGATCTGCCTCTAAATGGCACAGATCTGTGGCATGCCTTTTGGATTGGATTTCGATTCGATGTCGCTGTGGTCATTCGCGTTACGCTACTGGGATTTATACTCAGCATTCTCGTTCTAGTCCTACCAGTACGGTTCAATAAGCCCGCTGAAATTGTCTGGCGATTCAACCTCGGGATCGGCTATTGCCTGCTGCTTCTGGCCGTTCTGTTCTCAGTGGTCAATGTCGGTTATATTAGCTTTTTTAATCGACCCATCGATGGTTTTGTCTTTGAAGGGCTCTCTTACGGCGTTGCGACATCGGCTAAAAGCATCTATGGACTAGAAAACTCTTTCTGGGCTTTAGCCATTGGTGCTGCGACTGCTATTGCGAGTCTGATTATCTACACTCGATTGTGGCGACTCATCGCCACTGGCCTCCAGCCCTTCAAAGTACGCTCTCGGCCGTTTGTCATTATTGGTCTGATAATACCCATAATCCTCTTAGCACTAATCGGTCGCGGAACCGCTTCAACATTTCCGCTGTCCTATCGACATCTTGCTATCTCATCAGATACTGCCATTAATAATCTAGTACCTAATGGATTGATTGGACTCTATTATGGCCATCGACAATTCCGAAAATCAAAAACACTAGGCCCTGTAGATGACGTAGTAGGGCGGCAGCTTTTCGAACAATTTTATAGTCGCATACCCACTCAGGAAAATTTGTTTTCACAGTTTTTTACCCGCACTGGAAAATCAGAATTTTTGACGAGCCAACCGCCCCATGTAGTCCTAAATATTGCAGAGGGCATGAGCCAGGCTCTTCTAACCGATCGATTTAATAACGGCCTTAATCTGGCCGGTGCAATGAAACCGCATCTCGCTGATGACCTATATTTTGAACATTTCTTACCTGCAAGTAATGACACCCAGGACTCTCTGTTGGGCTTGCTAATCAATAGTCAATATGTCCAAATTAGTCGCTCAAAATATCAACATGTGCCATTGCCGACCGCATCCGCAAAGGTCTTTAAAGACGCTGGTTATAAAACTATCTTTATCTATAGCGGCTTTGAGGGCATCGCAAATCGGGCCGCCTTTTTTAAGACACAGGGATTTGACGAGTTTATTGGGGCACATCGCCTTAAAACTCTATTTCCCTCTATGCGAAGTTCCGTTTGGGGTGGTGAAGACAGCTATATTTTCGAGCACGCATGGCAATTACTCGACAGTCTAAAAGCGGGTAGCCAGCCACACTTTATCGTCAACCTAACCGTGACTAATCACCCACCCTATCATATGCCGGTCCATACTCTTCAACCTCCGATTGACGCGCCTGCATCCTTGGCCGCAAGGATGCAGAACTTACCGCCAGAATCATTGGATACCTATAGCTACACCAATGATCACTTGGGACGTTTTATTTCACGTATTAAGCAAGGTCATGGGCGAGATAATACGATTATCGCCGTTACAGGCGACCATTCAATACGCGGTATGAAATTCGATCGCTCCGAACAGTTACATCAGTTGGCTGTACCCTTTTATCTTTATTTGCCAGATCAGTATCGGCCTTCAACGCTTATAGACCAGCGCCAAATAGCTTCCCACAAAGATATTATGCCGACGCTCTTTCACGCGGCCCTATCAGAAGCCAGCTATGTCAATTTGGGACGCAATTTACTGGCGTCGACGCCACTTGAGTCACCGCATAACTTTGCCTATCACCGCGATTATTTACTAGTAAAAAATGGAGCCTACAACAACAGTGACCAAGCGACTCTGCCGGGTCGCCAGATATCTTCAAGTTTTGACTTGACCACTGAGCCCGCCATAGCAGCTTCTGAGGCCGTACAGCGCGTGCGCAATTATCCGAAGATACTTGACTGGCTGACACGTTATCAGCTTGATCCAGCCAATCAATCATTATCTCAATAGCGATCCTGGCGGCCCTTATTGGACATAATGACTCACCTCAGGGCTGTTAAAAAGGCGCTAATCTGTGCATTGGTTTGAAGCGAAGCATTATTCGGGAGGATTTATTTCAATAAAGACTGCGTTGTTCAACAGTACATTTTAAAGGCCTGATGAATAGATGGGATAATTCGCTCGCAGGCCTAATCCTGCAAGCGATTCAAAATAGACTATTCGGCAACTGGCGCTAACCATTTGGCGTACTTATCATTTTTGCCTCTGACAACATCAAAATAAGCGGCCTGTAGGGCCGTCGCCACTGGGCCCCGCTTTCCCGAACCAATAATGCGACTATCATATTCTCGGATGGGAACAATTTCTGCAGCGGTACCGGTAAAAAATGCTTCGTCAGCGATGTATACCTCATCGCGTGAGATACGTTTTTCGCGCACTTGTATGCCATGATCATCTGCTAATTTAAATACGGTATCACGGGTAAGCCCGTCGAGACAGGAGGTCAGATCAGGCGTGTAAATCACACCGTCGCGCACCATAAAGAAGTTTTCGGCGCTGCCTTCGGCCACATAGCCCTCCGGATCGAGCATGATAGCTTCGTCGCAGCCAGAATCCAAAGCTTCACGCAGCGCCAGCATCGAGTTGATGTAGTTACCGCTAGCCTTGGCTTTTACCATCGTTATATTGACATGGTGCCTGGTGTACGACGAGGTGCGCACCTTAAGGCCCGTCTCTAGCGTTTCGGGCGACATGTAAGACGGCCAATCCCATGCAGCGATACCCACATGTACTTTTAAGCCCTCAGCGCGAAGGCCCATCCCTTCTGAACCTAAAAATACCAGTGGACGAACATACGCTGCGTCGAGGTTATTGCGACGAACAACTTCGCGATGCGCATCACAGATTTCTTGCTGGGTGAAAGGGAGCGCCATGTGCAAAATCTTTGCCGAGTTAAACAGGCGTTTAATATGGTCTTCAAGTCGGAAGATACAGGTACCAGAATGCTCGGTTTCATAGGCGCGAATACCTTCGAAAACCGCATTGCCGTAGTGCAGAGATGAGGTGAGAAAATGAACCTGCGCATCGCGCCAATCAATCAACTTACCATCCATCCAAATAAAACCATCGCGGTCCGAAAATGACATCGACTTATTCCTCTATTAATTATTATCCATTAAATAATTCCACCGAGTTTTCACTATTTCCCTCTGTACAACAAATGCTGACAAAGGGACTTCATCCAGCTGCTTTTGCAACTGTAAGCGATGACCTGCGGTGCGCAAGTTCTTGTAGGCGTCTATCAGCTGGAGGGATTCTTCATCTGTGAACAAACCACACTGAGCCAAGGACTCTAGTATGCGAATGTTATCGCTCCACCGGCAAAGGAGCGGGTGCGCATGAGACCAAGCCAAGACCGTAAATTGAACCATAAATTCAATATCGACGATACCTCCAGTGCCCTGCTTAAGTGAGAATTTGCCATCTTTAGTGCTTTGATCTAGATGTTTACGCATTTTTTCACGCATTTTTTGGACTTCAGTAGCTAAGGATTGCGCGTCTCTCGGCTGTCTAAGGACAACTTCTCGTACTTTATTAAACTCCGTAGCCAAGTTTCTATCCCCGGCAACCACTCTTGAGCGCACTAGCGCCTGATGTTCCCAGGTCCAGGCATCCTGTTGCTGGTATTTTTGGAACGCTGTTAGGGTCGAAACGAGCATACCGGAGCTACCAGATGGTCGTAGGCGAGTGTCGATTTCGTAGGCAATGCCAGAAGCCGTGGATGTCGATAGGAGGTGGATGATACGCTGGCCTAGGCGCATGAAAAAGGTACTGCTATCAATCTGTCGTGCCCCATCTGTCTGATGACTGGCTAGGGCGTTGTGCAGAAATACTAGGTCCAAGTCAGATCGGTAGCCTAGCTCAATACCACCCATCTTGCCGTATGCCACCACGATAAAGCCCGGGGTCCGACTGTCTATGTCGGAGTCTGGATTGGGACTCGGAGAACCATAGGTAGTCGTTAACTGATGCCAGGCCACATCAGTCACATGCTCAAGAACCACCTCGGCAATCCAGGTCAAGTAATCGCTGACTTGCATGAGGGGTAGTAGATCCATGACCTCACAGGCAGCCACCCGCAAGGTATACGAACGACAAAAGTAACGAATAGCCTCCATTTGTTGTTCTTGGTCCCCTGAATCAACGCGCAGCATTTGCTGGTGTAATTGATCACGCAGGGCCGGCTTATCGAGGATTCTATAAAGATTTCGGGAATCTAGTAGCTCATCTAAGAGAGCTGGATAAGCGGCCAATTCATCGGCGACCCAGCTGCTGCGCTCACAAAGTAGCGCTAGCTGCTCTAGCGCCTGCGGGTTTTCTACCAATAATGCGAGGTAGGCGCTGCGTCTGAGTACAGCTTGGATAAGGCGTAGCACTCTGGCCAGGGTAATACTGTTATCGGAACGCTTAACACAGACGTCAAGCAGCTTAGGCATAAGAGCGTCTAAGCGACCACGGGGAACCGCCTGCAGGGCCTCGACAGCTCGGCTGCTGTAAAACGCCTGTAATTTGCCGGCCATGTCTTCGGGTTGCTGATAGCCTAAGGTCTGTAATCTTTGCAATATTTGGTCTTCACTAGTCGCTTGCTGCCAGATGTTTTTTAGCAGTGGGTCGCCTCCCTTGTCGGGGGTATGATCTGGATCAGAAATAATGGCCTCAAAGCTACAGCGGATCTGCGACCTATGATGTTGTAACTGCGTGTAAAATGTCCGCCAGTTTGAATAGCCAAGTATCATAGCGACGCGCTGCATACCGAGTTCATCGTCTGGTAATTGCTGGGTTTGCTGATCGGCAATACCCTGCAGGGCATGCTCTGTATTGCGTAAAAATTCATAGGCCTGCCAGAGAATCTGTTGCTCGGCATCCGCGATGACACCGTCAACAGCTAGTAATGCTAATGCTTTTTTCAACGACTGAGTTTGCAGTTGTGGCTCGCGGCCGCCACGAATAAGCTGCAGTGTTTGAGCGATAAATTCCACCTCTCGGATGCCACCCTCACCCAGTTTGATATTATCCTGCAGACCTTTGCGTGACACGTCGCGATTGATTAAGCGCTTTAGGTCACGCAGCGATTCAATCGCACCATAGTCTAGGTATTTTCGATAGACAAAGGGTTGGAGCATATTATGGAGTAAGGGCCCGCTGGCTGCGACGCCCGCCACCACCCGCGCTTTGATCATCGCGTAACGCTCCCACTCGCGACCCTGAGTCAAATAATATTCCTCCAGAGCATCAAAGTTGAGCACCAGTGCGCCGCTTTGGCCGTAGGGTCGCAGCCGCATATCAACACGGAAAACAAAACCATCCTCGGTCTGACGATCAAGGGCGGCGATGAGCTTTTGACCTAGACGGACAAAAAATTCTTGATTGGAGATGCTGCGCTCACCACCCTCAGTTTGCCCAGACTCGGGGTAGGCAAAGATAAGATCGATGTCAGAGGATATGTTGAGTTCATGGGCGCCCATTTTACCCATCGCGAGCACCACCAACCGCTGCTCCTCACCGTTGTGACTTATTGGCGTACCCATCTGCAGACAGCTCAGCGGGTGCAATATGTCGAGGGCCCCGTTGATGCAGGCTTCCGCTAAGAGGGTGGCATCTCTTGCGGTCTCAATCATGGATGCCTGGCGCGTAAAGTCACGCCAGACGATACGTATCATTTCTCTGCGGCGAAAAACTCTTAGACACTGGCTGAGCTGTTCTTCATTTTCAGCCACCATCAACTGCGGATGTAGTAGCTGTAGATATCGATTATCGGAATAACAGCACTCTAGGTCTCCACTCTCCACCAAGGCTTCAAATATATCCGGATTGGCGATGCACTGGTCGCCAACAAAATCGCTACAGCCCCAGAGCAACTGTAATTGGCTAGCAAAGACCGAGTTCTCCAGCCGCCGAAGTAGCCATGTTTTATTACCCACCTTAAAATACTGTTGCAGGTGGCGCTGATACTCGCTCGCAATTAGCGGGGCTGATAAAAAATCAGCGGGGGATTCTACGATCATGTAGTGGCTACCTTTTTACTAACTGAGTCTCAGGCTAAGTTATCATGTGATGTGCTCTGGTGTAACGCGCATCACTTCCTCTATAGAGGTGATACCCTCCGTGACTTTAGTCGCGCCAGCAAGGCGTAATGGTCTCATGCCCTGATTGACCGCTAACTGACGAATGTACTGCATATCTGCATCTGAACTGAGCGCAGCCAATAGGTCACCAGCTATAGACATGATCTCATAAATACCCTGACGTCCAGCATAACCTGTGTTGCGGCATTCACGACAGCCCGCAGGCTGATAGATTATCTTCGGCTTGGGTATTACAAACGGGGCTATCAATTCTTGCCAGACCGCGGCACTAGGCGTCACGGCTTTTCGACAGGCCATACACAGGGTTCGCACTAGACGCTGCGCCATCACTCCAACTAGGGTCGCCTTGAGTAAATGGCCTGGGACCCCTAGTTCGAGGAGTCGGCTGATAGCAGATGGCGCGTCATTGGTATGCAGTGTCGACAATACCAAATGACCGGTTAGCGCCGCCTGCAGCGCCATCTCAGCAGTCTCATTATCCCGAATCTCGCCAACCATAATAATATCTGGATCCTGTCGCATCAAGGTACGAATACCGCCAGCAAAGTCATAGCCGATTGCCGGTTGGATCTGACTCTGATTAAAGCTGTCTACCACCATCTCAATGGGGTCTTCAAGAGTGCTCACATTGACTGATTCCTTAGCTAATAGCTTTAGGGTGGAATATAGGGTAGTCGTTTTACCTGATCCTGTCGGGCCGGTCACAAGAACAATTCCGTTGGCTCGCTCGGTCATTGCCTGCCAACTAAGTAGATCTGCAGCCAGTAATCCCAATTGGGAAAAACTACGGAGTATCACATCGGGATCAAAGATTCGTATCACTAATTTTTCACCAAAGGCTGTGGCCATTGTGGAAAGGCGCAGTTCGACTTCTTTGCCATTGGGCGCTTTAGTTTTGATTCGGCCGTCCTGAGGCCGACGCTTTTCGGCGACGTCCATGCGTCCCAATATCTTTAGCCGGCTGGTCATAGCTGGCATTACGTTGTCAGGCAATTCATATACCAGCTGTAATACGCCGTCTATTCGAAATCTTACCCGCCCCTTAATCCGCCGAGGCTCTAGATGAATATCGCTCGCACGCTGCTCAAAAGCATACTGCAATAGCCAGTCGACGATATTGACTACGTGTTTATCCTGAGCGTCCGCATCTTTTAATGTGCCCATCTCAAGCAGTTGCTCAAAGTTCGTAAGGCTCGGCGCGTCGCTAGACGAAGCCCTTGCGCCAAATACTGATTTGGAGAGGGAATAAAATTCTAGGGTATACTTCTTGATGTCTTCAGGAGTAGCCACCTGCGCTCGCACCGTCCTGCGGCTGGTTTGCTCCAGGCTTGCTAACCAGTCCTGGTTAAAGGGCTCCATGGTTACAACCACCAGTTCCTCTGGTGTTACCTCAATGCACAGAATGCCATAGCGCTTGGCATAGGCGAGTGGCATCACTGCCGTGACTGCCGCAACATCTATTTTCAACGGGTCGATATGGACGAACTCTAAATGCGACTTAGTTGCCAGCCATTGGCTTAGCACCCTAATGTTCAGCGGGTTCTTATCAATGGGTTGTGAGTGGCCCTTGCTCGCAATATATTGTAGCGGGTGTAATAAGGCCTCTTCGCGTGTTTTGTGCTCAACGGCAAGACTGCTCGCATCCGCTTGCAGCAACAGTCCATCATTCACTAGATCTTTTAGGGCGCCGTTAAGGTCGAGCCATCTACCCTGAGATTTAGACTGCATCGGTCAGTCACTCCTGTTATGTCCTTACGGCTAATTATTAGACTGTATTTTGCTTGGCGGCCCATAAAATATGGCACTATTGTGAGCCGAACTAGGTATATAGGGTGATGAGTGAATTATTTTCTCAACTTATGCCTCAGTGTTGCTTATAATCCCACTATGGACACAAACAACTACGTAGATTTTTTTAGGCAAACCTCGCCGTACATCCATGCCCATCGAGGTAGAACGTTCGTCATCGCGCTCGGCGGTGCAGCGGTGAATCATGCCAATTTCCATAGCACAGTACACGATATTGCGCTCTTGCAGAGCCTCGGTATCCGCATTGTACTGGTACATGGCGCTCGTCCACAGATTGACAGCCGCATTGCCCTCTCAGGGCTTAGCAGCCAATTTAACGGATATCGACGGATCACTGACAGTGACACCATGCTGTGCGTTAAAGAGGCTGTCGGTAGCACCAGAATGCAAATCGAGTCGGAATTGTCGATGGGATTGCCCAATTCTCCTATGCACGGGGCTGAAGTTCGAGTGATTGGCGGCAACTTTATTACTGCTAAACCCGTGGGTATTCTCAATGGTGAGGATTTTCAGTATACCGGCGAAATCCGTCGTATTGATGCCATTGCTATCGAACAACAGCTAAAAGACAACGCGCTGGTGCTAATATCACCCATCGGCTTTTCGCCCACTGGCGAGACCTTTAATCTAAACTATCAGGAGGTTGCGACGCAGGTATCCATTGCACTGAACGCGCAAAAGCTTATTTTTGTCAGTGAAGCCCGCGGTATCTTGAAGGACGGAACGTTAATCCGTAATCTATCCCTCCCTGAAGTCAGTGCGCTAGCCGCAGAGTCGACGGATTTGGACGAAAAGCAGCTACTCTTCTCGGCCTATCAGGCCTGTAATAACGGTGTAGAGCGGGTACATCTGGTCGGCTGTGCGGAAGATGGTGCTTTACTCTCTGAACTATTGACACGTGACGGCAGCGGTACCTTGATCATGATGGATTATTCCGAGGTGTTGCGATCCGCCACTATTGAGGATGTCGGCGGAATAATTAATTTAATTGCACCGCTAGAAGATCAGCAAGTGCTAGTTAAACGCTCCCGCGAATTACTCGAAACTGAGATCTCTCAGTTTATGGTGGTAGTCCATCCAGAGGGTTTATTGCTTGGCTGCGCCGCGCTATACCCAACGGCAGATAAGACTGCTGGCGAGCTGGCTTGCGTAGCCACCCATCCCGAATTTCATGGTCAGGGCATAGCTGCAAGACTACTTCAGGAAATTGTAAAGGAAGGCCAAAAGAGGGGACTCCGCAAGTTATTCGTGCTCACCACTCAGACAGCCCACTGGTTCTTAGAAAAAGGTTTTGTTGAGGCTGAGGTAGCCGATCTGCCAGCGCAAACCCAACCCCTCTATAACTATCAGCGCAATTCTCGCATATTTAGTAAAACTATCTAAGTAATCGGAAATTTTTGTACCCACTGAAGCCGTTATATTCTTCATGTCTGAATATCGCTTAGGTGCGACCGGCCAAGGTCTCTGTATCTCTGCCGTAATCAAACCGGCTAGTAATTAAAAAAGGCCCAGCAATCTGCATTACTGGGCCTTTTTTGTTACTGCAATATATTAAGCCTTACTACAACCCGGTACCGTAGCACCAACATCACGAAGCTTCTGAAGCCTGTTGCCCTCAGTATCCGCATAGCGGATCCACTGCTGAGGATAACGTTTGGTTTTCTTGTCTTTCGCTCGCTTCAACGCCTTTTGGAACGCCGAAATAGCATCTTTATAACAATGAAGATTGATCAGCGAATTACCCATAACCAGATAGTTAGAGTCGGGTCGCTTAACTCCACCTTTCTGCGCCGCTCGTCGAGATGCGCGGTAAGCTTCTCTGTCGCGGCCAAGATCCAGATAGATCCCTGCTAATCTCGCCTGAAGATTACCAGTATCAGAAAATTTGGAGGCACTTTCAAGAGATTTGAGCGCACGCTTTAAGTCTTTTGATTGATACCAGGCCGTCCCCAATATCTCAAGATTCTTGGCGTTGCGTTTAATTAACGTCTTGCCGTCAGCATCCTTATCCTGCATACCTTTTTCAATAATCCGAGCAGCCCGGTAAGGTACCTCGGCACCTAGATACATGTAAGCCATACTCATGATCTGCCGCTCTTTGTTCAATTCGCCATTTAAATAGACGACTTCGGTAGCCACAAGGCGGTCCATTTCTCGCTCAAGCTCGCCATACATGCCACCAAGCTGCTTCCAGTAGGTCCACTTAGGATAATGCTTAACCAGCTTTTCGAGGATGCGAGTGACCCGCTTAAAATCGTTTTTCTCATAATAAAGAACCCGCTGCAGCCCCCACCAGTTTTCCTTTGGTAGAATCGCTTTCGACTCGGCATCATCTATCGCCAATTCCAACATGCTCAACGCCTCAGCTTTGCGCTCCAGCTGGTAGTAAATTTGCGCGAGTAAGACACGGGCGTCACCGCCGATAATATTGGCAGCGTCCATCCAGATTTCAAGCTCTATGGCGGCTTTGCCATACTGCTCTTCCACAGTGTAAAGCTGGGCAACTGTATATCGGGTATCCAGAGCCAACTCAAGCGGTGTACCCACTCCATCGATAACTTTGCGGTAACTGCGAATAGCGCGAGGGAAGTCGTCTAAGGAGTAGTAAATATAACCCTTAAACTTCCATATTTGAGTCTGCTCATAGTCAGAAGCACAAGTTTTAGCGCTCGCCTCAATGCCATTTAGCATTTTTAGCGACTCAGGCCAATTTTCTTCTTCCAGAACGACTTGGACTTTCTCTAGAGCCTTGGCGCACTTGCCTCCCACCGACTGCCTTTTTCGAGTCTTAACATCTTTATACTTCGGCTGCTTTTTTTCTGCTGCTAATACAGAGGTCCCTGACAGTGCCTCTGGATTTGCTACTGCGATGAGTAGCGGCAGCATAAATGCGGCGCCAAATATGGCTAACAATTTTGTGCGACTGAACATCAGGTACCCCTTACTTAGCCATTTGGAAGGTAAATTTATACATCACGTTCGGAACTTCTTGGCCCACTCCGTCAATAACCCGGGGGTTATATTTCAGCTTGAGGGCCGCTTTAAGCGCCGCTCTGCCGAAGCCCCAGCCCTCAGGCCACTCTTCGACCATCACTGGATCACGAACGCCACCAGTCGTCGTGATTGTTACCTCGATGACTGCATAACCCTCTTTACCTCGCGTTTGCGCACGATTGGGGTAACGCGGCTGTGGAACGTAGACGGGGATATAATCCGAATCTCGCGCGAAGCCTGAATTACCAATACTTAAATTACCACCAGCCGCGGGAGCTGCCATGCTTATAGCATTATCGGGTACCTCAAACTCGATGTTATCATCGGGAATATCCGGTGGCGGTGCCTCTGGCTCTTCAGGTTTCGCAACCTCTGAATTTACATTTTCGGTAACTTGACGCTCTATATGGAGGAAGTCAGGGATTTTAATGCTAGCTTTTGGATCTAGGTCTTTGCTACCTGAGTCGATTAACTTATACATTAAAATAATCAACAAAAAGGTAACCAGCACTCCAAGTGCTGCGGAAACGCCAACTCTGATTACAGGCATACTTTTAACTCAGTCGTTTTCAACAGAAATGGCTACTGGGGCAATACCGATATCGCGTGCGATATCAGCCACTTTGGCAACCGATTCAATGTTAGATTCATTATCAGCTTGGATGACCATGCCGCCCTTTGGGTTTTCATTGAATAATCTTGAAAGATTAATTTTCAACGCGGTAGTTTCAACGCGCTTTTTATCAATCCAATATTCATTGTTCTCGGTTACCGCTACCAATATACCTACCTTCTTGTAGGAATCGTCGGTGCTAGTGTCAATCTTATTAACCTCAACACCGGGAAGCTTAATAAACGAAGCGGTAACGATAAAGAAGATCAACATGATGAAAACCACGTCTAGCATAGGTGTAAGATCAATGGTCTCACCCTGTGCCTGTGCTCTGTTTGTTCTATTGCGCATAGTTGTCTCTCATAGGATTTCTGCAGCGATTAGGCGGCAGGTCCCAATTAGTGATCCATGGTCAGATGATCGGCTAGGAGGTGCTTCTCTCGCTCTGCTCCACGCTCGACATAGGTCATGCCAAAAACGCCCGAGAGAGCCGCAACCATCCCCGACATTGTCGGAACCGTTGCCTGAGATACGCCACCGGCCATTGCCTTGGCATCACCGCCACCAGTAAATGCCATGACGTCGAATACAGTGATCATTCCGGTCACTGTTCCCAGTAACCCAAACAGTGGTGCTAACGCAACCAATGTCTTAATCATCATAAGGTTCGTATCGATTTCAATACTCACTTCAGAAATCAACTTTTCCCGTACCTGGTGGGCGCCTTTAGATTTGCGCTCTTTGCGCTCTTCCCACGCCGTTAGGGCACGCTGAACGTCAACGCCTACGCTGGTTCGGAGATACCACATACGCTCGAATATGAGAGTCCACATAACGAACAGCAGGACGACAATAGCCCAAAGGACCGTGCCGCCTGAATCCATAAACTTCCCAATTTCCGCCATTGTATCAACGAAAAACATCTCAGCGTCCCTCTACTGAACCAGCAACAATTCCGGCACTCTGCTCTTCAAGAACATGCAGAATACGCTGTGCTTTACCATTGACCAATGTGTGCATCAGAACGGTCGGTATAGCAACAACCAGACCCAATACAGTGGTGATCAATGCCTGAGAAATACCCCCAGCCATTGCCTTGGGATCCCCTGCGCCAAACAAAGTGATCATTTGGAAAGTAATAATCATACCAGTCACGGTACCCAGAAGACCTAACAGCGGCGCCACCATCGCAATGATCTTAAGCAAACTTAAGCCTGCTTCAATGTCAGGCCGTTCCTTAAGGACCGCTTCGTGAAGCTTCAATTCCAGCGATTCTGGATCCAGACCTGGATTATCGGCAGCGACTTTGAGTACGCGACCCAATGGGTTGCCAACATTGGCTGTCTTAGCCTTTAGCTGAGTAGTAACGGCGCTAGACATACCCATCAGCACTTTAAAGCGCCATAGAGCCAACAAGATTGCCACAACAAACACGGCAGAGATTACATAGCCTACGATGCCACCGTAGTGCCAGCGCTCCATCAATGTGGGTGTATTGATCAGGGCGCGCAAAAGACCGCCGCCCAGTGGTCCACTTGGGTCCAGACCCACTTTAGTAAAGCCATTAACGGCTTCCTGCAGATCTGCAGCGCTAGATTGGTGTGAGCTAGGCTGTCGCGCAAGTTCAGAAACTAGACCAGTTTCAGGACTATACTCAAGGTACATGCCGTCAGCCATCAGGTTATAAGTTCCAACACGAACAACTTCCATCTCATCCTGTGTACCGTTGGCTAGCAGCACGGATCGGTTGAACTTAACAATACGTCCACTCTCAATCATTTCTCGCTGCTGTTCATACCAAAGCTTCTCAATATCTTCGATCGATGGTAGGCGTGTATCGCTGCTCATTTTCTCGATGATCGTATCGAGAAACTCGGTACGACCAGGAATCTGGGCACTGACAATAGACTGGTTGAGGTTGGCACGAATGTCACCGGCAGCGCCAGTCAAATGACCGAATAGCTCCTTGAGTGACCCGAGGCGCTTATCCCGTTGCTCACGAAGGCCAGCCAACAACAAATCATTGTCACGAATAACCTGTTCCAAGCGATCTGAACGACGCTCTTCAGCAGATTTAGTATTTTCAGCCTTCTTCAGTTGCTGCGCCTGGGTACGCTGCTCACGCTTAAACGTTGCCTCACGCTTGCGATACTCAGAAGACTCTGAGAGTGTTGAGCTCTCAATCATTTGCAATAGCTCGTCGAGCGTCTTAGCGTCCTGTGCCATAGCTGGCATACTGAGGGCAGCTGCCGCTACAAAAGCGGCACAAAATTTAGCGAAATTGATATTCATTGTGCGGTCTCCGGAGCTGTGATGGGCATTTGCATAACATCCTGAGGCGACAACTTCTTCGCAATCCGAATGCCCTGGTCCACGGCTCTACGATATCCAGAACCTAAGGTCTCCCAAGAACCGGTAGTCTTGTTCCAAGCACCAGTTTGAGATTTATCTTTCGTTTGATACATCAATGCTACTCGGCCGACGCGAAGTACTTCGACTTCAACCTCTGAACCGTCTGCATCAATGTCGATCATGTCTCGGTAAGACTCCAGCGAGAGGCTATATTCCGATTCAATATCATAGACTTCAAGAATCTGACGGAACTTTTCAGCGGCTGAAAACTTAGCGCTATCCATATTGACGTAAAGATCGGCAATTGCCGCATTGCGCTGCGCTTTCTTAAACGGAACGTCCAGAGCAATAAAATCTTCAAGACCGGCGAGCATGCTAAGCATCAGTGGTGAAATACCACGTTCGATGATTGTCGCGTTCTCGATCGATTCTTTTAACTCAGACATCATAGTTTTCTGGCTAATGATCTGACGATCAAGCTGAGAATTGTAGACTCGCAGTGATTCGATCTGCTTGTTGACCTGTTTAAATTCTTGCAAAAGACCATCGGTTTGATCAGCAATACGATCAACTTTGTTTTGCGCGGATTTAGCTGCCTTTGCCTTTACGGCTCCAGCTTTGAGCACGTCCGTTACCTCAGCAGCATAGACTGCATTAACAGTCAGGCTACCAGCAAGAACGGCAAGAATTGCCAATGCTTTTAATGGTTGCTTATTCATAGTTCCCTCAATTTGGGTCTACCGGATTAATTATCTTTCACTGTCTAAAATCGACAAAGAATGCTGCCGACAAAAGACAAGCTTTGTTCGGGGTTACTTTGTAACAGCCTCAACTTAAAGAATCAATTTGCGCTACCGCAAATTTAGGCGATAAAACAAAGAAATTATTACTATGTTACCTAACGTAACAGGTTTACTGAGGGCCATCAGTGTTTGCCAACCGCTGCCTTTCCAGCACAAGGAACCGGTAAGAGTGGATGCCAGTTAGTTCAGGCAACCGCTCTGTGACCTGCTTCCATTCATCTGGATTGATCGCCGGAAAGAACGCGTCTCCCTCTACATCGGCATCGACCTCAGTAAGATAAAGGCGCTGTGCTTGGGGTAAGGCCGCACTGTAAATCTGAGCCCCACCAATGACTACAATCTCGTCGGCACCATCCACCGCGCAGGCCTTTGTACCAAGCGCTAATGCTTCCGCGAGAGTTTGTGCAACCACAACGCCCTCCGCTGACCAATTGCTATTGCGCGTGATCACAATATTCGTGCGTCCTGGTAGAGGACGGCCAATGGAGTCATAGGTTTTTCGACCCATCACAATAGGCTTGCCCATGGTAACCGATTTGAAGTACTTGAGATCTTCTGGCAGATGCCAAGGCAGGGCGTTATTGGCGCCGATAACACCGTTGCGGCTAACAGCAACAATTAAAGATAAGTTCATCAACAGGGTCCTATCAAACCGCTACTGGCGCTGAAATTGCACCGTGGGACTGGTAATTTTGTAACTCAAAGTCCTCGTAGACAAAGTCGAAGAGATTATCTACATCTGGATTGATGACCAGCGTTGGCAGCGAAAACGTGGTCCGAGAAAGCTGCTCCTCGACCTGATCCATATGGTTACTATAAAGATGTGCATCACCAAAGGTATGAACAAACTCGCCCGGCTTTAAACCGGTAACCTGAGCAATCATAAGGGTCAATAGGGCATAGGAGGCGATATTAAACGGCACCCCCAGAAACACATCGGCACTGCGCTGATATAGCTGGCACGATAGCCGACCCTCGGTAACATAAAATTGAAACAGGCTGTGACAGGGTGGCAACCCGGATTTGACCATCACTGGAATATCTTTGGGATTCCATGCCGATACCATGAGTCGTCGCGAATCTGGGTTCGATTTGATCTCTTCAACGAGTTGCGCTAGCTGATCTACGCCTTCAAAGTCGCGCCACTGTTTCCCGTAAACTGGACCCAGGTCACCATACTGTGCAGCAAAGGCATCATCTAACTTAATGCGCTCGACAAAGGTTTTCAGGCCGGCCTTCCACTCGGGTGAATACATAACTAGGTCGCTGTCCTGTCCGGTTTGCCGCAGCCAGCTCTGGTAAGGCCAGTCATTCCAGATGCCAACACCGTTCTCAACCAGATAGCGAATATTGGTATCACCTCGAATGAACCAGAGCAGCTCGTGTAAGATCGACTTTAAATGGACCTTTTTGCTCGTCACTAGAGGGAATCCCTGGGCAAGATCAAAGCGAATTTGATGGCCAAAAATACTGATGGTGCCGGTGCCAGTGCGGTCTTCTTTGCGGGTACCATAATCACGGATATGGCGAACTAAATCTAAGTAGGCCTTCACGAACCTGTTTTTCCTAGAGCGCTGATAGGACGTTGCAAATACTGCCGCATCAACCAAACTCCTGCGAGAATCATGGGGACGCATAGCGCTTGCCCGCGTGTCATCCAATTAAAGGATTCTACCAATGCTACCTGACCCACAAACTGCGCATCAGGTTGACGCACCATTTCAACAGCAAAGCGAAAGCATCCGTAAAGTACCAAAAATAGGCCCGCTACCTCACCGGATCGTCGTGGCTTTCGAGCGTACCAGTTAACCATAATAAACAGCAGCACCCCCTCTAACAGGGCTTCATATAACTGCGAGGGATGTCGTGAAAGCTGCAATGGATCAGCGGGAAATACCATCGCCCAGGGCAGGTCGGTGGCGCGGCCATAGAGCTCCTGACCGATAAAGTTGCCGATGCGGCCAAAAAACAGACCGGCCGGCACTAGGGGCGCGACAAAGTCGCCGAGCGCCAGAAATGGCACCTGATGCTTGCGGAGCAAACAGTAGCACCGCGACGGGACCCCAATAAGCCCGCCATGAAAGGACATTCCTCCCTCCCAAATTCGCAGTAGCATAGAGGGTCAGCTAACCATTTATCCGCATTGTAAAAAAACATATAGCCGAGACGACCACCCAGAATAACCCCCCAGGCACCATAGAAAATAAGATCCTCAACCTGAGGCTTCCGAATAGGCGACCAAGGCCGTTGACTGTTGCGTAGCGCGAGAAAATAGGCTCCGGTAAAGGCCAGCAGGTACATAATGCCGTACCAGTGAATCTGTAATGGCCCAATCGACAAGGCGACCGGATCTATGGCTGGATAACTAAGCATTACAGCATGGTCCTTATAACTATTTGGACGCAGATCATAGCGGTTTCTGGCCCTCTCTGCCACAGACGATGACACAGAGCATGACGGCAACAGGCAGACAGGTTAGACTTCCGGCATGTGCTTGCTCGCCGTTGCTTTTCAAACCCAAATCGACTGCCCACTGATTGTGACCTCCAATCGTGATGAGTTTTATCGACGCCCTACAGAACCCATGCATTGGTGGCCCGATGCACCAATTTTGGCAGGTCGAGACGCTGAGGCTGGCGGTACATGGATGGGCCTTTCTCGCAGCGGTCGATTTGCCGCGGTAACGAACTTTCGTCAGCTGGTGGCTGGCGCTATGCCCGAGACTAAAGCCCTGTCTCGAGGTCATCTAGTGACCGGTTTTTTAAGTTCAGAAAAAACGGTCGAACAATGGGCCGACTCCATAGCGGCGACAATGCCTGATTATGGTGGCTTTAATTTATTACTCTACGACGGCCTTAGCCTGCTGTATTTAAATAATCATAATGGCGCTAGGCAGCTTCTGGAGCCGGGCATCTATGCCCTGAGTAATCATTTTCTCGACAGCCCATGGCCAAAAGTTGACCACGCCCGTGAGCAGCTAAGACGAGCTATAGAAGTCGGTCAAATTGGCGCTGGACAGTTGTCGGACCTAATCGCCACATTGTCCCTCGAAAAAACCTACCCGCTTGAACTACTCCCCGATACCGGCGTACCTAAAGACTTAGAGGCACAGCTGTCTTCACCTTTTATTGTCGCCGACGGTTACGGAACCAGAGCATCTTCGGCCATTATTATATCGAAACAGGGCGGGATTGTTGTGGCGGAGCATTGCTTCGAAGCAGGCGAGACGCTGGGTACTCAGGTTTACGAATTCGATCTATCTCGGGCGTAGCTCTGATTGTTCGTATGAAGTAGCCTGGCAACCTCTGGCTGGTTTAGTGCGTCGGCCATGAATTGCGCTATTGAGCCTGCATCGGGCATACGCAGCGCTCGCTTAACTAAATCCTGCGCCTGTTTATGACTGACATTAAGCAAAACCGACTTGACTCGTAAAAGACTACTGGCACTCATAGAAAGATTCTCATAGCCAAGCCCCATTAGTACCACTGCCTGCAAGGGATCACCCGCCATTTCACCACAGACACTGAGCTGGCAGTTGACCGATGACGCCTGCTCATGAATACTCTTTAACGCTCGCAGTACGCTGGGGTGCAAGCTGTAGTAGAGATCGGCAACTCTCGGGTTGTTGCGGTCAACCGCCAACAAATACTGAGTTAGATCATTGGTGCCCACAGATAGAAAATCGAACGCGGCGACCAATCTCCTTGACCTGATATACCGCAGCAGGCACCTCGATCATGGCTCCGATAGGAGGCTTCTGCATGCTGTACCCCTCTTCCTCGGTAAGCTCTCGATAGGCCCGATCTATTAACTCTAAGGCTCGATCAAGTTCTGGAATACTACTAATCATCGGCAACATGATACGGAGATTATTGACGCCTTCGCTAGCTCTCAGCATAGCTCGTATCTGTACAAGAAAAATCTCTGGATGATCGAGAGAGATACGGATACCACGCCATCCCAGAAAGGGATTTTCCTCTTCAATAGGGAAATACGGCAGGTCTTTGTCGCCGCCAATATCCAATGTCCGCATAGTCACCGTGCGTGGAGCAAACGCCAGCAATTGCTCACGGTAAATGCCTATTTGCTCGTCTTCAGTGGGGAAGCTCGAGCGCAGGAAAAAAGGCATTTCTGTACGAAAAAGACCTACCGCTCCGGCGCCACTTTTAAGCGATAACAGGGTGTCTTGGCGCAGTCCAGTGTTAACCCAAAGCGAAAAAGCCAACCCGTCGACGGTTATGCAGGGAATATCTCGCAACTTTTCAAGATCTTTGGCGAGAATTTTCTCCTCTCGCTGTCGCTGTAAATAACGACGGCGTAGAGCGCGCGTAGCGCCACTGACAACATCACCGAGAAAGCCATCAACAATTAATTCCTGACCTTCGAGCTCCGTCCAAGGCAGCCCCACGGCACCCATGACAGTCGGTATACCGAGGGCGCGGGCGACAATAGCGAGATGGGAATTACTCGAGCCTTTTCGGGAGATGATACCCACTAGCCGATTGACCGGAATGTCGGCTAACGAGGTCGCCGAAAGATCTTCTCCCACCAAAATAACACGGCGTGGCAGGGGTGCCGTTTTTTTATCATGGCTCTGTAGATAGCCCAGCACCCGTTTACCCAGATCATTGACATCCGCCGCTCTCTCTCGCAGATAGGGGTCATCCATTTGCCTAAACGTACGCACATGCTTGAGAATTACCGAACTCCAAGCACTCTGGGCCGCGCGCCCCTCAGTAATCGCCGCAAAGACCTCACCTCCCAATGAACGGTCATCGAGCATACGAATATATACATCAAATAGTGCCAGCTCTTCAGAACTCAACTGCCCCTCTAGGCCGGCACTCAAATTGCGCATATCTTGCTTGGCCGCTTCCAATGCGGCGCGAAAAATTTCCAACTCCGCAATGGGGTCCTCAGTGAAGCGCTCTGGCACCGATGCCAAATCTGTACTGGCCGATACCAGCACCGCACGGCCAATGCCGACCCCTGGTGCACTCGGGATACCTTTAAATGTTGCCTCGCGGCTTTTTCCACGGCCCGCTGACGCCAATTTACGTAGAGCGCCAGTAGCCTCCGCATGAGCAATTGCCCCCGAGAGCTGAGCACAGACCGTGACGACGAAGGCTTCTTCTTCATCGGCAAATCGTCGCTCAGTTTGCTGTTGCAGCACCAACACCCCCAATACCTTGCGATGGTGAATAATGGGCACACCCAGAAATGAGTGATAGGGCGCCTCACCAGTCTCTTCAAAGTAGGCATAATTAGGATGCTGATCAGCATCCTTTAAGTTGAGCGGCTCTTCTTTAGAGGCCACCAGCCCTACCAGACCTTCGCGCATGGCAAGTCGCACCTTGCCAATAGACTCTGCACGCAGACCCTCTGTAGCCATTAACACGTAGCGCTGATCCGTTTCATCAAATAGATAGACAGAGCATACCCCTGCGTTCATCGCCAACCGGACTTCGGTGACAATAATTCTGAGTACTTCTGGCAGGCTGCGGGCGCTATTGACCTCCTGGACTATGGTTCTTAGAGTGGCAAGCACGCTTAGGCACCTCGACTCTGCTGTTCGAAGAGTGCATTGGCGGGCGCAAATTCAAGCAGCGCACTGCGGTAAACACTGCGCTTAAATGAAACCACAGACCCAATGGGATACCAATAGTTAACCCACTCCCAGCCATCAAATTCAGGGCTGTCAGTGGTATCAAATCGAACTGCGGAGGCCTCTCCGGTCAACTCAAGATAAAACCATTTTTGTTTTTGGCCAATACACAATGGCTTGGAATGCCTTCGCTGCATCTTTGGCGGGATATGATAGCGCAGCCATTTTTTACTGCGCTGAATGATCTTTACATCTTTGGATTCCAGCCCCACCTCTTCATACAGCTCCCGGTAGAGTGTCTGCTCAGCAGTTTCGCCCTGACTCACGCCGCCCTGAGGGAACTGCCAGGCATTCTGACCCAACCGCTTAGCCCAAAACAACTTCCCCATCCCATTACTGATGACGATAGCCACGTTGGAGCGAAATCCATCCTTATCAACCATGGCATTATTCCAACTTTAAATTATTTAATTTGCCTTATTATTTCACTGCCGGGTACGGACAGTAATTTTCTCTTGAGCCTATCTTACATCATCGCTATCCTGCACCTGAGTTTTATTACACTTTTCATTGAAACTGGAATACTGATGGCCCTGGCGATTTTTGATCTAGATAACACATTGATTGCTGGTGATAGCGACCACAGTTGGGGTCAGTTTTTGGTGGCGCAAGGACGGGTGGATCAGAGCCATTATCAAACCATGAATGATCGCTTTTATGCGGACTACGAAGCCGGTTGCTTAGATATTCACGCCTACCTCAAGTTCTCTCTTGCGCCGCTAGCGACTCTATCGGCCTCAGACCTAAAAACACTTCACCTTGAATTTATGGAGCAGATGATCGCGCCTATGAGGCTGGCCCTCGCCGACCGGCTTATTGAGAAGCATCGCGCTGACGGCGATCGGCTGCTAGTTATCACCTCGACAAACCGCTTTATTGTAGAGCCCATCTGCCAGTCCTTGGGGCTTAGTGAGATTCTTGCCACAGAGCCGGAGATTATTGATGGTGTTTATACTGGAAGAATTGTTGGCATACCCACCTATCAAGAGGGCAAGGTTAAATGTTTAGATGTATGGCTGCGTGAAAATAATGAGACCTTAGACGGTAGCTATTTTTATTCTGACTCCATCAATGATATGCCACTGCTGTTACAAGTGACCCATCCTGTCGCTGTAGATCCGGACCCACAACTGGGCGCAGAAGCCGTCAATCGCGGCTGGGATATCATCTCATTAAGGTAGGGTATTATTAGAGCGCGTAAAGATAGTTTGTGCTTAAAAGTAACCCGATGAGCACGAGCCTAAGGCCTGCCTGTAAAAAAGCCTTAGTAACCGCTAAGGCTTTTCTTTTAATCAGAGCCGGCTACTAGGACTCATCGACCATCGATTGGTAATCCGAGGCATCCATCATATCCTCCAGCTCACTGACTTCAGACAGCTTGACCCGAAAGAACCAACCGTCGGCATAGGGCGACAGATTCACCGTTCCAGGCTCATCTTCAAGTACTGGATTGATCTCAATCACTTCGCCACTCAGTGGCGAGTAAATATCGGACGCCGCTTTGACCGACTCAACGACCGCGATTTCAGAACCCGCATCAAGCGTCGCACCTACTTCTGGCAGCTCAATATAAACAATATCACCAAGTGCTGCCTGAGCATGATCGGTAATCCCAACAACAGCAGTGCCGTCACTTTCCAAGCGAGCCCACTCGTGGCTGCTGGCGTATTTTAATTCCGTAGGAAGGTCGCTCATTGTATTCTCCAGTGACTAGTAATAGCTAAAACCTTCAATGACCGCCGAACCTCGGCCAGACTCTTGGTTTGGCGGTATTTTACTGATAATAGCCTGTAAAGATAGAGTAATTTTCGACAGGTAATGACCATTTTGAGTAATTGTGTAAACTGGGCGGCACTCTTGGCCCGCCATGTCTTTTAACTTGATGAGAAAATCATGCAAAACACCCCTCGCGCCATAATATTAGGCGCAATTCTGCTGCCCGCTGCGTCGCTACAAGCCGACGAGTTAGCGCTCGTCAATGGCGACGTCTTGCAGGGTACAACCGTTGCGCAGACCGACAGTCACTTTGATTTGGCTGTCAGATAATTTTGGTGAGTTAACTATCGCCCTTAAACGGGTAGTCTCTATTGATGGAGAGCCACTTTTCTCTTCGTCGACGATGCCCGAAGTCACTGCTGCTGTGTCTTCATTGAGCCATGGTCTCAGAGGCGAACTATCTGTCACCGGAGCCTATGCCAGTGGCAACGAAGAGCGCGAGGATTGGGACATTGGAACTGCCGTTGAATGGCGTGCGGGCGATTATCGCCATGACGCCGCGATTAATTATGAGAGTCACAGCCTAGACGGGTCTGCTGCCAGTGAAGAGCATCATGTCGGTTATGGCCTTGACTTTTTCTTTCGTGAGAAATGGTTTTGGAAAAATGGTGCGACATGGGGCGCCAATGATAGTCGCGCCATAGACCAATATTATTCTGTTGGTAGCGCCATCGGCCGCCAATTATGGGACACCGACGCTAGCGCGCTATCGGCGGAATCCGGTTTTCTCTGGATCAGTGAAGAGTATAATGATCAGAGCTCAGATAGCCGGCTTACATGGAGCTGGTCAGCAGACTACCGCAAAATACTGGTGCAAAGCGTAGAACTATTTCATAGCCACAGACTACTGGTCTCAGTCTCTGACGTCGATGATTCAGAGCTGAAGGCCGATTTGGGCCTCAAAACTCCCTTAATGGAAAACCTATTTACCGAGCTAAAGCTTGAGTGGCTTTACGACAATAAACCCGCTCTGGGCACTAAAGCCCGGGATAGCCAGCTAACCATCGGCGTAAATTACAGCTGGTAAACTCATTAAGCTCAGAGGCGAACTTGCAACGGAGGCTCATTGAGGGCAGCCAACTGTTCGCGCAACATCAGAATATGGTCACTCCAATAACGCGGCGAGTTGAACCAAGTAAACGCTCGCGGAAATGCCGGATCGGTCCAGCGTCTGGCGATCCAGGCGCTGTGGTGCATAATTCGCAGGGTCCGGAACACCTCAATTAGCCGCAGCTCGCGGTAGTCAAAATCATAGAAGTCATTGTAGCCCTCGATTAGCTCTGCCATCTGTAATGTCTGTTCCTGACGATCTCCCGACAGCAACATCCAAAGATCCTGAATCGCTGGCGCCATGCGCGCATCGTCAAAGTCGACAAAATGCGGGTAGTCATCACGCCAAAGAATATTGCCAGAATGACAGTCACCGTGGACACGAATATTATTGATTGGCCCATAGTCTTCCAGTAGCTGATCAACTTTTTTAAGGACATCTAAGGCTAGCGAGTCGTAAGCTGGCAACAGCTCTTTAGGCATAAACTGCTCGCTAATTAGTCGATAGGACTGCCAGCCAAAGTTTTCAACACGCAGGGTCGGCCTATGCTTAAACGCCTGCATCGCCCCTATACCGTGAAACCGTCCCAGCACGCGGCCCAGAATGAAAAGATTGTCGAGATTGTCCAATTCGGGGGCATGGCCGCCCTTACGTTCATACAGTGCAAACCTGAAATCACCATAGTTGTGCAGGCTGTCACTCCGGGAATTCACCCAGGGACAAACCACCGGTAGCTCTTGCTCCATCAGCTGAAAGCAGTACTCGTGCTCCTCATGAATCTGCTCATTAGTCCAGCGTTCGGGTCGATAAAACTTGGCGATCATTGGCGCTTGGTCTTCAATACCGATTTGGTAAACGCGGTTTTCATAGCTATTTAGCGCCAGAAAGCGCCCATCGGAAACAAAGCCCTGGCTCTCAACCGCATCGATCAATAAATCGGGGCCTAGCGCTTCGAAGGGATGGCTACGAGTTTCGGTCATTGAATAATCCGCATTGAGCTTTTAAAGGACCTAATCAAGGCCGGGTTTTGAGCGTCTGTCTTTCTTCTGTCCCTGCTGCGTTTTCTTATCCATACGCCTCAGTTGCGACCCTTTGGTCGGCCTTGTGGGCCGCCGAGTCTTTGGCGTAAACATCGCCGACTGCACCATCTCCTGCAACCGCTGCAGGGCCTCGACACGATTCTTGTCCTGACTACGGTAACGCTGCGCCTTAATAACCACAATACCCTCCTTGGAGATACGCTGATCACTGAGCTTATGAAGCCGCGATTTAACCAACGCGGACAACGATGAGGCCGGAATATCAAAGCGTAAATGGATCGCCGACGACACCTTATTAACATTCTGACCTCCAGGACCCTGCGCCCTAATCGCTGTCAGCTCGATTTCTCCCTCAGGAATTGAAATAGTGCTTGAAATAAAGACCATTAGTCAGCGTCTTCAACATACTCAAAACGCGCAACCTGTTGCCCGTCTAGTTCGACGGTTTCAATAAACATTGCCAGGGGGCGCACCCATAGGCTGTAGTCGCCATAAAGGGTTCGATAGACCACATGTTCTTCTTCTGTTTCACTGTGTTTGGCCACATCGATCACCTCGTAGAGATTACCTTTATAATGCTTATAGATACCCTTGATCATGCTCATAGGAGAGCCTTATTTTTTGCGAAGACCTCAGTCTTACAATGAATGACTCCGGACAGACATAGCTCAAGCTCGTCTCCAACCGCAAGCGGTCCGACGCCTTCTGGTGTTCCAGTCAGCACCAGATCACCCGGTAGCAAGGTGAAAAACTGGCTGATATAAACCAATAGCGGTATCACTCGTGTCAACATATCAGCACTATTGCCATCCTGCCGCAATTGCTGGTTCTGGTGCAACTGAATCTGCTGACACTGCAGGTCTCCAAGCTTGTCTGGACTGACGAATGCCGACATGGGGCAGGAGCCGTCAAAAGCCTTGGCTTTTTCCCAGGGCAGGCTACTATCTTTTAACCTGGTTTGCAGATCACGCAGGGTTAAGTCGAGGCCGATACCCACACCGAGGATCGCACTTTCTGCCTGCTTTTCGGTGCAATCAATCAGCCGCTCACCGATTAAAAGGCTCATTTCTGTTTCAAAATGACAGACCCCTAGGTGGATTGGGATCATGATCGGTTGCGCAAGACTTACCAGTGCCGTATTGGGCTTAATAAACAAAACTGGTTCAGTCGGCACCGGATTATTGAGTTCGCGCACGTGGGCAGCATAATTGCGCCCCACACAGACTACCTTGCCCAACGGCAGATCGACCGTCTGACCGTCAACAACATGGTGGTACTCTCGCATTATTTATCCTTTTCCCTGCTACCTTTCGACAGAACTACAACAGCACATTAAAAAATAATAGCCTTATCGTCATTGAGGTACAAAGCTCCCTTGATAATACGATAGATCATCCAGATACTGACAATCGCGGACGCCAACCATCCCATTAATATTAACCAAAACAGGAATCCCACTATTGACCAAAGCAGCCCATACCAAAAGGTGTTCATCTGCCACAGGAAGTGCCCCTCAAGCCAAGTACCACGGACCTCATCTAGCTTAATGTAATTGATTACGATGGCAAAAATAAAGGTTACTCCGCCAGTAAAAAAGCCCAATCCTTGCAGCACATATACCAACAGAGCCATATTTTTTTGGCTCGCATCTATGTCGACAACATCTTCACTCATAACTAACTCCCGTTCGTCTTTATCTGAAATTGGATACGCAATTAATCAAACAGTTTCCCTGGATTTAAAATTAAATTGGGATCAAAGACCTTTTTAATCTCCCGCATCAGCTTTATTTCGAGAGGCGATCTGGAATAATGCAAATAGTCTTTCTTCAGCAGACCCACCCCATGCTCGGCACTAATACTGCCCTCGTACTTGGCCAACAACTGACCAATCTCAGCACTGACAGAGCCGCACTTGGCGACAAACTCCTCATTGGACAGAGTTTCTGGCCGCAGAATATTGAGATGTAGATTGCCATCGCCAATGTGACCATACCAAATGACCTCAAAGTCTGGGTAACGACCCGCCACCAGCTCGTCTACTTCACGCAGAAAGTCTGGCATTCGCGAAACCCGCACAGAGATATCATTCTTATAAGGCTGCCAATGCCAGAGAGTCTCTGATATATCCTCACGCAATTTCCACAGCGCCTTGGCCTGCGCCAAACTCTGACTCAACACGCCATCCAATACCCACCCCTCTTCTACACAGGTTTCAAATAACGCCATGGCACTCTCCAAAACCGATTCATTGGCCGTCTCAAATTCCAACAGCGCATAAAATGGGGTTCTGGTTTCGAAAGGCTTAACATGACCCTGATGCTCGGTCACCTTATCCAAGGCGGCCTGGGAGAAAAATTCAAACGCGCTTAAATCGATTTCAGCACTGAAGACACGCAGCACGTCGAGTATCGCGGGGAAGTTATCAATACCCAAAACCAGCACCGTCGAGGCTGCAGGCGGTCTAGTCAGCTGAATCGTCGCCTCGCAGATCAATCCAAGAGTTCCTTCAGACCCGATAAATAGGTGTCGAAAGTCGTATCCGGTATTGTTTTTCACCAGTCCTCGGTTCAGGTTCAAAATCTCACCGGCACCGTTGACCACTTTTAGACCAATGACCCACTCTCGGGTCATGCCGTAGCGGATGACATTGATGCCACCCGCGTTAGTAGCGATGTTTCCGCCAATTTGGCTAGACCCAGTGGACGCAAAGTCGACTGGGTAAAACAGGCCCCGCTCGGCAGCAAAATCCTGTAACTGCGCGGTAATTACGCCAGCCCCGAGACTGACACAGCGGTCGATGGGATTAAAATCCAACATCTGATTAAGACGGTCCATGGCAACCACAATCTCACCATCTTTGGCCACTGCGCCGCCACTAAGGCCCGTCCGTCCGCCAGAGGGTACAATTGCCAAGTTACATTCATTGGCCAACAACACTACCTGTTGTACCTCTTCAATTGTGCCAGGCAAGACCACCGCAGAGGGATTAGCCCGCCAAATAGTCGTCCGGTCAACGCCAAAATGCTGTAATTCACCCGCTTCCAAAAGCAGGCGCTCGGCGCCAACTATTTTAGTTAATCGAGAAATAATCTGTTCCGATAACATTCGGAGGTCCTCTTAAAAGCGGCGGTTTGTGCAATAGAGTTCTTTGGTCATGTTACCATATAGGCCCAAATCTGATTGCCTGCGGACAGTATAATTGATGTTGAATTTTTCTCTCGGAAAACAAAAAATTAAAATTCTCCTGCTGGAAGGCGTCAATCCATCTGCGGTCGCCGCCTTTAAAGCTGCCGGCTATGAAAATATTGACTACCAACCCGCCGCGCTGCCTCAGGACGAGCTCCTAAAAAAAATCGCCGATGTACATTTTGTTGGAATTCGCTCTCACACTCAACTCAACGCTCAGGTGTTCGCAGCCGCCAAAAAGCTACTGAGTGTCGGCTGCTTTTGTATTGGAACGAACCAGGTAGATTTGCAAGCGGCTACGGAGCATGGCGTAATCGTTTTCAATGCGCCTTATTCTAATACGCGCAGTGTTGCAGAACTGGTCATCGCCGAAGCCATAATGTTAATGCGTGGCATTCCAGAGAAAACGGCAAAAGCCCATCGGGGAGAATGGCTAAAGTCTGCCGCCAATGCCTATGAAGTGCGGGGCAAGACGCTAGGGATCGTAGGCTACGGCAACATAGGTAGCCAGGTCAGCGTAATGGCAGAAGCCATGGGCATGAAAGTGTGCTTTTACGACGCATTAACCAAGTTGCCCCTAGGCAATGCCCAGCAGATAGCAACGCTGCACGGGTTGCTCGCGCGTAGCGATGTGGTCTCGTTACATGTCCCAGACACGCAGGCAACTCGAGGTATGATCGGCGCCAAAGATCTAGCCGCAATGAAACCTGGAGGTATTTTGATCAATGCCGCACGAGGCCAGATCGTCGACATCGAAGGCCTCTGCGTACAGCTGGCCAGTAAACACATAGGGGGGGCAGCGATCGATGTGTTCCCCGTAGAGCCAAAGTCCAACCAAGACGAATTTATCTCTCCATTACGCCAATTTGACAATGTGATTCTGACCCCCCATATCGGCGGCTCTACTCAGGAAGCCCAAGAAAATATTGGCGTAGAGGTGGCCGAGAAGATGATCGTGTATAGTGACAACGGCACCAGTATCAGCGCAGTTAACTTCCCTCAGGTGGCACTGCCAGCGCATGACAATACCCATAGACTGCTGCACGTACACCGGAATACTCCGGGGATTATGAGCGCTATCAACCAGATTTTTTCGGAATTCAATATCAATGTTGCCGCACAGTACCTGCAGACCAACGACCGGGTCGGTTATGTGGTGGTCGATATCGAGGCTGAATACAGTCAGGGCGCACTGGCGGCGTTAAGGGGCATTGCGGGCACCATTCGCTGCCGAGTTTTGTTCTAACGTCGAGAATTGGCGTAAATAAACAGTTTTTCGCGTTAATTACTAGCTAAACCCTTAAAAAAGACATACACTGCCGTGTACTGAACTAGCATTAAAAAGTACAGAGTACTCGCTTGTTCAGGAATGCCTTTGATCTACAACATGTTTTTTAGATCACAGGTAAGGCTAGCCCCGTTACGAGGCTGGATATATTAAACGCCTTAAACGGTATACATTTTATAAGTGAGGTTAGTTATGTCGGAGAGAGTTTCTGGCACTGTTAAGTGGTTCAACGACAGTAAAGGTTTTGGTTTCATTGAGCAAGAAGGCGGCGGTGACGTATTCGTTCACCACAGCGCAATCCAAGCTGATGGTTTCAAATCATTAAAAGAAGGTCAGGCAGTAACGATGGAAGTTACTCAAGGCCAGAAAGGCGCTCAAGCTGAGAACGTAGTCGCCGATTAATTTCTGTCGCTGTCGCTAGATAGCAGTACGAAAATTAAGAAAAAACCTCGATAAGCAATTACCGAGGTTTTTTTATGCCTGGTGCTGACGCAATGACAGCAAAAATTAAGCACTTATGAGAATACAGGCGGTCAAGGCGCCGCAATAGCCCGCTAAAAAATAACAGGCAAAAAAAATCCCGCCAACCGGCAGGATCCTTTAACGCAACTGAGACACTAGTTACTTGATCTTGGCTTCTTTGTAAATCACATGCTTGCGGATCGTGGGATCATATTTCTTGATCTCCATTTTCTCAGGCATATTGCGCTTATTTTTATCCGTCGTATAAAAATGCCCGGTACCGGCGCTAGACACTAATCGAATTTTTTCGCGAGCTGACTTAGCCATCAGTTATCTCCTTAGATTTTCTCGCCACGAGCTACCAGCTCGGACAAGACTTGTTCAATACCTTTTTTGTCAATAATGCGCATACCTTTGGTGGATACGCGAAGCTTAACAAAGCGTTTTTGCCCTTCAACCCAAAAACGATGGGTATGAAGATTGGGCTCAAAGCGACGACGAGTTCTATTCTTCGCGTGAGATACATTATTTCCCGCCATTGGGCGCTTGCCCGTGACCTGACATACTCTAGACATTATTCCTGCCTCTACTATCTATTTTTGCCACAGGAAGAGCCTGTTTGGCAAAAGAATACTGTTAATTAAATAACCTTTAACGGGACCGTCCCGAAAGGAGGCGCGTTTTATACCAGAAAGCCTATCTTGAATCAAATGAAAACCGCGGGATTGCCGGAAAACAGCACTTTTTCTTCACTCCAGGAGCTATCAAGGCTCATTGCTTATTGAATACTATAAAATAACCTGATTGCAGCAGCATTCACACCTGGCCAGAATCCGCCAGCGAAGTCACCGCCCCGTGGCCAATAATAAAGTGGTCCAAGAGGCGAATATCGACTAACGCTAGCGCCTGCTTGATGCGCCTGGTAATGGCGATATCAGACTGGCTCGGCTCGGCAACTCCAGAGGGATGGTTATGCGCGACAATGACCGCAGCAGCATTGTTTTGCAGCGCCAACTTGACTATCTCCCGAGGATAAACACCCGCCATATCAATCGTGCCTTGAAATAATTCGTGAAAATCCAATAGTTGATGGCGTGAATCGAGGAGCAATATGACAAATACCTCACGCTGATAACCTCTCATTTGCACTGCAAGGTAGTCTCTAACCATCTGGGGACTGGTAAATATTGGGTTCGCGCGCAGCTCCTCTTTAATATATCGGCTGATTAACTCAAGAGCAGCCTGCAGCTGAGCAAACTTCGCTGGACCCAGCCCTTTGCGCTCGCAGAATGCGACCTGTCGCGCGCTCAGTAGGGGCCCAATGCCCCCAAATTCTGACAATAGGCCGCGGGCGAGATCAATGGCGGTGATGCCGGGCAAGCCAGTACGTAGAAATATTGCCACTAATTCAGCATCTGAAAGTGCGGCTGCACCCTTAGATAAAAGCTTCTCCCTAGGTCGCTCTTCCTTGGGCCAGTGGCTTATAGCCATAGTGAGTCCTCATTTATCACTACAGAAATCTCTCTCATGGTGGTATCTTACAATCCTTTATTTGGCCTGTCTGGACGATTAATGAGCAGTCTATCAAACAAACGAATAATTCTCGGCGTCACGGGAGGCATTGCCGCCTACAAAAGCGCCGAAATTATTAGACGTCTTCAGGATCAGGGCGCTGAGGTGCGTGTCGTTATGACTCCTGCGGCCAGCGAATTTATCCGACCCCTTACCATGCAGGCCCTCTCGGGATACCCGGTGCATACCAATCTGCTAGATTCCGAGGCGGAGGCGGGTATGGGCCATATCGAACTAGCGCGCTGGGCAGACCTATTGCTCATTGCCCCTGCCAGCGCAGACTTTATTGCCAACATGGTGCATGGCAGGGCCGACAGCCTGCTCAGCGCCGTTCATTTAGCAACGCCCGCTAAGGTTGCGGTTGCTCCGGCCATGAATCAAGCCATGTGGAATCATCCGGCTAGTCTGGCGAATATTGCCGTGTTAAGAGAGCGCGGTGTCACCCTTATTGGTCCAGAGGACGGCCTTCAGGCCTGCGGTGATATTGGACCGGGAAGAATGGAGCAGCCTGATGGCGTTGTTAGTTCGGTAAGCCGGCTCTTTAACACTGGGTCACTGGCGGGTAAAAAAGTGGTTATTACCGCAGGACCAACCCGTGAAGCACTGGATCCCGTGCGCTACATCAGTAACCACAGTTCCGGTAAAATGGGCTATGCGCTTGCCGCAGCTGCCCTAGAGGCTGGCGCCGAGGTCTTTTTAATTTCGGGGCCAGTAACCTTAGATGCACCCCCGCGCTGCCACCTTATTCCAGTAATTTCTGCACAGGATATGCTCACGGCATCTTTAAATTTGGCCCTCGATGTCGATATATTTATAGCCGCTGCTGCGGTTGCTGACTACCGTGCTAGCGCGGTTTCGGCCCAGAAGATCAAGACGCAGGGCAACTCTATGACCATTGATCTGGAGAAAAATCCTGATATCGTCAGTGCAGTGGCAACTGCCAATGAGGCGTTATTTGTACTGGGCTTCGCCGCGGAGACCGAAAAGGTAGAAGCCTATGCCCGCGATAAATTGGAGCGCAAGAAACTCAGCGCCATTATCGCCAATGATGTATCTCGGGCGGATATAGGTTTTAGCAGCGATGACAACGAAATTAGTTGGATCGATCGCACCTCCTCGATAGCCTTTAGCAAGAGAAGTAAGGCGCAACTAGCCAGGGATATCATTGAACATATGGCACAGAGCTATTTCCACTAACCAGCTATCTCTGAGAAATTAATGACAGTCACATTAAAAGAGTTCATTTCAGAAATTCGAGGCGATCGCTTTGTCCGCGGTAGCTTTGCAGCTGGATTGATTCTGTTAGTGGTTTCATCTGTCGCCGTTTGGCAGCAGACTATCGTTGACGCGCGCGTTCAGGCTGTGAGCCTCCAACTTGGCCAAAACATGAACCTCGCGGCCAGTCAGATTGAAAGTTATTTAGACAAGTATCAACAATCGCTGAACGGCATCGCTAACCAAACCAGTACTTTCACGCTGTTTAACAGCGGTGACTTTTCTGCTTTGGACCGGGAAGAAGTCAACAGCGCAGCTTTAATCCCTGAGGCTGAGTCCATTCGCTATATCGACAGCGGCCTAGAGCGACATCAAGACAGTTTTAATATGGCTACAACCGAGATCATACGTCGGTCTCTAGCCGGGAACGGGGTCAACTCTATAGCCATAAAGGTTGCTGGTCACTGGAAAGTTCTCCTGATCAAGCCCGTGCTATCCCCGCAAATCCCCGCCAGTGCAAAAGTCGCTAACGTTGGGGGCATTGTCTTGCTGATGCCGATTGAAGGACTTATCCAAGCCCTGAGTACGGTAGACGTCTCTAACGGCACTATGCAGTTGCAGCAATCGGAGCCTGATAGGAATGACATCATTGTTCTGTCATTGAGCAGCCAAGCCTCGCCAGTCACCTTAATGTCCATCCAAGCAGACCATATCCGTATGATAGATACGGTAAACCCGCGCTGGAAAGTCAGCTTTATCCCGTCGGCCAAACTGATGACCACTATTGACGATCAGCTTCCTCCGTTTTGGTTATTCTTCGGTCTGGCTTGGGGTAGCCTATTACCTGCTTTGTATCTCATTACCCGCTATAGAGTTAGCCGTAGGTCATGGATCACCGATATTTTTATAGAAGAACACAACGCGCAGGATGCCCTTTTTGCCTCACCAAATGAGGATGAGGTCGAGCTTGTCATGCAGACCCAGACACTGCAGTCAGATTTTGTAGCCGCTGAGCCTCTCTTTGAGGAGACGTCGTCAGAGAAGCCGGCATTAGACGAGATGCCTGAAGGAGTGGAGTCCCTAGAAACCGGGGACTTTTTGCAGAGTGAAAAAACCCTCCTAGACGCATCGGCGACTGAAGAGATTCAACATCCCGATGAAACTGTGTCGGAGGTCAGAGAAGCCCATTAGACGGATCCGAGGAGGAGTCCAGAAACGGCGAGAGGACCCTCCTAGACGCATCGGCGACTGAAGAGATTCAACTCCCGATGAAACGTTCGGAGGTCAAAGAATCTTCAGAGCCAAGAGACTACAGACACCAAAGAGTCCCTGCAAAGCGAGGACTTTGCAGAGTGAAAAGACCCTCCTAGACGCATCGGCGACTGAACAGACTCAACACTCCGATGAAAATGAGCATTCGGAGGTCAAAGAATCCTTACAGAGCCAAGAGACTACAGACACCAAAGAGTCCCCAGAAACGGCTTGATAGTAAAGAAATAATCTCAGAGGCTTCGGAGACCGAAGAAACGCCCTGTCTCCAAGAGGCAGTAGCCACGGTAGCTACTAGCGAAGCTGAGGCTGCAGAATTGGAAAAAGATATAATTCCCAATGAGTACATAGAAGCTCCAATCTCGGGACCGTTTCTGGTGCCAGATGTTGTTTTTCGAGACTATGATATTCGCGGTATAGCAGGATCAGAGATCACCAAAGCCTTCGCTGAGAGGCTGGGTAAAACTATCGGCAGTATCATTCTGCAAAATGGCCACACGAGTATTTACATAGGTCGTGATGGCCGAATCAGCTCCCCAGAACTAGCGGCTTCGCTCCGTTCCGGTCTTTTATCCACTGGCTGCAATGTGATCGATCTAGGGGCAATAACCACCCCAGCTCTAAACTTTGCAGTTCATCATTGCGGTCAATCGAGCTGCGGTATTATGGTAACTGCGAGCCATAACCCCTCTATCTATAATGGCTTTAAGATCATTATTCAGCGCCAGGTGATCTCGGGTAAAGCTCTGCAGTTATTAAAGCCCATGCTCAATGCCAAGGCTTTTACTCAGAGCGATAGCGCGCAACTTTTCTCTCGTGACATCGTGTCCCAATATGTGCGCCATATTGTTGAAGATAGTGTGATTGATCGTTCATTTAGGCTGGCCATTGATGCGGGCAACTCGGTGGCTGGGCCGGTAGCGATAAAGCTGTTTAAAAGCCTCGGCTGCACGGTATTTCCTATCAACTGCGAGATTGATGGCACGTTTCCCAATCATGAGCCAAACCCAAGCGAGGAGAAAAACCTCAAACAGCTAATCTCTAAGGTCAAGGAAGTCAAGGCTGACATGGGGCTAGCCTTTGATGGTGACGGTGATCGTATCGTGGTTATCTCGGGCAAAGGTGAAATAATCTGGCCCGATAGGCTGATGATGATTTTCGCCAAAGATATCCTCTCTCGTACGCCCGGCGCCGAAATCGTCTTCGACGTCAAGAGCAGCAAGCGACTGGCACAGATGATTGGTAAAAACTCCGGTCGGCCCGTTATGTGTAAGACGGGTCATTCTCACGTCAGAAAAGCTGTGCAGCACAGCAATGCTCCTCTGGGCGGAGAATTCAGCGGCCATATCTTTTTTAATGACCGCTGGAAAGGGTTCGACGATGGGCTCTATGCGGCTTCGCGGTTACTCGAAGTACTTTGCCTGCAGCGCGACAGCGCAGACAAGACCCTCGATCAGATCATCAGCAAATTCGATACCAGTAGCTACAGTCCGGAAATTTTAATTCCTGTCGCCGAAAATGAAAAGTTTGAGCTTATGCAGACACTCCTTTCTGCCTGCCAATTTAGCGGCGCTCAGATCATTAGTGTGGATGGCCTGCGTGCCGAGTACCCAAAATGCTGGGGGCTTATTAGAGCATCAAATACCTCAGCGAACCTAACTCTGCGCTTTGAAGGCGACGACGACGCCAGCCTAGAGCAGGTCAAGAAAACTTTCCGCAGAGAATTGTCACCCTTTATTAATCAAATAGAAGACTATATTTAACTATGTCATTAAGCCGCAAAGAAGCACAGATTACGGCGCAGGTTATCGCCCGCGCTCTCCCCTATATCCAGCGTTTTGCTGGCAAAACTGTGGTCGTTAAATATGGCGGCAACGCCATGGTTGATGAGCGCCTCAAACAGAGCTTCGCGCGGGATATCGTGTTGATGAAGGCCGTAGGTATTAATCCCGTGGTTGTGCACGGGGGTGGACCACAAATTGGCGATTTGCTTGAACGCCTCTCTATTAAATCTGAGTTTGTTGACGGTATGCGGGTTACCGACGATAAGACTATGGATGTCGTCGAGATGGTTTTAGGTGGCACGATTAACAAAGATATTGTTAACCTTATTAGCAGTGCGGGTGGTCGCGCCTTTGGTGTGACAGGCAAAGATGGCCAACTTATCCGCGCGAATAAAATGGTCGTCTCCCACAAAACACCCGAGATGTTGGTTCCGGAAATTATTGATATTGGGCATGTCGGCGAAGTGGAGTCGATTAACAAATCTGTCATCGATATGTTGGTACAGGGAGACTTTATTCCCGTTATCGCCCCAATAGGGGTTGGTAGCGATGGCACGTCCTACAATATTAACGCCGATCTGGTGGCAGGCAAGGTCGCCGAGGTCATGAAGGCGGAAAAACTAATGCTCCTGACCAATGTGGCAGGTCTGCAGGACAGTCAAGGCGCCGTTCTAACGGGACTCTCCGTACAGCATGTCGACGAATTAATTGCTGACGGTACGATTTACGGTGGCATGCTACCCAAAATCAAATGTGCGTTAAATGCGGTTAAATCGGGAGTTCCCTGCGCGCATATTATTGATGGGCGCGTCGATCACGCAGTCATGTTAGAACTCTTTACCGACGAGGGCGTAGGGACCCTCATCACCAACCAAACAATCACAGGAGCATCATAATGGCAGGCAAGAGAAGTTCTCGAGCACAGGAAATACTGCAGGCTCTGGCGCGCATGCTAGAAGTCTCTCAGGGTGGGCGAATCACTACTGCGGCATTGGCCGCAGAACTGGGAGTTTCTGAAGCCGCACTCTATCGGCATTTTCCCAGCAAAACCCGCATGTATGAGGGTTTAATCGACTTTATTGAAGACACAATTTTTACCCGAATACGGACTATTGTTGACGATGAGCCCGATGCGCTCGGCCAATGCTACCGCATTTTGACGCTGGTGCTGACATTCTCAGAAAAGAATCCCGGCATCTCACGTATTCTGAATGGCGACGCCTTGACCGGAGAAACTGGCCGACTGCACGAGCGCATTGCGCAACTGTTTGATCGACTCGAGTCTCAGCTAAAGCAGACCTTACGAGAGTCCGAAGTTCGCGACGGCCTCAGGCTCAAGGTCTCCGTCTCAGTAGCCGCGAACCTCATGCTTGTCAGCGCCGAGGGTAAGATTAGCCAGTTTGTCCGTAGTGGTTTTAAGCAGCCGCCAACCCAATACTGGTCAGATCAGTGGCCACTAATAACGGCGCAAATGTATGACTGAGGCCGCTATCGGGCATCACAGGGTAGTGAAATCGCGATAGCTTTTAAATTAACAGCCTTTTAGAGTTGTCCTAGGTAGGCGCTGGCGCCTCTAGGAGATGCCAGGCTTGGTAACTGCAGTAAAATCTCTATCAGTAGATGGCGCGCAATGGTTTAGACGCCATATTCTTTTCGATAAGTTTTAATGTCTTTAACCACAGCCTTCATGTCTGACTGAGACTTGAGATAGGTTAAAATATCATCCATATCAATAATACTGATCACTGGAATAGAGAACTGCTTTTCCACTTCCTGTATCGCTGATTTGCTAGAAGTGCCCCGCTCTTTGCGGTCGAGACCAATAACTACCCCTACAGCATTACCACCAGCCAACTCAACCATAGTCATCACTTCGCGAATCGCTGTACCCGCAGTAATCACATCATCGATAATCAATATCCTACCTTCCAGAGGTGCCCCAATAAGAGTCCCTCCCTCACCATGGCTTTTAGCTTCTTTTCTATTGAAGCAATATTTCACATCCATATTATGGTGCTCAGCCAGAGCCACAGCGGTCGCCGCCACAAGGGTGATGCCTTTGTAAGCGGGGCCAAACAACACGTCAAACTCCACCCCAGATTCAATAATCGCTGCGGCATAACAGCGTCCAAGAGCGGCCAATGCCTTGCCTTGAAAAAACTCTCCGGCATTAAAAAAGTGCGGAGATACGCGCCCAGATTTAAGTCTGAACTGGCCAAACTTAAGCGCACCAGATTCAAGAGCATTATCGATAAACTGCGTTTTATAAGTGTTTTTCATAGGGCTACTTTTAATTTCTCGTGAATTCTTTTAACAGTCAGCTTTAAGCTCATTGGGACAGAGCCATATTTTGTACCCGCACTAAATCTGCAATGCCACGTTTGGCTAGATCTAACATTGAAGTTAACTCCTCCGTGGTAAACGGTGCCGCCTCTGCCGTACCCTGCACCTCGATAAAACCGCCCTCAGCATTCATTACCACATTCATGTCGGTCTCAGCATTGGAATCTTCAGGATAATCGAGATCTAACACTGGCATACCCTTATAGATACCCACGGATACCGACGCCACCATGCTGACCAATGGATCTCCACTAATGGCTTTCTTACGTTGCAGATAACGAATTGCGTCAACGAGTGCGACACAGGCACCGGTAATGGATGCTGTCCGCGTGCCACCATCTGCCTGAATAACGTCGCAATCAATATTAATCGTATGCTCGCCAAGCTGTTTGAGATCTACGGCAGCACGCAATGAACGGCCAATTAAACGCTGAATTTCCTGCGTTCTACCGCTTTGTTTACCCCGCGCCGCTTCACGACCCATGCGGCTATTCGTCGAGCGCGGGAGCATGCCATATTCCGCCGTCACCCAGCCCTCACCTTTACCACGTAAAAATCGTGGCACCCCAGACTCAACGCTGGCCGTACAGATAACCTTAGTATTACCGAACTCAACCAATACAGAGCCCTCGGCATGACAGGTGAAATCACGGGTAATTTTAACTTGCCGGAGTTGTTCGGGGCGTCGGCCACTGGGTCTGCTCATAAAGGTTTCCTAATAAGGGGGTTGCGAAAAAAGTTGTCAAATTATAGCAAATCTACCACCCAGTTAACCGCCTTTGTTACCATGTGAGCTGTTAATTAAAGACATTGGAAAGATTATGCCACGCAGTATGACCGCATTTGCCCGAAATACCGTCGATTTCAGCTGGGGATCAATCACTTGTGAGCTGCGCTCTGTTAACCACCGGTTTTTAGAAGCTGGCTTTCGTATGCCAGAAACGCTACGCCAAGTTGAGATGTCGTTGCGAGAAATCGCGCGCAAAAAACTCACTCGAGGCAAGGTCGATATTTCCCTGCAGGTAGCGCTAAATAATGATGACGCCACAGTCCATATCGATATGGCGCTGGCCGGTCGCACGATTGAGATTGCACAGACGCTGGCAAGCGAACTGCTAAATCCAGCTCCTATTTCACCGTTGGATATCATGCGGTGGCCCGGCGTCTTAACCGAACAATCTGTCGAAACCGAGAATCTCCATGGCGCGGCTATAAAAACATTTACAGAAGCCGTTGATCAACTCTTAGAAGGCCGCCAACGGGAGGGTGACAAACTGGCGGAAATGATTGAAGAGCGCCTCTGTGGAATTGAAACTCAGGTCGCCATCGTTCGCGAAAACCTACCCAGTATTCTCGACCACCAGCGAGTGCGCCTGCATGAGAAATTAGAGCATCTCAGAGCCCAGGTTGATAGCGACCGGTTGGAGCAAGAGATGGTGATTATCTCCAATCGCGCCGACGTCGATGAGGAACTTGACCGTCTGGCCGCCCATATCAGCGAGATTCGCAGAGTCTTAAAGAGCCAAGAAGCCATTGGCCGACGCTTAGATTTTTTAATGCAGGAGTTAAATCGCGAAGCCAATACCTTAGGCTCTAAGTCGATTGCCGGAGTCACCACTCAGGCCTCTGTAGAGCTCAAGGTATTAATTGAGCAAATGCGCGAGCAAATCCAAAATCTTGAATAAAGCGCTCCCACAACTTGGCACATATCTGCTCACTGGCCTGTTACTTTTCAGTGGTGAGGCGTTCTCGTTTGGCGCCAAGGGTCACCGTATTGTGGCCACTATTGCACAAAATCATCTCACTGAAAGCACTCGACAAGCCATAGTCGAACTGAATAATGGCCCACAGCTTGAGCATCTAGCGACCTGGCCCGACCGGATCAAGTCAGACCCTAATTGGGATCATGCCAAGCGGTGGCATTATATTTCCATCAATGACGACGAGCGATTCAAGAGCCTTCAACGGGACCCCAAAGGTGACATACTTTATGCTTTAGGGCGATTCGAGGCTGAACTTTCTGACAACGCATTAAGCCAATCCCAGCGACGACAGGCGCTGGCGTTCCTTGTCCACTTTGTCGCCGATGTTCACCAACCGCTGCATGTGGGGAGGAGGGATGATAGGGGCGGCAACAGCATTAAGGTCAATTGGCGCGGCAAGACATTTAATCTCCACCAGGTCTGGGACAGCGGGTTAATTGCTGACGAAAAACTCAGCGAATCGGCCTATGTCGCGTTGATAGATCGCAGCAGCAGGGCACAACAATCGGTCTGGCAAGACAGCCAATACATTGACTGGGCCAATGAATCAAAACGGCTGCGCGATCAGATCTATGATTTCAGCCCTAATCGGGCTGATGGCCGTTTTGGCAGACCCACATTAGGCGAGTCCTATGTCTTACGCAGCAAAGTGATTGTCAAGCAGCGACTTTTAAAGGCGGGAGTTAGGCTGGCGGGGCGACTCAATCACATTTTTGATCCCCAGTAGTCGCGAGTAAAATTTTTAGTACAGCAGAGAAATAATCTGGAATAATTAGGGGCTACTGGCATTAGCAATTTTTTAAGTATTGGATTAGATTGAACTATGGGAAACGGCACGTTATTTATTATTTCAGCACCCTCCGGCGCAGGTAAAACTAGCCTAGTCAACGAGATACTTGGCCGCTTAGACAATATTCAGGCGTCTATCTCCCACACCACTCGAGATCGTCGATCTGGCGAGAACGATGCGGTTGACTACCACTTTACGGGTCGCGACGAGTTTTTAGCGATGATCGAGAACAGGGCGTTTCTCGAACACGCAGAAGTGTTCGGAAACTTTTATGGCACCTCCGAGCACTGGGTCAAGGCCAGCCTGGCCACCGGTACTGACGTGATTCTCGAAATTGACTGGCAGGGCGCGGAACAGGTACGACGGCGATTCCCGAAAAGCAAAAGTATCTTTATTTTACCACCCTCAAAAAAAGCACTGCTTGAACGGCTAAATGGTCGCGGACAGGACAACCCTGACGTCATCGAGAAGCGTATCGCCGCCGCTACCGAAGAAATGAGTCACTATATTGAGGCCGACTATCTGGTTATCAACGACGACTTCACCATTGCGCGGGGAGAACTTGAGGCCATTATCACCTCGACACGCTGTCTACAGCCGGTTAAAGGCATTGAAAAATTACTCCTAGATTTATTGTCGTAAGCACAGCCTTTCAGGTAAACTGGCCGACCTTGCAGCCTTTTGCTGCACCTATCGATTAAATTATTAAGACCGGCGGAGATAAAATGGCTCGCATTACTGTAGAAGATTGTTTAGATCACGTAGATAACCGTTTTGAACTCGTCATGGTTGGCTCTAAGCGCGCCCGTCAATTGGCTACTGGTGGCCGGCCGGCTCTGGTTCCTGAAGAAAATGATAAACCTACGGTTATAGCACTGCGTGAAATCGAAGCAGGCCTAGTTACTGCAGATATTCTTACTGAAGTCGTGCAAGACTACGAAATTGTTGAGTTTGAAGAGTCGACTGAGGCTTTAGAGGCTCCGCAAGAGCCGGCTATCTAAAGCTCTGCGTAGAACCAGGGGAGGGCGAAAGGAACGTGTTACAACTAACGGATAAGCTCTCCAGATACCTCGACCGAAAGGACGTTGCCAAGGTCGCACGAGCTTATAAATATTCGGAACAATGTCACCAGGGCCAGATGCGCCAAAGTGGTGATCCCTACATTTCACACCCACTCGCTGTAGCTAATATCTTAGCCGACATGCGCATGGATCATGAAAGCCTAATGGCCGGATTGCTGCATGACGTTATCGAAGACACGGGCGTCACTAAAGGACAAATCAGCCGCCGCTTTGGACGGACCGTTGCCGACCTCGTCGACGGCGTCAGTAAACTCACAGAAATAGAGTTCGAGACTAAAGCCGAGCAGCAGGCTGAAAGCTTTCCAGAAAATGACCCTCGCTATGTCTCGCGATATCCGTGTGGTATTAGTCAAACTGGCCGACCGACTACACAATATGCGTACCCTAGGTGTCTTATCTCCAGAAAAGCGCCGGCGTATCGCCCGCGAAACCTTGGAAATATATGCCCCCATCGCGCAGCGGCTGGGCATCAACGATATTCGTATTGAGTTTGAAGATCTGGGCTTTGCGACCATGTACCCGCTGCGCCACAGACGTCTGCGCGAAGCCATGAAGGCCGCTCGCAAGAATCGCAAAGAAATTGTTACCGAAATCCAAAAAGCCATCGAAGTCCGCCTAGAAGGCGAATCCTTCCACGCCCTAGTTAAGGGTCGAGAAAAGCATCTTTGGAGTATCTACCAAAAAATGCGCTCCAAGAAGAAATCCTTTCGTGACATTATGGACGTATTTGCCTTTCGCCTAGTAGTGGACAGTGTCGACGATTGCTACCGGATTCTCGGTATGATGCACAACCTGTTCAAGCCTGTGCCCGGAGAGTTCAAAGATTATATTGCCATTCCAAAAGCTAATGGTTACCAGTCTCTGCACAGTCTTTTAGTGGGTATGCATGGCGTAGTTATCGAGGTGCAAATTCGCACCAAAGAAATGGAAATGATGGCTAACTATGGTATCGCAGCTCATTGGGAATATAAGTCGGGCAGCAACAATGTTGATGGCAATCAGCGCCGTGCCAACCGCTGGGTTCAAGGACTACTAGAAATGCAGAAACATGCAGGCGATTCCCTGGAGTTTCTTGAACATGTGAAGGCCGACCTGTTCCCGGATGAGGTGTATGTATTTACTCCCAATGGCGAGATCGCTGAATTACCCTCAGGGGCTACGCCAATTGATTTTGCGTATTCAGTCCATACGGGCATTGGCGACAGTTGCATTGCCTGCCGTGTCGATAGCCAGCTGACACCACTGTCAGAGCAGTTAAAGAGTGGTCAGAAGGTTGAAATTATCACGGCTGATGGCGCGCAGCCAAATCCCAACTGGCTCAACTTTGTAGTGACTGCCAAAGCGCGCAGCGCTATTCGTCATTTCCTTAAAAACCAGCAACACGATGAATCTGTGGATTTGGGTAAACGCCTCCTCGATCAGGCTCTGTCAAATTTTGGCACCCAATATAAAGAACTTAAAAAATCGCAAATCAAACGGCTGCTAAAAGAAACGGGCGCCAAATCTTTTGAATATATATTACAGCAGATAGGACTTGGGAACCGCGTGCCCTTTGCTGTGGCTAATGTGTTGGTGCCGGAAGATAAGCGCAAAATAGTCGACGGCAAGAAAAACTCCACATTGCCTGTGCTCATTGACGCCTCTGACGGGCTGCTGTTGCACTATGCGCGATGTTGTCACCCCATTCCTGGCGACCCCATTTTGGGCCATATCAGCCCGGGCAAGGGCATAGTGATTCACCTAGAATCCTGCCGCAATTTGAAAGAGATCCGGTCAAACCCAGAAAAATGTATGTCATTGACCTGGTCCCCCGATGTGCGCGGTGAATTTGCCGTAGAATTAAAAGTAGAGGTGACTCCTGAGCGAGGCTTTATTGCCGCGCTGGCGTCCAGAATGACTGAGAAAGACGCCACCATCGAACGGATCAGCGTCAATGAAAAAGATGCTTTTACCAGTATTGTCGATGTCGTATTAACTGTTCGTGACAGAATTCATCTGGCCGATATACTGCGCCGAGCTCGCGGCCTGAAGCCCGTCCGCCGTATCTACCGTGTCAAAAACAAGTAAGAAAGGAAACCACAATGCCCAATAGAGCAATTATCCATTCAGACCATGCCCCAGCTGCTATCGGTACCTACAGTCAAGCGGTGAAGGTTAATAACACAGTCTATCTATCGGGACAGATACCATTGGATCCCAAGACCATGATGCTGGTCAGCGACGACATTCGAGACCAGATTCAGCAGGTATTTAAAAACCTGACTGCTGTCTGTGAGGCGGCGGGTGGTGACTTAAGCCATATTGTTAAGCTCAATATCTTCCTCACCGACCTGAGCCATTTTCCCATCGTTAATGAGATTATGAGCGAGAACTTTCAGGAGCCCTATCCAGCCCGTGCCGCAATAGGCATCAGCGAATTGCCCAAGGGAGCGATGGTTGAAATGGACGGGATTGTGGTCATTTAATATACGGGCTAGCGCGGCGCATTGTATTGAACCTCACTGATTGCCGGAGATAGCGAGTTTCTTTAACTCTGCTCTGCTATCAGTGATAGATAGCCCTCTTGATAACTGGGGAAGATAAATCGATAACCAGTTCCCAGTAGGCGCTGATTGCTGCAACGCCTCACTGACTTTTGCACCACCCCCTCGTCGCTTAACTCTACGTTCATCTTTGCCGCCAACCAGTTGCGCATGACATGCTGTGTGACCGGTGCACAGTCAGTCGCCAGATACAGCGGGTCAACAATGTCTCCTGCACCGAACCGCTCAATTAAATGGTTTATTACGCCGGCACAGTCTTCGCTGTGAATGCGATTGCTCCATTGTTCAGGCAGTGGTGGTCGACCTTTGCCCGCAGTTATCTGACTGAGCATGCGGGTGCGACCCGGCCCATAGATTCCGGAAAATCGTACCACGATATGGGCGCAGGGTAGGGTTTGTATCTGCTGTTCGGCTTCGAGTAAAAGCTTGCCGGAAAAACTTACTGGGCGAGTGACTGACTGTTCATTCACCCACTCGCCGTCGTTGTGCCCATAGACACTGGTACTGGAAACCCAAATGACCAGCTTGGGCCTATTGGCGATGTTGCTGATGGCGTCAGACAGAGCCCTGGCTCCGGCTAGGTAGGCGTCATGATAAGCTACTTGGGTAAAGGCCGCTGGTGTTAGAGTTACCACCACGACATCAAAGCCCTCGCTTAGAATCGTCTGCAAGCCCTGAGCATCGGTCATATCTCCGGCAATAGGTGTAATCGTATTAGGTATATTTCGGGGGTTGCGCTTAAGCCCAAAACATTGATGATTCGGGGCTAATCTTGCTCCGGTGCGCTGTCCAATATCACCACAGCCTGCCAATAAAATTTTCAATTAGTCTTCTCTCTTTAATAAAACCTAGCTATGCTTACGGTATACAAAAGGTACCTCGCTAATGACCCTTACAGAGCTTCGCTACATAGTCACCCTCGCCCAGGTACAGCACTTTGGCCAGGCCGCTGAACGCTGCAATGTCAGCCAGCCAACCCTGAGTATAGCGGTAAAGAAACTCGAAGGTGAACTGGGTGTTGATCTTTTTGAACGCTCAAAAAGCAGTGTCCGTGTAACACCTATTGGCCAAAGTATTGTTGATCAATCCCAGCGCGTGCTAGAAGAAGCCGCAGCCATAAAAGACATCGCCACCGCGGGCAAAGACCAGCTTGGCAATCCATTACATGTGGGAGCCATTTTTACTATTGGCCCCTACCTATTTCCACACTTTATTCCAGCGCTGCAAAAAGCAGCCCCAGAGATGTCACTCATCATTGAAGAGGGTTATACCAGCACCTTGCGCAAAAGACTTCGCAGCGGTGAAGTCGATGTCATTATTGTTGCCTTACCTTTCACCGAGCCCGACGTTGTAGTGCAGCCTCTGTATGAAGAGCCCTTTGTGCTGTTGCTACCAGAACAGCACCCCTTGGCCAAGAAAAAAGAAATTCGTCATAGAGATCTGGATGGTGAAAATGTACTAATGATGGGCGAAGGTCATTGTTTTAGAGATCAGGTTATTGAGGCCCTGCCCCATATTAATCAACACCCGACCAAAGTGGCGCCGATCCGCACCATGACCGAGGGCAGCTCTTTGGAGACGCTATGTTATATGGTTGCGTCTGGGCTAGGCATCACTATTCTTCCCCAGTCTGCAACCATCGGTGCCGAATACCGCGGTGCATCGTTGACCACAAGGCCCTTTGCCGGTGTGACCCCAGCCCGCACTACAGCGTTAGCATGGCGAGCAAGCTTCCCGCGGCATAAGGCCATCGACGCGCTGCGCAACGCCATTTATGACCGCAGCTTACCCGGGCTCGGCATTATCAGAAGCTAATGTCCGAGACCTCTCTAGATAGGTTAAGCGTTGAGGCTCTCCACCGAGTCGGACCCCACCTTGCCACTAAGTTAAAGAAGCTGGGCCTGTATAGCATTCAAGATCTGCTTTTTCATCTGCCCCTGCGGTATATTGATCGCACTCAGATTACGCCCATCGGGGGCATTCAACCGATGACGGAGGTGGTGATCGAAGGCGAAGTGCGCGCCAGCGACATCGTGTTTGGTCGACGACGCAGTCTGGTCTGTCGTATTCAAGACCATAGCGGCGTCGTTACTCTGCGCTTCTTTCATTTTAACCGCGCCCAGCAAGAACGCCTAAAGCCAGGCACCAAATTGCGCTGCTTTGGCGAAGTGCGACGGGGAAAATCCGGTGTCGAACTCTATCATCCCGAATACCAAACACTTGATCAGGCCAATCCCCCCGCACTAGAAGATAAGCTCACGCCAATCTATCCGGCGACCGAGGGCATTACTCAGAGTCGTATTCGCGATCTCTGCAGTCAGGCACTGGAGCGACTCAAGGATCAGAGTATTCGCGAACTATTGCCACCAGACCTCGGTAGTAGCCTGCGCCAAGAACTTGCATACTCACTGCCCCAAGCTTTACGACTACTGCACAACCCACCGCCTGGTACAGCACTTAATCTGCTGGCAGAAGGGGAGCATCCGGCGCAGCAGCGCCTGGCTGCCGAAGAATTAATTGCTCATAATCTAAGTTTGCTTAAACTGCGCCAGCAAGTTCAGCAGCAACAGGCGCCAGTGCTAATCGAAGACAAATCTGCGGCGACCGCCTTTCTTGAACAGCTGCCCTTTTCCCTGACGGCGGCGCAGCACCGTGTGGCAGCAGAAATAAGTTCTGACATTAGCACGGCAATCCCCATGCTGCGTCTCGTGCAGGGTGATGTGGGTTCAGGTAAAACTGTGGTTGCGGCGCTAGCCGCCACTCAGGCCATAGCCAATGGTCATCAGGTGGCACTTATGGCGCCAACAGAAATCCTCGCCGACCAGCACCGCATTAACTTTGAGCAGTGGTTGCAGCCACTTGGGATTCGGGTTGCGTATCTTACTGGCAAGGTCAAGGGTAAGGCTCGCGAGGTTCAGCTGGGAGCTATCGCCGACGGCACCGCCAAGATGGTTATTGGTACCCATGCACTATTTCAAGAAAGCGTAGAATTTTACGATCTCGGGCTGAGCATTATTGATGAGCAACATCGCTTTGGTGTACACCAGAGACTGGCGCTGCGCAAAAAAGGGTTTAGTGTCGAAGGTTCAAACCTCCGCGGTCCAGCGCCCCATCAGCTGATTATGACAGCGACCCCCATACCGCGGACATTGGCCATGAGCGCCTATGCTGATCTTGACTGTTCTGTCATTGATGAGCTGCCGCCCGGCCGCATACCAGTGGAAACGGTAGTCCTCAGTAATCTGCGCCGCAATGATGTTATCGCTCGCGTAAGAGCTTCCTGCGGCACTGGCCGTCAAGCCTACTGGGTCTGCACTTTGATTGAGGAGTCTGACGTATTGGAAGCGCAGGCCGCGGAAGTCACCAGTGCCGAGCTGCAGCTGATGTTACCTGAACTATCTATCGGATTGGTTCACGGACGCCTTAAACCCAGAGAAAAGCTCGAGATTATGGCCTCCTTTAAGGCGGGCGAGATTGATCTGCTTGTTGCCACCACCGTGATTGAAGTGGGAGTCGACGTACCCAATGCCAGCCTGATGATTATTGAAAACTCTGAGCGCCTAGGACTCTCTCAGCTGCACCAGCTTCGTGGCAGAGTCGGCCGCGGTTCTCAGAGTAGCCACTGTGTTTTGCTCTATAGCCCTCCAATATCAGGTAATGGCAGTGCGCGGCTGAAGATTATGCGAGAGACTACTGACGGCTTTAAGATTGCTGAGAAAGATCTCGAATTGCGCGGTCCGGGTGAAGTGCTAGGTACCCGCCAAACTGGTGATATGCAGCTGCATATTGCCGACCTGCAACGCGACGCACATATGCTCCCGCACATAAAACATCTGGCTCAAGACCTACTTCTCAACCACCCCCAGAATGTTGATGCCTTGATTACTCGATGGCTGGGTCAGAGTGAACAATATGCTCAGGCCTGATTGATTTAAACCCAACATATTTTTTATGGCTAATGTGTTTCAATTTCATGACAACACCCTATACTGCGGTTTAAACAAGAGGACCGCCGCATGGCATTTAGTAATCCCATTTCAAATCTGTTTGGCAAATCGCCTATCAAACCGTTACAGGAACATATGTCACTGTGCGTAAGCTGCGCCACATTACTGGAACCGTTCTTTGAAGCCGCAATTGGTCACGACTGGCCCAAAGCTGGAAAACTCTTCGATGAGATTGTAGATCAAGAGAACCAAGCTGATGACCTGAAAAAGCAGTTTCGTCTAAGTATGCCCAATACGCTATTTATGCCTGTCTCACGGACCGATCTTCTCAGTATTTTGGCTCAGCAAGATGATATTGCCAATACCACTAAAGACGTATGTGGCATTATCTTGGGTCGCGAGATGGATATTCCCAGTGCTCTACAAGCCGATTTTCTGGGTTTTATTAAAAGCACTATTGAAACCTGCGAAAAAGCATTGAAAGCTATTAATGAACTAGATGAGCTTTTGGAAACGGGCTTTACCGGACAGGAAGTAAAGTTTGTTAAGAAGTTAATTCGCGAATTGGATGCTCAGGAGCAGAAGGTCGATAAAAAGGAACGCAAGTTGCGTCATCGCCTGTTCAAGATAGAAGCTGACATGCCGCCGGTCAATGTCATGTTCCTCTACAGCACCATCGACAATATTGGTGCCATCGCAGATACTGCAGAACGGGTAGGCAATCGCCTCGAACTTCTGCTCGCAAAATAACAACGTTTCGGATCAGTCCTTATGGATTTATTTACCACATATGGCACCATCCTCATTATTATGGCCGGAGCATTTGGCTTCTTTATGGCATGGGGCGTAGGTGCAAATGATGTAGCTAATGCGATGGGTACCTCGGTGGGCTCCAAAGCACTGACTATCAAGCAGGCTATCCTCATCGCTATGGTGTTTGAATTTGCCGGGGCCTATCTGGCTGGCGGTGAGGTAACCTCCACCATCCGCAAAGGCATAGTTGACTCGGGCGTATTTGCTGATAAACCGGACCTGCTGGTTTTTGGTATGCTCTCATCGCTACTGGCAGCGGGTACCTGGTTGATGTTGGCGAGTTTTATGGGTTGGCCCGTCTCCACAACTCACAGTATTGTCGGGGCCATTGTGGGTTTCGCAGCGGTCGGGGTCTCTAATGACGCCGTGAACTGGGATAAGGTCAGCACTATAGTACTGAGTTGGGTAGTCTCACCCCTGATGGCTGGGACCATCTCATTTGCCATCTTCAGAAGTGTCCAGCTGAATATTCTTATCCACGATAACCCCTTTGAGCGCGCCAAGAAATACGCGCCCATGTATATTTTCGCGGTCGGGTTTTTGATGGCCATGGTGACCCTACTCAAAGGGTTAAAGCATGTCTTCAAAGATATAGGGATTAAGCTATCTTTCGGTGAAAACGCACTGGTTGCGGTAGGCTTCGGTATTCTGGTGGCGATCCTGGGCACCTATCTTCTCAGTAAGGTAGAGCGCGATGAGTCAAAGGAAGAAGATAATCGTTTTTACAATGTTGAAAAAGTGTTCGCCGTACTAATGATTTTCACGGCCTGTAGTATGGCCTTTGCTCATGGTTCAAACGATGTTGCCAACGCTGTGGGTCCGCTGGCCGCTATTGTCAGCGTGGTCAGTTCTGGAGGTGATATAGCCGCCAAGAGCGTTATGCCAAGCTGGATTCTGTTGCTGGGTGGCGCCGGCATCGTCTTTGGTCTGGCGACCTACGGCTATAAAGTGATGGGCACCATTGGTCGTAAGATTACCGAGCTAACCCCGAGTCGCGGCTTTGCTGCTGAACTGGGTGCTGCAGCGACTGTAGTGTTGGCATCTGGCACAGGCGTTCCCATCTCCACCACGCACACATTAGTAGGCGCGGTACTCGGGGTGGGTATGGCGCGAGGCATTGGCGCGATCAATCTGAAAATGGTTGGCTCCATCTTCCTCTCTTGGGTGGTTACTTTGCCCGCCGGTGCAGCACTATCCATCCTGTTCTTCTTTTTCTTTAAGGGTATCTTCGGATAACCTTTATTTTTCACAATAAAGAGCCAGGCTGCCAAAAACAGTCTGGCGTTTTTATGGACTCGCAAAATAAATAGCCGTAATCCTGTACTGCATCTTGCCCCACACCTTTTGATTCCAGCCTTATTGATCCGCCTATTACAAACCCAGTAACAACAAGACCGACCGCCCACCAGACTACTATATGCATGAAACCGAAGAATGGTTGGTGTTCCCTCATGAACTGCATGGCCTGAGTGCCGATGAAATTTTTCAACACAAGCGAGAACTGTCGGCGCTGATCGACAAGATGGCTCCTTTGATCAAACGGGATTCTTAAAATTTTAAATCATCCGCGCGAACCTATAGCCACTATCAGGCAACCTGATAGTGGCTAAGGGGACAGCAGACAAATTAGGCGCTATTTGATTTCAGTAATCTCAAGGCAATTGAAGCATCTAATAACGGCACAAACACATGATCGTGAAAAGCTGCCGCGATAACATTCGCGCTTATTCCATACTCGCCCAAACGGGTCGCAACCACCGCGGTTAATCCAACCGCATGCAAGCTGGAGTGCACATCTAGGGTAATACAGTTAAAAACGCTCTCATAATCCATGCCTAGGGCATCGGCACTGGCTTTAGATAAAACCAGAGTAAGCCCCTCAGCTTCCATAAATGACGCTATAGGCATCGTCTCGGAAAAATCACCATACATCCCATCTTTAACGGTACAGAACACAAACTCACCCTCCAAAATACTGGGTGCCAGAGTCTCAAGGAGTCTTGCTAAATTAGTTTCTCCAACCAATGTTTCCGCGCCCTTATTTTATTTTTGGTTTAGCAAAAAAAGCCAAGGGCAGAGCAAAGGGACCAAATAGTAAACCCACCCACCCCCAAAAGCGCGCATCACCCCCACGATCTCTGGCAATGATATAGCATAGATACACGCACAGGATATTTAACATTACTAAGGCGAGCATGGATGCACTGCAGGTTTTTTATTAGCTCGGACCATGACGAAAGATTCCTCTTTTACTAAACGTGCTCGCAACTCAGTCATAAGATCAAAAGTGCCTTTCATCTCAGTATCAGCGGTTATCCTCTGTAGCATAATAAATCCTATAGTTTAGTATCGGATACCTTAGCCCAGTAGGTTCACTGAAGCTCAAACGAGAGGCTCTCGAGGTCGGCGTGTAAAATACCGTTAAAGACCCTTTGCCTCTAAATTGGCAAGACCCTTAGCCCAGGGGCCAACCGCCTTAGCTTGATGGGAGGCTAATGCCTTGTCGGCAAAAGCAGCAATAAAAAAGGCTTCTACCTTTACTCTAGCCCAGGGCGTTCGTCGCAAAAACTTGAGACTAGACTTGACCGATGGATTACTTTTAAAGCAATTGATGTTGATGTTGCGCGCGAGATATTCCCAGCCGTAACGCTTTTCAAGTCTTGTAACAACCTGTTCGAGTGTGATGCCATGCAATGGGTTGTTAGGCTGCTTATCTATCATTTCAATACTATACAGGTTTAATGTCCGGGCAGTTACAGCCGATTGTTTCACCCTATAGAATTGGTATATGTTCGATTTGGCACTCGTAGGAGCCCATCTCAACTTCTCGGCAAACCCATGGCCGATTTTCATAAATAGTACAGAGCATACTGAAACGGTCCAGTGCAGAGCACCAGCCGTCGTCTAAGCGTGTCATGGTTTCAGCACCCCACTGGTCAGTACTGATATGTGCATCGGGAACGCCGGTATCGGTCAGCAGCATTACCTCAAGGCGACAGCAGCCAGCACGACAAGTCGAGCAGCTGATCGCCGGATCAATGAGATTGGTCACCTCTAAAAGCATCAACTAAGGTACGAACAGCAGTAGTTGGTTATGACACTAACCTTAACGCCAAAAGTTGCCTTGGCAGGCACTTCAAACGACATGCCCCCGGTGATGCAAATCCAGTCGGTGGCACCAGGTAATAACACCTCCAATGTACCGGACGAAATCTCCATCAATTCCTGCACCTCAGTGCCAAACTCATATTCTCCCGGGAGCATAACGCCCAGAGTCTTTTTGCTGCCATCACCAAAGATAACGGTACGACTGATGACCTGGCCATCAAAATAGACATTCGCTTCTTTGGCGACTGAAACATTGGTAAATTCAGACATCTTTATAAAAACCTTTTGACAAAGTATTTTATGGCCGCTCTGGCATGTGCGCCTGAATGGCCAGTATAAGCTAGCAGTTGTGGACCCTGCTGGGGAGATATACACGAAGGACAGCAGCGACCCCGCAGCCGGGAATGGTATCATCAGTCAATTGACCTAGGGCGCGCGCAATCGGCATATTCAGCAGCTGAATCAGGCCCGTCCGTAAGCCAGAACATGGCTGTGATTCTCTGCCTGTAAACCAACCATCGTGCGATTTGAAGCCTGACTTCAGAGCCCCAGACCGCAGACCCTCAAAGGCGATATTAAAGCCTTTCGAGCTTACGGCCCTGAGATTCTTCGCTGTCCCCGCGCAGCAGCGGATTGGTGTGGTTGAGGTGAATAAACCAGACTTTCTTTTTGTCCTCAGCACTTAGGTCAGCGAGCAAGGCCATAGTCTCTGTAACAAAGGGGTGGGGTATTTTCGACATATCTCGCCCAGGCAACTCGCCGGCACTATAAAAGGTCGCATCAATCAATGCGTAATCAACGCCTTGAATCACTTTGGCAATATCCCTGTCCCACCGAGCCCATTTATTAATATCGGGGATAAACAGCGCAGACTTATTTGCACCCGCGATTGTATAGCCGACCGTCTCCGAGAACTCATCCCTGTGGGGCACCAAAAACGGAGTCACGCTCAGACCACCCAGCTTTACGACTCGGTTATGCCGCAGCTCGCGCAGTGCAATATTGCGGTACTCAACCAGTTGACTCCAGGGTCCATTGCTCTTTAAATAGTCTGTGCATTCTTGGCATCGCATAGACCGGAATATTTTTGCTGCTCATGGCCTCATGCCCAAAAAATATTAGCCCACCATAATGGCCTATATGGGCATGACTAAGAAAAACACCTTCTAATGAATACTGTTGGGACGGTACCTGTAGTTCCAGCGCATAAAGTTGCGCCGGCAGATTGGGGGTGGCTTCAAACAGATATTTCGCCTTGACCTCGGGGTCGACCAATGCAATAGACGTAGCACCTCGACGCAACTGTGGATCTTTCCAGCCCTCCATGCAATGGGGCTGGTAACAGCCCGCCTGAGGATATCCAGCGTCCTGAGCCACCCCTAGCACATAAAGAAAGGCCTCTTCCGAACCGCCTGTTTCAGACTCATCAGATAGGGTGGGCAAACCCGATAACGCAGCGAAGATAGCCACAACAAATCTTAGATACATCGCGGCAACCCCGGATATTGCTGAGCCTCTTCATAATAGAGCTGACGAAGATCTGGTGCATCGATAGGTTTTTTCTCCTGATACCAAATAGTCATAGTGTCCATACCCATACTTAGCTATCTCATTAGCGTAACAAAGTGAATCCACATTACCAAAAGCGTGAGTACCGACGAAACAAACACCGCAAAGCGATGTATCACATGGTTGTAGGTAATATGAATGAGGCTGTGTAATAGCGGCAGGGCGGTGTAGAGCCAGGCTAGATTAAATATAAGTCGGCTATCTATCTGTAAGATAATAACTAGGACAGCCAACAGAGATAGTAGAATAGGCATTTCAAGTAGATTGGCAAAATTACGTCCTAACTTTTGCACATAGTCTGGCGGTGTGGCACCCGACATAAGTACATAATATCTAGGATTTATCTCTTTGCGGCGAACGCTTATGAGCCGGGAAAACCCCGTGGCAAACGTCATCATAAATGTCAGCATTACCAGAAACAAAACGGGGTAGATTATGTCCATGATTTCAGTCTCTTGTCATTTTCTAATAGGCAGTTTAGGCGCGAATACAGTCGGCCAAGCAACCCAGAATTGTAATGCCTTAGAGAGCATCGGGAGACTTTTCACTATACTCAGCATCGCTTCATGGGGGGGCTATGGTGAAAATAAACGGCTCCTTTCCGGCGCGCTTTTGAATTTAGCTTTATTATGCACTGATCACCTAATTGATTTTTGGATCCAGCTCCCTGCTGTCATAGCGTGCGGTCATGACATCCAGACTCAAGGCTTGCATCTTGCTAGCGTTACCGGCAGTACCGAAGGTTTCATAGCGCGCCATAGCGATATCTTGCATAGCTATAATGGTTTCCTTGAGATAAGAGCGCGGATCAAATGCGCTGGGATTTTCGGCCAGATAACGGCGCACAGCACCCGTTGACGCCAGGCGCAGATCCGTGTCTATATTAATTTTGCGCACACCATGCTTAATGCCTTCACCAATTTGCTCGACAGGTACGCCATAGGTCTCTGGAATTTCTCCGCCATACTTATTAATGATGGCCAGCCATTCTTGAGGTACAGATGATGAGCCATGCATTACCAGATGAGTGCCGGGAATACGCTTGTGGATTTCTTTAATACGGTCGATGGCGAGAATGTCACCGGTCGGCGGTCGGCTAAATTTGTAGGCGCCATGGCTGGTACCGCAAGCGATAGCCAGAGCATCGCAATGGGTTTTGGCAACAAAATCTGCCGCCTCTTCTGGGTCAGTTAGCATCTGATCATGGGACAGGATGCCCGCTGCGCCTACGCCATCTTCTTCACCCGCTTCACCCGTTTCTAATGATCCAAGACAGCCGAGTTCGCCTTCAACGGACACGCCACAGGCATGAGCCATCTCAACGGTGCGTCGGGTAACGTCAACATTGTATTCGTAGCTCGATGGTGTTTTTCCATCTTCTTCTAGGGAACCGTCCATCATCACTGAGCTAAAACCCTGCTGAATAGAGCGCTGGCAAATAGCTGGGCTAGTCCCATGATCCTGATGCATGCACACTGGAATATGCGGCCACTCTTCGATAGCAGCGAGTATCATATGGCGCAGAAAGGGTGCGCCTGCATATTTCCGTGCCCCTGCGGACGCCTGCACAATAACGGGGCTATCGGTTTTGTCGGCGGCCATCATAATGGCGCGCATCTGCTCAACATTGTTGACGTTGAATGCCGGTACGCCATATTCGTATTCTGCTGCATGATCTAACATCTGTCGCAATGATATTAATGCCATGGTGACTGTTCTCCGTAAAATCCAGTAATAATATTAACATTTAGCACGCTGCTCTAATATTGCAACGGCGGGTAATTTTTTGCCTTCGACATACTCTAAAAATGCGCCACCACCAGTTGAAATATATGAAATCTGATCGGCTATACCATACTTATCAACAGCTGCTAGGGTATCACCACCGCCCGCAATTGAGAATGCTGAGCTTTCAGCTATCGCTAGGGCCAACGTTTTTGTGCCGCCGGCAAATTGGTCAAACTCAAAAACGCCTACAGGGCCGTTCCAAATAATCGTGCCCATATCCGTAATAAGATCTGCCAAATACCGTGCGGAGTCTGGGCCTATATCAAAAATCATATCATCGTCAGCCACTTCATCGACAGACTTTACGACGCCCTGGGCGGTCGCTGAGAATTCTTTGCCTACCACGACATCGGTTGGAAGGGGAATATTGACCCGATTCATTAATGCCTTAGCCGCTTTTATTAGGTCAGGCTCATAGAGTGATTTGCCCACATTCTTGCCCGCTGCAGCCAAGAAAGTATTGGCAATACCACCACCCACGATTAACTGATCAACTTTGTCAGCCAATGTTTCTAGAACCATTAGTTTGGTTGATACTTTGGACCCCCCCACAATTGCGGCCACTGGCGAGGTCGGCTCAGCGAGAGCCGTTGCTAATGCATCTAGCTCTTTGGCCAGAAGTGGCCCAGCGCAGGCGATGGCCGCATATCTTGCGACACCCTCTGTGGAGGCTTGGGCGCGGTGGGCGGTGCCAAAGGCATCCATCACGAAGATGTCGCAGAGTTGCGCATAGGCCTTGGCGAGGCTGTCATCATTGTTCGCCTCACCCGGATTAAAGCGCACATTTTCCAACATCAGGACAGTGCCGTCAGCAGTATCTAAACCCTCAGACCAGCTTTGCTTGAGCACCACGGGCTGACCTAACAGACTACTCAAATGCTCTGCTACTGGGTTAAGGCTGTAGGCCTCATCGAAAGTACCCTCGCTAGGTCGACCCAGGTGGGACATTAAAATTATCTGAGCACCGGCTGCCAGGGCCAGCTTAATAGTCGGCAGCGCAGCTCTGATTCTGGCGTCGCTGGTGACCTTGCCCAGTTTAAGCGGTACATTCAGGTCTTCGCGGATTAGCACTTTTTTACCAGATAAATCTAAATCGGTCATGAGTGTAACGGTCATGTTAGCCCTTGGAAGTTGGGGTTGGCCGAGGTAGCCCGCACCAGTAGAGTAGGGTGTCCAGCATTCTATTTGCATAACCCCATTCATTATCAAACCAGACTAACACCTTGACGAGTTTCTCGCGACTGACACGAGTTTGGCTAGCGTCGACGATGCCACTGCGCGGGTCATGGTTAAAATCACAGGAGGCTAAAGGCTCATCGGTATAACCAAGAATGCCATTAAGATAACCGGTTGATGCAGCCGCTAATGCAGCATTTACAGCGGCAGTGTCAACATTGGAATTTAACATAACCGACAAATCTATAGCCGAAACATTGACGGTAGGCACGCGCATGGCCTGGGCCTGAAATCGTCCGCTTAACTCTGGCAGCAGACGATCAATACCCAGCGCCAAACCGGTATCGACCGGGATAATCGACTGCATAGCGGCACGAGTTTTGCGCAGATCCGTATGGTGGTAAGCGTCAATAACCGGCTGATCATTCATAGCCGAGTGAATTGTCGTAATCACGCCGCCATCAATACCGAAGGAATCATTGAGTACTTTGATAACCGGAACCACGCAGTTAGTGGAGCAGGCCGCACTAGAGATAATTGTTTCGTTACCCGTAAGGATCTCCTGGTTAATACCATAAACAATTGTGGCATCGACCCGAGGATCTGCTGGCTGAGAAAATAAAACACGCTTAGCACCGCTGGTTAGATGCTGCTCTGCGGTACCACGGTCGGTAAAGGTGCCGCTACATTCGAGCACTACATCGACGCTTAGCTCACCCCAGGGGAGCTGATTTAATGCGCTATTATGGGTGATATGGATATCATCGCCATTTATAGAAAGTAAGTCTTTACTATCCTCTACGGTTCCATTAAACCTGCCATGAGTAGAATCGTAGCGCGTTAAATGGGCCATAGTCTTGCTATCAGCCGGCTCATTTATGGCGACAATCTGCATCTGCTCACGGGCACCTGACTCGTAGAGTGCTCGCAAAACTGAGCGACCAATACGGCCATAACCATTAATTGCTAAACGCATCATTAACCGAGGCTATCCATTAGATTATTAACCACATTTTCAACCGTGAAACCGAACTCTTTTAGCAACTGATCTCCCGGTGCTGACTCACCAAAGGTGCGCATGCCCACGACCCGGCCGTCAAGGCCAACAAACTTGTACCAGTAATCTGCGTGCAGCGCTTCAACCGCTACTCGCGCTCGGATAGCAGGCGGTAGCACCGAGTCCCGATAAGCCACGTCTTGCGCTGAAAATATCTCTGCACAGGGCATGGACACAACACGCACCTGAATCCCTCTACTGGCGAGTGCATCGGCGGCATTAATGGCCAGCTCGACCTCTGATCCCGTCGCAATCAAAATACCCTGAGGGCTGTCGCAGTCTCTTAAGACATAGCCACCACGGGCAATCTCCGCAACCTGCTCTAGCGATCTCGGCATCGGCTGAAGGCCTTGGCGGCTAAATACTAAAGCACTAGGGCCATCGCGACGCTCGATAGCATTTTTCCAGCACACCGCAGATTCCACTGTGTCACACGGGCGCCAGGTGTGCAGATTTGGCGTCGAACGCAAAGAGCTCAGCTGTTCTACCGGCTGGTGCGTTGGACCATCTTCGCCCAAACCAATTGAGTCATGGGTGTAAACAAAGATACTCTGCAAGCCCATCAGCGCCGACATGCGCACGGCATTGCGGGCATATTCCATAAACATCAGAAAAGTTGCGCCATAATTGACAAAGCCTCCATGCAGGGCGATACCATTCATCATGGCGCTCATACCAAACTCACGCACGCCATAATAGATGTAGTTGCCGTCTGCATTATTACCGCTAATACCTTTAGAGCCTGACCAGATTGTCAGGTTGGAACCGGCCAGGTCTGCAGAACCGCCAAGCAATTCTGGCAGCATCGGGCCGTAGGCGTTGAGGCAGTTCTGTGATGCCTTGCGTGAGGCAACCTTTTCCATTTTATCCTGACATGCCTGAATATAGGCGTCCGCTTTTACGCCGAAGTCTTCTGGCAGTTCTCCGCCGGTACGACGCTCAAATTCTGCGGCTAGTGAAGGGTGTTCCGCACGATAGTCTGCCAATCGCTCTGACCAGTCTGCCTGAGCCGCGGTCCCTTTGACAATCCCATCCCAACCAGCGTAATGATCAGCAGGAATTTCAAAAGGCCCATGCTCCCAGCCGAGGGCTGCGCGAGTTAATGCAACCTCATCCACACCCAGCGCGGCACCATGGCAATCTTCTTTGCCCTGCTTGTTTGGTGAGCCAAAGCCAATAATTGTTTTACAGCAAATTAGGCTTGGCTTGCCAGTCTCGGCATGGGCGGCATCAATGGCCGCTTTAATCGCGTCACTGTCGTGGCCGTCAACATTGGCAATAACATGCCAGCCATAGGCTTCGAATCGGGCTGGCGTATCATCACTAAACCAACCATCAACCTCACCATCAATTGAGATACCATTGTCGTCATAAAAAGCCGTGAGCTTGCCTAACTTTAAGGTACCGGCCAAGGAGCAAACCTCGTGCGAGATGCCCTCCATCAAACAGCCGTCACCGAGAAAAGTGTAGGTCTGGTGATCAACAACCTCATGGCCTGGGCGATTGAACTGTGCCGCGAGTACTTTCTCAGCCAGCGCCATACCAACCGCATTACTGATACCCTGACCTAGGGGCCCCGTAGTCGTTTCGACACCTGGCGCATAGCCATATTCTGGATGGCCTGGTGTCTTAGAGTGAAGTTGACGAAAGTTTTTGATCTCTTCAATGGGCAAATCGTAGCCGGAGAGGTGCAAGAGTGAGTACAGCAGCATGGAACCATGGCCGTTCGAAAGTACAAAACGGTCTCGATTGACCCAGGTCGGGTCTGCTGGGTTATGGCATAGATAGTCGTTCCAGAGTACCTCGGCAATATCTGCCATGCCCATGGGGGCGCCTGGATGTCCACTGTTAGCCTGCTGCACAGCATCCATACTGAGGGCACGAATTGCGTTAGCAAGGTCTCTGCGTGAGGCCATGGATTATCACTCCTAAGGTGGGAATTTTGAAGATCGTATTGTCCACTAGACGGCCCCTCCCGTAAACCGATATTCAGTATTAAGCCGCGCTTTGGAGTCACTTTGAGCGTTTTCACCGCAACGTCACGCCCGTATATATAAAAATATTTTGATATAGTCGTTTTGCTGTGCTAGAGTCCGGCACATGACCACTCCGACACTCACAGCGGCTGTTGCAGACCAGTCGTCGAACCCAGATATCAGTGCCATTACCGCGTTGTGTAAGGGTGCCGGTGATCCATTGCGCATGCAGATACTGAAGGTTTTGCAGCAAAACGCGTATGGCGTTCTCGAGCTTTGTCAGGTCTTTGATATTCGCCAGTCCGCCATGAGCCATCACTTAAAGATTCTGGCCAATGCCGGACTGGTGGCCACGCGCCGTGAAGGTACGACCATTTTCTATCGTCGCAATCCACGCCATAGTAATTACGAGTTGCAGGCGCTGCAGCAGGCCCTTTTTAGAAGCGTTGATGAAGCGAGCCTAGATGACGCCTTGGCAGAGCATCTGGCACAGATAAATAACGATAGAGCATCGGCTTCAGTGGCCTTTTTCAACCGCAATGCGTCGCGCTTTGAAGAGAATCAAGATTTGATCGCCAGTTGGGCTGACTACGGCGACAGCGTTGAAGGCTTCCTCGATAGCAGCATTAAAGCAATGGGCACGGCGATAGAAGTCGGCCCTGGTTATGGCCAGTTTTTGGGCAAGCTATCGAGCCGCTTTGATCGGGTCATAGCACTTGACAGCGCTCGCGAAATGCTCGACCAGTGCGAGTTGCGCGCGACCCAACAGGGTTTGAGTAATATCCAATTTACCCTCGGTGATACCACCGCCGCTGCGACTCAGGGATTAACCGCCGACTGCCTGTCGCTGAATATGGTGCTGCACCACAATCCTACACCGGCTGACATTATTGCCGACTGCGCTGGTTTGTTAAATGAGCACGGTGTTTTATTGATAACTGACCTCTGCGCCCATGATCAGGAATGGGTCAAGGACACCTGCGGCGATCTATGGCTGGGGTTTGAGCCGGAAGAATTAACCCGCTGGGCGGGTATCGCAGGTCTAGTTGAAGGTAATAGCCTGTACCTCACTCAACGCAATGGTTTTCGAATCCAGTTGCGCGAGTTCACGCTGTAAAATTTTCTATTTAAGGAATGGAATGTATGTCTACTTATAATTTATTTACCTCTGAGTCAGTCTCTGAAGGTCATCCGGATAAACTGGCCGATCAAATTTCTGATGCGGTATTGGATGCCATTATTGCTGACGATCCCAATTCTCGGGTCGCCGTTGAAACTATGGTTAAAACGGGTATGGCTATTATTGCCGGCGAAGTCCGCACCAATACCTATGTCGATCTGGAGCAGATCGTGCGCGATGTCATTATCAGCACGGGTTATGACCATTCTGACATGGGCTTTGATGGTAACTCCTGCGCGGTTCTTAATGCGATTGGTAAACAGTCTGGTGATATTGCTCAGGGTGTTGATGAGGCCGGCGACAAAGATATTGGTGCAGGCGATCAGGGCCTAATGTTTGGCTATGCGAGCAATGAGACCGATGTGCTGATGCCAGCCCCAATATTTTATGCGCACCGGTTGGTTGAGCGTCAGGCGCAGTTGCGAAAAAATGGTACGCTGAGCTGGTTGCGTCCAGATGCTAAGAGCCAGATTACTCTGCGCTATGATCAGGGCAAGCCCGTTGCCATTGATGCCATTGTTTTATCGACGCAGCACTCTCCAAGTATCTCTCTTTCAGATTTACAAGAAGCTGTGCGCTCAGAAATTATTGCGCCGGTTCTTCCTGAAGAATGGCTGCATGCTGGTACTCAATACCATATTAATCCAACGGGTAATTTTGAGATCGGGGGACCCATGGGTGACTGTGGCGTAACCGGACGCAAGATTATTGTCGATACCTACGGCGGTATGGCCCACCACGGCGGCGGTGCATTTTCTGGCAAGGATCCCACCAAGGTGGATCGTTCGGCTGCCTATGCTGGCCGATATGTGGCTAAGAATATTGTTGCGGCCGGCTTGGCGGACCGTTGTGAGATCCAGATTTCCTATGCCATTGGGGTCTCTGAACCCACCTCAATCAGTCTCGATACCTTCGGCACCGGTAAACTGTCAGATGATGAAATTGTCACTCTAGTTCGTGAGAACTTCGATCTGCGCCCGCGCGGCCTGATTGAAATGCTCGATCTTCGCCGACCAATCTATCAAGCCACGGCAGCCTATGGTCACTTTGGCCGCGAAGAAGAAAATTTCACTTGGGAAAAAACAGACAAAGCAGAGGCGCTTAAAAAAGCGCTTTAATCAATGATAAAAAGGTAAGTTAAAATGAGCACAAGTACAAAAGCAATTAAGACCAGTGGCGAAGATTATAAAGTCGCCGACATCAGCCTAGCTGACTGGGGCAGAAAAGAAATCTCTATTGCGGAATCAGAGATGCCTGCACTGATGGCCCTGCGTGAAAAATATCGTGGCGAGCAGCCATTGGCAGATGCTCGGATTCTCGGCTGTATCCATATGACTATTCAAACTGCTGTGTTAATCGAAACACTGGAAGCACTGGGCGCTGAAGTACGCTGGACCTCGTGTAACATCTTTTCGACACAGGACCATGCCGCCGCCGCTGTCGCTGCAAATGGCACCCCTGTTTTTGCTTGGAAAGGCGAGACCGAAGAAGAGTATGAATGGTGTCTGGAACAGCAGGTCCTGAAAGACGGCGTGCCTTGGAATGCCAACATGATCCTCGATGACGGTGGTGATTTAACCTCACTGCTTCACGACAAATTCCCGCAGGTGCTCGAGGCCGTTCACGGCATTACTGAAGAGACCACTACAGGGGTTCACAGGCTCTATGAAATGTTGGCCGCAGGGGAATTAAAAGTCCCTGCAATCAATGTCAATGATTCTGTTACAAAATCTAAGTGTGACAACAAGTACGGCTGTCGTCACAGTCTGAATGATGCCATTAAGCGTGCCACAGACCATTTACTCTCTGGTAAGAAAGCGGTTGTTGTTGGCTACGGCGATGTGGGCAAGGGTTCAGCGCAGTCGTTACGTCAAGAAGGCATGATCGTCAAAGTGACTGAAGTGGATCCGATCTGCGCCATGCAGGCTTGTCTCGATGGTTTTGAAGTGGTTTCGACATATATTGACGGTGATGTTGCCAAGGGGGTCGATAGCGAGTTGCTGGCGAAAACCGATATGCTTGTCACCACCACGGGTAATTACAATGTCTGTGATTCAGACATTTTGTCTGCGCTTAAGTGCGGCGCTGTGGTCTGTAACATCGGCCACTTCGACAATGAAATTGATACTGCCTATATGCGCAGTAATTGGGAGTGGGAAGAAATCAAACCACAGGTGCACAAAATCTACCGTGACCGCGCCGCTAATGATCATCTGCTCCTGCTGGCCGAAGGACGTCTGGTTAATCTGGGTAACGCCACTGGTCACCCAAGTCGTATTATGGACGGCTCTTTTGCCAACCAGGTACTGGCGCAGATTGATCTCTATGGTAAAAAGTATGCCGCGCAAGACAGCGCGACCAAAGCTGAAATGCTCAAGGTAGAAGTGCTGCCCAAGCATCTTGACGAAGAAGTTGCTCGGCACATGGTTGGCGGCTTTGGTGGCGTCATTACCAAACTGAGTCAGGCACAGGCTGACTACATAGGCGTGTCAGTTGACGGCCCCTTTAAAGGCGATAGCTACAAGTACTAACCGTCCCGTGGTTCGGGTTCTATGTAGGGCCCGAACCAAGCTATAACTAGGAATCAGTGTAGATGACGAATAACCCCCATATTAGCTTTGAGTTCTTTGCGGCCAAGACACCAGAGGGCAAACAAAAACTCAGGGCGACATGCGAAAAACTGGATATTTATAATCCTGAGTTTTACTCAGTGACTTACGGTGCTGGAGGCTCCACCAGGGACACTACCAAAGATTTGGTACTTGACCTTCAACAGGACGGCTATCAGTCCGCGCCGCATCTGTCTTTCGGTGGCGACAGTCGCGAAGACGTTTTATCGCTGGTACAGTCTTATAGAGACGCCGGCATAAACAAACTGGTAGCATTGCGTGGTGATCTACCCTCCGGTATCGGCGGCAGCAAGCAGCTGGTGCATGCCAATGAGCTAGTAGCATTAATACGCGAGCACAGCGGTGATTACTTTGAAATTAATGTTGGTGCCTATCCAGAGATTCATCCTGAAGCGGAGAGCTACAGTAAAGATATTTACTGGTTGGGCGAGAAATTTAAGGCCGGTGCCGATCGCGCCATTACCCAGTATTTTTATAATGCGGATGCCTATTTTAGATTTGTCGATGAATGCGCCAAAACTGGAATCGACAAACCCATAGTGCCTGGCATCATGCCGCTGACTAACTACCACAACCTAATTCGCTTCTCGGACAACTGTGGCGCTGAAATTCCTCGCTGGTTGCGCTGGCAGCTTAAAGAGCGCAGCGATAATTCTGAAGACCTGGTTAACTACGGCATCGATGTAGTGACCAGCCTCTGCGAAAAATTATTGGCCGGTGGAGCGCCGGGTTTGCACTTTTATACCATGAATCAATGGCAAAATTCAGCTACTCTATGCAGTAACCTGGGCTTACCTACTAAGTAACGAATATGCGTATACCGCGAGTCTTTACCACCCAGCCTTTGAGTGCCGGCGGCACGATCCAGCTTGAGGTGGGTGTTGCTCGCCATCTAACGTCTGTGTTGAGAATGGTGCAAGGGCAAAATGTTATTCTATTTGATGGTCGTGGCGGTGAATACAACGCTGAGCTCATCTGCGTCAAAAAAGGTGCGGCACGGGCCAAGGTTGGTGGGTTTGTTGACACTGAACGCGAGTCTCCCCTAAAAATTGAACTGGCTATCGGTATCTCCCGCGGGGAACGCATGGACTGGATCGTACAAAAAGCCACGGAGTTGGGTGTCACCGGAATTGCGCCCTTATTTACTGAACGCTGCGAAGTTAAACTTAATGCCGAGCGACTGGAAAAGAAGACTCGTCACTGGCAGCAGGTGGCGGTTAGTGCCTGTGAACAATGCCAGCGCAATACCCTGCCCGTCATACAGCCTGCCGTCAGTCTTGAACGATATCTGAGTACTACCAACGAAGGCCTCAAGTTAGTATTGCACCATCGCAGCTCCCAGCGCCTTGATGAAATGCGCAACCAAAATAATCATGTGACATTACTGGTCGGTCCTGAGGGGGGCCTAAGCGAGCGAGAGATCAGCCTCGCTAACAGTACTGGATTTTCACCCTTATCGATTGGCCCGCGAGTACTGCGCACAGAAACTGCGCCCCTTGCCGCCATTAGTATTATTCAGAGCCTTTGGGGTGATATGGGGTAAAAATGATTAAGATTATTTTTTTAATCCTTATGACTACCCTATGCGGTTCAGGCTTAGCCGCCGTCTTTGGCGATGGTAATCCATACAATGGTATAGAAGACCAACGCCGCCAAGCGCCCGCTGAAATGCTTAAATCGGTTGGCACGATCTACTGCGACGGCGCGTTGCGGGGAAGCGCTACCCATGTTTACACCGCCACTAAAACTCATCCCTCAGTCATAGTCACTGCCGCGCATGTACTCTACAACAGGGTAGACGGGCAGGCGTTTAAAGACTGCAGTTATAGACCCCAAAATAAACGACTGACTGCGATTCCCTTTGCTGAGGTCGATCGACATGGCTATCAGCCATTATCCAAAAATCGTCTACATCAATCTGAAAATGACGTGGCATTTGTTGCACTAAAGTATCGACTATATGCGCCTAGTATGAGTCTCAGTATTGAATCGTCTAGCAAAGATGAGCTGTCTTTAGTCGCCTATAACGGGTCTGCGGATGCTATGCATCTGGCCGAAAACTGTATGCGATTTTCCTCCGTCAGCTTTGGCAGTGAACATCTCATTTTACATAACTGCGATGCTCAGGCGGGCGCATCCGGTGGGGCCTTGTTAGACCGCAGTCACAAAAATGTTATTGCCGTGCACGGGGGGACTTTCTTTGTCCGGCCTCAGACAGTTAATGGCAGCAGCAATGCCATTAATGTTGCGCCGGCAGGCTCGCGGGCTAATCCGGAAAGCTGGATTAATCATGCCCGTAAAGTCGATCAGCCAATGATCAATCAGCTACGGTATTTTGTCGCATATCTTGCCAAGGATTCGTCAGGTCAAACTCGATCTCTCGGGCAAATCCCGGAATACTGATACCCTGTTTAGTAATATTCAGTGCCTGCTCATCAATCAGCGCCTCCCCAAAACGATAGATCACATCGAGTTCTGCAGAATCAGCGCGCACGGCATAAGCCGCCGCCGCTTTTTGCGTGGCCTCGCGCTTGCTTAGATAGGCCTCAAATCCACCTCCATAACGCAGCGCAATCATGGCATTCACTTTATTGGGTGACAGTACTACGGCGGTAGCATTGTTGCCGCCAAAGCCCTTAGAGTTAATGAATGCCACGTCCATTTTATTGGCGCTGACATCTTGATCCTGAAGCATAAAACGACAGCGCTGCTGATGCACATCTGGGGCAACTTCGACAATTGTCTTAATGCCAGGAATCATGTCGTATCTAAAAGTACCCAACGCAGACATTAGCTGATCACCACTCGCGCAAGACAATGAGTGGCCCACATAGGCCTTAGCCGCTGTCACCGGCCAGTCATAGATATCAAAGGCCATAGCCACCCGATCGAGAAGCTCGGATTCGGTAGTCCTATTAGCCGGCGTACTAGAACCATGAGCATGAACGAAACTATGCTTTTGCACGGCCTCTTCCCCGACAATATTAATGGCTGCCGCCACGGCCTTAGAAAAGGAAATATAGTTACCAACACCGGGCGCGGAAATAGACTTTTTAACCCCATCAGCATTGATAAAGACCTCAGGGACTGCGCCATGAATATCGGCGCCAAGCTCTATCGCCAAGGCGTCGTCCATCAGCACCAGATACTGGGTCGCTTCCGAAAGTGTAAACCCTGCATTTTCGCCAAAGGGTCGGCTGGCGCGTCTCCAGTCAGGGGTGTCGGTACCATCCAATTTACACAGACTATCATCACTACAGAGCGCGCCCATATTCGCAAAACCTTCGGATATTTCAGGCACAACCGCCGCCTCGGCATTACCTAAGATAGCCACGCGTCGGCGGCCACTGCGAATATCTCGAACCGCCGCTTGAAGCACATAGAGAAAGCTGGCGCAGGCCCCCGTGATCGCTTCGGTGTGACCGACGCTACCCAGAATATACGCATTGATAAAATCTGCCGGCATGGTGTTCAGACCCAGCGGCATTTGCTTAGCCGTGGTGCGGTTACCCCTTAGGCGCGCCTGCAGCAAACCCCCAAAACCCTCATCGGTCATTTGACTTAAAGCACTCGAAGAGTAAACGCCTACTTCGTCTGGCTTTACTGCATTAGCTACAGTTTGCCAAGGAATCCCCATTGAATGGACAGCATCACTCGCGCCTAAAAGAGCCAACTGCAGGCTACGTGGGTGAAAGCGACTGCTGTAGTGGTCGGCAAGATTAAAGCCGCTGGGTAACTGTCCAGCTGCCTGAGCAATTAGCGCGTAATAGGATTCAACCAAATAGGCACTGGCCGAGGAGGCAGAGATTTCAACGCTGCCGTTTTCAAGATCATTTACCTGCCAATCAGCCGGAATAGTTTTCGGCAAGTCTCTCTTAACCATAGTAAAGGTGATTGGCTGATCGTCGTCATCGGCAGCAAATGAGATTTTTTTATTGCCCGGTACCTGCGCAGCATCGAAGGATTCAATTTTACGCACAAGAGTCCCGTTCAAAACCTGCGCCCTGAAGGTCATATCAACCTCTGCAAGTGTAAAGATCTTACCCTGATGATCGACATAACCCTGCCCCTCGTTCTTAACCACGGCCATCAAACAGGCTAACCCCGCTATAGTTTTCTGTTGTTCATCTAAAGGTAGAGATTCGAGTACTTGGCGTCGAAAGGCCTGATGAGAGGAACTGCGTCCGGCGGCGTTATAGCCTCCAAACCCGACAATAACGGGAAGGGCATTGCTCATGGTAAAACCTCAAATCAGGAACAGAATAGAATTGTCTATTGTAAGGTCATTTGCTACCAAGTATTAAGGATTACAGCCATTTAATAGCGTTATTTAGCCATATAGTCTATATTGTCGTCCAATGGCGTTTAACCTTACCTTACTCCTCTGTGACAATATGTTGGTTTCGAGCAGCACCTTGGCCGCGGAAATTTTCAATTTTGCTCAGGCTATGGCGCGCGCGGGCAGGCATCCTGTTGGCGATGTCGTAATCCGACGCGTCACCCCCGATGGCTTACCCGTACAAACATCTGCGGGTTTTGAGCTGCAACCAACCCATTCAGTCCACGACACATTCCCCAGCGACCTAATTCATATCCCAGCCCTATGGCGCAATCCTCGTCCTGCAGTGAAAAAATACCTGAGTTATATTCCTTGGTTGCGGGAACAGCATCAACTTAACTGCAGTTTTACGGCAGTGGGCACAGGGGTCTGCTTTTTGGCTGAAGCCGGTCTATTAGATGGTAAGCCGGCAACCACTCATTGGCATTATTTTGACCAACTGCAAAAGCAATACCCAGCCGTGCAGTTGCAGCGTCAGCACTTTACCACCCAAGCGGGCAATATTTATTGCGCCGCTAGCGTCAATGCCATGGCCGAGCTCATTGTCTATCAGGTGGAGCGAATCTTCGGCCGAGTCATTGCTCGTCAGGCGCAGCGAAATTTCTTCCATGAAATTCGCAATATAGCTGACCCAGTGGGGTTTAGTGATCAAAAGACCGGTAGGCACAGTGATGAGGCTATCGCTCAGGCGCAGATTTGGATTCAAGACAACCTGAGCAAGCCACTGTCGATACCGGATGTAGCCAGCCAGTTTGGTATGACCACTCGCACCTTCAATCGGCGCTTTAGGCTGGCAGTTAGCAGCAAGCCCAGCGACTATTTGGCCGAGGTGCGAATGACCTTCGCCTGTGATTTATTGAAAAACACTGATTTATCGATACTGGAGATAGCTGGCTATAGTGGCTATAAAGATGCCAGCTGGTTCTCCTTTAGATTCAAGCAATGGTCCGGCAGTAGCCCCAAAGCCTATCGAAATACGGTGCGACCCAAGCTTTTCAGCTAGAGTACCCGGACCCGCACGACGCCATCAACTGCAGCAATCACGCTCGCAATATTGGCAGCCAACTCACCCTCAACATCAATAATATTGTAGGCAACTTCATTGCGGCTCTTGTTCACCATATCGATAACATTGAGTTCAGCATCAGCTAAAATCGACAGCACGCTGCCAAGAACTTTTGGTACATTGCTATTGATAAAGGTAATACGACTGCCGCCGTTGCGTGCCATCTTGATCTTTGGAAAGTTCACCGAATTGAGGATATTACCGTTTTCAACAAAATCCATGAGCTGATCTGCCGCCATAATGGCGCAGTTTTCTTCTGCCTCTTCAGTGCTGGCGCCGATATGTGGCATCAGTAGAACATCTTTACGACTTAGCAGTGCCGGCGCAGGAAAGTCACTGATATACCCCGCAATAGTGCCCGCATCTAGGGCAGCTACCATATCCTCCGTGCTAACAATTTCTTCTCGAGCGAAATTAAGAATCTTGGCCGTCGGTTTCATAAGGGCGAGACTGTCTTTGTTGATAAGATGCTTAGTAGCGGCAATCGCAGGCACGTGCAGCGTGATAAAGTCTGCGCGGCCCAGCAGCGCCTCGATACTCTCCATACGTTCGACACGACTCGATAGCTGCCAAGCAGCCTCAACGGAGATTGCAGGGTCATAACCAATAACGTTCATGCCCAGATCTAAGGCCAGATTAGCAATAATCGAACCAATCGCACCCAAGCCCACGACACCCAGAGTTTTGCCAACTAACTCAGAACCGGCGAAACGTTTCTTTTCTTTTTCCAGCAGCTTGCCCATTTCAGCGGCGTCATCCATGTGATCCAGCTCTTGGACGTATGTCATGCCGCCGTAAATATCGCGCGAACCCATTAACAAACCGGCAACAATTAACTCTTTGACCGCATTCGCATTGGCCCCTGGAGTGTTAAACACCACGATGCCTCGCGACGTGTAATCATCCGTCGGTATATTGTTCGTTCCCGCGCCCGCGCGAGCCACAGCAATCAGGCTCTCTGGCACCGCCTCTGCGTGCAGTTTTTGGCTGCGCAGGATGTAGCCTTCAGGATCTTGGCAATCGCTAGCGACACTGTATTTAGTAGCAGGGAAACGATCCAAGCCTTTAGAAGAGATGGCGTTGTACGTGCGAATCTTGTGCATAATGTTCTCTGTATTCCCTTGTTAGTGACTAACTTCAGCATGGGCCCAATCGAGCCACGGTAATAGTACTTTTAAATCAGATGCTTCGACCGTCGCGCCGCACCAGATACGTAATCCAGGTGGTGCATCGCGGTAAGCCCCAATATCGTAGGCTACAGCCTCGGTGTCTAATAGTTTAACAATCTGTTTAACCTGATCCGGCTCAAGATCGAGAGTCAGACAGACACTAGTGTTGGAAACCTGAGTCGCGTCCTGTGCTAAAAAGTGCGCCCAAGAGCGACTTTGTACAAAGCCACTTAAGACTTCCAAGTTAGCTTCAGATTTGGCGATTGATCCAGGCAGACCACCAATAGAACGCACCCAGTCAAGGGCATCCAAATAGTCCGCTACACAGAGCATAGAGGGCGTGTTGATAGTTTCGCCGCGGAAGATCCCTTCCACTAACTTACCGCCTTTGGTCATACGGAATATTTTTGGCATTGGCCATGGAGGCGTATAGGTCTCTAAGCGCTCTACCGCACGAGGACTCAGAATCAACATGCCATGGGCGCCTTCGCCTCCCAGTACTTTCTGCCAGCTATAGGTCACAACATCGAGCTTCTCCCAAGGCATGTCCATAGCAAAAACAGCAGAAGTTGCATCGCAAATAGTCAGGCCGCTGCGGGCGTCGCTTATCCAGTCTGCATTAGGGACTTTTACTCCAGCGGTAGTACCATTCCAAGTAAAAATACAGTCATTATCTGGGTTCGCCTGAGTCATGTCTGGCAACAAACCATAGTCAGCAGTGTAGGTATTGACCTCATCCAACGTTAACTGTTTGGTGGCATCGGTCAGCCAGTCACGGCCAAAGGACTCCCAAGCAAATATATCGACTGGACGCTGGCCCAGTACCGACCACATGATCATTTCAACCGCACCAGTATCCGAGGCGGGGACTACCCCCACACGATAGCCCTCTGGCAGACCCAATATTTCAGCTGTATCTAAGCAGGCTCTAGCCAGAGCCGCTTTCCCTACTGACGAGCGATGTGACCGGCCCAACGTGCCGATATCCAGATTAGCAACATCATACCCGGGCCGCTTAGAGCAGGGCCCTGAGGAGAAATTAGGGTTGTTGGGTTTGGTGGTCGGTTTCGGATTCGTTGCCATGATTTAAAAAGTCCAAGACGCTATAAAAAGGGGGCTACATAGTAACGGGGAGTCGCTACCAGATAAAGTTGTAATATCCTATGTACGCAATTGGCAAGGGAAATGACCAATTCTAGCTGCGCAGTCCCTAACGACAGACAAAAAAATACGCTGATGCTTCAGCGTATTTTCGTTCTAGCACAAAGTGACTTTACTCACTCCCAAGTGACTAAAGCTTAGCGCTTCTTTCTTTCTCAATAAGAAAATCGGCGACCTTGAGCATACCATCCATACTACCCGCGTTACGCGAGCTAACGCGGTATTTACCATTTACAATAACTTCTGGTGTGCCCTGCACGCGGTAGCCGGCGGTACGCGCCTTAGCCTGATTCACCATGCTATTCATACCAAAAGAGTTATAGACCTTGGTAAATCGGTCTTCGTCCACACCCTGGGCAACAAATATGGCTGCGATATCTTGCTCAGTACGAACTGCCTGACGCTTAACATGTATCGCTTCAAAAATTGGCATATGGACCTTATCCAAAACCTTAAGCAGCACCGCACTGTAATAGGCTCTTGCATAGGGCTCTAAGGCGGGCTGCCAGACAACCGGCGTCTGCTGGAAATCAACATCCGCAGCGAGCTGTTGAGACCAGGGATGCAGTAATGCCTCAAAATCGTAGCAATGATTACAGTGATAGGAAAAGACGCCATTGACTTCAATTTTGGTTGGATCTGCGGTTCTTACCGCCTGCGGTAATACTTCATAGTGAACACCAGCCTCATAGCGTTCAGTTTGCGCCTGACACATCGCCATCGGCAAAATAAGCAGTAAAAAGGCTAATCGTTTAATCCAATACATCATTTCAGTCTCCAGATTATGATCAATGTCGTCGTTGTCGATTTCTCTAGTTTAAGCCAGAAATATAGTTAGCGACCGCTTTGATTTCCTTGTCACTCAAATTCGCTGCAACGCCCTGCATAATTGATGCATTGGCACCACTAGCGCGCTCACCTCGACGATAGGCTAACAGCTGCTTGGCGATATAATCGGCATGCTGTCCACCCAGTGCCGGATAGCCGGCAGGCCCGTTTCCATTGCCTGAGGGGGAGTGACAGCCGGTGCAAGAAGCAACGCCAGTGTTGATATTACCGCCGCGATAGACCTTCTCACCATAGTCCAGTGCCTGATCCGAATCGGTTATGCCAACCAGGGTAATCTCTTGAGCACCCGAGACTTGACGGAGCTGACTGTTATAGTAAGCGGCCATGTCTTGCAGATCTTGATCTGATGAACCGATCAATAGACCTGTCATCTCAACAACAACTCGCTCACCGGACTTCATGTAACGCAACTGCTCAGTTATATATTTCTCGCCCAGGCCCGCAAGCTTTGGAAAAGCCGGGACCATACTGTTACCGTCGCTTCCGTGGCACCCTGCACAGACCGCTACCTTACTTTGTCCAGCCGTCGCATCGCCTGCAGCCATAGCCTCAGTTGCCGATAGCGTAACCACCAGACAAATAATCGTTAAAAAGCTTCTTTTCATGGTTAATCCAACTCTCACAATCCGTTAGAATAGTCGCCTACTGTATGTTTGCGACCAAATGACATTAGCCCATTCGGCTAAAGCAGCGCATTATATACCAATAAACCTAGTTTTTAAGCCCGTTAGCGATGTCTTTTTATGGAATATCCGCCAATTAATTTTCAAGCCGCTACATTTACGACCAGTGCTCCCTCATTAAGTCAATGTCCGGACGATACTGGCTGTGAAGTGGCGTTCGCTGGCCGCTCTAACGCAGGTAAATCTAGCGCTATTAATACGCTAACACGAATCAGGGGACTGGCTCGCATCAGCAAAACGCCCGGCCGCACCCAAATGATTAACTTCTTTGCTGTCGGTGAGGGCCGCAGACTAGTGGATTTGCCTGGCTACGGCTATGCCAAAGTGCCCATAGCTATGAAGATTCAGTGGGACAAGCATCTTGCCGAATACCTGCAGGAGCGCAACAGTCTCGGCGGTTTGATTCTACTGATGGATATTCGCCATCCTCTGCAAGACTACGACCAGCAAATGCTTAACTGGGCAGCACAGGCTGGACTGCCCGTACATGTATTGCTCACTAAATCAGACAAGCTGAAACGCGGGCCGGCGAAAAATATGTTGATGACCGTAGAGAAGCGCCTGAGGGATATGGATCCCGCGCGCACTTTGCTCAGCGTGCAGACCTTTTCTTCGCTTAAAAAAGACGGTCTCCCTCAACTCGAAGCGCAATTGAGCCACTGGCTAAATGCCGACTTTAACGATGCAGAATCGCCACAGGCGCCTGAATAGCTAAACATAGGGTTGCCGCTCCCCCAAAAACAAAGCCCTGATCCAATATTTGGATCAGGGCTTGCTTTACTGCCTGAGGATCTAACATTTCATGCTCTTTAATGGGGGAGAATCAAGAGCAATCATCACTTGCCTAGATTTAGACATAGGTTTCAAGGTAAGTTCCATTATTTTTGAAAATAATTCAAAATTATTCGTTTTGAGCCCCGCGGAGCAGATCGAAGCCCGCCCAAAGACATTCCCAAGCACCGAAAACGGGTGTAACTCTCCGTAAATTTTGCCCTGAAAGCTCTTAATTAGGTGCGTGCGGATTTATAGGGGTCGAATTGGGCGCGGATGACGGATATCACTCGGTTAACGACAATCGGGCAGGAGAGTGTCGGTCGTATCAACAGCATTGGTCTAAAAAACAAAACCCCGATCCAATAAAAGAACCGAGGCTTGCTTTACTACTAGGGGTCAAAACATGCAATCATCACTTGCCTAACTTTAGATACAGATTGTGCAAAAAGTTCCCAGTTGGGGCGAAATAGGTTCATATTCCTGATAGAAGGGACAGGTTATAGGTCTGCGGCAGTAGAATGGAGAGGGTTTTTATGCCTCCATACGATCAAAAGTAGCGGTGCGCGCAGTGCGACTACCATTTTTCGGTAAGTCTCTTCATTACCTAAGGTATTAACACAAACTTACCTACGTGAACACACTGGCCCTGTCTTTCGCATCTCTTCTGTATCTCATACGGGTACAGACAAGCTGATTTATGCTATTCAAGAACATATCAATGAAATGAATCGATCCGAAGAGCTGGCGCGTCAGGAAAATTCTTCTCGGTTAAATAGGCACAGTTAGTACTTTCTACAAAAACGAATTTAGTGAATAGCTCAAGCATCGCATGGTAGTTTTTATGCGTAAAGTGCGGCACCAGTGATTCGCTATCTTCCCATAGCTCATAGACTTGTATCACTACTGGATCGCAGGGGTCCGCAGCAAAGCAGTATGCATGGCATCCCGCTTCTTGGTCCCTGGTGGCCTGCTGGATTGGAATGGATAATTCTACTACACGATCTCGATCAGCCCCAGAGGCGAAAGTAAGCTTTGCTGTTACTATAATCATTCTAAATCTTGCGTCAAATAGAACCCGTGGTTGATGGTATTTTACCTTTTTTAAATGACAGCTTTGCTAATCTCACTGAGCGGCAGTTGGGCTTGTTCTAGTCATGAGCCCATAGTTTGAGTAATCAGATGCTTTGGTAAGTCTGTGATTTGTTCACAGCCAACTTGCTCCATTACCTGCTGTAACTGGCGTTTGAGTATCTCTAGCACCTGGTTGCCACCTTCTGCTCCTAGGGCACAAGCACCAAACATTGGGGCTCGGCCAAGGAAGGTAAACTTGGCACCTGATGCCAAGGTTGATGCAACGTCTGCACCTGAACGAATGCCACCATCCATCATCAATGTCACTGTGTCACTGTATTTTTCTGCCAGTGCGGTGAGAGGTTTGATGGTAGATTCCCCCGAGTCCAGTTGCCTGCCTCCATGGTTCGATACAATTAAACCATCGACACCGAGTCTAATGGCTATCTCGGCATCGTCTGGATTAACGATGCCTTTGATGACTAAATTACCTTGCCATTGGTCACGAATGGCTTTGATCTTGTCTTCTGTTAAACGTCCTGAAAAGGTTTTGTCCATAAAAAGTCCAAGATGTTGCATGTTTAGACCATCAGGAATGTATGGTTTCATGGTTTTAAACTCAGGTTGTCCTGCTAACAGTTGTTCCAGCGCCCATCTTGGATGGCCTGCTATTTGTAGGATATTGCGCAAGGTCATTTGTGGTGGGATAGAGAGGCCATTACGAATTTCTTTGGGGCGGTAAGCAAAAGTAGGTGTGTCAGCTAACAGCACTAAGGTTTTGCAACCCGCCTGTGCAGCCCGCTCAAGGAGTTGATCGCGTAACTGGTTCTGGGTAGGGTGATAGAGTTGGAACCAAAAATCACCTTCAGTAATATCGGCAATGGTTTCGATACTTGCAGTACCTACAGTGCTAAGGCAAAACGGCACATTATGCTGCTTGGCTGCCTTTGCCAAAATCTCACAAGACTTTGGCCACATGAGCCCCTGAAGCCCAACGGGTGCTATGCCAAAGGGTGAGTCGTAGGTTTTACCAAATAGCGTGGTTTGTTGTGAGGCACCATTGAAACCACGTAAGTAATGTGGACGAAGTTGGATGTCGCGTATTTCTTTCGTGTTGCGAGCGAGGTTGATGTTGGAAAAGCATCCCCCGGTGAGGTAATCATAGGCAAAGCCTGGCATGCGCTGTTTTGCGCGCTCGGCTAGCATTTCGATTGAGGGGTAGCGCGAATCCATTTTATTTTCTCTACTTGTGGTTGCTTTAGAAACCGTCTAAACGTTTTAGGGCTTTAACCCTAACACTGTGTTGTTCTATAGACCAAATCACTTGTTAAACTTTGGCTGCTGTAAAACAGCACCAAAATCATTATGCCCTTGGTGCTGCTTAGGCTCTAGTAGCTAGATGTTAAATAGCTGCCAGCAGAGTCGCTGCCTCGGCCTTGATGGCACTCACAGTTTTGTAAAAGATTAGTAAACACTCACTGACGTATTTGATTAGTGCGCCTGATCCCAGTTGTCGCCCACCCCAACATCCACTACTAGGGGTACTTTTAATTTTGCAGCACCTTCCATCCGCTCTTTGAGTCCCTGTATCACTAAATCCAGCTCTGACTCTGGTACCTCTAGTACTAGTTCGTCGTGTACCTGCATAATCATGCGGCTTTTTAGGTCGCTGTTTTCTAACCAGCTGTCAACATCGATCATGGCCATTTTAATAATGTCGGCGGCGGTTCCCTGCATGGGCGCGTTAATAGCGGTGCGTTCTGCAGCTTGTCTCAGCATGCCATTGCTGGCATTTATGGCAGGTAGGTAGAGGCGGCGGCCATAGGCCGTTTCGACATAGCCATTTTCTGATGCGGTGTGGCGGATGCTGTTCATGTAATTCTGCACGCCGGGATAGCGGGCAAAGTAGAGTTCAATATAGTCAGCAGCCTGTTTGCGATTAATGGTTAATTGGCGAGCCAAACCAAAGGCTGACATACCGTAGATAAGGCCAAAGTTAATCGCTTTGGCGCTGCGTCTTTGGTCGATGCTGACATCGTCTGTCGGCACGCCAAAGACTTCGGCGGCAGTGGCGCGATGAATGTCTTGGCCGGCGGCGAAGGCTTTGAGCAGGCTAGGGTCCTCGGACAGGTGAGCCATTATGCGCAGTTCAATCTGAGAGTAATCGGCGGCAACCAGCTTGTGACCGGTTGGAGCGATAAATGCTTGCCGCACTCGGCGGCCTTCGGCAGTGCGTATGGGGATGTTTTGTAAGTTGGGATCAGAGGACGAAAGCCGACCCGTGGCGGTACCCGCCTGATGGTACGAAGTGTGTATGCGCTTGGTGGTTGGGTTGATCATGGTCGGTAGCTTGTCGGTGTAGGTCGACTTTAATTTGGCAAGGCCACGATGCTCTAGCAACACCTTAGGTAATGGGTACTCTAGTGCAAGCTCTTGCAGCACTTCTTCTTTGGTTGACGGCTGGCCCTTGGCGGTTTTTTTCAACACGGGAATTTCGAGTTTGGTAAACAGTATTTCACCTAGCTGCTTTGGTGAGGCCAGATTAAATTCCTGTCCGGCCAAATCCCAGGCTTGGGTTTCAAGTGCGGCAAGGCGCTCGGACAACTCTTGGCTCTGCTGAAATAATAAGGTGTCGTCGACCTTGGCTCCGGTACGCTCGATCCGTGATAGTACAGAAATAAGGGGTAGTTCGATGTCGGTGAATACCTTGGCCAGCGCAGCCTCAGGCCCAACCTTCGCCCAGAGTGTTTCATGCAGGCGCAAGGTGATGTCGGCGTCTTCGGCGGCGTAGGGGCCAGCCAGTTCGAGACTGACCTGATTAAAGGTCAGCTGTGCAGCGCCCTTCCCTGCGACGTCATTAAAACTGATGGTGGTTTCGTTGAGGTAATTTTCTGCGAGGCTGTTCATGTCGTGCCGCGATCCCACTGAGTCCAGTACATAGGATTCAAGCATGGTGTCAAAGGCCACGCCCTGCAGATGAACGCCGTGCTGGGCGAAAACGCTCATGTCATATTTAATATTTTGACCCACTTTTTTAATCGCTGGATCTTCTAAATAGGGTTTGAGCGCTTCAAGTACTCGCTCTTTGGACAGCTGCTCTGGTGCGCCCATGTAGTCATGGCCGAAAGGAATATAAGCAGCTTCATGGGCCTTGACGGCGACCGAGATTCCCACTAATTCAGCGCGCATGTAATCCAAGCTGGTGGTCTCTGTGTCTACGGCAACTAAGGTTGCGGTTTTGATTTTTTCGACCCAATGGACAAGCTCGGCTTCGGTGAGGATGATCTGATAATCTTTTTCCACTGAGGCCTGCGGCCGCATGTCTGACAACGACGGGCTGGATCTGCTCATCGGGGATGTCAGAACTCGATACGGTGAGCTCAAAGCTGGGTGCGCTGTTGAGGAGTGCAGTGGATTCGTCGACCCAAGTTTTAAACTCCATCTCTTTAAACAGGGCGAGTAATGCGGCGTGATCAGCTTCGCTGTTGTGTAACTCTGCCAATGGCATAGGCATGGGTACGTCAGTTTTTATGGTGGCGAGGGTATAGGAGAGGTAAGCCAACTCGCGGTGTTCTTCGAGTTTGGGTGCCAGATTTTTGGCACCACGAAAATCCAAGGTGGCGATCTCATCGAGGCGCCCATAGATGTCATCGAGTCCCCCTATTCCCTGTAACAAACCCAATGCGGTTTTTTCACCGACACCCGGCACGCCGGGAATGTTGTCCGACTTGTCGCCAAGTAACGCTAAATAATCGATAATTAATTCGGGTGGGATGCCAAACTTTTCAATCACCCCTTCTCTGTCCATGAGCGTATTGGTCATAGTGTTGACCAAGGTGATGTGCTCGTTAACCATCTGTGCAATATCTTTGTCGCCGGTGGAGATAATCACTGGTTGCTCTGCGGCTGTGGCCTCTAGGGCGAGTGTGCCAATGACGTCATCGGCTTCAACCCCGTCAATCACCAACATAGGTAAGCCCATAGCTTGGATAATTTGATGTATCGGTTCTATTTGCAAGCGCAAATCATCTGGCATCGACGGACGGTTTGCTTTGTACTCTGGGTAGATGTCATCGCGGAAGGTTTTGCCCTTGGCATCAAATACCACCACCAAGGTGCTCTGGGGATAGTCTTTTTGCAGCCGGCGCATCATATTGATGACCCCTTTTACCGCACCTGTCGGTTTGCCTTTGCTGTTGGTAAGCGGTGGCAGTGCATGGAAGGCTCGGTAGAGGTATGACGAGCCGTCGACAAGAATGACTGGGGTTTTAGTTGACATAGTTTCCATGATTTATAGCAGTGACATTAAGGGTAAGAGGATACATTATTTAGTCAAAGCAGGCCTTAAATTGCACCACGAGCCCATTGAGAAATTCCGGGTAGCCAACAGCCGTCAATGGCTGATCAAACCCCTGAGGGTCTAGAGGCTTTAAGGGTAACTGCAACTGCTGTGCTAACACAGAGGCGTCTTTGTCAGCGTATTGTGGCTCAACGAAAATACAGCGAGCATTGTTTTTGCTAGCAGTCTTACGCAGTAGATACTGAGTTTTGGCACCCTGCTGACCACCGCTGGCATCGCGGATAGACATGCCGGGACTGAGATTAAAGGCGCTGACAAAATGGCCAAAGGCGTCGTGATGGGTCAGGTAGTATTGCTTGGCGAAGGGCGACAGCTGTGCGGCTGCGTCAGCTATTTGGCGGTGAGTAATAATATTACTGGAGGGTCGGCCTAACTTGTTCTGTATGGCCTTAGCAATAATATTGGCATTGTGTGGGTTTAGCCAGACATGGGGGTCTACGCCAAGATAGTCATGGTGTGCCGTTTCGGCGTGGCTTGCCAGCAGAGGTAAGTCCAGTACAGTAATGCGTCGACTGGACGGTATGCGGTTGAGGGTTTTGGCGACTCTGGCTTCAAAATCCGCACCGATCCATAACACGAGGTCGGCACGATCGAGTTTCATTAAGGCTGATACTGGCAGTGACAGATCATGGGCAGACTGGTTGTTAGACTGCAAATATTCGACCACGGCGCTGTCGCCGAGAGCCGATTTAGCAATGATCGCAAGGGGTTTAATGGTGGTAACAACTCTTGGTTTGGCCGTCTGGCCGTCCTGCGCCCAGGCCATTGACGCCAACAGGGCCAACAGGCCAGAATAACGTTATACTGTATCTTTAAATGCATTCAATCTTAATCCAATGTTAACCTTAAGCCAGTATCGGCAAGAAAAGGTTCTTTGATCAGAAATAGATGTTATATTATAACATAACATTCTATTAAAGCCGACTACTTATGCTGACAAATTCGCGGCTAGTGCACCAGCCACACGACCATGGCCGCTGCATTGATGCAGCGCTCAATCGGGCCCTTGCCCTATGTGCTGAGCGCAATGCCCGGATGACCCCAACCCGTGAGTCAGTGCTGCGCCTGCTTTGGCAAAGCCACCAGCCGCTAGGTGCCTATCAGCTGCAGGATCAGCTGGCGACATTGCTGGGTAAGCCTATCGCCCCACCGACGGTTTACCGTGCCATTGAGTTCTTAATGGCTTTGGGCCTAATTCACCGCATTGCCTCGCTGAATGCCTATCTTGGCTGCCCTTTTCCCAACAGTGAACACAGCAATCTATTTATGATCTGTACTCACTGCGGCAGCGCGGCGGAAGTTACCCACAGTCCTCTCAATGATATGCTGCAGAAGGCCAGTGACAAGGCCAATTTTACACTACAGTCTCAGACTCTTGAGCTTTTTGGGCTTTGCCCACAGTGTTCCGATACCAATAATGGGGTGCAGCCATGAATATTGTTCAGTTTAGGCTATTTGGTACACAAAGAACGATAGGAAGACTGATATGAAGGGTGACATGATAACCAGCCCGTTGATAACTCTCAACGGTGTTAACAAAGCCTTTCAGGGTCAGGACGTGCTACAGAACATCAGCTTGAAGCTCAATCAGGGAGAGATTACGACCTTGATTGGCCCCAATGGGGCGGGTAAATCCACACTGGTACGTATTGTATTGGGGTTGATTGAGCCAGACTCCGGCTCTGTGGTGCCAAGAGCAGATCTGCGGATTGGTTATATGCCACAGAAAATCAGTATTGATCCAACACTTCCTATATCAACCTGCAGATTCCTGCAGCTGGCCAATACCTCGCATGAGGCCTGCCATGAAGCATTGGCTACCGTGGGTATCAGCCATTTGGTGGCTACGCCTATTCAAAAGCTGTCGGGTGGTGAGCTGCAACGGGCACTATTGGCACGAGCTATTTTACGCAAACCTAATTTGTTGGTGCTTGATGAGCCGGTACAGGGAGTTGATGTTAATGGTCAAAATTCTCTGTATAAGATGATTGGCGGGCTGAGTAAGAGCCTCAATTGTGCGGTACTAATGGTGTCTCACGACTTACACATTGTCATGTCGGCAACCGATCAAGTGATCTGCCTGAATCACCACATTTGTTGCTCGGGCCGACCTGATCAAGTAACGCAGGATCCGGCCTACTTAGATATCTTTGGCCAGAGCACCGATAAGGCCACAGCAATCTACGCGCACCATCATGACCACAATCACAGCCTTGATGGTGAGGTCGTTGCTGGCGACGGCGATCAGCATGGAGAGGACTGCCAGCATGACTGATTTCTTACTTTACGCCCTGTTGGGCGGACTGGGTGTGGCGCTGGTAGCGGGGCCGCTTGGTTGTTTTGTGGTTTGGCGGCGCATGGCCTATTTTGGCGATACGCTGGCACACAGTGCGCTTCTGGGGGTTGCTCTTGGGGTCTTGCTGGATATTAACCTGAGTATTACGGTAACGGCTGTGCCGCTGCTGATGGCGCTGGGATTAGTATTTTTGGAGCAGCGGGGCTTTTTATCACTGGATACCCTGCTCGGCATTCTGTCTCATTCCGCGCTTGCCGCGGGCCTGCTGGTTATCGCGCTGCTGCCTGACGTTCGCGTAGACCTGATGTCACTGCTGTTTGGCGATCTGCTGTCGGTGACGATGGCTGATCTGTGGGTGATCTATGGCGTCGCCGCCGTGGTTCTGTTTATGCTGGGAATACTTTGGACCAAGCTGATCAATATCACGGTGGACCATGAATTAGCGGCGGTGGAGGGGACCAATGTTGCGCTGGTGCGCACGGCCCTGATGCTTATCACGGCTCTGGTTATTGCCATTGCCATGAAAATTGTTGGGGTGCTGCTGATTACAGCGTTGCTGATTATTCCCGCTGCAACGGCTCGCAACATTAGCCAGACGCCCGAAAAAATGGCCGTGGCGGCCAGTATCATTGCAATGTGTACGGTGGTAATGGGACTAGCGATGTCTTGGTATACCGATGCGCCGGCTGGTCCGGCGATCGTAATGAGTGCAGCGCTACTGTTTACGCTATCACTCGGGGCCCGACGGAGAGATTAAAAGATTCCGTACATTGAGCGCCAGGTTGAGCGCAACGTAATTTCTGAATGGGGGGCTTTGAAGAACCCATGGTAATCCCCTTCAGGATTGATCAATACCAGCTGAGTGCTGTGATCAATGGTGTAGTCATCGCCCTCTAGCGGTACCTTATTGTGAGCCACATTAACCTCTGCAGTGAGACGCCTAATGAGGTGCCGATTGCCAGTGACACCGATGAATTCAGGATTAAAGTACGGTACATATTCAGCCAGTTTCTCAACGGTGTCTCGCTCGGCATCCAACGTAATCAGTATGATCTGCAGGGTTTCTTTTTCATCGTCTTTTAACTTGCGGTACATGTCGTTTAACGTTGACAGAGTCGTAGGGCAGATGTCGGGGCAGTTGGTAAAGGCAAAAAATACTATACTCCACTGACCCTTTAGGCGCTCTTTAGTAAAGGCTTTGCCGTTGTGGTCAACGAGATCGAAATCACTGAATATGCGTGGTTTATTGAGCAAGACTGCATTGTTGGCGCGCAGCTTAGCAGCATCCATAACGACTGGCTGATCCATACGCCAGATAAAACCAAGAATCACCATTAATATGAATACTAGTATGGCCGCAATCGTATTGCGAATGCCTTTCGCTTGGGTCGACATCTTTTTTTCCTCACTTTAGCCGTTGGGACACTAAGAGATATAGCGTACTTTTTCAATTAACATATGGTCGAGTAGCATCAGCGCAAACAGCGCCATCAAATAAATAATCGAATACCTAAAGGTCTTCATGCCCGTGTCTTTATCAAACCACATAGCCAGCCCCCAGTAGAGAAACCCGCCACCCAGCAGCAATGAACCAATAAGATACCAGCCACCAAACATACCGGTTAAATAGGGCATTGTGGTGACCACCATCAGGAGCAGCGTGTAAAGCAGGATATTGATCTTGGTATATTTCTCGCCATGCGTGACTGGTAGCATCGGAATCTTGGCCTTGGCATACTCTTCCTTGCGGTGAATAGCCAACGCCCAAAAATGCGGTGGCGTCCAGGCAAAGATAATCAGCACAAGCAGCAGGGCGTTATGGTGAATTTCACCCGTTACCGCAACCCAACCCAGTAGCGGCGGCGCTGCACCGGCAAGTCCACCAATCACAATATTCTGTGGTGTTGCTCGCTTCAAAAACATGGTGTAGACAAAGGCATAGCCCACCAGCGACGCCAAGGTTAACCAGGCTGTCAGTACATTGGTGAACAACAGTAGAATGGCCATGCCTGTGAGGCCGGTGGTCAACGCGAATGCTATCGCTTGATTAGGAGCGAGACGTCCAGTGGCAATAGGGCGGTTTGCAGTGCGAGCCATCTTCTCGTCAACCTGACGATCGACAATGTGATTAACCGCTGCCGCAGAACCCGCACATAGGGCAATACCGAGGTTGCCGAATATTAAAATACCCACTGGAACTGCCTGGTCGGTGGCTAGCAACATGCCAATTACTGAGGTAAGAATCATTAAAGCAACTACATTAGGCTTACACAACTCTAGGTAGTCGCGCCATCCTGCTCTTGTAGGCGCGGATTCAACTTGGGACATTGATGTTCTCTCTAGGCACTGGCTGCCAGTTAGGTTGGTTTATTATCATCGATCTGGAGAGTATTTTAGCAGATGTTTGAGGTCTTCTAGCAAACCGCCGCCATCATGGGCCTGCGTGTAATACAGGATCGCTTTTTGATCTGGGGTGACGATGAAATAGCGTACATCATCCATATTCCAGGCAGCTGAACTGCCCCGTAATAACGCACTCATCTGCGCGGTCTCGATGGGGTGAATCAATAAAAGCGGATGCTTGGCCTGTAGATCTGCAAGATTGAAACGGTCAATCGCAGCGATATTGGGCAGATAGATGCGTTCGAGACGACGAGTCATCTTACCCAGTAGCATGTGTACGTTGCGGCTATTGGAAAGGACCTCTTGGCAACCTGAGTCACAACCCATCCCGCCAACAATCAACACCTTCCATTTGGGCGCCTCCGCGGTGGGCTGTGTGCCGATCAAATCCAATATCTGACTGACATCGACCAACGGTGAAACAATCTCTCCCTGATTTGTCGTGCCAAATAGCTCGATCATTTTTTTCCGCTCTTCTTCGGTGTCGGGCACCATCAAGAAGCCGGCTAAAATGACACCTATGACGATGACTAACATCAACCAGATCTGGTACTGAAATCCTCGCTGCTGTCGCGTAATGGGCGTTTGTTCTGTCATATCAATTCTCTCTTTTACTTTTTAACCAGTCCGTTAAATTGGAGTTGGCGATCACTGTCATCAGGAGGAGCACCGCGGCCATGGCGAACCATTGTACTGCGTAACCTGTATGTTTTGCTGGCTGCACGGCAACAGTTACCCAGCCTGTAGTCAACGCACCCGGCGACGCAGCCTCTAGGCGCAGCTGGTAGGGGTAAAACTCTTCGGCAAATAGCACCGCAGCTCGATCTGACGAGATCCATCCCACTCTGGCTGGCCACTGTGTAATCACACCAATACCGTCATCGAGACGATAGCCGCCTAGCGTGCGGTACATGGCGCCGCGCAACTCCACCTGACCCAGCACTGACGGCACATCAGGCAGTACATCGCGATCCAGTGCAGCTGGCACCCAGCCACGATTGACCAATATCTTTGGCTCAAACCCTTCAATGCTCAACACTTCCAGAATCTCATAACCTGGACGACCCAGCTTAACCCTATTATCTAGGATGACGCGCCTATCGGCGTCCAACACTCCTACGAGCAACGCCGTCCGATACTGTAAGTTATCGTCTCCAGCTAAGGCCTCGATACCGGCCGGCGCCGCCTGTTGATTGACGGTAAACTCATCGACAATGCCCTGCTTCTCAACCGCGCGCTCCAATTGCCAAAAACCCAAAAACATTAATAAAGGGAATAGACAGAGCACCAGAAGGATAAGCTTGCCGTTGGGCTGCCAGTTAAATTTTTGTTTAGATGGATGGGCGTCTTTGCTCATTTGTGTTTAAATTCTATCCTTTCAAGAGAGTGCTAAAGCCAATGCTGTTAAAGACTATTATTGTTGTGTTATTTATTGCCGTAGTTATTAGTCTGTTTAGTGGACTAAGGTTTCTTGTATCCGACCTAGGTAACTCTAAGAGGCGTTTGCTCATAAGCCTTGGGATCCGCGTTACTCTAGCCGCTATGTTGCTGACAGCGATTGTGTACGGCGTCTACACAGGCCAACTAAGTAGTAAAGCGCCTTGGGATCGTCAACTACACCCTGATGCCACCACCACCGTGCCCAGACCTGAAGCGACCATCGAGACCACTGAAGACCCGTTGAAACAAGGATAGGTCCCAGAGCGTAAAACGGCCAGGAATCATCCTAGCCGTTTTGTTGTCACAATGGGGTTAGTGCTGCGTTAGCACTTACGCCAAGATATAAACAAACAGAAACAGCCCTACCCAAACCACATCGACAAAGTGCCAATACCAAGATGCGGCTTCAAATCCAAATTGATCATCATGGGTGAAGTGACCCTTGAGGGATCGCAGCCACTGTATTAAGCAACATTGTCATCCCCATAAACACGTGAAAGCCGTGAAACCCGGTCAGCATAAAGAACGTTGTGCCGTAAATACCCGACTCAAGAGTAAGGCCCATGTGCTGGTATGCTTCGATGTACTCTTCTGCCTGAAGCACCAGGAAGATGAAACCCAGAGCAACAGTGATGCCTAACCAGGTGACAAACTTTTTACGATTCTCGTCCTTCAATGCTACGTGCGCAATGTGCACAGTGACGCTTGAGGTCAATAGAATGATGGTGTTCCACAGCGGGAGCCAATGTAAAACGCGTCCCCAACCTGGAAAGCTCATGTTTTGATCAGGGCCAATAAATCTAGCAGAGTCGCCATTGACAGCCTCATCTGGCGTAATCATGGGTGGCCATGCAGTAACATAACCGGGCCATAGGTGCACGGCGTTGGCCGCGGCGGCAGTAGTCGGAGTGTCATCGAAAATACCGATCGCGGCTTCGCCGCCAATCCAAGCATTCGCTAAGACGCGCACATAGAACAGGGCGCCAAAGAAGCAGGCGAAAAACATCAGCTCTGAGAAAATAAACCACAACATTCCAAGCACATAGGAGTGCTTGAGCTGCGCGTTAGCCATACCGCGCATGTTCTCATCGATAACCGTTGCCCACCACTTGTACATGACGCCGGCCATTATCAATGTGCCCAAGAAGAATAAAGTGCTAGTTCCACCCTCTATTACCCAACTGGCGGCACCGAAAGCCATTAGCCCCATGCCGGTTGCAGCGATAATCGGCAACTTGCTTTGTTCGGGTACGTAATAACTAGTTTCTGTTGACATGGTTACTCTCCATTTACTGTACTAGTGAGACCTGCAAGGCTTCCGAGCGGTCTGTTATATCAAAAAGTGTATAAGACAGCGTGACTGTGTTCACACTGACTGGTAAGTCTGGGTCTATAATGAAGACCAAGTCCAGTTCTGCTTGTTCGCCTGCAGCTAGCGGTTGACTATTGAAACAAAAACATTCCGTTTTATGAAAGTAGTCAGCAGCATTATTAGGCAGCACATTAGGAATTGCCTGCGCCACCATATCTTTTCCGGTTCTGTTGCGGGCAAAAAATGTCACCGCGCGAGATTCTCCAGGATGAACAATGATGCGCTCCTCGGTGGGGTAGAAATCCCATGGGATAGTGGCATTGTTGGTCGCAACAAACTGCACCTCAATATCTCTGGAGGTATCGACTTCTATAGCGACGGCTTCGTACGCGCCGCCGGTCTTACCGCCAATACCAGTCACTTCACAAAAAAGATCATACAGTGGCGGCAGGACAAATATAGCAAACGCAAACATGACAACGGCGCCGGCGGAGAGCTGTAGTAGCAATTTGCGATGAATGGTGCGCGCAGCCATAAGCTATATCCTGATTACACTTAACTATTTAACAACTGGTGGCTTTTCGAACGTGTGGTAAGGCGCTGGCGTGGGTACTGTCCACTCCAGACCAACCGCATCTTCCCAAACCTGCGGATCATCTGTCGGCTTTCCCCAACCAATGGTACGAACCACGTTGTAGAGGAACAATAGCTGGGCGCCGCCGTACATGAAGGCGCCAATGCTTGAAACCATGTTCCAGTCAGCAAACTGCAAACCATAATCAGCATAGCGACGAGGCATTCCGGCCAGGCCTAAGAAATGCTGCGGCATAAAGGTAATATTGAAGCCAATGAATGCAATCCAAAACTGTAGCTTGCCCATGGTCTCGTCGTACATCTTACCGCACCACTTTGGCAGCCAATAATAGACAGCCGCCGTACCACTGAACACAGCACCAGCAACCATTACGTAGTGGAAATGCGCCACTACAAAGTAGGTATCATGATATTGAATATCCGCCGCAGCAATGGAAAGCATCATTCCAGTGAAGCCACCAAAGGTAAACAGGATCACAAAGGCGATACTAAATAGCATGGGGGTTTCAAAGGTCAGCGAGCCACGGTACATGGTGGTGATCCAATTGAAGACTTTGACACCAGTCGGCACTGCAATAAGCATAGTGGCGTACATAAAGTAAAGCTCACCTGCAATCGGCATACCTACAGTAAACATATGGTGGGCCCATACGATGAACGACAAAAATGCAATCGCTGCGGTCGCATAAACCATTGATGAATAACCAAACAACGGCTTGCGGCTGAAAGTTGGGATGATCTGAGAGACCACACCAAAGGCTGGTAAAATAATAATATAGACTTCAGGGATGACCAAAGAACCAAAAGATATGCTGGAACAGTACTGGATCACCACCACCGGCAGCATCAAAGAAACTCGTACCGAAGTTTATATCCATCAGCATCATGGTCACAGCGCCTGCCAATACTGGCATGACAGCTACCAGTAAGAAAGCAGTGATTAACCAGGTCCAAACGAACAAAGGCATTTTCATGTATGTCATGCCAGGAGCACGCATGTTCATAACCGTAGCGATAATGTTGATCGAGCCCATGATCGATGAGGCACCCATGATATGCACACCGAAGATAAAGTAATTCACGGTATCTGGCGCATAAGTAGTGGATAGTGGCGCATAGAACGTCCAGCCGAAGTTTGGCCCGCCTCCTTCCATAAACAATGTGGCCGTCAAAATCGCAAATGCGAATGGAAGAATCCAAAAACTAAGATTATTCATTCGCGGGAGAGCCATATCCGGTGCGCCGATCATCATCGGAATCATCCAGTTAGCCAAGCCTACGAACGCCGGCATAATAGCGCCGAAGACCATAACCAGACCATGCATGGTTGTCATCTGATTGAAGAATTCGGGCTTGATCAACTGCATACCGGGCTGGAAAAGCTCGGCGCGAATGATCATGGCGAATGAGCCACCCATTATAAACATTGCAAAACTGAACCAGAGGTAAAGTGTGCCAATATCTTTATGATTTGTGGTGAATAACCAACGCGCCAAATATTTTGGTAGGCCGTCGGCTAAAGTTGCGGGACCATGTGCCATATCAAATACTCTCTATTGACCTTGTTTGTAATTAAGAACATCAACTGGCTGTGTAACATCGCCAACATTATTGCCCCAAGCGTTGCGCTCATAATGAACGACCGCAGCTATATCAACTTCTGACAGCTGATCTGCAAATGACTGCATAGAGGTTCCTGCTACACCGTTAATAAGAACGGCTATGTGACCTTCTTTTGCACCCAGTGCGATCGGGCTGTCCTTAAGCGCAGGGAACACGCCAGCGATACCGTTACCATCAGACTGGTGACAGCCTGCGCAGGAGCGCTCGTAAACCTCTTCACCACGAACCATTAACTCGTCAAAAGTCCACTCTTTGCCGATAGTCGACGCGTAGACTGCCGCCTCTAGTTTTTTGCCCGCTAGCCATTCGTTGTATTCCGCTTCTTCTTTAACTTCTACAACAACTGGCATAAAGGCATGACCGATACCACAGAGTTCGGTACATTCACCTACGTAGGTGCCGGGAATATCTGTCTTTGCCCACGCAGCAGTAAATAGCCCTGGAACCGCATCACGCTTGACGCCAAAGTCAGGAACCCACCAGCTATGGATTACGTCATTGCCCGTAATCAGGAAACGAACTTTTTTACCCGTCGGGATTACCAGAGGCTGAGTGACTTCGCGAAGGTAATGTTCGCCTTTCGGCGCGCGGCCGTAAATTTCATCCTGAGAAGTGCGCAGTTCACTCATAAACTTAACGCCTTCGCCGATGTACTCGTACTGCCACTTCCACTGGTAACCAGTTACCTTAATATCGATATCAGCATTTTCAGTGTCATAGACTTTGAGCAGTGCTGTGGTCGCAGGAACGGCCATAACGATCAAAATGATGGCTGGAACAATAGTCCAAATCAATTCAACAACATGGTGTTCGTGGAAGTTTGCCGCCACAGCACCACGTGACTTGCGGTGGGCATACATGACGTAGAACATAAAGCCAAATACAGCAACACCTATAACGGTACAGATCCACATCATTATCATGTGGATCTCGAAAGCTGCTTGACTGACTTCTGTGACTCCCTGAGGCATATTGATCTGCCGTGCAGCGTTTTCCGCGCTAACACCACCCGCTAATGCAAGTGCAATCGCAGGACTCAGTAGTCTCAAGAAAAGTGCTTGCGCTCTTTTCAACATCGCTTGATTCTCCGTGGTAAATTAGGATTAAAAGCCTTCTCTCTTCGGGCTCGTTCGGAAATCGACCGCGGGCCCTTTAAAAGCGCGGCGATTGTATCAAAAGACTTTACGTTTCACTAGCTAGAATAAGACCAAATTCGGTTACACTCTATGGAATAAATGCGACTGACTGGTCTAAAGCCTCAATTTTAGCTTGCAGCTCCCCAGATTACTGAGGCGTACTTATTAATAATCTAGTTATTAGGCCCCGCGCTAATCACTATAAGTTGTGCGAACAAGCCTAGGGCAGCTCGCAAACAGATGCCTTTATCAGTGCTTAGTAGGATCGACTAACCTGACTGGCTGAGTTTGATTAGCAATCTCATCGCTGCTAGTGTTAACTCGCGTCTCCACCTCTCGAGGCGCTGATGACAGGCGCATTTCATCCTTAAAGCCACACCTGACACACTCTCGATAGTCAACGCCATTTTCAGCATAGGCTTGGATTTTGTCCATTTCTGAACACTTAGGGCACATTACCCCAGCAATAAATTGTTTTTTAGTTGAAAAAGCCATCGATACATCACCACAATAGGAGCCTCTATTATATCGAGCATTTCAGCATATGGATCACTCAATTCGTTCTCATCGGGGAATTTCTCCCAAACTAGGTCAGCGTGTCTATGTAGACTCCGCAGCCACTGTCATTGGCGACGTAACTCTCGGTGACGACGCGTCAGTTTGGCCTGGCGCAGTTATTCGCGGCGATATGCACAGCATTTCAGTCGGCGCGCGCTCCAATGTGCAGGATAATGCGGTATTGCATATTACCCACGCCTCCGATTTTAATCCTGGCGGTTTTCCACTAATTATCGGCGATGACGTGGTCATTGGCCACCGCGCGATACTGCATGGTTGTACCCTAGGGGATAGAATTCTTGTGGGTAACGGAGCGATTATTAATGATGGCGCAGTAATTGAAGATGAGGTCATTATAGGCGCTGGCTGCATGGTACCGCCGGGCAAAACTCTTGAGAGTGGTTTCGTTTATGTAGGCAATCCCTGTAAGGCGATGCGCAAGCTGTCAGAAAAGGAGAGGGGGTTCTTTACTTATTCACCCGCCAACTATGTCAAACTTAAAGATCAGTATCTGCTAGAGCGCAACCAGCGCTAGAACTCGAGTGGCTCTAGGCTGCGAGCTGCGACCTCAGAAGTTCAATCACAGGCGCCGTCGCTGGTCGCACCCCCCGCCAAATCTCAAAGGACTCCGCGGCCTGTTCGACCAGCATACCCAAACCATCCGCTGCCTCAGCGCCTCCAGCGCGCGCCCAGTCCATAAACGCCGTTGGCTCAGCGCCATACATTAGGTCGTAGCAGCGGGCTAGCCTATTAGGCAGGCCGAGTAGACTACCTGGCAATGTCGGCAGGCTGCCTTTTAAGCTCGCGCTGGTACCGTTGATGATCAAATCAAATTCTTGGCCGTCGAGCATATCTAAGCCACAGCCTAATATATAGCCTAACTCAGCGAAGCCTTTGGAAAGCTGCAAAGCTTTGTCGATACTGCGATTGGCGATCACAACATGCTGTGGTTGCTCGCTCAAGATGGGCTCTAAAATACCGCGAACCGCACCACCGGCCCCCAGAATCAGCACTCTTTTCGCGCGGATTTCCCAGCTCAGGTTCTGAGTAAGATCTCTAACCAAGCCAATACCGTCAGTAGTATCACCCTGCACTGTGCCATCGGCCTGCATGGCCAAGGTATTAATCGCGCCGGCGCGACGAGCTCTTGCAGTAGTCCGCGACGCATAGCCATAGGCGTCGAGCTTGAAGGGCGCTGTAACGTTTAGGCCCCTACCTCCGGACTGAAAGAATTGATCCGCAGCGGCCACAAATCCGTCGACATCGACTAGCTGCTTGTTATAACCCATGACTTGACCGGTCTGGTTCGCGAACGCACGATGGATATTGGGCGATTTACTGTGTTCTATTGGGTTGCCAAAAACGGCATATTTGTCAGGCATCTCAGATCCAGTCACAAGGGATTAAATACTTTTCATACAGCTCGGCCTCAGGGCTACCTGACTCTGGTGTCCAATCATACTCCCACCGAACCAGGGGCGGCAGAGACATCAATATGGATTCAGTGCGGCCTCCGGTCTGCAGCCCAAACAGTGTTCCACGATCGTGAATCAGATTGAATTCGACATAACGGCCACGACGATAGAGCTGAAAGTTGCGCTCAAGCTCGCCAAAGATGAGATCACGACGGCGCCGTAAAATCGGTAAATAAGCCTTAATGAAGCTATCGCCGACACTCTGCATAAAGGCGAAACTCTGCTCGAAGCCAAGCTCATTAAAGTCATCAAAGAAAAGACCGCCAATGCCACGCGGCTCACCGCGATGCTTCAAATAAAAGTACTCGTCACAGGCCTTTTTAAGGCGAGGGTAGAGAGTGGGACAAAATGGGTCACAGGCCTCTTTGGCAGTCTGATGCCAGTGCGCACAGTCTTCCTCATTGCCATAATAAGGTGTTAAGTCATAGCCTCCACCAAACCACCACACCGGATCTGCGCCTTCTTTTTCTGCTATAAAAAAACGCACGTTGGCATGTGAGGTTGGCACATGGGGGTTGTTCGGATGAATCACTAGCGAGACACCCATCGCCTCAAAACTACGACCCGACAGTTCGGGGCGACTTTGAGTAGCCGAAGCCGGCATCTGGGTACCAAAAACATGGGAAAAGTTAACGCCACCTTTCTCAATACAGGGACCATTAACCGTGACGCGACTGCGGCCGCCGCCGCCCTCGTCACGAACCCAATTGTCCTCTTTCCAGCTGGCGCCGTCCTCGGCCTGCAGCGCAGCACAGATGCTGTCTTGTAGTTGCAGTAGGTAGCGCTTAACCAAACTTTTATCTATTGACTGCATACTATCCCGGACGGATGACCTCAGAAGTTAGTAGGTTACGTATTTCGCTGGCTTTCGGTGCCTGACCAACAGTGCCTGGTGCCAGATAATCAATACCGCTGCCAAAGTAGCTCTTCACTTTAAGCCCTGTGGTGGCTGCGGGCAAACTTTTCGGGTTGGCGGATGTTGAGACCAGCGGTCCGGAAAATTGCCGACAGAGCGCCGCCGCAACTGGGTGCTGGGTAATACGCAAAGCCAGCGTTTCGTGTTCTCCAACGATCCAATCCGGTGCGGTACCATTATCCGGCACAAGCCAAGTGATCGGTTTGTCATGCTGTATTTGAATAGCCTTTAGATGTTGGGCATCGAGGCCTTGCAAAAATGGGGAAAATTGGTCGATATGATGGGCGATCAAGATAAGGCCTTTGGTCTCGGACCGCCGCTTTAACCTGAGGATTTTTTGAACTGCATACTCAGACCAGGGGTCACAGCCCAGACCCCAGACCGCTTCGGTGGGATAAGCAACCACGCCCTCGTCCTGCAGCACAGTCGCGGCACGACAAATTTTGGGATGGTTGCGCCAATCAATCACTGCAGTGATCAGCTATTTTTCAGCTTTTCCTGAAGCGCTGCATCTTTGGCGATAATTGCCGCTGCATTGGCCGCACGTTCGGCGATCAATTTGTGATGCATTTCAGGGTCGCTAACGCCGATAATTTGCGCGGCTAAATAGGCTGCATTTTTTGCCCCAGCCTTGCCTATGGCAACGGTAGCAACGGGAATCCCTCCGGGCATCTGTACTGTTGAGAGCAGCGCGTCTAGGCCATCCAGCGAGCCATTAATAGGCACACCGATAACAGGCTTTAAGGTAATCGCTGAAACAGCGCCCGCTAGGTGAGCGGCCATGCCTGCAGCGCAGATAAAGGCTGCGCAGCCTCGCGCATCGGCATCCGTGACAAAACTGTGGGTTGCCTGAGGCGTTCGGTGAGCGGATGTCACCTTAACTTCAAAAGGAATATCGAACTGCTTTAGAATCTCAAAGCTGGCTTCCATTACAGGCAAGTCAGAATCTGATCCCATCAGAATAGCTACAAAGGGTTTATTCATGAGTTAGGTACCTTATTCAATAATCGGGCAGGCTACCGGAACTTGAGATCGGGTGCAACAGCACTATCAGAGTGCAGCTAAACTAGACGTTGGTAAAAGCCATGTTCATTGCAGATGAGGCCTTTTAATTCAAGGCCAATGAGCAGCTGAGCAAGCCTTTCGGCGGTCAAACTATGGTCTCGACTCAGACTGTCCATATCGATCGGATCAAAGCCGAGCTGCTCTAATAACGCCGCCTCCTCTGCGTCTATTGTCTGGGGCAGGCTAGTCTCTTGCACAGCTAGGGATGCAACACCACCTAAGGCGGCACCGAGCTCTGTCATAATGTCGGCGGCACTTTCGACTAGATGGGCACCCTGTTTGATTAGTAGGTGACAGCCTTTGCTCTGAGGACTATGAATAGATCCGGGAATTGCGAAAACTTCACGGTCCTGCTCCAGCGCACAGCGGGCAGTAATTAATGAACCGCTTCTCACCGCGGCTTCTATCACCAAAACGCCTAGGCTTAGGCCACTGATAATACGGTTACGCCTCGGGAAGTTACTTGGCAGCGGCTTTTCACGAGGGTGAAATTCAGTAATCAAAGTGCCGCCTGAATCTAATATCGCTGCTGCAAGGTCTCGGTGTCGCGATGGATATATCCTATCTATGCCGGTGGCCATAACCGCAATTGTTTTGCCCACCACGGATTTTAGTGCTCCTCGGTGAGCGCTTCCGTCCACTCCCAGAGCTAATCCACTGGTAATGGTGAAGCCACTGTCGGCCAAAAATTTACTCCATTGCAGGCTATTGATTTCGCCACCGCGGGTCATACGGCGACTACCGACAATAGCGATCTGTGGCAGGTGTAAATTGACCGGATCGCCACGCACATAGAGAAGCGCGGGAGCACCCGCGATCTGCCTGAGCTGCTGCGGGTAGTCAGAACTGGTGATCGGAATAATCTGCGCCCTAAAGCGCTCAATCATCTCTAAGGTTATGTCAATCTGAGACGACCAATGTTGGCGCTGATACTCATCTTGCAGCCGACTCACAAGCTTTCCAACTTCAGGCTCAAAGCTGCTCGGCGGCGTTGTGAAAAGGCCCGTGTAGCTACCAATTCGCCCAATTAACTCGGCCTGTAATTTAGGTGGGAACTTCGCGAGAGATTGAGACACAAGCGCGTAGTGAGTTTCTTGATCGTCTACAATGGTCATAATCTGGTCTTACCTCAGTTGTCAGAATCGATGCCCGATCAGGGATTACTCACGCGGTCGCCCACTGTTAGCGGCCGATCGGCTGTCATAACTAGCCCAAAACTCATTTTTTCGTAAGTGTAAAAAACTGTTAGCAGGCCTATGCGTTCATCTGGCAGACGCATGCGCTGATCGGTTATCGGGTCATTAATCGAGTTACCCGCTTGATACACGACCATTGTTGCTCCATTGCTCAAGCCATGGCGAGTCCCGCGATTCAGGGCAACAATATCGAGGAAACCTGCTTTACGAAGACCCTCTGGGACAGCTAGCACCTGGCCCTCGATAACATTGTCCAATGAGCGAGGATAGACGGCGGTTACCCGACCGTGATCCTGACGAAGAAATAACCTATCTTGACGGCGAAGCTCTGCCGATGACCCTGTGGCAGTCAGGGTCGCAATGCTTCCATTGATCTGCTTAATCCTAGCAGAGCCAACCTGCTTGGCATGCACACCAAAAAGCTCGCCCGTGGCAGGGTCAAGGTATGACTGACCAGGGCGATATATGCCGTAGGTGATATGGCTGCGGATGAAATCACCTCGGGCGTAAAAGTCATCGCCTAGCGCCACTAACAGCCTACCCTCTTGACCACCTAAAACATACGGCGCCGCATCTAACTCCGCCTCTGTGGCAACCATATTATGAGACAGAAACTGTTGTATGATATTTTGGGGCAGGGGGGCTGCGGGCGGCCGATGCGTCTGCTCGCGGATTTGTGGGGATAGTGTGACCTCACGGTTAGATATTTCTGACTGAATGGTCTTATGCTGTGCCGTCGCGCCGGCATTGATCAGCGACGCTAATAGCGAGATATACACAGCAACACGTTTTTTCATGTGGAGTCCTTTCCCCTAAGGTATAATCTTTAGCAAGAAGCTGAAAAGTGCAAAAATGCCTCCAGATAATGGTAGCAGTCCTCTTAACTAATTTTTAGACGTACATCACATTCGCTATGGCCAGACTAACTATTCTTGAATACCCCAATCCCCGCTTGCGTATTAAAGCGGTGCCCGTTGAACACGTCGACGACAGCGTCCGTTGTCTTATTGACGACATGTTTGAAACCATGGCCGCGGCCAATGGTATTGGCCTGGCCGCTTCGCAGGTGGACGTGCATCAACGCATTATTGTGATGGACCTTTCCGAAGATAGAGACGAACCCAGAGTATTTATAAATCCTGAGATCGAGGTGCTCAACCCCGAATCACTCCCCTACGAGGAGGGTTGCCTATCCGTGCCTGGCTTTTACGAGTCAGTAGCCCGCCCGGCGCATGTTATTATTCGGGCTCTAAATCGGGACGGTGCGGCTTTTGAAGAAGAAGCCGAGGGTTTGCTGGCAGTCTGTATTCAACATGAAATAGACCATTTAGAAGGCCGGTTGTTCGTTGATTATCTGTCGCCACTAAAACGCCAACGTATCCGCAGTAAACTCAAAAAACAACGGTTACAGGCATCCGATTGAGAATCATTTTCGCAGGAACCCCCCATTTCGCGGCGACCCACCTTCGGGCCCTCAGCCTCAAACACGAGGTTATTGCGGTTTACACCCAGCCTGATCGGCCCGCCGGCCGAGGTAAAAAAATCACCGCTAGCCCAGTCAAACTGCTTGCCGAAGAGTTGGGGCTGCAGATCTATCAACCAGTGTCGCTCAAAGATTTTGAGCAACAGTCTATAGTCATCAGTTTGCAGGCTGACATTATGGTCGTGGTAGCCTATGGGTTAATGCTGCCACAAGCTGTTTTGCAAGCGCCTCGCATGGGATGCATCAATGTCCACGGCTCAATACTGCCGCGTTGGCGCGGAGCAGCGCCGATTCAACGATCGGTTGAAGCCGGTGACCTGCAAAGTGGCGTTACTATTATGCAAATGGATGTCGGTTTGGATACGGGCCCTATGCTGTCTATAACACGCTGCCCCATTGCGACGAATGAAACCAGCGGTTCACTCTACGATAAGCTTGCTGAACTAGGTGCGCCGGCACTGCTGACAACGCTTGATTCTTTGGAGGCCGGCGATGCTGTGGCCACAGCTCAGGATAATAATAAGAGTACCTATGCCCATAAAATCGACAAGACGGAGGCACTCATTAACTGGTCGGATAGTGCCGAGATTATTGACCGGCGCATCCGTGCCTTTAATCCATTTCCTGCGGCTTATACCGAGTTGGCGGGCCTGAGGGTCAAGGTCTGGCGCGCGCAAGTGGCAAGTTCATCGATCGCTTTACCAGGACAGATAATGGCGGCGGACAGCGCAGGTCTGTTGGTAAGTTGCGGACAGAGCGCCCTGCGAATGACAGAAATTCAGCTGGCGGGCAAGTCTAGATTGGCGGTGTCCGAGATATTAAAATCACGTGCCGAACTGTTTGCCGTCGGCAAACAGTTCGATCAGTAATCTATGTACGAAAAATTCAAAAACAGAAAGAAACTCAGCACCAGGGCTGCCGCGGCTGAAGTGATAGCTAAGGTTCTCCGCGGTCAGTCACTGACTGCGTTACTCCCAGAATACAGCGATAAAGTCGACGAAAAGGATCGGTCCCTACTCAAAGAACTCTGCTTTGGATCGCTGCGTTGGTATCCCCAGATCGCCATCATTCTCAAGAGTCTGATTGAAAAACCAATACGTGAAAAAGACCTTGAGATTCAGGGTTTAGTGACCTGTGGAATTTATCAACTCATGCATATGCGAATCGCTGAACACGCCATTATTAATGAAACCGTCGCTGCGGTAAGCAACCTCAATAGGCCCTGGGCTAAAGGGTTAGTCAATGCGGTACTTCGAAGCTTTCAGCGCCAGCAACAAGAGATACTCGATAACCAAACTGACAACCTCGTGTTTCAGACGGCGCATCCAAAGTGGCTGCTGAATAAAATCAATGAGGCATGGCCCAGCGAAATAGCCACGCAGATTATTGAGGCCAACAACCAGCGAGCTCCCATGACCCTTAGGGTTAATAGCCTGCGTACGTCGCGCGAAGACTATCTTAGGACTCTTGAAGATGCTGGCATTGTTGCGAGTCCTACCGAATATAGTGCTCAAGGAATCCTATTGGAGACACCCCGCGATGTTACTGATCTCCCCGGTTTTGGCGATGGCGTTATTAGCGTTCAAGACGAGGCTGCGCAATTAGCCGCTCATTTACTGCTGCTGGAAAGCGGGCAGCGCGTTTTAGACGCCTGTTGCGCGCCCGGCGGCAAGACATGCCATATACTGGAGAGTCAGCCAGATCTTTCATCCGTTTTAGCGATTGATCTAGAGCAGCGCCGGTTGGTACGAGTGTGCGAAAATCTGGAAAGACTTCGATTAGCGGCTAAATTAGTAGCGGCTGATGCCAATGATTTGAACAGCTGGTGGGATGGCAATGCCTTCGATCGAATCCTGCTCGATGCTCCTTGCTCAGCTACTGGCGTTATTCGTCGCCACCCCGATATCAAAATACTGCGCAAACCCGCGGATATTGATAAGCTAGCAGCTATACAGACTGAGATTTTGGTCAGCCTTTGGCAAACCTTGAAGCCTGGCGGCATTTTACTCTATGCAACCTGCTCGGTATTGCCCATAGAAAATGATCAGATTATTAGGGATTTTATAAGGTCACAGGATGATGCGCAGCTCGTACCTATTGATGCGACCTGGGGAATAGCCACTGATCATGGACGACAGCTGTTCCCTCTAGAGAATGGCAATGACGGTTTTTATTACTCGAGATTAAAGAAGCTGTAACGTTACTGATGTAACTACCTGGGACAATAATGAAAATAGTAATAGTCGGTGCAGGACAGGTTGGCGCGACATTGGCAGAGAATCTGGCGCGCGAATACAATGACATCACGGTTGTCGACATTAACGACGGCGCTCTTCGTGCTTTACAGGACCGGCTTGATATTCGGACCGTGAGTGGAACTGGCTGTTATCCTGACGTCTTGGTCAGAGCAGGTATTGAAGATGCCGATATGCTGGTTGCAGTAACCAACAGTGATGAGATTAATATTATTGCCTGCCAAGTAGCCTACTCACTGTTTCACACGCCAACCAAAATTGCCCGGGTGCGAGCGCAAAACTATACCAACCCAAAATATAAGAACCTGCTGTTTAACGACAAGCATATGCCGGTGGATGTCATGATCACCCCCGAGCAGGTGGTAACGGATTACATCTGCAGATTAGTGGAGCAACCTGGGGCCCTTCAGGTTCTTGATTTCGCTGACGGGAGTATTCAGTTAGTCGCCCTGCGTGCGGTAAAAGATAGCCCTCTTGTGGGACAGAAACTGCGCGCATTAAAAGAACATATGCCCAATGTTGACGCGCGAGTGGCTGCCATTTTCCGCAAAGATGGCGCGCTCTTTCCTGTGGGTGACACCGTGATTGAAGATGGTGATGAAGTCTTCTTTGTCGCGGCCAAGGAAAACATTCGCAAAGTGATGAGTGAGCTGCGGCGGTTAGAAAAACCTTACCGCAGACTGATGATAGCCGGGGGCGGCAATATTGGTTTTCGCCTAACTAAGGCACTCGAAGAACAGTACAATATTAAGATTATTGAGTTTTCTGAAAGCCGAGCTAAGTTCCTTTCAGAGAAGCTTAATCGAGCCGTTGTATTAAAAGGCTCAGCAACGGATCAGGAATTATTGCTTGATGAAAACATTGATAAGACTGATGTTTTTCTAGCACTGACCAACGATGATGAAGTCAATATTATGGCCTCGCTGCTAGCCAAGCGACTTGGTGCTCGAAAAGTGATGACTTTGATTAGCAACCCCGTCTATGCCGACCTGATGCAGGGTGGCGAAATTGATATCGCCATCTCCCCGCAGCAGGCAACTACCAGCTCATTACTGACTCATGTTCGCCGAGGCGATACGGTTAGCGTGCATTCACTTCGGCGGGGTGCTGCGGAAGCGCTTGAGATTATCGTCCATGGTGACAAAAAAACCTCTAAGGTTGTAGGCCGGGCAATCGGTGATATTAAGTCACCTTCGGGAGTCACCTTAGCTGCGCTAGTGCGCAATGGCGAGGTTATTATTGCTCACCATGACACGATTATCCAAAGTGACGATCATGTCATTGTGTTCGTAGTCGACAAAGAAAATACCAAAGCCGTCGAGAAATTGTTTGCGGTAAACTTCTCTTTTTTCTAAGGCAACAGTCTCTATGCATATTGCTGTTATTGCTCGGGTTCTAGGCATTCTGCTGATGATCTTCAGCCTTACTATGCTGTCGCCTATTTTGGTCGCATGGGGCTTTGGGGAAAACACCTCGCCAACATTTCTTTTAGCTTTTGTCATCACCTTACTGGTGGGTATCCTATTCTGGCTACCCTCAAAAGATAGTCAGGGGGAGCTGCGCACACGAGACGGATTTATTGTCACTGTATTTTTCTGGCTGGTGCTCAGTACATTTGGGGCGCTACCGCTGATGCTCTCAGAAGCGCCTAATTTGAGCTTTATGGACGCGCTATTTGAGTCAATCTCGGGCCTAACGACGACCGGCGCCACGGTAATTTCTGGGCTGGATGATCTGCCTAAATCTATTCTTTACTATCGCCAGCAGCTGCAGTGGTTGGGCGGCATCGGAATCGTGGTTATAGCAGTGGCTATCTTGCCGATGCTAGGTGTTGGTGGCATGCAGATATTCCGAGCAGAAACCCCAGGTCCCGTTAAGGATTCAAAACTGACGCCCCGTATCACCGAAACAGCCAATGTACTTTTTCGAATCTATCTGGCCTTAACTGCAATCTGTGCTCTCGGCTATTGGGCCGCTGGCATGAGCGGATTTGATGCTATTTGTCACAGTTTCTCTACGGTGGCAATTGGCGGATTTTCTACTCATGATGCCAGTATGGGCTTTTTTGATAGCGGCCTGATTATGTCGATCTGTGCGTTTTTTATGATTGTCTCAGGGCTCAATTTCGCATTGCATTATATGGTCTGGCACAACCGACGCCTAAGCTTCTACTGGCAGGATGCCGAAGCGAGAATGTATATGTATATTCTGCTGATCGGGGCGGTGATTACCTGTCTGTATCTTTTTTACAGTGGTACCTACAACTGGAACGACAGTGTCAGTCAGGGTGTTTTCCACCTGGTATCGATCATGACTACCACCGGTTTTACCACCGCTGAATTTCATTCTTGGCCAACATTTCTGCCGTTCTTTTTATTATTTCTGTCTTTTTTTGGTGCCTGTGCTGGCTCAACCGGTGGTGGTATTAAGATTGGCCGCATGCTCATATTGGGTAAGCAGGGCATTCGCGAAATCTATCGCCTAGTCCACCCCAACGCGCTACTGCCAATAAAAGTGCGTCGTCAGCAGATACCAGAGCGTGTAACAGACGCAATCTGGGCCTTTTTTGGTGTCTATTTGGCGCTCTTTTATTTTATGGTGCTGCTATTGCTAGCGTCCGGCTTGGACTATGTGACCGCCTATTCGGCGACCGCGGCGGCGCTGAACAACCTTGGCCCAGGCCTCGGTGCCGTAGCTACCAACTATGCGGACATCGGCAGCTTCGCCAAGTGGGTTTTATGCTGGGGGATGCTACTAGGCCGCTTAGAAATTTTTACCTTACTCGTGCTATTTACACCGACGTTCTGGAAAAATTAAAGCTCTTCTGGGCGGCCCATGCTATTGCACTATCGGGCTGCCATCTGCGTATCAATAGATCGATGCTCCCGATCTTGCCAGCCTGTCACTACTGCCGACGAGCCCTGTAGTAGGCCTCTTCGGATATCTCATGGTAGGTCATAGCCTGTTTCTGAAAGGCCTTTACTGACTCGGCTATACGGCGTGATATTTCTGTATCCTCTGCCAGCTCTTCGACAACCTCCGCTGACAGACGGCGCAACTCTGCCACTACATCGTCGGGTAGTTTTCGCACATCAACACCATGAGTTTCAACCAGCTCAACCAGTGCGCTGTTGTTGCGCGCCGTATACTCATCAAGCATATCCTGGTTCACAGCTCGTGCCGCTCCCTCAACAATGGCTTGTAGATCTTTTGGAAGAGAGGCATAGGCATCTTTGTTAACAATCAACTCCAGGATAGGGCCCGGCTCATGCCAGCCGGGATAATAGTAGTACTTTGCCACTTGATGAAAACCAAACGCTAAATCATTGTAGGGGCCAACCCATTCGGTGGCGTCAATCACTCCGGTCTGCATAGAGGTATACAGCTCACCACCCGGCATGGTCACAGACACGCCACCAGCTCGGGTAATCACGTCGCCACCCAAGCCGGGGATGCGCATTTTTAAGCCTTTAATGTCATCCATTGAGTTAATCTCGCGGTTGAACCAACCAGCCATCTGTACGCCGGTACTGCCGGCTGCAAAGGGGACCAAATTAAACGGCTCGTAGAGCTCGCGCCACAATTCAAGACCGCCTCCGTAGTGGAGCCAGCCGTTCATCTCTTGGGCATTTAGACCAAAGGGTACCGAGGTGAAAAATGCGGCGGCCTTAGTTTTTCCCGTCCAATAGTAAGACGCGCCATGACCCACCTGAGCCGTCCCCTGAGAGACTGCATCAAATACCTCAAAGGCGGGTACTAGCTGACCGGCCCCAAACACTTTAATGGTTAATCGGCCACCACTCATGGCGGCAACTCTGTTAGCAAAGTTTTCCGGTGCAGAGCCAAGGCCGGGATAGTTTTTCGGCCAGGTCGTCACTAACTTCCATTTAAAGCTCTGCTGGGTATCTAGGGCGCCTTCCGAGTCGCTGACCGCTGTTTTACTACCGCAGCCGGCTAGGGCCAACGCCATTATTGCCGTAATTATTATGCGCATTGTTATCCTCTTTACCTCTGTCATTTATGCCGCAGTCAGATTCGCTGATGCCAAAATTAATATTTTTGTCCCAACGGTCTCAAAACGAATATGCACTCTAGCCCTTGGCCCGTTACCCTCAAAGTTTAAGATAGCACCTTCACCATAGACATTGTGTATTACCTGCTGACCTAAATTAAAGCCCGTGTCAGCGCCCGGATCACTTTGTATAGCGCCGGCGGCATAGGTGGTCGGTCTTGCAATATTATTCTGTAGCCGAACCTCTTCAATGACCTCTTGAGGAATATCACGTACAAAGCGAGACACGGAATTAAATGATTCACTGCCATATATTGAGCGGCTCTCGGCAAAGGTCAAATACAGTTTTTGCATGGCCCGGGTAATGCCAACATAAGCCAAACGTCGCTCTTCTTCTAACCGGCCCGGCTCATCAATAGACATCTTGTGTGGAAATAAGTTTTCTTCCATACCGGCAATAAAGACTAACGGAAACTCCAACCCCTTGGCGCTATGCAATGTCATTAATTGAACGGCATCCTGATCCTCATCCGCTTGGCGATCGCCAGAATCTAAGGCTACCTGATCGAGGAATTGCGGCAACACCGCAAGGTCATGATCTTCTGGATCAAAGTTTCGGCAGGCGCTGACCAGTTCCTCGAGGTTTTCTACCCGTGCCTGTCCGCGCTCGCCTTTCTCACGACGGTGCATTTCAATCAGTCCACTGTGCTGGATAGCATTTTCAGCCTGTTCCGCCAGAGTAACTTCGTCATGCTGGCCGCTCATTTCATTGATCAACTCAATAAACATTGCGACAGCATTTATTGCTCGTGCCGCCAAGCGACTCTCTTTAACAATAATGACCGATGCACCCCACATAGACGTTTCCTGCTCGCGGGCCAATTGACGGATCAGTTCTAGGGTGCGATCGCCAATACCGCGAGTCGGTGTATTGATAACCCGCTCAAAGGCAACATCGTCATGGCAGTTTAACATTAGACGCAAATAGGCCAGGGCATTTTTTACTTCCAAGCGCTCAAAGAAGCGCTGGCCGCCATAAATACGATAGGGAATATCTGCCTGTAACAGCGCGGCTTCTAAAACTCGAGACTGGGCATTAGATCGATAGAGAATCGCAGCGTCTTCGCGACGGTTGCCGTCATTGACCCAACTCTGTATGCGATCAGCGATGTAACGTGATTCATCATGTTCGTTAAAAGCGGCATAGAGCGCAATAGTTTCGCCTTCTCCCGCATCTGTCCAAAGAACCTTACCTAGTCGTTCAGGGTTCTTGTCGATTATCGCATTCGCAGCCAGCAAAATATTGGCCGTTGAGCGATAGTTTTGCTCAAGCTTGACAATATGTGTGCCGGGGAAGTCACGCTCATAACTGAGAATATTTTCCACTTTAGCTCCTCGCCAGCCATAGATCGATTGATCATCGTCGCCGACGGCAGTGACGGCACTAACCTTACCCGCTAAAATACGTAACCAAGCGTATTGTACGGCGTTAGTATCCTGGAACTCGTCCACTAAAATATGCTGGAAGCGCTGCTGGTAGTGATTGAGGACCTCAGGGTTGTTCTTCCAAAGCTCTAGTGCGCGCAATAACAGCTCGGCGAAGTCAATCACACCAAGACGCTCACAAGTCTCTTCATAGCCCCGATAAATCCGCAGCATAGTGGCCAAGAAGGGATCGCCACCTTCCTGAATGTGTGTGGATCGCAGGCCTTCATCTTTCTGGCCGTTAATCCACCACTGCGCCTGCTTAGGTGGCCAGCGCTGTTCATCGAGATCCATGCTACGCATGACCCGCTTAACTAATCTCAACTGGTCATCGGAATCCAGAATTTGGAAATTTTCAGGTAGCTTGGCATCCCGCCAGTGGGCCTTAAGAAGGCGGTGAGCTAGCCCGTGAAATGTGCCAACCCACATTCCACGCAATGACATGCCCATCAACTCGTCGATGCGCTCGCGCATTTCCTTCGATGCCTTGTTGGTAAAGGTCACGGCCAGAATAGAATAGGGTGATGCATTCTCTACCTGAATTTTCCAGGCAATACGATGCACCAGCACACGAGTTTTTCCACTACCAGCACCCGCCAGTACCAACAAATGTTTCTTATCGCTGGTAACGGCTTCTTCCTGAGCGGAATTTAATTTAGCAAGTATCGAGGTAACATCCATAGGCCTGCATTCTAGCAACTTAGCGACAGAAAAAGGCTTCATAAATATTTCTTTTTACGCTCGCCTAAACAAATATTTGTCGCCACAGCGCCCAAAATGTCATGAAATACTCGTCATAAGATCTGAATAACCTGTTTTTTACTACAAAACTAGCTTTCAGCTCGGTTTTCTTGTAAATTTTTTACACAGAAGTAATTTGGTTAATTTATGAAGCCGGCAGAACTTACACAATCTATTAGCGATACCCTCCCTGATTTACGTAAATCTGAACGTAAGGTGGCAGAGTTTGTTCTCAAGGATCCGCTGAATGTGATACGTATGCGTATTGTTGATCTCGCCCAACAGTCCGGTGTCAGTGAGCCAACCGTGGTTCGGTTTTGCCGCGCGGTTGGCTGCAAAGGCTTTCAAGATTTTAAGTTAGCGCTTGCGCAACAGCTGGCATCTAGCCCCAGCTATGGGCAGATCGCGGTAACGGAGAGCGATTCAACTCGAGAGTATACGCATAAGGTTTTCGATTCCACGGTCGATACATTGCTTAAGGTACGCGATAGCCTCGTGTTAGAAAAGCTTGAGGCGGCAGTAGCCGCCATTAATGCCGCAGATCGGGTCGAGTTTTACGGATTTGGGGCCTCTGCTGCGGTGGCATTTGACGCTCAACATAAATTCTTCCGCTTACAGATAACATCGGCGGCTTACTCAGACCCGCATTTACAAAATATGTCTGCCACCTCTCTACGCCCGGGCGATGTGGTATTTGCCATTTCGCAATCGGGACGCACTCAGGCACTTTTGGACTCAATGGAGCTGGTCAAGAAAGCAGGCGGTATCGTGATCGGTCTGGCACCCAGCGATTCGCCAGTGGCACGCAGCGCGACTATCGGTATTGATGTAGACGCCAAAGAAGACATCCAAATCTATACGCCGCTGTCATCACGGATTGCTCACTTAGCCGTCATTGACGTTTTAGCTATAGGTGTCGCACAAAAGAAAGGGCCCCAACTCGATGCCCATTTGCGGCAGCTTCAGGCGGGCTTATCGTCTCTTCGCAGTCATTGACTGCAGTATTAATCCGAGAGTCGGTACAGGCTTAACCGTATTTTTCGCGTTGTCAAAATAACCGCTTGATAAAGTAGAAAAGGAAAGACTAGCCAGGGGATCTGGGTTTGCAACCGCACGCCGCGTTCATTAAGTTCAAATAGGGTTGGGTTAAAATAGGGCCCAGATGGCGCCAGAGGCGCCCACGACAGTACTTTCCCATTCGCTAGTTGGTCATGGTATAAAAATAATTCCACGACTAGATTCTGCCCAACGCACCAGACTAACAATACACCGAACGCTCCCCAGTGCCAGCTCTTAAACACTGCCGAATCTTTGCCGGTAACTAGCCACATAAGCCACAGACCACCTAAACAAATAGCCCCTCCATCAGCCAATGAGTTCATCAGCCAGTTGATGGATTTAGGCAGCCAAATATTTAGGGCCATGGCCCTGCGCGCGTCTACCGGCTCGCCGTCAAGCCATCCATAGTTAAACCAAAGCTCCCAACCCACCGCACAGCCCAAAACCGAACCAACATAAATCATTGGCACCCAGTCGGGCAGATGCTTTTTGCCGGCTAAAATGACCACTAAGGGCGCTATAGCCGCTAGATAAACTACAACAACAACACGCAATTCTTCTGATGACATAGCTGCACTCTTATAGTGTCTGTTGGCTTTTCTATTGGATGCCACCAAGGCACTCTGTACTATACTTATAGTATATGCCTTTGAGTTATATTTCTACTTAACAGTCTGTTTGCTACCTGCCCGTTACCAACCTACCTGACGATCATAGCAACCTAATCGGACAATCTGGTGCTAATTCCGTTTATCACCGTTTAGCCGTTTGTTTTAAGAGTTAACTAGGGGATTTTCAGCTAGATATTTATTGATAGGCTTGGTCGTGAACTTTTAACGTCGCGTCTATTCATGCCAACAGTTTAGAACTAACATCGAGTTGGTTGATCTGACCTTGTTGGCCATGAACGATAGGCCATCGGCCCACTGTGATAAACAGCCTTTAATTAGTCGACGAATCGCCGACCAGTTTGGCAAGGTCAGGGCGGTCAATGGCAATTTTAGCGCCTTTTTGGCTTGTAAAAACACTAGGGTATTTGTCGCAATCCGAAAATGTGTGAGGGGATTTGTTATCGCTATTGGCCCAGATTGGTTAAATTGGGTATGTTTTCTGTGCCGTTATCTACCTCGGTTGTATATCCCATTGAATTCTATAAGAGCTTCCGTTAAATGTAACCAAAAAAATATTTTCCTCGCCGTTAATAGTATTTATCTGTAGCTCTAGGAGACAGCTTTAAACCGAGCGTTAATGTAAAAAAAAGCTGACTGCATTGATGTAATAAAGAGGTATATTGTATTTGGCAGGCAGAAACAAAAATATTTGGTAGCTTATTCTTATTAAGCAACCGTAGCGTTTGGTTCAAAAACGTTTAACTTTCCACCTTATAAATATTAACTAAGGTAACGCCTACAATAATGAAAAATATGCCCAGTATCATTTGCCAATTCAGAATCTGCTTATAAAAAATAACGCTGAATAGGGCGACGGATAAGACACCCAATCCAGACCAAGATGCATAAATTACAGCCAAAGGGAGTCTTTGTGATAAAACCGCCAAAAGGTAAAAGGACACTGCATAGGATACAAGTAAAATGAGGCTAGGTAGGGGTTTAGTAAAATTATATGAAGCAGGAAGAAGCATTGTGCCTAAGACTTCTAATGCTATTGCCGTAAAAAGTAGTAGGTATAGGTTCACTTTATGGTGCCAGGATAGTAGTGGTTGCCTATTCGTTTTACCAAAACACTTGTCCTCATTAGACTACCCCTATTACGCTGTCTTTTGATTTAAAGATGACGCCTAACTAACCTCACCATCATTATTATAGTTATATTCCATTGATAGAAATAGCGATATTTGGGCTTGTAATAAAACACCGAGACCAGATTTTTCATAAAGTTATTGACCATAGTTTGCCGACATATAAAAAACTAAAGTCATCATTGGGGTGCCCTCGGTCTTTTTTGAAACATAAAAACTGATCATTAATTATAGACTACCATCCTTGCATTTATTCAACGATCACATACTTTTTACTCTCCTCTTAATGCCACTCCATGGTCGCTGAGTGTATTTGAATAGTAAATTACATTATCGCTCTTTTTTCCAACTTCTCTTTTGCTTTTGTAGTATTCGTTCTTTTCTGGTTTTGAAACACCAATTCTTAGTTTGATATTTTGTGTAGTAGATCCTGCGGCTATATATTTTGCTTTATCAAATAATGTTGTTAATATTTTTAGGATTACATAATTTAAGAATGCGTATTGTTCGTTAGCTATCTTAAATTAATTTTAATCTATTTTATTATTTACATTAAGCTCAACAACTAGAGTTTTGAATATTCATTATGGATTTACATGCTATTGCTTTCATAGTTTTGAGGGTCTATTTCTCCTGTGGTGGTAATACATCATACTTCTTTAGATTCGTTATTAACTATTCCCCCAAAGTCTGCTGTGTCTGTGCATATACTTAAATATATAACTCCAGATGATTCTAAATTTCAAATAGTTATTTGTAAGTTTTATTTCTCAGAAAAGGACTTTGGTGTAAAAATTATGTAAGTTTAAATATCAGACATTATCCAAACAATATTTATGATTTTCTCCGATTAATTTACTATTGAAATTTACTCCACCGTATCCGATTGTTCCAATAGGGTGTAGTTTGATAGATCATATCCTTTGTATCAAGGTAGTATAAATAAATCTTCAACAGAACAATTTAGTTTGTTTGCAATTTTTAAGGCAAGAACAGTTGAGGGCACATAAATTCCATTTTCGATTGCATTGATGCTCTTCCTTGAAACCTCGGCACTCTCTGATAGTTCTTGTTGAGTCAAACCAGCAGATTTTCTCAGTTCTTCAAGGTTGTTTTGAAGTTTTTTGTGATTTTTGCCCAAAACTATTTCCTTTCAAACTCTTCAACAGCATTAGTTAGTTCTTCACCGGTGTTTGGATAAAGATATCCAGCAACCATGGTGCCTATGCCTATTGCACCTACCAAATATCCAATACCCACAAAGAAAGATCCCATCGCAGTATAACCAAGAAGGCAGATACCAAGACCCACAAAAATCGTTATTATTCCTCCTCTACGATAGTCAATAGGTTCTTTTTTTCTTTCATCTAGCATGTGCAATAAGTCTTCTAGTTTGGATGGGTCATCTATGTTCTTAGATATCTCTATGATCGTTTCATTTTTATGTTTGGTTTCATGATACTGCCAGTAGAAGACTGCCAGCGGAACAATGATTCCAACAGAGATCCCAAAAAGTGGTATTAATATTTCCATAATTACTCCTTGTTTATATGTGTAACAGACATCACACCATGAAATGTAACGCAAACTTATCATAACATTAAATGGAAGTAAAGGTTACATTAGGTAGTTACTCTGTGTTGCATCTGACAACCATCTTAGAGATCTTGATTGGATACTTCTTGTTCCTTATATTTTCTATTCTTACATCTCGTTCATGCATTCTCTTTAGAACAGAATGAACAGAATGAATAGAACCATTACTCCAAGTCTTTCCTCTTTGAGTCTTGATGCCCCAAGAATTCATCTTCTTTGCAATGACACGATAACCCCAACCCTTATCATTATGAAGATATGCGATAAGGTTAAAGGTTATTTGTTGTCTCTTGGAATAGGATTAGTGGTAGGTGAGGTTGTTTGATTGAGTCTCAATAGAGAACTCTAAAACTACACCCTGTTGGATTACTCGACCGTAACTGATTCAGTTTGAGTGCAGAATTAAGAGTATATTTTTTTCTAAAATAAAAAAAAAACTTTAAATAAAACTCAATCTCTTTTTTATTCATTTTGTGACAAAGGTTGTCTGTAAAAATTTATATAGAACCCGACTGTAAGGATTACATACCCTAGAACATTAAACCACCCACTACATATAAATTACTAATGTACCTATCAAAACTAATAAAGTTCCAGTTTTTGAATTTTTGTAATAACTAAAACTTGAAGTAAGCAATCCAAGATTAAATAACAATCCATTAAATTTCATAAAAGGTTTCCATATTTCTGGAGTATTGATTAAATGTTCAGACACTTGTCTTTTAAGTTCAGGTTCTTTTAAACTCCAAAAAACAAAATCAAGGACACACATCCCAATTATTAAACCTATTCCAAGTATTAATGTTGGAGAACTTATATAATTCCATTTACTTTTTGGAAAATTTCCAATTTGAGGAATGAGTAATAAAACACCAATCAACATAAACCAATGAGCAAAATCAATTGGTTCTTGAGAATGAAGTGCTTCTATGTCATTATAAAAAATAAAAATCAAGAACTGACCAACTGTATAAAGAAGTAAACCAAAAAGAAAATACCATTCAAATAACTTTAAATTTATTTTTCCCACAGACTGTCCTTTTTAATTCTGCATTTAGAACTACTCGACAGTAACCGACTTAGCTAAATTCCGAGGCTGATCGACGTCAGTACCCTTTAACACGGCGACATGATAAGACAGCATTTGCAAAGGCAAGGTATAGATAATTGGCTCAAGACTTTTTGGCACGTGAGGCATTGAAATCACAGTAGTCCCGGGCTCACTGACAAAGCCGGCATCAGCATCGGCAAACACAAATAGCTGACCACCGCGGGCACGAACCTCATGAAGATTGGATTTTAGTTTTTCTAATAGGGCGTTATTGGGCGCGACCGTAACCACGGGCATGTCGTCATCGACCAGCGCCAAAGGACCATGCTTGAGCTCTCCCGAGGGGTAGGCTTCGGCATGAATATATGATATCTCTTTGAGTTTGAGAGCGCCCTCTAGTGCTATAGGGTATTGCTCACCACGGCCTAAAAACAGGGCATGCTGCTTATTGGCAAAGGCCTGAGACATTTCGGCAATGACTGAATCGAGAGCCAGCACTTCAGCACAGAGCCCAGGGAGAAGGTGGAGGTTGATGACTAGCTCCCTTTCGACCTCCGAGGCTAGACCAGTATGGCGCCCCAGTGCCAACGTTAGTAGTTGCAGAGCCACGAGTTGGGTGGTGAAAGCCTTGGTAGAGGCGACGCCGACTTCCACTCCTGCCATGGTCATGAGTGAAATATTAGATTCACGGACAAGGGAGCTATTGGCTACGTTGCAGATGGCAACGAAACCAAGATAATTGGATTCTTTGGCTTTGCGCAGTGCGGCTAGGGTATCTGCGGTTTCACCAGATTGAGAAATAGTGACAAATAGAGTTCCTGCGGGCACCGGTACTTTACGATATCGGTACTCACTGGCGACCTCTACCTGACAGGGTACATTGGCATGTTCTTCAAGCCAGTACTTGGCAACGAGTCCGGAATGGTAGCTGGTACCGCAGGCAACGATATGGATATGTTTAGTCTCAGCAAATAGCGCCTCTGCCTGATAACCAAAAATAGCTTCGCGGATATGGTCTGGCGCCAATCGGCCAGCCATGGTTTCGGCGAGGACCGAAACCTGCTCAAATATCTCTTTTTGCATATAGTGACGGTATTCGCCCTTGTCAGCAATCTGATCTTTTTCATCTAGTTGTTCCAGTGGGCGCTCGACAGAAGCGCCGGCAGGATCATAGATACTGTAGCCCTGGCTGGAAAGTTCGACTAGGTCACCTTCTTGTAGAAAGATGAAGCGATCTGTGACCTGCCGCAGCGCCATTTGATCCGAGGCAATATAATGTTCGTCAACCCCGACGCCTATGACTAGAGGGCTACCACTGCGTGCGCCGATAATAGTGCCGGGCTGATGGTCGGAAATCACTCCCAATGAGTAAGCGCCCTCCAATTGACTGATGGTAGCCTGTACCGCCTTACGGAGTTCGAGACATGATTTTAGGTTGTTATGGACTAAGTGAGCGATTACTTCGCTGTCAGTTTCAGAACTGATTTCGTATCCAAGAGCAACAACCTCTGCCCGCAACTGGTCATGATTTTCAATGATGCCATTATGCACAACCGATACGCCAGCTGAGTTGTGTGGATGAGAATTTTCGGTACTTGGCTTGCCGTGGGTCGCCCAACGAGTGTGCGCAATACCCGTATTACCGACAATGGCATTTTCCTCTACGATCGTTTCAAGACCGATGACCTTGCCAATCACTTTTCTGGTCTGTAACTGCTGGCTATCATCAATAATGGATAGACCTGCAGAGTCATAGCCTCGATATTCTAGCCGTCGTAAGCCTTCGATTAAAATTTTCTGTACATTTCGCTGAGTAGCAGCGCCTACAATTCCGCACATAACTTAAGAATCCTGATTATCTTTTGTGGGCCGTTTCCAGCCTTGAATATTACGCTGCTTGCTGCGTCCGACAGCGAGTGCGGAAGCGGATACATCCTGACTGACGGTGGAGCCGGCCGCAACAAACCCATGGTCGCCAATCTTTATTGGTGCGATTAATGTGCTATTGGAGCCGATAAACACATCGTTGCCCAGAACCGTACTATGTTTATTAACACCGTCATAGTTGCAGGTGATGGTGCCAGCGCCAATATTGACCTTCGATCCCATCTCGGTGTCACCCACATAACTTAGATGATTTATCTTGCTGCCGGCGCCCACCTTGGTCTTTTTAGTTTCAACAAAATTGCCAATCTTGGCATCAGCGCCTAACTCAGTGCCAGTACGCAACCTGGCATAGGGTCCTATCACAGCACGATCACCAATCAACGATTCTTCAATATGGCTGTTGGCTTTAATCTGAACGCCATCACCAATACTGCTATTAATGATCTGGCAATTTGCGCCGATCGTCACATCGCTACCCAGTGAAACAGTACCCTCAAAGATGCAATTGATATCAATATGGTTGTCCGTACCAGCAGTCAACGTACCGCGCTGATCAAACCTCGCGGGGTCGACCAGACTTGTACCTGACAGCATGAGTGCCTCGGCCAACTCTAACTGATGCGCTCGCTCTAACTGACTCAATTGCAGTCTGTTATTAACTCCCTCTACCTCGGTCGTTGATGTTGGTTGAATACTATCGACCCTAACCCCATCACGTCGGGCTAATGCGATTAAATCCGTTAGATAATACTCTCCCTGAGTATTATTGTTATCAATTAGCGGTAGCCAGCTTTTTAGCTGAGAAACGGTAAGAGCAAGGACTCCGGTGTTAACTTCACGGAGCTGTAGCTGTTCCGGGCTGGCATCTCTTTGTTCTATGACCGACTCAATTAGGCCGTCTCTGCCGCGGATTATGCGCCCATAGCCTGTTGGATCAGCCAGGGTGACCGTTAGCAACGCCATTGAATCGGTAGTAGCGGCAGCCAACATTTTACCTATCGTCACCGGTTTTATAAGGGGTACATCACCATAGAGTATCAATACTTTGGCATCATCACGTAGGTGGGGCAACGCCATCTTGACGGCATGTGCTGTGCCCAGCTGTGCAGTTTGCTGGACGAATATTGTGGCTTTGGATGACAGCGACCGCTCCACCATTTCAGCTCCGTGTCCGGTCACTACAATGTTTTGGGAATGAACTACCGTCTCGGCCGCAGCTAAGACGTGTTGCAGTAATGAAACACCTGCCAGCTGATGCAGCACCTTTGGCTGAGCGGACTGCATGCGTGTGCCTTTGCCTGCGGCAAGGATAACAATGTCTGTTTGACTCATAGTTCTGCCGGCCAAAGTGATGCTCCGTTGGATTATTGATGTAGGTTACGGTACTGACAAATCGACACTAACACAAGCCGACATGGATACTTATCGTTGGTATAAAAAAAGGGTGGCTAAGCCACCCTTTTCAGTCTGCCTGAAGCGCCATCAGCCACCTAATTTTTTACGTAATGTTTGAACAGTCAACAACTGTGCGGTTGCTTCCGCTAACATTGCAGCCGCTTTAGAATATTCTATCTCACTCGACTGATTAGCAATCGCCTGTTCCGCGGTTTTTAGCGCTTCGGACGCCGCGGCTTCATCGATATCATTAGCGCGGACGGCCGTATCAGCCAGTATGGAAATGCCATTGGGCTGAACCTCTAAGTAACCACCGGACAGGTAATAGACTTCTTCCTCACCATTTTGAGTGACCAGTCGTACCGGTCCCGGTTTTAGGTCGCTCAGCAGTGGTGCATGCCCAGCCATAATGCCAAGTTCGCCCATGGAGCCAGTGGCGACCACCATCTTTACCGGCCCAGAATACAATGATGCATCCGCACTGGCGATGTCGCAATGAACTGTTATAGCCATATCTTTCTAGACCTTCTGTGCCATGAATTAAAGCTTAGCGGCTTTTTCTACGGCTTCGTCAATTGAGCCAACCATATAGAACGCCTGCTCGGGCATATCGTCATAGTCTCCATTGAGAATTCCCTGGAATCCTGCAATGGTATCTTTAAGCGAAACATATTTACCTGGCGACCCAGTAAAAATTTCAGCTACATGGAACGGCTGTGACAGGAATCGCTCAATCTTACGTGCGCGCGAGACGGCCTGCTTATCTTCTTCTGACAGCTCATCCATACCCAGAATTGCAATAATGTCTTTCAGCTCTTTATAACGTTGCAACACTGATTGGACACCACGGGCAACATCATAGTGCTCCTGTCCAATAATCAGAGGATCGAGCTGTCGAGAGGTTGAGTCCAATGGGTCTACCGCTGGGTAAATACCCTTTGAGGCAATATCTCGACTCAGTACTACCGTCGAATCCAAATGAGCGAACGTAGTCGCGGGCGATGGATCAGTCAAGTCATCCGCAGGCACGTAAACCGCCTGAACAGAGGTAATTGAGCCCGTCTTGGTCGAGGTAATTCTCTCCTGAAGCACGCCCATTTCTTCAGCGAGAGTGGGCTGGTAACCTACCGCTGAAGGCATACGACCCAGCAGCGCTGATACTTCTGTTCCGGCAAGAGTGTAGCGATAGATATTGTCGATAAACAATAATACATCTTTACCCTCGTCACGGAATTTTTCCGCCATCGTTAAGCCTGTCAATGCAACCCGCAGTCTATTACCTGGAGGCTCGTTCATCTGACCGTAAACCATGGCTACTTTTGAGTCTGTTGGTGTTTCAATATTGACCACACCTGATTCCTGCATTTCGTAGTAAAAGTCATTACCTTCTCGCGTTCGCTCACCAACACCTGCAAAGACTGATAACCCGGAGTGCTCGGTCGCAATATTATTGATCAGCTCCATCATGTTAACGGTCTTACCAACACCAGCACCGCCGAACAGACCAACCTTTCCTCCTTTGGCGAAAGGGCAAACCAAGTCAATGACTTTGATTCCTGTTTCCAATAACTCATCAGAAGCTGATAGCTGATCATAAGCGGGAGGCTTACGATGTATCGCCATACGCTCTTTTTCGCCTATCGGGCCCTTCTCGTCAATGGGATTACCTAGGACGTCCATAATCCGGCCGAGAGTTTCAATACCTACGGGCACAGAAATCGGAGCTTTTGAGTTGGTGACACTCAGCCCACGGCTAACACCTTCTGATGCTCCCATAGCAATAGTTCGTACTACGCCGTCACCTAACTGCTGCTGAACTTCAAGAGTCAAGCCCTTGCTGTCAACGATTAGTGCGTCATACACGCTGGGTACCTGATCACGTGGAAATTCCACGTCGATGACAGCACCAATAATTTGTACGATTCTTCCACTACTCATGTCCGGTTCCTCTTTACTCAATCTTTTTTAAAGTCGTTAGGCTTTATACTGCGGCGGCGCCACTTACAATTTCTGACAGCTCTTGGGTAATCGCTGCTTGACGGGCCTTGTTATAAAGAAGTTGCAATTCATCTATCATTTCACCGGCATTCTCGGTGGCATTTCTCATAGCTAGCATTCGCGCTGCTTGCTCACATGCTTTATTTTCTACTACGCCCTGGTAGACCTGTGATTCAATGTAGCGAATCAGTAGTCCGTCCAACAATTCTTTAGCATCGGGCTCGTAGACATAGTCCCAGTGATGGGACAAAGTTTGATCCCCGACAGGGGCCAAAGGTAACAACTGGGCTACAGTAGGTGCCTGAGTCATGGTGTTAACAAAGGTATTATTAACAACAAACAAACGATCAACACGCCCTTCATCAAAGGCATCCAGCATCACTTTTACGCCACCAATCAAATCTGCCGCATTGGGTTCGTCACCGATATCTTTCACCGCCGCAACCACATTGCCGCCGACAGCGCTAAAAAACCCCGCGGCTTTGTTACCGACCACACAGATATCAACTTCAACATCCTGATCTGACCAGCTTTTCATTGACCGAAGCGCGGCCTTAAAAAGGTTAATATTCAGTCCACCACAAAGCCCACGATCTGTCGAGATTACTATATATGCTACTCGCTTTACGTCACGCTGAGCTAAATACTGGTGGTGATACTCCGAATGCGCGTTTGCAATATGCCCGACCACATCACGAATCCGTATGGCATAGGGCTTGCCCAGCGCCATGCGTTCCTGGGCGCGTCGCATCTTACTCGCCGCAACCATTTCCATGGCGCTAGTGATTTTGCGCGTGCTGCCAATACTAGCAATTTTGGTTTTTACTTCTTTTCCGATTGCCATGTCTTGTGCCTGTCCGGTTAGGCTGACTTACCAGGTTTGGGTTGCAACGAACTTTTCCAAAGCGGCCTTAAAACCTGCAGCTATATCATCGTTGTAATCGCCTGACTGATTTATTTGGTTGATCAAATCGCCATGTTCAGCTTTCATATAGGAGAGCAGAGCTGATTCAAAATCACCAATCTTATTCACTTCTACGGCTTTCAAAAATCCGTTATCGGCCGCGTAAAGCATTAGGCCCATCTCTGCAATACTCTGCGGAGAATACTGCTTTTGCTTCATTAATTCAGTGACACGCTCACCGTGATCAAGTTGGGCTTTGGTAGCCTCATCAAGGTCGGATGCAAATTGTGAGAACGCTGCTAGCTCGCGGTACTGGGCTAAAGCCGTGCGAATACCGCCAGACAGTTTCTTAATAATTTTGGTCTGAGCAGCGCCACCAACACGAGAAACTGAAACACCAGCATTCATCGCTGGACGTACGCCGGCGTTAAACATATCGGCTTCTAGGAAGATCTGACCATCAGTAATCGAAATTACATTGGTAGGGCACAAAGGCCGATACGTCACCAGCCTGCGTCTCAATCACAGGCAGTGCTGTCAACGAACCGGTCTGTCCTTTGACTTCACCGTTGGTGAACTTCTCGACATAATCTGCATTAACTCTGGCTGCGCGTTCGAGCAATCTTGAGTGCAAGTAAAACACATCACCAGGATAGGCTTCGCGGCCCGGAGGGCGCTTCAGCAGCAGTGAGATTTGACGATAGGCCCATGCTTGCTTGGTCAAGTCATCATAAATGATTAGCGCGTCTTGACCACGATCACGATAGTATTCGCCAATTGTACAGCCGGCAAACGGCGCCAAAAATTGCATCGCTGCTGGATCAGAGGCGGTTGCTGCAACTACAATGGTATGTTCCATTGCGCCGTGCTCTTCTAGTTTACGCACTACCGCAGCTACTGAGGCAGCTTTTTGGCCAATGGCAACATAGATACACTTAACACCAGAGTTTTTCTGGTTGATGATTGCATCGACGGCAATAGCTGACTTTCCAATTTGGCGATCGCCAATTATTAGCTCACGCTGGCCGCGCCCAATTGGAACCATAGCGTCAATTGCTTTCAGACCAATTTGTACCGGCTGATCAACAGACTGTCGCTCAATAACACCAGGAGCAACTTTTTCAATGGCGTCAGTGAGTTTGGCATTTACTGGCCCCTTACCGTCGATAGGGATACCCAGTGCGTCTACGACGCGACCTTCAAGTTCAGGTCCAACAGGGACTTCTAACACACGACCTGTGCATCGGGCTTTCTGCCCTTCGGCTAGTGCCTGGTAATCACCCAAAACTACGGCGCCGACTGAATCGCGCTCCAAGTTAAGTGCCATACCGTAAACACCGCCATCGAACTCGATCATTTCGCCGTACATCACGTCGGCTAGACCGTGAATGCGAATGATGCCGTCCGATACGGAAACAATGGTGCCCTCATTTTGGGCTTCTGACGAAACATCAAGGTTGTCGATACGACTCTTAATAATTTCGCTGATCTCAGATGGATTCAGTTGCTGCATGCTTAGGCCTCAATCCTTAGGAATTTAGTGACTCGGCGAGTTTGGCCAAACGGCCTCGAATGGACCCGTCTATGACGGTATCCCCAGCGCGTATTACGGCGCCACCAAGCAGGCTCTTATCGAAACTAACCTGCATGTTTATGTTACGTTCCAGCTTTGCACCAAGTGCATCACTGAGTTTTTGTTGCTGTCCTGCATCCAGTTCGTAGGCCGAAACCACGTCAACATCAATCGCTTTTTCTCGATTAGCTTTCATAATTTCGAACTGGCGTGAAATCTGCGGCAATAACTGCAATCGTCGATTCTCTGACAATATTGCAATAAAATTCTGCCCAGTGACACTTATCGCATCACCACAGATATCGATAACGGCCGCTGCTTGCTGCGCTGCTGTTGCGTTCGGCGAACTCAAAAACTTAACAACCGCGCCCTCCTCAGCAACAGCACCGGCAGTTGCAAGGCTTTTGGACCAACCTTGCAAGTCTCCAGCATCCGCAGCAAATTCAAACGCTGCCTTGGCGTAGGGTCGGGCTAATGTGCTTAATTCTGCCATAGGAAACCCCGGTTACAGCTGCGCTGCCAATTTATCAACCAAGACGCGATTAGCTTGCTCATCAATTGAAGCCTCGAGAACAGCCTCAGCACCAGCTAATGCTAGCCCAGCCACTGTGGCACGAAGTTCTTCCTTAGCGCGGTTAACTTCTTGTTCGATTTCAGCGGCGGCAGACACCTTCAGGCGATCGCCTTCAGACTTCGCCTGCTGCTTAGCTTCATCAACAATTTGATTTGCGCGCTTATTGGCCTGATCAATAATGCCAGCCGCTTCCTGCTTTGCTTCTTTCATTTGGTCAGTCGCTTTATCCTGAGCCAAGGCAAGGTCGCGCAAGGCACGGTCTGCCGCATCAAGGCCATCGGCAATCTTTTTCTGGCGCTCTTCCATAGAATCAATGATGACAGGCCAAACAAACTTCATGCAAAACCACACAAAGAATGCAAAGGTTACCATCTGACCAAAAAGCGTTAGATTAATATTCACGCTGTTACCTCATTTATAGATGCGTTAAAAACCATTGAAAACTGTTACGCGCCAGCTGCTGTAGGAGCAACAACAAAGATCAAGTACATCGCGATACCAACACCAATAATAGGCACAGCATCAATCAAACCCGCCAGCAGAAACATTTTGCCCTGAAGCATTGGACCGAGCTCTGGTTGGCGCGCTGTTCCTTCGATCAGCTTACCGCCCAACAGGCCCATACCAACAGCTGCCCCTAATGCGCCCAATCCGAGCATTATTGCCGCAGCAATGTATATAAGTTCCATCGTAGACTCCCGATTTTTAGTAGTTAAAATATAAAGTGAAAATTAGTGTTCTTCATGCGCCATACTGAGATAGACGACAGTTAGAACCATAAAAATAAATGCTTGCAAGGTAATAACCAAAATATGGAATACTGCCCAGCCCCACTGCATCAACCCGCCACCCAAAGCTGTCAAGCCGCCGCCTATGGTCATGAACACCATACAGAGCAAAACTGTTCTACCTGTGGATATTTTGCCTTTGAGATTTAGCCTGCAAACACCACAGACTAAGATAAAGATGACTAACCAGAACCATGCGCTAGTTTGCTCCCCAAAGATTTGTGCGTGCAGACCGCCTCCGATAATACCTGCGCCTGCGCCCGCTGCGAACATGGTCGCAATCAGGATGAAGATCATCTCGCCAGCATACATGTTGCCGAAGAGCCGAAGACCTAAGGAGAATGGTTTTGCCAGCAAGCCAACAGTCTCCATAAATAAGTTTACCGGTATAAAGGCCCAATGATTAAATGGGTGCATCGTCAATTCCTTGACAAAGCCCGTACCCTTAATTTTGATTGAGTAATAAAGCATCAGAATAAAGACGCCCAACGCCATCCCTAGGGTTATATTGGGATCGGTTGACGGAACAATCTTTTGGTAGGGAACCCCCGCCATCATCAACAGTTCCGGAATTAGATCAACGGGCAGTAGATCCATAAAGTTCATCAAAAAGATCCAAACAAAAATTGTCAGGGCCAGAGGAGCAACCATTTTATTGCGGCCCTGAAAACTGTCTTTGACCGCGCCATCAATAAATTCGACGACTAACTCAACAAAACTTAACAGGCCTGTGGGTACGCCAGTAGTCGCACGATTTGCCGCAGAACGGAACAGCCAGCAAAAAAGCACACCCAGACCAATAGACCAGGCCATTGAGTCAACATGCACCGCCATAAAACCCATCTCGGCGGCTTCTTGAGCGCCATGTGCAAAACTCCACCCGTTTTCAGGGTGATTGCCATAAACCAAATTGGTTAAGTGGTGCTGAATATATTCAGTTGTACTTGCGGGATTTTCGCCGGCCATCTATTCTCAACTCTTTTTCAGGCTACACAATTCAATTGTGGACTTACACGTAAGTTACGCGTGAAGTCTTTGCAATTAATATTCCAACAGTCTCACTGTAAGGTACCACTGCACAGGTATCATCAGGATAAAAGTACTCATCAAGGCCAGAAAATTAAGGTTTGGTAATTCTGAAAACGCTATTACAAATAACGCCGCAGTTAAAACCACCTTCCCCGTCTCACCTTGGTACATAGCCCGGACAACCAAATGGGTTTGCCGAGCCCCAGTATATTTAAATGCTTGTCTCGCAAACCAAGCGTGGGGTATAACCTGAATAACACCACCTACCATAACTGACAGACCTATAACAGCATCCAGCAGGAAAGCGACCCCAGTAAATGGCAACAACAAATACATCTGATAGAGCGCCACTCTATTGACTGGGGGCTTAGGTATGGTGGTCATTACACGGTTTAGCCACAATTATCCTCTTTCACCGAAAGGGCTTACAGCCTTCTTCAGCGGACCGGCATTATAGGTATAGTCTGGATGATATTCAACTCAGTAAATGAGGTATATATTGAGAATTGATCGATTATATAGCCAACTACTTCAGATGTGCCAAAATACCATCTAACTCATCAATGCTGTTATATTTGAAAACCAACTTGCCAGAGCCTTTGGCGCTGTGCTGTATCAGTACGGCCGCTCCAACCTTTTCAGACAGCTCATTCTGTAGGCTGATGATATCAGGGCTACTAACCTGCGGTGTATCTGCAGAGTGACCGGACCCGGCGGTTTGAACTTTCTTAACCAGCGCCTCAGTTTGACGCACGGTCATTGCGTTGGCAGCGACCATTCTTGCCGCGCCTACTTGCGCGGCCCCATCTAAAGCCAAGAGACACTTAGCATGGCCTAACTCCAACTCGCCGCGCTCAACCTGTGACTGCACGGAGAGCTCTAGGGTTGCAAGCCGCATGAGATTAGTCACGGCTGAACGAGATTTACCAACCGCATCAGCAACCTGTTGCTGGGTAAGCTTAAATTCATCCTGTAGACGAATAAGAGCCAGACTTTCTTCGATGGGATTGAGATCTTCACGCTGAATGTTCTCAATCAGTGCCATTGCAATGGCTGTCTGATCGGAAACCTCACGAACAACTGCTGGAATAGTCGCTAAGCCAGCTTGCTGAGTTGCCCGCCAACGACGCTCACCGGCAATTATTTCGTATTTATCTTTGCCTATAGCCCGAACAATAATGGGCTGCATAACACCCTGATTGGCAATTGATGCAGCTAGCTCTTTAAGAGCCTCAGGGTTAATGTCTCTGCGAGGCTGATACTTGCCGCGCTGCAAAAACTCCACAGGCAGTTGACGTAAGTGGCCATCAGCAATTATCTCGCCGCCAGTTACAGGAGGTGCATCGTCTGACTCCAGGGGGTCGAAGTCTTCAGGTATGCCCAATAGTGCATCAAGGCCCTTACCCAAACTCTGTCTTTTTATGGCCATATTACTAGCTTCCTTAGGCTTGGTTTTTTAATGTCTGGGCGGCTTTTTCTTGTCGCAGGATTTCGCCAGCTAATGCCAGATAGGCGACCGATCCCTTGGAGTTTCTGTCATAAACTAACACTGGCATGCCATGACTTGGAGCCTCGGCCAAACGCACATTGCGGGGAATACTGACACGATAGACAAGATCACCAAAATATTTTCTTAGTTGCGCCGAGACCGCGTTGGTCAGACTACTCCGAGGGTCATACATAGTGCGTAATATGCCCTCTATTTTTAGCGTAGGGTTAATCAGTTTGGCTATCTGGCGGATAGTATTGTTTAGCGCAGACAAGCCTTCAAGTGCGTAGTACTCGCACTGCATGGGAATCAAGACACCGTCACTGGCAACTAACGCATTAACGGTCAACATATTTAAAGACGGGGGACAGTCAATAATGACAAAATCGTAATTATCGGCTATACGCTTAATCGCATGTCGTAGTCGGCTTTCCCTACCAATCTCTTGCATTAGTTCCACTTCCGCTGCTACCAGATCTCCATTTGAGGGAATAAGGTGGTACTTGCCTTGCTCAGATGTGACTATGACATCCTCAATAGAGCTTTTCTCTGTGAGGATGTGATAGACGCTAAGCTTACAGTCTTGCTTATTAATACCAGAGCCCATGGTTGCGTTGCCTTGAGGGTCTATATCAACCAGTAATACTCGCTTTTTGTAAGCTGCTAGTGATGCAGCAAGGTTGACGCTAGTGGTTGTTTTACCTACGCCTCCTTTTTGGTTAGCTATTGAGAGTATACGCACCGAGTCTTTTACCTTTTATTAGTCTGAACTAAGTTTGTTGTGAGTAAGGGTGACCAGGTGTCGCTCACCTTCAACCTCAAGAATATTTAATCGACACACCTCGTCAACACTATAGCGGCTCGATATGCCTGCCAATTCCGATTCTGACAGCCTTCCTTTCATCGCCATAAAGCACCCCTGAGTTGTAAGTAGGTGTTCGCAGGTGTCCAACATATCAGAAAGCGAGCTAAATGCGCGACTTAAAACAGTATCGTAGTGCTCAAGAGGTTCATAGGCCTCTGCACGCTTATTAATTTCAATTACATTTTCCAACTCAAGTTCGGTTCGCACCTGAAACAGAAAGCGGGTTTTTTTTCCGGCACTGTCAAGCAGGCTAAAGTGCTTATCTGGGTTCATGATAGCCAAGGGAATACCCGGCAAGCCCGGCCCTGTGCCGACATCAATCAATCTTTTCTTGTCCGTTATGTGGCTGTGCACTGCCAAGCTGTCGAGAAGATGTAGGCCTATCATTGCGATTGGTTCACGAATAGCCGTTAAGTTGTAGGTGTTATTCCAGCGCACCAGCAAATCAAGATACTGCATCAGCAGACTCTAGCTGCTTAGGACTGCAGTCAATATTTAGTGCGGCTATACCTTCGGCCAGCAGTTGTCGATACTGTCCTTGAGCATCAATGTGCGTGAGAGCGAGCAGATAATTTAGGCGACATGTTTTTTAAGCATTACCAACAGTAATGAGATAGCTGCAGGTGTAACCCCTGGAACTCGGGATGCACGCGCCAGAGTTGCTGGCAATGCCTCGCTTAGCTTTTGTTTTATCTCATTAGATAAGCCACTGATATTACTGTAATTAAAATCTGTTGGGATACGAGTATTTTCGTGGCGCTGCAACTTATCCACCTCGGCTTGTTGCCGAGTTATGTAGCCTGAGTATTTTGCTTCGATTTCTATCTGCTCGGCTACCTTTACTGTAACCGCGATGTCCGGGCTTTTGAGATAGGCAGAGTTAATAATGGTGTAATTGAGTGTCAATGGCCTCTTTAATAGGTCATACAGAGAATATTCATGAGTAATATTATTTTCGATATGTGTCGCCAGATTTTTTGCAGCAGGAGTTCCCGCCTGTACCCAGGTATCTTTGAGTCGCTGACGCTCTAATTCTATAGCTTCACGTTTGTCACAAAAATGCTCCCATCTATAATCATTAACCAACCCCAACTCGCGGCCTTTTTCGGTTAAACGCTGGTCCGCATTGTCTTCTCTCAAAATTAGACGATATTCGGCTCGGCTAGTAAACATACGATAGGGTTCTGCCGTACCCATTCTAATAAGATCATCAACCAAAACTCCCATGTAAGCTGTATCTCTAGTAGGGCACCAACTTTCCTCTTCCTGAACCTGACGAGCAGCGTTTAAACCAGCAAGTAGCCCTTGAGCAGCAGCCTCTTCGTAGCCAGTTGTTCCATTTATTTGGCCTGCAAAAAATAACCCATTAATTGATTTGGTTTCGAGTGAGTATTTAAGATCCTGTGGATTAAAATAGTCGTACTCAATCGCGTAACCTGGTCGACTGATATGCGCATTTTCAAATCCGACTATGGATCGAACTAAGTCGAGTTGCACATCAAATGGTAGGCTGGTTGAAATCCCATTAGGGTAAAGCTCATGGGTGTCTAATCCCTCCGGCTCTATAAAGATTTGGTGGCTGTCTTTGTCGGCAAAGCGGACTACCTTGTCTTCAATAGAGGGGCAGTATCTTGGGCCAACCCCATCGATCACACCGGTATACATCGGCGACCGGTCCATACCGCCGCGGATAATGTCGTGTGTTTTGGTGTTAGTGTAAGTAATCCAACAACAAGTTTGCTTAGGGTGATCTTCCAGTCGTCCCATGTAAGACATGATGGGCTCTGGGTTATCGCCCCACTGCTCTGCCAAGTGGGTAAAATTAACGCTGCGTGCATCAATTCTTGGAGGCGTCCCTGTCTTCAGTCGACCGACACGAAACGGTAGATCTCGTAGCTTGGCCGCAAGATTCTCTGATGGAGGGTCTCCAGCTCGACCTGCAGCATGATTCTCTAAGCCAATATGTACCTTGCCTGCCAAAAAAGTTCCAGCGGTAACCACAACGGTTTTGGCCGAGATACGTAAACCCATCTGTGTAATTGCGCCCGTAACTTGATCGCCTTCAATTATTAGGTCATCAACTGCTTGCTGAAAGATGGTCAAGTTTGGCTGGTTTTCCAACATGTGGCGAATGGCTGCCTTGTAACGAATTCGATCGGCCTGAGCTCGAGTAGCTCGGACTGCAGGGCCTTTTCTTCCGTTAAGCATTCTAAATTGGATGCCACTGAAGTCCGTGGCGACTGCCATGGCACCGCCAAGAGCATCGATTTCTTTAACAAGATGACTTTTCCCAATTCCACCGATTGCGGGATTACAAGACATTTGCCCCAATGTTTCTATGTTGTGCGTTAGCAGCAGCGTAGTACAACCCATACGTGCCGCAGCAAGGCTCGCCTCTGTTCCTGCGTGGCCTCCGCCTATAACGATCACATCGAATGTATTTGGGTATTGCATAAGCCGGTCAGGTCGCTGTTGGGTCCAGTCGGCCATTATACGGGTGTAAGGATAAAAAATAAGCATTTTTTGTTGAGTAGTTTTGCCTGTGGTTAACCTGACCATTTGGTTTAATTAGTTAATAATATTATCTATATATAGTAGATATTAGTTTATTGTTATTGTTATTAGGGTCGCCTCTTTTTGTGGGTAAGATTAAAATATCGTTTTATCTTAACTACTTATATGGCTAAATCGTCAGTATAAGAGGGTGGGGAGCAATGTTGATGGTCTGGGGTTATTTATTGCGACCACTGGTATTAAATTGGGCGTTCCGCGCTCTGTTTCGTTCGGTGCCGAATAACTGTGTGTAAGTTTTACGGTTACTCAGAGACCTTACACAGAAAATAAATTTGTGTCCGTCCGCTCAGAATTGTTGGGCGAATACCGTTGATAAGCTGTGAGTAGTTCGGTCTGGCCTGTGCTGGTTGGTATGCTGACGTCATTTAGGAGTGGTGCTAGGAGTGCTTCGCAGTAGTATTATCGATATTAGCGTAATAAATCATTGATATGAGACAGTAATTTCATTAAAATTCTCCGCCTGAAATAAGCACCGCAAATTCTTTGGAAGCAAGATAATGAAAAGAACATTTCAACCTAGTAACTTAAAGCGCAAGCGTACCCATGGATTTAGAGCGCGTATGGCTACGCCAGGTGGCCGAGCGGTGCTAAATAGGCGTCGAGCAAAGGGCCGTAAGCGCTTGTCAGCGTAAAGGTCTTGGGCTCTGTGCCCAGTTTTGCTTTCAGTAAAAGCCGTCGTCTTCTCAAAGCCTCTGAATATAAAGAGGTGTTTGATAGCAATGTGGTCAAAGTTGCTCATCCAAAACTTCTTCTATTAGCTATTCCTAGCAACGCCGGTCAATCGAGACTGGGGTTGGTCATTGGCAAAAAAAATATTCCTACGGCTGTCGGGCGCAACTCTGTTAAGCGCGTGGTCCGTGAGACTTTTCGGCAATTTGAGTTCCTTGTACCCTTAGATATTGTGTTCCTGGCTAGAAAGGGAGCGGATCAGATGACGCCAGAAGATATGAACTTGTTGTTGCAGCAATCTTGGTGCAGACTCCGTCAGCGCCATGAGCAGCAGAGAACATAAAATGCGCAGAGTGGCAATCAAAGTAATAGAGTTTTACCAGATAGCACTTAGCCCGCTGTTCGGCAGTAATTGCAGGTTTCATCCGAGCTGCTCCCACTATGCTGAAGAGGCTTTTAGCCAGTTTGGGTTTATTAAGGGATTTTATCTTACCGTGAGAAGGCTCTGTAAATGTCATCCCCTGCATGCTGGGGGTTACGACCCAGTGATGCCTGGTGATGACAGCTGCGAGACATCACACTACGCTAACAAAAACAAAGAGTTATAGAAAAGATGGATTGGCTTAAAGCAACTTTATTGGGTGGTATGGCGATTGTCGCGTGGTTACTGGTTATACAGTGGACCCAGTTTCAAGAGGGCCTTGAGCCAGATGTCGTTCAGCAGAGCAGCTATGCCATGCCTGCAGGTGATTCTTTGATTCCTGAAGTACGTTTGCAGGGTGATAACGAGGTTCCTGAATTGATCACAAAGTTTGCACCGTCGGCAGTTGTATTGCCGAAAGAATATAATCTAGTGCGGGTGCGAAGTGACGTATTGGAGGTGATAATTGATACCCTGGGTGGTGACATTATCGAAGTGAACCTTTTGAAACACCTAACTAAGATGGCTGATGACGGAGGGAAACCGTTTCAGTTATTGAATCGTACCGCCAACAATGTCTATATAGCCCAAAGTGGTTTAGTGGGGCCAAATGGTACTGATACTCGCGCGGGTCGACCTCAATTTTCGACTTCTTCTAACGCATATGACTTTAATGATGGTAGTGAGCTGTTAAATGTTGATCTTAGCTTCTATCAAGAAGGCGTGCGGTTGGTGAAGCGCTTTACCTTTAGCCGGACAGGTTATGACATTGCGGTTGCGTACCAGATTAACAATGGCACATCATTAGATTGGAATGCCACGTTTTATGGGCAAATTAAAAGGGATTCACATGCACCACCTGTGTCTTCGGCGGGTGTTCGTCCCTATCTTGGGGCCGCGCTGCGGGAAGAGGAGAAGAATTTCGCCAAGCATGATTTCTCTGATATGGAAGAAAAGAAAGTAGAGGGATCTATCGTTGGTGGTTGGGTGGCAATGGTGCAACATTACTTTATCAGTGCTTGGATCCCGCCAGCAGGTGACCAAAATCAATATAGCCTCCGCAAACTGCCTAGCAAGGACGTCTATCTTATGGGGTTCACTGGACAGCCGCTAACTGTTTTAGCGGGTGAAAGTGGCAGCTATGTAGCGCAGTTTTATGTTGGGCCTAAAGATCAAACTAAACTTGCAGAGCTAGCGGAATACCTGGACTTAACGGTGGACTATGGGTTTTTGTGGATGCTTGCAAAACCGATATTTTTTGTTATGAAGTGGATTCATGATGTTATCGGCAATTGGGGTTGGTCTATCATCCTGTTAACATTGGCGATAAAAATTCTCCTCTACCCGCTATCGGCGACGAGCCTTAAATCTATGGCGAAGATGCGTAATTTGCAACCTGAGATGGCGCGATTAAAGGAGCTCTATGGTGACGATCGGCAGAAGATGTCTCAGGAGTTGATGGGTTTATATAAGAAGGAAAAAGTTAATCCAGCGGGTGGGTGCTTCCCCATGCTGCTGCAAATGCCAGTGTTTCTTTCGCTGTACTGGGTACTTTTGGAATCGGTTGAAATACGGCATGCCCCTTGGATATTTTGGATTCAAGATCTATCAGCTAAGGACCCTTATTTTATTTTACCTTTGGTAATGGGCGCAAGCATGTTGTTAATGCAGAAAATGCAACCGATGCCCACAGATCCTATGCAAGCTAAAGTGATGCAAATTATGCCGATAGCTTTTACGTTTTTCTTTATGGTCTTTCCGGCAGGCTTGGTGCTTTATTGGACCATTAATAACCTGCTTTCTATGGCGCAACAGTGGTACGTTAATCGCCAGCTACTTAGCAGTGGCAAAGGCAAATAGCAGTGAACGGCAAAGCAAAAAAGGCTCCTCAGGGGGCCTTTTTTAGTGCCATTTTCTTTAAGGCTAGGTGATCCATGTTAAAAAATGATACGGATGTGATTGCGGCTATAGCTACGGCCCCTGGTCGCGGTGGCGTTGGGGTCGTTCGATTGTCTGGTATGGTTGATTTAAACGCCTTTTTCGTTGGGCTTTTGGCTAGGCCGGCGTTGAGTCCACGATGCGCCACGTTCTGCTCCTTTCTAGATGACCAAGGTGAGGTTATTGACCAAGGCATTGCGCTTTACTTTTCAAATCCTCACTCATTTACGGGTGAGAATGTTCTTGAATTACAGGGACATGGTGGGATGGTGGTTCTTGATAGGTTGATTGCCCGCTGTGTTGAGTTGGGGGCGCGTTTGGCAAGACCGGGAGAGTTTAGTGAACGCGCTTTTTTGAATGACAAAATGGACTTGGCGCAGGCGGAGGCTATTGCGGACTTAATCGACGCGTCTTCGATACAAGGCGCTCGATCTGCGGTACGGTCAATGCAGGGAGAGTTTTCCGTTCTTATCTGCGCGCTGGTCGAAAGATTGATAGAGCTTAGGATTCATGTTGAAGCGGCCATTGATTTTCCTGAGGAAGAGATAGATTTTCTTGCTGATGAAAGACTGTTAAAGAATCTGCAGGCCTTGGTGTCTGACCTTCGTAACGTGCTTAGTCGTGCGCAACAGGGCTCATTACTCAGGGATGGCATGACGGTGGTCTTGGTCGGCAAGCCCAATGTCGGTAAGTCTAGTCTACTTAATGCACTAGCAGGCAACGAGGCAGCGATTGTTAATCCTACTGCTGGCACTACACGAGATGTTCTACGGGAGCGAATTTTGCTTGATGGGATGCCATTAAATGTGGTGGATACGGCAGGGCTTAGGGAGACTGAAGACGAGGTTGAGCTGGAGGGGGTTCGCAGAGCATGGTTGGAGATCGAAAAGGCGGATCTGGTGATGTTGGTTGCCGATGCGACCGAAACTGATGAGCCGGATCTTCGGGCGATTTGGCCTGAGTACTTTGAACGGTTTCCGCATGTGGACCAGTCGGTGATGGTTGTGCTAAATAAGATAGATCGCTCAGGGCATAGTCCCGGGCTGGTTGAGGGCCGAGATAGAACCTTTGCCATCTCGGCCAAGGAAAAAATCGGCGTTGCTGGGCTTACGCAATATTTACAGAGGAGTGTCGGTTTTAATGGGCAGTGTGAGGGGTTATTTTTGGCGCGACGACGGCATCTTGACGCTCTCCAAAAGGCTCTTGAGCTTGTACTAGAGGGTAATAGGCAACTCGAGATAGCAGGAGCGGGAGAGTTACTTGCCGAGGATTTACGTCAAGCCCAACAACAGCTGGCAGGAATCACTGGCCAGTTCACATCAGATGACCTTTTGGGGCGTATTTTTTCTTCGTTCTGTATCGGAAAGTGACTCAATTTTTAGTCTCGGTCACCATACAGTTATTCGGTTACAGTAAATTGTTTTATAAATCGGGAAATTGATAGTTAAACACTGGTTGCAAGCTGTATACGCACAGCTTATCCACAAACTTTGATCATTTTTCGATCAATTTTTTTTCTTGTCCTGTTGATAATAAATAAATTGAACTTTCTTAACCTGTTGATTTTTAATCATATTAATTTATTTTGGGTTTTTTTGTTATGAGGGCGCTGTGGATAAATCTGTTTTTGGCGTATAGAATGGCGCAGGCGCGGGATTATTGGCTACGCTTGACATATGAGGCTAGGGATCGGCTATCGTCGTCTGGTCAACGACATAGATAAGGTGTGCGCAATAGAGGCCATTTGAGGTTCAGCGGTTGGATCTCAATTGGCAAGAGTGATGTGTCCATCGGTTTTTCGTGAAAGGTCTCAACAATGGGGTTTGATGTGCCGGAAGTGGTTTGGAGTCAGTGTCAAAGGCAGCTGCGCAATGAGTTGCCTGAGCAGCAGTACAATACGTGGATACGCCCGTTGGTTGTGCGCGCAGATAGCGCTCTCAACGGAGTCGTTCAGCTATTGGCCCCTAATCGATTTATTGAGGAGTGGGTGAAAAGCAAGTTTCTCGCGCGTATTCAGGATTTGTTTGGTGAGCAGGGTTGGTCTGGAGTATCACTGATTGTGTCGTGCAGTGAGCCTCGTCCGCCGGAGTTCTCTAGGGGTGCTGCTGGTCAGGTGCCACAAATATTAACCCCGCAGGTAGCGCCTGAGGCGTTTCAGCAGCAACCAGCGTTCAATGGTTCTCCTGGTCGGGTTATTAGTAATGTTCCTGCGCCTCTAACGACGTTAAAATCGGCTGCCGAGAGTAGCCTAAAAACCAATCTCAATAAAAACTTCACGTTCGATAGCTTTGTTGAAGGTAAATCTAATCAATTGGCTTTTGCGGCCGCTCAGCAGGTGGCGGAAAACCCTGGCGGATCCTATAACCCCCTATTTATCTATGGTGGGGTGGGGCTGGGTAAGACGCATTTAATGCATGCTGTGGGTAATGCCATGCGCGAGAGGAAGCCGGATGCAAAAATTGTGTATCTGCATTCTGAACGGTTTGTCGCTGACATGGTCAAGGCGCTACAACTTAAGGCAATCGATGAATTTAAGAGCTTCTATCGGTCAGTCGATGCGTTGTTGATTGATGATATTCAGTTTTTTTCTGGGAAAGAGCGGTCGCAAGAGGAGTTTTTCCATACCTATAACGCCCTACTCGAGGGTGGTCAACAGATGATCCTAACCTGTGATCGATATCCGAAAGAAATCGACGGCGTTGAGGAGCGATTAAAGAGTCGGTTTGGTTGGGGTCTAACGGTGGCGGTGGAGCCTCCTGAGCTAGAAACTCGGGCGGCGATCTTAATCAATAAGGCAGAGCAAGCCGGCATGGCCCTATCAAAGGATGCAGCGTTCTTTATAGCGCAGCGGATTCGCTCTAATGTCCGCGAGTTGGAGGGTGCACTAAAGCGGGTTTTGGCGCATGCGCAGTTTACGGGTAGGGCTATAGATATTGATTTAATTCGTGAATCGTTAAAAGATTTATTGGCACTTCAGGACAAGCTAGTTACGATAGACAATATACAGCGCGTGGTCGCTGACTACTACAAATTGAAAATGTCTGACATGCTCTCTAAGCGTCGCAGCCGTTCCATAGCTCGACCTAGACAGGTCGCGATGTCGATTGCAAAGGAGCTAACCAATCACAGTCTTCCTGAAATTGGTGAGTCGTTTGGAGGTCGTGATCATACGACGGTTCTACATGCGTGTCGTAAGGTGAAAGAACTAGAGAGTATTGACCGCGAGGTTCAGCGCGATCTTAAGAATTTATATAGGACGCTGTCTTCTTGATCTAGCATCAGATCAATGCAGAAGAGTGAGCATTTAACCAGCCATCGAGTTTTGGAGATAGAGAATTACCATGAAATTTAGCCTGTCACGTGAAGCCTTATTATCCCCATTGCAGTTAGTTGTCGGTGTTGTAGAGCGTCGTCAAACACTGCCTATTTTGTCTAATGTGTTGTTGACTCTTGATGGTACAAGGTTATCTCTGACTGGGACGGACCTCGAAGTTGAGATTATTGGGTCTACCGAGGTTTCGGTTGCGGCGGAAGCGGGTGAAGTCACCGTGTCAGCGCGTAAATTCTTAGATATATGCCGTTCCTTGCCCGAGGGTGCTCAGGTAGATTTTTCCAGCGGCGATGGAAAGGCAATGCTCAAGAGTGGGCGCAGTAAGTTTACATTGGCGACCTTGCCGGCGAATGAGTTTCCCTCGGTTGACGAGGGTGAGAGAAGTATTGCCTTTGCAGTGCAGGGGAGTCTGTTGAAGGGATTGATTGAGGCTACGTCTTTTGCAATGGCGCAGCAGGATGTTAGGTATTATCTGAACGGTATGCTTTGGGAGCTGACGACCAATAAACTGCGGGCTGTAGCCACTGATGGACACCGCATGGCACTGTGTGACTGTATCTGTGAGGTTGAAGTGGCGGACACTATCAGTGCAATCCTTCCACGGAAAGGGATTATGGAGCTTGCTCGCTTGCTTGGGGAGGGTGAGGTTCAGGTTGCTATGGGCTCAAACCATATACGTATTACTGGCCCGGACTATTGTTTCACATCAAAGCTGGTGGACGGGGCCTACCCTGACTACGATCGCGTGTTGCCCAAGGGTGGCGATAAATTGGTGGTGGGTGATCGTGCCTCTCTCAAGCAAGCCTTCGGGCGGACGGCTATTTTATCGAATGAAAAGTACCGTGGCGTGCGTATTCTGCTCTCAAATAGCGCTATTAAGATGGTCGCTAACAATCCTGAGCAGGAGGAAGCCGAGGAAGAGGTAACCGTCGACTATCTAGGGGACGACCTTGAGATTGGCTTCAATGTGAGCTACTTGCTGGATGTGCTCAATGTTATCAAAGGCGCTGACATACGCTTTACCCTATCCGATTCTAATAGTAGTGCGCTTGTCGAGGACGCGGGCGACGGCAAGGCCGTTTACGTTGTTATGCCTATGCGGCTTTAATGCGCTCGGCACTGTCCGGCTACGCGCAGCTTTAGCTCCCCATGATACTTTCTCGTTTGGATATCCTGCAGGTAAGAAACCTGCAGGATGTTCGCGTGGTGTGCCATCCAGAAGCTAACGTAATCTATGGTGCGAACGGCAGCGGTAAGACTAGCCTGCTTGAGGCTATCTATCTGCTGGGCCGTGGGCGCTCATTTAAGCACCGCGATCTTCGCCTGGTCATTAGCGAGGGGGCTACCGAGTTAGTGGTTTCGGCCCGCGTAGAGCGTAGCCCGCCCAAGTCTGGCTATCAACTTGGCGTCAAGCGGACGGTCGCCGGGAAGTTTGAGGCCCGTCTAGACGGCGCTGCGTTGCAATCTTCAGCGCAGCTCGTTGAGGCGCTCCCACTTCAGATGATCGACGCTCATAGCTTCACTTTGTTGGAGGGGGGTCCTCTCCAGAGAAGGCAGTTCTTAGATTGGGGAGTGTTCCACGTGGAACATGGCTATTCAGGGCTGTGGAAGCGATTCCAAAAAGCGTTAAAACAGCGGAATCAATTACTCCGGCATGGTAGAATGGATCAAGACTCCTTAAGCGCTTGGACTGCAGAGCTGACTCCGCTAAGTGATGAGATTACGGGGTATCGTCGAGATTATTTAGCTGAGCTTTCTCGGCACGCGCTGGAGGCTGCAGAAGGGTTTGGTGGGTTGGGTAAGGTTCAGCTAGATTACTATCAGGGTTGGCGTGATGATTGCAGCTTGGTGGAGGCCCTGGAGGCTTCAAGAGTTCGGGATATAGCAACAGGCACGACGAATGTGGGCGCTCATAAGGCTGATATTATTATTAAAGTTGATGGTGTTCCTGCGGCCGAGCGACTGTCGCGAGGACAGGTCAAGTTGTTGGTGTATGCGCTGAAGCTCGCGCAGGCGGCACATTTCAGAGAAAAGACCGGGCGCGGCTGTGTGTTTTTGCTAGATGACTTGCCTGCTGAGCTCGATTATCAGCATCGTGGTCAGGTGGTGAGTTGTTTGAATAGCTTAGAGTGTCAGTATTTTATGACGGGCGTTGACAGGAAAGACTTTGAATCGCTGGTCGACGGGATGGCTCATCAGATGTTCCACATGGAACATGGTGTTGCTTCGGAAGGTTGAATAACGGGGAAATTATTAGTTATGAGTGATGAAGCGAATTATGACTCGTCGAGCATCAAGGTGCTTAAAGGCTTAGATGCTGTCCGCAAGCGGCCCGGGATGTATATTGGTGACACTGATGACGGCACAGGGCTGCACCATATGGTCTTTGAGGTAGTCGATAACTCCATTGATGAAGCACTTGCGGGGCACTGCTCTGAAATTCGTGTGGTTATTCATCCCGATGAGTCTATCTCTGTATCAGATAATGGCCGTGGTATTCCTACGGAGATGCATGATGAAGGTGTCTCGGCAGCTGAGGTGATTATGACTGTGCTGCATGCTGGGGGGAAGTTTGACGATAATAGTTATAAGGTCTCTGGTGGCCTCCATGGGGTAGGAGTCTCGGTGGTCAATGCGCTATCTAAAAAAATGCGCCTAACTATTCGGCGTAAAGGCAAGGTTCATGAGCAAACCTATTCTCATGGAGTCCCTCAGGGGCCTTTGACCGTCATTGGTGATACTGAGGAAAGCGGTACGGAGGTGTTTTTTTCTCCCTCAGAAGGCACTTTTACCAACATTAAATTCCATTTTGACCAGCTGGCGAAACGCTTACGCGAGCTGTCATTTCTTAATTCAGGGGTCCGCATAGTATTACACGACGAGCGAACGGCTAAGGAAGAAGCTTTTGCCTATTCCGGGGGCTTGAGCGCTTTTGTTGAGTACCTCAACACCAATAAGACTACAGTTAATAAAATTATGCATTTTAACTCTGATCGCGAAGATGGCACCAGCGTTGAGGTGGCACTGCAGTGGAATGATGGTTACCAAGAAAACATTCTCTGCTATACCAATAATATTCCTCAGCGTGACGGCGGCACCCATCTGGCAGGTTTCCGGTCGGCCCTAACGCGAGGTCTAAATACCTATATCGAGAAAGAGGGTATTAATGGTAAATCCAAGGTTAATACTACTGGCGATGACGCCCGTGAGGGGCTTACCGCGATCGTCTCGGTCAAGGTTCCGGACCCTAAGTTTTCTTCTCAGACAAAAGACAAGTTGGTGAGTTCCGAGGTAAAGGCGGCTGTTGAGCAGGAGATGGGCAGTAAGTTTACCGATTACCTGATGGAATTCCCCCAGGAAGCTCGGAGTATCGTCAATAAGATGATCGACGCAGCACGGGCACGTGAAGCTGCCCGCAAGGCGCGTGAAATGACTCGCCGGAAAGGAGCGCTGGATATCGCAGGGCTCCCAGGGAAATTAGCCGATTGCTCTTGAGAAAGATCCGGCTCTGTCCGAGCTATACCTAGTGGAGGGAGATTCTGCTGGCGGTTCCGCGAAACAGGGTAGGGCACGTAAGACGCAGGCGATTTTGCCTCTTAAAGGTAAGATTTTGAATGTTGAAAAGGCTCGCTTTGACAAAATGCTCTCAAGCGTGGAAGTAGGTACCCTGATCACCGCTTTGGGTTGCGGTATTGGCACTGAAGAATTCAACCTTGCTAAATTACGTTATCACACTATTGTCATTATGACCGATGCGGATGTTGATGGTTCTCATATTCGCACGCTCCTACTGACGTTCTTCTTTAGGCAGATGCGGGCGTTGGTTGAAAACGGGCACATTTATATCGCGCAGCCGCCACTGTATAAGGTGAGTAAGGGTAAAAATGAGCAGTATGTGAAGGATGATGCCGCACTTTTGGTATACCTAACCCAGAAGGCTCTCGAGAGCGCTAGCTTGCATGTTAATGCCAGTGCGCCGGCTATTCAGGGTGCTGCGCTGGAGACTCTTGTTGCGCAGTATAGGCACGTTGATAGCCTCATGGATCGAATGTCTCTAGTGTACTCGCGTAAAGTGCTTGAATCACTGGTTTACATCAGTGGTTTAGATAGTGCGGCTTTGATAGTAAAGGATCAGGTTGAAAGCTGGGGTCTTGAGCTTCAGGAGAAGCTAAATGAAGAGGACAACGGCACCCACCGCTACCGGGTCAGCGCAAAAGAGGACAAAGAACGCAATATCTTCGTGCCGAATATTGAAACTACCGCTCATGGCGTCCCTCATTATCACAGCCTTAGCAGAGACTTTTTTGAGTCTAGCGAATACAGCGCCTTGGTTGACCTCGGTAAGACGTTGCAGGGTCTTTTAGAACAGGATGCCTACGTTCAGAGAGGAGAGCGCAACCAGCCGGTCGAGAGCTTTAAGGAGGCCCTAGATTGGTTGATGACGGAATCACGTCGCGGTATCAACACGCAGCGGTATAAGGGTTTGGGTGAGATGAACCCAGAGCAACTCTGGGACACCACTATGGATCCTGCCAGCAGGCGCATGCTTCTGGTGACAATCGAAGATGCGATAGCCGCTGATCTGATGTTTACCACGTTAATGGGTGACCAAGTTGAGCCGAGGCGTGAATTTATTGAAAAAAACGCGCTATCCGTGATGAATCTGGATATCTAGCGGTGACGATTAGGGCGCCTAAAAGCGGCCTAATTATTAGGCATCGGCGTTGATTCGGCGCCTTAAAAAAGCTTTTGCGCTGTGGCCAATGGCCAGTATTGGTTGGTTTATTCTCGGGTCAATATCACCCCTTTAAGTGGCGGCCAATGCTTGCCAAAGCCCCTCACCTAAAGTGCGCTTTCGATCCAATCCCGCGCCTGTTTAGTCAGGTCTCGGGGACTGCCAAACGCGCTATTAATTACGGGACCGATGTGCAATCGAATAGTGCCTGATTGTTTCAGAAAACTATGATGCAACCAATATTTGCCTGCATCATGGGCTATCGGTAGGATATCTACGCAAGCCTTTTTTGCAATCGCCGCGCCGCTACTTTTGAATCCGCTTAGCTTGTCGGGGTTACCTCTAGTCCCCTCAGGGTAAATCACGATTCTGTTACCCTCCATGAGTCGGCGCTGGCCATGCTTCAAAATGGACCTAAAGGCCGCAGCTGGATTGTTTCGCTCAATGGCGATAGGCCGCATAAAATACAGACTCCAACCAAATATTGGGATCCATAGTAGTTCACGTTTTAAGATCATACTTGCTGGTTGAAAAAACCACTGCATAAAGAAACCGTCCCAGGTACTCTGATGATTGCTCAGTATCACACAGGGGCCGTCAGGGATATTTTCCTCTCCAGTTACCTTCACATCGATGTTACAGACAACCCATAACCAACCCAGTATTAGGCGGTTACCGTAGGTGGTGATCCGCTGTAAAAGTGGAAATGGCAAAAATGCAAAGACACAGCAGATGAAACTACTAACCACTACAATGATGCCAAAGCCGGCATAAAATAGTAGGGCTCTAAATAATTGTCGAATCCTTACGAACAATGACATCCTGTTGTCCCACTCCTTTAGATCATTTAGCCGGCACTAGTTGAGAGATATCAGCCACCCCAATAAATAGTTGCTGCAAACTGTACAGCAGCGCGAGGCGATTATTTCGCACAGCGCTGTCATCAGCCATTACCATGACGTCGTCAAAAAACGTATCAACGGGTTCCCGGAGTAGTGCCAGTTTCTGTAGTACTTGGTTGTACTCTCTTTGCGCTAGCATTGGGGTGACCAACAAGGCTAAAGACTCTATGTCTGCCGCCAATTTTTTCTCCGCGGCGTCCTCAAGAAGGTCTAAATTTACCCCAGGGGGAATCTTATCAGCAAGCTGTTTAGTTAGAATATTGGAGACCCGTTTATTGGCGGCTGCCAGTGCCACAGCCTCAGGTAACAGCGTGAACTGATGGACGGCTAAGACCCGTGCATTAATATCGAGTGGGTTTGACAGATTTAGTGCTGCCACAGATGCAAACACTTCCGCGTCCATTCCCTCGTCTCTATACCAAGATTTAAAGCGCTCAATAATGTAAGTAAGTACTTGCACCTTGAGTTCGCCAGCCTCTCCTCCAAAGGGTTTCGCAGCCACAGAAATAGCCAGCTCCAGATCTATATCGACCTGCCGATCTACTATAATTCGCAGCACGCCCAAGCTCGCGCGACGCAAAGCAAAGGGATCTCGAGACCCCGAAGGCTGCTGTCCGATACTGAAGATTCCCACAAGACTGTCTAAGCGGTCGGCCAGAGCAAGAGTGATGCCTGTCGTAGTAATGGGCAGATCATCGCCGGCAAATCTTGGTAAATACTGCTCAAATAGTGCCTCTGCAACGCGTAAATCCTCGCCATCATGCAGGGCGTAGTAGCGACCCATAGTTCCTTGAAGATCGGCAAACTCACCGACCATATCACTGACTAGATCAGATTTACTAAGCTCCGCGGCACGGCGAGCCAACTTGCTATCACCTCCGGTAAACGCACACAAAGCCTCTGCCAACAATGCCACCCGCTCTGTCTTGTCATAGACCGAGCCCAGCTTCACCTGAAATACAACCTGCTTTAAACTTTCTCGGCGACTACTGAGTGATGCCCGCTTGTCATTGTTATAGAAAAAGGCCGCATCGGCGAGCCTTGGCCTAATTACCCGCTCATTTCCATCGATAACCTGAGCAGGATCCTTGCTCTCGATATTGGCCACAGTGACAAAAAAGGCCATTAACTTATTGTTACTGTCTACTAGGTGAAAATATTTCTGATGCTCTTTCATTGACGAAATCAGAGCTTCCGCAGGGACATCCAAAAAATGCTCATCAAAGCGACCCATCAGTGGCACTGGCCACTCATTTAAAGCGCTGACTTCATCGAGCAAGCCCTCATCGATCACGGCGAAGCCACTGACACTGGTGGCTAGGGTTACCACTCCCTGGCGGATCATATCCCGACGCCGACCAAAATCAACAATGACAAAGGCTTTTTCAAGCTGTACTGCATAGCTGTCCGGCGAATTAATGATGATCTCGCCGTCAGAATGAAAACGGTGACCACGGCTAGCATTGCTTGTTTCAATTCCTAAAATGGTTTCACGGCAAACCTTGCCGTCAAATAGTAGGACCGCCCATTGCACGGGACGCACAAACTCAACCTTCTTACTGCCCCAGCGCATGCGCTTGGGGATTGGTAAGCTAGCTAGGGAATCATTGATCACCTGGCTTAGTAAACCGTGAGTTTGGCAACCCGCATCTGTGCGTCGAATACAGAGTTTGTCCTGTTGACCATCGCTCTCAACGAGCTTATTTAAATCCTCAACCGCCACACCATTTTTATCTGCAAAGGCGACGGCAGCCCTAGTAGGTAGGCCTTCGGCATCAAAGGCGACCTTGGTTGGCGGCCCCCAGATCACAGCTTCTGCATCCGGTGCCTGGCGGTCAAGGCCTCGGATCATTACCGCGAGCCGACGTGGAGCAGCATAGGATACAACCTCGTCAAAGCACAGCTGATGTGCCTTAAACCCGCTAACAATACCTGCAGTAAAGGCCTCTGACAGGCGCATTAATGCATTAGGAGGTAGTTCTTCGGTACCGAGTTCGAAAAGAAAGTCTGCGCTCACTTCGCGCCTCCTAACTGTCTAGCAGTCACTTCTGCAGCGATATCTTTATCTGCGAGAGGAAAGCCCAAGGCCATACGGGACTCAAAATACCCCTGCGCAACGCCGCGGGCCAAGGTGCGAACTCGAAGAATATATCGCTGGCGCTCAGTGACAGAAATGGCCTTTCGGGCATCCAAAAGGTTAAAGGTGTGCGAGGCTTTCATAACCATCTCGTAGGCTGGTAGGGGAAGCCCCGCAGCTATTAGACGCTCGCTATCTCTCTCATGTTGATCAAAGCTCTTGAATAGGAAGTCGACGTCCGCAAACTCAAAGTTATACGTCGACATCTCGACCTCATTTTGTAGAAAAACATCGCCATAGGTGACATCACCATCAGGCCCGTGGGCCCAAACAAGATCGTAGATACTGTCCACCGCTTGCAAGTACATTGCAATGCGCTCTAGCCCGTAGGTAATCTCCCCCGTCACTGGATAACATTCGAGACCGCCGACTTGCTGAAAGTAGGTAAACTGAGACACTTCCATGCCGTTCAACCAAATCTCCCAGCCAAGTCCCCAGGCCCCGAGAGTAGGAGACTCCCAGTTGTCTTCTACAAAGCGCACATCATGGATCAGCGTATCAACACCAAGATGTCTGAGTGACCCCAGATAGAGTTCCTGAAAGTCTGCAGGGCTTGGCTTCATGACCACTTGAAATTGATAATAATGCTGCAGGCGGTTTGGGTTTTCGCCATAGCGCCCGTCTGTGGGTCTGCGCGATGGTTGGACGTAGGCGCTATTCCATACCTCAGGTCCGATCGAGCGCAAAAACGTCGCCGGGTGGAAGGTGCCCGCGCCGACTTCCAAATCGAGCGGCTGCATAATCAAGCAGCCTTTTTCAGCCCAGTATTCCTGGAGCCTTGAGATTAGATCCTGAAACGTATCAGGCGGCGCGCACAGCTTGCTCAAAAAAGTCACCTACAAAATAAAATACAAGAGAAACAATCGGCAATTATAGAGGCGCATGCCCAGAAAGATAGGGGATATCCGTTCGAAAGTCTCGATTATATGTCCTAAGCAGAATGACTTACGGATATAATAAGATCAGCATTACTATCGACTAATCGCGTTATGGAGATTTAGATGGCCCACATAGGATATGGGGACAAAGTTCGCAAGGCCGTTTTCCCCGTTGCCGGCATGGGATCACGATTCCTGCCAGCGACTAAAGCCAGCCCCAAAGAAATGATGGCAGTTGTGGACAAGCCGTTAATTCAATATGCCGTTGAAGAGGCTATTGATGCAGGGATAACCGAAATGATTTTCATCACCGGCCGGACCAAACGCAGTATAGCGGACCATTTTGACAAGGCTTATGAGCTTGAGCATCAGCTGGAGCTTCATGGCAAGACAGACCTGTTAGCAATTGCGCAAAACATTGTGCCTAAGGGTATCAGCTGTACCTACATTCGTCAGACTGAGACGCTGGGACTGGGCCATGCAGTAGCAACCGCCTCCCATTTGATTGGCAACGAACCCTTTGCTGTTATTCTTGCCGACGATTTAATCAGCAGTAAAAAGGGTGCTCTGTGTCAAATGGTGGACATCTATGAGCAGTACAATAGTGCCGTGATTGCCGTACAGAAAATCGACGGCGCGGCTATTTCAGCCTATGGCGTGATTAGTGGCGTCAAGCAACGCGATCGTATTTACCAGCTGGATAGTATTGTTGAGAAGCCCCCGTATGCGGATGCGCCCTCGGATCTGGGTGTGACTGGCCGCTATATTTTCACGCCGAAAATTTTTGCTCACCTTGCAGCATTGAAACCCGGCGCTGGTGGAGAGTACCAACTGACCGATGCGATTCAGGCCCTCCTGACGGACGAACAGGTTCTGGCCTTTGAATACGAAGGAATCCGTTACGACTGTGGCAGCAAGCTAGGGCTCTTAAAAGCTAACATTGAGCTGGGGTTGCGGCACCATGAGATTGGTGATGAATTGCGCACCTATCTTAAAAATGAGCTACTAGCCAAACTCTGAGGGACAAATGATCGCCAAAATAGTGCTTTTTATACTGCGGGGTCTGTCTTGGTTGCCGCTATCGGTGGCGCGATCGCTCAGTCGCCTGCTAGCTCGCCTAATGGTGGCTGTTCAATGCAAAGGCCCTAGGGGTTTCGCAGATTAACCTTAGGCTGTGCTACCCAATGATGTCGGAGAAAGAGATTCAGGTCCTCAGCCGAGCCCACATGGAACATTTTGCCCACATCCTCTGTGAAACCCCACAGATTTGGCGCAAGGGCTATCCCTGGTTAGTTGAAAATATCATTAGCTGTCAGGGTATGGAGCATCTACAAAAGAAGCCAGACAACGGTGCTGGGACTATTTTTCTGGTGCCCCATCATGGTAGCTGGGAGGCCATAGGCATTTGGCTTGCGCAGCTTGGACCCATGACCAGCCTCTATGAGCCGGCGAAACATCCGGCCTTAGACAGCTGGGTGAAAAGCTCTCGCCACCGGTCTGGTATGAGTTTGGCGCCCACCAATGTACGCGGCGTAGCGCAGTTACTAAAAAGTCTCAAACGAGGCGATAATGTTGTCATTCTGCCCGATCAGAGCCCGAGGCTCAGCGGTGGTGCTTTCAGTGTTCTGTTTGGCGTCCCAGCTTTAACAATGACTTTGACCCATAATCTTATTCAGCGCACCGGTTGTCAGGTGCTTTTTGTTGCGGCCGTGCGGGTTAAAGGCGGCTTTGAGATCGTTCTACAGTCGGCCCTGGATGATATTTACAGCGCCGATCAGCAGTCCAGCCTTTTAGCCTTAAACGCGGGGGTTGAATCAATTGTCGCGCTGGCTCCCAGCCAGTATCAATGGACCTATAAGCGTTTTAGAATCCAGCCAGATCAAGCCGGTGAACCTTATGATGCTGCAAACATCCTTTATCCCAAAGGGCCTCAGAACCACTAGATCATTGTTGGTCGTAAATTAGGAGCCTCCCATCATAGTCCCCTTACCTTTATCGCAGCGCGACGGTGCTAGGCCTCATCCCGAAACGATTTGGCGACGCTGCCGGTTTAGCATGGGTGACCCTGTGTCACCGGAATGGCGTGACTGGCTTTTGGACAGGGGCTCACTGACCAAGCGGCTCATTGATGCCAGCGATAACCAACTGGCAGTGCAGGTGCTGAGCCAGAGAACGGAGATGGCGCGACCATCGGAAATACTGGCCCTATCTTTGCCGCCACGGCAAAGGGCGTTAGTTCGTGAGGTTCTACTTTTGGCTAACGGAGAGCCATGGGTTTATGCGCGAAGTGTTATCCCTTTAACCACCTTGACGGGGCGACTGCGGGCCTTAAGGCACTTAGATAATCGTCCCCTGGGTGCGTTGTTATTCAATGACCCCAGCATGACTAGACAACCCATAGAGGTGGCCACTATCGTGCCCGATACACTGCGTTTACCCGCGGCCCTTAATTCTATTCAGACAAATCTTTGGGGTCGACGCTCCGTCTTTTGCCTAGACAAAAAACCATTACTTGTTGCAGAGATATTTTTACCTGCTTTTAAACCTTACAATCAAAGCCTAGCATAAAGGATAATCGAGATAACCATGAATAGCGAACATCCCCAACCAGCTAATCGTTGGTTACGCCTCATGCGACTCGACAAGCCCATCGGCACTTACCTGCTGTTGTGGCCGACGCTCTGGGGGCTATGGTTTGCTGGTGAGGGAGCACCGTCGGCTGAAAACCTAATGATCTTCATCTCGGGCGTGGTCTCGATGCGCGCCGCCGGCTGTGTGATCAATGATTATGCCGATCGCAATGTAGATGGCCTTGTTGAGCGAACCAAACGCAGACCCCTACCCGCAGGAGAGATTGAACCCTATCAGGCCCTAATACTTTTCATTCTGCTGCTCTCTGTGTCCCTCGGCCTGGTTTTGATGACCAACCAACTGACCATTATGCTATCTATTGGCGGTTTAGTATTAGCGTTCTGCTATCCTTTTTTAAAGCGCATTACCCATCTTCCTCAACTGGGCCTGGGAGCTGCATGGGCCTGGGCGGTGCCTATGACTTTTGCCGCGGAGCGGGGACAATTACCCGCCGGGCTGTGGTTAATTTTTGCTGCAGTAATCCTGTGGACTTTGGCATTTGATACCTACTATGGGATGGTTGATCGGGAGGATGATTTGAAGATTGGCATCAAGTCCGCTGCCATATTATTTGGCCGCTACGATCTAGCTATTATTGCACTATTGCAGCTGCTCAGCTTGGCACTATTGTTCGTCGCCGGACTGCAGTTTGGGCGTGGCTGGGTCTACACCGCGGGATTGTTGGTCGCGGGCGGTTATTTTGTGAGGCAAAATCTTCAGGCCCAGAGTCGGAATCGGGAGGCCTATTTTAGTGCTTTTTTAAATAATAATCGGGTCGGCCAGGTGATTTTTATTGGGCTATCGGCCGACTACTTTTTTCAACTATAGGGCTTTCGGTCGTCCGTATCAGCGCTTTTGCCAGACGATTAATCGATTATTGGCGGGCATGGCATTATCTTCCCGAAGATTGAGGCCAGCGTTCATGGCCAGCTGATTGATATCATGGAATTCTCTGATGCCCTGATGAGCAGACTGTTGCTGTAGCCGGTAATCAAAGTCAATATTCGACTGTGCATCCAGAACGCCTAAGTACTTGAAGGGGCCATAGAGACAAAATATCCCCCCTCCTAAAAGCCTTTGACCGACACCGGCAAACATCGAGGCCACCGCGACCCAAGGCATGATATGCGCGGTATTAGCCGAGTACATTGCATCATAGCGGGCAGTTGGCCATGGGTCGCTCACCACATCCAATCGTATGGGGGCAATTAGATTGGGTGCCGGGTCGTCGTTAATCCACTGGTTAATACCCGCATGGTTTTGTTCCCGATCGCTCATCTGCCAAATGAGATGTGGCAGATTTTTGGCAAACCAGACGCCGTGTTGCCCCGTCCCGCTGCCTACCTCAAGAACAAGCTTCTTGTCAGTAAAGACACGCTCTAATATCTGACATATAGCGATTTGATTATTGACGCAGGCCTGCGAAAACGGTTTAACCATAATATTATTGACTCTTGCCTTAACCAATATAACCTTAGAACAACCCTATGCAACGCACCTAAACGTCAAGATTAGCGAATAAACACCCACTTGTCGGCGTCGCTCATAGCGGAAGAGAATGCATAGCCCTCAGAGTCAAAACCCTTAATCAAATCCACATCAGTAATTCTGTTCTTAATGATATAGGCGCTCATCAGACCCCGTGCCTTTTTTGCGTAAAAGCTGATAATTTTATATTTATCGTCTTTCTGGTCCATAAATACCGGTGTCACAATGCGCCCATTAATGGCTTTTACTTTTACCGATTTAAAGTATTCGTTGGAGGCAAGATTCACGAGTGTAGCCTGCGGCCCTGACAGTCCTTTATTGATTTGCTGGGTAATAATATCGCCCCAAAATTGATAGAGATCCCTACCGCGGCTATTACTCAATTTGGTGCCCATCTCGAGACGATAGGGCTGCATAAGGTCCAGTGGACGTAAAACGCCATAAAGTCCCGATAGAATGCGCAGATTATCCTGCGCCCATTGCAGATCCGCTTCGGACATAGCATCCGCATCTAGGCCCTTATAAACATCACCCTTAAACGCCAGTATGGCGGGGCGAGCGTTGTCATCATTAAACGGTGTGCTCCATTCTTGGAAGCGCTCATAATTCAGGGCCCCGAGCGTGTCACTAAGGCCCATTAGCGCACTGACCTCCTGAGGTGAAAGTGTTTTTAGGCCTTTGATTAGTTCCCCAGCCTCACTTAAAAGCGCCGGCTGAGTATGACTACGCGTCCCCGCTAAGCTGCTATAGTCTAGCTTTTTTGCGGGTGAAATAACTGTTAACATCATAGTAGTTGACCAGTTCATGAACATTCAGTGCATTTGATGGAGCTATTATAGCAAGCTATAGCAGCCAAAGAGATCTCAAGGAGCAATAAAATGATACCAGCGATTCGCCCGCAATCCGTATTAATTTCAGTTCTGTTGCTAGCGCTTTTCGGCTGCGCCGTTAACCCGGTCACCGGTAAAAACGAACTCTCATTTATGTCAGCTCAGCAGGAGATCGCGGTGGGTGAGAAAAACTATCGTCCTTCACGCCAATCTCAGGGCGGTGACTACTATCTCAACCCGAAGCTACAAGCCTATGTCGCTGGTGTCGGCAGGAAACTCGCCGCGGTGAGCGGCCAGCCTGATTTACCCTACGACTTTGTGGTGCTCAATAACTCTGTGCCCAATGCCTGGGCGCTACCGGGGGGGAAGATAGCTATTAACCGTGGTCTACTCGTTTATTTAGAGGATGAATCGCAGCTGGCAGCGGTACTGGCTCATGAGGTGGTGCATGCAGCTGCGCGGCATGGAGCACAGCAGATGACGCGAGGCACGCTAACCAGTGTTGGGTTGGCCGCGGTAGCGATTGGTGCTCAGGGTCAGCAGGGCGAACAACTCTATGGTCAGGCCTCGCAGTTGGGGACAGCGGCCTGGATGGCAAAATACGGTCGCGATGACGAACTTGAGTCCGACTACTACGGCATGGAATATATGGCTCGAGCGGGCTATGAGCCTCAGGGCGCGGTGGAGTTACAGCGTACATTTGTAAAGTTAAGTGAGGGCAAGCAGGCGGATTTTATAAGTGGGCTATTCGCCAGTCATCCGCCCTCCGCGAAGCGCGTGCAGGCCAATATAGCCAAGGCCAAAACGCTGCCTTCCGGAGCGCGTTATCGGGACCGCTATCAGGCGGCGATTGCTCCGCTAAAAAAAGATGCCAAGGCTTATCTTGCTCAGGATAAAGCCATGGCGAGTCTGAAGAACAAAGAGGCTAAGGCTGCCTTGAGGTATCTGGATGGTGCGGTGGCTTTACAGCCGCGAGAGGCTGCTTTTTGGGAGCTGCGTGGCCATGCCTGGAAAATGGATGATAAGCTTGATAATGCAGAAAAAGCCTACACAACCGCTATAGACAAAAACCCTACTCACTTTAGTTCTTATCTGGCGCGAGGCATTTTGCGACATGAGCGCGGTCAGAAAGATCGGGGGTTGATCGATATCAAGCGCAGTTACGAAATTTTGCCGACATCGGCGGCGAGCTACTATCTGGGGGAGGCTGCACTCACGGCAAAACAGTATCAACAGGCCAGTGTTTATTTTCAACAGGCCCGACAGGCCGGCGGTGATTTGGGCCAGAAAGCTAAGCAGCAATTGACTTTGGTCCAGCTGCAGCTGCAGCCGCAGCGCTTCTTAAGTGCCAGATTGTCCTACTCTGAGCAGGGTTATTTATTGGTGACTACGAGTAACAACAGTCCTGTTAGTATGGATAATATTCAATTAAAGCTAACGGCCGCCGGACAGGGGCAGATGCTCAGATTACCTCAGGTCTTGGCGGCAGGGCGGCAATTAACCCTGTCCACAGGCATAAAACCGCAGGTTAATTCCGAGGGTAGAGTGGCCTACCAGGTGCAGGTGGTTGCAGCAGATCCGCTGTACTAGCGCTGCAGTCAGCGGGCGATCAGACGCAAAGATTATTTGGTATCCGAGGGGCATTACGCCTAAAATACGCCAACAAACCATGGAACTAGAGGGGCAGAAAACTCTTGGCAGATGAAAAACCACCCTGCGTTATGTGTAAGCTGATTCGTACATACTTTATATTGGCAGTGCCGATATTATTTATCATGTACACCAAGCCTGAATTCACCCTGCTTAAGGGGCTTGCCCTAACAGATATTTTTGCCGCGGTGATTGGCGCCCTATTGGTGGCCACAATACTGTGGAAAGCCTATCAGGAATTTTGGAAACCAAAACGTGACGCAGCCAAAAAAAACCAGCCCTGACTGCTGGGCATGCCGGCATTTCAATATTACCCATGACCCTAAATCGCCCTATGGCTGCAGGGCGATGGGATTTAAATCTAAGATATTGCCGTCAATGGAAGTCATTCGTGTGCAGGGCGAACCCTGCCTCAGTTATTCGCCGAAACCCCTTCAGGGCTGATCCATCACTAATAAAAAAGGTTGTTCGATAAACTTTGGCTGACGACAGGACAGACTTCCGTTATAACTGTTAACAGAGCATTTAAAGGTCTTGCGCTGCCAGCTGCCACTCGAAGTCCAATAATTGGCTATTTCAGGGGAGGGGAATATATTTTGGTTGATTGCTGGGGCGATACAGGAAGGCTGGATAATTGACTTCATTTCGTCATTCGTTGGCAGTCGCCAAACTGTCCCTGACTTTTTAGAGAATTCTACTGCATAGCTTGTGGCGTCGCTCCAGTTTAGATGGAGCCCATCACCCTTACAGATAAAGTTAGAGAAGTGTTTGCCGCCGGGACAGCGATACCAAATTGTGTCGGTACTCGGGTCTCTCGCAAGGCCTTTATCATCAGTGATAAAACCACCCCTATCGCCAATTGCTATGTAATCTGAGCAGGTCTCCGCGACCCGAAAGTTGTCGCAGCTGCTCAAAAGCATAGTCAAACTGAGCAGGCCAACCACGTTAGAAGCTACCCGAAGCCCTATGACATGCTGCGGACTGATTCGCTCTTTGCGGTGTAACGCGGTTTTACTGTTATTCTTCACCAGCTATCTTCTCCTACTATACGTACTGGATTATTTGCGAGAAACACAGAATTGGCCCCCCTCCGTCTTGCCAGTGTGCCTTAAGCCCGCACTTTAAATCCAATGATTCTTAGATTGCCGCTATATATACCGCTTGAAATAACTTATATTCTACTTATTACATCGGCAGCTAGGCCACTTTATTAAGTCTGATTCGTGGCAAGGGCTTCTGCAGCGCTGTGGCAAGTTTACTCAACAATACTTATTGCTTGGCTTAATAATTCCGGCAAACTGTCGATTAACCAATTACTCAGCAACGACTTGTCTGGCGCTTGGCCGCAGGCATAATTTCACATTAGTTAAGGAAAGTTCATGGATATCGCAACTATTGTAGGTTTGTTAGGCGCCTTTGGCTTGATTGTGAGTGCAATTGACGACCTCGGGGCCTTTATCGACACGCCTTCTATGCTTATTGTCGTAGGTGGTTCGATCATGGTGGTGATGCTGCGCTCGTCCTTGGGTGAGTTTCTCGGTGCCGTAAGTGTTTTGGGCAAGACGTTTAAAAATAAACTTGATGATCAGGGGCAGCTCATCGAGCAGATCGTTGAGTTGGCCACCATTGCGCGCAAGGACGGCATGATTGCACTTGAGGGGCAAGAGATTGCCAACCCATTTCTTGCTAAGGCCATTAGTATGCTGGTCGATGGCACTGATGCCAGTGTCATTAAAGGGTCCTTGGAAAGGGAAAAAGATATGACGAAAATGCGCCATGATCAGGGCGCTAAAATATTTTCCGCTTGGGGGGAGATTGCTCCAGCGATGGGCATGATTGGCACCTTGATCGGATTGGTACAGATGCTGGGTAACATGTCTGACCCTAAGGCCATTGGCCCGGCCATGGCCGTAGCGCTCTTGACGACGATGTATGGTGCCATTTTAGCCAATGTATTCTGCTTGCCCATTGCTATGAAGTTAGGAAACCAGGCAGACATTGAAGAGGCGAGCAATGAAATGATTATCGAGGGCATCTTGTTCATTCAAGATGGCGGCAATCCGCGCGTTCTCGGTGATGTCCTTGCGGCATTTTTGAGTCCCAAGGCGCGCTTGAAACTTGCGCCGGCCGCGTAGCAGGAAAGCTGACTCATGGCAGAAGAAGAGACACTGGAGCCGGTTGATGCTGAACTCGATCCTGAGTTAGATCCAGAGCTCGACCCTGAACTAGACCCAGAGGCGGAGCCCGAGGAGCCGAAAAAAGCTGGCCCCTCACCGCCAAAACCCTGCCCAGCCTGCCCAAGTGGCGGGGCCCCCGCGTGGATGGCGACCTTTGCCGATATGGCCACATTACTGATGGCCTTCTTCGTGCTACTGCTGTCTTTTGCGGAAATGAATGTGCCCAAGTATAAGCAGATTGCCGGCTCAATGAAGGCCGCCTTTGGTGTGAAAAGAGTCGTGCCGATTATCTCAATCCCTACAGCCCGCAGCCTAATTAAAGAAGAATTTACCCCGGCTGTCGCGGCGCCCACCGTCATTGATCGCAAGCGACAGCGCTCGGAAGAGATGACAAAAAGAAATGTGGTGGCCAAGACCGAAGAAAAAAAAGCCGATTTCGAAACCGAACAAAACTTCCGTAAACTCGAAGAGATTCTCGCTGAAGAGATCGAACAGGGTCAGGTCACGGTCCGTCTTGAAGATGATCGAGTGATCGTCGAGCTGCAGTCCAAGGATAGCAGCGGCGGAGAAGGTGAAGCAGACAAGGGTAATGGCAGCGGCGGACCTATTAGCCAAGAGACGTTAGATATTGCCGCTAAGGTAATAGAGGCGCAGACGGACTCGTCCACTGAGATCGAGGTGCGCAAACAGCAGCTGGCCTCCGGGGCTGACAGTAGCGCCTCCGCTAAAGATACTAATCAGCAGGCGCAGTCAGAAGCGGGGGTTGATGGAAGCAATCAAAATGTTGAAGATCGGCTACAAAAAATACGCGCCGATCTTGCCGCTGAGATCCAGATGGGATTGGCAGAAGTTGAGCGAGTAGGTGACAGGATTATTGTGCGTCTGGCGAGCCAGGGCTCGTTTGTTTCAGGCAGCGCCGACTTGCAGTCTGGCTTTATCGGCCTGCTCCGACAGGTGGGTGCGTCACTGGCAGCCACTGATGGTAAGGTCAGTGTCGAGGGCCATACAGACAATGTACCGGTTGCATTCAGCGAGCGCTTTAACTCAAATTGGGATCTGTCTGCGGCGCGCTCAGCGTCTGTGGCAGATTTCTTTATTAATAATTCAGGTTTTGAACAGGGCAATATGTTGGTGACAGGCTTCGCCGATACCAAGCCTATTGCGACCAATAATACGGCGGCGGGCAGAGCTCGAAACCGTCGTATAGAGGTGATTGTCGATGGCTCTTAACGCGAAGTGGGGGATGATCTAGTGGCTGATAACGAAGAGCTAGAAACGACGGATATCCCGGGCGAGCCTGACAAGGAGGAGGCGCCTCTACCGGTCGTAGCGCCCGTTCCTGAAGAAGAGCTGCTTGAAGAGATAGAGGAGGAAGAGGAAGAGCCTCAACCCCCGCTAAAATGCCCACCCTGTGCCGGCGGTGGGGCACCTGCATGGATGGCGACCTTTGCCGATATGGCGACGCTGTTAATGGCCTTTTTTGTGTTATTGCTATCCTTCGCCGAAATGAATGTACCCAAGTATAAAGAGGTCAGCGGGTCGATGAAAAATGCGTTCGGTGTGCAACGACTGGTCCCCGTGGTCGAACCGCCTAAAGCGAAAAGTATTATTGCCAAGCAATACAAGACAGCTAAGGTTGATCCGACGCTTATGAATGTGATCCAGGAGCAGACGACTGACGAGGAACAGCCCATAGACCCTGAGCTGAAAACCGATCTTAAGACCGCTGACTCCCAGACCAATGCCGATGTTGAGGTATTGCAAAAAGCGCTGGCCAAAGAGATTGCCGAAGGCAAAGTCTCCGTTAGCATTGAAGACAGTAAACTCGTCGTCAAAGTGGCATCAGAGAGTCAGGGTGGCGCTGATGGAGAGTCGAACAAAGCCAATTCAGGCGCCAGGGTTGCACAAAACGATTTAGAGATTTACGCCAAAGTGGCTGCAGCCCAGGCTCAGGTAGCCTCGCCAATTGCGGTTGAGCAGGCTTCACCAGACAATATAGGCGATAGCCTATCGTCCACAAGTGAGGCGGATCGGGAGAAAGCGATAGCTGATCAGTATGAGAAGATTCGCATGAACCTCTCTAATGAAATCAGCGAGGGGCTTGCCGAAGTCGAGCGTGATGGCGACAAAATCATTGTGCGGCTTGCGGAGAAAGGATCATTTCGCAGCGGCTTTGCCAACCTGCAGCCCAGCTTTAAGCCACTACTTAACAAGGTTGGTCAGTCAATCAAAGATAGTACTGGTATGATCACGATTGAGGGACACACTGACAATGTGCCGATGGCCTTTAGCGAACGTTTTCGTTCAAACTGGGATTTGTCAGCGGCGCGCTCTGCCGCTGTAGCCGACTATCTACTCGATAACACGGCAGTGGCAGACGGGCGAGTTACGGTGACAGGATACGCGGATACCAAGCCTCTAACGTCGAATGATAGCCCCCAGGGGCGGGCAAAGAACCGCCGTATTGAGGTTATTATCAATAGCGGCTCATAAATCAGGGTCTTTTTTCTCAGAGAGTAACCCCAAAATGGCCTTGGCGTGTTCCTCGGGGATATTAAAGCGCGCCCTGATGGTTTCAATATGCTGCTTCTCATCACTGGTAATAATGCCGTCGCTCATGGCGGCATTAATTTCTGCCTCAAAAATAGCTTCTCGGCGAGCCATTTGACTGGAAAAAGCTGAGGCAACAATACCGGTTAGCAGCGCTACCGTGCAGACTCCCATCAATGCCGTCAAGGCACCAATAAACTTGCCAATGGGCGTAATGGGGTAAACGTCTCCATAGCCAACGGTGGTCAATGTAATCAGTGACCACCACATAGTTTGCGGAATGGATTCAAAATGATCAGGCTGGACGTCACTCTCGGCGAGATACATCATTGAGCTAGACAGAAACAAGGCAATCGCTAATAGGTATAAGGTAGCGGCAAACGAACGGCGTTCCTCGTGAACGGCGGAGACGAGATCCTCAAGTGCCGACGAATAATGGGACATCTTCAGCAGTCGCAGTAGTCGCAACACGCGCAGCCAACGTAGGTCCACACCGCCCATAATCAGGGGTAAAATGCTTGGTAGGATCGCAGCAAGATCAATCAGACCCGTGAAGCTAAAAACATAGCCGGCACGACGACCCCAGGGAGTCGCACCTCTAGCCGTATCATCGGCCGAAATTGACCAGACGCGCAAAAGATATTCGATCAGAAAGATAGTCACAGAAAACCACTCAAATATCATCAGGGCACTGTGGTACTGGAGATCAATTGATTCAACAGATTCGAGGCACACGGCCACGAGGTTGAGGAGTATTAGAATGGATAGAAGTTTGTCGCACGCGCGGCTCACGGCGTCATCAGGGTCTCCCTTACTCAGGATCTCCATTACTCGTTGTTTATACAGATTCATGGCGCGCGGGCTCCCCAAGTAAGACTACTTAGGAACGCATAATATTACCACTTAGGCATTAGCGCAATTTATGTTGGTAGAAGAGCGCCCTGCGGACAGATATATTTTACCAGCGGCTTAGCATTAGCTCAGGAGGCCAATGCTATCGGCGTATCTTTTAGCAGACTAGGAAGCAGTTCCCAGGCACTAGTAATCTCTCCCAAAAGCCCGCGAACCTCCTGTATAGCGGCGACGTCATTGCGCAGATTGGCCTTGAGTATACGGCGCATGGCATAGTCATAAAGATCGCTGAGGTTACGAGCTAACTCACCACCTTTCTCAAAGTCTAGGGTACTCTGCAGGCCAATAAGAATCTTCGATGCCCGATTGATAGATTCCCCTTTCTCAGCGATAGCATTGCGCTGCATGTGGCCCTCAGCGTCTGCCAGAGCAGCCAACAACCCGTCAAATAACATCTGTACGAGCTGAACGCTATCCGCATACTCAACGCCCGATGAAACCCCAACACTACGATACGCATTCATTGCTTTTCTATTCACAGCCATTTCATATTAGTCCGTATTTGCTTACTACTTATATCGGATAAACACGGCGATACTTTAGCGATTATGGCCTTTTTTTACTGGGGACATTTTTCGTAGTTGGTTTTGACGCACTCGTCGGCATAGGTAATGGCTTTGGGGATCTCCTCGTCTGCCACCAGCAGTTTGGAAAGGTCTGAGATATCGGAGGCATCCGCCTTACCATTACGTCTTGCGAGCTCACTCCACACCAGGGCTTTAAATGGCTCAGAATCGCCGCCATCGCCGGCTTGAAACATAAAGGCGAGCATAAATTGGCCACTGGCATAGGACTGTTTGGCTGACTTTAAGAACCAGTATTTAGCAAGCTCATAGTCCAGGGGGACGCCCTTGCCCTGATGATAGGCCAGTCCCACCATATATTCAGAATCGGCCAAGCCCTGCTGCGCGGCCCGCTTAAACCACTTAATCGCAACCCGTTCATTTTTTGCCGTACCATAGCCATGGTAGTAGAGCATGCCGACATTGTGCTCTGCCTCTGCGAGACCCTGATCTGCCGCCTGCTTGTACCATTTCATTGCCTGCGCGTAGTTTTGTGAGACCCCATAGCCCTCTTCGTACATGTGGCCAGCATTATTTTGCCCCTCGGGCGCACCCTCTTTTGCGAGATTTAACCAGGCACGCATGGCGGTTGAATAATGACCGCGCTCAAGTGCGCTGAGGCCGGCCTGAAAAGGGTCTGCTACGGCAAATGTTGGCCACAGGCAGCAGAGAAGGGTAAGGCGTAGTATCGACTGCATAAGGGGGTACTCGTAGTATTAGTTGCGTTCCAGATTGCGCGCCTGAGCCTGCACATCAATGACTGCTTGAAATAGCGCCCCTTCAGCAATACTGCCCTGGAGCTTGCCACTGGCTCTGTCGACCACAGGGAGGCTTTCACCGACAAACTGGCTGACTTTCACCATGCTCGCGTCCAAAGGTTCGTCACTGAATAGAGTCAATGGCTTAGTGTCCATTGAGGGTCCGACAGCATCGCTACCAGCGCTGATAGCCAAGAAAATACTTACCTTGCCCTTCAGAACGCCTTCACTATCCACGACATAGGCCTCAGTATGACCTCGGTTTTTCATTTCCAACGTCAATATCTCACCGCTTGCGCCAGTGTCAACACGGATATAGTCATCACTAGCAAAGGGGCCTATCACCTGATGTGACAGCGCGATAGCTTCGCGACCCTTGGCCAGATCAATTCCTCGATCCAGCAGTTGACGATCAAAATAGGATTGACCAAATACACGCGCCGTGATCAAGCTGCAGACCATAACTGCCATCATAGCGGCCACGGCATATTGATAGGACTGTGTTAGCTCAAGCACGATTAGCACCGCTGACAGTGGCGCCCCAATCACGGCTGAACTGACCGCGGCCATAGCGGCGACACTGATGATGCTGGCAATATCAGCAAACCCCATCAGTGTTAAAATTTGCCCTGCCAATGCGCCAGCAGCGACACCGACGAATAGCGAAGGTGAAAACACACCGCCAAAAAGACCGCCGCCCAGACACACCGCCGTCATTAAGATTTTGGCGATCAACACAGTGATGAGCAGTGAAATAATAAAGTTGCCCGCGATCATTTCATTGATACTACCGATCCCCAGGCCTAAAATCTGAGGTACCCAGACACCAACTAAGCCGCAGATGGTTGCGGCAACAAAGGGCAGCAGTAATGGCGAGACCTTTGGCGAGCTATTCAGCTTGGCCGCTGCCTGAGTTGCATAGCGCAAAGCTAGCATAAACAGAATTGCCACCAGAGCAAAAAACGGTGACAGCACTACCAAAAAAGGAACCACCTCGGCCAAACTTGGCACCGCAGAACCAATATCAAACGTTGTTGAATGGGGGAACCAATAATTACTGAGCGTGCTGGCGGACACCGATGCCACGGTGATTGGCGCAATAGCACGGACGGAAAAATGACGCAGAATCGCCTCATGGGCAAAGATAACGCCGGCAATAGGCGCATTAAACCCGGCGGAGATGGCTGCGGCCACACCGCAACCGAGGTAGATTTCGTGGGTTAACCGACTGGAGACAAAGCGCTTTACCCAGATACCCATGGTCGCACCAAAGTGTACGATGGGGCCGTACTGCCCGACCGATGCGCCGCCGCTGGCTGAGGCAAACGCCGCTAAAGTTGAGGCAAAGCCCTGCTTAATATTGAGAGGTTCATGGACCTGATGGGCCGCATACATGGAATCTGCTGGTCCTGACCAGCGCTGGATACCGAGGCCCGTTTTAATAAACACCACAGCTGCGGCTGCGGCCCAGAGAAACAAAAGACTGGAAAAGGAGACAGTATGCTCACCCATAGTAATAGACAGAAGCGTACTTACTTCGCGTTGTTGACCGAAATACTGCACACCCATAACAAAGAGATTGGAAACGATTGCCAGTACCGCGCCAATGAGTCCGCCCACGCAAAAGATGATAAATACCTCCACCAACGCCTCGCGTACTCTATTCATAGTCTCTCTCGCAGGTTGATTTTACTCTCCAGCTTGTCAATGTACCTAACAGCGCGCCTGCTGTCAGCAGTTTTAACTAGCTAAGGTGCCGGCGGTGATATAAGGAAACAGTATAACTACTGGATTTTTGCCCTTATAATCCCCAAGATACTCATCATAGGTTATTTGTTCTTCATCGCTACCGATTTTATACAGAGGCGAGGGGTCAAAAAACAGCGCTGCGTCAGCGGAAGACACAGCACAAATTATCTAGGACGCTGCCGAGAACACGTTTTTGTCTGAGCTAAAAACTATCGTCGGATTGAGTCAAGAGATCCGTGAGCTGCGAGCCCTGATCCAACTTGTTGGGCCCAGTGATTCGACCGTTCTAATTCTAGGTGATAGTGGCACCGGTAAAGAACTGGTAGCCAAAGGCCTGCATAGCTGTTCAGAGCGTGCTAAGGGGCCGTTTATTCCGGTCAACTGCGGCGCTATACCTAAAGATCTTCTCGAGAGTGAACTGTTTGGTCATCGCAAGGGGTCTTTTACAGGTGCAATTTCTGATCGCAAGGGGCGTTTTGAGTTAGCCAATGGCGGCACGCTATTTCTCGATGAGATTGGCGACATGTCTATGAATCTTCAGGTCAAGTTACTGCGTGTGTTGCAGGAGAGGACTATCGATCCTGTGGGTTCAACTCAGGCGACGCCGATTGATGTAAGAGTGATAGCTGCGACGCATAAGAATGTAGAGACACTGATTGAGCAAGGCGAATTTCGCGAAGATCTGTTCTACCGACTCAATGTGATGCCTGTGGAAATCAAGGCCTTGCATGAGCGGAGGGAAGATATCCCCATATTATTTGATCATTTTGCACAGGTCTATGCGAAAGAGGGCAATGCGCCAATTAGACTAGTACCAGCCTCTATGCAGTTATTTCTTCAGTATGGTTGGCCCGGAAATGTTCGTGAGCTCTCTAACCTTGTCAATCGCTATAGTGCGCTTTATCCCGCCCAGCAGATCGATCTTCGCCGAGTTCCTGCCAGCATGGTTCCGGCGGGTATTCGGAGTATCACTGACAACGACAGTGCTGATGCACTGAGTGTTTTGATGTCCGGATTTGCCGAGGGTGCGGATTCAGGGCCGGCCAACATTGGCGATAGTCCAGCAGCCCATTATAGCCAAGAGGCTCACGACCCTGAGCCCGTCGACGAGGTTCAGCGTTTTATTATGCTGGCTCAGGGCGGTGCTACTTTTCCTGAGCAGGGCCTGCAGCTAAAGCAACATATGCTGGAGATCGAGCGTAGCTTGATTAAGCAGGCGCTGGGGCGAGCCGAGGGCAATGTCTCTAAAACCGCGCGGCTATTGAACTTACAGCGTACTACGTTAATTGAGAAAATTAACAAATATGGGCTCTCAGATAGCCCATAGGTCAATCAGCATAACTCTTCAGTGGACCGAGTTTGCCGGCATTCTTGCCGGTTTTGCCGACTTCCTGGGCGCATGCCCTGTCAGGTTAACGACTTATTGCCACTGGCAGATTATTGACAGTTCCTTGCCGCATTCCATCTAAAGCCCTGTTTTAATTGATTTATTTATTCTGGCACGCATTTTGCAAATACTTAATATACCGCCCTATAGTGGCAATTAAGAAAAAGGCAAAAACGTGGCAAAGAATAATATGACATCAGTACTCTGGATTGACCCCTCTGAGCGAATGAGTGCAGCAGAGGTTAGGCTATTTAATGAACAGGGTATGGCGATTAGTCAGGCGGACTCTGCAAGTCTTAGTGATGACGATTTTATCGGTGCCCAGGTGGTCGTCGTGTCTCTAGACCGCTGTACAGGCTTACTTGCAGAGGTACAGTCCCGTCAGGCTGGCTGTGATACCTCAGCTCCTGTCGTTGCGCGTGTACACAGCGATCAGTTTGAACTAGGTATTCAGGCCATGAGTCAGGGCGCTTTTACGGTGGTGCCAGCGCAGGAAAAGGACGCCGCAGTTTGGTATCAGAAAACCTCTTCATTGCTGATTCCAGAGAAGAGCGATCAACCCGCATTTGTGTTCGTCGACCCTGTCAGTCGCAATCTTCTTGCTCTGACTGAGCGTGTTGCTCAGGTTGATGTCACCGTTCTGCTAACCGGCCCAACCGGAGTAGGAAAAGAAGTTTTGGCCCGCATAGTGCATGATGCGTCTCCCCGATATGAGGGTCCTTTTATTGCATTTAACTGTGCAGCTATGCCTGAAAATTTAATTGAAGATATGTTATTCGGGCACGAAAAAGGATCATTTACAGGCGCTACTAAGGTACAACCGGGCCTATTTGAACAGGCTCAGGGCGGTACCATCTTTCTAGATGAAATCGGTGAGATGAGCTTTCATCTTCAGGCCAAGCTACTGCGCATATTACAGGAGCGTAGCGTCGTCCGCCTCGGAGGGCAAAAGCCAATAGATTTGGACATCAGAGTAGTTGCTGCGACCAATCGCAACTTGAAAAATGCGATAGCTCAGCGCAACTTCCGCGAAGACCTTTATTTTCGACTCAGTGCGTTCAAATTGACCATTCCGCCGCTGCACGAGAGACCATTGGATATTTTGCCTTTGGTAGAGCAGTTCATGCGCCAACAAATCATTGCAGGTCAGGCGGTTAGCCTGACTGTCGAAGCCCAGCAAATGTTAGTGGCCTACAGGTGGCCGGGCAATGTAAGAGAATTACAGAACGTGATTGTCAGAGCGATGGTCCTGTGTAATCAGGGCTCTATTGATTGTGAGCATCTAATATTTGATGACATGCCTATTGCTGATGAGTTTGAGCAACAGCGCGCGGTGGCTCACGCCAACAGCTACTTCTCCAATGTTCCAAGTTCTGCGTCTGAGCCCTACCCATACGGGGGCGGCCCAGCGGCAGACCAACCGCTCAATCAAGCGGTCAAGAACAGCGAATGTCAGAGTATTATGGCAGCATTACAGGCCTCACGCAGTCGTGATCAAGCGGCTGAAAGACTGGGCATTAGCCCGAGAACATTACGTCATAAATTACAGAAATTGCGAGAGCAGGGTATGTTTGTGACCCGGGCTTACGCCCGATAATTGGAGGGAGCTAAAAAATGATAAATCCAACCAATGCCGGAAACATCGAGTCGATGTTAAGCCAAATTCGTCAGTATCAAGCTCAGGCCACTGAGGGTGTAAACCTATCGCCGGGCGCGATGGTAGATACTCAGTCCGCGGGGGTGACCGGCTTTGCCGACAGCATTAAAAGTGCAGTGCAAGAGGTAAATGCTACGCAGCAGACCTCAAAAGCATTGAAAACGGCTTACGAGCGGGGGGATGATATCCCTTTAACTGACGTAGTAATGAGTATGCAGAAGTCATCATTAGCCTTTGAAGCGACACTTCAGATAAGAAATAAAGTGCTCAAAGCTTACGAAGAAATCATGAACATGCCAGTGTAAGAACTGATAAGAGAAAATAGATATGGCAACTACAGTCGCAAATCCAACAGACCTGAGCCTAGCTTCCGAGTCGGTTGCAAACAGTCAACCTCCAGCTTTAGCTGCGGGCCAGACGCAAACTATACAGACTACAGCTGCGCCTGGGCTGACCACTTCCTCGATGCCCAGCGCCAGAGATGTGCTAGCACAGCCAGCTGTTAGAAAATCCATGCCGGCGATTATTGGGCTACTGACCCTAGCAATCTTTATTATTGCTTACTCTTGGGTTAAGGAGCCGCTCTACCGCGCGGTATACCCAGGACTGTCCGAGTCTGACCGCCAGGCGGCCTTTGAAGCGCTGTCCGGCGCAGCATTTGGTGCCAAAATTGACTCCAAGACCGGCGAGTTAAAAGTGCCAGATGGGCGTTATCATGAGGCCAGAATATTTCTAGCTGCTCAGGGGCTGCCTCAGGGTGGCGCTATGGGAGGGATTGATTCCCTCAGTGATGATGCCTCCATGACCACTAGCCAATTTATGGAACAGGTCCGCTACGTCTCTGCCATGGAGCATGAGCTAGGACGCAGTGTTACGCAGATTTCTACAGTTAAGGCCGCACGGGTTCATCTCGCCTCGCCGAAGCAGAGTGTCTTTGCGCGCAATCGCACGCCGGCTAAAGCTTCAGTAGTCGTCACCCCCTATCCAGGCAGACTGGTATCGGCCTCTCAGGTGGAGGCGATTGTCCATATGATCGCATCTAGTATTCCCTACCTATCCGCAGAAGATGTGGTGGTAGTTGATCAGCGCGGTAAGCTATTAACCGACGCTAATAACTTCGCATCTATGCAGCTTAACTCAGTACAGACGGAGCACAAGCAACGCTTGGAAGAAAATTATCGCAACCGTATTGACGCACTGCTGAGCCCCGTTGTGGGGACCGATAACGTGCGATCAGAAGTTGATGTGGTCATAGATTTCACTGAAACTGAATCCACTTACGAAGAGTTTGATGGCAATGACAATGGCCCGCTGGCAAGGTCTGAGATACTCACCATAGACAAAGGCGCTAGCCAAGATGCCAGTGGCGTTCCAGGTGCCACCTCAAATACCGCGCCTGCGACGCCCACTGCAATACTTGATGGGCAGCTTGTAGAAGACATCGAGGGTGACGGACTTAGTATGCTCAGCAGTAAAACTACCCGAAATTATGAAATGGATCGCGCAGTTCGCCATGTGAAAAGGCGCGGTGGCATCATGGAGCGTATTTCCGTGGCCGTGGTTATCAATCAGCCAACTGCACAGCAAACCGTCGGTGAAGATGGCGAACTGGTCACTGGAGATGAAGCTGCCGACGGCTTTACCGATCTTGAGCTCGAGCGCTTTACCAACCTCGTGAAGGGCGTGGTGGGCTTTGATGAGCGCCGCGGTGATGTGGTGACTATTGTGGCTGCTAAATTCGAAAAGCCTCTTTTACTAGATAGCTCTGGTGAGTGGTACGAAAATACCCAGGTTACTAGTATGATCAAAAGTCTTGGTGCCGCGCTGGTGTTTATTGCGCTACTGCTGATTGTTGTTAGGCCAGTGATTGCGTCTTATCTACCACAGCTTGATCTTGTCGAAGACGATGGTCCAAGTGCGCCTAAAGATGGTGAGTTGACACAGGAAGAGCTAAATATGATCGAGATGGGCGATGGCGAGTCTCTCGAGGACATCAAGGCCAAGCTTAAGCCGAAAAAATCTACGATATCGGCAGATATGCTGGATACCGCCAATACCTACGATGACAAGGTTGCCCTGGTCCGCATGCTGGTTGCAGAAGACTCTGGGCGCGTTGCCAATGTACTGAAGAAAATGATTCGACCTATTTAAGTTAGGCGAGGAGATAACAAAATGGCACAAGCAAAAGACCAGGCACCGGCGGAGCAAAAAGCAGAGGTTCCGATCTCGGAGGCCCTGCAGGCTGAACTGGATGAAATGACTACCACCGAACGAGCAGCGGTTATTACGCTGCTGCTCGGTGAGCAGCAGGCCGCTGACATTATTCGCTACCTCAATCCGCGGGAAGTGCAGTCCCTCGGCGCGGCGATGGTGGGGGTGGCCGACCTGTCTCAGGAAGCAGTAAATGTTGTCTTGGATGACTTTGTTGCCACTATTAAAAATCAAACTAATCTGGGTCTGGGTACGACAGACTATGTTGAGAATGTTCTTAAGAGAGCGCTTGGCGACGACAAGGCCGCCACTGTTCTGGGTAGAATCATGCCTGGCTCCTCGAGTAAAGGACTTGAGATTTTGCGTTGGATGGATGCGCGCTCTATCAGTGAAATGATCCGCGAAGAGCATCCTCAGGTGGTTGCTATTATCCTGTCAGTCCTTGAGTACGATGTTGCAGCAGACGTACTAAACTTCCTGCCCAAGGAGAATCGCCCTGAAATTATGCAGCGCGTGGCGAGTCTGGAAACCGTTCAGCCCTCCGCGATGGAAGAGCTTGAGGGGATTATGAAAAAGCAGTTTTCTAGTAGCTCCTCGGCTAAGTCGTCCAGTTTTGGCGGCGTAAGTACCGCCGCGAAAATTATGAATTTCACCAAGGACGAATCAGGAACCGCCATTATGTCTGGTGTTACCGAACTGGATGAAGCCTTGGCCATGAAGATACAAGACAACATGTTCAAGTTCGATAATCTGTCTGGTGTCGATAACCGCAGCGTTCAGGTGATGATGAGAAATGTGGAGCCTGATATGTTAATGACTGCACTCAAAGGCGCGGACGAAATCGTTAGAGATAAGTTTTTAGACAATATGTCTCAGCGTGCCAAGATCATGTTCCTCGATGATATGGAGGCTAAGGGGCCAATTCGTATCACCGATGTTGAAGACGCACAGAAAGCCATTATGCGCATTGCACGAAAACTAGCAGATTCAGGCGACCTCGTGCTTGCCGGCCAAGGAGATGACTTTGTCTGATCCATCGCCGTCGGTAAGTTGGCGCCTAAATGATCTGCTCAAGGCGGGCAAAAAAGCCAAAGCCTTTGCCGCCGCTAGCTGGAACCATTCTCCCGAAGCGGTGGCCGGAGGATCATTTACCCAATGGCAGCCGACCGTGCTCAGCACAGTTCCAGATGGCGCTACAGAAACCGAACCTCTGGAGTCACCTGATCAGGAGGAACTCGTCGCAGTCGAAGAGGTTCTCGAGGTGTTGGACACCGAAGAGGACATCGCAGAGCGCGAAGCTATGGTGGCGAAGACCGTCGCAGACCAGGCCAAGCGAGAGGCTTTTGAAGAGGGCTATGAGCGGGGTAAGGAAGAGGCGTCTAATCAAGCTGAATTAACCCTCGGTGTCGCACGAGATGATTTTGTCGCGCTCACACAGATGCTTCGTGCCGCTCAGGAAGATATGACGGAATTCTATCAGCCGCTAAAAAAGCTCGCTCTACATTTGGCTGAACAGTTAGTGCGGGGGGAGCTCACGCTCTCATCGTCGGCTATTGAGCGCCTCACCCGAGAAGCATTAAAAGATCTAGAACATCAGGGAGAAGGGCCGATTGTCGTGCATATGAACTCGACGGACGTCAGCAAATTTAAGACTTCACTGGATGGTGAATTAGAGGGTCTCGACCTGAGAGCAGACGATGATCTAGCTCAGGGTAGCGTCCAAATAAGTATTGATGACAGCGCCATTGAAGATTTAATTACGCACCGCCTGTCGGCGCTGTCGGAGAAGTTACTGGGCTACGCCAACAGTGGGAGCAAAATCTCAGACGCCTCAGCATTTGACAGTAATTTTGCTAATCCGGTTACCGAAAAAGTGATTGAGGGTACTGTTGAGGAAATTGACGATCGATATCCAACAGCTGCTGTTGTTGAACTAGAGGCCGCCGATGCAGTGCCACTAGGCCCAGAGACGGGCGAGCTGGATGAGGCTGGTGTAATGCCGCTAGATTCAAAGAGCCCAGGCCTAGAACCGTCTGACCAAACCGTCACCGATTCAGAAATCATTGATCTAGATGACTCAGATCCAGGAGCCCCAGATCTTTCCGCCCCGGACACAGACAGCGGAGACACAGAGCCTCATGCTTGACTTTGCCGCCGAGGTTGATGCCATTATACCTAGCCTGCGAGCCCCTGCGGTATCCGCTAGTGGCAAGCTGGTGCGCGTGGTTGGACTCACGCTGGAAGCCAAGGGGATTATTGCGCCCCTCGGAGCACATTGCCAGGTCGAAAATGTCGCCCTAGGCACCTTTATCGATTGTGAGGTCGTTGGATTTCAGGACGATCTGCTGTATCTAATGCCCTATACCGAGCCCGGAGGCGTTGGCCCCGGCGCCAAGGTATGGGTCCGATCCAATCATTCAAAAGCCTCATTGGGGCGAGATTTACTCGGCCGTGTAATCGATGGCTTGGGCCAGCCTATTGATGGCAGAGGCCCAATTAACTACAGCGATCAGCTTGCTCTGGAAGGTCTTCCAATTAATCCCATGGAGCGGGGTCCAATCAAAAAGATATTGGATACAGGTATCAAAGCCATTAATACCTGCCTAACGATCGGACAGGGACAACGTATTGGACTGATTGCAGGGTCGGGGGTTGGTAAAAGTGTGCTGTTAGGCATGCTCACGCGCAATACTGAAGCCGACGTTGTAATAATCGGTCTGATCGGCGAGCGAGGTCGAGAAGTACAGGAATTTATCCATCAGATCTTAGGGGAAAAGGGCCTGGCCAAATCAGTTGTTGTAGCGGCGCCGGCCAATGTGTCCCCGGTGCTTAGGCTCAAGGCCACCAATCTAACCCATCTTATTGCCGAGTATTTTAGAGATCGTGGTCAGAATGTACTGATGCTCTGCGATAGCCTCACACGTGTCGCTCACGCCCAACGTGAAATTGGCCTAGCCATTGGCGAGCCCCCTACCGCTAAGGGTTATCCGCCATCGGTATTTGCCCTGCTACCAAGGCTTATTGAAAGAGCCGGGGTAGGGCGCAACGGCCATGGTTCAATCACAGCGGTCTACACAGTACTGGCCGAAGGTGATGATCGCTCAGATCCCGTTGTCGATATCGCCCGCGCCTCCCTCGATGGACAGGTCATGCTATCTCGGCAGCTAGCGGATGCAGCGCATTACCCTGCCATTGATTTAGCGGGGTCAATCTCGCGGGTCATGAATAGCCTGATCACTCCAAAATTATTGGCGTCTGCCAACCGCTTCAGGCGACTCTGGTCGCTGTTTCAACAAAACCAAGATCTGATTCAGGTCGGTGCCTATGAAGCAGGCACCAATCCAGATCTGGACGAGGCCATCCGATTGCGGCCTGCTATGGAGGCCCTGCTGCAGCAGGAGAGTGATGCTTCTGTGGATATGGACCATAGTCAGAAACTGATGGTTCAGTTGACTGGAACACTTGATACTGGTGCGACGTCATGAGTAACGACGGGACTCAGAGTACGAGTTCGGTATGGGATGTACTGGCGAGCAAAGCACAGATTGCCGCGCGTCAGGCCCAACAGCAGTTGATTGAGGCGCAGCAGCGCAAAGAACTCGCCGTTGTTCGCAGTCAAAAGCTTGATCAGTTACTGGCCGAGTACTCGGAGCAGTTGAATGCTATTCAGCGCCGCAGCCACAGTATTCTGGAGGCGGGTAATTACCGCAATTTCATTGTTCAGCTACAGGCTCTTAAGGGTCGCTCAACGGCAGAATTTTTAGCTCTGGAAGCTGACTGTACTGACGCAAGAAAGAGCATGGCGACCGCAGATCAGGAGCGACTCAAAGTTGAGAGTTTGGCCCGCCGAGCGCTAGATCAGGCGCGGGAGCAACAGGTCGCCCATGAGACACGTGAAGCTGAGGCTCAGGGTATCATGCAGTACAACCTCAGGAATCGTGCCCGCCCCTAGCCTAACAGGGCGTAATACCCCCATCGCGAGTCAGTTGGCATGGCTATTGCTGTATATCTTATCAAACAGGTCTCTTTTTACTTAATTGAAAGGATAGTATTCCCGAATGGCTGACTTAAATAGCTTACTAATGCAGAGTACTCCGACTACTGGATCCGCCGAAAAATCAGGCGCAGCGATACCTGCCGAGAAAGGTGCGATAATTTCTGACGGTAACCCTAGCGCGTCAAATGGGTTATTTGCCGCGATCTTTAAAACCAGCGTTGAACAAAGTCTGGCAGTCAAAAGCGGCAACAGCCTGCCAAAAAGTGGCGACCCAGAGCAGCCTGATACTGTGAGCAGCGGTGCCGAACTAAAAAGCCGACAGCTTAAAAGCGGCCTACAAATTATAGTCGGGGGTGCAGAGCCGTCGACTGAAGGGGTAGATGCTTTTGCCAGAACTCAGGGCATCGATTCTAGAGCTCTAGCTCACCTATTAGGTGATAGTGTGCCAGCTGCCAAAACAGCCACTCTCGAACTACCTAGACAAGCGCTTGAGAATAGCGAAACTATAGCCACCTGGTTATCCGACCCAACAGTAACGGATATTGTTGCCAAGCATGCTGCAAAGATTGGCGAAGAGAGCGCAAAAGTCTCCCCTCCAATGACACCATTTCAAGAAATGCCGAGTAAATTTTTGGCGCAGGGATCAGCCCCCTCATTGCAGCTTACGCCTGCTATCAAAACTGGCACAGAAGATTTTGAAGTCTCTGCCCAGCAGATAGCGGAAGCGCTTAAACAGCAGGCTAAGGCAGGCAGTACGCCCACCCTTAACACTGAGGCGGCTGACGGGCTGATAGCACCCACCCAACAGCAGGCTCAAAGCAAAACAGTGCCACTTACACCAGTCCCTCAAGCTACCACAGCAGATTTTGAAGTCTCTGCCCAGCAGATAGCGGAAGCGCTTAAACAGCAGGCTAAGGCAGGCAGTACGCCCACCCTTAACACTGAGGCGGCTGACGGGCTGATAGCACCCACCCAACAGCAGGCTCAAAGCAAAACAGTGCCACTTACACCAGTCCCTCAAGCTACCACAGCAGATTTTAGCGCCTCTGCCCAGCAGATAGCCGAGGCGATTAAACAACAGGCCAAATTAGGCCGCACTCCGGCCATCAATGCTGAGATTGCCGACAAGGTGATCATTAAAAGTGTCATAGCAAAAACTCTGGCTGATAATTTTAACTACCTAAATAGTAATCAACCGAAGCAGCCCAGCATTAAATTAGAGACGATTGATTTAACCCGAGCAGCGCTGAATCCGGGGCTGGAGAAAAAATCGCTAGAGTCCGTCTCACTTGCCTCTGGCACCGCTGCATCGGCAGCATTGCTAGCTGTCGCGCCAGCGCCCACATCGGTCGCTTTTTCTGAAGCGGCATTTACTGCTAGTCAGCAAAATTCCTTTAGTTCCGCGGATAAAGATTTGGCAGATAGCTTGCCAGAACAGCTGCAACAACAGGGGCTGCGAAAACAAGAAGAGCATACAGAAATGTCTCGCCGCTTAGCTGAGGCCCTAGGTCAGCGCCTGACTGCTCAGATAGCCCGTGGAGCATGGCGAGTGGAAATGGATCTACATCCCAAATCTTTAGGCCGAATTGAGATACAATTGGAAATGAAAAATGGCGAGTTGGAGGCCAACTTTGTTACTACAAATGCAGCGACAAGAGAGCTATTAAATGAGAGTATGCCAAGATTAAGGGTCGCGCTTGAAGAACATGGCATGGAAACTGCTTATATAGGTTTAGGGGCGGGAAATAAGGGTAATTCTGACGGAAAGCCGACAGGACAAAATGAGCCTGAGAACAGCGCAGAACGTGGCGCAGTGACAGATATAGAGCCTGAAGAGATTATCCGGCAGCTGTCAAATGATGGACTGGATGTGTTGGTTTAGGCCTCCGCCCTAGTAAAAAATTTCGAAGACTGAGGAATAGATAATGAGTGAAGAGCTGTTAGAAGACGAAGAAAAGGCAAAGAGCCCAGTATTAAAGATCATATTGATTGTCTTTGGTGTCATATTGGTTATTGCGATCAGCGTTGGTGGAACGCTATTTGCGACGGGTTTTTTTGAGTCTGAACGTAATAAGGATGCTGAAGCGGCGATTGCAGCACTCGAAGCAGCGGCAACAGCACAGGCTATTGCTGACGCAGAGGCTGCGGCTGGTCCGGACAAGGTTCAGCTGGACAGCCCTGAGCTATCAAAATTTCAACAGTCCTACTATCAGCTGGAAAAAGAGCTGGTGGTTAATATCGCTAATTCAAGAAAAGTGATGCAGGCATCTGTGGCGATAATGACCCATTACGATGAGCGCGTGATCAGCAATGTTGAGAAGCACAGCTTCCCGTTGCGCAATGCCATGTTAATTGTGATGTCTCAGCAGACTGAGCAGAGTATCGTCGATCCAGAATTTCGACGCCTACTTGCAGAAGAATTAAAGCTCGTTATGAATGCAACGCTGGAGCAGCTTGAAGACTTTGGCGGTATTGAGGACGTGTATCTCACCGAGTTCGTGGTGCAGTAGTTTGCGCAATTGTGGCAAACATTAATCAATAGTGTTAAGTAAAATGTGAGGGCCTCAATGGCTGGAGAAACAAATCTATTATCCCCTGAGGAGCTAGACGCTCTATCAGCAGGCCTTTCAGATGGCTCGATTGCCTCTGATACCGGGCTCAATGTTGAAGCTAAGGCGCGGAAGCATGACCTCACGAATGAAGATTCTTCATTGGGCGTTAATGTTGGCGCTGTGGATATGATCAATGAGCGTTTTGTGCGACAGTTTAGACTGGGCCTGCTTGAGGTTTTGAGAACTACGCCCAAGATTAACATGGCCAATGTAGAAATCGTGAAATTTGGTGACTATCTAAAAGACCTTTCGCCTCCACTGGCCGTCAACACGATCCGAATGAATCCTCTGCGGGGTTATGCCATGGTGGTGATCGAGCCATCCATTGTCTTCTCATCACTGGACAACTTTTTCGGAGGCATTGGCGGCGGTATAAGAGGGCTGGCTCCAGGTCGTGTGTTTACGCCGACTGAATCCGGAATCATTAAAATAATGATGAACGTGCTCTTCGGCTCATTACAGGAGGCTTGGGCACCCATATTGCCGATTAAATGTGAGCATGTGGGTTCAGAAATTAATCCGCAGTTTGCTCAGATTGCCGACGAAAATGATCTTGTGGTGGTCAGTCGGTTCGCGTCAGAATTAGGCGAGGAAACTAAAGGTAATATAGACATAGTCTACCCGTATAGCTCGCTTAAGCCGATCCGTGAGTTATTGCGGAGCCGAGTGCAGACTGGGGACGATAATGATGCGTCCGACAAGGTGTGGAGTTCAGAGTTGCAGTCTGCCGCTATAGATGCAGAGCTTGATGTGAAAGTTACCCTGGCCGATATCGAAACTACCTTGAAAGAATTTGAAGCTATGCGTGAAGACGATATTATTTATCTAAGCAAGCTTGGACATGCGCGGGTGTATGTCAACGAAGTACCGATTTTTGATGCCAATATTGGTAGCAGTGACTCCCATATGGCGGTACAAATAGTTAAGTCTTTGTCTCCCTCAAAATAGGCACAGGCACCCCCCTTAACAGTGAATACTTGAAAAGCGAGAGAATAAGATGGCAGATACAGAGACGAATGCAGTAGAGGAAGAAACCACCGAGCAAGTGGTAACGCCAGAAGCCGCGCTAAAAAATAAGATTAATGCAGATGTTTTGCAAAACATCCCTGTTACTATCTCGGTTGAGGTAGGCCGCACATCACTAAAAATCCGTGATCTGATGCGATTGACCCAAGGCAGTGTTGTTGAGCTCGATCGATTGGCCGGTGAGCCGTTGGATCTTTTAGTCAATAATACGCTGGTCGCTCAGGGTGAAGTGGTACTGGTCAATGAGCGCTATGGCGTCCGATTGACCAGCGTTGTACCAGCAGCAGATCGCGTCAAAAACTTATAAAACAGGCTGTCATATGTTAGCGGAATTTGGATGGGTTGACTGGTTGTCTATGATGGGCTCTTTTGTCTTTGTCATAGCCTTACTCGTCGCCACACTTTTAATGCTTAAGAAAATGGGCCCAAGGGTTGGTGCTGTAAACAATAGACGTCTCAATATCATCGAAATACAGAACCTTGGCGCGCGTCAGAAACTGTTACTACTCAGTGTGAATAATGATCAGGTACTGGTAGGATTGTCTCCTCAGGGGATAACCTCTCTAGGCCGCTGGGGACCCGACGAACAGATTGGCGATTTGGCAGCCGCTGACCTCGATCTTGAGGGCGCAGTTCCCGATAGTCAGCTAAATACATTCAAACAGTTACTGTCGCAAACGATAAAGCGATAATAGGATTCGATTTTGGCTCGATGGTTGATTACAAAGAAGCGAGCTTTATTTATCGGCTCAGCGTTGGGCTTACTGGCATTACTGCTGGCGAGTCCTGCCTTTTCTCAGGTCGGTATGCCAATAGTCAATATGGTTGACGACGGCAGTGGCGGTACTAAATACAGCTTAACGTTACAGCTATTAGCGTTGATGACCGTATTAACTTTACTACCTTCACTACTACTAATGATGACGTCTTTTGTACGGATTATTATCGTTATGTCGCTCTTGCGTCAGGCGTTGGGCACAGCACAGACTCCACCAAACCAAGTGCTGGTCGGTATGGCACTGTTTCTGACACTGTTTATCATGGCGCCGGTTCTAAGCTCAGTCTATGACGAGGCCATCACCCCCTATTTCGAAGAGCAAATTAGCTTTGAGACCGCATTGGCTAAGGCCGAGGCGCCCTTCCGGGTGTTTATGCTCAACCAAACTCGTGAGACAGACATTGCTATGTTTGTCGAGATTGCCGGGAATGAAAACATTCAAGAGCCCGCGGACGTCCCTTTTACAACATTGGTCCCGGCATTTATTACCTCCGAATTAAAGAGCGCATTTTCCATTGGTTTCCTCATCTATATCCCGTTTGTGGTGATAGATTTGGTGGTAGCCAGCGTGCTTATGTCGATGGGCATGATGATGCTCTCGCCGATGATGATATCCATGCCCTTTAAATTGATGCTGTTTGTCTTGGTCGATGGATGGACACTAATTATGGGGTCTCTGACCTCGAGCTTTGCGGTTGTTTAGGAGAACTTTATGGATGCAGCACAGGTTATTGATTTAGGTCGAGAGTCACTGTGGGTTGCAGTGATGGTAGCAGCGCCCCTATTAGGGGTTGCGCTAGCCATAGGTCTGTTCGTCGGAATTCTGCAGGCTGCCACGTCAATTCAAGAAATGACTCTGAGCTTTATTCCCAAGCTCGGCGCCATGGTTCTTGCGCTCGCGATTTTTGGTAGCTGGCAAATTGCCACCATGGTAGATTTTTTTAGACGCATCTATGAACGTATACCTGGGTTGTTTATGTAATGGACCTTCTGGTAGGTGAGATTGTTGAGCGGTTTTATATGTTGCTCTGGCCGATGATTCGTATATCGGCATTTCTCCTCTCTGCCCCTTTCTTTTCTCTTCGCGTTGTTACCGTACGTATTCGTGTTCTGCTGGCTGTACTCCTTACGTGGATGATCTATCCGTTGACTGAATGGCCCAGTATTGACCCTATTTCGGCCATCGGGCTAAGGGAGGTCTTCGCTCAGGTATTTGTCGGCGTTTTGATGGGCACAATACTTCAGGTGGTCAATGCGGCGCTCGTGGTCGGCGGTCAAGCAATCTCCGCGTCAATGGGTCTGAGTATGGCTAACATGGTCGATCCCAATATGGGCAATGTACCGGTCATCTCTCAGTTTCTAATTATTTGTTCAACGCTTATTTTCCTTGGTCTGGGTGGGCATGTCTTTGTTTTGTCGCTGGTTATGGAAAGTTTTAGGCTATTGCCCATCGGCGAGTTAATAAATATCGAGCCCCTTCTCGTCCTGCTTATTGAATGGAGTGCGATGATATTTTTGGGCGCATTACTATTGGGTCTGCCGGTTATGGTGTCGCTACTTTTTATCAATATTGGTCTGGGTGTTATTACCCGAGCCGCTCCGGCGCTTAATATTTTTGCAGTGGGATTTCCGGCGATGATCCTCGCAGGGCTAGTGCTGCTATCTATGTCTATGACAAGTATTGGTTATCGTATTCAATGGCTTTGGCAGCAGAGCTTTGACACCCTTAGCCAAACGCTAGGAGCCGGGTAATGTCAGAACAGGACAGTGGAGAAGAGCGCGAGGAAGAACCCACCGCGAAACGGCTTGAAAAGGCTAAGGAAGACGGCGAGGTAGCGCGATCTCAAGAATTATCGATAGCCGCTATGATGATTGGCATAGCTTGCTTCATGTATATATTTGGCGGGTATTTAATTGTTAGTCTCAGCCAGATATTTGCGACGGCGTTTACTTTTGACCGCAAAGCTATTTTCTCCGACAATTTACTTCCGGCGGCGTTTGGTACGCAGGCGCTTAAAAGCATGATGGTAGTGTCGCCGATTTTTATACTGGCCGTTTTTATCGCACTGGCGGCCGCGGGGGTACTCGGAGGTTATATCTTCTCTGTTAAGGCGCTTGCCCCTAAGGCGAGCAAAATTAATCCGCTCAATGGCTTTAAGAGAATGTTTGGTACAAAAGCTCTGATTGACTTAACCAAAGCACTAACAAAATTCAGCCTCGTGGGCGGGGTTTTATTCCTGGTGGTTAGGGACAGCTTCGGGGAACTTGTTCAGCTGGGGTTCATGGCGCTTGGGCCCGCTATGTCTGAGGCCGGACAGATGATTGCTGGTGGCACGGTCTTAGTAACCCTAACGCTGATTATAGCTGCGGCCATTGATGTGCCTTATCAGATATACGAATACAATAAAAAAATGAAGATGACCAAGCAGGAGATCAAGGACGAATTCAAAGACACTGAGGGTCGACCAGAGGTCAAGGCGCAAATTAGACGAAAACAGCGTGAAATGGCAATGGGCCAAATGATGTCTGCTGTGGCCGACGCAGATGTTATTATCGTCAATCCAGAGCACTTTGCCGTGGCATTAAGTTACGATCCAACCAGCAATGGCGCACCAACGGTAGTTGCTAAAGGCGCCGACTTTATGGCTCAGGGTATTCGCGAGAGGGCCGCAGAACATGGCGTACCGTTATTTCAGTCGCCGACACTGGCCAGAGCACTGTATTTTACTACCGATATAAACCAAAGCGTCCCAGAGGCATTATACTATGCCGTCGCGCAGGTTATAGCCTACGTGTTTAGCTTAAATAGTTTGGGGCCAGGGTCAACGGTGGCTGAAAAGCCAAATCCTGAAGTGCCAGAAGGCATGCGCTACAACACAGATGGCAAGCTCGTATCATAGTGACTGCTATTATTGGGGATAGGAAAAAATGAGAGATAATCAAAAAGAGCCGACGTTTGAGTTTGGAAACTGGTTTGATGGCGGCAATATTTTTTATCGCAGTAAAGACAAGCAGCGCTTTCAGTTTGCCCTCGATGCCATTGTTGATGAGGGCTTAGGCCTTGCCGTGATTGGCACCAATGAAGCGGTGCTAGATCATTATTGTCGGATGTTAGTGGCACGGCTCCGCGATTTGAATATCTTTCAGTTAGAAGTATTTTTGCCGACCAATACCGACAGTCTATTGAAACGCTTTAATGAAATGCTGGCAACCATGAGTTTGGAAATGGCTCGAAAGCCAGCAGACCTAAATGCGCCTGTAAAGTTGCTGGTGGTTAATGACGCCAAGTCGGTTAATGAGGAGCAGTGGAATCTGTTGGTTAGGCTGATAGCAGACTTTCCGGGAGTGAATGTCAGATTGGTTCTTTTTCTCGATACGACAGGATGGCCTGGCTATGAAAAACCCCTGGGTATGTTTGGTCGTCGACTGTATCGCTGGGTGGTAGAGACGCCGAGCCTTGAGGAGGCCAGCGAGCTTATGCAGGCGGCAAAAGAGAACGGCTATCAAGGCGAAACGGAAACTTTGCTTTTACATGCTGGCCTTGGTGCAGCGGTCCGTGGCGGCTACTTAGAGGACGACGCCGAGCCCAAGCAGGATGAGAACGACTATTTAGGTGAAGACTATGGTGACAGCAACCCATTTCCGGATTTGGGTGTTGATTTTCTAGATGAAGAAGATCAGGGTTACGATGATGATGTTATTAAAAAGCGAAAAAAGTGGCCAGTGATAGCGGTTTTTTCGGTTAGTCTTGCTGCTTACTTGGCTGTTGATTTCTAGGTTCAATCCAGAGGCTACCGAAGAGTATGAACAGCGCCTATCTGGCGCTCTAACTGAGATTGCGGACACATCAAAAAACGATCAGCTTTCCGAGTCAATTACCTTGCCGGCTGAGGAGGCCGCGCCGGTTGACCTAGGCACACCGGCGGACCGCGGCAACTCAGGTCTTAGAAGCTCGAGCGCTAGTAGCGGCAATCAAACTTGAGCAGAATAAGCCACCACTGAAAAAGCCTTAGCGGCTTGAAAATCCGTTGGTTAAAAACCCGTTGTTGAAAAACTGACGATCAAAAAGTCGGAAATTGAAACGCCGAAGCCAAGCCCAGGTGGTAAAAAGAGCGATTCCATTGAAGTCCTGCCCCCACAATTACTGCCGTCGTGCCGATAAAGCCCTTGCCCCGCCTCAAAGTCGATGTTGCGCCAGGGAGCCCACTTGCGATAGTCGACGGCGCTAAGTCGACGGATTTCTTTGTGCAGCATATAGTGTTATCTAGCAAAGCGCAGGCGGCACCGTATATCAAGCTCTATCCAGGCCTCAATCAAGCCTTTGTATTACCCATTACTGCAGGTAGCGCAGTGAGCTATGCGGTAGTCTCTGGACCCTTCACTTCTCGGCTCACCGCAACAAATTTTACTAAAGCCTATGGGTTACCTGCCGATTATTGGATTAGAGCTTCGCCGGCGTTGGGCGCCGCTGCGAAGCGCAACTAATTCTATTGAGGGCGTGTGTATGGCAGATGTATTCGAAGAGCAGCTGTTCGACTCCAATGGCCTTCGGGGTGCGGTATCAGTTGAGCGGGAGGCTAATGTGGACTCCACTCTCCAGCTCTCACCTGACCTCGCGTCGCCAACTATAGAGCGTTTTAACGCGGGAATTTCAGGCGCAGAGTCGGAGCTGCCGGTGTTCAGTATTGGTGTTACTGAAGAGTCAATGGAGGATAAAGCCTCCCTATTTGACGAGCTGTTACGCCAGCGCATAGCTAAAGTTAAACGCGTTTCTGCCGATGTTTCTAAACAACTACGGGCACTTAAATAAGCCTCTTAAATTAGACTCAGTCATGGTTCAAAATCCCTATGAGTAATCCCGAAGACAATATTGAAAACATCCCAGATGCTGACGACGCAGTCGAAAATACCTCTGCTGAAGCCACCGATACTGTCAGCCAAAATGCTGAAGCATCTGAAGAGGCGCTGTTGGATGAAGAGACAGAGGGCGCGGTACCCGATGCGGGTGACTACGAGCGCTTCGCTCAGGTATTAAAAAATGCCAAGGAAATTTCGGCGCGTCTAGAGGTTTTAGTGCCGGGTGTTCTGGACACAGCTGACGCCACCAATAGTGCTGCGGATGTTAGTCGTCGTGCCTCTTCTGCTCTTGAGAATGGGCTCGACCATTTACGAGAAGGGTCAATGAATTAAGCGACGCCGAAGTTCTACCAGCGCGGTTCTTTCGGGCCGTATTTTGATCAGCTCTATAACGGCATTATTTGTCGCGGTTGGACTAATTGCTTTTATCTCGATTGAGCTATCCACCCGTGTTAGCCAGATCGATCAGATGATGGTTGCGTTGAGCAAACGCGTTGTAAAAATGAATACAGCGCTGGGCACCTTTGAACAAATGAATTACGCCATAAACCAATTGGCGACTAATCAGGCCGAGTTTTCCGAGCGCCAGATGATTCTCGTTGAGGCAGTCAGTAATGCTGAGAGAGCCACAACAGCCTTAGGCCAACAGGTGCCGGCGGCAGCGGCCAAAAGCGTCAGCGTTGAAACTAACCGAGTTGCCAAGCAGGTGGAAGGGTTAAGCAGAGCACTGAAATCTCAAGGAAAACAGGTGCAACGCAGTAACCGGCTACGGTAAGGCACTTGGGGTACAACTCAAGTCCTTTGATCGCCGTATGAAAGATGTAAAAAATCTTAATGCAGACGTCGAGGCGTTGATTACCTTAGAGCGGGCGAAATATCTTGATGCTTTGCGGTCGCAGGTTAGCGCAGAGGGAACTGTTGTCGAGGAAGATAGCCCGGAAGATCTGGGGCTTGTCGTTTACCCTGCGGTTAGGACTCAGTAATTCGAGAAAGTATTAGACGATGATCGTCATTATCGCCATCTGCAACGGTTTCAGACAGATCGGGAAGTTCTTCCAATAAAGGTCGACACCCTCCTGGCTCCTGAGGGAGCAGCTTTTCAGAAAAAGCTTGCCTAAGAGCAATGTCAGTTCTCGAAAATAAAAGCTCAGTGGAATCGTCTAAATAACTGGCGATTCTTGTTCTATCTATATCGGATGCATCTACAGACTCGAAGCCAGCCTTATAAATCGCAGACGCATGTTGCGGAGGGATCCAGGAATCAATGGTTCCGCGAAGGGTCTTTATCGATGCGGGTAGCTTGGGTTTTGCTGAGGCTTTCCCTTGTTGCCGGTCTGTAACTCCCTCCTTAAAGACTAATTCAATATGTTTTGTAAGCACGTGCTCGTAGCGGCTCTTCAATGCTACAAGGTCATTATCGTTAAATCCTTCGGGGGTCTTTCCGGACATGGCATCCCACAGTATTTTCCCTGACAGCCCTAGAAAAACGGTATCAGCATTAGCGTCTGTTTTTACAGTATCCTCAGGGCGCTGGGCCGATTATCCAGAGTCATCTTTTCCAGTATATTGACGCGATCAATCAAATAAATAATAAGAACGATGGCTGCCGCGGTTCCAAAAAAAACTGCTAAAAGTAGGATTGTAGTCATAAGAGATTAGCCTATATGTCAGTTAGAGAGGACTTAATTCGTCCTCATCCTCATCCTCATCCTCATCCTCATTCCTCATCAATCTCGACAGCAGAAAATTCAGTGTGCTCAGAGATATCAACTTCAGCCATGACTTCGTCACGCAAAAACTGCAGAGCAACAAGTGGCTCATCGAGACCTAGGTCAAGACTGACTCGAGCGGCCACTTCCTGCGCTAGGACAATAGCCTTAGCGGCATCGATCTGCATGGTTTGATAAAGGTTTCCCAAGGCGAATAATTCTTGAGAAAACTCTGGTGGGATATAGGTATATATCTGGCCATTAAGTGTTTTCGCTGTTTGGAAAATACTCGCGGTGGGTGGAGTTGGCGTGTCAGTACCTTTAGCGATAGCATGGAGGCATAGCTCCTGATGAGTCTCTGTTTTTTTTGCACCCTCGATAAAAGCCTTGTCTATATGTCCCCGACTCCTGATGCCCGCGCGCAACTTGAACATACGCTCGTCACGGGTTGCGTCAGATAGCATCGCCGCTTTGACATAGATTTTTTTGGCTTCCTGCTTGGCCGCCTTGGAACGTTTATTTTTAAAGACCGAAAGGACCATGACTTAAACCTCCTCAGTGTCTATATAGCTACGCAATTTTTTAACGCTGCTGGAAAGTATCTGACTGATTCGTGACTCACTAACATCCAGTACGGCACCGATCTCTTTTAGGTTCATTTCCTCGACATAGTACAGGGAAACTACGGTGCGCTCTCGCTCGGGCAAGGCTTCTATCGAGGCCATTAGGGTCTCCATAAATTGTTCTTCTGCGACCTGGTTTTCTGGGTTACCACTTTCACCCGCAGGCATGTCTACAGTGTCTGGCAGCTGTGTCTCCAAAGAGACCGTTTGAAAGCGATGCGCGTGAGTGCGTTCCTTTTGGAAGCTCTCCATGTCTTTACCCATAAAATCGGCCAGTTCAGCCTGAGAGGCCTCACGACCCAGTTGACCTGTAAGTGATGCCGTAGCTTCGTTGTGCTCGCGGATACTAACGATGGCAGAACGAGGCAGATAGGAAAGCTTACGCACCTGATCGAGAATAGCTCCACGAATACGATTCTTGGCAAATATCTCGAATTCAACACCCTTGCTTGCATCAAAGGAACTCTTAGCCTCAATCAGCCCAATCATGCCGACTTGAATAAGTTCATCCAGCTCCATAAAGTTAGGCAGTCTACCTTTGAGATGCAGGGCCACCCGCTTTACCAAGCCAACGTGAACCAGCAGCTCCTTACTGGACTGATCGGCGTTTTGAATATCTTCATAGAGCTTGATATCGGCCATAGTGCATTCTAACCGTTTTTGGTCTGATGTGTCGCGATGCGTTCAACAAAGAACTGCAGGCCCCCATCCATAGGAATATCCGACTCTAAAGCCATTACCACCTTTGCGAGTGCCCTAAAGTCGCGACTTGCAATACTTGAAGGAGCAAATGTGACCAGTGGCTGAGATGATTTTATGGATCTAAGTACCATTTCATCCTGAGTGATTGAGTGCAAATATTCGACACGACTACCTAAAAAATTCTGAATCACTGAATTAATGCTGCCAAAGAGACGCTCACCTTCATCCTGAGAGAAGACACCGTTGGGTATTAGTCCAATACGGTCTAGCTGATGCTCCTGAATCATCACCTTAATCGTGCCATAGGCATCGGCGATAGAGGAAGGTTCGTTTTTAAGCACAATAAAGCGATGCTGACAGGCGCACAAGAACGTCATTACGGTATCAGACAGGCCGGCAGCAAGATCGACGATAAAGTAATCCAGATCCTCATCAACATCAGAGAACGCTTGTATGATGCCAGCCGTTTGCATTTCATTTAACGATGCCATGTGCTGTATGCCGCTGGCGCCAGGCACCAGCTTAACGCCCATCGGGCCCTCCACTATAATGTCATTCAATGTTTTCTCGCCCGAGAGGACATGGCTGAAATTGAAGGGGGTGCGACAGCCAAGAGCCAGCTGGGCATTGGCAAGGCCTAAGTCGGCATCAAAAAGCATCACTTTTTTACCCAGTGACGCCAGCATAACGGCAAGATTAACCGACACGGTGGTTTTGCCCACGCCGCCCTTACCACTAGCAATACCGATAATCTGAGTAGGTTGCTGATCAAACATTTTTAAATACCCTGCTGGGTTCGTTACTGCACGCTGAAAATGCGTCAAGCGAATTAGCTTTTGGCATTAAATCCGCAGAAAAAGTAATCATGAGGCTGCCGTGGAGAGCTGCTAGCTTAAGTGACGCTCGCTCGAACATCCTTGCATTGCTTATTGTAGGCACTTTGTTAACCAATCGTTTCATTTTCGTTTATCCCCTCAACCTAGTCAAACAAAACTAATGGGTAAGTGGGCCAGCGCGTGTTTTGCAAGGGCTAGACCTGTCAGCGTTGCCGCTGAATCAATGATTGAGGGCTCCGCCGAGGCCACCGAAATAGGGGTATTTTCATTAAGTAGGGCGTTAATAATCGCCCAGGGATGAATTCCGACCTCAAGCCGTGAAAGCATCACCGAATCCCAGGTAATTGTTTCCGATTTCAAATGTCGCTTTACTGAGGCCTCGGAGGCATCCGAAGCCAGCACTAGATGTTTTTGGGCTTCGGGCAGTAATGTTGTCAACAGCTGTAATTGATTGTCGAGGTCGCCCCCGGGGTGTCAATAATGACCAGTCGCCGTGACGACAGTTCTTGCAACAAAACCTCGAGCATTTCCGGTGAGTTTGCGCGAAAAGTTTCTACACCCGCCTGAGCACCGATTAGCTGGGTGACGTTCGCATCCTCGTAGTCGGCAATCCTTGTAACACCAACTGCCTGATCGCCATGAACAAGTCCGGCCTGCTTGGCAAGCCTGCCAGTCATTAGCGTCTTACCTGCGCCTGAACTTCCGGCAATCAGGTGGACTCCCTGCATATCTTCAACCAGATTGACATGCTTTATGCCGTCTCCAAGAATGGCAGCAATACCCTCAAGCGCCGCTGTCATATCAGTATTTTTGTTGACCACCTCAGTCACCAGTGCGCGCAGTCCAACTGGCATTCCGGTTTCATTAAAGGCTTCGATCAGGGGGCGCATTTCATCTGTGACCGCCTGAGTGCCGCTCCAGGCATCCAGTTGCTGTGACAGCTTAAATTCCCTACGCATAACGGCCAGCTCCTGCTTTACCAAATCAACAATTTCACGAGCCTTTAAGTGCTCCCGCTCTTGAGATGCTGGGTTGTCCAACTCCGAAGTACGGCCTTTAGTCTCATCGATAAATTGCGCCTGTGTCTCTTGATTAAATTCTGCTATTGCAGCAGGGTCAATATCGATAGACAGCTCCTGCAGCGGATCATAGGCCAGTGTTGAGGGAGTTTTGAAAATCTCCGATTCCATCACCTGATCAAAATTTGGCATCTCGCCAAGCGCGATACGTGGCTTGTCCTGTGGGGGCACCTGCATACTATCCAAAGTTTTTTGGGTATTAGTCGCAAGATCGATAGCAACAATAATCTCTGTCTGATTTTTAGCTTTTTTATTTGACACCACTAGCGCGTCTCTGCCGTAAAGCTGGATAACTTTTTCCATTGCGCTACGGCTATCAGGTGCCAGTACTCGTTGTAGTTCCATTTTCTTATTACCTCGTATTAATTGGTTTCTTCGACATCGACGGTAGCTACAACTTTAACCGCCTGATCATCAGGAATTTCACTGTACGAGAGCACAGTCAGATCACTCAACCGATGTCGAATAATTTTTGCTAACCAGGGACGAATACCCGGAGATACCACCAACACAGCGGGATGACCCTGGTTTTCGACCATTGCAGTATTTTCGGCAAGCGCCTTAAATAGGCCCTCAGCTAATTTTGGTTCTATTACCAAACCCTGGCTGCTGGCACTTTGCTGTAACACATTATGCAATAGCTGCTCTAGGGAAGGATTAAGGGTGATGACCGGTAGGCTGTCGTTAACGTCAATCAGGCTCTGCACAATCATACGGCCTAGTCGCGGGCGCACGGCGGCGGTCAAGTCATCGGCGTTTTGAGTGTTCGCGCTCTCAGTCGATAGCACTTCAATGATGGTGCGCATATCTCGCACTGAGACTGACTCGTCAAGAATGTTCTGCAGTACTTTGGTAATAGTTGCCAGAGGCAACTTACCCGGAACCAGATCCTCAACCAATTTTGGCGAGCGTCCAGCGACCTTATCGAGTAGCTGTTGGGTCTCATCATGACTCAATAGCTCTGATGCGTTGTTACGCAGCAACGTATTTAGATGAGTCGCTATTGCGGTGGCGGCATCAACCACGGTATATCCCAGTGTGCGAGCGTAGTCGCGCTGGGAGGCCTCGATCCAAGTAGCCTCTAAGCCGAAGGCTGGCTCTTTAGTTGGTGTTCCCTCGAGAGACCCATGAACCTGACCAGGGTTAATAGCCATTTCACGGCCTACCTTGATTTCACCTTTGCCCCGTACCACGCCATTCATGACGATATGGTATACATCTGGCGCTAGGTCTAAGTTGTCCCGAATGCGAATCGGCTGAACCAGAAAGCCCAGCTCGGCGGAAAGTTTTTTGCGTACGCCTTTGACGCGAGGAAGCAGTTGCCCGCCTGTATCCGGGTTAACCAAGGGGATAAGGCCATAGCCAATATCTAACCCGACCAGATCTACCTGGTCGACATCGTCCCAGTCCAGCTCCTCTTGGTTGGCTTTGCTTCCCGCCGCCGCTTTACTGGCCGCGTCGTCATCCTCTAAGGTCTGCTTATCAGCTTCCAGAGAGACGGCATAGCCAAGG
>CAJJDA010000004.1:307500-402992 GCA_905182855.1 gamma proteobacterium HTCC2207 | reverse complement strand
TCACCAAATCTTGCCAAAAATATTATTTGAGCCCGCATTCTACTGATATTTGTGAAAAATGCCAGTCGCGCTAACCCTAAGTGTCGCTTAGCTATATGTTACGATACGGAACGGGATCCTGCGTTGCTTAAATTAGGATCCAGTTCTAAGATAATAGCACAAGGTTTGGGTCTTTTATGCCGGAATTACCTGAAGTCGAGACCACGCTTAGAGGCATAGAGCCGTGGCTCGCAAATCAGAGAATCGTCCAGATTACCGTGCGTCAGCCCTCGCTGCGCTGGCCTGTGACAGTCGGGATGGCTACGATCGTACAGGGTCAATTGGTGCTGGCAGTGACGAGGCGAGCCAAATACCTAATTGTCGAGCTTGAATATGGGTCCATGTTGATTCATCTGGGCATGAGTGGCAGCTTACGATTGACAGCGCGAGATGCCGACTGGCGCAAGCATGACCATATTGAAATGCGGATGGCCAATGGCGCCACTTTGAGATATCACGACCCTCGGCGTTTTGGCTGCTGGCTTTGGTCCGAGGGTGAGCACAGGCATTTAGCGCACCTTGGACCCGAGCCTCTCTCTGAGGAATTCTGTAGCGACCGGCTTTTTCAGCTGTCGCGCAATCGTAAGATGGCGGTTAAGCCCTTTATCATGGAAAACCGAACGGTGGTTGGCGTCGGCAATATCTATGCCTCGGAAGCACTATTTCGCAGCGGTATCAGACCTGATCGGGCTGCCGGCCGCATCTCTCAGCAGCGCTATATAGTGCTGACGGGACATATTAAAGCGGTACTAGCCGCCGCTATAGAGCAGGGTGGCACGACCCTGAGAGACTTTGTTAATGGCAACGGCGAACCGGGCTACTTCCAGCAAACATTAGCGGTTTATGGCCGTGGTGGGAAAGGCTGTACAGTTTGTGCGGGGGTATTAAAAGACATCAAGCTGGGGCAGCGCAGTTCGGTTTTCTGTCCGAACTGCCAGCATTGATCACCTTGTCTTGTCAGCCCGGCTGAATTTTTTGCAGTAACGCCGCTGCGACATTGGCGGGCACGAACTTAGACACATCGCCATCTAACGAAGAGATTTCTCTCACCAGTGACGATGAGATGTACGATAAATGCTCTGCCGGCGTGAGAAAAATGCTCTCGATCTCCGGTGCCAGGGCACGGTTCATGTTGGCTAACTGAAATTCATATTCGAAGTCAGAAACAGCACGCAGGCCCCGCATAATGGCGTCTGCTTTGCAGTCTTTAACAAAGTTAACCAGCAAGTAATCAAAGCCGATAATCTCAACATTGGGGACGTGGGCCAGTGACTCAGAGGCCAATGAGATGCGTTCATCCACAGTAAACAGCGGGCCTTTGCGTTGGCTGCTGGCTATGCCTACGACAATTTTATCAAAGAGCTTTGATGCGCGCTCAATCAGATCAATATGCCCATTGGTAATAGGATCAAAGGTGCCGGGGTAGACGATAGTCTTCATGCACTGGGTCCGCATTTAGTTAAACGACTCGCATGTTACTCAAATTATGCGCTGGGCTCAACGTAAGAAAAAAGGCAGTACCTAACACCCCCGCTGATCTTTTCGCGCAGTAATTGCCAATTAGGCGGCGGCAAAAAGCTGTTGTCCGCGGCAGAAAGCTCACAATAAATCTTGGCATTTACGGCTAACCACTGGCCCCGCTCAAGCAGAGCGCAGGCGCTGCTTAGCAGGGGTGTGTCAAAGGGCGGGTCGACAAAAGCTAAGTCATATTGCCACTCGGCGACGTTATTCTCTAAGTATTGCAGGCTATTAGTTTGCACGACCCTGAGGTCATGAGCTGCCAAAACGGTTGCACTGTCACGCAGCTGGCTGACAGCAGCGTCCTGAAGCTCCAGCGCGGTGCAGTGAGCAGCGCCTCGGGACAGAGCCTCAAAGGACAGCGCACCGGACCCGGCAAACAGATCAAGACAGCGCGCGCCTTCAATCGTCGGTGTCAGCCAGTTAAAGACCGTCTCTCGAATTCGGTCGCCTGTGGGCCGTAAACCTTGAACAGTGGGAAAAGGAATGGTTCGGCCGCGCCATTTGCCGCCGATGATTCTCAATTTCTGCGGTGACTGTATTGTTCGCTGTGATTTCTTAGTAGCCAAATTAGATGCTCCATAAGCGTGACTTTTAAGCACTTTTTATAACGTAAATGGTAGGATACACTAGATTTAATAACCTTAGTCTTTGAGCTTCAATGGATTCTCAGCCACCTGTTAGCCCGCCAGCCGAAACCCAGAAAAAATCCTTTCTGGACAGATTTCGTCGCGCGCCTACCCAACTGGAAAACCCAGATGACCGTCGGTTAGAGGTACCCGCAAAACAGTCTCTTACTCGGCGTCTGCGCAACGCACTGTCGCGTACCGGTGAGGGTATAGGTGCGGTTTTTCTTGGCGGCAAGGCCATTGATGATGCGTTGCTTGATGAGTTAGAAACACTCTTGCTGACGGCTGATGTCGGGGTTGAGGTAACTAACAATATACTGGCAGAGTTGGTGGGCCGGCTAAGACGAAGAGAACTCAAAGACAGCATCGCACTGCGCGCAGCTCTGCAGGAAATATTGCTGGCTAAGCTGCGACCCTGTCAGCAGTCCATGGATATCAGCGGCGCTGAGGCACCCTTTGTGATTTTGGTAATTGGTGTCAATGGGGTGGGGAAAACGACAACGATTGGCAAGCTTGCAGGCCGTCTACAGAATGAAGGCAAGTCAGTAATCTTGGCGGCCGGTGATACCTTTAGGGCTGCCGCCGCAGAGCAGTTGCAGATATGGGGTGAGCGTAATAATGTCTCTGTGGTTGCTCAGCATACTGGCGCTGACAGTGCCTCGGTGATCTTTGACGGCATTCATGCGGCTAAATCCAGAGGTATTGATGTGGTTATAGCTGACACTGCGGGGCGACTACATAATAAAAGCAACCTGATGGAAGAGTTAGAAAAGGTTCGGCGGGTCGCCGGTAAGCTGGATGAAAATGCACCCCATGAGGTGCTGCTAGTGTTGGATGCGGGTACTGGGCAAAATGCGGTCGCGCAGATGGCCGAGTTTCATCAGGTGATAGGTGTTACGGGAATAGCCCTGACCAAATTAGATGGTACTGCCAAGGGAGGCATTATCTTTGCCTTGGCCGACAAGTTTTCTATACCGATCCGCTACATAGGTGTGGGCGAAGGCCAGGATGATCTGCAGCCCTTTGTTGCCGATGAGTTTGTTGACGCATTATTAGGCTTTGATCTGGACACCAGCGAGTAAACACTATGATTTGTTTTGACAACCTCAGCAAGCGTTACCCCAGTGGATTTGAAGCTCTACGGAATGTCAGTTTTACCATGGAGGCGGGTGAGATGGCCTTTTTGACAGGCCATTCTGGTGCCGGTAAAAGTACCCTGTTAAAAATGTTGATGCTGATGGAGCGCCCGACATCGGGAAACTTATTAATTAATGGCAAGAACCTTAATCGTCTGTCCACGGCACAAATCCCAATGTACCGGCGTCAGGTGGGCGTGGTGTTTCAAAATCACCAGCTATTATTAGACCGAACGGTCTTTGAAAATGTGGCATTACCACTGCAGGTCTCGGGATATCCGGCCGTCGAGATTGGGCGTCGTGTGCGCGCCGCGCTAGACGGGGTAGGCCTGCTAGATAAAGAGCGGGAACGACCGATGACGTTGTCTGGTGGTGAGCAGCAACGCGTGGGTATCGCTCGTGCTGTTGTGCACAAACCGCGTATTTTGCTTGCCGATGAGCCAACCGGCAACCTTGACCCAGAACTGTCTAGCGAAATCATGGCATTGTTTCGGCGCTTTCAAAGTGTTGGCGTCACCGTTTTGATTGCCACTCACGATATTAGCCTCATAAACCGCATGCAGCTGAGAATTATGCGCCTTGAAGATGGTGGACTCACCGACGATGGAGCCACTTATGGCGGCTACTGATAAAAATGGTCGCGAGACTACACCGCGCGGTGCGAGCGGGCAGAATATTAGCTTTGCCCACCGCTGGCGTGGCTATAAATCCCATCACCGGGCCACGTTGAGTGACAGCTTGACCAAGATGCTTCGCGAGCCGATGCAGACGTTGATGACCGTCCTGGTCATTGCGATTGCCCTCACACTGCCTGCGGCACTTTACTTGACGGTTGAAAACGTTAAGGCGCTAGGCAGCAACTTTGAGTCTTCTGCTCAAATCACTGTTTATGTTAAAAGGCAGGCTAATTCAACCGCTATAGAGACACTTGCGGGTCAATTAGATGCGATGCCGGGCGTCATCTCGGTAAGCTTTATCTCAGCAGAGCAGGCGCTTTTGGAATTTAAGGCGCTCTCAGGTTTTGGCTCGGCTCTGCGCTATCTTGAGGATAATCCACTACCCGCCGTCTTTTTGGTGCAACCGCTGGTCACAGATCAGGCTAGCCTTGCGCAAGCTGAGACAATCATAGCTGGTATCCGAGAGCTGCCGACGGTTGACGCTGTGCAAATAGATATGGGCTGGCTGCAGAGACTGCACTCGCTGATCGAAATGGGCCAGAAGTTGGTTCTTGCACTCGGTTTCACCCTAGGGCTCGGAGTTCTATTACTGATAGGCAATACCATCAGGCTGTCGATACAGAGCCGTCGTGATGAAATTATTGTTATTAAGTTAGTTGGCGGCACTAATTCTTATGTTCGAAGACCCTTTTTATACACCGGATTGCTGCTAGGCTTACTGGGTGCCTTAATCGCCTCTATCATGTTATTTAGCTGTCTGATGTGGCTGAGTAGTTCCGTTGAGACATTAGCTAATCTATATCAGAGCAATATCGTTTGGGGGCTAGGGTTGATGGGCTTTTTAGCACTAATGCTGTTAGGAGCGACGCTTGGTTCAGGGGGTGCCTGGTTCGCTGTGAGTCGCCATCTTCGGGACATTGAGCCCCGATAAGTGAGTGTGTAGCTGCATTGCCGACGAAATCACAATGTCGATACGCCAAAGAGTCTCTAGGGACTAGGAACCGCCAAACGTTTGATGCTAGAATTGGCGGCTGAGTACTTAAAAGAGGTAATGATGAACAAAGCCCTTCAAACTATGGAATGGATGACCCCAGGCGCGAACCTGAATGCGTATATTCAGGGTACGGCTACGGTCCCAATCTTAACCATTGAAGAAGAGAAGTCGCTCGGTGAGGCGCTGTATTATGAAGATGACCTCGATGCGGCACGCCGTTTAGTAATGTCTCATCTGCGCTTTGTCGTTCATATCGCACGCTCTTACAATGGCTACGGTTTGCCGCTTGCCGACCTTATTCAAGAAGGCAATGTCGGTTTAATGAAGGCGGTGCGCCGATTTAATCCCGAAAAAGGGGTGCGTGTTGTGTCTTTCGCAGTCCATTGGATTAAAGCAGAGATACACGAATTTATTCTTCGCAACTGGCGTATCGTTAAAGTTGCTACGACCAAGGCGCAGCGAAAGTTGTTCTTCAATCTGCGCAGTGCGAAAAAGGAATTACAGTGGCTCACTGCGGACGAAGCCAAAGCGGTAGCGGATGACTTAGGAGTTCAGGTTCAAGACGTCAAAGAAATGGAGATGCGTCTTTATTCTCGTGACGCGCCGTTTGATGCTCCGGACGGAGAGGACGACGAAAAGACACAGTACGCCCCTGTTTACTTTCTGAATAATAAAGCGGATGACCCTGCGCAACAGGTCGAAAACGACGAATTCGAAGAAGACAATAGTCAGCGCCTAACGAAAGCAGTTAAGAGTCTTGATCTGCGTAGCCAAGATATCTTGCAGCGTCGATGGTTAGATGACCAAAAAGTCACCTTGCACCAACTTGCTGATGAATATGGCATTTCCGCTGAACGTATTAGGCAGCTGGAAAAAAATGCGATGAAAAAAGTCCGTGTCATGATGGAAGCCTGAAAATACTCACTCTCTTTGACGGGCCGCGTTCCAAAGCGCGGCTTTTTTATGGCTATGAATAAACCTATCTGGATCAAAATAGCGGCTTTTGCAGCGGCACTCGCTGTAGTCTTGGGGGCTTTTGGTGCCCATGGTTTGGAGAGCAGCCTGACACCCCGATCAATGGCGACCTTTAATACAGCGGTGCACTATCAATTTCTCCATAGCCTCGCCCTGTTTGTCGTGGTCAGTCTACCTGATGATCTCGTCAATAGCCGTCTACGCACCTGGGCGGCCAAAGCCTTTTTAGTGGGCATGATCATATTCTCCGGCTCCCTTTACCTGCTGCTATTGACCGGGCTAAGTTGGCTGGGGATGATCACGCCGCTAGGCGGAATCACTTTCATTAGCGGCTGGGCACTCATTTTTTTCTCCGTAAAAAGACCGCAATAAATGGATATGAGACCCGAATATCGTAAGAAATCGATACGCAGCTATGTTGTTCGTGCGGGTCGTATGACCGATGCGCAACGCAATGCCTTTACCCAGGGCTGGCCCGCCTTCGGCCTGACGTTGGCGGCCGGAGCCATTAACACCGATAGCATTTTTGGTCGTGCTGGGCCCAAGATCCTAGAGATTGGTTTTGGTATGGGCGATTCTCTGCTGCAGATGGCCGCGGCTGATCCCGAGACTGATTTTGTCGGTATTGAGGTACACCCCCCCGGTGTGGGTACGCTGATAAACGGTGCCGAGGCTCTGGCATTAAAAAACCTTCGCGTCTATCTTGCCGACGCCAATGACGTATTAGAGGAATGTTTCGGAGCGCACAGTATCGATCGATTACAGCTTTATTTTCCCGATCCCTGGCATAAGAAAAAGCACAACAAGCGCCGTATCGTGCAGCCACAGTTTGTCCAGCTAGTGAGAGAAAAATTACGCCCTGATGGTGTGTTACATATGGCCACAGACTGGGAACATTATGCGGAGCAGATGTTAGAGACAATGGAGGACGCCGAGGGTTTTGAAAATGTTGCTGGCCCCGGCAATTACTCTGAGCGTCCGAGCTATCGACCGCTGACCAAATTTGAACAGCGCGGCGAACGTCTCGGGCACGGTGTTTGGGATCTGCTCTATAAAAAAATAGATTAGTGCCATAGCCATTAAAAATGTCTTAAACTATAGCTAAGTAAATAGCCTTAAAAAAACATTAATAACTACAGAAGGGAAGCACGATGAACGTATTAAAATTTATGTCACTTACAGCACTGTTGACGTTAGGGGCCTGTGATCAGGTCGCGCAAGATGAGGCTGGCGCCGCGCTCAAACTAGAGACGCAGGATGAAAAGATAAGTTATCTGCTGGGTATGGATAATGGCAAAAATATACAGAGCGTTGGTATGGAAATCGACATCGCCGCCTTTCAGAAAGGCTTCGCTGCCGGGATCGCGGGTGAAGAGCCTGCACTGAGCGAAGAGGAGATAGAATCAACGGTAAAGGCTTTTGAAACCCAGATGATGGCCAAGCGCGACGAAATGCAACAAACTGAGCAGACTGCCAGTGCACTGCAGTCTGAAGCCAATGGTGAAGACGGCGCTGCCTTTTTGCTCGCTAATGGCGCTAAAGAGGACGTAGTCACTACCGCTTCTGGCCTGCAATATAAAGTACTTACAGTCGGAACTGGATCAATACCTACTGACGCTAGCACTGTTGAAGTGCACTATGCCGGCAGCCTCATCGATGGCACTGAGTTTGATAGCTCGATTAAGCGTGGTGTCCCGGCCCAGTTTGGCGTTACTCAGGTTATTGCTGGATGGACCGAAGCATTGCAACTGATGCCTGAGGGTTCAAAATGGGCATTATATATTCCGGCTGATCTCGCCTATGGTCCAGGCGGCACTGGTCCCATTGGCCCTAACTCAACGCTAATTTTTGAAGTTGAGTTGCTTCAAGCGAATGTAGCTACTGAAGAGTAATGCGGCTTTGCAAAAAGCGTAATACACAAAAAAGCCCCTGTTTTAAGGGGCTTTTTTTATACCTTTAACTTCTCTAGAGGGATTGTGTTCGCTCTCTGATAAGGGCGTTTGCATCGCGACGTCTAGATCACAAATCTTAGATCAGCTGTTCCAGATGCGCATCATGTAGCACCGCGATCATGGTATCTTCAGATTCAAATCGTTGAGCCAGCGCTTCACCAATATTTGACAGATCCAGGCTCAGAGCCTCCAAATCATCAGTGGCTAGATACTTATCGTTAAAATCTAATATTAATTCAGTGGACGGCTGTATCTTTTCCATCAAATCGGCACCCTCCTTGAGTCCGTCCCTGTCACTAAAGGCCTTGCCTTCGCCCGCCAACTGCTCAAAAATCTCAAAATGTCCTGTGGAGACGTAGTCCACCAACAATTGACAAAATGCTTGAAGCTTAAGTGCCATGACTAACGTTGGCGCCATCAAAGGTCTTTATTTCGCCGAGTTCACCGTATTTCACCAGCAACTCACGGCGTTCGATTAACCAGCGATCGAGGATCTCAGTCACATTCCCCCAATGTTGCTCTAGTGTTTGACCATCTGTCGACATAGCGCCCTCCATGATTCCCTTTCTGAGCCTCGATTCTAACCCTATTCACCTCCGATAAGACAGCTTAGGCTAAAAATAATCCGATCAACGACGGCAGAAATGCGGAGCTCCAGATTCCATTAAGCCCCATCCCAATTGTCGAAAAGGCGCCGCATCTCTGACTTTTCTCAAAGGCTTTGGCTGTACCTATAGCATGGCATGCAATGCCGAGAATCAGACCTTGCCAGCGCTCATCGACAATGCCTGTCAGGCGAAAGATCGCCTGTGCCACTATAATTCCAATAATCCCAGTGAGTAGTACCACCATGGTGATCAGGGTGAGCAGACCACCAAGCTGTTGGGTGATGCCCATGGCAATGGGGGTAGTAACAGATTTTGCCGCAATCGACAGCAGCACTGGCTCGCTGGTGCCCAGCAGTACCGCCAAGCTGAGGGCCAAGACGGAGGCCACAAAGCCACCCATCAGTACGGTGACAGACAACGTGCCTAGCACCGCCGGCAGTTTTCGCAGTTGCTGCGATAGCGGCACGGCGAGGGCCACGGTGGTTGGACCCAACAGCCACGACAGCCCGCCATTGCCTTCATAATAGACCTCAAAGCCGAGACCATTCATATATAAAATGCCAGCAATGATGGGCGCGCCAATCAGTAGGGGATGTAACAGAGCATTGCCGCCGCCACGCCTATACACCCATAGACCCACAGCGAAGCCTGCGATAGATAACCCCACAAGCCATGAACTCGATATAATCTGGAGCCACTGTTGCTGCAGTAGGCTAATCATCCTTGGTCAGCCCCCTTATCAATAGCGCCATAAATAGGATTACCCCGCAGGTACTCAGTACAATGATTAGCAAAATCGCGGGGAACTGTTGATAGATTTCGCGGCTTAAGAAAAAGGCGCCCACCGCTATTGGCATGAACATTAGCGACAAATTTTGGATTAAGAGATTGCTGGTCCTATGCAAAAATGCCAGCGGATGATCGGCTATAGTCAATGGGATTAGCAGCAATAGCATTCCCATCAGTGGCCCGTGAATCGGCCCCCCGATAAGCCAGACTACCCATTCTCCCAGCCACTGGAAGCCCACTAGAATCCACAGCGCGAAGGCGAATTTTAGGCCTTGCGTAATAATTGCGACAGTCCCAGTCCGGTCAGCAGTATAAAGGTAACCAGCACCCAGGCCGGCATGCTGAGTCCGAGCAGTTGCCACTGAATCTCAGCACAGTTGCCATCGCCTCGCAGTAGCATGCTGATTGCCTCAGAGGCTGAAAAGGCGTCAAATAGATATTCAACAGGAGGCCCGCAGGCGGGAACCTGATCTTCCGGAAGGCTCTGCAGCCACAGTTGCTTGACCGAGAAAAAGGCCCCTCCTAGAGAGGAAATTATGACCAGTAATGAATAGATTGAACGACCCCTTGTGGTGGGGTTGTGCACTGCGGCAAGATAAAGATAAGGCCCACCGCCATGACGAAAACACGCTGAGTCATACAAAGATAGCAGGGCTCCAGACCCAGATAGTTTTGGAAATAAAACACTGCGATCGCGATAATTAGACCGCAACCCAAGCCAGCGAAAAGATTGGTTAATCTGTAGCTAGGAAACATCATCGATTGGTCCTGTGATAATTTAGGTTAGCAAGCGCCTTAGGCTAGCCTGCTTAGTTTAGGTTAGTTTGGTCCAATGTGCCCTGCATAAAGCTTTGTAAACGCGGATATAGGCGATGAAAGTCACTGCTTATCTCAGCGCGATTCTCTGCGACAGTGGGTAGCGCATCCTGTAACGCAAGCGGCTTTTTAAAGCGCGAGCCCACGCGACTTAAGATCAGCGGCAAGTTGCTCTCATCGCTATAGTTCTGAAGCCATCTTACCTTGGGCGCCTGGTTTGCAAATGCCTGCGCTCGACTAGGAAGCACGTCTCTATGACGCGATAACTCACCGTAAAACGACTGGCAAAACTCATCCAATGACTGGGGATAGTAACGTAACCAATTGGTCGCTAGTAGATGGTCATAGAAAATATCGGCAACAATACCCGCATAGCGACGCATGGGTCGATCAAAACGCCGCACAAAACGTTGCATCTCCGGTTGCCGGTCAACATAGGCATCCAACTGGCGATGTGCGTCTATACCAACCTCTATAGCAGCAGGATATTCGCCTCTTAGTGGGCCGCGAACAAAATCTCCGAGCAGTCCACCCACTCGATGCTGCGAGTTGCTACCGGACAGTGCAATGTGCGCCAGATAATTCAATGCTGGCTAATAGCGAGCAAGAAACTCATCGAAAGTCAGCTCGTCGCTGGCTTCGATTTCCGCCTGTTGTTGAATTGAAATTGTTGCCAACTGTTCGTATTTATCAATCGTCTCTTTGCTGGGTGGGCGCTCGAGGTAATGTTCTCGCTGCTCACAGGCTTTGCGCATGGCCATAGCGTAGTAGGTTTCATTATTGTCAGTCATTTCTTGCAGCAGACTTGCGGCAGGAGTGTGGCTATCGTCACGCATGCGCAGTTGCATGGTTTCTAATGACTCGTTATAGGATTCGGTTTGATTGGCGCGGTCAAGTAGGTTTGCCACTGGTTGCATCTCGGCGAGTAATGCATTGCCTAGCTCTCGAGCCAGTACTTCGCCGCCACCCATGATCAATGTCGTCTTGGGGTCACGCCCACGATAAACCGTGCGGCTGATATTTTCCTGTATCTGAGCATACTCTTGGCAGTGGCTTTCTGGACTGTCTTGCAGCAGACAAAACATCAAGAACGTATCCAAAAAGCGAATAGTCTCGGCGTCGATACCCCCGGGAATACTGGGATTTAGATCAACGCAGCGCACTTCAATATATTCCACCCCACGCTGTTCAAGCGCTTGTAGCGGTCTCTCACCAGAGGCAGCGGTGCGTTTTGGCCTAATGGCGCTATAGAACTCATTCTCAATCTGCAAAAGATGAGTATTGAGCTGCCGGTAGTGTCCCTCAGAATCCTTGAGGCCAATTTTGTCATAGGCCGGGTGAGGCTGTTCTAGGGCCTCTTGCAGGGTTTCAATATATTGTGCCATGCTATTATAGCAAACGACTAGAGATTCCTGCGCATCGCTCTGATAGCCAAGGTCTCCCATGCGCAACGATGTGGCGTAGGGGGTATGTAGAGCTGTGGCTATCATTACCCACGGGGACTAAGCGATGCTCCCGCCCACGCACGAAACTCTTGCAGACCGCCGGTGCAGACCCCAGCAGGTAGAGTAGAAGCCATGAATAGCGTCGAAAATTCCGGATCAGGGAAAAATAGCCCACAGTTTTGAAATCTTGTAGGCTGCCAGTGTCAGCACTGGCGGCCTGCAATTCCGACCACATGGCTTCGGGTATAGAAAAGTTATAGTGTATACCGGCGATTGTTTGCATTAAACGACCATAGCGGTTGCCCAGGCCGACGCGATAAACCGACTTAATGGTGCCAATGTTGGAGGTTCCGTATTCGGCGATAGGAATACTACTGTTATCGCCAAGCTGACAGGGCATGCTGCTTACCCAGAGTAGTTCGTCGTCTATATGTCTATAGGTAAACCGGTGAATCTCATCCAATTGATTAAGTACATCATCAATAGAGGACGAGGGCGCCGTGATAAACTCTAGTAACGCTTCAGAATAATCGGTGGTAATAGAAGGATGTGTCAGGGCTGAACCAAGAGTTTTTTGATGGGCCGTCGTCGCTAACTGACCGTTACTCTGCACGCGCAGGCTTTCCTTTTCAATCCCCCGAGTAATACCTCTTAATAAGTTGGCTTTTTCGGGGTCGCCTAATAGCGTAAGCTTGCTGGTCAGTGACAAAATCAACTCCCGGTTAAGCCACGTTGGACTGATTGGATTCTATGTTTTTCGCTACGACTTCATCGGCCGCTAAAATTGGGCGTCCCTTCGCATCAGAATCACACTCGACCATATAAACCCGCAGATCAGTGTCTTTAGCGTTCACTTCAATAAGCTGATTAAGTGCGATATCTCTGTGCTCGGTGCAAAATACTGTATCCCGATGTGGCTCGTCACTCCACTCGCAATTTCTATTGAGAACTAAATTATTGCGCGTCTTTAAAATATACAATTTCATGTCAATCCCGTGACAGCCACCGTGAATTCCGGCACAGTGTAACCTATCCTTAAGGCTGATCAAAAGAGAAATCACATGACTAAAAGAGCCCTTATTCCCATTGCCAACGGCACCGAGGAAATTGAAGCGGTCACCATGATTGACGTGCTGCGCAGAGCCGGTATTGAGGTTACAGTCGCTAGTGTCAATGACTCAGGTGAGCTAAAGATAGTAGGTGCACACGGCATTACTATTGCGGCCGATTGCACTATCGATGACTGCACCACAGCGCTATTTGATTTGATTGCGGTGCCCGGTGGGCTGCCCGGATCCGAAAATCTGGCTGCGAGCCCAGCACTCGATAGGTTACTGCGCGAGCAGGCGGCAAAAGGTCGGCTCTATGCCGCTATCTGTGCGGCGCCTATGCTGGTTCTCAGTAGTAAAGGGCTGTTGCAAGATAAGATTGTGACGGGGCATCCAATGTTCCAGCAGAATATTGAGGCAAAGGAGGTAAATGGGAAATCTCGGGTGGTGGTCGATGGCAACTGCATTACCAGTCAGGGACCCGGGACGGCTCTAGATTTCGCGCTGGATTTGGTTCAGCAACTCTGCGGCGTAGTGAAGCGCGAAGAGGTCGGCTCACGTTTGGTGCTGACCACGTCGGCCGCTACGTATTACTGATCAATCGTATTACCGGCTGGCACCTAACCCAGCCATTTTCGCCAACCTTGCCTTAAGGTTGGCGCCAGCTAGATAAAGGCAGGGCACAAAGACGAGCGTAACGGTGGTGGCAAACAACACACCAAAGGCGAGCGAGCACACCATTGGAATTAAGAATCTAGCTTGCATACTGGTCTCTAACAAAATTGGAACCAATCCAATAAAGGTCGTAATCGAAGTCAGTATGATCGGCCTAAAGCGCTCAAAGCCCCCGCGCACAAGGGCCGCCTTCACATCGAGGCCCCCTTCTCGCAGCTGAGTAATTCGATCGATCAATACCAGATTGTCATTAACCACCACCCCAGATGCTGCGAGTACTCCCAGCAGTGACAAAATACTGAAATCCAGGCCCATTAAGAGGTGACCAAAAATCGCTCCCATAATGCCAAATGGCACAGCGGACAAAACGCCCAAGGGCTTTAGGTAGGACTTAAATTCAATTGCCATCAGCATGTAAATAATCGTCAGCGCCAAAGCAAATAATGAGCTGGATGCGCTGTAGAAATCTTCCTGATCAGCCAGTTCCGCGTCTTTACCGAGACTGACTTCGGGGAACTTCTGAGCGACCTCCAAAGCCACATCACCATAAATAATATCAGCGATCTCACTGATTGTAATCGTGCTGAGCACCGGCTGCGCAGTTACCTTGACACTGCGTTCACGATCACGACGGTTGATTCTACTGTAGCCCGGCACGTACTCTGCCTGAGCCACCGAATAAAACGGGATCTCAGTGCCATTAGCCGTTCGAATACGCAGATCTTCAAGGGTTTCCACCTGCGCTCGATCATTCTTGGGGTACCGCACCATGACTCGCACATCGTCCCGACCTCTGGGGACTCGCTGCGCCTGGGCACCATAAAAACCCTGTCTCACCTGACGGGCAATATCGGCTAGACCAATACCCAAATTATCGGCGTTGGGGCGGAGACTAATATCAATATCAGAGCGCCCAGAATGAACATCATCTCGTATGTTGCTGACGCCGGGCAGCTGACGCAGCTGCTCTTTAATATAGGCTGTCGCACCCTGTAACTGCTCTACATTCGTCGATGAGAGCAATACCGAGAAACGCCCCGAGTTGGTCCGTGACAGCGAGGCTTCGGTATTAAAACTCTTGGCTTCTGGTAACTTACCGACATGATACTGCCAGCGCTCCGCTACCAACTGCGGATCAACTTTACCACTGTACTCGGGACCTATTTCTAAAATTAGGCGTATATGATCTCCCCACATAAAGGACAGTTGGTTTTTAGTCAGATCGGTGCTGTTTAACTGTGGCGCAATCAGAGGGTCGTTCGGCAACATTGAGACCGCTTTTTCAGCGCGCTTGATAATGGCTAGCTTACCGGCCTTAGAATAGCCGTCGGGCATATTGATTTTCATCTGAAGAATGTCTGAGTTTACGGTTGGCATAAACCGTTGCTTAACATACCCAGAACCGACCAGAGTAATCGACAGAGCAAAGGCTAGAGTAAATCCGACCAGTGTTAGATAGCGCCATTCCAGCGCTTTGATCAACATCGGCTGATAGCTCTGTTTGGCAAAGCTCATCATGCCGTTGGCGAACCACTGACGCAAACGATAAAACTTAAGGCCCCATTCTGAACTAGGCTCTTTTTCCGGTTTCATTTGCGCTAGGTGAGAGGGCAATATCAACAGTGACTCAATCAGAGAAAAACTCAACGCTACTATGGTCACTGCGGGAATAGCCCAGAGCATTTTTGGCCATATCCCGGGTAAAAATAACATAGGGATAAACACGATCATAGTGCTTACCACTGCCAGAACTACCGGCTTGGATACCGCCTGCGCTCCGAGTTCCGAGGCGGTAGTTCCTTCATAGCCCTCCTGTTGATGACGAAAAATACTCTCTCCCACCACAATGGCGTCATCGACAATAATCCCCAGAATCAACAAAAATGAAAACATTGAAAGCATATTCAACGTCAGTCCCATACTAGGCAAAATCCACAGTGCACCCATATAGGCAACGGCAATGCCCAGGGCCACCCAAAAGGCCAGCTGTGGGCGTAAAAACAACATCAGTACTACGAATACTAGGACCAAACCACCGAAGGCATTGGTCGACAATAGCTCGAGACGACCGGAGAACATCGTCGAAAAATCCGCCCAGGTGGCAATACTTAACTCGGCCGGGAGATAGTTAATCTCTTCGTCAATATAGCGTTTAACCGCCCCAGTCGTAGCCACGACATCTGGTTGATTGCCTACGCTAATGCCGAGAAAAACCGCCGGTTTACCATTAAATCGCACCAGCGAATTGCGCTCTTCGAAGGTGTCCTTGACAGTGGCCACATCAGATATTTTGATCTCAGTACCGTCGGCACGACTGCTAATTGAGATGCTGTTAAAGTCATCTTCAACATAGGCTTGGCCGCGGGTCTGAATCTGAATATCACCTGTTTCTGCGCGAATGGTGCCTGCGGGTAGATTAAGTGATGATCGGCGGATACCATTGACCACGTCATTAAACGAGATGCCATAGCGCCGCATAGCGACTTCAGACAACTCGATATCGATCTGTGCATCACGTACACCTTGCAAATCTGCGTGGTCGACATCGGTCAGGGCAGCCAAGTCATCTCTAATACGCTCGCCATACTGCTTGAGCACTGATTCATCCGCAGCACCGAACAGTGCCACGCGAATGACTTCCTCGCGCAGTATTTTCTCCATTACTATGGGACGTTCGGCATCGACAGGAAAAGTCGTCACCGAGTCGACGCGACTTTTAATATCGTTGAGCATCTTGTTCATATCATGGTCGGTAGCCACTTCGACGGTTACCTTGCCTCTGCCCTGCCGTGCCTGCGAGGTGATATGTTTAATACCATCGAGATTATAGATTGCCTCTTCAATACGAATAATAATCTGTTCTTCAACTTCTCTCGGTCCAGCCCCAGGATAGGGCATATTGATATCGATGTAGTTTACCGGTATCGCCGGGAATACTTCTCTACCGATACTAGACGCGCCCATTACACCGCCAATCAGGGTCAGCACCATGAGTAGATTAGCCGCAATTGGGTTGCGCACAAACCAGCTGATCAAGTTATTCAATGGCCTGAACCGGCGATGGTTGACTGGCTAATCTGTACTCTCGGTGAGGCTGGAGTTGCGGCTATGGGCGCCACCTTCATACCATTGATAGGTAGTGAAATTCGTGTGGACACTATTCTTGTGCCAGCGGCTATCCCGACAGCAAGAACAGACTCCGAGTTAGATTGAAGTATGGAAACAGTCAGAAAGCTGACCTCGTCATGCTCGTTCAGCACTAGAATTTCGCGACCCCGATAGACAATATTCTTGGGTAGACTAACAGCATTCGCGATCACCTTACCCTCAATATTTGCCTCAACAAACAGACCAATACTGAGTGGAGGACGCAATCCCTCGGCGTCCGATTTAAAGGGGTTTTCGACTTCAGCTACTGCAAAGGTCATGCGGCTTTGAATGTCGATAGATGCATCGGTGCGCACAATGTTGCCCTGCCATTCATGACGTATATCGCCAACGCGACTGCTCAGCGTTACCGCAGGGTAGTTCAGGGCCTGACTATTTTCAAAGTCTACGGGTAAGTCGACCAGCATAACCTCACGGTCGGATAGTGGCAGCCGGATCTCCACAATATCGGTGCTGTACACCTTGGCAATCCGCGTTCCGGGGGTAACATATTGACCCAAATTGACGAAGGTTTGCCGAATACGACCCTGAAACGGAGCACTGATGCCGGTGCGAGCAAGGTCGAGTTTGGATTTTTGCAGATCAGCTCGTGCAGACTCCAGTCCGGCTAAGGCAGAATTTAATTGAGGCTGGCGAAGGAAAAGCGTATTTGCCGTCTGGGTCACTCAGGTCACGCCACTCACGTTTTGCCTGTCGAGAACGACCTCGCTCTAGGGCCACTTGCTCATCGGCTCTGGCTAACTGAGCCTTGGCTCGGGTAACGGCAAAACCGTAATCGGCCGGTTCAACTTGAACTAACCTGCCATCGGCCTGGAAAAATCCCCCGTTAGCATAGTTGTCGGCGACGGCGACGATCTTACCCGAGACCTGTGATACCAAATCAATTTCTCGTCTCGGGGCCACTGTACCCTGAGATTTAATGAACACCTGCATCGGAGAGGGGGATGCCACTATTACTTCAACCTCTAACAGCGGCTTGGGGGCGCTGACCCGACGTTGCGGTGTTGGCTTCAGGAGGGCGATGATTGAAATTAAAATAATGCCCGCCACCAGAATCGACAGGGTCACTCTTCCTTTACTGCTCAGCAGAGGCATTCTTAGACAGACCTTTTAGTAAATGAACTCAATAACTTAGGACAGTTAAACGTTGCTTGCCGCTGTCAGTTGACAGTATACGCATTCATTATGCTAATAGATGCGATTTAATCCTTTAGACCTGCGCTCTACAACAGACTTGAAGCCCAGATTTTGAATCTCTGCAGAAACTCAGGTACCTGATAAAAGATAAATCCAGTGAACATAATATTCATCACGGCAATACCAAAAAAGAACTCAGGGATAGACCAGCCCAAACCACTTAGACAAATAATGCCGATAATACTGCCAATCACCATATAGAATGCGTTACAAATGTTATTCACCGATAGCACCCGTGCCCGAACAGCACTAGCTGAACGCTGCTGTATCATGGAGAAGAGTGGAACAATATATAGGCCGCCAAACAGCCCAATAAACATCAGATCAAAGGTAACCCGCAGGCTACCGGTCAAACCAAAGAATTGCAGCGGTAATACTGATGAGACGCCTGCGTTGGCCAATTGGAATGCGTTCGATGAGAAAAATAAATCCATCGCAAATACGGTAAGACCGATAGCCCCAAGAGGGATTATTCCGGGTTCCACTTCGCCGCCAGAGAGTTTAGTACAGAGTAAAGAACCGATGGCTACGCCAATGATAAACGCCGCCAGCAAAATCGTTATTAAGGTAGGGTGCCCATTAAGTATAGTCACCGCAAAGTTCGGTACCTGCGTAAGGAAACTACCCCCATAAAGCCAAAACCAGGAATTAGCCAAGATACAATAAAATACCGTTGGATCCTTCTTAGCTAATCTAAAGTTTTGTCGCGCCTCTGCGATAGGATTTAGGCTAATCGTAATATCCGTATCTGCCGACGGGGCGGGCGGAATCTCCCTACTGCTTAGCCAGCCAACAATGGCAACCGCGACGGTCAATCCGCCAACCCACAGAGGGCCCTGTTCTGTCGTCACAATCCAACCGCCAATTAAAGTGCCCAGCAAAATAGAAACAAAGGTTCCCATACCTACCTGCGCATTGGCTCCCAGCAATTCACTGCTGTCTAGGTGCTGTGGAATAATCGAATATTTAATAGGCCCGAAAAAGGATGACTGGGTCCCGAGGCAAAAAAGGATCCCAAGCATTAACGTTATGTTAAGACTCCAAAGGGCATAGCACCCTGCGAGCATAATAATAATTTCAGCAATTTTAATACGCTGAACTAATAGCGCCTTATCATATTTATCCGCGAGCAAGCCCGCTGTTGTCGAAAACAAAAAGTATGGCAGGATAAATAATCCTGCCGCTAGGTTAGTAGTAAAGTTCGTGGAGCTATCTGAGCCAACAACAGCACTACTAACGACGATCACTAGAAGGGAGTTTTTAAACAGGTTGTCATTGAACGCGCCCAAAAATTGGGTGACAAAGAATGGCAGGAAACGTCTCTGAAAAAAGAATTTAAACTGACCCTTGGTTATGTCATTATCTGCTGGTGCCATCACAGCTCCCTCTTTTTATCACCCTATATGCTTCTGGGTAAGTATTCTAGCGCGCTGTTGTATTAGCTCTTGATCTACTAAGACAGAATGCCTAGGTCGTCCCATAGGCTATCAATGCGCTGTTTCACCTCTGGGTTCATCACAATAGTCTCTCCCCATTCACGCTGAGTTTCGCCGGGTAACTTGTTAGTTGCGTCGAGACCCATCTTTGAGCCCAGTCCTGAGACAGGCGATGCAAAATCTAAATAGTCGATGGGGGTGTTTTCAATCATAACGGTGTCGCGAACAGGATCCATTCGTGTCGTCATGGCCCAGACAACGTCTTCCCAATTGCGAACATCTATATCATCGTCTGTAACAATCACAAACTTGGTATACATAAATTGACGCAGGTAAGACCACACGCCCATCATGACCCGTTTCGCATGTCCAGGGTATTGCTTCTTGATACTAACCACCGCCATACGATAAGAACAGCCTTCAGGGGGGAGATAAAAATCGATAATCTCTGGAAACTGCTTTTGTAAAATCGGTACAAATACTTCATTTAGCGCGACGCCCAAAATGGCCGGTTCATCTGGTGGACGACCCGTGTAGGTGCTGTGATAGATTGGATCCTTGCGGTGGGTGATGCGCTCAATAGTAAAGACGGGGAAGCTCTCAACCTCATTATAGTAGCCGGTGTGATCACCGAAGGGGCCTTCTTTTGCCACTTCATCGGGGTACAGAAATCCCTCGAGAATAAATTCAGCGGTGGCGGGGACCTGCAGGTCATTGCCGATACATTTGACCACCTGAGTTTTCTCGCCACGCAACAAGCCAGCAAACGCATATTCAGATAAGGTATCTGGCACTGGTGTTACCGCGGCCAAAGTAGTTGCAGGATCAGCGCCCAATGCAATCGCCACGGGATAAGGTTTTTCAGGGTATCGTTCGCGCCACTCACGATAGTCAAGGGCGCCACCCCGGTGGGCTAACCAGCGCATGATCAATTTATTTTTGGCAATCTTTTGCATGCGATAGATGCCAAGATTCTGCCGTTCTTTTTCGGGACCTCGGGTAATCGCTAGAGCCCAGGTGACCAACGGGGCAACATCACCCGGCCAACAGGTTTGAATGGGCAATTGGTCGAGATCGACCTGATCGCCCTCTAAAACAATCTCCTGACAGGGCGCATTTTTAACTTCTTTAACTGGCATATTTAATACCTGTTTAAAGTCATGCCGTTTGTCCCAGAGATCGCGAAGTCCTTTTGGCGGTTCAGGTTCTTTTAGAAAGGCCAGCAGGGTGCCCAAATCTCGCAGGGCGGCAACGTTCTCTTGACCCATACCCATGGCTACACGCTCTGGGGTACCAAATAGATTGCATAGAACAGGGGTACTGTAGCCCTTTGGATTTTCAAATAATAAAGCAGGACCCTTGGCACGAAGCGTGCGGTCGCTGATCTCAGTCATCTCAAGATTGGGATCGACTTCTTGAGCGATGCGTACTAGCTCTCCCCGTTTTTCAAGGAAAGCCAGAAACTCGCGAAGATCGGAATATTTCATACTGTTGCAGCCCAGTTAATTACCTCAGAGCTTAGGATACACAATGGAATCTATTTGCGTTTCATTGCACCAAAGAATTCGGCATTGTTTTTGAAGCCTTTAAGTTTCTCTACCATAAATTCAGCAGCAGCCTGATCTTCCATATCATGCAATAACTTACGCAGAATCCAGACTCTTTGTAGTTCTGCTTCGTCCATTAGCAGATCTTCACGACGCGTACCGGAACGACGAATATTAATCGCTGGATAAACCCGCTTTTCAGCGAGCTTTCGGTCCAGAATTAGTTCCATATTACCGGTACCCTTAAACTCCTCATAGATCACTTCATCCATTTTCGAGCCCGTCTCGACAAGCGCTGTGGCAATAATGCTCAGGCTCCCACCATGCTCTATATTGCGCGCTGCGCCAAAGAATCGTTTTGGCTTTTCTAGTGCATTAGCATCAACACCACCAGTCAGAACTTTGCCTGACGAGGGGATAACAGTATTGTAGGCCCGAGCTAGGCGTGTAATAGAGTCGAGCAAAATAACCACATCTTTTTTATGCTCTACCAGACGTTTGGCTTTTTCGATAACCATTTCTGCTACCTGTACATGGCGCGTTGGCGGCTCATCAAAGGTTGAGGCGATAACTTCGCCGCGAACCGTTCGTTGCATTTCGGTTACTTCTTCTGGACGTTCATCAATCAGCAGTACAATAATAATGCACTCAGGATTATTGCGAATAATCGACTGCGCGATATTCTGCATCATGATAGTCTTACCGGCTTTCGGCGGCGCAACAATCAGGCCGCGCTGTCCTTTACCAATAGGCGAAACCAGATCAATAATGCGACCAGTAATATCTTCGGTGGAGCCATTGCCAGATTCCAAAGAAAGACGCTGATCGGGAAATAAGGGCGTCAGATTTTCAAAAAGAATTTTGTTGCGGGCATTTTCTGGCGCCTCAAGATTGATCTCGTCAACCTTGAGCAGGGCAAAATATCGCTCGCCATCTTTTGGCGGTCTAATTCGACCGGATATGCCATCGCCGGTGCGCAGGTTGAAGCGTCTTATCTGGCTAGGTGATACATAGATGTCATCGGGCCCGGCTAAGTAAGAGGCGCCTGCGGAGCGAAGAAAACCAAATCCATCAGGCAGTATTTCTAGTACGCCATTACCATGAATATCTTCGCCACTTTTAGCGTGCTTCTTGAGGAGAGCAAAGATAATGTCTTGTTTTCGTGACCGGGCTAAGTTGTCTAGACCCATCGCCGCAGTCATTTGGATGAGTTCGTCGATTGGTTTTTGCTTTAATTCTGATAGATTCATAGGAGGGGTTTCGATTTGCTATAGGTTTAGGAGGGCTTGCCCTCGAAGGACAATGGTTGCGTAGTATTTTAAACCGCGTGTATCGCAGAGGGATCAGTTTGGGAGCGTCAAGCGGGTGAAGTTTCAAGCTGGTGCACGGAGTATAGCGATGCTTCGGCAAAGAGCAAGATTTTTTTTGTGGCCCTGCGAGCAGGGCCACATGAACAGTTATATCAGGCCATTGACAAACTCGACCAATTGAGCCTTGGACAGGGCACCAACTTTAGTTGCTTCTACCGTCCCATTTTTGAATACGAGAAGTGTGGGAATTCCGCGAACATTAAATTTGGCGGCAGTTTCCGGATTGCCATCAACATCAACTTTACAGATTTTTATCTTACCAACATATTCATCGGCAACCTCATTGAGAATCGGGGCTATCATTTTACATGGCCCACACCACTCTGCCCAAAAATCAACCAGGACTGGGGTATCGGATTGCAAAACGTCAGCTTCGAAGCTAGCGTCGGTTACGTGGACAATATTTTCGCTCATTTAGGGAGCCTCCGTTAATTTGACTTTAAGACCAATTGATTTGGGCTATGATAGCATTCACCTTGGTATCGCAACAAATGATATGCTCTATTTGTATGAAAGGTTTAGTCTACCAAACAGTACCCCTTCGCAGTGGGTTAGTTGAAATCTGCCACATTCTCTATGCCGACAACGGACTGCGGATCAATGTGAATAATAATTTCTGATTCGGGGAAAGCTGCCATCAGACTAGCCTCGATCTCGTCGCAGATCTGGTGAGCATCTAAAAGCGACATGTCATCATCGAGTTCTAAATGTAGTTGAATAAAGGTCATGGTGCCGGATTGTCTCGAGCGCAGGTCATGCATTCCTCTTGCGCCGCTGTGTTCGAGCACTAGCTGCGTAATAAGATCGCGCTGTTCATCGGGCAGTTCACGATCCATTAGATGATCGTAGGAAATCACCATGATTTCTCGCGCGCTAAACAGGATATACAGGGCAATGGCGCCAGCAAATAGCGCATCAAATCCAGCCCAACCCTGAACTGAAAGCCATAGCGCGACTATAACGCTGCCATTCACTAGTAGGTCAGTTTTATAATGCAGCGAATCAGCCTTAATCGCTGTGGAATTGGTCTTGCGGATAACATGACCCTGCAAACCGAGCAGTGCCAGCGTTGTGATGATTGAAAAAACCATGACTGCGATACCAATGCCCGCTGCATCTACCTCAGTGGGGCTAATCATTCGTTGAGCCGCCTCAAGAAGTAGAAATCCAGCGGAACTAACGATAAAAAGTGATTGGCTGAGGCCCGCAAGTGCCTCAGCCTTGCCATGGCCAAAGCGATGCTCTTTATCGGCTGGTGTCAGGGCATGTCGCACGGCAATCAGGTTAATAAGTGAGGCCACGGCATCCAGTACCGAATCGATCAATGTCGCCAACAGACTTACGGAGTCCGACAAACTCCAAGCGATTAGCTTGGCAGCGATCAACACGAGGGCTACCGAAATCGAGGCATAGGTCGCCAATCGCAATAGTTTCGCGGTTTCTTCTGAGCTTGTTTGGAGGGAGTTTGCGGTCGTCATTTTGCTCGGTCGATGGTTTTAATCTGAGAGTCTAACAAATTACTCGCCTGCACTAAAGCAGGCCTGTCAGGTCGCCCGGTAGGTTAGTCAAAGCTTTGTAATACGGTATTTAAAAATTGGTAGCCTAGAGCCGTCGTCTGATAATTTTCGCTATTAGATTCCATTAGCCCTTTTGATTGAAGATTGTGTATTTGCGCTTCGACTGCGCTGGTGGCCAGGCCGGTGCGTTCGGATAGGTATGCAGTGGGAACACCCTGCTTTAAGCGCAGACCATTCATCATAAATTCCAATGCAATCTCCGCACTGGCGATAGACTTTCTGCGGGCGGGGGCTGAACCGTCTCTGGCTAAGTAATGGGCCGGCAAGCGAGTCTTCGTGGTGCGAATCACTGTCTTATCTGCGGGTACTGTTATCTTGCCATGGGCGCCAGCACCAATACCCAAATAATCGCCAAACTGCCAGTAATTGATATTATGCTGCGACATCTTACCCGCTAGGGCAAAGGCTGAAACTTCATACTGGGCAAAGCCATATTCTTGAAGTATCGCCATACCGGCCTGTTGTATATCGGCAAGGAAGTCGTCATTGGGCAGCACCGGTGGATGGGAATAGAATGCGGTATTGGGCTCTATCGTTAGCTGATACCAGGAAATATGCTGGGCGCCATTGTCGAGGGCCAATTGCAGATCCCGCACCGCTTCGGCGGTGGTTTGCTCTGGCAGACCATGCATGAGGTCAATATTAAAATTGTCAAAGCCGACAGATTTTGTGGTGGCAATAGCTTGTAATGCCTGCTCTCCACTATGGATTCTGCCCAACTTTCGAAGGTGCTCTTGATTAAAGCTCTGCACCCCGATTGACAGGCGATTGACCCCAGCTTCACGAAAGTCAGCAAATCGTTGCTGCTCTACTGTCCCTGGATTCGCCTCTAAGGTGATTTCAACATCTGCTTCAAACCCAATCAGCTCCTCGGCGACCCTTAAAACCTCTCCGATCCCTTTGCCTGAAAAAAGACTCGGGGTGCCGCCGCCAAAAAAAATACTGTGTAATTTCCGACCCTGAACCCAACTCAGATCAGTTTTAAGGTCCGCTATTAGGGCATCAATATAAGCCTGTTCAGGGATTTCACCACTGGCCTCATGAGAATTGAAATCGCAGTAAGGACATTTACGGACGCACCAGGGTATATGGATATAGAGCGATAGTGGCGGAAGTTGTAGCATAGCTCAGCGCGACTGGAGCTTTAGCAGCAGAGCGGCAGTAGCTTTGCCCCGGTGACTGAGACGGTTCTTCGTACTGTTATCGAGTTCAGCGGCGTGGCAGTCATATCCCGGCACATAAAAAAGGCTGTCGTAGCCAAAACCACCATCGCCTCGCTCTTCCCAAGCAATGGCACCCTCCCACGTCCCCTGACAGATTATCGGCGTAGGATCATTTGCGTGAGCCATGTAGACGATCACCGTTTGATAGCGCGCTGTCCGTTGATCGTCCGGAACGCCAGAAAGCAAATCGCGTAATTTTTCCCTATTAGTCGCATCAGTCGCGCCCTCCCCAGCAAAGCGTGCGGAGTAAATGCCCGGCGCGCCTTGGAGATAGTCAACTTCCAATCCCGAATCATCAGCAATTGCGGGAAGGTTGGATAGCGCGGCGGCGTTGCGCGCTTTGAGAATCGCATTTTCGACAAAGGTCAGGCCAGTCTCTTCAATGTCAGGAATATTGAGATCTGTCTGCGGCACGATGGAAAACCCAAGACCGCCAAGTAATCCTTGAAGTTCCTTTATTTTGCCAACGTTGGCACTGGCTAGTACCAGTTTCTGCTCGCTACTCAATATTTTATTCTCAGTCTATTAATGTGAGGGGTCTGGTGTGTTGTGGTACTTAAATCTGTCGCCTAGTCGTGATACATTTTCTTTTGAAATTTAAAGTCATAGCTGCCAGACCCGCTGCCTGCGTCAGATTCGGGTGATACATTAATCCTAAAAGTCAAAAAGTCTTCGTTGTCAAATTCAAACGGTGCTAAATAATAAATAGCAGTCTGTTCGCGAACTTCAACGAACTCGAGAACCTGAGTTTGTTGAAGAATGTTTGATAGCCTGCCAGTTATTTTAGAGGAAACGCCCACGCCAAGCTCTTTAATAACGGCAATGTTAATCAGCCCCTTACCTTTGCCGCGAACAATATTATTAGTAGCGGCTACCTCAGGCGAGATAAAAGAACTACCGAAGGCACTATAAAATATTTTAAGATCACCGTGCTCCTTGTAGAGCTTCTCTTCGACGGCATGACTCAGTGCGGGCAGCATTAAACAGACAGTCAGTAATAGACGTTTCATGGGCTATATTCTCAGTGTGATCTCAGGGAAATCATAACTTAGTTAAATGGTATACCGCGGTTTCAGCAAACATATTGGGCCATAGGCTTATGAACTGCCTGTCGAGGAAACGCTCACTCACACAGTAACTACGCAACACTCTAATATTGCGTTCTTTGCAAAGCGCTTCAAAATCATTATAGGTGAAAAAATGGATGTTCGGGGTATCATACCACTGATATGCCAGCTGTTTCGTTACCGGCATACGGCCGCGCAAATTGAGGTAGGCACGGGTGCGCCAGTAGCCGAAATTTGGGAATGTAATAATGCAGTCCTGTCCAATGCGCAGCATTTCGTCCAAGACTAAATGCGGGAAGCGCATCGCCTGCAGAGCCTGGGTCATGACCACGGTATCAAAGCTGTTGTCAGGAAAGTTCGTCAGGCCTCTGTTAAGGTCCTGCTCCACCACATTGACGCCGCGGGCAATGCATTGACTAATGGCTTCAGGGTCAATCTCCAGTCCGTAACCAAGAATACTGTGTTTCTGTTTTAAGCTAGACAGCAGTGACCCATCACCGCAACCTAGATCTAGCACTCGGGACTTGGGTCTGAACCAATCACTGATAAGCTCAATATCCAGAATCATGTTTGATCGCCCTCCGCCTGAATTGATGCATCGAGCCCATCGGCAACGCGACTCAGATAGCTCGCTAAGGCGTCCTCATAGCGATTATTGGGCAGTAAAAATGCGTCATGGCCCATGTCGGACTCAATTGCGGCATAGGAAACATCTTTGCCAGCACTAATCAGTGCGTGAACAATTTCGCGAGAGCGGCTAGGCGCAAATCGCCAGTCGCTGCTAAAAGAAATCACCAAAAATTTACATTGGGCATGACCAAAAGCTTTGACTGGATTACCCTGATATTGTCTGGCAAGGTCGAAGTAGTCGAGCATCTTGGTAATCAAAATATAGGAATTCGCATCAAAACTGTCGGAGAATTTATCCCCCTGATAGTTCAGATAGCTTTCAATTTGAAATTCGATCGGCTGAGTTTTTTCGGTGCTGAAAGTACCACTGCGCAGCTCGCGACCAAATTTTTGGCCCATCAACTCATCGGAAAGATAGGTAACATGGCCGAGCATACGAGCTAGGGCCAGCCCATGAAGGGGTGCCTTTTCTTGCTGCAGGTAATCACCGTCGCAATAGTCTGGGTCTGACTTAATCGCCCGTCGCGCAATCTCATTGAAGGCGATATTTTGCGCCGACAGTTTCATGGCTGAAGCTATCACCACGGCATTTAACAATTTTTCAGGATGTTCCAAAGACCAGCGCATGGCTTGCATGCCGCCAAGACTGCCGCCGATAACGGCAGCCCAAACCTCGATACCAAGATGTTCCATCAACAGGCGCTGGGATTCTACCCAGTCCCTTGCGCGCAGAGAGGGAAAGCTGGCACCCCAGACTTCACCCGTGTCTGGATTAATTGACGTTGGCCCGCTGCTGCCAAAGCAGCTTCCAATATTGTTTAGGCTTACAATAAAAAAACGCGAACTATCGATCGCTTTGCCCGGCCCAATATAACTATCCCACCAACCGGGGCTACTGTCGCCCTCATGGAAGCCGGCGGCGTGATGGCTGCCACTCAGCGCATGACAAATCAAAATAGCGTTGCTGTTATCGGCATTCAATTGACCATAGGTCTCGAATACCAGTGTGTGGCTGGAAAGCATGATGCCACAGGCAAGTGTTAATGGTTCCCGCATAACAACAGTTTGCGGGCTGACAAGGCCAATGGAGTTTTTTAGTGAAGATCCCGACATGACACCATTATAGGGTTTTGATGATTAGAATACTCGCGGAATCGAGGACTGTGTAGCGATCAGCGCGCAAATGGCCACCTCTCTCTAATTAAACCGAGCTCAGGGGCCTATTTTGAATTATCTTTTTTGCAGTTAGACTGTCAGCGCAGCGGCTATAGGGGCGGGTTGCCTGATAGGAGTAAAACTATGCAGTACAAAAAGCTTGGTAAGACGGATTTAGAGGTGTCGCTAATTGGCTTGGGGACCATGACTTGGGGCGAACAGAATACCCTTGAAGAAGCCTGTGAACAGATGGACTATGCCTTCTCTAGAGGCGTCAACTTTATTGATGTAGCGGAGATGTATCCTGTGCCTCCAAGGCCGGAAACGCAAGGATCCACGGAATCCTATGTGGGTGAATGGTTGACTCATACGGGAACGCGTTCGGAGATTATTCTCGCTACCAAAGTCGCTGGCAGAGGAGATCAGCTACCCGGTACTGCACATATCCGCGGCGGTCCGAGGCTAAATCGTGATCATATTCGTCGCGCGATCGAGGCCTCGCTAGAGCGCCTACAAACCGATTATGTGGACCTTTACCAGGTGCATTGGCCTGAGCGAGGGACCAACTATTTCGGCCAGCGTGGCTATAAACATAATCCAGCGGCTGATGGTATACCCATCGAAGAGACGTTGGATGCCCTCTCTGAATTAGTGCGCGAAGGCTTAGTCAAACATGTAGGTCTGTCCAATGAAACGCCCTGGGGGGTAATGGAATACTCGCGTTTGGCCCGAGAGCGAAATATGCCCAGAGTGGTGAGCGTCCAAAATGTCTATAACCTACTAAGCCGGCAGTTTGAGACAGGTTTGGCGGAAATGGCTATTCGAGAAAAGGCGGGACTGTTGGCTTACTCGCCTATGGCCTTTGGCGTTCTCTCTGGTAAATACATCGGTGGCGAAAAGCCTGCAGGCGCTAGGCTGACATTATTTGAACGATTTGCTCGCTATGCAAGCCCGCAGTCCGCGGCCGCTACAGAGGCCTATCATGCCATAGCCCAAAAGCACGGTTACAGCTTGGCACAAATGTCTCTAGCATTTGTCTGCCAGCAACCTTTTGTTACTAGTTGCTTGATTGGCGCAACGAACTTGGTGCAACTTAAAGAAAATATTGATGCAGCGGAGATAAGACTTTCTGATGAGGTGCTGACTGAAATTCAGTCAGTCCACAATCAGTATCCCGACCCTGCGCCTTGATCAGCGCAGTTTTTTCTCATGCTTGACGGGCGGTTCGCATTATCCGAGAAGGGGCTGGATAACACCGACCAGCTGAGGCATCAGTCTATCGCGGACAATCATCAGGGTAAAAATAGCAACCATGGGTGAGAGATCTATCATCCCTATGTTGGGGATGATGCGTCTAAAAGGGGCCATGTAGGGATCAACGATTTGCGTTACTAGGCGCACGGTGGGGTGCGAGGCGGTGCCAACCCAGCTAGAAATAACTAGAATAAAAATACCCCAGAAATAAATATCGATCAATGTCCCTAGCAGCTCAACCAGAGCCACGGCCAGATAGCCAAGCATTTGAGGCCCAATCAGGCCACTCAGTGTTAATACAATTAGCCAATAAACCCATTTCAGTAGCAGTGCTGCGGCTAACCCGGCGGTATTCAAATTGCCTATGGTTGGAAATATGCCGCGCAGGGGCTCTACCACCGGCGACGTCACCTTAAATAGCGTCTGCGAGATCGGGTTAAAAAAGTCTGCCTGTACGAGTTGCAGTAATACCCGAATGAGAAGCAACGACGCGTAGATATCGATGGCTATTTTAAGTATAGAAACAATACCGCTCATAGAACTAATTCCCTAATTCATGTTGTGCTGAAAAATCTATCGCCATCTCTTCCGCGCGATTGAGTGCGCTGCGCATAGCTTCGCGAAACGTGGCCTCTAAACCCAGTTGCTCAAAGGTATTCAATGCCGCCTGAGTGGTTCCGCCTGGCGAGGTAACCTGTTCGCGCAACTGTCCTGCCCCAGTGCCTGATTCCGTTGCCATGCGAGCCGAGCCGAGCGCAGTTTGCAGGCTCAGTTCCCGAGCAATCTGTTCGGGTAAGCCCAGCTCCTGCCCAACTTTTTGCATGATTTCTATAATGCGGAAGAAATACGCAGGGCCACTCCCAGAGACGGCAATTACGGCATCAATCTGCGCTTCGGTTTCAACCCAGCAGGCATAACCTATAGCTTGAAATATGGTAGTTACCAAATCTCTCTTTGTAGGATCTACGTGCTGATTTGCAAATAGGCCAGTGGCACCCTCAAGCAACATTGCTGGCGTATTGGGCATAGCCCTAACGATCGCGGTGTCGGCGCCCAACCACGTTTGCAACGCCCTTAGAGGTATTCCTGCGGCTATAGACACTACGACAGAGTTAGCGCCTAGCGCCGGCGCCAAATCGATGGCGACACTCTGCATAATCTGAGGTTTGACTGCAAGGACAATTAAATCCGCCTGTTTAGCTGCAGCCTGATTATCGGTGAGGGTAGTTAAGCCATAGGTATCCTCTAAGCGCAGGCGCGATTGCTCGCCTGGTTCGCTGACTATAATATCTTGCGCTGAGAAACCGTTGGCGATCATGCCACCGATAATACAGGAGGCCATGTTGCCGCCACCGATAAATGCAATTGAGCTCATGGTGTAACCTTTGTTAACGATTTGTTTGTCTCACCTTATTAGAGCGTGGCTCTGGCACCAAAGATATCTGTGCCAACTCGTACAATGGTTGCCCCCTCTAAGATAGCGGCCTCCATATCGCCAGACATTCCCATAGAGAGAGTATCCAGTTTTTGCGAATTGTCCAGCAGCTCATTAATTTGATCTTTTAATTCACGCAGCCGACGAAAGGGTGCGCGCTGATCCTCAAGGCTATTGCGGCTTTGCGGAATAGCCATCAGTCCACGCAGTCTAATACCGGGCAGCCTAGCGATTTCCAACGCAGTCCCTAGAGCCTGCGCGGAGGTAAAACCCGATTTAGTCGATTCATTATCAATATTGATTTGCAGGCAGATATTTAGTGGTGCTACTGATGGCGGTCGCTGGTCGCTTAAACGCTGTGCAATCTTCAGGCGGTCGACACTGTGTATCCACGCGAAGTTTTCTGCTGCTAGCCGAGTTTTGTTAGATTGCAGGGGGCCAATAAAATGCCAGTCTAGTTTGGCCTTGGGGAAGGCGCTAATTTTCTCAATAGCCTCCTGCAGGTAGTTTTCGCCAAAGCTATTGATGCCTGCCGCTACCGCCTCATCTATCTGTGCGCTAGTTCGCGTCTTGCTAACCGCCAGCAACAGGATCTCGCTCACAGTGCGGCCTGCGTCACTTGCAGCCTGTCGCAGCCGTGTTTCAATAGCGCTAATGTTATTTTTAATTGTGGTCATGGATAGACATCGTCGATAACGGGTTCAGAGACAGGACGGGGCACAAAATGGACATCACCGAATTATTAGCATTTAGTGTCAAAAAAGGGGCATCGGACTTACACCTCTCAGCCGGCCTCTCTCCAAGATTACGCCTTGATGGCGACATGCAGCTTATTAACCTGCCGCCGATGGCGCATGAGCAAGTCCATAGTTTGATCTACGGCATAATGAATGACAAGCAAAGAAGGCACTTCGACGAGCATTTGGAAGCTGACTTTGCCTACGAAGCGCCAGATATTGCCCGATTTCGAGTCAATGCATTCAATCAGCATCGCGGCGCCGCCGTCGTTTTCAGGGCCATAGCTTCAGATATCTTAACTCTCCAGCAGCTGGGCCTGCCGGATCTCTTTCGCCAAATATCGACATTACCTCGTGGCCTGGTGCTCGTCACAGGGCCCACAGGCTCAGGGAAATCCACCACACTTGCGGCGATGGTCGATCATATCAATGAGCGTAGACAGGCTCATATTATAACTATCGAAGACCCGATTGAATTTATCCATCAGAGCAAAAAATGCCTGGTCAATCAGCGCCAGGTCCACCGTGACACACTAAGTTTTGATGCTGCACTCCGTGCCGCGCTTCGTGAAGATCCCGATGTTATTCTGGTCGGGGAACTGCGAGATTTGACGACCATTCGCCTAGCGCTCACCGCGGCTGAGACTGGCCATTTGGTATTGGGCACCCTGCATACAGCCTCGGCAGCGACAACTATTGATCGGATTGTGGATGTATTTTCGGCGGGTGAAAAAGCGATGATCAGACTTATGCTCTCGGAGTCTCTAAAGGCGGTGCTTGCGCAAATATTGGTAAAGAAAATAGGCGGTGGCCGCATTGCGGCACACGAAATTATGTTGGGTACCCCGGCAATTCGGCATCTGATTCGTGAAGCCAAAGCGGCGCAGATGTATTCGGTCATTCAGACCGGGGGTGGGCTGGGCATGAAAACATTAGATCAGTGTCTGCGAAATCTTGTCGATAACCTTGTGATTAGTGCCGACGTGGCAAGAGAAGAAGCCCGATCACCAGAGAATTTTTAATCGCCCCAACCGATATCAGGCCGCAAAGTATCTATTTATTCTAGCGATGGCAATCGGCGACCCTTGGTCGCTAGGGTGATTGACCCAACTCAGGGCTATCCAGCCAACTCCTCAGAATCAGCGCAGCAGCAAGGTGATCAACTTGGGTTAGATCCTGCCCTTTACGTTTATTTCTCGACGGCTGACCGCGGCCAGACTCTTCCTGCCCCTCGCGAATTATTGACTTTGCCTCGCGGCTAGTGAGGCGCTCATCAACCATGAGAACGTCAATGGCGAAACGGCCTTGAAGTCGGCGGGCAAACTTACGCGCTCGAGCGCTCAACTCACTTTCACTACCATCCATATTTAGTGGCAGGCCGACCAGAGTCAGGTTTGGACGCCACTCGGTTAGGAGGGACTGAACGACAGTCCAATCAGGAACTCCGCCGGAAGCCTTGATCGTCATTAGCCCCGTCGCAGAATCTGTCAATGTTTGTCCGTAGGCCACACCAATTTGTTTAAGACCGAAGTCAAAGGAAATTAAGGTTTTGGGGATGGACTCAGGCATGGCCGGCATCGGAGGACAACATGGCCAGATCAAGTCCAATGGTAGAGGCAGCAGCGCCGGCCCGCTTGGCGCTGTCGGTATGGAAAATAATCGCCGAGTCGGCGGGAATGGTGATCCAACTATTTTGCGTAAGCTCTTCCTCTAGCTGTCCAGCGGCCCAGCTTGAATAACCCAATGTGATGAGGGCATTCTCAGGTCCATTACCAACGGCGATGTCACTGAGGATGTCTTTTGAGGCGGTCAAGCTGATATCGGCCGCAATTTCCACGGTTGATTCCCACTGTTTATCGACGGTGGGATGTAAAATAAAACCACGATCGCGCTGCACTGGACCGCCATCAAATATTAAAGCGCTGCCATATTCGTCGCCGTAGCTGAGGTCTAGTTGGTCATAGATGGCCTTGGCTGGGATATTTAAGGGCTGATTAATTATGAGCCCCATGGCTCCGTCCGCGCTGTGTTCACATATGTACACGACGGATTGAGCAAAATTGGGGTCATGGAGCCCCGGCATGGCCAGCAGGAAGTAATTTTTCAGGCTGGTAATGGTTTTTTTAATGGTGGTTGTCATACCAGTTAATATGGGGCTTTATCCGATTAAACTCAAGTCTTGCCGGACTATTGCTGTCGTTCAATTCTCTGGGCAAACCTCTGTATGACTTTGCCCAGATCACTGTTTTATCGGACCAATTGGTTCTGCAGGGCTGCGATTAGTGCTTTAAGCGTTCTTTGATCGCGTCCATTAACATATCGCCAATAGCCGTATCCTGGGCCTCATCGATTTCGCGCACGCAGGTTGGGCTGGTGACATTAATTTCAGTGAGGTAATCGCCAATCACATCCAAGCCAACAAAAATAAGCCCACGCTCAACTAGCGTTGGCGCGATTTGTTCTGCAATCCATCGATCGCGGTCACTGAGCGGCTGTACTCGGCCCTGGCCACCTGCCGCTAGATTACCGCGAAACTCTCCCTGGGCAGGGATACGCGCCAAGCAGTAGGGCACAACTTGACCGTCTATCACCAGAATACGTTTGTCGCCCTCAAGAATTTCTGGCAGATACTTCTGAGCCATGATGGTTTGCTGGCCATCCTTAGTGAGTGTCTCAAGAATCACGTTGAGATTTTGATCACCTTTTTGGACGCGAAAAATCGATGTGCCGCCCATGCCGTCTAGCGGCTTAAAAACCGCATCTCCCTGTTCTTCTAAAAAGTCTTTAAGACGCTTTTGATCGCGGCTAACTAATAGTGGGGGTATGCACTGAGGGAACTCTGTTGCGAACACTTTCTCGTTGCAGTCACGGAGACTGCGAGGTTTATTCACGACTAAGGTACCGAGTCGCTCAGCGGCTTCGAGTATATAGGTTGAGTAGATGTACTCGCTATCAAAGGGAGGGTCTACGCGCATTAGCACGACGTCGAGCTCTTCCAGCGGAATAGAGCTACTCTCGTCCAATTCGAACCATTTAAACGGGTTCTCAAATACCTTCAGGGGGCGGACTTCGGCGCGCGGATTACCGTTCTCTAAAAATAGGTGATGTTGCTCCATGTAGTAAAGTTTGAAGCCCTGTCGTTGCGCTGCAAGCAACAGTGTCAGCGTGGTGTCTTTGCTATATTTGATTAGATGAATGGGGTCCATGACTACGCCGAGAGTTTTATTCATAGATGATAACCTTGAGATGATTAATGTGCCGTAACCCTTTTGGAGCGAGTTACAGATGACCGAGAATGGGCATACCCGAGGAGGCTCAGCGCAACGTAACAAGGCCCCTCGAAGTTAATATAGTACATCAGTGATTGAAATCACATACCTTAGAGGGCGTCGTCTAAATTTAAGTTGTCAAAGGCTGTTAACGTGGTTGGTTCAACAAACAACTATTGCGGGTATGGTTGTGCTCAGGCTCATTTGGCTCGCACCTGCATTGGCTTAATACAATTTTTCAGTATCATTGCCGGTACTGCTATGCCTTATGCGAGAGATGGACAGATCGTTTGATGCACGGGATAATAGCGCCTGCGGCAAGCAGAGCGTCGCCGGGCAATTGGCCTGACTGTCGCACTATAAGAGTGACTGCAGTCGGAGGGCTAATATCGGGGTTAAAAGCCGATAAATCGTCCCGGTAGAGGCCTATCTGGAACCATTATTTGGTGCAGTATGACTGAATCTTAGGCGGTATGGGTGAGCGAGCACAGGCTATGTGCATGGAGATTGAACATATGGAGGCGAGACGCCAATGAGTTTATTATTTTTGGATCAACAACCCGCAATAGAGAAAATTAACTTCCTGTCGGTCGATATTGGCAGAGCAAAGTTACTCGTGCCCATGCCTGCTGTGGCAGAAATCACCCTCAATCAAGGGATAGAAAAAAGCGATAGGTTACCCGAATGGGTCAGGGGCTGGATTGCCTGGCGCTATCTTTCGATACCGCTAATTGATTTTCGAGCCCTGCAGGATGGCCACAATGCCTCTGATTTTGGTTCCCGCACCAGAGTGCTAGTGATGAAAAGTTTTGCCGAGGGTCACAGCCACCATTACTACGCGATAATGACGCGAGGCTTTCCTTATATACTGAGTGTTGAGGCTGACTGTGAAATGACCACGCAAGATTCAAATGATAACGGTAAGTGCATCAAAATAGACCTGCAGTTACAGGGCAAAAAATTTCTATTACCAAATTTTACCGAAATAGAAACTTATCTCAAACAGATCGCTCGCTACTACTAGCATCGTCGCTCTCGCCCCGTCGATTTTTGATTTAATTTTATAGCAGGTGATGTTAGCCTGCTTGATTAAAAGAAAAAAAGACACTCTGGGGTGATAAGTATGAACGGTTTAATGATGGACTCGCAGCTGACTATTACGTCAATAATGCGGCATGCAGACAGGATTAATAGTAAAAGCGAAATTGTTTCGGTCACCGGCGATAATCCGCATCACAAGTATACCTACGGCGATGCGTTCCGCCGCGTCCGTAAACTGGCCAATGCGCTGCAAAACGTAGGCTTCGAAATGGGCGACCGCATTGCTACCTTAGCGTGGAATGATTATCGCCATTTTGAACTCTATTACGCCATCTCTTGCTCGGGACAGGTCTGCCACACTATAAATCCTCGCCTCTTCCCGGAGCAGATCGATTTCATTATCAACCATGCTGCAGATCAATGGGTATTTACCGATCCAATGTTTGTGCCTCTTTTGGAGGCGCTGAAAGATCAACTGCCCACGGTGCGCGGTTATGTCGTGATGACTGATACGGCCCATATGCCCGCTACCAGTCTAAATAACTGCCACTGCTATGAAACATTTATTGGCGATCAGGCTGATACCTTTGAATGGCCAGATCTTAGTGAAGCAGACCGCCAGCTCTCTATGCTACACCTCCGGCACGACGGGTAAGCCAAAAGGCGTCCTCTACAGTCACCGCAGTACGGTGCTACATTCTATCGTTGGATCGATACCGGATGTAATGAACCTGTCTGCCAGTGACGTTGTTATGCCTATTGTGCCAATGTTCCATGTTAACGCTTGGGGCACCGCCTATAACGCCCCAATGACCGGCGCCAAGCTCGTATTTCCCGGCCCCAAGATGGCCGATGGCGAGACATTAACCCATTTAATCAATGTCGAAAAGGTCAACTATTCCCTTGGGGTCCCTACCGTGTGGCTGGCATTGGTCGGCTATCTCAACACCACAGGAAAAACCATAGAAACTCTGAAATCGGTTGTTTGCGGTGGATCCGCATGCCCGTTATCGCTGATCCAAGAAATGCAAAAGCATGGCGTCAGTGTGCACATGGGTTGGGGCATGACTGAAATGAGCCCCCTGGGTTCCTACAATCGACCCATGGAGTGGATGCGCACGGCTACTCAAGCGGAGCAGGATGCTCACATTGTCCGCGCTGGCCGCATAGTATTTGGCGTCGAGATGAAGATTGTCGATGCAGACCATCATGAATTGCCCTGGGATGGTGTGGCTTCTGGCCTACTGCTGGTTAAGGGTCCTTGGGTTATTAGCAGCTACTATCGTGCCGAAGAATCGTCGACGCTCGATGCAGACGGCTGGTTTGATACAGGCGACATGGCTGCCATTGATGAATATGGCTATGTCACTATCACCGACCGAGTGAAAGACGTCATTAAATCTGGGGGTGAGTGGATAAGCTCTATTGACGTAGAAAATGCTGCCATGGGTCACCCAGACGTGCAGGAGGCCGCCGTTATTGGCGTCGCGGATCCTAAATGGACCGAACGACCGTTGTTAATTGTGATTCCTGTCGAGGGCATAACGCCAGATAAAGATGCGATCTTGGCCTTTTTGGAGGGTAAGATCGCCAAATGGTGGATTCCCGGCGACTGTGTCTTTGTATCTGAGATTCCGCACACCGCGACAGGAAAAATCAGTAAAAAGGATTTGCGAGATCAGTATACAGATTACTCTTATTAAACTGCGTCAACGTAATGCCAGCACTGACGTTTTAAGGCTTAAATCAAACAATGAGAGTGAGATTATGAAAAATGTGATTATTTTTGCAATATTGACAGCGATATCAACTGCAGCCGTTGCTGGTCATCATAAGGTTGCTGAGGGCAAGCATGGAGGCGGCCATAAAATCAGTGGCTTATTTGAGCAGGCGGATCTCGACAAGAACGGCAGTATTTCCACGGCTGAGCATGAGGCTGCAATGGTGGAGATGGCTGATATCCGGCGCGCAAGATTTATGGCAATGGATGCCAATGGCGATGGTGCCGTCAGTCGGGAAGAAGCCAAAACTGCTCGAAAAGTCAGACACGAAAAATCCAAGTCTGCTGTGTCTGGCGAATAGTGCCAAGTCAGTCTTCGCGACGTAAGAGGCCACTTTCCACAGTGGCCTTTTTTTTCGCCCAAAGGTAAAGCCTACTTGGTCAAAGTGGGAAATAATTTGCACCTACAATCGATCTCCCGCATCATTGCCAGTGAATTAATAAAGGGTGTTTTATGACTGATTTTCTGATTGCTCCATCGATTCTTGCCGCTGATTTCGCCCGACTTGGCGAGGAAGTTGATAATGTCCTCGAGGCCGGTGCCGACATCGTGCACTTCGATGTAATGGATAATCATTATGTCCCCAACCTCACTATTGGGCCTATGGTATGTAAGGCCCTCAGAGACCACGGTGTCACGGCGCCCATCGACGTGCACCTAATGGTGCAGCCGGTAGACGATCTTATTCGTATGTTCGCAGATGTCGGTGCAACCTACATCACGTTCCATCCAGAAGCATCAAATCATATCGACCGCTCCTTGCAGCTGGTCCGAGACCTCGGTTGTAAGGCTGGGTTAGTCCTAAATCCGGGCACCAGCCTAGAAACACTGCGCTGGGTGATGGATAAGCTAGATATGCTGCTGCTGATGTCCGTCAACCCCGGATTTGGAGGGCAGAAGTTTATACCGGCGACACTGGATAAGCTGCGCGAAGCACGCGCGCTGATCGATGCCAGTGGCTATGATATCAGGCTAGAGGTTGATGGCGGGGTAGGGATTAACAATATTGGTGAAATCGCGGCGGCAGGCGCGGATACCTTTGTTGCTGGCTCAGCGATTTTTAGTCAGCCAGACTATGCTGCCGTGATCAGTAAACTCAGATCAGAGCTGGCCAACGTAGGGTAAGTTTTATTGGCACGCGAAAGGTGTCGTGTGGGTCGGTTATTGACTACAATAACGGACCGTTACAGGAGGTGGGTTTTGCAGAGTATCAGTTCAATAGACTTTGATTTCAGGCGCCATTGTTGGCGATGGCACAACTAGAGCGACCTAGGTGTCGTGAAAGCCCCTACGAATCAAGCTGCTATCGAACAAGGAAACTGGTATGACTCCGGAAAAATTTGCCCAACTGGCAAGCCAAAATTTTAATCGAATCCCCGTGACTCGAGAGGTACTGGCCGACCTGGAAACCCCTCTCAGCGTCTATCTAAAGCTCGCATTCGGACCCAACTCTTATCTGTTTGAATCCGTGCAGGGCGGTGAGAAATGGGGCCGTTACTCGCTCATTGGTCTGCAGACCTCTACGGTACTTAAAGTCTATGGCAACCGACTAGAAATTGTTCGCGACGGCAAGCCCATGGTTAATCGCAAAACCGTCGATCCCTTAGGCGAGGTTGAAAGCTTTCGGCAGCTATTTAGCATGCCTGATCTGCCTGATCTGCCTCGCTTTACCGGCGGCCTGGTGGGTTACTTTGGCTATGACACGGTGCGGTATGTTGAATCGCGACTGGCCAACAGCGCACCTGAGGACGAGTTGGGCACGCCAGATATCTTTTTGATGGCCTCCGATGAGGTGGCCATCTTCGATAATCTTTCTGGCACGATTATGCTGGTGGTGCATGTGGATGCTAAAGACACGGGGGCGCTGCAAAAGGCAGAAGCTAGGCTCGATGAATTAGAGAGCAAATTAGCGCAATCGACGCCGGCGCTGCCGCCTATGAATAGTCAGGGCAATGGGATTTCAGAGAAAGACTTTGTCAGTAGTTTCAGTAAAGACAATTACAAGCGTGCCGTAGAGAAAGTCAAAGAATATACTTTGGCGGGTGATGTGATGCAGGTTGTGCCATCACAGCGATTTTCCGCGCCCTTTCACGCGGAGCCTGTCAATCTTTACAGAGCTCTGCGACGGCTCAATCCATCACCCTACATGTACCTGCTAAATCTGGGTGATTTCCATATCGTTGGGTCATCGCCTGAGGTATTAGCGCGCCTAGAAGATGGAGAAGTCACTGTGCGACCCATAGCCGGTACTCGCCGTCGAGGCGAAACGGCCGACGACGATCTACTGCTGGAAAAGGAAATGTTGGCGGACCCGAAAGAACTCGCCGAGCATCTTATGCTGATCGATTTAGGGCGCAATGACGTTGGCCGTATCTGTAAACCCGGCACCGTTAAGGTGACTGAAAAAATGGTAGTTGAGCGCTATTCCCATGTTATGCATATTACCTCCAATGTGGTCGGCGAAGTCACTGAGGGTATGGGCGCTTTAGAGGTGCTACAAGCGACTCTGCCGGCGGGCACTTTAAGTGGCGCACCCAAGATTCGCGCTATGGAAATTATTGATGAATTGGAACCTGTGAAGCGTGGTATCTACGGTGGCGCAGTGGGCTACATTGGCTGGAACGGAAATATGGACACCGCCATTGCCATCCGCACTGCAGTGATTAAGGATGGCATGCTGCATGTGCAGTCTGGAGGTGGCGTTGTTGCTGATTCCGTTCCCGAACTGGAATGGGAAGAGACAATGAATAAGGCGCGCGCATTAATGCGTGCTGCAGCAATGGTGTGCGAAGCCACTAAAGGAGAGTCCACATGATTTTAATGATCGACAACTACGACTCATTTACTTACAACATCGTGCAGTATTTAGCCGAGTTAAAAGTCGATGTAAAAGTGTACCGTAATGACGAACTAACACTTGCTGATATCGAAAGATTGTCGCCAGAAAAGATAGTTATTTCTCCGGGCCCCTGCACGCCGAATGAAGCCGGAGTCTCCGTCGACACTATAACAACCTTCGCCGGAAAGATTCCTATCCTCGGTATTTGCCTAGGTCATCAAAGTATCGGTCAAGCATTTGGTGGTCAGATTGTTCGCGCCAAACAGGTGATGCATGGTAAAACATCCATGATGCATCACAGTGATCGCGGCGTTTTTAAAGGTCTTAGCAATCCATTTCAAGCCACACGTTATCACTCATTAGTGATTGAGCAGACAACGCTCCCTGAATGTTTAGACATGACTGCATGGACTGAGAATGTAGATGGTAGCTTGGATGAAATAATGGGTGTCAGGCATAAAGATATGAGTGTCGAGGGGGTGCAGTTTCATCCGGAGTCGATACTGACTCAACACGGGCACGACTTGCTAAGTAATTTTTTGAACAGCTAATTGAGGGTAAAAGTGGTGGACATTCAGCAGGCGCTAGCGATAGTAGTTAACGGCCAAAACCTCAGCGCCGTCGAGATGCGTGACGTGATGCGGCAGATCATGAGCGGCAGTGCTACAGATGCCCAGATTGGTGGTTTTTTAATTGCACTGCGCGTAAAAGGCGAAAGCATCGAAGAGATCGCAGGTGCCGTAGAAGTTATGCGTGAACTAGTGACGGGAGTGCAGATATCGGGTCAGTATCTGGTCGATATCGTTGGTACTGGTGGCGATGAGTCCAACCTATTCAATGTCTCCACCGCTTCGACATTTGTTGTTGCAGCCGCTGGCGGGCGAGTTGCTAAACATGGCAACCGCTCCGTCAGCAGCAATAGCGGCGCAGCCGATCTATTGGAAGCTGCCGGCGTTAATTTAGCCTTGAGTCCCGAGCAAGTAGCACTCTGCGTTCAAGAACTCGGTGTTGGTTTTATGTTTGCGCCCGCTCATCATAGCGCTATGAAATATGCGATTGGCCCAAGGCGTGAGCTTGGCTTGCGTACAATTTTTAATATACTTGGCCCTATGACTAATCCGGCAGGCGTCAGGCGTCAGTTGATCGGAGTCTATGAAAAAGCGCTATGCAAGCCCATGGCCGAAGTGCTTGGACGTTTGGGAGCAGAGCATATAATGATTGTCCATTCCGCCGATGGGCTCGACGAAATTAGTATTGCCGCAGACACGCACGTTGCAGAATATAAAAATGGCGCAGTGACCGAATACACCATTACGCCTGAACAGTTTTCAGTCCAACGTCAAAGTCTCGTAGGTCTAGATGTTAATAATGCTGAGCAATCACTGGCTCTAATTGTTGATGCCTTGGGTAAGCGCGCGGGGCCTCATGCTGCAAAAGCCGCCGACCTTATTGCCCTTAACGCTGGCGCTGCGCTTTATGTTGCGGGTTGTGCTGGGGACATCAATGAAGGCGTAGCGCTAGCGCAGGACGCCATAGGCGCTGGCTTAGCCCGGGCTAAAATAAACGATCTTGCGACCTTTACGCAGGTTCAACAGGACGCATAAATAATTTAAGAGATACAAAGATGAGTGCAGACACGCCGACAATACTTAAAAAAATTCTTGACCGGAAACGCGACGAAGTTGCCGAAAGAAGATTGCTGACACCCCTGTCAAGGCTGCAAGAAAAGATAGTACTGGCTTCGCCGCCTCGCGGGTTTTACTCAGCCATCGTCGCTAAAATCGCGACAGGCCAACCTGCGGTTATTGCTGAAATTAAAAAAGCTTCACCGAGTAAAGGTGTCATTCGGGAAAATTTTGATCCTGCGGCCATTGCCCAAAGTTATGAGCAGGGTGGCGCTGTTTGTTTATCCGTGTTGACTGATGTCGATTTCTTTCAGGGAGCAGATGAATATTTGAAGCTGGCTCGCAGTGCCACCAGCCTACCGATAATTCGCAAAGATTTTATAATTGACGAATATCAAATTTATGAAGCCAGAGCTATGTCTGCAGACTGTATTTTATTAATTGTATCAGCGCTCGCGGAAGATAAACTTACTGAATTGCATCAGTTGGCTCGGTCCTTGGGTATGGACGTTATTGTTGAGGTTCACAGTGCGGCGGAGCTCGAGGTTGCACTCAAAATAGATAATCCGATGGTAGGCATCAACAACCGTAATCTGCATACATTTGAAGTCTCATTGGACAATACCTACCAGTTGCTGAGCAAAATTCCTGATGGGATAAAGTCGTGATCACTGAAAGTGGTATTCACAGTCCAGATGATGTGTCCGCTATGCGTAAAAACAATGTGCATGCATTTTTGGTGGGCGAAGCCTTTATGCGAGCTGAGGATCCGGGGGAGGAGCTAAGAGCATTTTTTTGCTAGTCTGAGTCCATCGTTAGTTGTGGATCGCGAACTTCTCAATGTATGATCAAAATAATAATTAAGGGGTATTCAAATGCAGATCAGCTTAAAGGTTAATGGCGTCAACAGAAAGATAGAGGCTGAAGCCGACACGCCTTTGCTCTGGGTCCTTCGAGATACAATTGAGATGAAAGGGACTAAATATGGTTGCGGTATAGCGCAGTGTGGTGCCTGCACAGTCCATCTAAATGGCGCAGCCGTTCGATCCTGTGTTACCCCGATCAGTCAGGTTGGCGACCAAGAAATCACCACGATAGAAGGTCTTGAGCTACGCCAGAAGGCTTAGCCATTAAAGCGGCCTGGGATCGATCTATCGCGTAGTCGCAATGCGGCTATTGCCAGTCAGGTCAAATCATGTCCGCCACGGCTCTTGCTGAGCGTCAATGCTGCGCCCAACGATGATGATATTGATGGTGCCATGTCTGGCAATATTTGTCGCTGCGGCACCTACGGGCGAATTCGTGCTGCTGTAAAGCAGGCCTCTCAGGCCATGACCAAAGAGGAAGCGTAGATCATGAAAGTACTAGGCGATATCAACAAATTGGGCGTTACAGACATATCTCGGCGCGTCTTTCTAAAAAAGACTGCTACCGTCGGTGCAGGTTTCACTCTGGCAATGAGTCTGCCCTTTGCTCAGGCGGCCAGGCAGGCTCCCTTAGCTGATCAAGCCGATACGATTGCGAATGCCTTCGTCCGCATCAGCCCCGATAACAGCGTCACCATAATCATTAAGCATGCCGAATTTGGGCAGGGAGTCTTTACTGGGCTTGCAACCATTGTGGCTGAAGAAATGGATGCCGATTGGTCGCAAATTGTGTGTGAGGCCGCGCCGGCAAATAAAGCGCTTTACTCAAACTTATCCTTTGGCGCCCAGCTCACCGGAGGAAGTACGGCAATATCGAACTCATATACCCAGATGCGTGAAGCCGGTGCCAGCGCAAGGTATATGCTGGTCTCTGCAGCGGCGAAAAAATGGCAAGTACCTCCTAGCGAGATTAGTGTCAGTAAAGGGGTGGTAACCCATCTAAGTGGCCGTTCAGCCAGCTTTGGTGACTTGGCGGAAGCTGCAGCGACTCAGGACGTACCAGAAAATGTCAGCCTGAAAGATCCCAAAAATTTTACATTGATAGGCGCTGAGGTATTGTCTCGTAAAGATATGGGCAAAACGGATGGCAGTGCCATCTTCACGCAAGATATCAAACTTCCGGGAATGCTCACTGCGTTGGTAGCACATGCCCCTCGCTTTGGTGCGACGGTCAAGTCGTTTAGCGACGGCAAGGCTAAAGCCGTTAAAGGGGTGGTCAACGTTCTGCAAATCCCCACAGGTATCGCCGTGATTGCAGACACGTTTTGGAATGCCAAAAAAGGCCGCGATGCGCTGCAGATAGAATGGGATCAGAGTGCTGCGATGAGCGATAGTTCCGATGATCAAATGCGTCGTTACATTGAGGTGGCTAAAGAACCCGGCGTATCGGCAAATGCCCATGGCGATTTGGCAGTGGGCTTTAATGCCGCCACTCAGATAATTGAAGCGGAGTATGAATATCCCTATTTGGCCCATGCCACAATGGAACCTATGAATTGTGTGGTACAGATTAGGGATGCGGATGTGGAGCTCTGGTACGGCTGCCAGTCAGCGACAGGCGATCAGATCGCGGTTGCTGAGGCGCTTAAGATTGCACCGGAAAAGGTCAAGATAAACAGTTTATTTGTCGGTGGTAGCTTTGGGCGACGAGCTAATACCCACAGTGACTATGTGCTAGAGGCGACCTTGATTGCTAAGGCCAACCAGTCAGATGCGCCTGTTAAGCTGGTCTGGACGCGCGAGGACGATACGCAGTCGGGCTATTTTAGGCCGATGTATTTCCACAAGCTTAAGGCGGGCCTAGACAGCAATGGAAAAATTATCGCTGGCAACATAGTATTGTAGGACAATCAATATTAGGCAAGACTGCGTTTTCGGCCTTCTTCGAAAACGGCGTATCGACAGTACCTCGGTAGAGGGCGCGACTGAACTGCCTTACCATATTGCCAATTTCTCAGTAGACCTGAATACTGTGGAGTCTCAGGTGCCCGTACTCTGGTGGCGCAGCGTGGGTAGCACCCATACAGCGCATTCCGTTGAAACCTTTATGGATCAATTAGCCGCGGCGACTGGTCAGGATCCTCTCGCGTTTCGTCTTGCCCATCTGGGAGAGGATGAGCGCTACAAAGGTGTACTTGAAATGGTTGCTGATAAGGCGGGTTGGAATACGCGACAGCAGGATGGAAAAATAAAGGGTATTGCGTTGCACAAGTCATTCGGCACCTATGTTGCGCAAGTGGCCGACCTCACTGTCGGTGACAGTGGCGAGTATACCGTTGACAAGGTGGTGTGCGCAGTAGATTGCGGCATGGCGATTAATCCAGATGTCATTCGAGCGCAGATGGAAGGCGGTATTGCCTATGGTTTGTCTCCAAGCTTAATGAGTGAAATCACCATTAAAGAGGGGGCCGTAATCGAGACCAATTTTGACCGTTATCAGGTCGTTCGCATGAAGGATATGCCTGCAGTCGAAGTACATATTATCCCGTCGGCGGAACCACCAAGCGGCGTTGGAGAGCCGGGTACGCCGGTTATAGCACCGGCTGTTGCCAATGCCCTATTTGCAGCAACGGGTAAATTACACACTAACCAGCCTATCGGTAGAAAGGTCTAATTCGGTCTGTTAAGCGGATTGTTGGGCGTCTTGTAAGAAGTACTTACAATTTCGATACCTCGCCCGCGCTTTTTGGGCTAGCGGGTTCCATACACCACCATGGTCTTGCCCGAGACAGACAGCAGGCCATTAGACTCTAGTTCTTTTAGGACGCGACCGACCATCTCTCGTGAGCAGGCGACGATACGGCCAATCTCCTGTCGGGTGATCTTTATCTGCATGCCGTCTGGATGAGACATAGCATCAGGCTGTTTAGAGAGATCGAGCAGAGCGCGAGCAACGCGACCTGTCACGTCAAGAAAGGCTAGGTCGCTGACCTTGCGTGTGGTGTCGCGAAGGCGCTGGGCCATCTGGTTGCAAATCGCCAGTAGGAATTCCGAGTGGTTGCGCCCTATTTCAATAAATTTTGAATAGCTAATTTCTCCGACTTCGCATTCTGTTCTGGTGCGAATCCAAGCGCTGCGTTTTTGTTCTTCAAACAGGCCCATTTCACCAACAAAGTCTCCAGCATTCAGATAAGCCAGAATTATTTCTTTACTCGTATCTTCTTGTTCAATGACCACCGCAACGGATCCTTTAATAATGTAATAGAGGGTATCTGCCTTATCGCCGGCATAAATAATAAGAGTTTTTGCAGGATACCTGCGCCGGTGACAATGGCTCAAAAATTCCTCTACATTGTCTATATGGGGGGTAAGAGGTGTCATCATATTTCTCCTTGTATAGTTTCCTTAAGCGCTTTCCTTCGCCGTTTTAGATAGCCGATATGGAGCGACTGTCACACTTAATAGTAGTCAAAATATTGCCATCCTGCCAAAATATTTAGCGGTACTCTATGCTACCCTTTGCGGCCCTAACAGTGAGGTGTCTTATGAAAGCAACAATTAAGTGGGTAGACGGCGTTATGTTTCTAGGCGAGTCGGGCAGTGGGCATTCCGTCGTTATGGATGGAGCGCCAGATCAGGGAGGGCGTAACATGGGATGTCGACCCATGGAGATGATACTGATGGGATTGGGAGGCTGTGCTTCTTTTGATGTTATGACCATGCTTAAAAAGGGCAGGCAGCAGGTGACGGCTTGCAAAACAGAACTTCAGGCCGAGCGCGTGGACGCGGTACCCGCTGTTTTTAGTAAGATTCACCTGCACTTTATTGTCAGTGGCGCCAATTTAAAGGAAGCCCAAGTAAAAAGAGCTGTTGAGCTATCAGCCGAGAAATACTGCTCCGCCTCTATTATGCTGGAATTGGCTGGCGTAAAGATGACCCACAGTTACACGATCGAGGCGGCCTAGACCGCATGGCATAATCATTTCCAATGTCGCAAGCAAAAAAAAGGAGCCTAAGTGAGGCTCCTTAAAAAATCTTTGGATGGATCACAAAGAAAGGGTGGGGGTAAACTTGTAACAAATCGCGACAGAGCGACTTAAAATCAAACGCTGTCTAATCATACGCATGATAAAAATAGAAGAGACCAACTAACCAATGTATTATTAACATTAACATTATATGTTTTTGTAATGACTTTGGTCTTGCCTGTTGCGATAAGAATGCCAAAAAATGGACCCTAAAAAAAAGGGACCTTTTCAGGTCCCTGTCAAATAATCCTATAGCAAGGATCTAGAGGGGTAATGCTGTGTACTTCGAATTTGATAAATCTGTAAATCAAGCTTGCTCCGATGCTAATAAAACCGGACCGTAACCTTACTTATCAGAAGCTTCCAACTTAGGCGCTTCCAACTTAACGAAATCATCTTTCGCAATTGCAGCACCCGCTAATCCGATGAAACCGATCAGTACATATACGAGTGTCATGGTGTTTCTCCTTAGTTGCGTCATCTGTATAGAGCAACTGCTCAGATAATATGGCCTTACGAGGTCATAATTCAAATGCATTGTTTGCATCAACTGTATGCTATTATGTAATACCTGTTACTGACTGCACTGAGGCTTCCATTATGAATCTGCAAAAGCTATCTCGTCTTGACCTTAATTTATTGGTATCACTTCAAGCGTTGCTGGAAGAAAAAAGTGTGACGCGAGCTGCCCAGCGCCTGTTTATCACTCAGCCTGCGATGAGCAGAGTGCTGCAGCGCCTTAGGCATCAATTGGATGATCCGTTGTTTACACGAACTGGTAATGCCTTAGTGGCTACCCCTAAAGCGCGAGAATTACAGCTGCGCTTACCCCGCTTGCTTGACAGTATTTTAGAGATGGTCACAGAGGGTGAGTTTGACCCCGCCGCCTATGTGGGAGAGATTACTATTGCAGTTCCAGAATTCGTGGCTATTGCCCTGGTATCAGAGCTGACTAAAATAGTCACTCAATATGCCCCAGGTGTGGTTCTGTCGATCTCAAGTGAAACGGACTCCGTTGAGGGAGAGCTATCGGAAGGCATTCTCGATTTTGCTATAGATATAGACAAAGGTATCACCGAAGATGTCCGCGCCCGCAAGCTTGCGATCTTCACCCCATCCATTTGGATGCGAGAGGGACATCCGCTAGCCAAGAAGGCTCGCGTCACTCTCGATGAGATATTAGAATACCCCTTTATCCAATACTATCTGTTGATTTCAAAGCGCGTAAGCGCCAGAACTGATGCTCGATTTGATCGAGTACTGCGGGATCTTGGGCGCAAAAGGAAGAAAGCCATGGTCACCAACCAGCTTATGACTGCCATGGAAACAGTCTGTGACACCGACTGCCTAATGGTAGCCGCCAAGTATGGCCTGACTATGGAGCGAGAGATGTATCGCATTGTGCGCAAGCGCTACCCCGTTGAGTTGCCTCACGAGGGCACCATTTCACTAGTACTGTTGGAGCACAAAAGAACGTCAGGTTCCCCGATTCATCGCTGGTTGGGCGATAAGATTGTCGGTTTAATGCGCGAGTGGGATAAAGGTCAGACGACGGACCCAGAGACTTTTTAAAGTCGATAACTGCTGAGAGTCATGGCTGATGATACCGCAGTCATTAGTTTTTTAACGGGCTCGGAGAAACGCTGTCCGCCAGCATCTAGGGCGCTCTGGGCATGCCGTTCCTCGTCAGACAGCATCTGCTCGACGATGGCGCGACTTTTATGATCACCGCTGGGCAGTTGATTCAGGTGTGTTTTCAAATGATCGCAGACCTGATCTTCGGTCGCAGCCACAAAGCCCAAGCTCAGCTTGTCGCTAACCAATCCAGCCGCCGCGCCAAGGCCGAACGACATCGCGTACCAAACAGGATTGAGAAGGCTAGTACGACCACCAAGCTCTGTAATTCGCTCTTCACACCAAGCCAAATGATCCAGCTCTTCGGCTGCAGCACGTTCCATCTGAGCGCCGACTTCGGGCAACTTAGCGGTTAGCGCCTGTCCCTGATAAAGAGCCTGTGCGCAAACTTCCCCAGCGTGGTTAACCCGCATCAAACCCAGTGCCCTTTTACGCTCTTGCGCCGACAGCTCAGCATCATCCAAGTCAATTGCTGGAGACGCTCGCTGCGGCGTTGGAGCATTTCCGACCAGGGTGCGCAGGCCCTGATCTAATTGGGTCACTAACTGGTCCAGCCCTGACAGTTGTCGATTTAACATAGTCTCTTACTCATCATGCTTGATTGTCCAGGGCTATTGTAGCTGCATTTATAAAGTATTTCTCCTCGCCCAAATAGTCCGCCTAATCGGTTATCCGCTGCTCGCGTTCGATCGCTCGCCAGGCAATATCTTCTCTAAAATAGACATCATCCCAATGAATCTCTGACACCAGTCGGTAGGCTTTGCGTTGAGCGTCTAACACTGAATCCCCAATCGCTGTCGCACAAAGTACACGACCGCCATTGGTTACCAGGTCATCACCGACCTGTGCCGTACCGGCATGGAACACTTTTTCATTCTGGTCACCGGCGGTCGGGGCGCGCAGTCCATTAATCACATCACCGCCGCGATAGGCCTCAGGGTAACCGCCAGCGGCCAGCACCACACCGACGGCCGGACGTGGATCCCATTGCGCGGATTGTTTGTCTAAGTCACCGGTTAGCGCCGCGACACAGTGGCCGACAAGATCGGATTGTAGGCGCAGTAAAATAGGCTGAGTCTCAGGATCGCCAAAGCGGCAATTAAACTCAATCACCTTAGGTGTACCATCCGCCATGATCATTAGGCCCGCGTAAAGAAAGCCCGTGTATTTATTGCCTTCTGCAGCCATACCCTTAACCGTTGGGTAAATCACCTCATTCATAATCCGTTGGTAGACTGTGCTGTCCACCACTGGCGCCGGAGAATAAGCACCCATACCGCCTGTGTTGGGCCCGGTGTCTCCGTTTGCCGCCCGCTTATGATCTTGGCTGGTGGCCATAGGCAGCACATTACTGCCATCTACCATGACAATAAAACTGGCTTCTTCACCGTCAAGAAATTCTTCAATTACCACCCGGTGACCAGCTTCACCAAAGGCGTTGCCTGACAGCATATCGCGCACAGCCTCCTCAGCGTCGGCAATGGTCATAGCCACAATGACCCCTTTACCCGCCGCCAAGCCGTCGGCCTTAATAACAATGGGTGCGCCAGCATCGTGTAGGTACGCAAGTGCCGCATCGAGGTCAGTAAAGTTACCGTACTCTGCGGTCGGTATCTTCTGGCGCTCTAGAAAATCTTTGGTGAAGGCCTTAGAGCCCTCTAACTGTGCCGCTTCTTTTGAGGGACCAAATATTGGTAGGCTGCGCTGTTGGAAATAATTAACGACGCCATCAACTAGCGGTTGCTCCGGCCCCACTATGGTCAGGCCAACATTATTTTCCTCAGCAAAATCAGCCAGTCCACCGAAGTCGTTGATGTCAATCGCAACATTTTCTAAGTTGGGTTCAATAGCCGTACCCGCATTACCCGGCGCCACATATACAGTGCCAATATCAGCACTCTGCGCTGCCTTCCAAGCCAGAGCATGTTCGCGGCCACCAGAGCCAATAACCAGTACATTCATCGATTGTCTTCCACCTTAAAATTTGAGCGGGAATTGTAGCAGAGTGACGCCTGAGCGCAGTAAAAAAAGCAACACACCAACCCCTAGTCTGCAGCCGGCCTAAAGTGATAACCTATCAGCCAGTCAATCTAAACAGCATGCTACGCCGTAAATCCAGCACCGCAAAAAAAGGATGTACCCATCTCAAAGTTTAATAGGCCCTCAATCGTCTGGTTCCGTCAGGATCTCCGACTTGCCGATAATCCCGCGCTCTGCGCTGCTTGCGAAAAAGGCGACGTCATACCTGTCTATATACTCGATGACACCAATGCCGGTGACTGGAGTATGGGCGGTGCTAGTCGTTGGTGGTTACACCACGCGTTAGAGTCTTTGAATACCTCCCTCCATGGGAAACTGCAGTTATATCGGGGTGAGCCATTGGCGATCTTGAGCCAACTCGCCAGCGATACATCGGCGCAGGGTGTGTACTGGAATCGCTGCTATGAACCTTGGAGAATCGCCCGTGATGGTGAAATCAAAACGGCCCTAAAGGCCGCTGACATTGAGGTGCAAAGTTTTAATGGATCTCTGCTTTGGGAGCCCTGGCAAGTACTTAAAAAAGACCAGACACCCTACAAGGTATTCACCCCTTATTATCGCCGTGGATGCCTGTCTAAAGTGTCTCCGCGGAAGCCCCTCGCAGCGCCAAATAGTGTCCGCTCACTCAATTTAAGTGAAGACTCACTTAAGCTAGAAGATCTGGAATTGAAGCCCATAATAAAATGGGATACTGAAATGCAAGCGCGTTGGGATATAAGTGAAGAGGCTGCACAAGACCGGCTTGACGATTTTGTGATGGCAGAGCTAGAGGACTATCGTGAGGGTCGAAATTTCCCCGACAAGGCCAACGTCTCACGCCTTTCGCCCTACCTACATTTTGGCCAGATCTCACCCAATACCGCCTGGCATCGCGCCGCCGATGCGGCGGCCATTATCAATAATGAAGCCAGCCTAGATACTTTTTTAAGTGAACTGGGCTGGCGCGAATTTTCATACTATCTGCTCTATCATTTTCCCCAGTTACCGAGCAAAAACCTGCAAACTCGCTTTGATCTATTCCCATGGGCTAACGACACCAAATCAAATCTAAAGGCTTGGCAGCAGGGCAAGACCGGCTACCCTCTGGTGGATGCTGGCATGCGCGAACTTTACAGCACCGGCTACATGCACAATCGTGTGCGCATGGTGGTGGGCTCATTCCTTGTCAAGAATTTATTAATTCACTGGCATAGTGGAGAAGAATGGTTTTGGGACTGCTTAGTTGACGCAGACCTTGCCAGCAACAGTGCCGGTTGGCAGTGGATTGCCGGATGTGGAGCAGATGCTGCGCCCTTCTTTAGAATCTTTAACCCCATTACCCAGAGTGAAAAATTCGATAAGCAGGGCGAATATATTCGACGTTACGTGCCAGAGCTGGCGAACATGCCGGCCAAGTATATTCACTGCCCCTGGTTGGCACCCGACGACGTTCTGCAACAAGCAGGAGTGAAGATTGACGTCAATTACCCAGCCCCGATTGTGGACATCAAAGAATCTAGAGTGCGCGCTCTAGAGGCCTTTGCTGTGACCAAGATCAACCTATAAACACACCACATCATCGCGCAGCAGGTTTAGAGCTAGAGCGGCAGTTAAACAATAGCAGCGTCAGCAACCAGGCCCGTTGACAAAGCGAACAGCCTTAAGGCCTCATCCTACAATCATTACGCGGCCTAATGTGTTAACTTAACAGGCATAACATGCAGATTTAGGCTGATGCAACTGTGGCCGCCGCTGGCCAAAGACGTTAAATTTAGCCTTCACAAAAGTTCATAATCCGAAAGGCAAATCGTTAGGAAACACCAGTAGCGAACAGTATTTTAACTACTAGCAAAAGGACAAATGTATGGCTAAGGGCCAAGATTCAAAAAAAGCGACTAAGAAGAAACCCGAGAAAACTATGAAAGAAAAACGTCTCGACAAAAAAGAGAAGAAGGCCAGTAAAAGCTAAAGAGTCCTCTGTGCCAGAAGCCGCAGTTTCTAGGGCTTACCCTGCGCTATATAGGCTGTTACGGCCGATACAAAACAAATGGTCAACGGTGCAAAATTAGAGATCTCTGGTCTTCCAGGCGCTGCAGGTAAAGTGTAAACATTTGAGTTAAGGACAGACCGTTCTTTGCCGAGACTAGCGTTTAATCGCGACTAATCGAAATCGATATTTTCCCAAAGTGCTTGTTATCAATCTGATGTTGAAATGCACTGGCAAGGTCGGCTAGGCCAAATGTTTCGCTAATAATGGGCCTAATAGAAGAGGTATCCAGATAATCCAACATAGCCAGTTGCGATGTTTGATTACCCATAGCGATGCCACTCATACGGATCTGTTTCATAAATATTCGAGGCAAAATCATCTGGCTGACCGCGGGGCCGCTGAGAACGCCGATTAGGGCAATATGCCCACCGAGTTTTGTAGCCTTAACAGACTCGGTAAATGTACCGCCGCCGCCAACTTCAATGACATGGTCGACACCAAGGCCACCTGTTTTGGCCAGCACGGCTTTACCCCATTGAGGCTCATCGATGTAATTAATGACGTCATCTGCGCCAAGTGATTTTAGACGCTCTAGTTTTTCGGGTGAAGATGAGGTGGCTATCACCCTAGCGCCCATTGATTTCGCCAACTGCAAAGCAAATATGGATACGCCACCCGTACCTTGCACAAGGACCGTTTCACCTGGCTGAAGACGACCTTCATCAACCAAGGCTCGCCAGGCAGTTAAGCCGGCACAGGGAAGGGTAGCTGCCTCCTGGAGAGTCCAACCATCAGGGGTTTTAGTCACCGATCTCTCAGATATGGCAATATATTCTGTCGAGTAGCCATCTTCATTATCACCTATAAAACTAAGCAAATGATACTCGGGTGCACCTTCCAGCCAATGCGGATAGCAGGAGCTCATTACCTTGTCACCGACGTTCCATAAGGTCACTGCTGAGCCTATTTCTACCACTTCTCCAGCGCAATCAGATAAAACGACTCGACCGTCTTCGGTTGGAATATGACCCTGAGCTACTAGCAAATCGTGATAATTAAGGCTGCTAGACCCTACCTTAATAAGGATTTGGTCCTCGGTGGGCGAAGGCCTTTCGGTTTCTACAAGCTGCAGATTATCAAGACCTCCAGGGCTAGCCAGTTGAATTCGCTTCATCTCTATTGCTCACAATTTACATTTGCAGTCACCATATCATAGGAAGCGCATATGAGCACAGTCGAGGGCTCTAAGATGGCAGTCAACTTGGCACCGACATACGATTTCCCGCAGACCAGCACAGCGGCTTGAGTGTTACGATATTTTCTCAATCAGATAATCTATGGCCAAATTTTCACCCTCCATCGCCGTCGGAAACTATTTAAAATAATGATGCATGATTTTCTGTTTTATCCAAAATAATATTGACTGCGTTTAGCATTAGGAGGTTGATACTCTAGCGTTGTTGCAGTTGTTGCAGCGCAATCAGAGATAGTTTAGACATTAAAAAGCCCGCAGTGCGCGGGCTTTTTTAGGCTTGCAATAATACTAACTTAGTGTCTGAAATGGCGCATGCCAGTAAACACCATAGCCATGCCATGTTCGTTAGCCGCGGCGACAACTTCATCGTCGCGCATCGATCCCCCGGGCTGGATAATACAGCTAATTCCGGCGGCACCTGCGTTGTCGATTCCATCGCGGAATGGGAAAAATGCATCGGAGGCCATCACTGCACCGACTACCTTTAATCCGGCGTGCTCGGCTTTGATGCCAGCAATGCGCGCACTATTAATGCGGCTCATCTGTCCAGCGCCAACACCGACTGTCTGATTATCTTTAGCGTAGATAATCGCGTTAGACTTGACCATCTTAGCGACTTTCCAAGCGAATAACATATCGCCCATTTCCAACTCAGTCGGCACACGTGCTGTAACAACCTTGAGATCTGCTTGCGTGATCATGCCGTTGTCACGGTCCTGGATTAATAGGCCGCCATTGACCCGTTTGTAGTCAAAGTCCTGTGGTCGTTCAGTGCCCCAGGTGCCACATTGCAGAAGGCGAACATTCTTCTTAGCGCCAACCACGGCTATGGCATCGGCTGATACTGAGGGCGCAATAATGACTTCAACAAATTGCTTCTCACAAATCTTTGCTGCCGTAATAGCATCTAGCTCACGGTTAAAGGCGATAATTCCACCGAAGGATGATTCAGGATCTGTGGCAAAAGCTAGATCATAGGCTGTGTTAATGTCGACCGCTACAGCCACACCGCAGGGGTTGGCATGTTTAACAATTACGCAGGCAGGCTGATCAAACTGTTTGACACATTCGAGGGCGGCATCGGTATCGGCAATATTATTAAATGATAACTCTTTACCCTGTAGCTGAACCGCGGTTGCAACACTGGCTTCGGTTGGATTGGCTTCGGTATAAAAGGCGGCTTTTTGATGAGGATTCTCGCCGTAACGCATTTCCTGAGTTTTAAAGTACTGCACATTAAAGGTATCAGAAAAATCACGTTTTACATTTTGGATATTTCTCGCACCAAAGTGATTGGCGATCATACCGTCGTAACCTGCGGTATGCTCAAAGGCTTTAACCATAAGCAGATAGCGGGTTTGATAATCGAGCTGTCCATCATTAGCCTGCATCTCGTCGACTACGGTTTGGTAGTCAATAGCGTTGACCACAATGGCAACATCTTTGTGATTCTTAGCCGCTGAGCGAACCATCGTAGGTCCGCCGATATCAATATTTTCTATCGCATTGGGCAGGCTACAGTTGGGGTCGGCGACGGTGGCTGCAAAGGGGTAGAGGTTCACGACTACCATGTCGATTGGCTTGATGCCATGCTCCTCCATTACGCCATCATCTTGGCCGCGACGCCCTAAAATACCGCCATGAATTTTAGGGTGTAACGTCTTAACTCGTCCGTCCATCATCTCTGGAAATCCAGTGTAGTCGGCGACTTCAGTGACCGCGATATCGTTGTCGCTTAAAAGGCGAAAGGTGCCGCCGGTAGACAGTAGTTCGACGCCTTGTGCTCGCAGGGCTTGGGCAAATTCAACAATGCCCGTTTTATCAGAAACGCTGATTAGGGCGCGTGAGACTTTTCGTAGGTCGCTCATGGATTCCTCAAATTGAAACAGTAATTACAGAAGGTTGTATTGTTTTAATTTCTTGCGCAGGGTGCCGCGGTTGACGCCGAGTATTTCGGCGGTTCTAGTTTGGTTTTGGCGAGTATAATGCATTGCAGCGGCAAGTAGCGGCGGCTCCACTTCATTCATGACTAACTCATAGAGGCCTGTGGTATTTTGGCCATCAAGGTCGTGGAAATAGCGCTGCATGGCTTCGGCTACACTGTAGCGTAGAGACTGCTGGGACTGTGTAATCTGATTGTTATCTGAGTAAGGATTTGCGTCTGACATTTTTTCTGGCGTGTCACGCTCTATATTTTCTTCTGATGTCATGCGGCCTGTTCCTGATATTGAGCACTTTCGAAAAACTGCCGCAGTGACGCCTGCTGTTCCATAGTGCTTTCTAGTTTATTAAATTGCTGGGTAAATTGCTTACCGCCGGCCATAGGATTTATGTACCAGCCAATATGTTTTCTTGAGATTAAGGTGCCACCCACTTCGCCATAGAAGTCGTGCAGGGCTATCAAGTGCCGCAGCATTATGGCACCTGCCTCATCTAAGCTCGGCGGTGGCAACAATGTGCCGATCTCAAGGTAATGATTGATCTGCTTAAATACCCAAGGGCTACCCTGAGTCGCGCGGCCAATCATGACGGCTGCAGCGCCAGTATATTGCAGCACGAACTGGGCTTTTTCTGGGGTGCTGATATCGCCATTGGCTAGCACAGGAATTGATACTGCCTCAACCACCTGTGCAATGGTGTCGTACTCCACTTCGCCGACAAAGCGGCAGGCGCGGGTGCGGCCATGGACAGCTAGAGCCGCTACACCAGCTTCTTCGGCTATCTTGGCGATGGTAACTGCATTGCGATTGTGACGATCCCAACCGGTGCGGATTTTTAAGGTGACAGGCACATCGACGGCTGCAACGACTGCATGCAGAATGTCGCTTACCAGCTTTGGGTCTTGGAGCAACGCGGACCCTGCAGCGCGCTTGCAGACTTTCTTTGCCGGACAGCCCATATTGATATCGATGATTTGCGCGCCCTGAGATACATTAAATCGCGCAGCCTCGGCCATCATCAGAGGATCATAACCCGCAATCTGCACCGAACGCGGAGCCGGTTCATCACCAAACTGAATGCGCAGGCGAGATTTCCTGGTGCCCCAGGTGCTGGGGTCAGAGGCCACCATCTCAGAGACCACAAGCCCGGCACCCATCTCTCGACAAAGCTGTCGAAATGGCAAATCGGTCACGCCAGCCATTGGGGCTAGAACCGTTTTATTTTGCACTGTGTATGGGCCAATAGTAAACAAGTGGTTCTCTATATTTTTTGACTTTAGCTTATGGAATTGAGATTAACCAAAACGCCATAATAACCTCTGCGCTCCTGATTAAAAAGTGATCAATTGGACAAATCGATAATAAGTTTGCTCGCAATAGTGTGTGGCCTGCAGGCCTGAGAATTTTACTCATTGGTTGTCCTGCCAGATTGCTGTATCCCTAAGGTGCGCGACATCCGCTCTCAAGACAGCGGAGATTGTAGCTCTGTACGATGGTTAGCGCACTTTGATAGCGCTTAGTTGACTCCAATCAGATTGGCTGGCAGCTGTGGAAAAGTCGAAATGTGCTAAGTAGGGTTCGGACACATCATCTATCTGGCTTTCTAACAGGCCCGACAGGCAGAGCAGCCCGTTGGCGCCGGTCAGGTCGCTGATCACGGGTGCTAGCTGTATTAGCGGTGCGGCTAAAATGTTTGCCAGCATGACTTCGGCTTTGAGGTCTCTGGGAACATCCTCGGGTAGAAAAGTCATTAGTCGATCATCGACAATTTGGTTGCGCTGGGCATTGTCGCGACTGGCAAGCAGCGCCTGGGGATCATTGTCTACGGCATAGACTTTTTCTGCGCCCAGCAACAGTGCAGCAATACCTAAAATGCCAGATCCGCATCCATAATCAATCACAATTTTTCCGGTGAGGTCCTGTTGGTCGATCCAACGCAAGCAAAGATGGGTGGTGGGGTGGCTGCCTGTACCAAACGCCAGGCCGGGATCAAGACTCAGATTGATCGCGCTGGGTTCTGGTGGATCGATCCAGCTGGGACAGATCCAAAGACGAGTGCCACATTTCAGCGGCTGGAAATACTTCTTCCACTCTTCCGACCAGTCCTTGTCTTCGAGTAGTTCCCAGCGCACGGCAGGTGCAGATCCAAGTAGATCAGAAAGCCGCCGATAAGGACGGGCAATATCGATGGAAGCAGAAAATAGCGCCTTGGCTGTGCAGTTATCCCACAGAGGCTGCTCTCCAATACCCGGCGCGTAGATCGGTTGATCTGCTGCATCTTCAAGGGTCACGGAGACCGCACCGCACTCAAGCATGGCGTCTTCAACCATGGCGCTGCGTTCTCGAGTCACATCAATCAGTAATTGTAGCCATTGCATAGCGTTACTCGGTCGGGCTGGAGAGGCTATAGCCCTAGTTTCTTTTCCAGATAATGAATGTTGACGCCGCCCTTTTTAAAGGCTTCGTCGCGGACTAAATCAGCATGTAAATCAATGTTGGTTTTAATCCCGTCAATAACCATTTCATCAAGGGCATTGCGCATTCTGGATAAGGCAGAGCTTCTGTCGCGGCCATAAGTGATAATCTTGCCGATTAGTGAGTCATAGTTAGGGGGCACCCGATAACCATTGTATATGTGTGAATCAACGCGCACGCCGTTACCGCCGGGAGCATGGTAAGCAATAATGGTGCCGGGCTGGGGCATAAAGGTCACTGGGTCTTCCGCATTGATTCGGCATTCAAACGAATGGCCGCGAAAAATAATGTCTTCCTGCTTAAAGCTCAATGGCCTACCGCTCGCAATTAGCAGTTGTTCCTTGACAATATCAACACCGGTAATCATCTCTGACACGGGATGCTCTACCTGAACTCTTGTGTTCATTTCGATAAAGTAAAAGCAGCCATCTTCGTAGAGAAATTCAAACGTGCCAGCACCGCGATAGTTGATCTGAATACAGGCATTGACGCAGCTTTCGAAAACAGCCTGACGTGCCTCTTCAGGAATTCCAGGTGCCGGAGCCTCTTCTAGGACTTTCTGATGCCGGCGCTGCAGTGAACAGTCGCGGTCGCCTAGATGGATTGCATGTCCCTGACCATCGGACAAAACCTGCACTTCAACATGGCGGGGATTTTGTAAAAACTTCTCCATATAGACCGTACCATCACCAAACGCCGCCGTGGCTTCGGTCTTAGTAATAGCTACTGCGTTGACTAGTGCCTGCTCGTTCTCGACCACCCGCATACCGCGACCACCGCCACCTGCGGCTGCCTTGATAATCACCGGATAGCCAATACGCAGTGCCGTGGTTTTTAGTTGTTCAGGATCGTTTGACAGGGGGCCATCAGAACCGGGCACCGTTGGCACACCTGCGGCCTTCATAGCCCTGATAGCCGCTACCTTGTCGCCCATGACACGGATTACCTCCGCGGTGGGACCAATAAATACAAAACCACTATTTTCCACCTGTTCGGCGAAATCAGCATTCTCTGCTAAGAATCCATAGCCTGGGTGCACCGCCTGAGCGCCAGAAATCTCCATCGCGCTAATAATAGCGGGAACGTTTAGATAGCTCTGCGGTGAAGGGTTTGGGCCAATACATACCGCCTGGTCTGCCAGCTTGACATGTTTGAGGTCAGCATCAATTTTAGAATGGACGGCAACCGTTTTGATATCCAGTTCTTTACAGGCGCGCAGTATTCTTAAGGCAATTTCGCCGCGATTGGCGATAAGCACTTTATCGAGCATGATCGGGCTCCTAGATAATGGTGAACATGGGCTGGTCAAACTCAACGGGCTCACCATCTTCGATCAAAATAGCGCCGATAGTGCCGTCCTTGTCCGCTTCAATCTGATTCATCATTTTCATCGCTTCGATGATACAGAGTACATCACCGGAGGCAACTTTCTGGCCGACGCTGACAAAGGCAGGTGAACCTGGTGCTGGCGCGCCGTAAAAGCTGCCTACCATGGGTGAGCGGACAACATGACCCGCCAGGTCTGCACTGGCCGGCTCTGTTGGGCGCGCTGCAACGGGGGGCGGCGCTGGCGCAAGCGGTGCGGCCATGCATGGGTGCTGGGGTTAAAGCCGGTGGGGCATAAGATGCCATAGGAACGCCGCGGCTAATGCGTACTGATTCCTCACCCTCAGTAATTTCCAGCTCATTAATGTTGGAATCCTCCAGCAATTCAATGAGCTTCTTAACTTTACGAATATCCATTGTAGTCTCTCTTTCGGTAACTAGTGGTTGAGCTTGTCCAACGCAGCCTGCAGGGCAAGGTCATAACTTTTAGGGCCAAAGCCGCAAATAACGCCCTCGGCAATGTCTGAGAAATACGAGTGATGACGAAACTCCTCGCGAGCGTGCACGTTAGACAGGTGCACCTCGATAAAGGGGATCTCTACGCCCAGCAGAGCGTCGCGCAGCGCCACACTGGTATGAGTGAATGCACCGGGATTGAAAATGATAAAATCTACAGCCTCTTGCTTTGCATCATGAATGCGCTGAATCAACTCATACTCGGCATTGCTTTGCAGTGCCAGCAAATGGTGGCCTGCTGAGAGCGTTAAGTCAGTGAGGCGTTGATTGATCTGTGTCAGAGACATAGACCCATAAAGCTCTGGCTCTCTGGTACCGAGAAGATTTAGATTTGGACCGTGCAACAACAGAATCGTTGACATAATAAGGCCTTAACAAGAAGTGAACAGAAGCCAGTCTGCACTAAAACATCAGAACTGTCTAGGCACTCAGCATATCATGGCATTTTCGCCGAATTTAGAGGAATTTACGGTAATTTATCGGCACGTTTCAGGGCGTTACCCATTTGAGGGGGCTTTAAATCCGAAGATGCGCTCATATAAGGGCATTTTCGCGCCAATTTGAGGCGCATTAACGACGAAGTTGCATTAAATTCGCCAAACATGAGCCTATAATTCGAAAACGCTAAAATCTACAAAATCGTTACTTTGCTCGATTTATTGCCGCTGCAATCATGGGTTTTAGAAGTATTTGCGGCAATATTTCTGCTTCGCCCGGCCCGTTTGGGTACATCAGGTAGAGCGGCACGCCGCTGCGCTGGTATTGATTTAACAGTTTTGTGATCTTTGCATCATTATTGGTCCAGTCACCTTTAAGGTAGGTGATGTTATTTTCAGCTAGCGACTGATAAAAGGCGTCTGACCCAATAGCGACCCTTTCGTTGACTAAGCAGGTGATACACCAGTCCGCTGTCAGGTTGACAAAAACTGGCTTGCCCGCCTGCCGGAGTTCACCGAGCAACTCTTCAGAATAAGGCTGCCAAAGAGGTGGCTCTTGGGATTTCGACACTGACATAACCGGCACTGTAAGCGCCATAGCGATACAGAGGGCGGCAAGAGTTTTGCTCCGAGTCACTCCGGAGGCCTGCTTGAGCTTCCATAGCCAGATGGCCATGGCGATTAATACCAGGCCGGCGACCACGGTTGCCGCTACATCGACGCTGGTTTGACGCCCAGCGACCCACAACAGCCAAACCGCAGTCAAATACAGAGGGAATGCTAAAAACTGCTTAAACGTATCCATCCACTGGCCGGGGCGGGGCAACTTGTTACTTAGGCTGGGTATCCATGTGAGTAGAACAAATGGCAGCGCCATGCCTAGTCCTAAAAAGGCAAATACTAGCAATGCCACATAGGAAGGCTGGGCGATTGCATACCCGAGAGCAGGGCCCATGAATGGAGCAGTACATGGGCTCGCTATTGTGGTTGCCAATACGCCAGTCATAAAAGAGGATGGCAGGCTGTCATCATTATCTGCCGACTGCCCAACTGACATCAGGCCACTGCCAATTTCTAAATAACCCGAAAAGGCTAACCCCATCACAAAAAATAAATAGATCAGAAAGATAACAAATAGCGGAGACTGTAATTGAAAGCCCCAACCAATGGCTTCTCCAGCGGCCCGCAGTGACAGCATTACAGCTGCAATAGCCACAAAGCTTGAGACTACACCCGCGGTGTAGGCGAGGCCATGACTGCGCTTACTCTGGTCGGTCTGGTGGGTCATGGCAAAGCTCATAGCCTTGATCGAAAGTACCGGAAAAACACAGGGCATTAAATTGAGAATCATACCTCCAGCTAATGCAAAGGTTAGAATCCAAAGCAACGAAACCTCACTTGGGTCGCTGTCGGTAGCTTTGGCTGCCTTGGCGGAAATGGACGGAGTGGCGCTGATTTCGGCGATGCCGTTGGTAAGGTCAACAGTTAACCACTGTTTAAACGGTGGATAACAGAGCCCTGCGTCCGCGCAGCCCTGAGATTCCATCTGTATTTCCAGTTGCTCTGCATCCGTCTTGAAGGGAAGTATCACAGTGGTTTGACGATAATAGACTTCTAATTCAGCCTCAAAATACTCATCCCACTTAACCTTTCCTGCCGTAAATATAGGGCGGCTAAGCTGGCTGTTGGCATCGACCGCATTAAACTTAAAGCGATCTCGGTAAAGGTAATAGCCGTCTCGTATCGACCAATCGAGCAGCAGTTGATTTTGCTCGACTCTGACACTGACCTGATAGGCCTGCTCCACCGGAACAAAGCTGCTATCAGTGCCGCTGACGTTGACGAGGCTATTGGTCTGCTCGTACAGGTCTCTGTTCACTGTCCAGCGAAATTTGTGCAAAGACCGTGGACACATTCATGCATAATATGAACAAGGCAATAAACGTAGTAATTTTCTTCATAGTCGCCAAATATCCTGCGCTGCCGCTAATTGGGGTTATCGAATTTGTCCAAGGTACTGTAACATTTCGCGACAGTAGTCGGCGTTAAAAAATGTCTGTTCAGAAGTCCTTACGCCCAACACCATGCTATAGTTTAAATGAGGTACATAATGCAAAAACTCACAACTCTGATCCTATTACTGTCCGCATCGGTCGGTGTTCATGCCGTTGATCTATCTGTAAATAGTGCCTATATCCGAACCATGCCTCCGGGACAGACCATGACAGCTGGCTTTCTTTCTGTGACGAATAATAGCCTTAACCACTGCCGATTGCTGAGCGGCACCTCCGCTATTAGCCCGCGTGTTGAGTTCCATGAGCACCAGCACGCGCAGGGCATGATGCAAATGCGAAAGGTGGATAGCGTGTTGGTTGCCGCCGGCCAAACGGTTGCCTTCTCTCCGGGGACCCTTCATATTATGTTGTTCGACATAGACAAGACACTTAACGTCGGAGACACTACGCAGATGGAGATCGCCTCGGATCAATGCGGGACCATTAGTTTTACGGCAGAAACACGTAGCCTGATCCAGAAGCCAATGACAGGGATGCATCATTAATGAGCTTTTATGGGCGCGTAAAGTCTCGGTGGCGTCGCTCCTATAGCGCGGTCAGTGATACGGTGTCTGAGGATTATCTTGGCCAGCGAGCTCCCAAAGGCGTGCGTATTGGGATTATGGGGCTGTTGATAGTATTGTTGTTATTGACCGCGCTAGGTTGGTACTGGAGTGCTGAGCCTGAGTCGTTTGATGTTCGACCTTCAGCGGACAATCTTGCTACTGCGACGCCCGGTGCTGTGACCACGGCAACGCTGATGAAGGTAATTGATATACTGCTCAGTAAGCCGGGTGGCTATCTTAGCAACGACGTTATTCCGCCGGGTGTCTGGCTAGATAATCTGCCCAGCTGGGAGTTTGGGGTTATTGTGCAGGTCCGAGATCTTAGCAAGGCGATGCGGGAATCCTTCAGCCGCTCTCAGTCCCAGTCTACTGAAGACCCAGATTTGGCGTTGGCCGAACCCCGCTTTAATATTGATCACCTCAGCTGGGCGGTGCCCTGGCCCGAAAGTGAATATGCTGGTGCGCGAGACTATCTCGGTGGCTACTTAAAGCGACTCGGGAATGATGACGCGTTTGATGCCCAGTTTTATACCCGTGCCGACAATCTTAGTTACTGGCTAGGTACTGTTGAGAAAAGGCTTGGAAGTTTATCCCAGCGCCTCTCTGCAAGTGTTGGGCAGAGAAGGCTTAATACTGATCTTGCTGGTGCCTCGGGAGCGCGACAGTCGACACCGACGCCCGGTGAGAGGATTATAAAAACCAGCTGGTTGCGTATTGATAATGTTTACTACGAGGCGCGTGGCACCTCGTGGGCGTTAATACACTTTTTGCGGGCAGTCGAAATTGATTTTGCAGGCGTCTTGGAAAAGAAAGGTGCACTCGTGAGTGTGCAGCAAATTATTCGTGAGCTAGAGATGACACAGCAGGCAGTCCATGCGCCAATGATATTAAACGGCGAGGGTTTTGGTGTGCTGGCGAATCACTCCTTGGTCATGGCCTCTTATATCAGCCGCGCCAATGCGGCGATCATCGATCTGAGGGATTTGCTGACTCGCGGTTAAACTGACTAGGACCCTGTTAATAATTGCTCTGGATAAAAGACCCCCGTTTATACCTCGGCTACAGCTGCTATCACTAAAGTGCTACGGGTTTGCGGTATGGGTCACAATGCCCTGCTGGGTCGCCAAAAATAGTATGTCGGCCGGTTTAATCGCAAATAGGCCATTAGTTACTGTGCCGGTTATCTGGTTGATCTGTTCTTCCAGTTTGCAGGCCGAGCCCGTAGGATAGAGACCGTGAACATCTAATATCAAATTACCATTGTCAGTGACCACACCTTCTCGCCACACGGGGTCGCCGCCCAATTTAACTAATTCACGCGCAACATAACTGCGGGCCATAGGTATGACCTCAACTGGTAGGGGGAACGTTCCCAGATAGTCCACCCATTTGCTTTCATCCGCAATGCAGACAAACTCATCAGCCACGGCAGTAACAATTTTCTCACGGGTCAGTGCCGCCCCACCTCCTTTTATCAGTTCAAGATGGGGATTGGCCTCGTCTGCGCCGTCGACATATACCGTAACCTCTGCGACTGAATTCAGTTCAAAAACCTGAATGCCATGGGCGCGCAGCTTGTCGGCCGAGGCTTCGGAGCTGGCTACCGTGCCCTGAAACTTATGCTTGTGTAAGGCTATTAAATCAATAAAGTAGTTGGCTGTTGAGCCTGTGCCAATGCCGATGATACTGCCATCATCAATTTTTGTTAACACGTAATCTACAGCAGCCTGTGCGACGGCTTCTTTAAGTTGATTTTGATTCACAGATTGCTCCAAACATTAATAGCGACAAAAGTAGGAGACTTAGTATACGGCCATCTGCTCAACAAATCAGCGTTGCCAGCCCTAAGCTTACGTCTTTGGGCTGGCGAAAATGTCTAGATCAAACTACCATTGCCTGATAATTAAGAACACTGGAAATCTAATGTTGCAAAAGTATGTGAAAAAAATTCTCGAGGCGCGCATCTACGATTTGGCAATCGAAACACCAATCGACGCCGCGCCGTTACTCTCGCAGCGACTGAATAATGAGATTTTACTGAAACGAGAAGACTTGCAGCCGGTCTTCTCCTTTAAACTTCGTGGCGCGTACAATAAATTGCGCCAGCTACCAAAGGAGCAGTTAGACGCTGGCGTGATAGCCGCTTCAGCGGGCAACCATGCACAGGGTTTAGCGTTAGCGGCCAAAAAAATGGGTGTTAAGGCAACCATTGTAATGCCTAAGACAACCCCACTGATTAAGGTTGATGCGGTGCGGGCCCGTGGAGCTAAGGTGATCTTGATTGGCGATGACTATGACACCGCCGCGGCGCATGCCAATAAGCTCGTGAGGAGCGAGGGTTAACGTATATTCACCCCTTCGATGATCCAGATATTATTGCTGGACAGGGAACCATAGGGATGGAAATTTTACGCCAGCATTCGGGTAGGCTCGACGCGATTTTTATTGCTGTGGGTGGGGGTGGACTCTGCGCCGGTGTGGCAGCCTATGTCAAACATGTGCGCCCAGGTGTAAAAATCATTGCGGTTGAATCTGATGACGCCGCCTGCCTAGATGCTGCTATGAAAGCTGGCCGTCGCGTGCGTTTAAAAGAAGTGGGCATATTCGCCGACGGTACTGCTGTTGCTCAGGTAGGCAAAGAAACCTTTCGCATACTCAAGGACCTTGTCGATGAGGTAGTCACTGTTAGTACAGATGAAATCTGTGCCGCAGTGAAAGACGTCTATAACGATACGCGCGCTATCTGTGAGCCGTCGGGCGCAATGGGTGTTGCCGGCCTCAAAAAATATGTTGAGCAGCATGGTATTGAGGGTCAGACATTGCTGTCTATTCAATGCGGCGCTAACATTGATTTTGATCGTCTGCGCTACATATCTGAACGCACTGAAACCGGTGAGAAACGTGAAGCCGTCTTGGCGGTCACCTTGGATGAGAAACCAGGCAGCTTCCAGACGTTTTGTAAGTTATTGGGTAGGCGTAATATTTCCGAATTTAACTATCGTTACAATGACGCTAACTATGCGCAGGTTTTTGCCGGCATGAAAGTGACGTCAGACGAGGACCGATCAGAGCTCGTAGCCGAGCTTACCGGCAAAGGTTATACGGTCTCTGATATGACTGATAATGAGATGGCCAAATTACATATCCGTCATATGGTGGGCGGTCGCTCACCTCAGGTCGGAGAAGAGCAGGTCTATCGTTTTGAATTTCCTGAACGTCCCGGGGCGCTGCTACATTTCTTGGCTCAACTGGGAGGGCGCCTCAACATTTCGATGTTCCATTACCGTAACCATGGCTCGGCGTTTGGAAGGGTGCTTGTGGGGTTTCAGGCGTCGAAAAAAGACGCGCGAGAATTAGGGGCGTTTCTAGATGCTCTGGGTTATCGCTATGTCAATGAAACCGACAACGATGCCTATCGGTTTTTTCTGGGCAGCTAACTAGGGTCTAGTCCGCGGTTTAAAAAAGTAACACATTACGTAGCAGAACCCCATTCTAGGGTCCTGCTACTCGATTCCATTCTATCGGCGTAGGCTGAGTACGGCAAACCTAGCTAGGGGCTTGAATAGGCTCGCCAGCTGCGTGTGCTCTTTCTTGTCGGGTCTCTAGTGCTACCAACAGATGCCGTTTAAGCAACACAGAGAAAATGATAACAACGACGAAGGCTAACAGACCTAACTGCAAGCTCTGCCTTAGCGCTTCCGCGCTGGACAGGCCGTTTTCCGCGAAGTTATCGCTGAGGTAGCCAATTAGGTAAGGCCCCGATGAAAGACCCAAAAAAGTGGTCATCGCTAGATAAAATGCCGAGGCCGAGGCCCGCATACGAGGCAATACCAAACTGGTTACTATTCCTGAACCCGCCCCACTCCAGAGCACGGCGACAAACTGCAGTGCTGCGTTAGCGATATAAACGGTTTGTAAGTTGTCAGCATTTAGCACTACAAGCGCTAAGATAGATGTCGGTACAGCGGTCACAATAGGCATGTAGGCATGGGCATCCGGACTGACTTTGCGTCTCAGGAAATCCGCCATAGCGCCACCAAAGGCAACGCCAAGGCCGCCAAATATGGCAGTTGACGCGCCCAGCACCATACCCACTTCGGACAGGTCTACGTCAAATCTTCTGATAAGGTAGGGTGCCATCCAGAGCGCATAGCCAAACGTGATAAAGGTTACCGTGGGAAAGGCTAAGTTGGCGTAGATCATGGCACGACTGCGAAAGATCAGGCTGTAAGTTGGAAAATCGCGTAGTTTAAGTGATTGCGCCCAGCTAAAAACAGCATAGAGGCCAACGCCGATGACTATCCATTGAGAGATACTGCCAGTTGACCAAATAAGCATGCTGCAGGCGGAGGTAAGTGCTGTAGCGAAAATAATATTGGTCCAGAAATTACGGCCGCCTTTGTCCTTCTTATGCAGAACAAAGAATGACACGGGTGGAATGATGCTCATTAGCTCCATCCAGCTTTCCCTGAACGGATGTGGATGATTTTGCTGGCCGACCATGCCTTCACTGTACCCTCGGACGGGTTCCTTAACCGTGTTAAATAGCGCGGCTAACAATATGCCTGGGATACCAATGATTAGGAAAGTGACTTGCCAGCCCTTCATGCCAAACGGTGCCTCGGCGATATCGGGATAGGTTAGATTCCAAGTGTCCACGATCAAGCCACCCAAAAACATGCTCATGCCCATTCCTATGTAAGCGCCGGTAGAATAAAGCGACAGAATAGTTGAGCGTTGGTCTGGCAGAAACCAATCAGACAGCATTGAGTAGGCTGCGGGAGTGGCGCTAGCCTCCCCAACACCCACACCGAACCGATAAAAGGTTAGGCTCATGATGCCGCTGGCGGTGCCTGAGAGCATAGTCATGCCGCTCCACACCACCAAGCCGAGAGCGATAAGGCTTTTGCGCACCCAAAGGTCCGCCAGTCTGCCGAGCGGAAGGCCGAACACCGCATAAAACACCGCAAACGATGTGCCGTATAAAAACCCCATTTGAGAATCACTGATACCGAGGTCTGCTTTGATCTCCTCAGCCAAGATAGCGAGGATTTGCCGATCTAGCAGGTTCATTGAGTAAATGAGAACGAGCAGTGCCAAGACATATTTTGCGTAGGGGCCACCGATCCTAAAAATCCCCTGATGAAAAGAATTGTCGCTACTGGCTTGCAGATTTGGCGGTATAGGGTTTTGCATAGGTGGTCACTTATTTGAGTTATTGTTTTAGTTTCTGGCAGGCCCTGAGACTATAGCTCATTACCTGGTTCGGTTCCGTCACTGCCAATATCGCGTCGCCTGCCAGTTATAAGCCTGTTTTCCCCGCCTCTTTTTGCATGGGCGTATATTCTCCGTACCGGCGAGCATTAAGCATAGTGGATCCGGACGTAACCCCTGCGTCGGTTGTTAACGTCAATCCGCTGGTATAACCGGACTCGTCGCTGGCTAACCAGAGGGCTGCATTAGCCACATCCTCCGCAGTACCCGCCCGATCCGGCAGGGGTGATTTTCCAGCCAGAGTCATGCTCGTCTGCTCCACAGCATTATGATCCTGTAGGTGCGCGCTCGCTACCATCGGGGTAGCCATGGTGTATGGCGCGATCGCATTAACACGTATACCGTCGCTGCATAATTCGGCGCAGGTACTTTTGGTCAAACCAATAACGGCGTGCTTGGCAGCCGTATACGCATGGGGCCCTAGACCGCCAACGATCCCTGCAACACTTGTCATATTAATTATGGAACCTGAACCTTGGGGTTGCATCACCCGTGCAGCGTGCTTCACGCCATAGAACACGCCATTGAGCAGTATGTCCAATGTTGCCAGCCATTCTGCCGCAGGCGTCGATTGAATCGGACCCTTTGCACCAACAATCCCTGCATTATTAAACATAATGTCCAGACGCCCAAATGTGCTTACGGCAAGATCCACTAGGCGAGCAACGTCCTCTTCTGTGCTCACATCGCAGACCGAAAAAGTTGCAGCGCTTCCTAGAGATGTGGCTAGCGCCTGCCCTTGGGGGACTTGGATGTCACCCAAGACGACGCGACAACCTTCGTTCACAAATCGTATTGCTGCGGCCCTCCTATACCGCTAGAGGCACCAGTTATAACAGCTACCTTACCGTCAAGACGTTTTTTCATCGGATGCTTCCAAAAATTGGTTTCTAAAAATCAGTGATTATACTACACGCTTTCTTGTGACAAGGAGTCCGCTGATAGCCAGTTAATCCTTAACGGACACAACAAAATTATATGTTTTCCGCAGTGCATACAAAGCAATTTTATTTAGTATCACTAAAAAAAACGACATTGACTGAATAGTTGATTTACCGCTAACTGAGGCCTGAGGTACTCTTTTCCGAAATTCTTTTGGAGGAGGGGCTACCTGCAAATTATATAATTAACTAAGGGGTTTGTGTATGTCTAGCATCAACAAAAATAATAGGGGGTTCAACAAACTGTTGACCAGCCTAATTGCGGTGCCAATGTGTTTTTCACTTGGTTCTTTCGCTGCGGCTCAGGAAACTAAAAGCCTGCAGCTGGAGGAAGTTGTAGTAACTTCTCGTAAACGAGAAGAGTCAGTGCAGGATGTGCCGATTGCGGTGACCGCGATTACGTCTGAGCTGCAAAATGGTTCCATTCGCGATCTTAAAGACCTTGAGGGGCTGGTGCCCAATGTGCAGATCCGACAATCTATGGGTCGAGCAGCCGGTCACGCAATATCAATCCGAGGCATTGGCTACAGTAACGACGAAAAGAGTTTCGATCCGGCCGTTGGTGTTGTGCTAGATGGTGTTGCGATGACCGTTAACACAGGCGCGCTCTTCGACAACTTTGACATTGAGAAGGTTGAAATTGCCCGCGGGCCGCAGGGTACTTTATTTGGTAAAAATACGATTGCCGGGGTTATCTCCGTTCAGCGCTCCGATCCAACCGGCGAGTTGGGTGGCAAGGTGAGCGCCACTGTAGGAAATTTTGGGCGCAGTGATGCGAAGGCCATCTTTAACACTCCGTTAATAGAAGGTGTGTTATCTGCTAAGTTATTTGTCAACAGCTTGAAGACTGACGGGTATATCTACAATACCACGCTGAAGAAGGATGTTAACAAGCAGGACTACTTGGGATATGGCGCTAAATTCTTGTTCACGCCCAACGATGACTTAGAGGTCAAGTTAACGGTTGAAAAAATCGATGATGGCAGTGACAACGGCGCGTTCCGCAATCTGTCAGGTATGGGTGGTAACGTAGCAAAAGCGCTTCAAGACGGCTACTCTGGCGGTTGGGAACCATTCAATCCTCTCGTTTCTGTTTTGACTGGACCTAACGCAGCGGATTTTCGCCAAGCCAACTACAAAGCCAACGCCACCAACCCGGAGATCAATGGGTCAGCCTGTCTGATGAAAAATGACCCAGGTTCAACCGAAGATACGACCAGTGCCGCAAAAGAGAATGTCGGCCAGGTAGATACGGATGCGATAACACTGCAGGCAACGTACCAGGTGGGTGAGAACTCTTCATTGACCTACATCTATGGTTACAGAGACACCTACGAAGAGGCACTTTGGCCCTATTCTGGCAGCGCTTGCGACTTTATTACCATCGATAACCGCAACTGGAACGACCAAGAGAGCCATGAGCTTCGATTCAATACCTCAGGTGAAAACTACGATCTAGTCATGGGCGTGTATCAGATGGATAACTCCTACACCCAAGACTGGTTCACTTATGATTTCTGGGCACTGTTCGACACCAGCACTGCTAACATCTATGTACGGCGCAACTGATGCAGAAGTTGCTCGCCTCGGTAACGATTTTGGACAAAATATTTATCAGAACCAGGACTCTAGCAGCTCTGCGATTTATGGGCAGTTGGACTACCAAGTGAGCGACCGATTGGAATTGACACTTGGACTGCGCTACACCAAGGACGAGAAAGACTTTAATGCACGAGGGTTCTGTATTGAGGCTGATAGCCTGAGAGACCAAGTCAACTGGGACACCTGTGTTCACGGTAAAGGCCAAACAGGCGCATGGGATATTTCTGAATCCAAAACAACTTGGAAGCTAGGAGTTGGCTACAACTTAAATGAAAACACGCTGGCCTATGGTTCAATCTCTACGGGCTTCCACAGTGGTGGCTTCTACGGCAAAAACCAGCGCTTGGTAGATTATGCTGTCAGCTACAAGCCTGAAGAAATTACCAGCGTCGAGTTTGGCATAAAAACCGACTTCAACGATGGCCGATCGCGCCTGAATGCCGCTGTGTTCACCAGCACATTAGAAGACTTGCAAGCCATGACTACGGTACCAAACCCAGATGATGGGACGTCGGTGTCAATTGCTTACAATGTGGGTGAGGTTGAATATTCTGGTCTGGAGCTAGAGTACACGCAGCTGTTCAGCGAGTCCTTCCAGATAAGCGCCACCATGGGCTACCTAGATGCCAAGTATAACGACTTCTATACCAACCTTTCCGGTTCTGATTTCAATGGAGATGGCACGAAAAACGAACTGGACTATGTTGACAACAGCTACTTGGATCCAAAGCAGGCACCTGAGCTAACTTTCGGTGTGTCAGCTACTAACACCGCTGATTATGCGGGTGGCCTCATCATATCGAACCTGTCGTATAGCTGGACTGACGACTTTTACACGCAGGAAGACAATGACCCCGTCTCATTGGTCGAGGCTTATGGCAAGCTACATCTTAACTTTGCCTTTGAGAAAGACAGCTACAAAGTAGCGCTCTTTGTTAATAACCTCACCGATGAAACTAACTGGGTCAGCAGGACGACAGGAACGCTGATTACTTATGGCCAACAGACTCAGGGACGTGCTTTCGGTATAGAGTTTCAAACAGAGTTCTAAGCTTTAATGATAGTTAATTGATCAACATCTTAGGGCCCAGCAGATGATTCTTACTGGGCCCTTTTTTTGTCTGCAACGTATAGATTACTCAAGTACATATTTTAAAGGTTTTCATTAATGAACGTATTTATGACTGAAGAAGATCAGCTTTTCTGTGACATGACTCGCAGGTGGGTGGAGAAAGAAATACCTAAGGATTGGTGCCGAAAGTTGGAAACGATGGAGCACCAGTTCCCTCATGAGTTTTGGGATAAGCTGGTTGAATATGGTGCCCATGGTATTGGTATTCCGGAAGAATATGGTGGTCAAGGCGGCACTATTTTTAATCAAGCGCTATTTGCTCGCGAACTTTCAAGAACTGCTGGTGGTTTGAGTTGGGTCTGGGGAGTCACGTCTTTTTCAGGAGCAAAGGCGATCACTTGCTGTGGATCCGAGGCGCAAAAGCAGCGCTTTTTGCCGAAAATTGCCAGCGGCGAAATTAAAACGGCGATGAGTTTCTCCGAACCAAGTGGCGGTACTGACCTGCTTGGCGGAATGAAAACTACAGCCAAAAAAGTGGACGGTGGGTGGCTGATTAACGGCGAAAAGATATGGAGCACCTGTGCCAATGTGGCCGATTATCTTTTTACCATGGCAAGAAGTAATAGCGATGTAAAAAAACGCTCTGACGGAATCTCAATATTTTTTATACCCGCGGATAGCAAAGGGATAACCATTACTGAGTTACCTAAACTCGGTATGCGAGCAATAAGTTCCTGCTCTGTTATCTTTGATGATGTATTCGTCGCGGATGAATTTCTTCTGGGAGAAGAGGGCAGGGGATTCTACCAATCGATTAAAACCTTAAATAATGAAAGGCTCGTCAACTCGGCTACCTGTTTAGGTATGCTGGATGCCGTGCTAGAAGACTCTATTGATCACATGAAGACACGCCACGCCTTTGGCAAGCCCATTGGTCAGTTTCAAGCGCTGCAGCACTATGTTGCGGATATGGCTATGTGGCAAAAGCAGGGTGAGCTAATCATGCTTCACACCGCAACATTACAAGCTAATGACATCGACTCAGCTCAAGAGTCTAATATGGCCAAGGTGCTTTGTTCTGAATATGTTGGCAAGGCCGCAGATCTCGGTATCCAGATTTTGGGTGGTATGGGATACTCGGCAGAAACAGATATGCAGCGTTATTGGAGAGACTCTCGGCTCTTACGAATTGGCCCAGTCAGCAACGAGATGGCTAGAAACATGATTGCAGAAAGTTATGGGCTGCCTCGTTCTTTTTAAAGCGAAAAATGGGTTAATACAATCATGGGAGAGATAGTGCAAAGATCAAACAAGGACAGTTTACGCATATTTTTTGACGCTGCGAAAGCCAACAACAGCGAACAGATGCTGGCAGTACTCCACCCTAACTTGCAGGTTATAGAGGCAGAGTCGTTACCCTATGGTGGCGGTATGCAAGGGCGCGAAAATTTTACAGATTTCAGCAAAAATGTTTTTAAAACGTGGCGTAATACTAATGTCACTGTCGAAGAGCTTATTGGTGACGGGCATTACGTGGTGGTGCTCGCAACCATGTCTGGAGAGGGCAAGGCCACCGGCGAGCCATTTAGTATGCCCATTGCTGAAGTTTGGCGATTTGACGCTAATGGTCTCGTAGTAGAGATTAAGCCATTTTATTTCGACACAAAAAAATTAGTTGATGTATTTAATGGTGACACTCGGTCGTAGTTTTTGCATTGAGTGGGCTTGACCTCATTTGGTAGCGCTCGAGGATCATATCTAGTATATGGCCCCACGGGCAGCGCACTGTAATTAATAAAGGCCTAATTTAGAGATAAAGATAATTTGACGAAAGTCTGGCCATGAAAAATAAGGATAGTAGAGAATGACTGATTATGTAAGCGACTATGAAGATGTCACCACTTGGACGCTTGATTTAGACCAAGAGCAGGTGTTGCTGGGATTGCAAAAAGAGTGCGTGTTCATGTGGACCACTCAGGCGGGGGAGCCTGTCGGCGTGACACATAGCTTTATAGAAATCGATGGGCGGCTGTGGATGACTGCCGCTGAAGAGCGTAAACGCGTAGCTGCTGTTAGGCGTGATCCTCGGACCTGCGTCTGTGTTACCAGCACCGGCACGTCTATGGGCGAGGGGAAGACGATTACCTACAAAGGCACTACCGTTGTCCATCCTAAAGAAGATCGAGTTATAAAAGACTGGTTTTATGCCATTTTCGCTGAAAAACGCTATGGCAGTCGGGGGCCCGATTATGTCCAGCAAATGATCACGCTTATTGACTCGCCCAATCGGGTGATACTCGAATTCATTCCCGGGAAAAAGATTTCTCATGACCGAGACAAGATGGAGGCCGCCACGGCGCCGCTAGAGGCGAAATAGCATCAGTCCACCCGCAATGGTGGGCTGGTCGGCGAGGCTAAAGCTTATTTGGCACTGACGTCCACCTTGCACCCAGTCGCAGAATTTGACTAAAAATCATTAGGTTAACGTGAAATTGTCTTGATACTCGGTGCGTATTTCCCAATCCTCCTTGGGTCGCTCCGAGCCATCAACTCACAGAGGTCTAGTGGCTTAAATCTGTTTTAAATTGAACATTCTTCAAATATTTTTGTGTTTTTCGTGAAAGAGAGCTACATTACACCGTGGGATATGTGAGTCGACTAGATATTCTCAGGCTCTAGCACCGTCATGAGCGCTGGGAACGACTCTGGTTATTGTCACTGTTAGCTAGTAGAGGTCCGAAATGCAACTATATAAGCCGACGAAAGCGAAAGGAACAAAGAGAAAGCGACAAATCGTTAACGCATTTACTACCTGCGTTCGCAAGCAGGGCTATGCAAATACGTCTCTAGTGGATATCGCCAAAGAAGCGAACGTCTTTCCGAGCCTCTTATCTTACTATTTCAAATCAAAGGAGGACCTGTTGAGGGTCTGCTTTCAGCGCCAGTGTGACATTATAGTCAACGGTCTAGAGCAGTTAGACGGCTATGATTTGGAAGGCAAAATAAACTACATAACAGATTTCCTTTTCAATGAGAGCGAGCAGGTCAATACGTTTACCACTGGATTTATGTACGAAGCGATTGGCGTTTCTGTCAATGATGAGGAGCTCGGTCTGAGTAAGCGTGAGATGGATCGTTGTTGCAAGAATCTTCTCGCCCAGGTCTTTGTCGGTGTCGACGCAGATGATGCAGTCCGTCATGAGAAGGCAGAGATTATTTACGCTCTGTTAGCAGGTACAAAACTTAACGGATATTTTGAAAAAGATACACCGCCTGAGCATGGGCGAGAGTCATTCAGAAAGGTAATGAGACTGTTCTGCCAACCGGATTCGCGCTGGCTTAGGCCAGACCTACACTAGGATCTAAGCCATTAGATTCTAAGGCTATGTTCAACAGATCAGATTCTTGGCCACATTAAACGCGACATGCCGCGGGTAAAAGCTTGGCCTTGATTCCCAATATATATTGAGTTAATTCCGCACCATAAAAATAGATCGAGGCTAAAGCTTTTTATATCATGTTAGCCAAGGTTTTCCGCCATAGATGAACGAAAAAAAACTTTACTGGAACTAAATAAAATTCAGTTGCCTTCGACACAAGAGCCCGTAGAATTTATGGGAAATTGGATTGAAGTTTTAGACGGTCTTTTACCATCGGCCAGTCTCACTACCTCTCCTCGACAAACCATTTAATTAACTAATCAAGGACCCGGGTCTATGAAGTTACCCTGCGACTCCACGGTTTACACCATGTTTCGGACGACTGCCAAATGGAGAGCGGATGCGCTCGCCATCGAATGCGGTCAACAGCAGTGGACCTACGGTCAGTTGCTCGATGTGGTGGACAGATTGGCTTCTGTTCTTCTGTCAGAGGGGGCCGAGCCGGGTGACCGTGTGGCGATACTTTCTGAAAACCGCGCCGAATATACGATGTTGCAATTGGCGTGCGCAAGAATTGGCGCTATCGTCCCCTGCCTTAACTGGCGCCTAGTGGCAGCGGAACTGGATCACTGTATCGGGTTGGTTGAGCCAAAGCTGATCTTTGTGTCACCACGCTTCAAACCATTGCATGATCAAGTGGCGTATTCTGGCGCAAGGTGCCTAGGGATTGAAGACTGCCTAATGCGGGCAGAAAATACCGAGCCTGATCAGACCCCCCCATACCTAGGTGGCGAGCAAGGACTGCTACTTTTGAATACCAGTGGTACCACTGGCTTGCCAAAGGCAGCGTTGATTAGTCATCGCGCAGAAATCGCAAGGATGACAACACTTCGTATGGATTTGAAGGTTGAGTCTGGGGATGCCTATTTGGCGTGGTCGCCTATGTACCATATGGGTGGTACTGACCACAGTCTTTCCAGTTTGATGATGGGATCACCGGTTATCATTACGGATGGCCTTGACCTCGACGCTATGTGTTCCGCTATAGGCCGATATCAACTTGGTTGGCTGCTGCTGATGCCAGCCAGTATCGACACTTTGATTTTACGTCTCAAGGAAACTAACACTAAGGTTCGTGGCTTGAGGGCAGTGGGCGCTATGGCTGATCTGGTGCCCCTCGCGCAGATTGCCGAGTTGACCACCGTGATGAATGCGCCTTTCGTCAACAGCTTTGGGGCTACTGAGACTGGGCTTCCACCGGCTACTAGCCATCTAATTGCAGTGGGTGAAGAGCCCACGGATCTAGCAAAACGATTGAGTTCTCTGTGTGAAATCAGGCTTGTCGATAAGGATGACAATGATGTATTGCCAGGAGAGATTGGTGAGATTGCGGTGCGAGGCCCGACACTGTTTAGTGGTTACTGGGGCGCACCAGACGTGAATGCCAAAGATTTTCGGAACGGTTGGTTTCACATGGGCGATTTAGGCATGCAGACGCCCAGTGGGGGCCTTCACTTTGTCGGGCGGTCGAAATATATGATTAAGTCTGGGGGAGAAAACATCTACCCCATGGAAATTGAACGTGTATTACTGGCGGATAACCGAATATCTGAAGCGGCGGTGGTAGGTAAGTACGACTCACATTGGGGCGAGACTGTCGTCGCCTTTGTCGCCAAAAATGACGCTGGACTCTCGGAGCAAGATATCGAAATGCTCTGTAGGGCTAATTTAGCTGGCTACAAGAGACCGCGCGAAGTCCATTTTATTGCTATGGAGGACTTCCCCCGCAGTGATAGTGGGAAAATAATTCGTGAAGCACTGGAGCGGCGCCTAGTTGCTGGGTGAGAATAACGGGCTTACGGATCATCCTCGGTTAATTTGTGCCCAACCGATCAACGGTTACAGTAAATCGGAGATGAGACGAATCTGTATGGCCTCAAAGCCAGACCCTGCCAAGGCATCTGAAATTACCACCACTCTATCATCGGGCGAGAACTCGTTGCGCTGAATCATAATGGCAGCAGCTGAGGCGAGTGTTTTTTCTGAGTCTTCACTAAAATCAATTTGATAGCTCAGAACGTTGCGGTTCATCACCAGCTGGCGACGCGTTCTGCTATCGTCTGTGAAGGCGCAGATAATGGATTCCTGAGGATGGCAGTTGGTGACTCGATTAGCCATGCGCCCGCGACGTGTGGGAACAATAATGGCCTTGGCTGCGATTGACTCGGCTAGGTTTACTGCAGCCATGGCGATCTGTTGTTTGTCATCTTCCAATTTAAGATTATCTGTAAACCTTAGCCCGCGACTGCTCTCCGTTGAGCGTGATATCCGATCGAGAATTTCTACACATTTAACCGGGTACTTGCCCACGGTGGTTTCTCCAGAAAGCATAATCGCATCAGCTTCCTCATATACGGCATTGGCTACATCTGTCACCTCAGCGCGGGTTGGGATTGGGTTTTCAATCATCGACTCAAGCATATGAGTGGCAACAATAACCCGTTTGCCCATCTCTGCGCAGGTACGAATAATACGACGCTGTACCCTTGGTAAGACTTCCAGAGGAATTTCAACACCCAGATCGCCACGGGCTACCATGATGCCATCGGCTGCGGCAATAATTTCCACCATATTAGTAATGGCTTCCTGATCTTCGAGTTTCGCGACAATCTTGATCTTGTCGGCTTTATCGCCTAACAGTTCGCGCAATGCGTGAATGTCTTCGGCCTGGCGGACAAATGACAGGGCAATGAAATCCACCCCCTGTTCCATACCAAATTCAATATCGCGGCGATCTTTATCGGTAATCGCTGGCAGGTTGACGCGAATACCCGGCAGGTTAACGTGGCGCTTACTCTTTAATAAGCCACCGTCGATAACTTTTACCTGCATCACCCGATCTTTTTTACTTAGCACCTCAAGATTAATCAGCCCGTTATCGACGGTAATTATGTCACCCACATCCACATCATTAATTAAGTCATCATAGTTAATATGAATCGATGTGGACTCTACATCCTCTGCGCCTCGGGCGACAATAGAGATAGTGTCGCCTTCGTTAAGGTGCAGATCGTTAGCCATATCGCCGGTGCGAATCTCTGGACCCTGAGTGTCCAACAATATAGCGATCGGGTGGCTGAGCTTTGTGTTAAGTGTATGAATCGCCTGAATAATCTTTGAGTGAGAAGGATGATCACCATGGGACATATTCAATCGAGCCACATTCATACCAGCATTGGCCAATTTTTCCAGCATCTCGATAGATTCAGTGGCTGGCCCAATGGTGCAAATTATCTTTGTTTTACGCATATTATCTCACGATCAGTGGCTATTACATGTAAGGGGATATCCCAGCTTTGCTGAGATATCAGTTCTACTTCCTGGCTGCTATGCGCCAACCCGACTAGCTTGGGTTTTCCACTATGATGCTCGCTCATAAACGCGAGTGTACGGTCATAGTAGCCGCCGCCCATGCCCATGCGGTTGCCTAGCCGGTCAAAGCCCACCAGAGGCATAAAAATAACATCGAGGCTCGAGGGTGGTGCCACTTGCGCAATATCAAAGACAGGCTCAAGAATGCCAAATTTATTGGGCGCCATCGGGGTTTCGTGGTGATAGGCAACAAAACACAGGGTATTAGTTTCCGTTGGGTGCAGCGCTGGAAGAAAGCACTTTTTGCCGTTTGAAAGGGCGGTGGTAAGTAACTCGGCTGGGTCGATCTCACCGTCATTAGCCAGATAGAGGGCTATCCGCTCAGCATCGATAAAAAAGCGCTCTCGACCGAGACTTGATCTAAGTTTGTTGCCTGCGAGGTGCTGCTCAACAGTCGAGAGTGCGCGTCTCTCTGCGCGAAGTTGTTGCCGACTAACGCCACCATTCATCACTTACAACCACGTTTAATTAAATCCCAGAGTGCCGCTACCAATGTGGCCTTGAACCGAGAAGTTCAAGGTGGCTACCCTCGCAACAAATCAGGCTTTCCGACGCACGGAATTGCACAACAATGTTGGCGGAGAGATGCCGGGTGTAAATTATCGGCTCAGGGACTTTTTGGCTGGCCAACACCCCAGGAAGACAACAGTATAGCAGGGCATAAATCAAATGCGGAGTATAAAAAGCGGCCTATGACCGGAACCATCGCTAAAATGGAGGCTAACTTAGTTACTGAGGTCGGAGAGCACTGAGTTGAGTTTGCTATCCATTAACTCTAACGCATCAGAAGCCCCTGAATTTTGCCTCACTGAGTTCTGAATCTTGATCAAATCGTGGCTGATGTTCAGGGCTGCCATCACAGCGACTCTTTCGAGACCAATAATATGCGAGCCATGACGAATCTCATCCATCTTGTCATTAAGCAGCTTGGCGGAGCGCACTAGGGCATCGCGCTCGTCGGTTTGACAGTTGACCTGATACTCTTTGTCGAGGATCGAGATTTTTAATGAAATAGAAGTCATTTTTAGTCTGCAGCCACGTTGCGTAAGCGATTAATCATTGTCTCAATTTTTTGGCGTGCCATCTCGTTTTTTTCCAATAACTGCCCGCGCTCCCCCACTAAATCGGCCTCGCGCTCCCGCAGGGCTTGATTTTCACTCTTCAACTGCTGGCAGAGCTCAATCAGTCGATCTAATTTTTCCTCGAACTTATCAGTATCAATCATTGCGACTATTGCCAACATACGTCTGTGAGTGTAATTCGCCTAACTATAGGCATTGTGCGTGGCTTGGTCAATTGTTAGGATGAGCTTTGACTGTGTGAGGTGATACTGTGACATTTGAACAACTAGAAGAGTTATTTTTCACCCTTAAAATAAATGCCAGCCCATCGGGGTTTCATGGTTTTCTCTGCGGCAGGCTTTGCTGTGACGCAGTGGGAATAAAAGAGCTTGTGCTGGCCACCTCAGGCTGGTTGGCACTGTCTGAAGCGCAGGCCGAGGAGGCGGAGAGTATCTTTGAGGCCTTTTATAGGGCGTCGATTAGTAGTCTAGAAGACGTAAGCTTTTTGTTTCAGCCGATACTTCCTGATGACGAGCTACCGTTGACCGAGCGGCTAGTCGCGGTTGGCGATTGGTGTAGTAACTATATCTCCGGTCTCGGTGATGGTATGGATCAGGCTTTTAGGCTATCGGACGATGGCAAAGAAGCGCTCGAAGACATTGCCGCCATAGGTCAGGTGTCAGTAGACTTTGAGACTGATGATGACGGCGAGCGCGACTATGTAGAGCTGGTGGAATTTATTCGTATTGCCGTACAAGTCGTGTTTAGCGAATTGCGGCCAGAAGCGGATCCGCGCAACGAGCCGACTATTCACTAGATTTTGCAAGGTCTACTTAAGGGCGGGTAATGATTTCCAAAAGAGAGTACGCGCGAAGGCGCAGAGACCTGATGGCCATGATGGAGCCAAATAGTATTGCGGTTGTTGCCTGTGCGCCCGAGAAAATTCGCTCTAAAGATACCCACTACGCCTACAAACAAAATACTAACCTAAGTTATCTATGCGGTTTTCATGAGCCAGGCTCAGTGCTGGTATTGATTCCCGGGCGCGTGCTGGGCGAATTTGTTCTCTTCTGTCGGGACAAGGACATTGTTAGGGAAACCTGGGATGGCTACCGTGAAGGTCCTGAGGGTGCCGTGGCTCACTTTGCCGCCAACGACGCGTTTCCGATCGATGACATTGACGATATTCTTCCGGGCATGCTTGAAGGTCAAGAGCCGAGTGTATTATGCGATCGGCAAGGATGTACAGTTTGATCGTCATCTTATGGGCTGGGTTAAAGATATCCGCGAGCAAAAAGGTAGCGAGTTGATGCCGCCCAGTGAGTTTGTAGATCTAGATCATCTGGTTAATGAGATGCGGTTGATTCAAGAGTGCCGCAGAAGTAAGACTGATGCGCAGAGCTGCGGAGATTTCAGCAGAGGCCCATTGCCGTGCTATGAAAATTAGTCAGCCTGGGCTTTATGAGTACCAGTTGCAGGCCGAAATTGAACATGAATTTATGTCGTCTGGCGCATCATCGCCAGCCTATACCAGTATTGTAGGCGGAGGTAAGAACGGCTGTATACTCCACTATATTGAGAATCGCGATAGGCTTAAATCGGGTGATTTAGTGCTCATTGATGCGGGCTGTGAATACCAAGATTACGCGGCAGATATCAGCCGTACCTTTCCGGTTAATGGCAGATTTACAGCGGCCCAAGCCGCTATTTATGATGTGGTTTTAGCGGCACAGACTGCCGCGATTGACTTGATCGGTCCTGGTTTGGAGTACAATCTTGCCAATGAGGCGACCATCCGAGTGATTACTCAGGGTTTGGTTGACCTAGGTATTTTGGAGGGCAGTGTTGAGACTCTAATTGCCGAGGGCGGATACCGAGATTTCTATATGCATAGTGCCGGACACTGGCTGGGTATGGATGTACATGATGTTGGCGATTACAAAATCGACAATCATTGGCGAGTCTATGAGCCTGGAATGGTCGTTACGGTGGAGCCAGGTATTTATATTTCCCCTCAGAATAAGACTGTAGCGGCAAAGTGGCGTGGCATTGCAGTGCGTATTGAAGATGATGTGTTGGTGACCAAAACAGGCAATGAAGATCTGACCTCAGGTGTCCCCAAGACTCGCGATCAGATTGAGCTATTAATGGCGAGTTGAACGTCAGAACAGGATAGGAAAATGTCAAAATCTCAGACTTCAGATGAGTCCCACTACGATATTGTGATCGTGGGTGGTGGAATGGTGGGTATTAGTTTGGCGCTACTGTTGGCTAAACAACGGACTGCTGAGGGCCAGTCATGGAAGATATTATTGCTTGAGGCTCAGCCCCTAGACGGTTTAGCGGAAGGCACCTATAAACCAAATTTCGATGCTCGATCGACAGCACTGTCGTGGAGTAGTCATAAGATATTTGAGTCCATAGGATTTTGGCCGGAACTCAAAAAGAGTGCTAGCGAAATAAAGCAGATCCATGTCAGCGACCGCGGCCATGTTGGTCTAACTCGGATAAGAGCCGAAGATGCGGGCGTTGCAGCTTTGGGTTATGTGGTGGAAAATCGCTGGATGGGATCGCGACTATTAAATCAGTTGGCGGCCACAGATGTTGAGATAATGAGCCCAACGACAATTGATAGCATCACACCATTGATGGCAGGAATGCAGTTAGTCCTTGAGGATACTGGGCAGGTTGTTCAGACAAAATTGCTAGTAGTTGCCGATGGCCTGGGATCTAGCACCGCACTTAAACTGGGTATCACGCCCAATAGTTCAGTCTATGGACAAACGGGTATCATTGCCAATATTACCCTGGAGAAGCCCCATGGGGGCGTTGCCTATGAGCGCTTCACCGATCAAGGGCCAATGGCACTGCTGCCACTGACAGACTTTCAGGGACAGCCGCGCAGCGCGCTAGTATGGACGCAGGAGATATGGCAGCAACATTAATGGCTGCAAACGACAGCATATTTTTACAGACACTGCAGGAACGATTTGGCTATCGGCTCGGCCGTTTTGAGCAGGTTGGAGAGCGGATTTCGTATCCCCTTGCACTGACTACCTCGAGCGAGCAGGTCCGTCGGCACCTAGTAGTTATTGGCAACGCAGCCCACGCGCTGCATCCGGTTGCTGGGCAGGGGTTTAACTTATCGCTACGCGATGCGGCCACATTAGCTAGCTGTTTACAGTCGGAACTTGGTGGTCCCAATGTCGGAGCGCTGAAGATATTACAGGGTTATCAGCAACAGCAGGCAGCCGATCAGAACAATACGGTTTTATTTAGCGACAGTCTGCCCAAGTTGTTTGGGCAGACATCATCCGCAGTGGCTCTGGGTCGAAATTGTGGGCTGCTGGCGCTTGATTTAATGCCTGGACTGCGCGGGCGTTTTGCGCGCTTCGGTATGGGAATGGCAACACGTGAGGCAGGACATGGTTAAAGCATCTCAGTACGATGTGATTATTGTCGGGGCCGGAATGGTGGGCGCCGCTGCAGCCTGTTTACTGGCTCGCGCAAACTTATCCTGCAAGTCAGAGCCGATTAGTATCGCTCTTGTTGACGCCCGTATTGCCCGCCCATTTAATGCCCTGCAGTTTGATCCGCGCGTTGCCGCCGTGACTGAAAGCTCCCGGCATCTACTTGAGAGGTGTGGCGTCTGGAAGGCAGTAGAGGCGAAGCGAATAAGCGCCTATGAGGCTATGGAGGTTTGGGATGCAGAGGGAACGGGAAGAATTCACTTTGACTGCCACGATATTCATCAGCCAAATCTTGGTCACATTATTGAGAATTCGGTGCTGGTGGAGGCGCTGTTAGAGGAGGTCGCCTTGCAGCCTTCAATAAGTTTCATCTGTCCGGTAACGATCACTGATTACCGGTACTGCGATGACCAGATAACCGTTGTCTTGGACAGTGGGCGAGAACTCTATGGCAGTTTACTGATTGCAGCAGATGGCGCTAATTCACTTATTCGACAGCACTTTGATATAGACACTAAAGAGTGGGATTATGGACACAAGGCGATTGTGACAACCATCGTCACTGAGCGAGAGAATCAAAAGAGGGCATGGCAGCGCTTTATGCCCTCAGGACCATTGGCATTATTGCCTCTTAACAAGGCAGGTGATCTCAGGCACAGTTCGATTGTTTGGTCCCAGGAACTTGGTGAGGCCGATAGGCTAATGGCGCTCGATGATGCCCAGTTTTGTGCGGAGTTGAGTAGGGCTAGCGAGCACTGTTTGGGGTCGGTATTAGAAGTTGATGAACGGTTTTCAGTGCCACTGCGACAGCGTCATGCCAAGAACTATGTTTTGCCGCGAGTAGCGCTGATAGGCGATGCCGCGCACACGATTCATCCTCTGGCGGGACAGGGTGTTAATCTCGGGTTCTCAGATGTCGAGGCGCTAGTCGATGAAGTTGGCCGCGCCATTGGACGTGGCAATGACATCGGTGACACAGCGACCTTGAAGCGCTATCAGCGTCGCCGCAAGCCACACAACCTTGCCGCCATGGCAGCGATGGAGGGCTTTAAACGGCTGTTCTCCGCTGACCAGCTTGCCGTTCGGCTACTACGCAATATGGGCATGTCGGGACTTGATAGGCTGGCCCCCCTGAAGAATGAAATTATCAAAAAAGCTATGGGGCTTTAGTCAGCGCCGCCATGGTCTTCCCTAAGCTGAGAGACGGGCTCTAGTCTTCTTCATTATCTGCTAGTCTTTCCTGACGTTTTTGTTCTTCAAATAGGACGGCTTTTATCTCGTTAAGAATACCGTCCACATCTGAATCTTCTTCTGGATCGGCAAAATAGCCGCTGAGTGCGGTATTTGGTTTTAGCGCGCCATCTTCATAGAGAGCCCAGATTTCTTCGGCGTATTTGGTGCCCAATAATTCGGGAGCAAACTGGCCATAGTAGGTCGTCATATTGTTGACATCGCGTGTCAGCATAGCCTGAGCATTATTGTTTGCCGACGCGTTGACCGCCTGAGGTAGATCGATGATCACAGGGCCATAATCATCGACTAGGACATTGAATTCTGAAAGGTCACCGTGAACAATGCCGGCGCAAAGCATCATCACAACGTACTGCATCACCAGAGCATGGTCTTCGAGTGCCTGCTCTTTGTCCATGGCCACATCGCCAAGGCGCGGTGCTACATTACCATCGCCGTCTGTGACCAGTTCCATAAGCAGGACCCCGTCAAAACAGCCGTAAGGCTTAGGAACTCGAATGCCGGCATTCGCGAGAAGGTAGAGGGCGTCGACTTCTGCATTTTGCCAAGTATCCTCCTGCTGTTTGCGGCCATAGCTAGAGCCTTTGTCCATAGCGCGAGCGCGCCGGCTATTGCGTACTTTGCGACCCTCTTGATAGAGCACTGCCTTTTTGAAGCTGCGCTTAGCCGCCTCTTTATACACCTTGGCGCAGCGAATCTCTGTGCCGCAGCGAACAGTATAGACGGTAGCTTCTTTACCACTCATCAATTGACCTATGACTTGGTCAATTACGCCATCGTCAATTAAAGGTTGCAGTCGCTTTGGGCTTTTCATCGAGTCTCGTTTTAGTTTTTAACTGGCTGATGCGCAAGAGCAACCAGTTTAAATGAGCCATTGTTAGCTAGAACGTCAATATACCTGAAATACGCTTTGGCTTTCTGCTCTAGCGGAATAAAATTATTCACCACAAACAGAGCCTGCCCTGACCTGTTCAATAGCCGCTTGGTGGCACTTAGAAATTTCACTGCCATGTCGCCATCAACAGAAAAACCCTGATGAAAAGGCGGGTTGCAAAGCACTGTGTCAAAGCGTCCATTAATTTGATCACCTGCATCGCCGGCAATTAGTAAGTTATCAATATCTAATTGCTGGAAATTTTTAGCCGTTGCAGAAAGTGCCGCGGCATTATTATCTGTCCCGGTAATCTGCATGAAACCCTGTTGGCTGGCTTTCATAGAGAGATAGCCATAACCACAGCCCAGGTCCAGAAGGGTAGTGGGAGCTTCGGTATAGCGCTCTAAAAACTGAGGCAGATGCTCAATCAAATAAGGCGCTGCCGCGGTCAATTTTATCCCAGCCAAAAATACCAGGTTTACTCTCCAATGATAAACCGTCGCACGTTTTGATGGGTCTTGTTTGGGCATAATTCTTATCATCAAGGGCGGGCGCATCCTGCTGGTGGAGCTGGACTGAGGCCAAATAATGCGCACCATTTTTCTCCGCGCTGGCTTTGTCGCTAAACAATTTACTGGCTTGCTTGACATAGGTTTTGAGGCCGTCATTTTTTTCGCCGGTTAATATCAGCTGGCCATTAAGCCGAAGTAACCCTGCGGCATTGTTAATAACATGATGGCTAGTAGCGCGCTCTTTGGCGACCCGAAATAGCACCGTATCGAAACTTTGTGGTTCCAGTGCCAAGAAATCAAAATCATTGAAATACGCATCTATACCAGCTGTAGAAGCACTTTTAGCAATGTCGTAGCGATTACTAATGAGATGAATACTGCGCTGATCGGTATTTCGTACCAGCCCCCAATTCACATTGGCCCAGTTTTCGTCGGCCACAACTAAACAGTTACCAAGAGTACTTTGCAGGCGCTGCAATAGCAGTGCAACACTGCTGTCGGTATAGACTTCATTCATAAAATACTGGCAACTTCTGCGTCGGTAAGGGGGCGGTATTCCCCGGGTTCGAGTGCTGGGTCGAGGATTATATCGCCTACCTGGAACCGATGTAGGCTGACCACATGATTACCCAGTGCAGCGAACATACGCTTGACCTGATGATACTTACCTTCGGCAATAGTTAGGTTGAGACTGTGGTCGTCGACCGTTGCCATGGTCGCTGGCATGCAGCGATGTTTTTCACCTTCCAAGAGCACCCCGGCGGCTAATTTCTCTGGATAGTCTGGGGTAACGGGTTCCCCGAGGCCGACCAGATAAATCTTTGAACAGTTAGAGCGAGGCGACGTCAGGCGGTGATTCCATTGACCGTCATCCGTGATTAGCAGCAGGCCAGTGGTGTCTATATCCAGACGTCCGGCAATTTGAAGTTCCTCACTGCGGTGTTCATACATCAAACTGATTGCGGTGGGATTGTGATTGTCTTTGGTGACAGACACAATGCCCGCAGGTTTGTTGAGCATAAAATAGCGTTTCTTGGCCTTGCTAATCGTTGAGCCCTCAACCGTGACGTCTTGGCCCTCAGTAATCTTTTGCCCAGCATTAGTGGCTATTTCGTCATCAATACAGACAGCGCCATTTTTGATTAAACGCTTGGCATCGGCGCGTGAGAGATCGGTTGCATGGCTAATGTATTTATCAAGGCGCAAGGTTACTTATTACCTCTAGTGGACAGCAATATCGCTGCCTGTTTGGCGAAATAGGTCAAAATACCATCGGCGCCGGCGCGCTTAAAGGCCAGTAAAGATTCTAAAATCACGGTGTCACGATCGAGCCAGCCATTATCAAATGCAGCGCAGTGCATGGCGTACTCACCACTGACCTGATAGGCAAATGTGGGTGCTTTCAGCTCATCTTTGACGCGTCTGACAATATCTAAATAAGGCATGCCAGGTTTAACCATAATCATATCTGCGCCCTCGTCTAAATCCAGTGCACATTCATGTAAGGCCTCATCGGAATTGCCGGGATCCATCTGATAACTGTTTTTATCGCCACCCTTAATATTGCCTGAGGAGCCAACGGCGTCGCGAAAAGGGCCGTAGTAGCTAGAGGCATATTTGGCCGAGTAGGCCATAATTTGAGTGTTGCTGTAGCCGTTTTCTTCCAGCGCTTCGCGGATGGCCAGAATACGACCATCCATCATATCTGAGGGCGCGACAATATCAGCGCCGGCCCGCGCATGAGACAGGGCCTGTTTGACCAAGACTTCAATGGTAACGTCATTTAAAACATAGCCCGATTCTTGATCAATAATGCCGTCCTGCCCGTGACTCGTAAACGGGTCTAGTGCTATGTCAACAATCACTCCTAGGTCTGGCACCGCGTGTTTGATCGCGACTATGGCTCGTTGCGCTAACCCCTTTTGGTTGTAGGCTTCTTCAGCGAGTAGCGTTTTCTTCTGTTGGGGTACCACGGGGAAAAGCGCAATGGCTGGGATGCCGAGCGCGGCTGCGTCGATCGCTGCCTCCACGAGCAGGTCAATCGATAGTCGATTGACGCCGGGCATAGAGGCCACGGCTTCCGACTGCTTAACACCTTCGATCACAAACAGCGGTAAAATCAGATCGTCGACTGACAGTGCAGTCTCCCTAGTCAACCTTCGAGAAAAACAGGTCGCGCGATTGCGGCGCATGCGCGTGTAGGGATAAGGGCCGCGACTAGTTAAAAAGCTCATAGGTGATCCACTGGATAATGACTGCAATACGGCGATTCTACAAGGTATAGAGCTGGCTTAAAAGGTAATGCTTAGAGCGTTGTAAAAACACGCTCTGCTGCCTCTAAGGTATTTTGAATATCCTCATCTGTATGTGCCGCCGACATAAAGCCTGCTTCAAAGGAAGCTGGGGCCAAGTAAACACCTTCCTCTAACATGCCATGGAAAAATTTTGCAAAGCGCTCGGTGTCACACTGCATTACTTGGGAGTAATTGATGATCTTTTGTTCGTCGCTAAAAAAGATGCCCCACATGGTACCAACGTGGTTGCTGGTCATAGGAATACCCGCTGCTGCGGCACGTGCGCAGAGGCCCTCCACCAATCGAGTGGTGCGGGCCGAAACGGGATCGAGAAATCCTGGCTGTGAGATTAGGTTAAGAGTCGCTAAACCGGCGGCCATAGCAACCGGATTGCCTGATAGGGTACCCGCCTGATAAACGGGGCCCAATGGCGCAATCTGCTCCATGATTTCACGTTTTCCACCAAAGGCTCCCACAGGCATACCGCCACCGATGACTTTGCCCAAGCAAATGAGGTCAGCGTCAATTCCATAATAACCGATCGCACCCTTTTGGCTAATCCGAAAGCCTGTCATAACCTCATCGATAATTAATAGTGCGCCACTGGCCGTGCAGCACTCTCGCAATGCCTCTAAAAACCCGGGTATCGGTGGTACGCAGTTCATGTTGCCCACCACAGGTTCAACGATAATACAGGCCACCTGATCACCAATTTCAGCAAAGGCCTGTTTAACCTGATCGATATCGTTGTATGAAAGTGTCACGGTATGATCGGCCAAAGACTTGGGAACGCCGGGTGAACTGGGCACGCCAAGTGTTAGCGCGCCAGAACCGGCTTTAACCAGCAGGGAGTCCGAATGGCCGTGGTAACAGCCTTCAAATTTAATGATTTTATCCCTACCGGTATAGCCACGGGCTAGACGGATAGCACTCATGGTGGCTTCGGTGCCGGAGTTGACCATACGAATCATTTCCATGCCTGGGACAATAGAGCAAATTTTGTCAGCTAATTGAATCTCCAGCTCTGTGGGGGTGCCAAAGGTCATCGCTTTTTCTAGTTGAGCGCGAATAGCATCCAGCACGTTTTTATGGCCATGGCCTAAGAGCATTGGTCCCCAAGACAGAACATAGTCAATGTAGCGCTTACCATCGGCATCAAACATATAGGCGCCTGCCGCGCGATCAAAAAATATCGGAGTGCCTCCAACCGCTCGGAAAGCGCGCACGGGTGAGTTGACACCTCCGGGGATGTGCTTCTGTGCGGCGCGAAAAAGTTCTGCTGAGCGGGAGTTTGAGTCTGTCATTAAATAACCCTGATTAAAGAATACGATAGATCAGGCAAAATGCTTGATCGAATGAACCATACGGCGGTGCTTGTAGGCCAGATTAAAATGGCTTAACAATCACCAAAATAACAATGGCCACCAGAAATACTACGGGGACCTCATTGAATAATCGAAAATAAATATGGGTTTTGTCGCTGGTATCCGAAGCCAATTTTTTCATATGGAAAAGGCATAGATGGTGGTAGCCAACCAGGATGACAACCAAGAGTACTTTGAGCTGAAACCACGTTGCGGAAAGGTATACCTCAGGGGCCATGGTAACCAGCCAAACACCCAACCCTAGGGTCGCAAACATTGACGGGTTAGCGATGCCGCGATAGAGCTTACGCTGCATTAATTTAAAGCGCTCGATACTAATTTCGTCCTCAGACATAGCGTGATAGACGAATAGCCTAGGCAGGTAAAACAACGCTGCAAACCAGCAAATAACGGCAATCAGGTGAAATGCTAGAACCCATTGGTACATTTAAAGCCTCGGTTTAACGCTTGTTGATCAGTTAGCCGGCCCGATACCTGCGTATTGGCATATCTGACTGCAAAAGTTTGGGGTATTATAGGGGGCTGGAACGAATCTGGATATTCAAAAGCGAGGCATCGGTGATTAAAGTTGGAATAGTAGGTGGGACGGGCTACACGGGTGCAGAATTACTGCGGCTGTTGGCTGGGCATCCTGCTGCTAAAGTAATCATTATTACCTCGCGCACTCAAAAAGACGTACCGGTTGCACAGCTGTACCCAAATCTGAGGGGACTTGTTGATTTAACTTTTACCGACCCTGATATCGATAAACTGAGCGAATGTGATGTGGTCTTTTTCGCGACGCCGCATGGCGTAGCCCAGCGTACCGTGCCCGCAATATTGGCGACGGGCACCAAAGTAATTGATTTATCAGCCGATTTTCGAATTAGAGATATTGCGTTGTGGGAGAAATGGTATGGTCAGGATCATGTTGCGCCAGAACTAATAGCCAAGGCCGTCTATGGATTGCCAGAATACCATCGCGATGCGATTTGCCGTGCGGACTTGATAGCCTGTCCGGGATGCTATCCAACCAGCGTTCAGCTTGGCCTATTGCCGTTGCTCGAGGCGGGCTGCATCGATCTAAGTGACATAATTGCGAATTCAGCCTCTGGCGTTAGCGGTGCGGGCCGACAGGCCAGTGTTGCCAACTTACTGCCTGAGGTGAGCGATAGCTTTAAGGCCTATGGCGCATCGGGTCACAGGCATTTACCAGAGATTGAGCAGGGTTTAGCTGACATGGCTGGCGCCTCGGTTAACCTAACCTTTGTACCACACTTGCTACCCATTAATAGAGGCATTCACTCGACGATCTATGCCAATCTGATAGACACGGATGTGGATGTACAGAGGTTGTTCGAAGCGCGCTATGGCGACGAGCCTTTTGTTGATGTACTGCCTGCTGGTAGCCACCCCGAGACCAGGTCGGTAAGAGGATCCAATTTCTGCCGCATTGCTGTGCATCGCCCCGGCACTGGTCGCAAAGTCGTGGTGCTGGTGGTTGAGGATAATTTAGCCAAGGGCGCCTCAGGCCAGGCCATACAATGCATGAACCTGATGTTTAAGTTCTCTGAAATGGCGGGATTAAATCTGCCGGGATTAGTGCCCTGATGATTGAGCGTAAACCCTTAGTAATTAACTATAGGCCTGGGCAGGGGTACTGGGTGTTAGCGATTCTGCTTTCTATTTTTGTCTCGACCCTGCTGGCCGGGAAGTTATGGGGAGGCAAGACCTATAATCGAGAGATGGCGGAAAAAATGCAATTGGAGGTCAAGGCAGCAGATCTCGAAATTGGTCTCTCCGATGCAAAGCTTCAGCTGAGCCGAATCAAACTCAGCGCTGAAGTTGATGCCATTGGCCTAGAAAATGCGCGTCTAGAGATGATTGGTTTGCAGCGCCAGATTTACCAGCGCGATGAAGAGCTGAAGCTCTATCAGGAGCTTTTACAGGATAATGATCAGCCCAATGGACTCTCGTCGGGAGATTTAAAATTAGTGTCAATGGAGGATGGCCGCGTTAGATATCGTTGGGTTGCTCGTCAGAAATCAGCAAAAATGAAAGTTCTGAGTGTATACTCTGATTTGTGGGTGTTGGGCACGCGCGATGGGCAGGCGGAAATTCTGGCCCTCAACACACTGGACGATCAGATTAACACGCTACCGGTTAAGCTTGAATTTAAGTACTTTTCTATTAATCAGGGCATTTTAGAGCTGCCTGCGGGCTTTGAACCGGAGCAGATAAGGATTACATTAAAGTACAGTTGGATGGATACTGTGCAATCAGATCGTAAGTTTGACTGGAAACTTGAGGAATAAACATGTTTGGTATAAAAAACGGTGATAACCAAAGCCCATTCTCCCAGGCAGCAACAACGTTAATTGCACCGGGAACCGAAGTCGAAGGGGATTTGAATTTTAAAGGAAATCTGGAGATTGAAGGAACTATTAAGGGCAATATTCTTTCAGAAGATGAAAATAGCCACGTCAGAGTGCTTAATGGTGGGTCTGTTCAGGGTGAAATATGGGTTGCGACGGTCGTTGTTAACGGCCATGTAGATGGGGATATCTACGCGTCTAAGCAGGCCAAATTAGCCTCCAAAGCCGTAGTGGAGGGTAATATCCATTACAATCTGATCGAGATTGAAAAAGGTGCCCATGTTGTGGGTAGTTTTGTCCATGAGCAGCCGCAACAGCAAACGAATGTGACAGCGTTCCCCGCGGATGGCCGGATAGATAAGGCTGATGACTTGGCAAAAAAGGCCGAAAAGTAATACTAATTGAGTCCAAAATACGGAGCAGGCATGTCAGTAATTCAAACGTTTACCCCCACGGCACTAGAGGTTACCGACCGTGCTGTGGCCAAGGTGCAAACACTAAAAGCCGAAGAAGATAACGACGCACTGAAATTGCGTGTGTTTGTCACCGGAGGTGGTTGTTCGGGTTTTCAATACGGATTCTCCTTTGAAGATCTGATGGCCGAAGACGATACACCTGTCAGTCGAGATGGGGTGACTGTGCTGATCGATTCTCTCAGCTTCCAATATCTAGCGGGCTCTACCGTGGATTATGAAGAGGGCCTTATGGGCTCAAGATTCATTATTACAAACCCCAATGCCTCTACTACCTGTGGCTGCGGCGCTTCATTCTCAATTTGAGGCACTGTGCCTAGGTTTGCCCAGGATCGTTAACATATTAATATACTGTTAGGGCAGATAGACTGCGCCTAAAACAGTTCGTCTGGAAGCGCCAGTGACGGCGGCAAGATTACCGCATCGCCTATCTATGCGCTGCTTGGCTAGCCAGGCGAAAGCGCAGGCTTCTACCCAGTTTGGGTCTAGCCCTAGCTTTGCAGTGGACTGCACGCTGATTTCACCCAAGCAGATCTGTATCTTTGCCATAAGCTGTCCATTGAAAGCTCCGCCACCGCAAACATAAACCTCATCAATATCGGCATCCAGATGTCTAATAGCGTCGGCTATTGTCTGAGCCGTGAACAAGACTAGCGTCGCCTGAATGTCTTCCGCCGTTAAGGTCAGCCCGGTTAATTGTTGCTCCAGCCAGGATAAATTAAACTCTTCGCGTCCAGTACTCTTGGGGGCATGAAGGTTGATAAATGGGTGGGATTTAAGTCGGTTCAAAAGAAAGGTGTCGGCGCAGCCCCGAGCGCCCCAGTTACCATTATCATCATAGGCGTTACCAGTATTTTTATGGCACCAGGCATCTAGCAGCATATTGCCGGGCCCGGTATCAAAGCCACTGCAGTCGCCATTCGTAGGTAAAATACTGATATTTGCGATGCCACCGATATTGGCTATCACTCGATTTTGCTTGGAGCTAGTAAAAAGCTCGTGGTGAAAGGCGGGTACCAGAGGTGCTCCCTGCCCGCCGAGGGCGATATCTTTGCGTCGAAAATCTGCGACCACCGGGCAGCCGGCACGCGCGGCTATAATGTTGGCATCACCGATTTGAAGGCTAAAGCCTAGGGCTGTGCCGCTAGGGGGCCGGTGCCTGACGGTTTGCCCGTGGCTGCCAACAGCCATGATCATATCCGCTGTTAGGCTGAGCTTGCTCATAATTGCTAAAGTCGCTTCGGCAAAAAGCACTCCTAGTGCAGTATCGGTTTCCCCGTAGAGTTGAACTGTATCGCCGCTGGCCTGCGAGAGCATCAAAATAGACCGCCTCAGTTCTTCAGGAATAACATGTGAGTGGCTGCCGAGGAGCTGCAGTCGATCGGGATGAAAAATGACGGCCACAGCATCAACACTGTCAATGCTGGTGCCAGACATAAGGCCTATATAGATGTTGGCGCTGGTCATCGGCCCGGCCTAGTTAGCGCTGGATTGATTGGTATCAGTTGAGGCCAGCTGAGTAGCGGTTTTATATTCAGCGAGTTGTGCCAGAGCAACCGCAGTGCTATTTGCAAAGGCAGTTTTTTCCGCTTTTGCGATTGACTGTGCCTTAGGTAATTTCACCGTCCGTGGATTGCGATGCACACCGTTAACCAAAAACTCATAATGCAAGTGTGGTCCGGTCGCATAACCGGTCGCCCCAACTGTACCGATTAGCTGCCGCTGTCTGACTGTCTGATTCTTGCGCACCTTTTTATTGTTGAGGTGCAAATACTTTGTTATGTAGGTTTGACCATGCTGAACAAACACATAGTTGCCATTGGCTTTACTATATCCCGCGGCGATGACCTTGCCGTCACCGGCTGAATAGACAGGTGTGCCTCGAGGAGCGGCGTAGTCAACCCCCCTGTGAGCTTTGATCTTTTTATGGATGGGGTGTTTCCGCCGCAGATTGAAGTTAGAGCTAATGCGGAAAATATCTAACGGCGTGCGCAGAAAGGTTTTGCGCATACTCAGGCCTTCGGGCGTGTAGTAGTGGCTTAGCCCTTGGCTGTTCTTATAGCGGACTGCCTGATAGGTTTTACCTCTATTAGTGAAGGCAGCCGCTATGATATTGCCCGATGCAAGCTTCTCGCCCTCCAGATACCTGTCTTCGAACAAAACAGAGAACGAATCTCCCGGGCGGATATCGAAAACGAAATCTATATCCCAGCCAAAGATATTGGCCAGTTCCATAATAAGTTTATCGGGCAGATTAGCTTTCTTCGCGGCCATATAAAGTGAGTCATATATGACGCCCTCTGTGTAGGCGGCGAATATTTCAGGGTCTCGCAAACGTGTCTCCGCGCTGTACCGGCCGCTGTCCGGAGTAAAGACTAGACTTTCTAGAGGGGATTTGACGTAATGTAGTTCTGCTAAGCGGCCGTTGCTGTCTATGCCAAACCGGAAGGTCTCCCCTGGATATAGAGCGCGAAGCTGTCTACCATGCTTAGATGATGCAACCTTGTGTACCTCTGTGGGGCTCAGTTTCGCCCGCTGGAAAAGCCGGGAGAGGCTATCGCCATTGACCACCGTTTGTTCATTCCATTGCAGTGCAAAGTCATGCGCGGCAATCTCTTCATTGGCAGTAACCGTTTCTTGCACGATCAGGGTTATAGGCTCACTGACCTGGCGTTTGACGTCAGAGTTACTGTCGATACTGCTATAGGGATATAACAGTAATGCTGACAGACATCCGATAAAAGACGCAGCCATGAGATGTTTGCGAGGGAATTCCGCGGTGACTAAGAGCAAAAGCCCCCAGAGTTTTTGCATTTTTTCCATCGATTAAACACGCCAGTTGTATGTTATGTTCGGGAGTTTAGCCTGATTTATTAACAAGTTACAACGATAACCTCGCGTTTTTTAGCAGAGAATCCTTGCAAAACCTCTGGCTAGGTCGTCGCTAAGCCGCAAGCAGGGGGTAGAAAATCTTGTATTTGGCTCGCCAATCTGTAAAGTTATCAGCCAATTTAACCAAGTAGCGAACTGATAAAAGATGACTCAAAGCGGTAGCCAGTTAATCGAACAATTGCGTCAACGTGGGCTTATTGCTCAGATATCCGGTGATAGTGAGCTGGAGAGTCACCTCGATCAGTCTCGCACCCTTTATTGTGGCTTTGATCCCACTGCGGATAGCCTGCATATAGGTAGTCTGGTGCCACTACTTATTTTAAAGCGCTTTCAGATGGCCGGGCATCGGCCGATTATTTTGGTTGGTGGCTCAACGGGTTTAATTGGGGATCCGAGTTTTAAGGCTGAAGAGCGCAAACTAAATACGCCGGAGGTTGTTGCTGATTGGGTGGAAAAGCTTAGGCG
>CAJJDA010000004.1:0-302500 GCA_905182855.1 gamma proteobacterium HTCC2207 | reverse complement strand
GTTGTCCCTGTATAAGCCAGTAGGGAGATCTCTTAGGTAAATCCGGGAGATCATTATCCTGAGAGGCGATGTCGAGCTCAATTGCGAGCGAAGTCATTGATGCCATGCTTCCAAGAAAAGCCTCTAAGCTTCAGGTATATAGAGACCGTACTCCAAACCGACACAGGTGATCAGGTAGAGAATACCAAGGCGCTTGAGAGAACTATGGTGAAGGAACTAGGCAAAATGGTGCCGTAACTTCGGGAGAAGGCACGCCATTGATGGTGATCGGACTTGCTCCGTAAGCTGTTGGTGGCCGCAGAGACCAGGCCCCTGCGACTGTTTATCTAAAACACAGCACTCTGCAAACTCGTAAGAGGAAGTATAGGGTGTGACGCCTGCCCGGTGCCGGAAGGTTAATTGATGGGGTTAGCTTCGGCGAAGCTCTTGATCGAAGCCCCGGTAAACGGCGGCCGTAACTATAACGGTCCTAAGGTAGCGAAATTCCTTGTCGGGTAAGTTCCGACCTGCACGAATGGCGTAACGACGGGGGCGCTGTCTCCACCATAGACTCAGTGAAATCGAAATCGCGGTGAAGATGCCGTGTTCCCGCGGCTAGACGGAAAGACCCCGTGAACCTTTACTATAGCTTGGCACTGAACTTTGAACCTATCTGTGTAGGATAGGTGGGAGGCTTTGAAGCGTTATCGCTAGATAGCGTGGAGCCATCCTTGAAATACCACCCTGGTATGTTTGAGGTTCTAACGCAGACCCGTTATCCGGGTCGCGGACAGTGTCTGGTGGGTAGTTTGACTGGGGCGGTCTCCTCCCAAAGAGTAACGGAGGAGCGCGATGGTACACTCAGCATGGTCGGAAATCATGCTATGAGCGCAAAGGTAGAAGTGTGCTTGACTGCGAGACTGACACGTCGAGCAGGTACGAAAGTAGGTCTTAGTGATCCGGTGGTTCTGTATGGAAGGGCCATCGCTCAACGGATAAAAGGTACTCCGGGGATAACAGGCTGATACCGCCCAAGAGTTCATATCGACGGCGGTGTTTGGCACCTCGATGTCGGCTCATCACATCCTGGGGCTGGAGCTGGTCCCAAGGGTATGGCTGTTCGCCATTTAAAGTGGTACGCGAGCTGGGTTCAGAACGTCGTGAGACAGTTCGGTCCCTATCTGCCGTGGGCGTTGGAAAATTGAGGAGAGCTGCTCCTAGTACGAGAGGACCGGAGTGGACGAACCCCTGGTGTTTGGGTTGTCATGCCAATGGCATTGCCCAGTAGCTACGTTCGGACAGGATAACCGCTGAAAGCATCTAAGCGGGAAGCCCCCTCCAAGATTAATTTTCCCTGGGAGTTTAACTTCCCTGAAGGGCCGTTCAAGACTAGGACGTTGATAGGTTGGGTGTGGAAGCGCTGTGAGGCGTTGAGCTAACCAATACTAATTGCCCGTGAGGCTTGACCATATAATGCAAGCGAGACGACGGACAGACTGTGTGTTAAAGACATGCTAGCCATGAAAAAATTGTATTCAATAATCATCGACTTAATTTGACTGTGTAGCATTAGCTGCAACGTCATACCAGTTTGCCTGGTGACCATAGAGAACTAGAACCACCTGATCCCTTACCGAACTCAGTAGTGAAATGGTTCATCGCCGATGGTAGTGTGGGGTTTCCCCATGTGAGAGTAGGTCATTGCCAGGCTTCTAAATTAAAAACCCCCAGTATCTTTGATGCTGGGGGTTTTTTCTGTGCGCAATTTAGGGTGTAGTCATTGTGAGTAAGCGACCTTTTTATTTTAACCGGCAAAGCATAACGTCCTCCGGTAACTTCTTGTCTCTCACAGTGCCCATCGACACTCACCTGATAGGGTTACGGTAGTAGGTCTGTATCCGGCTCCGACTTTAAACCATTGCCTTTTTTACCTAGGTTTCAGAAAGGTTTCGGGCATAATGGGCCCTTGCTACCCGATGTATGGATTCAGTTAATGGAGTATCTCTTTTATCTTGCCTTAGGGGCCGTTGCGGGTTTGATCAGTGGACTGTTTGGCCTGGGCGGCGGCGCTATCATAGTGCCGCTATTAATCGTTGCTTTTGGAATCCAGGGTGTTTCGTCTGAGATATCGACGCATCTTGCTATTGGCACATCATTGGCGACCATTTTAGCAACCTCTGTGACATCAATTTATACGCATCACCAGAAGGATGGCATCCGCTGGGACTTAGTTAAGCGTTTAACGGCGGGTATTGTTGTAGGTTCCGCACTCGGGGGTATGCTGTTCAGTGTCACTCGGCGGTGTCTTTTTGCAGCTATTATTTGGCAGTTTTATGATTTTGATGGGGCTGCAGATGCTACTTTATACCGCCACGAACTTCAATAAACCGCCTCCGCCGCTGGCTTTACTAGTGGCTGGTAGCGCAGGCATTGGCGCGATTTCTGCACTGGTTGGTATTGGAGGAGGCTCGTTAATGACGCCCTTCTTAGCCCATCTAGGTGTCAAGATGCGGCAGGCGGTGGGATCCGCCGCGGCCTGTGGTTTCCCTATCGCGCTTACGGCAACATTAGTCTATGGCACCAGCGGCCCTATTGCCGCGGAGTTACCGGAGCCAAGCTTAGGCTATATATTTTTGCCTGCCTGGATTGGCATCATTATTACTAGCACGCCTTGCGCTCGACTGGGCGCGCTACTGGCTCATCGGGTGAATGAAAGGTTATTGAAGCAAGCGTTTGGCTGCTTTATTTTGCTACTTGGCAGTCGTTTTATATGGATTAATATCCCGATCTAACTATTACAGGGCTATAAACGTGTCTGAGTTACAAGAAAAGATTTTGGCCGTGCTCAATGATGGAGGCTTTCATTCTGGAGAGGCGCTGGGCTCGGCCCTCGGCGTCAGTCGCACTGCGGTATGGAAACAGCTACAGAAGCTAGCAACTATGGGCCTACCACTTGAATCTATTAAGGGCACTGGCTATAGGCTAGCTCAGGGGTTTGAGTTACTAGCTGCTGTCGATATTAGAGCCCACCTGAGCGCGGCCAGTCCACGTCACATTGATGTATTTCATAGCCTTGAATCAACCAACACCTTCGCAAGGGAACAGGCCGCTAAACGCGACTATGCAGGTTCGGTTGTTTTTGCCGAGCGACAAACCGCCGGTAGGGGTCGGCGGGGAAAGGAATGGCTCAGTCCTTTTGGTGCCAGTATATACATGTCTGTACTCTGGGATTTCGAGCAGGGTGTGCAAGCGCTACAGGGGCTAAGTTTGGGCGTTGGTGTGGCGGTGCGTCGAGCGCTATTGGAGCTAGGTTTAGCTGATGTCAGCTTAAAATGGCCGAATGATATTTATGTAAAAGGAAAAAAGTTGGGTGGCATATTACTCGAGATGGTCGGTGACCCTGAGGGTCACTGCTCGGTAGTTATTGGCATAGGCATCAATGTGTCTATGCCGATAGCGATAGGCCAGAATATTGATCAACCCTGGACCGACCTCGACTCCGAGTTATTATCTGCCGTTTCAAGGAATAAACTGGCCGCGAGACTCATCGACGAGATTTTTACTCTGTTAGCGGACTTTGAAACAGTAGGATTCTCAGCTTATCGAGATGAATGGGAGTCAGCGGACGCTTTTAGTGGATTGCAGTGTGCCATCATCACGCCGCGTGAAACCGTGTCAGGTGTCCTGTCGGGTGTTGATAATAACGGAGCTGTGAGGCTACGACTAGCGGACGGTAGCATCCAGCGATTTATAGGCGGTGAGCTCAGTTTGAGGCAGGTGTAATGATATTGCAGATTGATGTAGGTAACAGCCAGACCAAATGGCGCCTAGTCGACGGCACTGAAATCCGATCACGCGGATCACAGCATACCCAGTCGTTGCTAGATGGGCCGTTAATTCTGGGCGATATAAATACCCCCAGTAGCGCCCAACTTTGTTCAGTTGCCGATAGCAGTATTGAGTTACGCATTGGTTGTCAGATTACTGATCAATATGGTATTCGAGTACAGATTGCAAAGGTCTCGCCCCGAGTTGGCCAAGTTACCTGTGGATATCAGGAGCCGAACAACTTGGGTATCGATCGTTGGTTGGCGATCGTTGCGGCCTATCACCAAGATCGATGTGCGACGCTTGTGGTGGATGTTGGCAGTGCCATGACGATTGATCTCATAGGCCCTGATGGCCAGCATCAGGGCGGCTATATTTTGCCGGGTATACAACTGATGCGTCAGTCTCTCTGGCGTGGCACTGATCAGGTGAAGGTCGATGCTATAGCCGTCACGAATGTGCTGGTCCCTGGGATGCATACCGCCGACGCTGTGAATAAGGGCTGTCTTCTCGCCGCGGTGGCCGCGGTCGAAAAATTGGCCTCAGAGTATCCTGCAGCCATAGTGGTCACCGGAGGTGATGCTCGAGCGCTAATTGATGCTCTTTCATTAAAAGCCAAGCATAGCCCCGACTTAGTTTTGGAGGGCCTCTCCGTCGAGGGTATTGCGATGCTGTTTTATGAGCCTGCTGTCTAAGCTCTAAAATGAGCTGATCAAAGAGCCTAATACGGCGCCGATATTGTCTTTTATCCATCTCATTAGGATGGATTGTCGGCGCTAGACCTGCACCACAATCGTAAAGTTACGACGATTGTGGTGTTACAGGTCTAAAATCCAATCGCAAATGAGTATGAGCAGGCGTTGTGTCTCGGCAGTCCGCTAAAGCATTGTGCCAGCAAACTGATGTGGCAAAATCGATCCTTCGTCTGGGATTGTTGCTAGACTCTTACCTAAGGGATTGATTTTGATAGATAAAGCGCCAAAAAAGGTCAGATATTTCGGCGCTCAGTGCGCGCTTTTTCCGTCTTCAGCCCACAACCAAGTCCAGCATGCAAAAAAAACCAAAAGATAAGCGCTATAAGGTTGCTAATACGGCTCAGTTTCACTAAAATCGCGCACCGTTATTGAGATGCTGGCGTAGCTCAGTTGGTAGAGCAGCTGACTTGTAATCAGCCGGTCGGGGGTTCGACTCCTCTCGCCAGCTCCATTTTTTTTATTAATGGGTAGTCTAATGTTGACAATAGGCTGTCCTGCAATGAAAATACTCGGCCGTTTTGAGGGCTGTGCGGATGTTAACGTTGATCTGCCGTTTACAATGGTGGCTTAGGTCGGCGGTTTGTGAATAGTTGTAGGCGGGATTCCCGAGCGGCCAAAGGGATCAGACTGTAAATCTGACGCGAAAGCTTCGGTGGTTCGAATCCACCTCCCGCCACCAAAGTTAGAGTACTAAAGGCCAAGTGCAGCGGGCATAGTTTAATGGTAGAGCCTCAGCCTTCCAAGCTGATGATGCGGGTTCGATTCCCGCTGCCCGCTCCAGTAAATGGTAAAGGTTGTGCTCATATAGCTCAGCGGTAGAGCACTTCCTTGGTAAGGAAGAGGTCACCGGTTCAAGTCCGGTTATGAGCTCCATATTGCCGCAAGAGCGCTGAGTTCTTGGGTGGTAAGTAAAAAGAAGTACCAACAGGTATTAAAAGTGATCGTTTAAGACGATCAGGTTTAACGTTCTGGGCATTAGTTGTAACCGTTAATAGCCCGCTAATGTTCCGTTTAGGAGATGCTGAGATGGCAAAAGCAAAGTTTGAAAGAAATAAGCCGCACGTAAACGTCGGCACGATTGGTCACGTGGATCATGGTAAGACCACATTGACTGCAGCAATTACACGTGTGTGTGCAGAGGCTTGGGGCGGAGATCTTAAAGATTTCGACCAAATTGATAATGCACCCGAAGAGCGCGAGCGCGGTATTACTATCTCAACCTCTCATGTTGAGTATGATTCACCGACGCGTCACTACGCGCACGTAGACTGCCCAGGTCACGCCGATTATGTTAAAAACATGATTACCGGTGCTGCCCAGATGGACGGTGCGATCTTAGTATGTGGTGCCACAGACGGTCCGATGCCTCAGACGCGTGAGCACATCCTGCTGTCACGTCAGGTTGGCGTTCCTTATGTCGTGGTGTTTTTGAATAAGGCTGACTTGCTTGCAGAAGATTGCGGCGGCGTTGATTCAGAAGAATACACAGAAATGTTGGAATTGGTAGAGATGGAGCTGCGTGAGCTGCTCGACCTTTATGAGTTCCCTGGCGACGACACGCCAATCATTGTGGGTTCAGCGCTGATGGCGTTAGAAGGCCGCGATGACAATGAGTTGGGCACTACTGCCGTACTCAAGTTGGTCGATGCGTTGGATACCTATATTCCTGAGCCAGTGCGCGCTGTTGATCAGCCATTTTTGATGCCAATTGAAGATGTGTTCTCCATTGCAGGTCGTGGGACGGTTGTAACAGGCCGTGTTGAGCGTGGCGTTGTTAAGGTCGGCGAAGAGATCGAAATTATCGGTATCACTGATACGACTAAAACAACCTGTACGGGTGTTGAGATGTTTCGTAAGCTGCTTGACGAAGGTCGAGCTGGCGAGAACTGCGGTATTTTGTTGCGCGGGACTAAGCGTGAAGAGGTTCAGCGTGGTCAGGTGCTTGCTAAGCCGGCTTCTGTTAAGCCGCACACTAAGTTCACATCAGAGATCTATGTGCTGTCAAAGGACGAAGGAGGCCGTCACACGCCATTCTTTAAGGGGTACCGTCCGCAGTTTTACTTCCGTACCACGGATGTTACCGGTGCCTGTGAGTTGCCTGAGGGTACTGAGATGGTGATGCCTGGTGATAATGTGCAGATGGAAGTGACGTTGATTCATCCGATTGCGATGGAAGAAGGTCTTCGATTTGCAATTCGCGAAGGCGGCCGTACTGTTGGCGCCGGTGTTGTCGCGAAAATCATCGATTAAGAGTTCAGTAGGTTTTGCGCGTAGAGCCGAGGCATTTAAATATGTCTCGGCTTAGCTGTCAGATAGAGGCAGTCATAAAGGGTTACGAAGGCCAGTAGTTCAATTGGTAGAGCACCGGTCTCCAAAACCGGCTGTTGGGGGTTCGAGTCCCTCCTGGCCTGCCACTTAAAAAGCTTGAGGAATAGTGCGGCATGAATGTTCTAACAGAAGAAAAGCAGTACCGCTTCGACAGTATTAAATGGCTTGTCGTGCTAGCTCTGGTAGGCGGTGCCATTTATGCTAACTGGTATTACTCAGCTGAGTCAGCGCTATATCGTGTTATTGGTTTGCTAGTGGTTATGTTGGTGGCGGCGTTTGTTGCATCAATAACGGAAAAAGGTGCGGCGGTCATAGATTTGGCTATTGGTGCTCGCACGGAGTGGCGCAAAGTTGTGTGGCCCACCAAGCAGGAGCGGAACCAGACAACATTGATAGTTGTTGCGGTTATTTTATTGATGGCGCTGATTTTATGGGGAATAGATTCCCTGTTAAGTTGGGTCGCTTCACTGATAATGGGCTAGGAGACAGCATGTCAATGCGTTGGTATGTAGTACATGCTTACTCGGGCTACGAGAAAAAGGTTGCTCTGGCAATTCAAGATCGCCTCACTATGCATAACCTTCAGGATCGTTTTGGCGAAATATTAGTGCCGACGGAAGAGGTTGTTGAGATGAGGGGTGGGCAAAAACGTACTAGCGAGCGGATGTTTTTCCCTGGCTACGTTTTAGTTCAGATGGAGCTAGATGACGATACCTGGCATCTAGTTAAAGAGACGCCTCGGGTTATGGGATTCATTGGTGGTAAGGCTGACAAGCCGTCACCAATTACCGATAAGGAAGCTGATTTGATCCTGCGTCGCGTGCAGGATTCTGAAGAGGCGCCGCGGCCTAAGACGATGTTCGAGCCGGGCGAGATGGTTCGCGTTACCGAGGGTCCATTTAATGACTTTAATGGTACCGTCGAAGATGTCAACTATGACAAGAGTAAATTGCGAGTTGCGGTAACGATCTTTGGTCGCTCAACCCCTGTGGAACTAGACTTCACCCAGGTCGAAAAGGCCTGATCAAAATAATTAATGGTATGTCTGCAATTCGGTAGACGTGCCGGGGAGCCGGAGAAGGATTGTCGTTATTTATAGCGGGGGTCTGGAGGCGCTAACACCCAACAGTGGAGAAGTAGCATGGCGAAAAAAGTAACGGCTTATATTAAGCTGCAAGTGCCTGCCGGTCAGGCCAATCCCAGTCCACCTGTAGGCCCAGCTCTCGGCCAGCAAGGTGTGAATATTATGGAATTCTGCAAAGGGTTCAATGCTCAGACTCAGGGTCTTGAAGCTGGTGCACCGGTGCCTGTTGTGATCACCGTCTATGCTGATCGCAGTTTCACTTTTGTGATGAAGACCCCGCCTGCATCCTATCTGCTGAAAAAAGCGGCGGGAATTAAGAGCGGTTCCGGTACGCCGAATACCAACAAGGTTGGTAAGGTGACACGTGAGCAGCTAGAAGAAATTGTTAAAATAAAAGAAACAGATCTTACGGCAGCTAGTCTTGATGCCGCAGTTAAAACCATTGCCGGCTCCGCTCGGTCAATGGGCCTTGAAACGGAGGGCGTGTAAGTGGGCAAGTTATCTAAGCGCGTAAGGGCGATCAACGAAAAAATTGAATTGGGTAAGGTCTATCAGGTTGAAGAGGCGATCGCCCTTTTGAAAGAGCTGTCGACTGTCAAATTCCCTGAAACTATCGATGTTGCTATTAATCTGGGTATCGATCCACGTAAATCGGATCAGGTAGTTCGTGGTGCAACTACGTTGCCCAATGGCTCGGGTAAAGACGTTCGCGTCTGTGTATTTGCCCAGGGCGATGCTGCTGAGGCCGCTAAGGCCGCCGGCGCCGAATTGGTCGGTATGGATGAGCTGGCAGACGACATTAAAGCGGGTAATATGGACTTTGACGTCGTTATTGCAGCGCCGGATGCTATGCGAGTTGTTGGTTTGCTCGGTAAGGTTCTTGGGCCGCGTGGCCTGATGCCTAATCCTAAGTCGGGTACCGTTACGCCAGATGTGGCCACAGCCGTTAAGAATGCTAAGGCCGGACAGGTTCGTTTCCGTGCTGACAAGAATGGTATTGTTCATGGTGGTATTGGCGTCATTGGTTTTGAATCTGATGCGTTGAGGCAGAATTTAGAGGCTTTGATCGTGGATTTGGCAAAGGCTAAGCCGGCGTCGGCCAAAGGCATTTACCTAAAGAAGATTACGCTATCTTCAACAATGGGTCCTGGAGTTAGTGATTGATCAGGGTTCATTGGCAAAAGTTTGATTGTTCGGCAGCTATCGCTGTCAAAAAAGACTTTGGGGTCTAGTCTAGCGGTTAAATGCTAGGCCAGGTCGTTAAAGACCGTAGGTACCCGCGAGGGGTTAATGATTTCACGCTGATATAGCATTGGAGTCGCCTACGCAGGCGGTGAACCCAGTCCAGCTTAGTTAAAGCTGAATACTATTCACCTAGGTGGTCGAAGATTGTCTTCGGCTGTAACTCAGGTTAATCGAGGAAATTTATCGTGGCATTGAATCTCGATGATAAAAAAGCAATTGTTGCTGAAGTAAACGAAACGGCAGCTCAGGCGCTAAGCCTGGTAATCGCTGACGCCCGTGGCGTTGACGTAACTGCTATGAATGCTCTGCGTGCTAAGGCTCGTGCTGAGAATGTGCAATTGCGCGTTGTCCGTAATACCTTGGCTAAGCGTGCATTTTCTGAAACTAACTTCGCTTGTGTCGAAGACGTTTTGGTGGGGCCGTCACTGTTTGCTTTCTCCATGGAAGACCCGGGCGCAGCAGCGCGTTTATTAAAAGACTTCGCTAAAGAAAACGAAGCCTTTGAAGTTAAGGCGCTGTCAGTCAGTGGTCAACTGCTAGACAAAAGTCAAATAGACGTTCTCGCTAATCTACCGACCCTTCATCAGGCTCTTGGTATGTTGGCTTGCGTTACGTTGGCTCCGGTTACTAAGTTGGTGCGTACTCTCAATGAGATACCGACGAAAGCAACCCGTGCAGTAGCAGCAGTTCGTGATGCAAAGGAAGCCGCATAAGCGTCTTCATACTAAACAAATAAAACATTAGGAGGCCCAAAATGGCCCTGTCAAACGAAGATATTTTGAACGCAATCGCTGAAATGAGCGTAATGGACGTTGTTGAGCTAGTAAGCGCAATGGAAACTAAATTTGGTGTATCTGCAGCAGCAGCAGTCGCAGCAGCGCCTGCCGCGGCTGGTGATGAAGCCGCTGTCGAAGAGAAGACTGAATTTGACGTCGTTCTAGCCTCAATTGGTGAGAAGAAAGTGAACGTCATTAAAGCTGTTCGTGCAATCACGGGTCTTGGCTTGAAAGAAGCTAAAGAGCTAGTTGACGGAGCGCCTTCTACTATCAAGGAAGCTGCTTCTGCATCTGACGCTGAAGACGCTAAGAAGCAGTTGGAAGAAGCTGGCGCAACCGCAGAACTTAAGTAAGTTCGCAGTGCCAGTTGCCTGATTGATCAGGTTGGGCTGAAGGGGATTTTCCCTTCGGCCCTTTCCTGCTTGTAAGGATGGGAAGATACAAGCAGAGCCGGCTTAAGAATAATCTTAATGTTGGTAATTCCCAATAAAGTTAACACCGAGGAATGCAAATGGCTTACTCCTTCACTGAGAAGAAACGTATCCGCAAGAACTTTGGCAAATTGCCAGATGTTATGGATCTGCCTTATCTATTGGCAATTCAGCTTGATTCCTACAAAAATTTTACGCAAACCGGTGTTAAGGTCGAAGACCGCATGAACACCGGATTGCACGCTGCACTCAACTCGATCTTTCCGATCGTTGGGTACTCTGGACATGCAACGTTAGAGTACGTTGATTATGTTCTGGGTAAAGCAGCCTTTGATGTCGAGGAGTGTAAGCTTAGAGGTGTCACGTTCTCTGTGCCACTGAGAGTGCGCGTTCGGCTGGTTATTTATGACAAAGAATCGGCCAATAAGGCGATTAAAGATATCCGTGAGCAGGAAGTATATCTCGGTGAAATCCCGTTGATGACCGATAACGGTACCTTTATCATTAATGGTACTGAGCGCGTCATCGTGTCGCAGTTACACAGGTCGCCCGGTGTCATTTTTGACCATGATAAGGGCAAGACGCACTCATCCGGCAAGCTGCTATACACCGCCCGAGTCATTCCCTATCGTGGATCTTGGTTGGACTTTGAGTTTGATCCGAAAGACGTGCTCTATGTGCGTATCGATCGCCGCCGTAAGTTGCCGGCCACGATCTTATTGCGTGCTCTTGGCTACACCTCAGAAGAGATTCTCGCAAGGTTTTTTGACACCAGCGTCTTCCATTACAAGAAAGAGATCTTCTCGTTAGATCTGGATCCTGAGCGATTACGGGGCGAAATTGCCGCATTCGATATCAAGGATACTACCGGTTCGGTGATCGTTGAAAAGGGCCGTCGTATTACCGCCCGCCATATTCGCGAGTTGGAGAAGGGTAAAGTCACCAGTTTGGAAGTGCCAGCAGAATACTTGGTTGGTCGTCCTATCGCTCGTGATATAGCTGATCCGAAGACCGGTGAGCTCATACTCGAATGTAACACCGAGATCACTGAAGAAAGTCTGGCTCTATTGCTCGAGGCAGGTATTAAAGAAATTGAATTTCTTTACACCAATGATTTGGATTGTGGGCCGTTTATTTCGGATACCTTGCGCGCTGATCCGTCGCGGACGCAGTTAGAGGCCTTGGTGGAAATTTACCGCATGATGCGCCCAGGTGAGCCGCCAACCAAAGAGTCAGCCGAAAATCTATTTTATAATCTGTTCTTCAACCTTGAGCGTTACGACCTATCATCTGTGGGCCGGATGAAGTTCAACCGCCGTCTTGGTCGCGAGGAAGAAGAGGGCGCCGGTGTTTTGTATGACAAGCGCTACTTCTCCATGCAGAAGACTGACGAAGCGAAAGAGTTACATGCAGAATTTGGCGATGCCTCTGATATTGCTGATGTGATGAAAATGCTCATTAACATTCGCAACGGTAAAGGCGCGGTAGATGATATTGATCACCTTGGCAATCGCCGTATACGTTCAGTGGGTGAAATGGCGGAGAACCAATTCCGTGTTGGCCTAGTCCGTGTCGAGCGTGCCGTCAAAGAGCGTTTGGGCGTTGCTGAGTCTGAAGGCCTAATGCCTCAGGATCTAGTGAATGCCAAGCCTGTAGCTGCAGCAATGAAGGAATTCTTTGGCTCCAGCCAGCTGTCTCAGTTTATGGACCAGAATAACCCGTTGTCAGAGGTGACGCACAAGCGTCGAGTCTCTGCTCTAGGGCCTGGAGGTCTTACTCGTGAGCGTGCCGGTTTTGAAGTGCGCGACGTCCATCCGACTCACTACGGTCGAGTATGTCCCATTGAGACGCCTGAGGGGCCAAACATCGGCCTTATTAACTCTTTGGCTACCTATGCTCGTACTAATAACTACGGGTTTATTGAAACGCCTTATCGCAAAGTGATTGACGGTAAGGTTAGCTCTGAGATTGAATATCTCTCGGCCATCAATGAGTCGCAGTACGTCATTGCACAGGCCTCTGCTGAAATTAGTGATAAGTTGCAGTTCGTCGAAGATATGGTCGCAGTGCGCCACCAAAACGAATTTACAGTCAAGCCGCCAGAAGATATTGATTACATGGACGTGTCGCCACGTCAGGTAGTGTCTGTGGCAGCATCGCTGATCCCATTCTTGGAACACGATGACGCGAACAGGGCGTTGATGGGTTCTAACATGCAGCGTCAGGCAGTCCCGACACTGCGGGCGGAAGCGCCATTGGTGGGAACAGGTATCGAGCGCACCGTCGCTAGTGACTCAGGTGTTTGTAAGGTTGCCAAGCGCGGCGGTGTCATTGAAAGCGTTGACGCTGGCCGAATTGTTGTTCGTGTCAGTGACGAAGAGACAGCGACTGGTGATGCGGGTGTAGATATTTACAATCTGACCAAATATACCCGATCTAATCAAAACACCTGTATCAACCAACGACCCATCGTTAGTCAGGGTGATCTGGTGTCTCGCGGTGATGTACTTGCCGACGGTCCCTCTGTCGACCTGGGTGAACTGGCTCTTGGGCAAAATATGCGCATCGCGTTTATGCCCTGGAATGGTTACAACTTTGAAGATTCGATCCTAATATCTGAGCGCGTTGTTCAGGAAGATCGCTTCACTACCATTCATATTCAAGAGCTGACCTGTGTCGCCCGTGACACGAAGTTGGGATCAGAAGAGATTACTGCTGACATTCCTAATGTTGGTGAAGTGGCTCTGGCCCGACTGGATGAATCAGGCATAGTGCATATCGGTGCCGAAGTGGCCGCAGGTGATATTCTGGTTGGCAAGGTGACGCCAAAGGGCGAAACCCAGCTGACACCGGAAGAAAAGCTATTGCGTGCAATCTTTGGCGAGAAGGCATCAGACGTTAAAGACACATCCCTGCGTGTTCCTAGTAGCATCAAGGGTACTGTGATTAATGTTCAGGTGTTTACCCGCGACGGATTAGATAAGGATCAGCGGTCTTTGGACATCGAAAAGACTGAGCTAGATCAGTATCGGAAAGATTTAAATGACGAATATCGCATTGTTGAAAATGCGACGCTCGGTCGTTTATTCACGGCTCTGGTCGGTGGCAAAGTGAGTAAGGCTGAAGGTCTTAAGAAGGGCGCACAACTGACGGCTGAGGCGGTCACCGATTATACGTCGGATGACTGGTTTAGCATCCGCATGGAAAAAGCTGAACTCAACGATCAGATTGCGGCAGCGCAAGCCCAGTTGGGTGAGCGTCGTATTGATCTAGATGATCGATTTGAAGAGAAGCGTGGAAAGCTACAGAGCGGTGATGATCTCGCTCCTGGCGTACTGAAAACCGTCAAGGTCTACCTGGCAGTTAAACGTCGGATTCAGCCGGGTGATAAAATGGCTGGGCGTCACGGTAACAAAGGCGTCATCTCTGTCATCAAGCCTGTTGAAGACATGCCTTACGACAAGAATGGTGATCCAGTTGATATCGTGCTTAATCCGCTTGGTGTTCCGTCGCGAATGAACGTAGGTCAGGTTCTCGAAACGCATATGGGTATGGCTGCTAAAGGTCTGGGCGTTAAAGTGGACGCCATGATCAAGATGCAGGCTAAAGCTGCCGAGATTCGGTCGTTCCTGCAGGAAATCTACGATATTGGTGACACAGTTTACGGTACTGATCTCAAAGAGCTGAGCGATAAAGAGGTTCTTGAGCTGGCGTCTAATTTGCGCAAAGGTGTTCCTATCGCCACGCCGGTATTTGATGGCGCTAACGAGGTAGAGCTGAAGAAGATGCTAGCCCTAGCAGATTTGCCAGAGAGCGGGCAGACGGTGCTTTATGATGGTCGCAGTGGTGATAAGTTCGATCGCCCTGTTACTGTGGGTTACATGTACATGCTCAAATTGAACCACTTGGTAGACGACAAGATGCATGCGCGCTCTACGGGTTCATACAGCTTGGTCACTCAGCAGCCACTGGGTGGAAAGGCGCAGTTCGGTGGGCAGCGATTTGGTGAGATGGAAGTGTGGGCGTTGGAGGCATATGGCGCCGCCTATACGTTGCAGGAGATGTTAACCGTCAAGTCTGATGATGTTGCAGGTCGAACCAAGATGTATAAAAACATCGTGGATGGCGATCACCGAATGGAGCCTGGCATGCCAGAGTCATTCAACGTGTTGGTCAAAGAGGTTCGATCTCTTGGTATCAACATGGAATTGGAAAACGAATAAGCGCAGTTTCGCTTACTGATGGCCGGGGCGGCGAATCGCCTCGGCAAACCCAGTTACTGGAGGAAAAGCCTTGAAGGATTTAGTCAACCTACTCAAGCAGCAAGAACAAAATACTGAATTCGATAATATTCGAATCGGTCTCGCATCACCTGAAATGATCCGCTCATGGTCTTTTGGCGAAGTTAAAAAACCCGAGACCATAAACTATCGTACCTTTAAGCCTGAGCGAGAAGGTCTTTTCTGCGCCAAGATCTTTGGCCCCGTAAAAGACTATGAATGTCTCTGCGGCAAATATAAGCGCATGAAGCATCGCGGTATTGTCTGCGAGAAGTGTGGTGTTGAAGTGACACTCACAAAAGTGCGTCGTGAGCGTATGGGGCATATCGAACTAGCCTGTCCTGTGGCACATATCTGGTTCTTAAAATCACTGCCATCACGCATTGGTTTGATGCTGGATATGACGCTGCGCGAAATTGAGAGAGTCCTGTATTTCGAATCCTATGTGGTAACAGACCCAGGTCTCACCACCTTGGAAAAAGGTCAGCTACTGACCGACGAGGAATACTTTGAGTCCCTGAAGAGTTTGGTGACGAGTTCACTGCAACTATGGGCGCCGAAGCGGTTCAAGCGCTTCTCAAAGACATTGTGATGGAAGATGAAATCGCGGATATCCGTGAGGAAATGCCCAATACAAAGTCTGAAACCAAAATTAAGAAGTTTTCCAAGCGACTCAAGTTGCTGGAAGCGTTTCATGGTTCTGGCAACAAGCCAGAATGGATGGTGCTGCAAGCCCTGCCGGTCCTGCCGCCAGATCTGCGTCCGCTGGTGCCACTCGATGGCGGCCGTTTCGCTACCTCTGATCTGAATGATCTGTACCGTCGCGTTATCAACCGTAACAATCGCCTCAAGCGGCTATTAGAGCTCAGCGCGCCAGATATTATCGTGCGTAATGAAAAGCGCATGCTGCAAGAGTCTGTTGATGCATTGCTCGATAACGGCCGACGCGGTCGCGCCATTACGGGTTCAAACAAGCGCCCATTGAAGTCGCTTGCAGACATGATCAAAGGCAAGCAGGGTCGCTTCCGTCAGAACTTGTTAGGTAAACGAGTCGATTACTCGGGTCGTTCAGTGATTGTGGTTGGTCCTACGCTAAGACTTCATCAATGTGGTCTGCCTAAGCGAATGGCATTAGAATTATTCAAGCCGTTTATCTTCAGTAAATTGGAGTTGCGCGGTCTGGCCACTACAATCAAAGCCGCCAAGAAAATGGTAGAGCGAGAAGAGCCAGTTGTCTGGGATATTCTTGACGACGTGATCCGAGAGCATCCAGTACTGCTTAACCGTGCACCGACACTTCACCGTCTTGGAATTCAGGCATTTGAGCCAGTACTCATTGAAGGTAAGGCAATTCAGCTGCACCCACTCGTTTGTGCGGCCTACAACGCCGACTTCGATGGTGATCAGATGGCCGTTCACGTGCCTTTGACTATCGAGGCGCAGATGGAGTCGCGCGCCTGATGATGTCGACCAACAATATCCTGTCGCCAGCCTCCGGTGAACCCATTATTGTTCCCTCGCAGGATGTGGTCTTGGGCCTCTACTACATGACGCGTCACAAGGTAAATGCGCGTGGTGAAGGTATGGTCTTTGCCGATGGTCGGGAGGTTTCTCGCGCTTACTACTCCGGTGTTGTTGAGTTGCAAGCTCGAATAAAGCTTCGCATTAATGAAGTGCTGGTTGATGAAGTCACGGGTGAGCGCACAGAAGAACGCAAGATCGTTGACACTACTATCGGCCGTGCGCTGCTATGGGAAGTAGTTCCGCCAGGCCTACCGTTTGAATTGGTCAACAAGCCGATGGTCAAAAAAGCGATTTCGCTAGTGATTAATGAGTGCTACCGTCGTGTCGGTCTTAAAGAGACCGTTATCTTTGCTGACCAGTTAATGTATACAGGCTTTGATTTCTCAACGCGTTCCGGCGCCTCAATCGGCGTTAACGATTTCGTTATCCCCGATGATAAGGACGAGATTATCTCGGGAGCTGACGACCAGGTTCGTGAGATAGAAAGTCAGTTTGCCTCAGGGCTCGTTACTCAGGGTGAGAAATACAACAAGGTTATCGATATTTGGTCCCAGGCTAATGATCGTGTCGCCAAATCGATGATGAAAGGTATCAGTACCGAAGCCGTAATCAACCGTGATGGTGAGGAAGAGAGGCAAGATTCCTTTAACTCTGTCTTTATCATGGCCGACTCTGGCGCTCGTGGCTCCCCGGCCCAGATCCGTCAGCTAGCCGGTATGCGTGGTTTGATGGCGCGACCTGATGGCTCAATCATTGAGACGCCGATTACGGCCAACTTCCGTGAAGGGTTGAGTGTACTTCAGTACTTTATCTCGACTCACGGTGCGCGAAAAGGTTTGGCCGATACGGCCCTTAAGACGGCTAACTCTGGTTACCTAACGCGGCGCTTAGTTGATGTATCTCAAGATGTGGTTGTTACCGAAGTTGACTGTGGCACTACCGAAGGTCTGTTAATGACACCAGTAATTGAGGGTGGCGACATCATCTCCTCTCTGGGTGATCGAATCCTGGGTCGCGTAGTGGCTAAAGACGTGCACAAGCCAGGTAGCGATGAAATTGCTGTGCCGGCAGGCACCATGATTGATGAGCAATGGGTGCTACGCATTGAGACAATGAGTATCGATGAAGTTGTTGTGCGCTCACCGATCACCTGTGAAGTAAGTCACGGTATCTGTTCGAGTTGTTATGGTAGGGATTTGGCTCGTGGTCATCGTGTTAACCAGGGCGAGGCGGTAGGTGTTATTGCTGCTCAGTCAATTGGTGAGCCCGGTACACAGCTAACGATGCGTACTTTCCACATCGGTGGCGCAGCGTCCCGCGCCTCCGCTGTTGACAGTGTAAAAGTTAAGCAAGACGGTGTTGTTCGTCTGATTAATCTTAAAACCGTCGTCAATAAAGACAAGAATCTTGTTGCTGTATCGCGGTCTGGTGAATTGGCGATTGCCGATGAAAATGGTCGTGAGCGCGAGCGCTACAAGCTGCCTTATGGTGCGGTGATCAAGGTCAAAGATGGCGCCAAAGTCTCTGCTAGCGATGTTGTTGCCAACTGGGACCCGCACACTCACCCTATAGTCACAGAAGTAGCCGGTAAGGCAGCCTTCTCTGGTATGGAGGAGGGGCTCAGTATCCGTCAGCAGACTGACGATATGACTGGTCTGACTAGTATCTCGATTATCAATCCAAACGAGCGGCCGGCTGCAGGTGTGGATCTAAAGCCTATGATCTCGCTGACGGACAAAAAAGGTAAAGAGCTAATCTTTCCGAATTCGACCGTACCGGCGCATTATCCGTTACCGGCTAACGCCAGTATCAACGTCATTGATGGCGATACTATCGATATTGGTCAGGTTATTGCGCGTATCCCGCAAGATTCTGGTGGTACCAAAGATATTACCGGTGGTTTGCCAAGGGTAGCTGACCTGTTTGAAGCGAGGAAACCTAAGGATCCAGCGATTCTGGCCGAGATTACTGGTACTGTTACTCTGGGTAAAGAAACCAAAGGCAAGTTACGACTGGTGATTACCCCGGATGATGGTCAGCCGTTGCCTAATGGCAAGCTACAGTACGAAGAGCTAATTCCAAAGTGGCGAAAGCTGGGTGTATTTGAAGGCGAGCACGTGGAGAAAGGTGAAGTTATCTCTGATGGTCCGCCAACGCCACATGATATTCTGCGACTGAAGGGTATCAGTGAGTTAGCCAAGTTTATCGTCAATGAAATTCAAGATGTGTATCGGCTCCAGGGCGTAAAGATCAATGATAAGCACATCGAAGTTATCACACGGCAGATGTTACGCAAAGTAGAGATCACCGATATGGGTGACTCAGTGTTGATCCGCGGTGAGCAGGTTGAATACCGTCGTGTCCTGGAAGAAAACGAACGTTTGCGTCAAGAAGGTCTGCAGCCGGCTAAGTTTGAGCGACAGCTTTTGGGTATTACCAAGGCGTCTCTGGCAACCGAGAGCTTTATCTCAGCGGCCTCATTCCAAGAGACCACACGTGTACTTACCGAAGCTGCGGTTACTGGTAAGGCCGATCCATTGCGCGGTCTGAAAGAAAATGTGGTTGTCGGTCGTCTGATTCCTGCGGGAACCGGTCTGGCTTATCACGCACAACGTCGTAAAGACCGTGAGAAAGTAGCCGAGCCAGCGATGAGTGCCGCAGATGTCGAAGCGGCCCTTAGTGAGGCTTTGAGCGCTAGCGCGCTAGAAGAATAAGGGTGTTGTAAGGGTATTTTTGCTAAGACTACGCTGTGCTTTTATGGCTCAGTGCAGGCGCGGCAAAAATGCCCACTTGACTCCCGGATGTGCGGTAATTAGAATGCCGCTCCGTTTTGAATTGAACCACTGAGCTGGTGGGTTGATTCAAGGAATGTATGGCCTTCATTAGAAGGTTGTTTTTTATTTTTGGAGAAAAATTGCATGGCAACGATCAACCAGTTGGTTCGTAAGCCGAGAAAACGCAAAGTTAGTAAAAGTGACGTACCCGCACTTCAGGCCTGTCCGCAGCGCCGTGGTGTATGTACCCGCGTTTACACAACAACTCCGAAGAAGCCAAACTCTGCACTTCGTAAGGTATGTCGTGTTCGTTTAACCAGTGGTTTTGAAGTTACTTCATACATTGGTGGCGAAGGACATAACTTACAAGAGCATAGCGTTGTCTTGATTCGTGGTGGTCGTGTAAAAGATCTTCCAGGTGTTCGTTACCATACGGTACGTGGCACATTGGATACAGCGGGTGTTAATGGTCGAACGCAGCGTCGTTCGAAGTACGGTACCAAGCGACCTAAAGCGTAATAATCGGTTAACAACCAAGTAAGGCTAGGGCCTATCCCTAGATCAAACCTGAAGAGAAGGGCAAAACGATGCCAAGAAGAAGAGTAGCAGCAAAGCGTGACATTCTGCCGGATCCAAAGTTCGGTAATGTTACGCTCGCTAAGTTTATGAACCACGTTATGGTCAGCGGTAAGAAGTCAGTTGCTGAACGGATTGTCTATGGGGCGCTAGATATTGTTGAAGAGCGTCTTAAAAAGAGTCCCGTGGAAGTGTTCGAAGAAGCGCTGGATAATGTTGCACCCCTAGTCGAGGTTAAGTCTCGTCGTGTTGGTGGTGCTACCTATCAGGTGCCTGTTGAGGTTCGCCCTTCGCGGCGCACTGCATTGGCCATGCGTTGGTTGGTAGATTACGCCCGTAGCCGTGGAGAGAAGTCCATGCCACAGCGGCTTGCTGGAGAGCTGATAGATGCAGTTCAAGGTAAAGGTGGGGCAGTTAAGAAACGTGAAGACGTACACCGTATGGCAGAAGCCAACAAGGCGTTCTCGCACTTCCGCTTCTAAATTAGATTATGTTTACTTAATCTATTCGAAAAAAGGTGGCTTTAATAGCCGCCTTTTTTCGATTTAAAAACAAGGAAAAATATCGTGGCTCGCAAGACTCCAATCAGGCGGTATCGGAATATCGGCATCTGTGCTCATGTCGATGCAGGTAAAACTACGACCACAGAGCGAGTGCTATTTTACACAGGCATGTCCCATAAAATCGGTGAGGTGCATGACGGCGCCGCGACAATGGATTGGATGGAGCAGGAGCAAGAAAGAGGAATTACTATTACCTCTGCAGCGACCACCTGTTTTTGGCAAGGCATGGATGCGCAGTTTGAAGATCATCGCATCAACATCATTGATACCCCTGGGCATGTCGATTTTACTATCGAAGTGGAGCGGTCCCTGCGCGTGCTCGATGGAGCAGTAGTTGTCCTCTGCGGCTCTTCTGGAGTGCAACCGCAGACAGAAACCGTATGGCGCCAGGCCAATAAATACGAAGTGCCACGGATGGTATTCGTCAACAAGATGGATCGTGCTGGTGCCGACTTCATGATGGTTGTACGTCAGCTTAAAGAACGACTTGGCGCTGATGCGGTGCCAATCCAAATGGCCATTGGTGCTGAGGAAGAATTTAAAGGCGTAGTCGATCTGGTAAAAATGAAAGCGATATTTTGGAGTGAAGATGATCAGGGCATGAGCTTCAAGTACGCTGATATACCCGCCAATATATTGGGCGAATGCCAAGAGATGCATGAATATTTGGTTGAGTGTGCGGCAGAAGCCACTGAAGAGTTTATGGAAAAATATCTGGCGGAGGACCCGTTGACCGAGGCCGAGATTAAAAAGGGTTTACGAATTCGTACTTTGGCCAACGAAATTGTTCCGGTTCTCGCAGGCTCGGCCTTCAAGAATAAAGGCGTTCAGGCGATGCTCGATGCTGTAGTCGAATATCTAGCCGTCGCCTAACGAAGTAAAAGCAATCGAAGGTGAGCTGGATAGTGGCGATAGAGGTAGCCGCGAGGCTGACGATGATGCGCCTTTTCGCCGCTCTGGCCTTTAAGATTGCTACCGACCCATTTGTAGGGACACTCACGTTTATACGTGTTTATTCGGGAACCTTGGACAGTGGTACCGCGGTTTACAACTCAGTTAAAATGAAGCGAGAGCGCGTCGGTCGAATGGTTCAGATGCATGCAAACAGCCGAGAAGAAATCAAGCAGGTACTGGCGGGTGATATAGCCGCCATCATTGGTCTCAAAGACACGACAACAGGGGATACGCTCTGTGCAGAAAGTGCCAAAATTGTTCTTGAGCGTATGGAGTTTCCAGAGCCGGTGATCTCTGTAGCCGTGGAGCCAAGGACTAAAGCAGATCAAGAAAAGATGGGCGTTGCCCTAGGTAAATTGGCTCAGGAAGATCCGTCATTTCGAGTTAAGACCGATGAGGAGAGTGGCCAGACTATTATCTCAGGTATGGGTGAGTTACATCTGGATATTCTGGTAGATCGCATGCGACGTGAGTTCACCGTAGAAGCCAATATAGGTAAACCGCAGGTAGCCTATCGTGAGACCATCAAAAATAGTTGTGAAATTGAAGGCAAGTTCGTTCGCCAGTCCGGTGGGCGAGGTCAGTATGGCCATGTCTGGATCAAGTTTGAACCGGCAGAGGATTCTGGCGCCGAGGGTCTTGAGTTCATAAATGAGGTAGTTGGCGGATCAGTACCCCGTGAATATATTCCCAGCGGTGGCAAGGGCATTGAAGAGCAGATGCAAAACGGTATTTTGGCGGGTTATCCTCTACTGGGCATAAAGGCGAACTCTCTATGATGGCTCTTACCACGATGTCGACTCGTCGGAAATGGCGTTTAAGATCGCTGGCTCATTGGCGACTAGAGACTCAAAGAATATGGTGGTGCGGTGCTACTTGAGCCGATGATGAAGGTTGAGATAGTGACCCCAGAGGCAAATATGGGTGATGTGGTAGGAGACTTAAATCGTCGGCGGGGTATTATTCTGGGGATGGCTGATAATGCTTCAGGCAAGGTTATTGATGCTGAGGTGCCACTGGCTACCATGTTTGGTTATGCCACCGATCTGCGCTCAGCGACTCAGGGTCGTGCAACCTTCACTATGGAGTTTGAAAAATATTCTGAGGCGCCGAAAAATATCGCGGAAGCTATTATTGCTAAGAATATGGGCTAGTGATCCCGCTAAGGAGATGCGGCGCTACCTGAATGGTAGCAGATCAAAAAAAACCCCGATGGCGCAAGCCGTCGGGGTTTTTTATTGGCACTTAGGGATCTATTGCTTAGACGCTTTAAGTTCCTTAGCAGCCACTATCACGTCAGCCGCAATATTCTGCGGGCAAGGCATATAGTGAGAGAACTCCATGGAGAACTGTCCGCGACCCGATGTCATCGTCCTCAGGTGACCAATATAACCAAACATCTCTGACAGAGGTACATCTGCTTTAATGCGTACACCAGTTACACCAGCTTCCTGATCCTTGATCATTCCGCGGCGACGGTTTAAGTCACCGATAACATCACCAACATGATCCTCTGGAGTAAACACATCTACTTTCATGATGGGCTCAATGATCTGTGGGCCTGCTTTAGGCATAGATTGACGGAAAGCACCCTTGGCTGCAATTTCGAAGGCAACAGCCGAGGAGTCAACGGCGTGAAAGCCGCCATCGTAGATTTCAATCTCAACATCTAGCACAGGATAGCCAGCCAGAGGACCTTCGCCCATCATGCCCTTAAAGCCCTTCTCAATCGCCGGGAAGAATTCCTTAGGGACGTTACCGCCAACAACTTTGGACGCGAAGGTAAAGCCAGAACCTGGCTCGCCGGGACGAATAAAGTAGTCGATCTTACCAAACTGACCCGAACCACCAGACTGCTTCTTGTGCGTGTAGCTGTCTTCAATAGGCACAGTAATCGTTTCGCGGTAGGCAACCTGAGGCTCACCAACAATTAGATCCACGCCATAGGTACGATTAAGGATATCGACTTTAATGTCTAGATGCAGCTCGCCCATACCCTTAAGGATGGTCTCACCAGAGTCAATGTCTGTTTCGACGCGAAACGACGGGTCTTCAGCAATCATCTTACCAATGGCTACCCCCATCTTCTCAGAACCGCCTTTATCCCTAGGCTTGACAGCAATTGAGATTACTGGCTCTGGGAATATCATTGGCTCTAAAGTTACTGGATGTTTGGGGTCGCATAGGGTGTGGCCCGTCTGGACATTTTTCATGCCTACGATAGCGATAATGTCTCCAGCCTTGGCGCTACTAATTTCGTTACGATCATCGGCATGCATTTCAACCATACGACCGACCCGCTCTGACTTCCCGGTAAAGGAGTTAAGAATAGAGTCGCCTTTGTTGAGCACACCAGAGTAGATACGCACAAAGGTCAGCGCACCGAAACGATCTTCCATTATTTTAAAGGCCAATGCTTTGAGCGGCTCGTCCGTCGAAACAGTGGCAAACTCACCATTCTCGTCGCCGTTATCATCGGTCAGAGGCTGCGGTGGCACATCCGTTGGGCATGGCAAAAAGTCAACCACAGCGTCCAGAACCATCTGCACGCCCTTGTTCTTAAACGCCGACCCACAGTAAGTGGGGAAGAAATCCAACGCAATAGTCCCTTTGCGGATGCAGGACTTGATCTGCTCAACAGTAGGCTCCTCGCCCTCCATGTAAGCCATCATGATGTCGTCATCTTGCTCTACCGCAGTTTCAATCATCTTCTCGCGGTACTCTTCAACCAGATCCAGCATATCATCAGGGATCGGGACAATATCAAAATTTTCTGGAAGACCAGAATCATCCCAAACGTAGGCAATACGAGTCACTAGATCCACCAAGCCGACAAAATCCTCCTCGACTCCAATGGGTAGACACATCACGACAGGTTTGGCTCCCAGTACGGTCTCAACCTGCTTCACAACACGCAAAAAATCCGCGCCCATGCGATCAAGTTTGTTCACGAAGATCACCCGAGCAACCTCAGAATCATTAGCATATCGCCAGTTTGTTTCTGACTGCGGTTCAACACCTCCTGACCCACAGAATACGCCGACGCCGCCATCGAGTACTTTTAGCGAGCGGTATACTTCAACAGTGAAGTCAACGTGCCCTGGAGTATCGATAATATTAAGTCGGTGATCTTTCCAAAAGCAGGTCGTCGCCGCAGACTGAATAGTAATGCCTCGCTCCTGTTCCTGTTCCATAAAGTCAGTTGTCGCCGCGCCATCGTGAACTTCCCCGGTTTTGTGAATTTTTCCGGTAAGTTTAAGAATGCGCTCGGTAGTGGTGGTCTTTCCCGCATCAACGTGGGCAAAGATTCCAATATTTCTGTAGTGAGATAAGTCAGTCATTGGTCTGCTCTGTTTATAAAATGGCTTGTTTGAATAGGCACTAAAATCGCGCGCGAGTATACAGGATAACTAAGTCCAAGCGGTGGGAAAAATCATTAAATACTCTATTAATTTGTATCCCCGCTAACCAAAGGGGCTTTTTGAGTCGCCTGAGGCCTCGCTTTTGCCGCTCGGCAAGCTAAATTTCAAGAAATGCTAAAAAACATACACTTTAACGGCAAAGACCGTTGACACTCGCGAACTGACGTATAAGATGGCGCCCCTTGCGTATTGAAGCAGTTGCAGTTCAAAAATTGTGCCGCATTAACCGATATCTAAATAAAACGCCTGCTGAGGGGACACTAAGATGGCTAAAGCAAAGTTTGAAAGAAATAAGCCGCACGTAAACGTCGGCACGATTGGTCACGTGGATCATGGTAAGACCACATTGACTGCAGCAATTACACGTGTGTGTGCAGAGGCTTGGGGCGGAGATCTTAAAGATTTCGACCAAATTGATAATGCACCCGAAGAGCGCGAGCGCGGTATTACTATCTCAACCTCTCATGTTGAGTATGATTCACCGACGCGTCACTACGCGCACGTAGACTGCCCAGGTCACGCCGATTATGTTAAAAACATGATTACCGGTGCTGCCCAGATGGACGGTGCGATCTTAGTATGTGGTGCCACAGACGGTCCGATGCCTCAGACGCGTGAGCACATCCTGCTGTCACGTCAGGTTGGCGTTCCTTATGTCGTGGTGTTTTTGAATAAGGCTGACTTGCTTGCAGAAGATTGCGGCGGCGTTGATTCAGAAGAATACACAGAAATGTTGGAATTGGTAGAGATGGAGCTGCGTGAGCTGCTCGACCTTTATGAGTTCCCTGGCGACGACACGCCAATCATTGTGGGTTCAGCGCTGATGGCGTTAGAAGGCCGCGATGACAATGAGTTGGGCACTACTGCCGTACTCAAGTTGGTCGATGCGTTGGATACCTATATTCCTGAGCCAGTGCGCGCTGTTGATCAGCCATTTTTGATGCCAATTGAAGATGTGTTCTCCATTGCAGGTCGTGGGACGGTTGTAACAGGCCGTGTTGAGCGTGGCGTTGTTAAGGTCGGCGAAGAGATCGAAATTATCGGTATCACTGATACGACTAAAACAACCTGTACGGGTGTTGAGATGTTTCGTAAGCTGCTTGACGAAGGTCGAGCTGGCGAGAACTGCGGTATTTTGTTGCGCGGGACTAAGCGTGAAGAGGTTCAGCGTGGTCAGGTGCTTGCTAAGCCGGCTTCTGTTAAGCCGCACACTAAGTTCACATCAGAGATCTATGTGCTGTCAAAGGACGAAGGAGGCCGTCACACGCCATTCTTTAAGGGGTACCGTCCGCAGTTTTACTTCCGTACCACGGATGTTACCGGTGCCTGTGAGTTGCCTGAGGGTACTGAGATGGTGATGCCTGGTGATAATGTGCAGATGGAAGTGACGTTGATTCATCCGATTGCGATGGAAGAAGGTCTTCGATTTGCAATTCGCGAAGGCGGCCGTACTGTTGGCGCCGGTGTTGTCGCGAAAATCATCGATTAAGAGTAAGAGAAAAAAGGAGCTCAGCGAGCTCCTTTTTAGTCTTTGAGGCCTAAGTTATTAGGATTTGCCTGGAGATTTTAATTAAATGGCTTGCGGGTATTAATTAGCTTGACAGTCTCGGGGTGCGGCACTAGAATTCGCGCTCGTTTTTCGGGGCTAGCATCAGCAAAAAATCGATGCAGTTTTGACTTTAAAGTAGAGATAGCGGAGTTTCGCTTCCATGCAAAACCAGAGCATTAGGATTCGTCTGAAAGCCTTTGATCACAAGTTGATCGATACGTCGACGCAAGAAATTGTTGAGACTGCCAGACGCACAGGCGCGCAGATTCGCGGTCCCATACCGTTGCCAACGCGCAAAGAGAGATTCACTATATTGGTCTCTCCTCACGTAAATAAGGATGCGCGCGATCAGTATGAAATTCGCACGCACAAGCGCTTGATTGATATTGTCGAGCCAACAGAAAAAACTGTTGATGCATTGATGAAGTTAAATCTTGCTGCAGGCGTTGAGGTTCAGATCAGCCTAAGCTGATAGCGCCAGTAATGGTCTAGCGGATAACTGCTAGATATGTACCGATGTGTAATGCTTTGAAATGAGCAGCCGTAGCGGGTAAGAGCCCCGTACACTGAAGAGGTTATAAAATGAGAATAGGTATTGTCGGCCGCAAATGCGGTATGACTCGAGTGTTTACCGAAGACGGTGTGTCTATCCCTGTAACAGTGATAGAGGCAACGCCAAACCACATCACTCAGATTAAATCTGTAGAGACTGACGGCTATTCAGCCATAAAAGTCACTACCGGATCACGAAAAGCTTCCAGAGTCCCCAAGGCCCAAGCGGGTCAGTATGCTAAGGCCGGTGTTGAAGCGGGCCGCGGGCAGTGGGAATTTAGGTCAGAAGGTTCGGACGAAGCATTTGAGGTTGGCAGTGCGCTGACCGTAGAGCGTTTTGAGTCTGGCCAGATGGTCGACGTTACTGGCACTTCAAAAGGTAAAGGTTTTCAGGGTGGTGTTAAACGCTGGAACTTTGCTATGCAAGACGCTACTCACGGTAACTCTATCTCCCACCGATCAAATGGTTCGATCGGTCAAAACCAAACTCCTGGCCGAGTTTTTAAAGGCAAGAAGATGAGTGGTCACATGGGTGCAGAGCAGGTTACTACACAGAATTTAGAGATCGTACGGGTCGATGTTGAACGCAACTTGCTGCTCATCAAAGGTGCTGTACCTGGTGCGCCTGGTGGAAACATCATCGTTCGTCCGGCCGTGAAGGTTTAAGGGGAGTGTCCATGGAATTTGCTATTGTGACACCTAAGGGTAATGAAGGAACTGTACAAGTTTCAGAAGCTGCCTTTGGAAAAGAATTCAATCAGGATCTAGTGCACCAAACGGTTGTAGCGTTTTTGGCTGGAGCCCGACAGGGTACTCGAGCACAAAAGAATCGCTCTGCTGTTTCAGGTGGCGGCCGCAAGCCCTTCCGTCAGAAAGGTACTGGTCGAGCGCGTGCAGGTACGATCCGCAGTCCGATTTGGCGTGGGGGTGGCGTTACATTTGCTGCTCAACCGCAGGACCATAGCCAGAAGCTCAATCGCAAAATGTACCGCTCCGCGCTGCGTTCGATCGTGTCTGAGTTGGCTCGTCAAGATCGTTTGATTGTGGTTCAGGACTTCAGTCTAGAGACGCCCAAAACTAAGGCTCTAATTGCCAAGCTAGCTGAGTTTGGTTTGCGCGAAGCCCTGATCGTCACGGAAGAGGTCAATGAGAATTTGTATCTGTCATCTCGAAATCTGCACAAGGTAGAGGTCTGTGATGCTGCGGCTTTAGATCCGGTGAGTTTAATTAATTTTGATAAGGTGTTGGTGACCGTTGCCGCGCTGAAAAAACTTGAGGAGATTCTGGTATGAATCAAGAAAGACTCTTCAAAGTGTTGTTAGGGCCGCACATTACTGAGAAAACAGCAATGGCATCGGGTGCAGCAACGCTAGTGGTATTTAAAGTGGCTACTAATGCCAACAAGCTGGAAGTGAAGAAAGCGGTTGAACAGCTTTTTGAAGTTAAGGTTGATGGCGTTCGGTTGGTTAATGTAAAGGGCAAGACTCGTCGTACGAAGACCGGGCTCGGTCATCGTAGTGACTGGAAGAAAGCCTATGTGCGTTTGGCGGAAGGTCAAGATATTGACTTTTCAGTAGCGGTTTAAGGGGTACGTTATGGCAGTTATAAAAAGAAAACCAACCTCCCCAGGCCGTCGCTTCGTTGTCAGCGTTGTTAATCCTGATCTTCACAAAGGCGCGCCATATGGTCCTCTTTTGGCGCCAAAGAAGCGTTCAGGTGGACGCAATAGCAGTGGTCGTATTACTGTGCGTCATATCGGTGGTGGGCATAAGCAGCATTATCGAATTATAGATTTCAAACGCAACAAAGATGGTATTCCGGCGAAGGTTGAGCGTCTAGAGTATGACCCCAATCGCACAGCGCATATCGCTTTACTTTGCTACGCAGATGGTGAGCGTCGTTACATAATTGCTGCCAAGGGTGTTTCTGCCGGGGATACGCTGGTTTCAGGTGAAGATTCGCCGATTAAGGTTGGAAACTGCCTGCCAATCCGCAAAATTCCGGTTGGCTCTGTCATTCATTGTGTTGAAATGAAGCCGGGTAAGGGTGCTCAGATTGCTCGTAGTGCAGCGGCATCAGTGCAGTTGGTTGCTCGCGAGGGCGCCTACGCGACATTGCGCTTACGCAGTGGTGAGATGCGCAAGATATCAGTCAACTGTCGAGCGACACTTGGTGAAGTTTGTAACAGTGAGCATAGCTTGCGCTCATTGGGTAAGGCTGGCGCGTCGCGCTGGCGCGGGATTCGACCGACCGTTCGCGGTGTGGTAATGAACCCTGTCGATCACCCGCATGGTGGTGGTGAGGGTCGTACCTCTGGTGGCCGGCATCCGGTATCGCCCTGGGGAATGCCGACTAAAGGTTACAAGACGCGCTCTAATAAGCGCACTGACAAGTACATTGTTCGCCGTCGTCCTAAGGGTCCTCGGTAATGCCACAGATTAAAAAGGGGATAGCCACGTGCCACGCTCTCTAAAGAAAGGACCATTCATCGACCTGCATCTTGCAAAAAAGATCGAGGTTGCTGTAGCTAATAATGAACGTCGGCCGATTAAGACTTGGTCGCGTCGCTCAATGATTCTGCCGGATATGGTTGGTCTTACGATTGCCATACACAACGGCCGTCAACATATTCCTGTAATGGTCAGTGAAGAAATGGTTGGCCATAAGCTGGGTGAATTTGCCCCGACGCGGACCTATAAGGGTCATGTCGCAGACAAAAAAGCCAAGCGCTAAAAGAGGGTTTGATCGTGGAAGTTGTAGCAAAATTAAAAGGTGCCAGGTTATCAGCGCAGAAAGCGCGTCTGGTAGCTGACCAAATACGCGGCCAGTCAGTAGAAGCAGCACTAGATATTCTGCAGTTCAGTGGCAAGAAAGGCGCGGAGATTATTAAGAAAGTTCTTGAGTCGGCAATTGCCAATGCAGAGCACAATGATGGTGCTGACGTAGATGAGCTCAAGGTATCGACAATCTTTGTTGATGAAGGTATGACCATGAAACGCATTAAGCCCAGAGCAAAGGGCCGTGCAGATAGAATTTTAAAGCGCAGCTGTCACATTACTGTGAAAGTTGCTGAAAAGTAGAATTTAGGTTCGGGAGACCATTCAATGGGTCAAAAAGTACATCCAACCGGTATCCGTCTTGGGATTGTCAAGAAGCATAGTTCTACCTGGTATGCAGGTGGCAGAGATTATGCTGACAAGTTGATTCAAGACTTAACCGTTCGCGAGTTTATTAAGAAGAAGCTCGATCATGCGTCGGTAAGTCGTGTAGACATAGAGCGTCCTGCTGACAGTGCGCGCATCACAATTCATACAGCCCGCCCAGGTATTGTTATTGGGAAGAAGGGCGAGGATGTAGAATTGCTGCGTCGAGCTGTCTCTGAAAAGATGGGCTGTCAGGTTAACATCAATATCGAAGAGATCCGCAAGCCAGATCAGGATGCTTCACTCGTTGCGCAAAATGTGGCGCAGCAGCTTGAGCGTCGAGTTATGTTCCGTCGCGCGATGAAGCGGGCCGTTCAAAACGCAATGCGCGGTGGGGCCCTAGGTATTAAGATTCAGGTCGGTGGTCGTTTGGGTGGAGCTGAAATAGCACGATCTGAATGGTACAGGGAAGGTCGCGTTCCGTTGCACACATTGCGTGCCGACATCGACTATGCAGCTGCTGAAGCCAATACTACTTATGGCATTATCGGCGTAAAGGTCTGGATCTTCAAAGGTGAAGTTCTAGGTGGTGAGGAGGCTGTAAAGTCGCCCGCCAAAAAAGACAGAACTAAGAATTAGGGTAAAGCGAAATGCTGCAACCAAAACGTACAAAATTCCGCAAAATGCATAAGGGTCGTAATCGTGGCCTGGCAGATCGCGGTAGTAAGGTTAGCTTCGGTGAGTTTGGACTCAAGGCATCCGGTCGTGGGCGCCTGACCGCCAGACAGATAGAAGCTGCACGTCGGGCGATGACTCGCGCGGTTAAGCGTGGTGGAAAGATCTGGATCAGAGTGTTTCCTGATAAGCCGATCACTAACAAGCCGCTCGAAGTGCGGATGGGTAAAGGTAAGGGTAATGTCGAGTATTGGGTTTGTTTGATCCAGCCAGGCAGGGTTCTTTACGAAATGGAAGGGGTAAGCGAGGAATTGGCTCGCGAAGCATTCGCGTTAGGTGCTGCAAAGTTGCCGATCGCAACGACCTTTGTTAGACGCACGGTGATGTGAAGATGAAAAAAAATGAATTGTTAGGCAAGTCAGTTGATGAGTTAAAGGCGGCGTTGGGCGATGAGCTCAAGCAGCAGTTTAAGCTGCGTATGCAGCTTTCGACTGGCCAGTTGGAGCAAAGCCACTTAGTTATGCAGGCGCGTCGTAATATAGCGCGCATCAAGACTGTCATAACGCAGAAGGCAGGGGAATAAGTATGTCTGAATTGCAAGCAAGCTCGCGAACACTGACTGGGCGTATCGTCAGTGACAAGATGGACAAGACGGTTACCGTTTTGGTTGAACGTCGAGTTAAGCATCCTGTTTATGGGAAAATCTTAACTAAGTCGTCAAAGATTAAGGCGCATGATGAATCTAATGATGCGAAGACAGGCGATTTAGTGACAATCGCGGAATGCCGGCCCGTGTCGAAGGACAAGGCTTGGAAACTGATTAATATTGACGAGCGCGTTGCTGCAGGGTAGTTCTGCATTAATGGAAGTTTCGGAGTAAGAAAATGATTCAGACAGAAAGTTATCTTGACGTAGCAGACAACAGCGGTGCTCGTCGAGTGATGTGTATCAAGGTACTGGGCGGGTCGCACCGTCGGTATGCGCGAGTCGGCGACCTTATCAAAGTTACCGTTAAGGAAGCGATTCCACGTGGCAAGGTTAAGAAGGGCCAGGTGATGACTGCGGTTGTTGTTCGTACTAAAAAGGGTCTGCGTCGGTCAGATGGTAGCCTGATTAAGTTTGATGATAATGCTGCTGTGCTTTTGAACGCTACGATGGCGCCAATTGGAACGCGTATCTTTGGGCCGGTTACTCGTGAGTTGCGCAATGAGCGCTTCATGCGAATTATCTCTCTAGCACCTGAAGTGCTTTAAGCGAGGATTGACAGATGGTAATGCTTAAAATTAAACGGGATGACGAAGTTATTGTCATTGCCGGAAAGGACAAGGGCAAGCGAGGCAAGGTACTCAAGGTACTTGAGAAGAGCCGTTTGTTGGTCGCAGGTGTTCAGATGATTAAAAAGCATCAGAAGCCTAATCCTCAAGCCGGAGTGGCTGGAGGAATTATTGAAAAGGAAGCGCCAATCCAGGTGTCTAATGTAGCCTTGTTCAATAGTGCTACAAATAAAGGAGACCGAGTAGGTTTTAAGGTTCTCGAAGACAATAAGAAGATTCGTATCTTCAAATCTAGCGGCGAAGCCGTAGACGCGTAAGCATAGGTAACCCTGATGGCAAGGTTGAAAGAAATATATAAAAACGAGTTAGTACCTAAATTGAAGGCAGACCTCGGTCTGGCGAATATTATGGAGGTGCCTCGTATCACTAAGATTACGCTGAACATGGGCGTTGGTGAAGCGATTGGAGATAAGAAGTCTCTCGAGCATGCGGTGGCAGATTTGACGTTAATATCTGGCCAAAAGCCAGTGGTCAATAACGCCCGCAAGTCTATTGCCGGCTTCAAGGTGCGTCAGGGCTGGCCCATCGGCACCAAAGTGACGTTACGGTCTGATCGCATGTATGAGTTTTTGGAGCGCCTGGTGGGTATTGCGATTCCGCGTATCCGGGATTTCCGTGGAATTAATCCTAAGCAGTTTGATGGGAGAGGTAATTTCTCGATGGGTGTGACTGAGCAGATTATCTTTCCAGAGGTTGATTACGAAAAAATTGATAAGTTACGTGGTTTGGATATAACGATTACCACTACTGCACGTAACGATGATGAAGGCCGAGCTTTACTTCGCGCCTTTAACTTCCCGTTAAAAGGTTGAGGTAGTAAGTAAATGGCAAAGGTATCAATGGTAGAGCGCGAACTTAAGCGTACCAAGACAGTTGCAAAGTTCGCTGCAAAGCGGGCTGCGCTTAAAGCGATAATTAGCAATGTGGGCGCTAGCGATGAAGATCGTTGGGATGCACAGCAGAAGTTGCAAAGTTTGCCGCGTGATTCGAGCCCGGTTCGTCAGCGTAATCGCTGTAGAATTACTGGTCGTCCACACGGTGTTTACAGTAAGTTTGGCCTGTGCCGAAATAAGCTACGCGAAGCAGCAATGCGTGGTGAAGTTCCGGGCCTGGTTAAAGCCAGTTGGTAAGTTGAGGAGCCAAACACTATGAGCATGCAAGATCCAATAGCAGATATGTTGACGCGCATTCGTAATGCGCATCAGCGCAGTCATCCAGACGTCACTATGCCGGCGTCTAAGTTAAAAGCGTCCGTTGCAAAAGTTTTGCACGACGAGGGTTACATTGGCGGTTTTAGCGTCAATGACGAAGTTAAGTCGAGTTTAACTGTTGAGCTTAAGTATTACGAAGGCAAGCCGGTTATTGAAGAAATTACACGCATAAGCAAGCCTAGCTTGCGTCTCTATGTGGGCACAGATGATCTGCCCAAGGTACGCAACGGTCTTGGTGTGGCCATCATTTCCACGAGTCGTGGTGTGATGACTGATCGAGCTGCCCGCGCTGCCGGTATCGGTGGTGAAGTGCTCTGTACCGTATTCTGATAGGGAAATTAATAATGTCTAGAGTTGCAAATAGTCCTGTAGAACTGCCAAAAGGCGTTGTAGTAACGCTTGGAGGCGCTGAGATTTCTATCAAGGGCACAAACGGTACGCTGGCGATGCAAGTCAATGCTCAGGTTGAGATCAAGCAGGAAGAGAATGTTCTTACCTTTGCTGCTCGCTCTAAAGATGCATTTTCACGCGCTATGTCGGGAACGACACGGGCACTGGTTAATAACATGGTAACCGGAGTCTCAACGGGCTTTGAAAAGAAGCTTGACCTAGTTGGTGTTGGTTATAGAGCGCAGGTCCAGGGATCAAAGATTAATTTGACTCTAGGGTTCTCTCATCCAGTGGTGTATGACTTACCTCAGGGTGTTAGTGCAGAATCGCCGACTCAGACTGAAATTTTATTAAAGTCTGCGGATAAGCAAAAGCTGGGACAAGCAGCTGCTGAGATTCGTGCCTTCCGTCCACCAGAGCCTTACAAGGGTAAGGGAGTTCGTATCTCTGGTGAATTCGTAAGACGCAAAGAAGCTAAGAAGAAGTAACAGGGTATAACGATGAGTGATAAAAAAGTGTCACGTCAGCGCCGCGCTAAGCGCTTACGCATGAAAATCCGGGAGCAAGGTGTTACGCGTTTGTGTATCAATCGCACACCACGTCATATCTATGCGCAAGTCATCGCGTCCGGAGGGGACCGCGTTTTAGCGTCGGCCTCGACTCTAGAGAAAGATTTGCGTGTTGGCAGCACGGGTAATATTGCTGCAGCCTCCATAGTAGGCAAGTTAGTTGCAGAACGTGCGGTCGCCGCAGGCGTAAGCGCTGTAGCCTTTGACCGTAGCGGCTTTAAGTACCATGGCCGTGTAAAAGCATTAGCAGACGCCGCGCGTGAAGCCGGTCTCGAATTTTAATAGGTAGATATTATGGCGTTTTCAGATCAGAAAAACTCTGCAAATGAAGGGATGATGGAGAAGCTAGTCCAAGTTAATCGTGTTGCAAAGACGGTTAAGGGTGGACGAATTTTTGCTTTCACCGCCTTGACTGTAGTGGGTGATGGTAACGGTAAAGTGGGTTTCGGTCGCGGCAAAGCGCGAGAGGTTCCGTTGGCGATCCAGAAGGCTATGGAAGCTGCCCGTCGTAACATGGTAGATGTGGCACTAAACGGTACAACGATTCAGTATCCAACTAAAGGTGTGCATGCTGCGTCTAAGATCTATATGCAGCCGGCGTCTGAAGGTACTGGTGTTATTGCCGGTGGCGCTATGCGCTCTGTGCTGGAATTGGCTGGGGTACAAAATGTGCTAGCTAAATGCTATGGGTCAACTAACCCGGTTAATGTTGTACGGGCGACCTTCAAGGCGCTTGGAGCAATGAAGTCTCCAGATGATATTGCAGCGAAGCGCGGTAAATCTGTAGAAGAAATTCTGAACTAGGTGACGGCTTAACGGCGCGTCAGTTATTGGAAATCGATCATGGCAAATGCTAAATTGAAAAAAGTTAAAGTAACTCAGTTAAAGAGTTCTATTGGACGGCTGAAGAATCATAAAGCCTGTCTTATGGGCCTGGGTCTGCGTCGTATTGGGCACTGTGTGGAAGTAGAAGACACTCCATCAACGCGCGGTATGATCAATAAAGTTCACTATATGTTACAGGTTGAGGAAGCTTAAGATGCGACTGAACACCCTTAGCCCGGCACCGGGTCGGATTAAAGAAGGCAAGCGCTGCGGTCGAGGTATCGGTAGCGGTATCGGCAAGACTGGTGGGCGTGGCCATAAAGGCCAGAAGGCTCGTTCAGGCGGGTCCATTCGTCCAGGGTTTGAAGGCGGTCAGATGCCGTTACAGAAGCGTTTACCCAAATTCGGATTTACGTCTCGACTTGCCGCAGTGACGGCTGAAATAAGGTTGTCAGAGTTAAACTTCATTGAAGGTGAGACTGTTGATATAGACACATTGCGCGCAGCTGGTCTAATTAATAGCAATATTACGCGCGCTAAAGTTTTCGCCTCTGGAACCGTCACTAAGGCAGTCATTCTTAAAGGTGTTGGCGCTACTGCCGGCGCAGCCGCAGCTATTATAGCTGCTGGCGGCAAGGTAGAAGAGACCGTTTAATGGCCAAAAGCGGCACAATGCCAGTGGGCAATCAAAAAGGTTTAGGCGAGCTTTGGGCTCGTCTAGGGTTTTTGTTTATGGCGATTATCATTTATCGGATTGGTACTCATATACCAGTTCCGGGCTTTGATCCGGATCGTCTTGCCGAACTGTTCACACAGAATCAAGGTACGTTCCTTGGTTTGTTTAACATGTTCTCTGGCGGTGCATTGGAGCGCATGAGCATCTTGGCTTTGGGTGTTATGCCGTATATATCGGCGTCCATCATTATGCAGTTGCTTTCAGCGACAGTGCCGACATTAGAGCAGTTAAAGAAAGAAGGTGACAGCGGTCGCCGCAAGATTAATCAGTACACTCGGTATGGGACAGTTTTATTGGCCTTGATTCAGGGTACGGCCATGTCAGTTGGCTTTGCTCGCAGGGCTTAGCATACGAAGTTAATAGTTTGTTTTATATGGTGGCAATAGCGTCATTGGTTGCAGGCGCGGTGTTTTTGATGTGGCTTGGAGAGCAAATTACCGAGCGCGGAATCGGTAACGGTATATCGATGCTTATTTTTGCGGGTATCGTTGCGGGTATACCCGGCGCAATTGGTCAGGCATTAGAGTCAGCTAGACAGGGTGATTTAAACCCGTTGACATTAATTGTAGTTCTGATCATTGCCATAGCAGTTGTTTACTTTGTTGTATTTATTGAGCGTGGCCAGCGGCGATTGACTGTTAATTATGCTCAGCGTCAGGGTCGTCAGGCTTACAATGCGCAGGCTTCCCATCTACCGCTTAAAGTGAACATGGCGGGCGTGATACCGGCTATTTTTGCAAGTAGTCTGTTGTTGTTTCCCACATCGATCAGCCAATGGTTCGGTCAGGGTGTCAACGCGCCGGCTTGGTTGCAGGATGCTGCGTTACTTATAGGGCCCGGTCAGCCGCTCTACGTGCTGCTTTTCTCTGGTCTGATTATATTCTTTAGCTTCTTCTATACAGCGTTGATGTATGATCCGCGCGAAGTGGCTAGTAACCTTAAAAAGGGTGGTGCGTATTTACCTGGGATTCGTCCCGGTGAGCACACTGCTAAATACATTGACACTGTGACGACGCGTCTAACTTTGATCGGTGGTGTGTACATCACATTGATCTGTTTGATGCCTCAGTTTTTGAATGTGTACTTTAATGTACCTTTCTATCTGGGTGGTACGTCATTGTTAATTGCGGTTGTTGTGACAATGGATTTTATGGCTCAGGTGCAGTCGCATCTAATGTCTCAGCAATATGATTCGCTAATGAAGAAGGCCAATTTAAAAAATGCTGGCCGTAAATAAAGAGGTGGTGCTGTGAAAGTACGTGCATCGGTTAAGAAGATTTGTCGTAATTGTAAGGTTGTCCGTCGCAAGGGTGTGGTTCGTGTTATTTGTAATGTAGAGCCGCGTCATAAGCAGCGTCAGGGATAATCTGGTTGATTTTTGGTAGATCTATCGGTATTCTAGCGCGCTCTTTTTGAGGCACTGATGGCTGTAAAGCCTAGGGTTCTCGTAAAGGCGCGGGTAATGCTGATTAAACCTATAGTAGAAGTGGAGTAATTTGAATGGCCCGTATTGCCGGTGTCAACATCCCCGATCATAAGCACACAGTGATTTCACTGACCTATGTGTTTGGTATCGGTCGCCCAACTGCCAGAAAGATCTGTGCAGCGGTGGGTATTGCAGAAAGCGTTAAGATTTCTGCATTAGACGAGAGTCAACTTGATCTGTTGCGTACTGCTGTAGGGCAGAACGACGTAGAGGGAGACCTCCGCAGAGAAGTTAGCATGAATATTAAGCGTTTGATGGATTTAGGTTGCTATCGCGGCCTGCGCCATCGACGTAGTTTGCCCGTACGTGGACAACGTACTAAGACGAATGCGCGGACCCGTAAAGGTCCACGTCGTCCCATCAAAAGATAATTAGGATCGGTTTCTAATGGCAAAAGCAGCAGCTAAGACGGCCCGTAAGAAGGTCAAAAAAACGGTTATTGACGGCATAGCGCACATTTATGCTTCGTTTAATAATACGATTGTTACGATCACAGATCGCCAAGGGAATGCTCTTTCTTGGGCAACGTCTGGCGGTTCAGGCTTTCGAGGCTCTCGTAAGAGCACACCTTTCGCTGCGCAGGTTGCGGCTGAGCGTGCTGGAGAAGCTGCTAAAGAGTATGGTTTGAAGAATCTTGATGTCCAGGTCAAGGGCCCCGGCCCCGGTCGAGAATCTGCGGTTCGAGCGTTGAATAACGCTGGTTACAAGATTACAAATATAACGGATGTGACGCCTGTGCCTCATAACGGCTGTCGTCCACCCAAAAAACGTCGCGTGTAAGAGAGAAAGAAAATGGCTAGATATCTCGGACCAACTTGTAAACTGTCACGCCGTGAGGGAACAGATCTTTTCCTTAAGAGCGGTGTGCGCCCATTAGAATCTAAGTGTCGCGCCGATAGCGCCCCTGGCCAGCATGGTCAGAGTCGTGGTCGTCTTTCCGACTATGGTGTGCAGCTACGTGAAAAGCAGAAAGTACGGCGCATCTATGGTGTGCTTGAGAAGCAGTTCCGTGGCTACTACAAAGATGCTGCCAGCCAGAAAGGTAATACGGGTGAGAACTTGTTGACCATTCTTGAAAAGCGTCTTGATAATGTTGTTTACCGAATGGGGTTTGGTGCCACTCGCGCAGAGTCGCGTCAGTTGGTCGCACATAACTCTATTTTGGTTAACGGCCAAAAAGTTAATATTGCGTCTTTTAGAGTTCAGGAAGGCGACACAGTCGGTCTTCGCGAAAAAGCTAAGAAGCAGCTGCGTGTTCAGACCGCGTTGCAGTTAGCGGCCCAACGCGGTGAAGTCGAATGGTTACAGGTAGATTCGAGCAAAATGGAAGGTACGTTTACACGTAATCCGGACCGTTCTGATCTTCCCGCCGAGATCAACGAAAATCTGATCGTCGAATTGTACTCCAAGTAATCGCTGTTTAGCTCTTACAGGTAATATTATGCAAAATTCTGTTAATGAAATGCTTACACCTCGCAACATTGCTGTGACCGCTCATGACTCTACGCATGCTAAAGTGGTTTTAGAGCCGTTGGAACGTGGTTTTGGTCACACTTTAGGTAATGCGCTACGACGCATCCTGCTCAGTTCGATGACTGGCTGTGCCATCGTTGAAGCTGATATTGAGGGTGTTGAGCACGAGTACAGCACTATTGAGGGTGTTCAGGAAGACGTGATTGACATGCTACTCAACCTCAAGGGTGTTGCGGTAGTGATGGAAGGCCGTGACGATACGACTGTTACGCTGGACGTTAAGGGACCCTGTGTGGTTACCGCTGCGGACATCGCAGTGGATAGTCATGTCGAGGTTATTAATCCTGACCATGTTATCGCCAATATCTCGAGCAAGACTCACCTTAAAATGCAGCTTCGAATTGTTCGCGGCCGCGGTTATCAGCCTGCAGAGCAGCGTGTTAATGATGACGAAGATGCGACTATTGGGCGGTTACAGTTTGATGCATCGTTCAGTCCAGTATTGAAAGTCTCTTATAACGTTGAGAGTGCGCGTGTTGAGAATCGTACGGACCTGGATAAGTTAGTTCTCGAACTTGAGACGAACGGTACGATTGATCCCGAAGAGGCCATACGTCGTGCTGCGACTATTCTTCAGCAGCAGATGGCCGTGTTTGTTGATCTGCAGGGTGAGTCTACTGACGAGCCTGAGGAGAAAGAGGAAGAGATCGATCCGAGTTTGTTGCGTCCGGTTGACGATCTAGAGCTGACAGTTAGGTCGGCTAACTGCCTCAAAGCAGAAAGTATTTATTATATCGGTGATCTAATTCAGCGCACCGAAGTAGAATTGCTGAAAACGCCTAATCTGGGTAAGAAGTCCCTGACCGAAATTAAGGATGTCTTGGCTTCTCGCGGACTTTCCCTAGGAATGCGCCTTGAGAATTGGCCACCAGCGAGCCTGAAAAGTGAACGCGAGTTAGTTTAAAACGCTTAGCCCGTATAGAATTTATTGCTGAGAATGCAGAGAATTAAGGAATTGAATCATGCGTCATCGTTATAGCGGTCGCAAATTAAATAAGACTGGCACTCATAAGAGAGCTATGTTTCGTAATATGACAGCGTCTCTAGTGGAGCACGAGTTGATTAAAACCACTCTGCCGAAGGCTAAAGAGCTACGTTGCTTTGCGGAGCCCTTCATCACACTCGCTAAAGAAGACAGTGTTGCTAACCGCAGGCTTGCGTTTGATCGTCTGCGGAACAAAGAGACAGTGGGCAAATTGTTTACCGATTTGGGTCCTCGATATCTAGAGCGTCCGGGTGGTTACTTACGGATTCTTAAATGCGGTAACCGTACGGGTGATAATGCTCCAATGGCGTACGTTGAGTTGGTTGGTCGCGTCATGGCTGGTGAGGCGGAAGAAGTTGCGGAAGCTGTTGCTGATTAAGAGTACCTGATAGCATAAAAAGCTGAGCTACCCGCTCAGCTTTTTTTTGACTGTTTTTTTCACCTGCGGCCTCGACCGAAATGTCTACACCGCCATTGGCTGTGCAGTGTCGCTGTTGCATAAGAAATCTCAATTCGGCTTCTGGCGAGCTGCTTTTGTCAGCCTAGCTGACAGGCCCCTGGCTAAGTTGCAAGGTATCAGCGATCAGTAAAGTATGCCACTTAGCGATGGTCAAAGTACTCTTGCGTATCCATGTCCATGATACGCAAAGGTCCCCCCCAGACATAGCCTGTATCTAACGCGAACAGGTTGTCCCCGCAGTTTTGCCCTTGCAGAGCCGCCCAGTGGCCGAAGATAAGTTTGTCATTACGCGTCTTGCGTGCCTTGAAACTGAACCAGGGCGCAAACGGCGGTGCGGGGTTTAGACCGTCCTTAGACTCTAGTTCTAAAGCGCCAGTGGCTGTGCAGAGGCGCATACGTGTTAGGTAATTGGTAATGACTCGCCAACGATCAGGGTCCTTCAAGATCTTCCCGCCACACGGATGGCTGGTTGCCATACATATTTTGAAAGTAGACATCACTGTCCGTGGATCGTAAAACCGCACTGACCTCAGCTGCAAGCCTCTGAGTCGTTAAGAGATCCCACTGTGGCGGGATGCCAGCATGAACTACCGTATAGTCGCCGACCGATAGCAGCAGTGGTTGTTGCTGCAGCCAATTCAGGAGCTCTTCTCTGTCAGGCGCCGATAATATAGACGTTAAACTATCATGCGGCGTGGCTGACCTTACCCCCTTGGAAATGGCTAGAAGATGCAGGTCGTGGTTACCCAGTACCGTCTTAAATGCAGGACCTAAGCTTTTACAAAATTGCAAAGTCTCAAGAGAGTTTGGGCCACGATTAACCAGGTCACCCACGGCAATCAGCTGATCCTGCGTGGGGTCAAAAGCTAGTTTGTCGAGCAACGCCTTCAAGGGGTCTAAGCAGCCCTGAAGGTCTCCTACAGCATAATTAGTCATGGTTTAATGGACGGCATGTGGTATCGATAGTAAAAAGGGTTCTATCGCAGCATCAAATGACTCACCTTCATGATAGGTGAGTTGATAGGTACCTTCCATAGTGCCAATTGGGGTTGCCAGAACCACACCGCTGGTATATTTGTAAGTGCCGCCTGGAGCCAATGTTGGTTGCTCGCCAATCACGCCCAGCCCGCGCACTTCTTTACGTTCCTGATTAGCATCTACAATAATCCAGTGCCTGCTGAGCAGTTGCACGGCCTGACTGGCATGATTTTCAATTGTGATATGGTATGCGAACACGTAACGACCATCCTCAGGCTTTGACTGGTTGTCGAGGTATTCAGTGCTCACGCTAATGGTTATAAGGTTTTTCATGCTGATTGATTAATACTCTCGTTAATATGGTTGGCAAGGCTAACAAAATCTGCCACCGAAAGCTGCTCTGGGCGCTTTGACAGGTCAATCCCATGATCGGCCCCCTGTAAATGATCGGCATACGGACGCAGGCAATTTCGTACAGTCTTCCGACGCATCTGAAAACTCTGCCGCACCAATTGGCTAAGCAATTTCTCATTATTGGCTTTAAATGGCATCTCTGTATGAGGCTTAAGCCGCACTACGGCTGACTGCACCTTAGGCGCCGGACGAAAGGACTCTGGCGGCACAGGAATCAGCGGCATCACTCTGCAATGATACTGAATCATTACAGAGAGGCGGCCATAGGTCTTATTCCCAGGGGAGGCAGACAGTCGGTCGACTACCTCGCGTTGCAGCATAAAATGCATATCCTCAATAAGATGGCCCACCGTCAAAAGGTGAAAGAGTAACGGTGTAGAAATATTGTAGGGCAGATTACCCACCAACCGAAGCTTACGGCCATCATAGAACTGTTCAAAGTCAGTCTTCAAAGCGTCGCCGTTATGGACAGAAAAGTCCGGTTGATCGATAAATTTTTCTTCGAGAAACTTAACCAAATCTCGATCCAGCTCTAGCACTGACATACTTGGACATCCCGTGATGAGCTGCTCAGTAATAGCGGCCATACCCGGGCCGATCTCAATCAGATTGTCGGCTGGCTTAGGTGCCACGCAGGCAACAATCTGACCTATGATCTGCTGATCTATCAAAAAGTTCTGCCCAAAACGTTTTCGAGCCTGGTGGTTAATAGTCAAAAGTTACTCGCTTTAGCCATGTTGACAGCGACCCCAATGGCCGCCTTTAAACTGCCGTTACTGGCGGCTCCTGAAGCGGCCAGATCAAGCGCGGTGCCATGATCAACAGAGGTTCGAATGATGGGCAGGCCCAAGGTTATATTCGCCGCACTACCGAAGCCTTGAAACTTCAATACTGGCAGCCCCTGATCATGATACATAGCCAGGATAACGTCAGCGTCCGCTAAGTACTTGGGCGTGAACAATGTATCTGCTGGCAAAGGACCAACAACATCAATGCCAAGCTGTCTAAACGATTCTAAAGCTGGAACTATTATGTCTATTTCCTCAGAACCCAAATGACCTCCTTCGCCGGCATGAGGGTTCAGCCCGCAGACTAAAATCCTCGGGTTATTAATACCAAACTTAGCCTTTAGATCTTGGCAGAGGACCGTCAGTATATTATCGAGAAGGTCTCGCGTGATTGCATCAGCCACCTCGCGCAGTGGCAGATGGGTAGTCGCCAGCGCGACACGTAAACTATCCGTGGCTAGCATCATTACCACCGTCTTGGAGTGCGTCAAAGCTGCAAGATATTCGGTATGTCCGGTAAAGACTATACCGGCATCGTTAATGATCGACTTTTGCACCGGCCCCGTGACTAAGCCGTTACAGTCACCAGCTTGCACCGCTTTGACTGCGGTATCGATACAGTCTAGTACATACTGAGCGTTGCCAACCGCCAACTGCCCCGCGACAACCGGCTCTGAAAGTCGAATAGGTACCACCGCTAACTCTGAGGCAGCCGCTGGCCTGTCGCTAGGTTCGACTAAAGTCAGGGGTAAACCGAGTTGAGAGGCACGGCTTAGCAGTAGATCAGGGTCGGCAAAAGCAACCATTGCATGTTTATGTACTTCCTGTACGGTCTGAATTAACAGATCTGGCCCAACACCGGCGGGTTCCCCCGGGGTCAGTGCTAGGCTTACTGTCATGAAGGATTAACCTCTTTAATTTCAATAAATGCCTCATCGCGTATTTCCTGCAACCAAACTTGTAGCTCTTCTTCGTACTTGCGCTCACGCAACATATTCTGAGCACGATTGCGCAAAATCTCGCTACTAAAATCTTGATCTCGGCGCTCAGTAACCTGCAGAATGTGCCAACCAAACTGCGATGCGAAAGGCGCGCTGATTTCATTTAGCGCTATCGAATTCATTGTCTCTTCAAATTCAGGTACAAACATTCCAGGGGTAGACCAGCCCAGTTCGCCACCTTTGAGCGCCGAGCCAGGGTCCTCCGATAGTTGTTTGGACAGCTTTGCAAACGCATCACCGGCCAAAACCTGCTCGCGGAGACCATTAAGTTCAGCAATAGTCGCCTGTTCATCGCGAATTTGATTCGGCTTAAGAAGTATATGGCGCGCAAAGTGCTGCTCAATAAGCTGCTTGCCGCCGCCTCGTCTTTCATAGAGCTTTAACAGATGGTACCCAGCATCACTGCGAATAGGATCAGATACCTGTCCCAGTTCGAGCTGTTCAACGGCGTCGATAAAAACGCCAGGCAATTGAGCCATTTTACGCCAGCCTAGATCACCGCCCTGGAGGGCCGATTGGTCCGCTGAATTGGCTATCGCCAACTGTCGGAAGTCGGTGCCATTAGCTGTATCCGTTTGAAGTTTCTGTGCGCGGGCTAAAATGCCGTCAGTATCATTTTTACTCGATCCTGTCGGCACCGATAGTAAAATCTGACCTATATTAACGTCTGGCGATATCAAAAACCGTCCTTCTTCAGAGGTGAGAAAATTATCCAGCTCTTGCTCACTAATGCGGATGCGGCGCATGACCTTGCCCTGTTGTACGCGTCTAATAACCATTTCATTACGGATTTCTTCACGAACCACGGCGATGGTACCCCCCCGGGATTGAATGTCAGTAATATACTGGGTAATGGTTAAGCCGTTACTCTGCGCAACCCGAGTAATCGCCGCGTTAAGTTCTTCGTCGGTGATGCGAATACCCGCGTTATAGCCCATATTGAGCTGAAGCCGCTCTGAGATCAGCCGCTCTAGTACCTGCTGTAATATGATTTCCTGAGGCGGTGCCTGAGTGCCGGACTGTGCAATCTGTTCATTAATTGTCATCATACGCTGCTGTAACTCGCTATCGAGCACGATGTCATCATCGACTATGGCAACAACCCTATCCAACATTGTTACCTGAGCGGAGATACTGAGCGAGAACGACAGCGCTATAGACATTAGAGCTAAATGTAGTTTAGAAATTGACCGGAGGTTCATAACCATATATACCTTTTTCGAGTATCGTGTCTACCCGGCCGCTGCTACTGGCCAGACCTTTAAATTGTACCTGTAACATTATTCCATCTTGAGACCGCAAGTCCCTTTCTGGGAACAGCATAGAATCTTCTCTGTCTATCCAACGACGCCAGACCAAAGTCGCGCGCCAACAGCAACTGTTATATTCTAAACCGGTAAAGATATCGACATCTCGTTGATTGGTAAAGTCGCGACTCCAACGTCCGACCAGATTGATATTACCCAGCAACGGCAGCATGCCAGATATATTTGCCTGCTCAATATTGGTCTTAAAAGAGCGCTGCTCAAACAGGCGTGGGTCATCTCGCGTATATCTATGGGTCAGATTGAATAATCGGTTTTTACCATCATCGTAGCGTATTCCAATACTTGCTTTCTCTATAAGACTTTTGTCTTTATCGTAAACAACATCGCCCGTTATGCGCCAGTTGGCTTTAAACCTAGCGGTAAAATCTAAGGCCATGGGAGATTGACTTAACACTGTCGCAGGCCCCGGCAGTGTGACCTGCCTGTCCGCATAATAAATCGACTTAGCTAAACTAATTTTAAAGCGCTCCTGACCAGTTTTCTTGCTGATATAACGACTAGTCAAGGCGACTGTCAGTCGTTGCTGATCGGCAATTCGATCACCGCCTCCAAAGCGGTTGTCAGCAAATAATCGGTCATAGGCCGCCGTCATTTCGCTGGTATCAAAATCTGGCAGCGCAGACTGGTCTTTCGTGGCTGTATTAACATAGTAAAGTCTCGGCTCCAGTGTTTGGGTCAGGTCTCCCAGCCAATGGGTATCACGCTCGAGAAAAAGCCCTCCATCAATGGAATACACCGGCACGGTCACTGATGGGCTGTCGTTGACAAGGGCACTGTTATTCAGGTCCAGATCATAGGCTCTATGCTTGAGCGAAACCGCGGGCGTAATATATCCCCAAGCCCACTCATTAGACCAACTAAGGCTATAGTCGATGCGGCTGCGACTGCCTGTTACATAACTAGGGTCGTCATCGCGGTCAAATATCGAATACTCGTGGTCCAGTTTTAGCGCTAGGTTATTATCGAATCTGTAGTACCCGCTTGCTGTAATTCTGGGCAGGATTTCGTATTGTTTATTAAGACCCTGAGTAATCAGCTGATGATCGAGGGTATCGATACCATAATTCCAATTTTGAGTCTTGTAGCCGACAGATGCACGCTGAGCTAGGTGGGTGGGGCTGGTATCATCGATACTAAAGTTACCTAAATCATCAAAATATTCAAAATCGCTGACCTTGCTATAGTCCAGAGCGGTGGACCAGGGACGACCAATGCCGCCATTGTGCTTGACGTTGCCGCTGTATCTATCTTCACCTTCATTAGGCCGCAAGCCAGTGACATTATCTATACTGCTGATGATCTCACCGGAGAAAGGATCTTTTTTGGTGGTACTTTTGCCTCCCCTGTCGTTGCCAAGGTAACTTGCGGAGACTTCGGTCATCGACCAAACGCTTAGATGACGACCTTGAATTTCTAAGGCGGCGCCGCGCTCTTGAATGTAACGCGGGGAAATGATGGCGTCATAATTTGCGGCTATATTCCAGTAAATAGGCTGTTCAAAATCGACGCCACTGTCACCATGAACAGTTATTGAAGGGAATAAAAGCCCACTAGCGCGGCGATCGGTGACGGGGAATGTCAGGTAGGGAAAGTAAAAGATTGGTACCTCTTTCACTTCCATACGCACGCTTTTCATCGTCGCAAATCCGGTGTTCTGGTCGATAGCCAGCTTGCCACTCACTAGCCGCCAGATTGAGTCTCCGGGCTTACAGGTTGAAAAGCTGGCCCGATTCAGCGAAATAATTCCGTCTTCAGTACGCGATAGGCTATCGGCCGTGCCATGGGCAGACCCTTTGTGGATAACGTAGGTAGGATTGTCGATCTCAATTTCTTGGGTGTCTGTTTGTAAGGTGGCACTGTCTCCCAACATCAGCAACCCCGGCTCCCGAAACTGCACATTACCTTGCATTTTAATCAGATGTTTGACTTGATCAATTTCAGCACTGTCGCTGCGTGCCTGGCGATAGCCTTGTGAGAACTGCACATCACCCTCAAGCATTGCAGCGCTTTCAGTGATGGCCTCGGTGAAATTGGCATTAATGCGCAGAGACGCATCATCCGGGTTCATCTCTGCATCTGGGTAATTTCGCTCGGGCTCGATATAGCCACCACAACAGCTGCTATCGACAAGACGCTTCTGCTCGCCAGTCATATCGGTTATATCGACCCAATCGAGGTTCAGACCGCTGCTAACTCTTGGCTCTTCGGGATCAGCGACTGGAATAGACATCCGACCGGCTGGGCGATAACGCCTAGTAACACTTTGATATTGCTGTTTTCTGCACAGCCACTGACCATTGTTACTGGCAGCACAGTCCCAGTTTGACGTAGATGGCTCATCCTTAGCGGTGGCTGCAACAGGCACTGTTGTCCCAATCACCAGGGCTAAGCATAACCAATTGCAACCCAGCAGTTGTTTAGTTCGCAGCATTGAGAACATTTCAGTCAAAACCCGAGTCCAGCACTTAAAGAATGGACAGATATTTTACCTGATATCTACCGACAGTAGAGGCCTGAATTGCAGTAAATAGGCTAGAATATCCCCCTTTAGTGCGGTTAAATGCTGTCCGCGCGAGATATTGAGATACAGCAATTGAATTACAAGGGTTTGCCGAGCAGTGAGCGAATGAAAAACCAAGATAAACAGGCCTTTATGGATTGGATTATGGCCTATATTCCTACCAAAAATCGCCTTCAGGGTCCGCTGCAGGTCGAAGCCCTTGCCGGAGACGCCGGATTTCGCCGCTATTTTCGATTGAATACTCAGCCCAGTCTAATCGCAGTTGATTCGCCGCCGGCGCAAGAGAATAACCCAGCCTATGTTTCCGTGGCTATGGCGCTTCAGGCTCAGGGCATACGTACCCCAATAATTTATGCAGTGGACTTTACCCGAGGTTTTTTATTGCTCGAAGACTTTGGCTATGATCTCCTGCAACCCCTGCTTAACGAGAACAGTCTCGGGGAGTATTATCAGCAGGCTGAATCGACGCTACTGGCGCTTCAGCAAACCGCGCCAAAGGCACAAATATTTCCAGTTTATGATGCTCTGCGACTTCACGCCGAGATGGCCCTTTTTGGCGACTGGTTTCTAGGAGAAATGCTTGGTATTAGCCTGGATAGGAATGAAATATCTCTTTTAGATACGGTGTTTGACGTGTTGATCGAGAGCGCGCTAACTCAGCCTCAGGTTGTAGTGCACAGAGATTATCACTCCCGAAATCTGATGCTTTTGCCAGATAAGAGCCTCGGTGTGATTGACTTTCAGGACGCGGTTGTCGGGCCAGTGACCTATGATCTGGTGTCATTACTGAAAGACTGCTATATACGTTGGCCTGCAGAACAGATGCGAGAGAGGGCGATTGTCTTCAAGGCTCAGTCTCCCCACTGCGATGCTTCAGGCCAGCAGCAGTTCCTTCGCTGGTTTGATTTGATGGGTATGCAACGGCACATCAAAGTTATGGGTATCTTTGCTCGTTTAGCGCTGCGCGATGGCAAGCAAAGCTACCTTAAAGACTTACCCCTAGTTATTCGCTACAGTCTGGAGGCAGCAAAAGCCTATCCGGAAACGGCTAAATTTTATGATTGGTTTTTACAGCGCGTCGAGCCGGTGCTGTCAGCACAAGCTTGGTACAGCGATTGGCAAATGGCTGGTGAACAACCATTTGCGCAGGATGGTGTTACATGAAAGCGATGATTTTGGCTGCGGGCTTTGGCAAGCGGCTGCGCCCGCTGACCGAGACAACACCGAAGCCGCTGCTGCAAGTTGGTGATAAACCACTACTGCAATATCATCTTGAGCGCTTGGCCGCTGTCGGTATTACCGAGGTTGTAGTTAATACTAGCTGGCTAGCCGAGAAGATTGAAGACTACTTTGCCGATGGCACAGCATTGGGCGTAAATATTCACTGGTCTCGGGAGTCATTTCCCCTTGAAACTGGGGGGGGTATTGCCAAGGCGCTGCCCCTGTTAGGCAGTGACCCATTTTTGCTGATTAATGGGGATGTTTGGACGGACTATCCCTTGGAGGGTTTTCAGTTGGCTGCTGATGCTGAAGCCCACCTTGTTCTTGTTGATAACCCGGAGCACCATCCTCAGGGCGACTTTGCCCTAGTGAGTGATAGGGTGACTTTGGACGTTAGTCCCCGGTACACTTTTAGTGGGATTAGTGTGGTGCGACCGCAGCTATTCGCCCGATATCAGACTCAACATGGAGGGCTTGATAGCTTTCGCTGGATTGACGTTATGCGCCCTGAGATCAAGTCGGGGCTAGTGACTGGCGAGCGTTATAACGGACAGTGGTGGGATGTGGGAACTGTTGAGCGTCTGACGTTACTGGATGATCAGTTAAAACAGACTTTGAAGCAGGATCGCGATAGCTTTTGACGTAGTCGGTTGAATGGGTCCGCAAGCCGCGGTGTAGTTAGGGGTAACCGAATATTAAAAGCTATTAGTTTTGCGTGAATGACAGCAAGGCTGCCGTTGATGACGACTTGCCCATAGGGGCATATCTTGGATTTATTGGACAACAGTAGGAGCACATTGTGACGGAATCAGCAGGTCATGGCGGTGATTATGTTGCCAACGGTGGGTTACAGTGACGCCGCAATTAAAACGACTATCGCTGTGGGCAGCGCCTTTGATTGGGGCTGCTGTGACAGTGCTCATGCTGCAAACTGGCTGGGGGCGTGAAGGTGCTCTCACCGCAGGACTCACAGTAGTCTGCGCACTTTGGTGGGTGTTTGAACCTATCCCCATCCCGGCGACAGCAATGATTCCACTAGGTCTATTTCCACTGCTTGGTATTCTTGATGGCAAACAGGTAGCGCAGGCATACGGTGACCCACTGATTTTGCTACTGATGGGCGGCGCCATGCTTTCTAAGGCTATGGAGAAGAGTGGTGCCCACCGGCGTCTGGCACTGTCAATGGTCAGCCTTTTTGGTGGTGCTAACCAGCGGCGTCTAGTTTTTGGTTTTATGGTTGCCTCGGCGGTGTTGAGTATGTGGGTTTCCAATACGGCGACCACATTAATGTTGTTACCGGTGGCCTATGCAGTGCTCGAAAGTGCGTCCGACGAGGATGCTAGAAATTTGGCTGTGCCTCTATTTCTCGGCATTGCTTATGCCGCGAGTATTGGCGGCTTAGGGACACCGATAGGCTCGCCACCCAATATTATATTTCTGAAAATTTATGCTGAGGCTACGGGTACCATGCCTAGCTTTAGTCAGTGGATGCTGTGGGGTTTGCCTGTCGTACTGCTGCTGCTGCCTCTAGCCGGCCTGTGGATTACTCGTCATGTTGCAGAGACTGCGCCGGTAAAAATTCCTCCGGCAGGAATTTGGCGTACAGAAGAGGTGAGGGTGTTAGTCGTTTTTTCGATGACGGCGCTGGCCTGGATTACATTAAAGGAGCCTTTTGGTGGTTGGACGAGTTTGTTCGATGTGCCTAATGCCAACTATGCTGCAGTCGCGCTCACGGCAGTGGTGCTATTATTTGTATTACCTAATGGCCATGGTGGTAAATTATTGGATTGGGAGTCCGCCTCATCCATCCACTGGGGTGTTCTACTGTTATTTGCCGGCGGCATTGCCATTGCCAAAGCTTTTACTGCGACGGGTATTAGTCAGGCGATTGGAGAATCGTTGTCAGGCGTAACAAGACTATCCATTATTGTGCTAATTGCTGCCGTGGCACTGGCGGTGACCTTCTTAACTGAAATCACCAGCAATACAGCAACCGCTACGTTATTGATGCCGATTCTGGCAGCTGCCTCTTTGGGGGCCGGCTTTGATCCTGCATTATTGATGCTGCCCGCTGCACTTTCTGCCAGCTGTGCTTTTATGTTGCCAGTGGCAACAGCGCCTAATGCGATTGTATTTGGTACGGGAAAAATCACCGTAGAACAGATGGTCCGCGAGGGTTTTGCTTTAAATCTTATGGGCGCAGCGGTGATTACATTGGTGGTGTATTTTTGGTTAGCTGTCTAGTAGGAGTTTGATGTTGCTGGCTTGAAGTGTTTGGCTGCCAGCAATGGACAGCACCAACGTCGCCATTTCATCCCAGATGTCGGCATGGCGCGCGCCCTTAATACCTCGGTCGATCGCCCCAGCCTGATATAGAAACATCCTCAAATGGGCCGGTTTACAGCGTTGCAGTGCACGCCGAAATAGACCCATTCGATTGTCCCAAACCCCGGCATTTTTAAGCGCCCAATCACTGTGTTGACCAAGGACAACCTGTTCGCTGGCCCTGACTAAAATACGCAGCTCGCGAGTAATCGCCCAAAGTAATGACAATGGGTCCGCCCCTTCATTTTTTAAACCGCGCAACGACTTAGCCGCTGACTGTGCTTCACCCATGAGCATTCTGTCGATAAATTCAAATAGATTATATCTGGCACTGTCAGCGACTACTGATGACATGGTGCTGGCGTTCACCTTGCCATCCAGTGATAATAATTTGAGTTTTTCAATTTCTTGTACCGCGGCCAAAAGATTGCCTTCTACGCGGTCGGCCAGTATTTGCACGGCCTCTGGATTAGCTTGAATTCCGCTCTGCTGGAGCCGCTGCTGAATCCATTTCGGCAGATCATCACCCTTCACAGGCCACACTTGAATATGAGCGCCCAAGGACTCCAGTACTTTTAACCATTTGCTGTTTAAGGCGGACTTTTCCAGTTTTGGTAAAATAATGAGTAGGATATTATCGGTATTGGGGTTGGCGCATAAATCAGTCAGGGCTTTGCTGCCTTTGTCGGCAGGTTTGCCATTAACGATACGAATTTCGACAATTTTTTTATCGGAAAATAGCGAAAGCGCATTGGCTTCACTGATTAAACTACTCCAGTCGTAATTACTACTGTTACCCTCAACATGAAAGAGTTCTCGTCCAGTGAAACCCCTCTCTCGAGCGGCTAATCGAATAGCATCTGCAGATTCCTGCACCAATAAAGGTTCTTCACCGCTAATCACATAGACTGGCATTAGCTGTTTTTGCAGGTGGCTGGAAAGCTGCTCTGCTCTGAGTTTCACTGGCCGATTCTTTCTTTGCTGCCGTGCGGCACACTCGCCCTATTGGCTGCCGCGCGGAGGTGATTCAGGATTTGTCTCACAACTTCTTTGTGCATGCTGTCCCTGAGGATTCCTCTCTTCAGTATCTGAAGAGAGAATGTCCTGTTCGCTAAACTCATAGCTGCGTTCTACCGACGCTGTTGAAAGAGGGGTAAGGGGAGTTCCATCTGGCTTGGTAATCAAGAAGTCGACCTCTTCATTGAGCTGGTACTCCGCGACCCGGGCACTTGCGTTAACTGTACCGGTGCGGCGATTTTTCCTAACGTCGACAATTACTAATGAATAGGCGGCGCTGGCAGTATTATCGACTAGATCAATATCAGACGCCTTCAAAGCTCGGGTTAATGCCTGAATCAAGGGGCTGTGAGAATCTACTGTCGATAGGTGTAAACTACCAAAATCCTCCGGTACCAATTGCGAGTTTCGAAGCTGCCAGCCGCAGCTTGACAGTAGTAAGATGATAGTACCAAGAAATAGATTTTTCATTATAGTTAGCGCCCTCATTGACTGGTGGTTGTATACACTCGGTTTAATTGGCCACTATATTAACTAATCTTCCCTGGACAACAATGATTTTGCGTATGGTGAAGTCTTCAGTGAATCGCTGCACATTACTGTCTTCGATCGCCAACTTTTCAATCGTCTCCTTAGGAGCATCCGCCGCCACCTGAATCTTACCACGCACCTTGCCATTGACCTGGATAACCAGCTCTATTGAGCTGCGCACTAGCGCGGATTCATCTAGCACCGGCCAATCGGCATCAGCTACTGAGCATTCGTTGCCTAATGCCTGCCACAGGCTATGACAGATATGTGGTGCGATTGGAGACAGTAATAAAATGGCACTAGTTATTCCCTCGTGACGCACTGAAATACTCTGAGCGTCGTTCGTAGTCAGTTTAGCCACCTCGTTAAGCAATTCCATTATTGCAGCAATAGCAGTGTTAAAAGTGTTACGACGACCGTAGTCGTCGTTAACTTTATTAATTGTTTCATGGGTTTTACGACGTAGACTCTTTTGACTGTCGCTCAGGGTCGCCGGGATTAAAGGCGCAACCGAACCCATAGCTAAGTGGGCATGCACCATGGTCCAAAGCTTACGCAAAAAACGGTGGGCGCCAGATACGCCATCATCGCTCCATTCCAGCGTTTGTTCTGGGGGCGCCGCAAACATAGTGAAAAGGCGTACGGTGTCTGCGCCATGTTTATCGATGGCGACCTGTGGGTCAACACCATTATTTTTAGACTTCGACATTTTAGTGACACCGCCGCTGTGCACCAGATTGCCGGTGGCGGTTTCCACTGCCTTTACCGTACGGCCTTTTTCGTCGCGATCGACAGTTACCTCTAATGGCGAGAGCCACTCTTTTCGGCCGCCATTATCTTTATAAAAAGACTCGGCTAAAACCATACCTTGGCAGAGTAGACTTTTGAAGGGCTCGCTGCTGTTAACCAGACCCTCATCACGCAGAAGCTTATGGTAAAAGCGTGCATACAATAGATGTAAAATCGCGTGTTCAATTCCACCGACATATTGGTCTACTGGCAACCAATAATTAGCGCGTTCAGGGTCTAGCATAGCGCTATCTAAGTCAGAGCAAGTGAAGCGTGCATGGTACCAAGAGGACTCCATAAAGGTATCGAATGTATCCGTTTCGCGATCAACCGCTCGGCCATCAAGTTCAGCCTTTTTCCACTCAATATCCGATTTGATAGGTGACTGTATGCCATCCATTTCTACATCAGTTGGCAGAATAACGGGCAGCCTATCGAGAGGTACTGGAATTTCTCCTCCCTCGGCTAGATTGTACATTGGGATCGGTGATCCCCAGTAACGCTGGCGACTAACGCCCCAGTCGCGAAGGCGGTAGTTGGTGGTCACCGAACCCTGGTTTATCACTTCAAGCGCTGCGGCGATAGCATCGAACGCCGCTGTAAAATCTAAGCCGTCATATTTGCCGGAATTAATCAGTAGTCCCTTAGGCAAAAAAGCTTCGGAGTCTATATCGCAGGCTTCTCCTTTCATGGGGGTGACCACTTGCTGTATGGCGAGGTTATATTTTTTGGCAAATTCGTAGTCGCGCTGGTCATGGGCGGGTACCGCCATAACCGCTCCCGAACCATAGTCCATCAATACATAGTTGCCCACCCAAACAGGTATAGACTCTCCAGTGAGCGGATGTACGGCGGTCATGCCGGTATCCATACCGCGCTTTTCCATAGTCGCCATCTCTGCTTCAGAGACCTGTTGGGTCTGACAGTCCTGAATAAAAGCTGCCAGTTGCGGACTATTTTGCGCAATCTTGAGAGCAATAGGGTGCTGGGTAGCTAGGGTTAGATAGGTCACACCCATCAGCGTGTCTGGTCTGGTGGTATAGACATCAAAACTGCGATGGTCACCAACAGATGTGGCTAAGTCAAAGCGCATGTTGACGCCGCGACTCTTGCCAATCCAATTGCGCTGCATCGTTTTGACCTGCTCGGGCCAATGTTCTAAATCGTCTAAGTCATCGAGCAGTTGTTCGGCGTAGTCGGTGATACGAATAAACCACTGGGGAATTTCTTTGCGCTCTACTGGACTGTCACAGCGCCAGCAACATCCGTCAATAACCTGTTCGTTAGCTAACACCGTTTCATCGCGCGGGCACCAGTTCACAGCGCTGGTTTTCTTGTAAACCATACCCTTTTCGTACAGCTTGGTAAAAAACCACTGTTCCCATTTATAATAGCTAGGCTCGCAGGTGGCTAGTTCACGAGACCAATCGATGCCAAATCCCAGGGATTTAAGCTGTGCCTTCATGTAGGCAATGTTTTCCTGAGTCCATTTAGCTGGCGCGCTATTATTTTGTATCGCCGCATTTTCCGCAGGTAGACCAAAGGCATCCCAGCCCATGGGATGCAGAACATTCTTGCCCTGCATACGCTGATAGCGCGCTATTACGTCAGTGATCGTGTAGTTGCGCACATGGCCCATGTGCAGTTTGCCGCTGGGGTACGGGAACATAGCCAGGCAATAGAACTTGTCTTTGCTGGGATCTTCGGTGACCTCAAATGTCTTATTTTCAGTCCAGAATTTCTGTGCATCTCGCTCTATGGTGGCGGGGCTGTAATGCTGATCGATTGTCATTAAGATTCACTGCTTATTAGGTTGGCAAACAAGCGTGAATTATAGGGGAACTGCGGCCTATCTAACAGAGTTAGATAGGCCTTTGACTCAGATGCTCAGCTCGCACGTCTGGCAGGTACACCCAGCTCTTCAAGCTTCGAAGCCATATCTTCTGCCGAGGTAGCAGCATTAATCTGGCGGTCTATAAATAAAATCTTACCGTCTTTGCCAATATAAAAGGTATGACGGTTGGGGAGGCCATAAAAAGCTAGTACATCGTAGGCTTTGGCTACCTCTTTCGATGGATCACTGAGCAACGGAAAGTCGGCCTCGGTCTCCGCCGCAAATTCTTGGTTAGTCTCCAGAGCATCAACGCTGGCCATGAAATAACTGACGTCGAGGCGTTTAAGCAGATGCCCATTCTGGGCTAGCGATTTACATTCGATCGTGCAGCCGCTGGTAAAGGCTTTGGGGTACCAGGCAATAACAACGGCCTGTTTGTTATGAAACTGTTCGAGGCTGTAGGTTTTTCCGTCGGTACCCTGCAGTGAAAATGCCGGAGCCTGATCGCCTACTTCTAAAGCACTGCTAAGCACTGGAAAGGCCAGCATTGCCAAGATAAGATAGATTTTTGTTATAACATTCATATTTTTTTAATCCTGTTTAATTTGCGTATCAATATTAACACCGCACAGCATAGCAATGCGGCAATGACGGTAGGCCAGCTACCGAAAAGTGCAAATGGCGTCTGACCCTGTCTAGGTCTGATGACACCCTCTAATTCCCCCGCCGTAAACTGCTCTAGTTGTTGATAAATATTGCCTCGATAATCAACCAATGCAGTAATACCGTTATTAGTCCCACGCATCAGAGGCTTAGCATTTTCAATGGCACGCATTCTCGCCATTTGCATATGCTGTTGAGGCGCCATTGAGTTGCCAAACCAAGCATCATTACTGACCGTCATAATCATACTAGCGCCTAACGTGGTCTTTGCCACCAGGTTCGGGTAAGCAATCTCATAGCATATTGCCGTGGCTATGAGCTGTCCCTTAGCAGACAGCAGAGGTTGATTGGAAGCTCCAGAGGAAAACGACGACATAGGTAAATCAAAGAAACTATTTAAGCCACGAAGCGTTTCCTCAAACGGGATGTATTCCCCCGCGGGAACCAGTCTGGTTTTATCATATTGTCCCCTAGACTCACCGAGCCCTATCATCGAATTAAAAATATGCCGAGTTGATAATCCCGTGTAGGTATACCGGTAAATAGAGTCGTTTGGTTCACTTTTGCGAGATTATCGACCTCAATCAAATATTCCATAACAGCCGTGGGCAGTGCTGGGATAGCGCCCTCTGGCCAAATAATGATATCTGCACCCCAATAGGGCTCTGTCTGTTCGGATAGTTGTTCTAAAATACTTTCACGCTGGCTGGGAGACCATCTATTGGCCTGTTGTATATTAGGTTGGATTAGCACTACGGACAATGTGCGATCGGTAGCTGTTGTCCAGTCTATCTTTTGCAGCGCATAGCCACCGATAATCAGTGACGCTATTAAGGCTAAGGTGATAGTCGGGCCTGGGGCTAGGCAGGGGTCTTTGCGGCGCAGCGCCAGTTGCGTCAATGCCGCAGCTCCAAAGGCCACAAGATAGCTGAGGCCCAGTACCCCGATGATGGGAGCCCAGCCATTTAACCAGTGATCAGTCAGGCTATAGCCCGCATAAAGCCATGGAAAGCCGGTGAAAAGCCAACTGCGGATCCATTCACCAATGACCCAGATGGCTGGCAGACCGAGCATCAGAGACAAAGAGTTTTGGGGTATCAATGCGTTAAGTGTAAACGGCAGGGCAAATACGAAGGCCAAAAAGAGACAGAATATAACCGTGCCGACGAAAGCTACTGGCATCGATAACGAGCCATGGTCATGCATGCTCACATAAACCCAGCTAACGCCCGATAGAAATAAACCCGAGCCATATAGTATGGCTTTGAATAGCAGCTGTTTGGCAGGCTGCTGCTGCAGTCGCCAAAAGAATATTGAGATACTAAAAAATGTTAGGGGCCAAAGTGACAGAGGGGCAAGCGCTAGAGGATATAGAGCGCCTGCCACCAACAGTAATACAGACTCCTGAGCTCTGCTAAGTGGCTTCATAGGCCGTTTTTAGTGACCTCCAGCTGATTGATTTTGCGATTATCGCCAGCAGTTACCTTGAAATCAAAATTTTCGATGCTGGTACTCTCGTTGATCTGTGGCAGGCGTCCGAAGGCATGACTAACCAGGCCGCCAACGGTATCAAATTCATCATCTGGCAGGCCAACATCAAAGAATTCATTAAAAGCACTGATTTCGGTGATTCCCTCAACAAGATAACGATTGTCGCCGTTGCCTCTAATTTGCTCGGGTTCATGCTCATCGGTCTCGTCTTCAATTTCACCGACAATCTCTTCGAGCACGTCTTCAATGGTCAGCAGCCCGGACACGCCACCATATTCGTCCACCACAATAGCCATATGATAGCGATGCTCGCGAAACTCTTGCAGCAAAATATTTAGACGCTTGCTCTCGGGGATTATCGTGGCGGGACGCAGCAGGCTTTTTAAATCAAATGACTCTTTGCCCGACAATAATAAAGGTAGCAGTTCTTTAGCCAGTAATATGCCCTGTACATCATCGGCGGACTCGCCGACCACAGGAAAGCGAGAATGCTGCGACAAAATAACCAGATCCAAAATCTGCTCAAGGCTAAAGTCTTCCTCAATCACATTCATGCGTGACCTAGGAATCATTATCTCGCGAGCTTGCAAGTCAGAGACCCTGAGTGCGCCCTCCATAATTTGTAACGCACTAGTATCGATGATTGACTCGTTCTCTGCGCTACGCAGCATGTCAGTGACCTCCCCGCTACTGGTTGGATTGGAAGAAAATGCGCGCCCAATCTTTTGTAGAAAAGATTTTTCGGTGGTGTTGTTAGTTTCGTCGTTCATCAGTTTTTCAATCAGACCTTTGTTGACTAAATCTAGTTTCTTGCTGATAAGGAGGTGGGAAACCCAGCCCCAACATAATATCAGTTTCCAAGGCTTCCATGACTGCGGCATCCTGGTCGTCAAGATGATCATAGCCCAGTAAATGCAATACACCGTGAACAGTCATATGTGCCCAGTGCGCTGTAGGCGTTTTTCTCTGCACCAATGACTCAAGGGCAACCACGGGAGCGCAGATAACTATGTCGCCCAGTATGGGCAGAGGTTCTGGTACCACCGCGTTAAAGGGGAATGAAAGGACATTTGTGGAACCGGATTTGCCTCTAAACTGCTCATTGAGCGCAGCACTTTCTGATTCATCGACAATACGGAAACTGAGTTCAGCTATCTCACGCTCATTACGTAGTGCCGCAGTTACCCAGCGTTCAATGTTGTCTGCATCAGGACCCTGATCAGATAAACATGCCCTTTGAATGTCGATTGAAAGTTTCATCGCTATTTCAGTTTGACTCTTTTTTCTCAAAGTCGTCATAGGCATCAACAATACTCTGAACAATGGAGTGTCGAACCACGTCGCGAGAATCAAAGTGAGTAAAGCTAATTTCCTCGACATTTTTTAGTACTTCGCAAGCATGAACTAGGCCCGATGCGACGCCACGAGGTAGATCAATCTGCGACATATCACCGGTGATTACTGCGGTAGAACCAAATCCGATGCGAGTGAGAAACATTTTCATCTGCTCGCGTGTCGTATTCTGGCTTTCGTCGAGAATAATATAGGCATTGCTTAGAGTACGCCCGCGCATGTAAGCGAGTGGCGCGATCTCAATAACATTGCGTTCCTGAAACTTAGCGACCGTTTCAAAGCCAAGCATTTCATGCAGAGCATCGTAAAGGGGCCTAAGATAAGGATCCACTTTTTGCGCTAGATCACCGGGCAAAAAGCCTAGCCGTTCTCCTGCTTCGACCGCGGGACGCACTAGCAAAATTCGCTGTACCTCGTCACGCATCAAGGCTTCTACCGCGCAGGCGACCGCCAGATAGGTCTTGCCTGTCCCCGCGGGGCCAACACCAAAATTGATATCATGAGTCTGAATCGACCGCACATAACGCTGCTGACTAAGTCCTCTGGGCTTAATATTGCCCTGTTTGGTCCGTATAATCGAAAAGCTATCGATGCTGTCGGCAGTCTGTGAATTGCTGGCAGGTGGGGTCATAGGTTTTTGGCTCTCGTATTGTCGAAGGTGGAGGTGCACTTCCTCTAGAGATAGTTCGCTGCAATGAGCGGTCTCTTGGTACAAGTTATAAACGACATTAACGGCATTTTCTGATGCCGAGTTAGCCCCATAGACTGAAAAGAAATTATCGCGTGAGCGTATTTCAATACCGAGTCGTTGCTCAATTAATCGCAGGTTTTCATCAAATTGGCCGCAAAGAGAGGCTAGGCGACGGGCGTCATTCGGCACGAGAGTGATGCTATGGGCTGATGGTTTAGTATCCAATCGTTTCAATGGGTGATTTAGAGCCTTTCTGTATCAAGATTGCGTTAGCATAACGCGAACTAATGCCTAGGGTAACCTTTTTTTTAGTCCGCAAAAATAGCCGATAAGCCGTCAGATTTAAATGGCTTTCTCATTGAGTGTCGCTATGTTGGCAAGCTCGCCGCGCAGGCTGTTGGGCAGTGCTTCAGTGACAGTAATGATGGTGAATTTACCAATCAGACTGTGGTCATCACAGCGGAAGTTCACCACGCGATTGTTTTCGGTACGGCCCTGCAACTGCCCAGGGTCTTTCTTAGAGACGCCGGTCACTAAAAGGGTTTCTATGTTGCCCACCATACGGCGACTAATTTCTGCAGCATTTTGCATAATCCGGCCCTGAAGTATCTTAAGGCGCTGTTTTTTAACTTCCTCACTCGTGTTATCGACAAGATCTGCGGCGGGGGTGCCAGGCCGGGCGCTATAAATAAAGCTAAAAGAGGTATCAAATCCGATCTGCTCGATCAATTTCATAGTCGCGGCAAAGTCGTCCTCGGTCTCGCCTGGAAAGCCGATAATAAAATCGGAAGAGATGCTGATGTCGGGGCGCAGAGCTCGTAGGCGGCGAATTTTGGATTTATATTCAATGGCTGTATGGCCGCGTTTCATCGCCATTAAAATTCGGTCAGAGCCACTTTGTACTGGCAAGTGGAGATGGCTCACTAGCTCAGGCACACGGTCATACACATCAATCAGTGCGTCAGAAAACTCGACAGGGTGTGAGGTGGTATAGCGAATACGATCAATGCCATCGATATCGGCCACGTAAGGCAGTAACTCGGCAAAATCACAAATAGAGCCGTCGGGCATTTCGCCGCGAAAAGCATTCACGTTCTGACCGAGCAGATTCACTTCGCGGACACCCTGTGCAGCCAATGACCCTATTTCGGCCAGCACATCGGCCATTGGACGGCTCACCTCTTCTCCACGCGTGTAGGGCACTACGCAAAAGGTACAGTACTTGGAACAGCCTTCCATTATCGACACAAAGGCGCTGACCCCGTTGGCCTCTGGGGTTGGGAGGCGATCAAATTTTTCAATTTCGGGGAAGCTGATATCGACCACTACCGCGCCACCGGTCTTTCGAGACGCCATCATCTCCGGCAGGCGATGTAATGTCTGTGGACCGAAGATAACGTCGACAAAGGGTGCGCGCTTAGCAATGGCTGCACCCTCTTGGCTTGCGACACAGCCGCCGACCCCTATCACTAGGTCAGGTTTAGCCTCTTTAAGATGCTTCCAGCGCCCTAGCTGGTGAAAGACCTTTTCTTGCGCTTTTTCGCGAATTGAGCAGGTGTTGAGTAATATGACATCGGCTTCTTCAGCTTTATCAGTTGGCACCATCTGGTGACTCTCGCCCAGCAAATCTTGCATGCGCGCCGAATCATATTCATTCATCTGGCAGCCATGAGTCACGATATGAAGCTTTTTAACCGGTTTTATTGTCATTTTTTGCTTATTCTTTGATCAAAGTCACGAAGGCGCATTATAGCTTTGCACTGTCAATGCGCAACATTTAGCGATGATATGACGCTATTTTGTGCTACTATCGCGACCCAAATTTTAGCGCAGCGTAGTGAGTCTCCATGTCTAGCGAACCCATTTACCGCATTACCTTTTTTAATCAAGGACAGGTGTATGAGATTTACGCTCGCCACGTCTTTCAGAGCGATCTATGGGGCTTTCTCGAAGTTGAGGAATTTATCTTTGGTGAACGTTCGCAGATGATTGTCGATCCCGCCGAAGAAAAGCTTAAAAATGAATTTGCTGACATCAAGCGTAGCTTCATTCCCATGCAGTCGATCGTGCGCATCGATGAGGTTGAAAAAGAGGGCGCATGCAAAGTAACTGAGGCGCCCAGTGGCAGTAACATTCGTGCGTTTCCGTTCCCTAGTATGGCGAGTAGGCAAGCCAGTTTCTGATTAGGTTTAGGGCGGTCAGCCGGCCGGCCTTAAAAACTGACAGATGTCAGCGCAGCGATGCTTAAAAAACTCCATCGCCGCCTCGGGTCAACATAGTTTGATTGGAACCTGCCAACAAGGCGCTTAATAATATCGAATTAATTTGGGACTATGGTAGAGTTCTGTGCAATGCGACATTAGTATTGCTAGGAGTTTTTTCCCGACCAAAATAAGGAAATTTAAGATAATGCAGCATGCATCTCTGCCCTTTGAATTTGCGCGAGCCAATAGATTGCTCTTACGCAAAGTTGAAGGAGATCTGATACTCGCGCCAGATGCGCCCGACTGGGCGGTCGAGGAGGTCAGTCGTATCACCAATGCTGATTTTCCTATTGAGCGGGTCAGCAGCGAAACCTTTGATGAGCTTGTTAGCGCCTATTATAGTGCTGGCCAAAATTCTTCCGAATCGGTGATGGCAGACATCAAAGACTTTGTTGATATGGAGTCAGCCGCCGCCGATCTTGAAGGCGCGGGTGATCTTCTCGACTCAGAAAATGATGCGCCAATAGTGCGTCTGCTGAACGCTATTTTAGCCGAATCGCTCAAAGAAAATGCCTCCGACATCCATATTGAGCCCTACGAAAAAGAATCATTAGTTCGCTTTCGTCTCGACGGAGTTCTGAGTACCGTGCTGACACCCTCGGTGCAGATTACACCGCTGCTAATCTCGCGAATCAAGGTTATGTCGAAACTGGATATTGCTGAAAAACGTCTTCCTCAGGATGGTCGTATGAGTGTTAAGCTTGGTGGCCGCAATGTTGATCTGCGAGTCTCCACCATGCCCTCCAGTTATGGTGAGCGCGTAGTAATGCGGCTGTTGGATAAAGATGCAGGCAAGTTGCAGGTGGATGATCTGGGTATGCCGGAGATGATGTCCGCTGAATTAGCCGAGCTGATCAATCGGCCCCACGGCATTGTTTTGGTCACCGGCCCAACAGGTTCGGGTAAAACTACCACTTTATATGCCGCCCTTCAGCAAATGGATCGCCAGGGTCGTAATATTATGACGGTTGAAGACCCGGTTGAATACGATCTTCCGGGTATCAGTCAGACCCAGATTAATCTGCGCGCAGGCATGACGTTTGCGCGGGGTCTGCGGGCTATTTTACGTCAGGATCCCGATGTCATTTTGATCGGTGAGGTTCGCGACGGTGAAACTGCCGAAATTGCGACACAGGCCAGTTTAACTGGCCATTTAGTCCTTTCGACACTGCACACCAATACCGCCTCTGGGGCGATCACTCGATTGCAAGATCTGGGTGTGGACAGCTTTTTGTTGGCCTCAACTATCCGAGGGATTATTGCCCAGCGGCTATTGAGAAAGCTCTGTGTTCAATGCCGAGTAGAAATAAAACCGAATGCGTTCAATCGAGACCTACTGAAGCTAACGACGGGCCAAAGTATTTACGAGGCTGCAGGATGTGTGCACTGTAATAGCACCGGTTTTTCTGGCCGACAGGCCCTGTTTGAATTGGTCTCTGTTGATGCCACTTTACAAACACTGATTCATAATAATGCTGGCGAAATAGAACTGGAGGAGTCGATTCGCAGTCGTGTACCAAGCATTCGTCAGTCCGGTTTCAGGCTTGTCTGTGAGGGCGTCACTACGATCGAAGAAGTCCTTCGAATTACGAGTCAGTAGCCCCATGCCAACCTTTGACTACTCGGCTTATAACGACGCCGGCAAACTCATCAACGGCGTGGTGTCCGCTGATTCTGAGCGTCAGGCTCGACGTATACTAAAAGATCGAGGCCTACTGCCGTCGTCATTAGCGGAGTTGGGTGATAAGGGTACGGGCAAGCGCCGCATTGGCCTAGAGGCAAGGGTTAATAATTTTGATCTGTCCCTGCTGTTGCACCAGCAGGCAATTTTAATTCAGTCTGGATTGCCTTTAGAAGAAGCCCTGCGTATGACTATTGAGCAGGCAGAGACTGCTGGGCAGCGCCGCATGGTAGAGAGCTGGCGCAGTGAAATCATCGAGGGGCGAAGTTTCTCAGATGCCTTAAGACGCTCACCTTATAAAATCCCCGAAAGTATTATCGCTGGTGTTGGGGTTGGCGAAGAAAGTGGGCACTTACACCGTGTACTTTTGCGGCTTGCTGAGGATCTTGAAACCAGTGCAGAGAACAAAAAAACCATTACCCGGGCGATGATTTATCCTGCGTTTTTAGTCGGTTTCTCGGTCGCTGTAGTGACCATCATGATGGCCGTAGTAGTACCAAAAATTACCGCCATATTCATCACCTCGAAACGTGAACTGCCATTGATTACTCAAGCTGTGGTGGCTCTCAGTGACTTTGTTCAGAGTTATGGTTTGGTTCTGCTGCTGTTGGCTATTGTTTTAACTTTGGGCTTTCGTTACTCGATGCGAGATCCTGCGCGCAAAGAGCGCTGGCATGAGCTAATGCTCAGTATGCCCGGCCTGGGACGCTGGATACGAATGGGGAGTATTGCCGACTGGGCCCGCAGTCTAGGTGTGTTGCTTAGCAATGGTGTTCCCGCGCTGGCAGCATTGAGTATTTCCGCTACGGTGGTTAGCAACCTGCACTTACAGCGTAAGTTCGAGTCAGTCACCGAAGGTATGCGACAGGGTAGCAGTTTGCAAAAGGCGCTAGAAGACAGCCAGCTTGGCAGTGGTTTTTTAGTGCATATGGTCGGCAGTGGTGAGGCTTCCAGTGAGCTTGATAAAATGTTGCTGCGCGTATCGGAGTATTACTCAGTGCGCCTGAAAAATGCGGTCGAGATATTTATGGCGCTGTTTACGCCAATAATGGTGATCTTGATGGGGATGATGATTTTGGCGGTTGTCGCCGCCGTTATGCTACCCATACTCGATATGAACAATATGATCTGAGGTGAATCCTTTGGCTGGAATGTTACCAGGATACAAAATAGTCTGCCTGAGCGCCAATAGTGGGCTAGAAAATCGATTCTTATGAGTGGAGTAGTGGTATGAAAAGTAACGATAGGCAGGGGGGGTTTACCCTGATTGAAATCATGGTGGTTGTTATGGTCATTGCTTTGATGGGCGCGATGATTGGTCCAACGGTATTTAAGCAACTGGACAAGGCTAAGGTGACGCGTATTGCTCAGGATATTCGAGTGCTGGAAGGAGCATTAAAATTTTATAAAATGGATAACTACCGCTATCCCACTCAGGCGCAGGGGTTAGAGGCGCTGATTACTCAACCGGTTGGTGAGGAGAAATGGGCTGGCCCCTATCTGCCAATATTGCCCGTTGATCCCCGTGGCGATTCGGCTTATGCCTATACTAATCCTAGTACCCATGGCAAAGATGTCGATGTGTTTACGCTCGGATTTGACAATCAAACCGGCGGAGAAGGCCCAGACAAGGACTGGGGTAACTGGAATATCAAGTGATGGCGGTTCATCTTAAATTCGGCCGCGGGACTTTCTGATGTCAGGTAGGCGTGAACAGGGTTTTACACTGATTGAAATCATGGTGGTTGTGATTGTTATCGCGACCATATCAGCCATGAGTCTGCTGGCAATCAATCAGACCTCTGATCGGCGCTATGAGACTGAAGCAAATAAGTTGCTGATTTGGCTGCAGCAGATTTCTGAGCGAGCATCTCTCGAAGGTGCCGCCTATGGCATAGTGACTGAAAGTGATCCTGAGAGTGAAGGCGGCGCCACTCCATCAGCGATTACAAGACTTCGCGTTGTCGTTTATTATCGGATGCGTTGGGTGGCAGTCAGCGCTCCAGAGCCCTTTTTGTTAGAGGACGGCGCAACAGTCCATTGGCTTTTGGAAGATGCTGAGACAGAGGAATTAATGCCGCAGGGGGATCAAATGGCGAACTGGTATGGCGATGAGATTGAGCGCCTGCTACCTGAAATGGCCTTTTTGCCCGACGGTTATATTGAGCCTAAGGCTGAAATAGTGCTGAGTTTTGAATCGTTTGAGCGCACCTATGTTTATCTGTGGAATGATGCGATCTCGGCTATGGTTGTTGAGCGACGCACAAGATGAAAGTCTTTGGCGCCAATGCGGTGCGGGGGTTCACGTTAATCGAGGTGTCTGTAGCCCTAGTTATCTTGAGTTTGGTATTAGGTGGAGCTATTTCCATGGTGCAGCAATATGCTGATGAGCGCATCCGCTTGCGCGAACGTTTTTTTTCTAATTCAGTGGGCTGGAATCGTCTGATGCAGCGCTATCAATACGCCCAGGGTTGGGTTGCCGCCAATGAGGGCAATAACGACGCAATAGAGGGTGTCGACGAGCAGGCCGGGCAGGATTGGCGATGGAAGATCAAGGTCGAAGCGGCTTTGGGTAAAGATTTTTACCGCTACGAAATGCAGGTCGGGCTTGTGGGTAGCGAAGCAAAAAATACCACACTCAGTCTTTATCTAATAGGTAAGCCCTAATGAGCCGTTTGGGGCGCAGGCATGGCCGGGAGGACGGCTTCACCCTCATTGAGGTTATGGTTTCGGTGACGATAATGGCGTTTATGTCGGTGCTATCTTATCAGGCTGTTGATGTGGTGATCGAGGTCAACGAGCGCAGTCGGTCTGATTTGGCGGAAGAGGCCAAGTTGCAACGTGCGTGGCAAATTATCGGCCGAGACCTAATGCACATGCGGCCCAGAACCTTTGTCGATGAGCGAGGTTCAATTGAGTCGGCCTATCTCACCGATCCCAGCGAATTCGGTCTGCGTTTTAGTCGCGGTGGAGGCCCGATGATACGCTCTAATCCCAGCGGTGTTAGGCGCATAGCCTACAGTATCAATGAAGAACAGCAGCTGCAGCGACAGTCTTGGGCCATCACAGGATCGACTAGGGATAGCGAAGGCACCCGATTGCTTATACTTAATGATGTGGAGGAAATTCTGCTCGAGCATCTAACGCCAGATTATAGCTATGATCCGAATTGGCCCCCTCTAAACCAAAAAGTGACTATACGCAGTTTGCCAAAAATGATCAGGCTGACGATAAGACTAGTGGATAAGACTGAGACTACGGTCCTGTTTCCAGGGGTGATCTCGAACTGATGAAAGATATCAAAGACAGCGATGGACAGCGTGGCGTCGCACTGTTAGCGGCACTAATACTTACTCTGGCGGTAGTCCTGGTGCTGAGTAATATTTTTTATCGCCATCAGATTGATGTTGCTCAGGCTGGTGCCTCGATGCATCGAGACCAAGCATTGCTGCTGGCCCTTAGCGGTGAGAGTTGGGCCGCCCAGATGCTGTCTGATGCACAAGATGATCGCAGCGTTGATGAATTCGGTGAGGATTGGGCTCAAGCGATGCCGTTGCTTCCCGTGGAGGGAGGAATTTTGACCGGCTGTATCGCCGATATGCAAGCACGTATAAACCTAAATAACTTTGCGCGTTATGATGCGTCGACACTGCGGCTGGAGATGAACTCTAAGAACATGGGTACGGCCAAAGTCTGGACCAGGTTGTTGGATATTCTTGAGTTCCCTGCAGGTCCGGCCAGAGTAGCTAAGATCATTGATTGGCTCGATGCTGATTCTGCAACCGTCAACTCTTGGGGCGGTGAGCAGCCGGATTATGACAATTTCAGGCCGCCGCGAGTAGTTGCCAACACGCGCGTGTCAGACGTTACTGAGTTGGCGGCGATCAGTGGTTATGAGATTTGGGAGGTGCAGCGTTTAGCGGCCTGGTCAAGCGCTCTGCCGACTGATACAGCCATAAACATTAACACCGCATCAGACGAGATTTTACTGGCCCTCAGTGGCACCCTCAACGAGCCATTTGTCGATAGGGTGCTTGCGAATAGACCATTTAACAGGGTGGCTGACTTTCACGCGATGATTGCCAGTGAGTTTCTCTTGGCCCCGGCGGACGTCTCTGCACGTTGGCCGCCGCGTATAGTTGATGTAAAAACCGATTATTTTGAGCTTTACCTGGACGTGACATTAGGGGAGGCGCATATCGAGTTAAAAAGTATAATGAGTCGTCGTGGATTGACAGAACCAGTAGTTATCTCCCGGGCGATAACGCTAGTACCAGCAAGTCTTCCGGATAGAGTGCCTGATAAGCTGTCAGCCGCCGAGGCGTTATTTGCCGATGAGGCTCGGGATGAAGAGATCGACAGAACGGCCGCAAGTAAAATTGTGCCGGAACCCGCCTGTTTAATGATTGGGAAAAATAGTTAGATGAATGTTGACCATATCCACAACCTAGATCAGCGTCTGAGTGATGAGAGCGATCCACTCAAATCAATGGCCGGTGCCAATAGCCTAGCCATGGCTTTATGGGTGCCCTCTGAACGGATCTCGATGCATCTAATCGACGCGCCGTCGGCGCCAGAACGTAAGTGGAGCTCACTGATTCCCTGGATGCTGGAAGACAGAGTTTTGCAGCCTGTCGAGACTATGCATTTCGTAATTAACCGCCGTTCAGGTCATAACCAATTGCAGGTTATTGCTGTCAGCGATGAGGATATGCAGCAATGGCAGCGGGTTGCTCATAATGCTGGTGTTGCAGTCAACCTGATGGTGCCTGATTTTTTAGCCTTACCTTATGAGTCTGGGCGCATCACTGTAGGCTGGCGAAATGGATTATTGTTAGTGCGCAGCGGCACTGAAACTGGTTTTGCAGCTAAGCCAAACTTGGGTTGGGCTCTAATTGATAGTCTATTAACGGCCTCAGATATATCTCCACGACTGTCCATTTCACTGCCAGATGAAACCATGGTGCCAGATCATCTTCGTAATCTAGCCGACATTAATAATGCCAGTATCGACTGGCAATTCGTGGATATGCCAGTTGACGTCAATCTGTTAACCGGAAAATTCAAAATGGCGTCATCTTCTACTTATTCCAAAGGCTGGTGGCCTTCAGTAGGCCTGGCAGTCCTCGCTATTGGGCTGTTGGTGGTCTATTTACAGATATCTTCCAGTGCCATGAGGATTAATGTGCAGGCCCTAGAAAAACAATCATTGAGCAGTTATAGCCGTCTGTTCAGTGGTCGTACGCCGGAGATTGCTCAGATTATAGGTTCCGCCGAACAGCGTTTGACGACACTTCGTAATCAAAAGGCAGCGATAGGCGCTGGCCCTATGGCCACACTGGTTGCCATTGAAGATTTGATGACCGCCTGTAACTGTGATTTGCGATCGCTCAGCGCCAATGCAGAGGGCATCCGCATGAAGATAGATAATGGTGCTAAGTTAAAGACTAAGATGCTCAGTATTCCCGGTTATCAAATCGCCCTGACTCAGCTGCCCGACGACGGCCCTGAGAGCGTTTTGTTAGTTGTTAAACCCAACGCAGAGGCGAGCAAATGAATGCATTAATCGTCCGGTTGCAAGATGGCTATGCAGGACTGCAGTCCCGTGAAAAGCAGCTTATTTTGGGCGGTGCCCTAGTACTTCTGTTGACACTGACCTACGTATTATTGCTGCCGTTGATAGAAAAAAAGCGTGAGCTTAACGACAGGTATGAGCAATTATCGCTAGAGCTATCTTGGCTGCAAAATCAGGCTGCGGTGGTCTCGGGGCTAACAAATAGCTGCACGGGCGCGGATACTAAAGCCGTTCCGGAGCGCGATGCTATCATCCGTTTGGTGCGCCGTAATCAGCTAATTTTGGGTAATTTAACACAACAGGTGCAGGGCTATTCCCTGAGCTTTGCGGGCTCTAACACTAACGCTATCATGCGAATGGCATACCAGGTCGTCTGTGAGGGGTTATTTATTACTCGCTTAGAGATCGTTGCAAGTGATGAATCTGGCACACCATTTGCTGGCACTATGGAGATTACAGGTCTTGATTAGTAGAAAGATGCATCCTCTACAACTTATGCGTATGGGCGTCGTGTTGACGTTGGTACTACTCTGCCTTTATCTGAGTTTTTTGCTAGCCATGCAATTAAATACTGGCAAGATCATGGAAACTAGCATTTCGTCTGTTCAGCGCGCCAAGCCCCTGTATTGGGACTGGTTTCGCGGTGATTCTGTCGCGGCGGTTATGGTCGTCGATCAGCGCGACAACCTAGCAGATGCTGCGCTAGACGCTGAATTGCTGGGCATTCTAATTACACCAAGTACGGCATCTGCCACGGTAAAGTTTAGGGGCCGACGAGAAGCAGTTTTTCATGAAGGCGAGAAACTGGCACCAGACACCACAATTATAAAGATTGAAGCCTATAGAATTGTCGTAGCGAAAAATGGCATAAACAAACAGGTGCTGTTAAAAAAACCCGATATTATTATGGAGGCAGAACAGTCGTCTCCTGCAGCCCAGAGCCCTGAGGGTGGCTTTGCTCTTGCTGATATGTTTGGTGCAGTGCCGGTCAATATCTCGGGTGGATCTGGGCTAAAACTGAATAATCTCTCAGACGAGATGAAAATATTAGCGGATATCCGTGACGGCGATGTAGTTATTGCTGTGGACGGCATGGCTATGGGCGAACTGATGGCCAATCCGGCTGCGTGGATGGGCTATAGTGGTTCGAGCAGCCTGCCCGTGACGGTGATCCGAGAGGGCCAAGAAGAAACTATCTATGTGAATGCCGCAAGCCTGTACGCTAAAATGTTACCGTAACTTGAATTCGATCAACAACATGAAGATGAAGGGATTAATCTCAAAATGAATATTCTGAAACAGCTATTTTATGTCACGAGAGTAACAATTGGCGCTCTGTGCCTAATTGCTGAAGTGTCGGCTACAGAAAAAGTATCTGTTAATTTTCGCGATGCCGACATTCTTAGTGTTATTGAAAGCGTTGCTGAGATCACCGGCAAATCTTTTGTTATAGACCCCAGAGTTAAAGGGAAAGTCACCATTATCGCTCCCGAGCCGTTAGACGCATCGTTGCTCTATAAGGCCGTACTTTCATCGCTTCAGGTGCAGGGTTTTCAGGCGCAGGAAGATGGCGCAGTGGTGCGAATAGTCCCCTTTAATCAGGCCTTTAGTTTTGCGGGTGGCCAGGGCGAGAATCAGCTGCAAACGGAAGTGTTGCGCATCAATCATGTGCAGGCGGCGACACTGGTACCCGTATTAAAACCGCTGTTAAGCAATGGTGCGCGACTGCTGGCCTATGCCTCTAGTAATAGCCTCGTAGTCTCAGATATCCGCAGCAACGTGGTTCAATTGAAGCGCATTTTAAAACGACTCGATGATCCTGATACCACTGCCGTTGAGATCATCAATCTTGAACATATCTCTGCCGGAGAGGCCGTACACATTGCCAGCCAGCTCAAACAGTTACAAAAGCAGGAGCTTTCGCTGGTTGAAGACGGGCTAAATAATCGCGTTATCGTCAGTGGTCCCGGTATCGCGCGCAAATCTTTTATTGATCTGTTAAAGAGTTTGGATATCCCGGCGACTAAGCAATCTGGCGTCGCGGTTATTCCACTTGATTTCTCGCGCGCGGCAGGGCTGAAGCCTATTATTGATGGCATGCTCAGTTCGGATGTATTTCTGCGCCTAGCCGGAGAGTCTGCCGGTGGTAAGAACAGTAAGGCCAGTTATAAAGTAGAAATTGATGAATTAAATAATGCGCTTATTATTGCGGCTCCCTCGGCGGTGATTCGGGAGGTTAGAACGGTAATCGCCGAGTTGGATGTCTCTCGACCACAGGTCTTAATCGAAGCGGTGATTGCTGAGCTTTCCGAATCGCAGGCAAAAACTCTCAGTACTCAACTTATTTATACTAGTCAGCAAAGAGGCGGTTATCTGACTAACTTTGATGGTGCGCTCGCCGGTCTGTTAGGCTTGGGTGCCAATGGTAGTGTCGAACCTGCTGCGCTTACTGCCGCTCTTAGCGCCTTGCCACAGACTACCCTAGGCATTGCGGGGGATTTTGACCGGCAGACAGGGAAGGGCATGGGTATTCTGATTCAGGCATTAAAAACTGATGGTCGTACGAACATTCTCTCTACGCCCTCGGTGCTGACACTCGATAATGAAGAGGCAGAATTGTCTGTGGGTGAAGAGGTGCCATTTCAAACCGGCAGCTTCACTAGTGGCAATAGTAACAACAACAGCGGCAACCCCTTCACGACGATTAATCGTGAAGAGGTGGGCCTAAAACTTAAAGTTAAACCACAGATCAGCAAAGGGGGTGCCGTGCGACTGGAGATTGAACAGGAATCATCAAAAGTCAAAAGTGGCGCACCCGGTTTGCAGACTACGTCAAAAAGTAGCATGAGAACCAACGTCATGATTCAGGATGGCGAGCTATTAATATTGGGTGGTCTGATTGAGGACAAAACGGATGGTTCCGCCTCCAAGGTGCCTATACTAGGCGATATCCCGCTACTGGGTAGGCTGTTCAGATCATCCCGTAAAATTGGTGAGCAGAGAGTGTTAATGATGTTTATCCGGCCTACCATTATCCGCACGCCGGAGGATGCCAAGAAGTTGTCGCAAAAGAAATTTGATCACCTGATTTATCGTGATCTCAAAGGCAAGAGACGTGGGCCGCTGACCGAGCAATTAGAAGCGTTTAAAGATAATGTCGACAGCGATACTGACGAGTAAATCGCTTGAGCATCTACCTACAACATTTTGGTTTAAAACGGGAGCCATTTTCAATTGTTCCAGATCCAGGATTTCTGTACCCCAGCAATCATCATCGCCAGGCTGTGGCCCATCTTAAATATGGCCTTGATCGGGAAGGAGGTTTTATCCTACTCACGGGTGAGGTGGGCACCGGAAAAACCACCTTAACACGTACCCTATTGACACGCCTGCCCGCTCATATCCGGGTCGCCTACGTGCTTAATAGTAAACTTGAGGTGACTGATGTATTAGCCAGTATCTGTGATGAGCTGGCAATCGATTTGACGGATATCCGCGGGCTATCCTTTTCCAAAATATGTATTGATGCACTCAATCAAGATCTGATCACCAGCCATGCCGAGGGTCAGAAAACACTAATTGTTATTGAAGAGGCGCAGAATCTCACGCCCGATGTATTGGAAATGCTGCGCCTGCTAAGCAACTTAGAAACCAATACGCAAAAGCTTTTATATATATTGTTGGTAGGTCAGCCGGAGTTACTCGATATTCTTGCCCTCAAGGATCTACGCCAATTAAATCAGCGCGTGGTTTCAAGATTTCATCTATTGCCGCTAGAAAAAAAAGACCTCGCTAACTACGTAAACCATCGCCTGCATAGGGCCGGAGGACAGCAGCCACTGTTCAATAGTGCTAGCATATCGATGTTGTTCCGAAAGACCCAAGGCGTACCAAGACTGGTTAATTTAGTTTGTCAGCACGCACTGGTAGCCGCCTATTCTTTGGGTGCTAAGACAGTATCTCCAGCGCTGGTGAAAACTGCGGCCAGGGAGGTTCTCGGTAGCGGGAAAATCATTAAAACAGACAGATGGCGATTTGCCGTGATGGCCGCGTTACTCTTTGTCATCGGCGGTTTAATAATGCATTTCGTTGATAGCCCTGATATTTCGACGCCAAGGACTAATACGCCGCAGCTATTATTAGAGTCAGTAGAAAGGCTAGACTCTGAGGCTATCAATAACCCAAAGCCACAGGACTCAATTGCCAATCCATTTGTAGCTCTATTGGGACGTTGGTCAATTGATATTGGCCAGCTCTATTCAGAGGACGCTTTTTTTGCGCAGGCGGCCCACCAGAACCTGAGGGCTTTTAAAATGACTGCGGGTACCGTAGAGGCATTACGCAGAGTCGATCGTCCTGGTATTGTCTGGCTCAAAGAGGAGTCGTTACTCAGAGTCTATCTGCTGACGGGTATTAGTCAGAGTAAAGTCATATTGACGGGTAGCCAGGGAATTAGCAGTATAGATCTACTACTTTTTACTGAGCGCTGGACCGGTAACTTTTTGTATCTATGGCAGCCTCCTCAGGGATTTAAACCGTTAAAGATTGGTAGCAAGAACCCCCAACTGGTGAGTTGGCTGCAGGACCAGTTAGCCATTATCGACCAAACGGCCGAGCGCTTGGTGACTGGAGGTCTTTACACCAAAGCAATTGCCAATAAGGTTCGAGACTTCCAATCCGAGCAGGCGCTAAAATCCGATGCGATCGTCGGGCGCGAAACTATCATGAGACTCAATCAACTGACCAATGACTCAGTTCCTCGTCTCGATAAAGGTGACCAATAATGTCGTATATCCTTGATGCATTGCAAAAAGCAGAGCGTGACCGTCTGAGGGAAAATACCAAAGAATTGGACGATATTGTGAGCGCTAACTGGAATCCTTATACACCCGACACAGAATCGATGTCGGTTAAAACACTCGGGGCGGTGGCGATTGTTTTGCTGCTCTTGCTCGGGGTTGGTGGTTATTTAATCTTGGCAAAACCGATTTCCGACTCGGTTGAGCCATTGGTAGTGGTTCCTGAGCAGGCTCATCCATCGGTGCTAGTAATCCCCACAACTACTCAAGAATTAAAAGTATCTCGGCCAATCTCGCTGCCAGTTATGGTCGTTTCTGGGCATATGTTTATTGCACAGGCCTCAGCGTCCAATAGGCTGTTCACCGGTCAGCGCACTCTCAAAGCAGGTGATCGAATAGACGAAAATTGGATACTTCTTACTATTGGCCCAGATGGCTTTAGAATTCGAAACGGTGAACGCACCGAATATTTACCTTACCGTTAGTTCAATGGGCGTCGACAACCGCCTCCGCATTCCGATCGAAGCGCTTAATTCGGCGATAGGGAAATACGTCGACCACATAGCCGCTACGTATTTGATGCTGTAAATTAGTCCAAAAACTTACCTGATAGAGATCACTATGCATCTCTTCAAACATCTTGCGCGCCTTAATATTGCCGGAGAAAAACAAGCGAAATTCTTCAGGAAAAATATCATCTGGACCCACCGTATACCAGGGCCCGGATTGCATTTCCTCCTGTTCGTTTTTTGGCTCTGGTATTTTTCGAAAATTACAGTCGGTAAGAAATGCAATTTCGTCATAGTCATAGAATACTACACGGCCATGACGGGTCACCCCAAAATTCTTTAACGGCATATCGCCGGGGAAGATGTTGGCGGCAGCTAGCTGTTTTATACAGTTACCGTACTCCTCCATTGAGCTGTACATTTCCTCATCACTCGCACTTTGTAAATAAATATTAAGCGGTGTCATATATCGCTCAGTATAAAGGTGCTTAATAACCAGTTTGTCATTTCGTATTTCAATCTGTGATGCAGCAACCTTTAGTAATTCTTGTATTAGCTCATCCGAAAATCTGTCTAAGGGAAAAATTAAATTATCGAATTCTTGAGTATCTGCCATTCGACCAATACGATCATGTCGTGATACCAGCCGATATTTCTCTCGCACAATTTGATGTGTAACCTCTTTGGGTGGAGCAAACTTATCCTTGATAATCTTAAAAACAATATTGTATGAGGGCAGCATAAATACCGTCATTACCATACCCTTAATGCCCGGAGCGACGATAAATTTATCCTCCGAGCTGTTAAGATGACCCACTAGTTGGCGAAAGAACTCCGTCTTTGCATGTTTGGGAAATCCCAGCGAATTATAAATTTCATAATCTAATTTTCGCGGCATTAGCTTTTTAAGAAAATGCGAATATTGATAGGGTAGCGGCGCATCGACCATAAAATGGTTGCGTGTAAAGCTAAACAGTACGCTGAGATCATCGGCGTTGAATATCGCCGTATCCACATATAGTTGGCCTTTTTCGGTATTTAGAAATACTAGAGCCAGCGGAAACTTGTTCTTGCCATCGACAACTCTGCCAACCATATAGGCCGCCTTACCTCGATAAAATGTCGACTCCAAAATATCAAACTTAATCGCATCTTGAGAGCCGGTAATTTTTGGAACTACGTCTTGATTAAATACATCCATTATGCGGTCAAGGTCTAAGTCAATATCTTCGCCAGGCAGAGAGAACTCAGATTCCTTAAGAATCCTTCTGAAGGTGTCACGAAATCCTTCGCCTTCATAGCGCACAAAAATACTGTATTCGGCAGCCGGCGCCTCAATTAATTGGGAAGATAAAACATAGATAATGTCGTCGTCAATTTTATCGTGATCATGTAGGTCGCTGAAGACAGAATTAAAAAATGTCTCGGCAATTTCAAAATTGGGAAAGTTAAAGACTAGCTGAGTATAGGCGATCTTAGCTTCCCGCCACAGTTCGAGATCAGCAATGTCTTTGTTCGTGACCATACCCAAATACTGAACCGTTTGCGCGACTTTTAACTTATACAGCTCGAGACGATCGACGTTAGCTTGCTGCACTCCATGCCAGTCGGCTTTTTCAAAGCGCGCCTTGGCGCTGAGTGTGGAGTTGAGGTAGTCGGCGAAGTAACTGCGAAAGCCATTGAGAATGGTTTTCGCCATCCGCCGCGCTGTCGAGTTATGAATCAGTGCTTGCATGGCTGTATCTTCTTTAACTTAGGAGTTTTTTGAGATTATCCAACTGCTGTTGGTTGTGTTCTCGGCTAGCAGGTACTGCTGAATATTCCGGTAAGGCATCGGGCGCCTCGATAGTCAGTTCTTCACCGCGCATCACTCGCTCGCAGTACTGCTGATAGATTTCGCCAAAGGGAGCAAAGGCTTTGGATTCAATACTATTCGCCAAAAAATACCAGCCACAGTCTCGGCCAGAGAGGTATACCGCAGGATGTGACCAACGCTGCTCGGCTTTGGGGCTGGGTTTATTGCAGACTTCTTGGTACGCTTTGCGCAGGGTTGGCAGTCCAGCTGGCATCCCAACTATTTTGCAGGCATTAAGCATTTTATGTAATGTTGGCAGATATTCGCTTTCAGCGATGATTTTCTCTGCAGCCTTAAGAATGGTTTCCGCAGAGAAATCTCCAACCTTATTTAACCAGAGTTTTTTGGCGAGATTCTCAGATTTTGGATTGTCACCAAAGGCACTGAAATACTGATTGTGATAATTTACACGAAACAGCGCAAAAATCTGATTGATAGCATCAATCAGCTGCGGACTAGCAGGGGCCGATTTAGGAAGCCCAGCTTCGGTCGGAGAGAGCGTCGATGATGTTGCGATCCCTGATACGACCTTTTGAATAAGATCCTTGCTGTTTGCCATCTGTTTCACTCTCTGACTGTGGTTGATTGTGTCTCGCCCACTGGCGCTTCACATACTGTAAAAACTTTGTGCTCCAAGATGCATGGGGCGTCCCATTTTCCTGCCAGTAGAGGACAAATTCAGGAATTCCCTGCTGCGCAAACTGACGATCTATGTTGGCCATTTGCAGCACGTCGTAGACAGATTCTTTTGGTTGCCACTGCGCGGGCATGGGACGCGGCATTGCGTCCTGTTCCATTATGCCTGTGTAAAACTGCCATTGTCGGCGCACATGCTGAATAAATTTTGAATCCCAGGTATTGGAGACATCACCACGGTCTCGCCAATAAAGAATAAACTCAGGTACGGCGTCATCGATAAAATTGGGGTTAATGCCGCCCTTGGTAATTAATATATCGAGGGCATCTTTTGAGGGCCGCCAATCACCAGTCAGCGATACTTCGAGGCTACGGCGACGATTGGTTGACTCGGCCTGCTGCCACTGACGCCAAACTTCTTTGATATATTTTGATTCCCAGCTATGGCGAGGGACATTGCGCTCACGCCAATAGGCGACAAACTGCGGTATCTGTTGATCGGCAAAGGCCTTGGTGACACCCAATTGGGCTAACTGGCGCAAGGCGTCAGAACTGGGGAGCCAGCTGCCACCGATAGTTTTTGCAGCATGGGGGATCTGTGGTGCGGACGGGGGAGGCATTGACTTAACGACTGGCTGAGGCTGTTTATAGGACGGCTCATTAAAGGCAAAGCGAAAGTCCAGCTGTTCTGAAAATGGACCGCCACCGATCAGTAAAAGACCTTTTTCATGGAGGCCAGCAGATAACCTGCGAATGTCGGCTTCATGCCAAAAAGGTAGCAGAGCCAAAAGCTTACTGGCGGACACGGTAACCCAGTCAAAACCACTGCTCTGAATAGGGTTGCCGTGGACCGCACATTCCTGCAGCACTTGCAGAAATACTGTCTCCTCTAAGCCAATAGTCGCGGCTAGAGTCGGCGAAATAACAATTGTTTTTTCAGGTATCAAAGACATGATATTACTTTATCAGAAAGCTCAGTGATGAACGACATAATCATGGTAATTGGAGAATTTTTACGTCGCCCAGCCGCCACTGACTGGAAATACCTGTCCGACAAAGCAGTCGGCGGCATCAGAGCACAGGTAGGCTGCAAACTGCGCGTCTTCCGCCATAGAGACCAACCGGCCCAACGGGACTTCGCGTCGCAGTCTCTCTTGAAAGGTAGACTTAGCCTTGATCTCTTCTGGGAAGTAGGTGGGATTGTCGACAAAATTCTGTGCTATGCCATTGAACTGAATACCCTGAGGTGCGAGCTCTACGCCTGCCGCCTGCACGTAGGCTAACTGCGCACCGCGTGCGGCACTATAGGTAGATGCTCGTTTCATACCACGCAGTGCAGCTGCACTGCCCATCAGCAAAATTTTGCCTGACTGCCGCGCCAGCATCTGCGGCAATATGGCGCTGACGAGCCGCGGCATAGGGTCAACGAGAGCCTTAAAGGCTGCTGACCATTCTAAGTCATCGACGTCCTGTACCTTGGTGAACGGCGCGGGAACAGCCAAATTAATCACCAATACGTCTATGTGGCCTGCGGATGTCACGATCTCAGCAGGTACATTGGGATTGTCCAGTAGCTGATTGTTGGCAATTACGGTGGCCCCCAGAGTAGCGAAAACTTTACACAAAGAGGGTCCCATAAAGGTCTCAGCTTGGGTAATCAATATGCGTTTTCCGTCTAGGCTAGTGCTCATAGGGATATCTTCCGATCGTAACTGGCGGCCAAACTTTCCAATGCTGAGCCTGAGAGCCGATTAACCGTCCAGTCGTCCATAGGTTCAGCCCCAACAGATTGGTAAAAATCTTTGGCGGGTTGGTTCCAGTCCAGTACCCACCATTCAAGACGCCCGCAGTTTCGTTTCAACGCCAGAGCGGCGAGATAGCTAAGCAGTTGTCTGCCAAATCCTTTGCCGCGCATTTCAGGCTGAATATAGAGATCCTCGAGATACAGCCCCGGGCGCGCCAGAAACGTCGAATAATTATGAAAGAACAAAGCGAAGCCCACGGGTATATCCTGACTTTCAGCGATCACCACTTCGGCGTGCCGCGTATCGCCAAACAGAGACTGTTCTAAGGTTGGTACGTCGGCGATTACCTCATGCAACAGCTGCTCATAGTCAGCGAGTTCCCGTATAAAGCGCAATACTAAGGGACAGTCGTCAATAATTGCCGGGCGAATATTAAGGTGGGTATTATTGGCTAAGGGCATGGTTAATAGGCCGTTGGGATTTGAGCCTGTATCTTAGCGTTGACTAGCTATTTTTAGCACTGTACATAACAACAGTAATAATATTTAATAAAGGATATGAAATAAGCCCTTTTGAGGAGGATCGGTTTGAGTAGTAAGACAAAGTCGGCTTATGTGTGTAATGACTGTGGGGCTGACTATCGAAAATGGCAGGGGCAGTGCACTGAATGCAATGCTTGGAACTGTCTCTCTGAGGTGCGCTTGGCTCCGTCGGTTGGCGGTGGCAAGGTGCTGCGCCCCGGATTTGCTGGAGCTGTCGACAGTTCTATTAAAACTCTGGCTGAAATCGCTCTCGATGAAGTCCCGCGCATCAGTACCGGGACTAGCGAGTTAGATCTGGTGTTGGGTGGTGGGCTGGTTGCCGGCTCCTGTATCTTACTCGGGGGCGAACCAGGGGCAGGTAAGAGCACTCTGCTGCTGCAAACCATGTGCAAACTAGCAGAGCAGCATTCGGCGTTGTACGTGACTGGAGAGGAATCGCCTCAACAGGTGGCCATGCGTGCTAATCGTCTAGGTTTACCGACCAATAAACTCGAGATTATGGCCGAGACGTCGGTGGAAACTGTGTGTGCGATTGCTGAGCATAAACGTCCCAAAATTCTTGTGGTCGATTCTATTCAAGTAATGCATCTTGAAGATATAACCTCCGCGCCAGGCAGTGTTTCTCAGGTGCGGGAAAGTGCCGCGCTACTGGTGCGCTTTGCCAAGCAGACGGGCACGGTGCTCATCTTGGTGGGCCATGTAACCAAAGATGGTTCACTGGCGGGCCCCAAGGTTCTCGAGCATATGATTGACTGTTCGTTAATGCTAGAGGGTTCCAGTGACAGTCAGTTTCGCACCTTGCGCAGCAACAAAAATCGCTTCGGTGCGGTTAATGAGTTGGGGGTGTTTGCCATGACTGACAAAGGACTTAAGGAGGTATCCAATCCTTCGGCGATCTTTCTGCAGCGCGGAGAAGAGGTTTCATCCGGTAGCGTGGTCATGGTTATCTGGGAGGGCACAAGACCCCTGCTAGTCGAGTTACAGGCGTTAGTTGATGATAGTCATCTGGGTAATCCAAGACGAGTGACCGTGGGCTTGGATCACAATCGTCTGTCGATGCTGCTGGCGGTGCTTCACCGGCATGGCGGCATTGCCGTGGGCGATCAGGATGTTTTTGTCAATGTGGTTGGCGGTGTTAAGGTACTTGAAACTAGTGCAGATTTGGCCCTGATACTTTCAGTGATCTCGAGTTTCCGTGACGCTCCCCTGCCTCAGGATCTTGTAGTCTTTGGCGAGGTGGGCCTGGCGGGCGAGATTCGTCCGGTCGCCAATGGGCAGGAGCGGCTGCGCGAGGCGGCTAAACATGGTTTTACACGCGCTATTGTAGCGGCGGGCAATGCACCAAAGCAGCCGATTAAAGGCATGACGGTGATACCCGTTCGCAGGGTGACTGAGGCCTTGGAGGCGCTTTGACGCCAATACTTGTCTAGGCCGTGGTTAAAATTGAAATTGCTTCCGGTTCCCGCAGTAGGGGCTGAATATAAGCCAGTGCTTTCTGGCGTTCGTCAGACTGATACCAAACTTTCCAGTCTGCTAGATTGTCCATCTGTATCAAGGTGTAGCGAATCTTGCTGTCGTTTAGATCCTTAAAAGACTTACTGGAAATAAAGCCTTTGGCTGGCACTGCAGCCTGAATAATTTTTCGTGAAAATTCCTCATAAGTGCTCTCCATTTCTGACGCGAGCACGCGTTTTATCAATACAGCTAACATTTATTTTTGACCCTAACGTAATCACCACTGTGGGCGTAAGATTAACATGCCGATTATATTTTTGTTAGTGTTCGAGATTGACATCAAGTGCTGAGGTGCGTAAATTGCGCCTCTTGCTTCGGCAATAGGTTCTCGCGCTTGACTAGCTTCGGTTTGGTTAAGTAAGAGTGAAATGGGAAATCGGTGCGCTATGCCATACATTGGTAAAAAAGTAATTCCGATACTGCCCCCGCAACGGTAAATAAGAATGTTTGGCTGTATGACCACTGTGCGATTTTTGGCATGGGAAGGTAGCTAAACAGAGACGCTAAAAAGCCTCTCACTTATGAGTCCGGAGACCGGCCTATCGCTATGCAGACAAACCGCGGGGTGCGGTCTTGTGCTGATTGACAGTCTCTGTCAGTTTTCTCGCACGCCCCCGTAAATTTACCTTCAGTCGCTCGGGTGTGAGTGCAAGAGAACCTAAAAATGAAAAATATTTATTCTATGGCGACAGTTGCTACTGTTTCGCTGCTATGTGCATTACCTTTTGCTGTCCAAGGGCAAACTGCCCAAAAAACTGAGATTGAAGAGGTGCTGGTCAGCGCATCTTTAATACCTATTGCCGCCTCGCGCTCTGCTAATGCGATCACTGTGATCGACAGCGAGCACCTTAAAAACCGCGCTGCGCTGAGTGTTAGCGATTTGCTGCGGGATGTGCCAGGACTTGCTGTGAGCCGCAGTGGTGTGCAGGGTTCGGCGACTCAGATCCGTGTTCGTGGTGCCGAAGCCAACCACCTGTTGGTGCTTATCGATGGCGTCGAAGCCAATGATCCATCTCAGAGTGATGAGTTGAATTGGGGCACCTTAAGTGCCGCTGATATTCAGCGTATCGAGGTGATTCGCGGCCCCCAGAGTGCCATGCGCGGCAGTGATGCTATGGCTGGTGTGGTGAATATTATTACCCGCCGTGCCGATCAGCTTTTGAGTGCTGGTCTTTTTACTGAGATCGGCAGCTTTGGAACTCACAACAGTGGTTTCAGTATTGGTAGCAAACAGGGTGACTTTGATGGGCGTCTGGGTGTTAACCATATTGAAACCGAGGGTGAGAATATATCTCGAACTGGTACTGAAAAAGACGGCTACAAGAATACTAATGTGAACCTCAATGCTGGCTGGACGGTTAACGATGAGCTGCGACTTTCCTTTGTCGCACGTCAGTCTGATGGCATGAATGAATTTGACTCAGACATGGATTTTGACGGGGTTGTTGATGATCAGGACATGGTATCTGAATTCCGCAATAGCACTATGCGTGTACAGGGCGACTATGTTTCTGCCAGTGGCCGCTTCCAGCAGAAGTTGGTGATCGCGCAATCAAACAATGACAACGAAGCCTTTGATACTGGTGTGCTAGGAACTTACACATCATCAACTAAAGATCAATATCAGTATACTGGTTCAGTTTTTTGGAATGAATCCTCACAGCGTCTGTCTGTGCTGGCGGAGCGCGAAGAGGAAGATTTTCAGCAGCGTGGTGCAATTAATGATTATGGGATTTTTGGTGTCTACGACCCCAATCAGGATCGCAAGCGCGACACTAACAGTATTGCAATCGAATACCGCGGCGATGTTTCCGACAGGCTGAGCCTTGCAGCCAGTGCACGTTATGACGATAACTCAGAGTTTGATAGTGCCAATACCTTTAGAGTTGAAGCGGTTTATCAACTCAACGACGGCACTCGTCTGCGCAGCGCCTATGGTACCGCGATTAAGAACCCGACTTTTACTGAGCGCTTTGGTTTCTATACTAACTTTATCGGCAATCCCAACTTAGAACCTGAAGAATCTGCTAGTTGGGAGCTGGGTATTGATCAGATGTTGTTTGATAACAGTTTGACCTTATCGGCGACACTTTTTGACACTGAGCTTAAAAATGAAATCAATGGCTCTGCTCTCGATCCTGTCACATTTGGCTATACCGCAATTAATAAAGAGGGTAAAAGCCAGCGCCAGGGTGTTGAGTTAACGGCTATTGGAACCCTAAGTAGCAGGCTTTCTTTGAATGCCGCATACACCTACACCGATTCTGTTGAGTGGGATGCGGAAAATGCTGTTTATATCGATGAAGTGCGTCGTGCCCGCCATATCGCAAGTTTAAACTTGGCTTGGCAGGCGATGGATAGCCTGCATATTAATGCCAATGTACAGCACAATGGCTCTCAAACTGATGTGGTATTCCCCAATATTGTGGATTTAGACAGTTATACCTTGGTCAATCTTAACGTTAACTTCAGTGCTACCGAAAAGCTAGATGTCTATCTTCGTTTAGATAACCTGTTTGATGAAGACTATGAAGAAGTCTTCAGCTATCAAACGCTGGGATTCGGCGCTAGCCTCGGTGTGCGTTTCAGTTTATAGATGACTCCTCCTCTAGCTAAAGAGATCAAGCGAGTTTTGCTGTCATGGAGCAGCGGTAAGGACTCGGCTTGGACTCTGTATCATCTGCAGCAGGATCCAATGGTTGAGGTGGTGGGCTTGCTCACCACCTTTAACGGGGAGTTCAATCGCTCGGCGATCCATGGCGTGCGCCGACAGTTGCTGCGCTTGCAGGCAGAGGCCGCGGGATTGCCACTGATCGAAATACCACTGCCCTGGCCCTGTTCTAATGAACAGTACGAAAGCCTTATGGGTACTGCCTTGGATAATGCTAGAACTCAGTTGCATATGGATGCTATGGCGTTTGGTGATCTTTATCTGGAAGATATACGCAGCTATCGCGAAACGAAGATGCAGGGCACAGGCCTACAGGTAATGTTTCCCCTTTGGCAAATTCCCACTGACCAACTGGCACGACAAATGATTGCAGGGGGCCTTAAAGCGGCGATTACCTGCCTTGATCCACGTGTGATGCCTGAGCATTTTGCTGGTGCTCAATTCTCTACTCAATTACTCGAAGAGCTGCCAAAGGCTGTTGATCCCTGCGGTGAAAACGGCGAGTTCCATACTTTTGCTTGGGATGGTCCTATGTTTAGCAGGCCCATCGCCGTAGTTGGCGGTGAGGTTGTTAAGCGCGACGGCTTTGTCTATGCTGATTTACGTTTGGAGGAAGACGCATGAAAATAGTCACGTTACTACCCAGTGCTACCGAGTTGGTCTGCGGCCTAGGCCTTCGGGAGCAGCTGGTGGGCGTCTCTCACGAATGTGACTATCCGCCTTCAGTGGTGGGTCTGCCGATTCTAACTAGTTCGAGAATTCCCGAGGGACTGAGCAGCGATGAAATCGACAAATTGGTTACTGATCAATTAAAAAATGATCAGGCGCTCTACGATCTTATTATGCAAACCCTGATAGATTTGGCGCCAGATCTGATAGTGACCCAGGCACTCTGTGATGTCTGCGCGGTGTCGGGAAATGATGTGGCCAAGGCGATTGGCAGTCTGCCGGGGAATCCCCTGGTGATCAATCTAGAGCCGATCTGCCTGGACGATGTTCTCGAGACCGTGACCCTGTTGGCTAAGGCGGCCAATACGGAAGAACAGGGTAAAACCTATGTTGCCGAGCTGCGTGGCCGTATAGATCAGATTGATAAGCGCTCCCAGACTATTCCTTTATCCGCCAAGCCCAGAGTGGCTCTGTTAGACTGGCTCGACCCGCTGTTTGATGGCGGCCACTGGAGTCCGGAAATTATTGATCTGGCGGGAGGTATTCCGGTGTTCGGCGACAAACGCGAGCCATCTCAGCGCCGTGATTGGCCCGAACTGATCGATGCCGCGCCCGATATTATCTTTATTGCCCTCTGCGGTTTTAATGTTGAGCGCTCCCTACAAGATGTAGAGTCGTTCTTGATGGCAGAGGGCTTTGTCGAATTGCATCGGCGTGCTGGAACTCAGGTGTATCTTGTGGATGGCAATGCTTACTTTAGTCGACCCGGTCCACGCTTAGTTGACGCCCTAGAAATTATGGCCAATGCGCTACACCCAGATACTCACCCGCTGCCAGCAGGGTTGGATGCGGCGTTTAAACAGAACTAGTTAAAAGTAAAATTAAAAGAGAAAAGATTCTTATGAATGAAGAACAAGATAAAAAACAGCAGTCCCATCAAAAGAAGATGGAAAAGCTTAAAGACAATGTCGATGCGACTATTGCAGCGGCAAGCACTGAACGCGGCGTAGGAATATTGCTTACGGGCAATGGTAAAGGTAAGTCGAGTTCTGCGTTTGGCATGGTGATGCGCGCGCTCGGTTATGGTTATAAGGTGGGTGTAGTTCAGTTTATTAAAGGTCAGCAGTTATCCGGTGAAGAGCTCTATGTGCGAGACAACTGTCCCCAGGTGACCTTCCACCAGATGGGCACGGGCTTTACTTGGGATACGCAAGATCGCTCAGGTGATATTGCCGCTGCAAAAACAAGCTGGACCATTGCTGAAAAAATGCTGGCAGATGATAGCTACCATCTTGTTGTGTTGGATGAGCTGACCTATATGCTGAGCTTTAAATATCTTGATCAGGAATTGGTTTTAAACGCGTTGCAAAACCGCCCAGAAAACCAATCAATCGTGGTTACTGGTCGTGGTGGCGGATCGGCACTGTCTGACTGGGCCGACACAGTGTCCGAAATCAAAGATGTTAAACATGCCTATAATTCCGGAGTGATGGCTCGCAAGGGCGTGGACTTCTAATTGCGACGACTTTCGGCACCATTTGTTATCAGCCTGCTGGCTTTAATGCTGCCATTGGTAGTGATATTCGCTCTGGGTACAGGCACCGTTAATATTTCCATTGCCGATATTTGGCAGGCAACCCGGGGGTTGTTTTCCAATGACAGTTCCAGCTCTAGTTTCAGTTCCAGTAGCCAGATTCATACCATCCTATTTGATATTCGCTTGCCGAGAATTTTATTAGCTCTCTGTCTTGGAGTTATTCTGGCCATTAGTGGTGCGGTGATGCAGGGGCTGTTTAGAAATCCTTTGGCAGACCCGTCTCTCATCGGTGTATCTGGCGGAGCCTCGGTGGGTGCCAGTATCGTTATTGTTATGGCGGGCGAATGGATTCAAAGCGGTTCGGCGTTGGGTTTGTCGGCGGTGGCTGTGGGCGCCTTTGTCGGCGGGTTTATAGCGACTATTTTAGTGTACCGCCTGGCTACCTCGGAGGTTGGTACCTCAGTGACCACCATGTTACTAGCGGGTATTGCCATAGGGGCGATTGCCGGTGCGCTGAATAGCCTGCTCAGTTATTTTGCCGACAATGATATGTTGCGCCAGATAAGTCTGTGGCAGATGGGCAATTTAAGTACCGCCAACTGGTCGCGTGTTGCCATGGTCGCCGCGGTTGCTGCGTTACTAGGGGGTCTTTTCCCGTGGGACAGTCGCGCGCTCAATGCCCTGTTGTTGGGCGAGTCCGAAGCGCGCCATCTGGGTATTGATGTGCAGCGCGTAAAGCGGCGACTCATTGTTTTAACTGCTCTGGGTATTGGTACCTGTGTGGCGATGGCGGGTATGATTGGATTTGTCGGCCTGATTGTTCCCCACGCAATCCGTTTATTGATTGGCCCAGATCACCGTTGGCTGCTGCCCGGTTCAGCCCTAGCTGGCGGCCTTCTGTTAATTATTGCCGATAGTCTAGCCCGTGTTGTGGTGGCACCGACAGAGTTGCCCACGGGTATTTTAACGGCACTGTTGGGCGCGCCATTCTTTGTTGCGCTGCTTATTCAACGGCGCAGGGAGATTTAGCCGTGGCACTGATGGCAGAAAATATCTCCCTGCATATCTCCGGCTTTAACCTACTGCGCAATGTCAGTATGCGTGTCGAGCCGGGAACGGTAACCGCCATTGTTGGCCCTAATGGCGCCGGTAAATCCAGCCTACTGAAAGTATTGACCGGTGAGATGACAGCGTCTACTGGCCATGTAAGTCTCAATCATCAGCCTCTAAATTCCTGGGCGCTGGGGCAAAAGGCTAAGATGCTTGCGGTATTGCCTCAGCATACGGTGTTAAATTTCCCCTTTACTGCTAATGAAGTGGTCGCTCTTGGACGTATTCCTCACCAGACAGGCATCCTTAAAGATGAGCTTATTGTTGCTGATGCTCTAAAAGCGGTGGATGCCAATTATCTGCAGAAACGCTTTTATACGCAGATGTCTGGGGGTGAAAAACAGCGGGTACAGCTGGCGCGGGTGCTGGCGCAAATTTGGGAGCCCACCCAGCTTGGCGACCAGTTTCTGGTGCTGGATGAGCCTACCTCTGCCTTTGATTTATCTCATCAAAAATTAACGTTAGAAATTGTCCGTGGTTTGGCAGAGCAGGGCACCGGCGTTGTTATGGTGCTGCATGATTTAAATTTGGCCGCTCGATGCGCGGATAATCTGGTGGTCTTTGATAGTGGCACCATTGCCGCGCAGGGTTCCCCAGAAGAGGTATTAACTGAAGAGTTAATCTTTCAGGTATTTGGCGTAAAGTCGATTATTGCCAAGCATCCGGTCACTCAAAAACCTTTGGTAATCACCTAATGCCACGAATTCTATTATGGGCTCTGCTGCTTCCCAGTTTCTTATCTTCCAGTCTGCTCTTCGCTCAGGGTGCTGTTGCTAGTAAGGTGGTAGAGGTCTCTGCTGTCGATGACCAGAGTAATTTGGTGGTATTACCGGGCCCAGCACAGCGGATTATTAGTTTGGCGCCCAATCTTACCGAAGTCCTTTTTTATGTGGGTGCAGGTGAACAGATTGTTGGTGCAGATGAGTACAGTAATTACCCTGAACAGGCAAAGGCTATTATTCGTGTTAATAACCATGCTGTGGCTAACTATGAGTTGATACTATCCCTTGAGCCGGATCTGATCGTGGCATGGGAATCGGGCAATGGCGAGCAGATTATTGGCCGCATTCGAGAGTTGGGTCTGCCCCTATTCGTACTCGAAACAAGAAAAATGGATGCAATCCCCAACCTATTTAGCCGGCTTGGTCGTCTAACTGGCCATGATGAAATCGCGGTACAAAAGGCTCTGGAGTTTACTCAAAGGCTCGAAGGGTTGCGAGAAGCTTACAGTGACCAGCCAGCTGTAAGAACCTTTTATCAGATATGGAACGATCCATTTATCACCCTTAATGGCGAGCATCTGGTCAGCGATGTTATTGAGTTATGTGGTGGGATTAATATATTTGGTGAATCCATTCCCCTCGTACCCTATGTTAATATCGAAGCCATCATGGCTGCTGACCCGCAGGTAATTATTGCCAGCGGCAGCACTAAGAATAATGAACAGTGGCGGGATAGTTGGAAAGATTGGCAGGGCATCTCGGCTGTAACTAGCGGCGACATCTACCTTATTCCCCCAGACTTAATGCAGCGACATTCCAGCCGTATTCTAGACGGCGCGGAATATATGTGTGACTTCTTACAGCGTGCAAGAACAGCAGGCTAGATATTATTGCTTAAATCTAGGATGCTCTCTATAGCCCGCGCACCTCAGACAATTCGTGTATCCGAGCTAACTGTTGCACCTCTTGTGACTCTCGCACTTCAGGTGCCTCGCGCTCCTCCCGTAAAAAAACCTCAGGCATAAAAAAGCCGCTAACAGTGGCAGCGGCTTTAAGTGTCCCTTTTTTCACCCTGCTAAATCTAGTTACAGCAGTTGCGTTCTGACAATTATAATTATTCTCCTTGTATTCCTATTATAGGTCATAGCCTCTCTCATTATGCTCTACAAGATCAAGACCGCTTGTTTCGCTTTCTTCATCGATACGCAACACTAGCAGCTTATCGACAAGTTTCAATAGAATAAAAGTGACTATGGCGGTGTAGGCGAACGTCGCGGCAATCCCTAGGAGCTGAACCTGCACCTGGCTAGCCATATTCATGCCCTCGTTGTAACCCTGACCACTGAACACACCCAACGCGTCAGAGGCGAAGATTCCCGCATAGAACGTGCCCAATATACCGCCGACACCATGTACGGGGAATACATCCAAAGAGTCATCAATTTTCCATCGCTGCTTGATCGCTTGAGTTGCGTAGAAGCAAATAATACCCGCACTAAAACCAATCACCAGCGCGCCGCCGGGGCCAACAAAACCGGATGCAGGGGTAATAGTGCCTAGACCGGCCACCATGCCGGTGACAATACCTAGAACTGAGGGTTTACCGTATTTTATCCATTCCATACTCATCCATGCCAATGAGCCTGCAGCGGCAGAAATGTGCGTAACCAGCATCGCCATGCCCGCATCACCATTGGCAGCGAGAGCCGAACCGCCATTAAACCCGAACCAACCTACCCATAACATACCGGCACCGGTCACGGTCATGGTCAGATTGTGTGGAGGCATTGCCTGCTGTGGGAAACCCTTGCGGTTGCCCAGCACCAGTGCCGCAACTAATGCGCCAACACCTGCTGTAATATGGACAACAGTACCGCCAGCAAAATCTAATAAACCCATTGAACCCAGCCAACCGCCACCCCAAACCCAGTGGGTAATAGGTGCGTATACAAGCACTAGCCACAGTGTACTAAACAACAACATGGCGCTAAAGCGCATCCGTTCAGCAAAGGCTCCCACAATAAGCGCGGGTGTAATAATGGCGAAGGTCATTTGAAACATAGCGAATACTGACTCCGGTATATCGCCAGCCATTGAGTCTTCAGTTATCTGGGCCATGAATATATTGTCCAGATTACCTATCCAGGCGTTCATGCTTCCGCCATCACCAAATGCCAGACTATAACCTAGGGTAAACCAGACAATAGAGGCCACGCAGGTGATTGCAAAGCACTGCATCAGGACTGAGAGAACATTTTTAGACCTGACTAAACCACCATAAAACAGTGACAGGCCGGGGATGGTCATAAACAATACAAGTGCCGTTGAGGTTAGAATCCACGAGGTGTTTGCCGCGTTTAAATCATCGGCAAAAACCGGCATGGATAATATGGAGATAATCATTGCCAGAATGCCTTGAGCGATGAGTCGAGTACTGAAAAACATATAATTCCCTTAGAATATAAGCACCATATTGGTGCGCAAAAAATAATTAACTAGTTACACTTGCACCATCGTCGATCAGAAAAGCCGTTTATAGGCCGTGAATGTCGATCTATATACCAGTTAAAGCAATAATTATGCCGTGACCAAACCTAGTGCGCTATTTTGTTGCAAGACGGCTGAAATTTGGTAGTTACTGCTCTATAGATTTCTGAATTTAATCGGACTTTTGAATATCCTTCCAGCCAACTTCTACTCCGGAAGTCGATTGAAGTAGTGTCAATCGTTTGATTTGGAGGTACTAATTCTACGCCAAGACTGCGGGCTGATGGTGTGAGATGCTGTGATCGAGCTCAAGCTCAAAATGACGATCGGCAGCTCAGGGATTCTCTGGTTAACGTGCACATTCAAAAATTTCAGGATCAGCGCGGCAATCACTGGACATTTTGGCTCGAATGGGCCTTTAATATCCCCCTATTAGCGGACTTATGCTGCTGTGACTAATAAGGTGTATTGCATTGTTTAAACGTACGTTGGGTACCATATCGTTGTTGGCTCTGTTGGGAGGCTGTGCATCAAATTTTGTTCCTGCCGATGTCGGACCCGATGGCAAATATATAGGCTGGCACTGTGAAGGCGATGTGACCTCTAAGCAAAATTGGCGCTGTGATCAAAAGACCCTAAAAGATGGGCTTGTTATTCAATCAGCCACGGAGCTTACGCCGCCGGCCGTCATTACTGAATCTAAGGCTGTGTCAGAAGAGCCAGTGCAGGCGATTATTTTAGACTCTGGGATGCCGGCATCGCCGCCCGCGTATCAAAGTAGTGGTTATAGCATCCAGCTCGGGGCATACGCTAATGCCCAGATCGCGGCTAGGATCGTTGAGCAGATGGCAATAAACGGAGACATTGATGTTGTGGAGGTTCTCTCCAACGGGAAGACCTTCAGTATTGTTTTATTGGGTCAGTATCCGTCTCGCGCAGAGGCGCAAAATATTGCTGACCGATTGACTTCGCAGCGACCTGAGATACGTTATTGGATCCGATCAATGAGGTCCGTTCGTGATGCCGCTGTCGAATAGAAATTCTGTTGCGGCACGTCTGCAGGCAATGGCAGATGAGGGTCGCTCGTCTGCTAGAACTTTGTCGCATCAGCTAGCGCCGGCGGATTATGGTCAACTGAGTCAGCAGCTTGCAGCGTTGATTAGTGGCGAAAAAGACCGGGTTGCCAATTTAGCCAACTGTGCTGCGTTGCTGTGGCAGGGTATGCCAGCGATTAACTGGGTGGGGTTTTATTTGCTAAAACGCAATACACTGGTGCTGGGCCCCTTTCAGGGTAAGCCAGCCTGCACACGCATTGAAGTAGGTCGTGGAGTCTGTGGACTGGCTGCACAAATGCTTAAAGCGGTGATTGTTGGTAACGTGGACGAGTTTCCTGGGCATATCGCCTGTGATATCAGCTCAAAATCCGAAATTGTTTTGCCGCTCATTCTCGATGGCAGGCTCATCGGTCTATTGGATATTGATAGCCCCGAGGTTGATCGATTTGATCATGTCGATCAGCAGGGATTAGAGGGGATAATTCAGATTTTGATCGCGCAGATTTAAATAATTTCGCTGACCATATATACGGTAATTAGGACTTGTTATGACCGCCACAAAACCACTGAACTTAGATCATATCTTCAGAGTCTTCAAATACACGATTTATGCAGTACTGGCGCTGAACATACTGTTATTCTTTCAAGAGGAGAGTCTGGCGACGGCGAAAACTTTTAGTCAGGGAATTAATCTTGAGCAGATTATTCATGGTTTTGCGGCCACTATTGATACTGCCGCTTGGCTAGTCTTGCTGTTGATTTTTGAGTTAGAAACCTCAATATTAGACGATGGTACACTGCGCAAACCCAAGGTACAGTTCTCCCTAATGAGTCTACGAGTATTCAGTTATGGCTTAATTATTTACGCCCTATATGGCTATTTCAACAAAATGCTCATGACATACAACGTATTGCCTTTTGCTGCTGGTGATCTTTGCGGGCTGGTAGGGCAGGGCTATTCAACTATACTGACATTGGATGAATACCCGCTCCTTGATATCCAAAATTGTAACGTCTTGACCGATCAGGCGCTACTTAAGCTCAATGGCCAGCAGGTAATAGGTGCTACATCTGATTGGAATGATATTCAATGGTTGGCCTGGGTCGATGTGATTAACTCGGTAACCTGGCTGGCTGTTGTGGCAATTTTAGAAGTGGATGTCTGGTTGCAATTGCGCGGTCGTACCCTCTACCTAAGTAAAATAATTAAACCAGGGCTGTACAGCATACTCTTTCTCGCAGCGGTCTACTGGGGTCTCAGGGGAGACTTTTTAGATTTTTGGGATGCCTTCGTGTGGCTGGTGGCCTTTATTTTTATCGAGATGAACCTCTTTCAATGGCAGGCGGAAACGAGCCCTTCATGACAAAGGTAAGATGGCGAGAGTTAGTTTTGAGATGCAGGTTAGTTTCCCCGCCTCGTTGGTCAGGCGAATCTCCCAGACATGGGAGCGTCTACCCAGATGGATAGGTTTTGCAATGCCCAGTACCAGGCCAGATGACACTGGACGCAGATGCGTCGCATTAACGTCTTGACCCAGGCATTTGGTGGTAGACATATCAATAACATGGGCGCCAGCGACACTCCCTAGCGTCTCGGCCAAAACTACATTGGCACCGCCGTGAACCACGCCATATGGCTGAAAGGTACGGCTGTCCGCAGGCATAGTTCCACTGAGGAAGTCATCTCCCACCTCGGTGATTTGAATGCCTAGCCATTCAACGATAGTGTTCTTATTCATCTGATCGTTGATCATGTCCAGATTGGGCGTTTGGTGCCAAATACTACTCATTGGAAATCCTTAGTTTTTTAAGCGTTTATGCTTAACTCTGGTAGGGGATGCATCTTCTCCTTTGCGCTTAATAAAGTCTTCGTGGTACTCAGAGTAGCTGCCTTCAAAAAAGACCACATCACCACTGTCCTCGTAGGCAAGCGTATGAGTAGTAATACGATCAAGGAACCAGCGATCATGCGAGATCACCATAACGCAGCCGGGAAATGAGAGACAAGCCATCCGAGCGCACGCAGTGTTTCTACGTCCAAGTCATTGGTCGGCTCATCGAGGAGCAGCACGTTGCCGCCGTCTTTGAGCAGGCGCGCCATGTGAACACGGTTGCGCTCACCACCGGACAGTAGCCCGACGCGTTTTTGCTGGTCATTCCCTCTGAAATTAAACCGACCCGCATAGGCGCGCGACGAAACCTCATAGCTACCTATTTTTAATATGTCATGACCGCCAGATATAGCTTCCCAAACGGTGTGGTTATCGTTGAGTGAGTCTCTCGTCTGTTCGACATAAGCAACCTTTACAGACTCGCCGAGACTAATTGTTCCGCTATCTGGCTTCTCTATATCGGCAATCATGCGGAATAAGGTCGATTTACCAGCACCGTTGCCGCCAATGATGCCGACCACAGATCCTTTGGGGAATCGACAGTGACAGATTGTCAATTAACAGATCGCCGCCAAAGCCTTTGCAGACATTGTCGAGCACAATAACTTTATCGCCCAGACGCTCGCCTGGCGCTATGTAGATTTCGTTAGTCTCATTGCGCGACTGAAATTCTTGCGAGTTAAGTTCATCAAATCGGGCCAGTCGCGCCTTATTTTTAGCCTGGCGACCTTTAGGGTTTTGACGAACCCATTCCAGTTCCTGTTTAAGTGCTCGCTGACGCGACTCCTCCTGTTTAGACTTCAGTGGTCAGGCGTCGAGTGCTTTAGCCTCGAGCCAGGCTGAATAATTACCTTCATAGGGAATACCCTGCCCGCGATCCAGCTCAATAATCCAGCCTGCAACATTATCTAAAAAGTATCTATCATGGGTAACCGCAACGACGGTGCCGGAAAATTCTTCGAGAAACTTCTCTAGCCAGAAAACGGATTCAGCATCCAGATGGTTGGTCGGTTCGTCGAGCAATAACATGTCAGGTCTCGAAAGCAGTAACCTGCACAGGGCAACCCGGCGCTTTTCACCGCCAGACAAAGAGGTAACGTCCGCGTCCCAAGGAGGCAGACGCAGTGCATCTGCGGCAACATCTAATGCGTGATCGAGATTATGCGCATCCCAGGCTTCAATGATCGCTTCAAGCTGACCCTGTTTTTTTGCCAGAGCATCGAAGTCAGCATCTGGATCAGCATAGTCTAAATACACCTGATCAAGATCTCTTAAAGCATCTACGGCTTCGCGCATTCCATCTTCAACATTGCCACGCACATCTTTGTCTGGGTCGAGGAGCGGTTCCTGGGCCAGATAGCCGATTTTAATGTCAGGCATAGGGCGAGCTTCGCCCTGAAACTCATGATCGAGCCCCGCCATGATCTTTAGCAAAGTAGACTTGCCGGAGCCATTGAGACCCAGAACGCCAATTTTAGCGCCTGGGAAAAATGAGAGGGAGACATTTTTTAAAATCTCTCTTTTAGGTGCCACAACTTTGCTCACCCGATTCATTGTAAAAACGTATTGTGCCATTAGATTTTTTATCAACTCAGTTCTGCGTGTTGTTAGGGCTTAAATAAAGCCGCTAACGGGGATTTTTCGACAGCGTCATTCTAGCTGAAAACACGACGATAAAGTATCTGCAGCGCTTGAAAATCGACACATTGTCGAATAAGTCCCGCTAAAGCAACTCAAGATGAGCTCAAATTTCAGGTGCTATTAGTAGCCATAAGAGGTATATCTACTAAATAATAATAAGATCATGTAATTACGATATTAAGTATGCTTAAAAAGAGTCCTTTAAAAATTGTACGTTTAGTTTCACTTTTAGTCGCGGTAGTCGGCGCGTTCATTGCTATACCAGAAGCGGCAGTTGTTATGGCTATTTTGGGCTTGGCGCTTGGTATTATGAGTGATATGGCTGATAGCAGTAACAGAACTTACCTGTTGGTCTTTGCCGTCGCATTGGCCTCGGTTTCGGGTGCCGCTGACGACATCCCGATGATAGGTGATTCTATTAGAGCGATCATGGGCAACATGAGTACCATCGTTAACGCCATGGCTCTGGGCATTATTATTATGGCGCTCAAAGACCGCGTTATGGGATAAAGTCTCAGTGGTATGAAAAAAAAGCCCGCCTAGTTTACTAGTGCGGGCTTTTTTAACTTATTGATTTGTTAAATAGCTTATTCTACGACTTCAAATGTCATGCCGGCATCACCGATTAAACGAGGGATTAGCTTTTCGCCCATTGCCGTAGCCGGGGTCCAGAATCCTCCTGCCTTGTCTTCCTTGGGCAGATCAAAGGCTAAACACAATCCAGCCTGCGCCAGCATTTTGGCAGTACAACCATAACCAGGATCGCGGTCCCCAGTCACCTTGACCATTAACTGTTGCCCTTTTTTGTTTTGACCATGCAGGCGAATATCAAAGTAACCATTGAGCTGATCCTGCAAGCTTGGACCCTCACCGGGTTTAGGTAAAACATACTTTTGCATAAGATTGCGAATCGGGTTGACTATCAAGCCTCCGGCAAAAGCCCCTAGACCCAAGGTTATGCCGAGAGCGATGAAGCGCCCTTTAATACCGGGCCCGGATAGCATCGCCTCGCCATAGGAGAAGTCTTTGCCGTAAGCCATTTTTAATAATGAATTTGACCGCAATACCACGCGAGCGTTAATTGCTTCCATGATAAAAGGTGCTGCCCAGGAACCGAAGTCTTTGTCATAGACGGGGCCCTTAACGCTAATTTGTCGATTAGAGTAGGTATGTTTGTCGGGGCATAAAATATAGGGGTTACCCATAGCACTGCGCACTGCTGGATCGGCTTTTGCCGCGACAATCATCTCGACCATGCTGGCGATTGTGCCCCCGGAGGCGCCACCTTTCATCGCTTTAACGCGGAGTTTCACCTGCCTAAAGAAAGAACCATAGCGCTGTTTACCGGCCTGCTGGAGAAACTGTACACCCAGATCAGAGGGGATCGAATCAAAGCCACAGCAGTTGACAATGCGTGCGCCAGATTTTTTGGCCACCTTTGCATACTTATCGATCATCAGCTTAATCCAATAGGCTTCGCCGGTGAGATCGCAGTAGTCGTTGCCGTTTTCAGCGCAAGCTTTTACTAGCAACTCTCCATAGAGCATGTAGGGGCCAACTGTGGATATCATAACCCTCGATTTCTGGCACATGGCATCTAATGCCGCTTGATCCGCAGCGTCTGCAGTCAGGATAGGGAGTTTTGAGGCGCCCTCTCCTAGGGAATCCCGCAAAGCTCTAAGTTTGGCCTCCGATCGGCCAGCAATGGCCCACTTTACTTTTCGCGTTAGCCCTATATGCTCGTACAGGTACTCAGTGAGTATTTGGCCAACAAAGCTAGTTGCGCCATAGATTACGAGATCATATTTTTTAACGGCCATCAGTTTATTTCCTAAAGGTTGGTGGGTTTTAGTCATTCGTGCTTCGTCACTGTCACCTGAGAGTCTGTTTTTTTTATGCTACCGGTTCTATACTCTTTTCGTCGATGCCCCTACGCTATTAGGGCAAGAATGACTTTTTGCCAAGCGATTATAACCGCAGAATTGCGTGAAGTCTTTCTCGCTGACAAACCATCTGTAATGTTGGCGTATTCAAGCAAGGCAACGGTGCCAGTGTTGGTGCTGGATAATGGGGTCGTTTTAGATGAAAGTCTCGAAATTATGCGCTGGGTGCTTGAACAGTCGGATCCACAACAGTGGATTCGCTCAGATTTAGAGGCACCTACTAAGGCTTTAATCGAGGAAAATGATGGAAGTTTTAAGGTTGATTTAGATCATTACAAGTATTGGGATCGCTATCCCCTGAAAACTCAGCAAGATTATCGCGCCGCTGCGGAGATCTTTTTATGTAAGCTAGAGCGAAGACTTGAAATTACAGACTATCTGGTCGCCATGCAGGTAACGCTGGCAGATATTGCTATCTTTCCATTTATTAGACAGTTCGCCTTTGTCGATAAGCTCTGGTTTGACCAATCCCCTTACCCTCTCATAAGGCGTTGGTTACAGCGGTTTCTGGAATCCGAGTTATTTTTACAGTCGATGATTAAGCAGCCGACTTGGCGGGAGGGGGATAAACCTATTTTATTTCCATGGTAATCCTAATGACGCAGCATCACAAAGCGGTCGCTTATAGGGGGTTGTGCGCTGTCGCCGTGGTCAATCAGCCGTCCGGATTCCATTGCAAAATGTCCAATCATTGTTGACAAAAAACGATTTGATTTTCCCTAGAAGTAATCGAAATTGCTATTATTGTCATCCTATTTATGGGCGCCGTTACGACGGTTACCCCATTATCGAGTTAACGCGCAGATAATCCTACTGAAGGACATACTATGTTTGGTCTTTTTGAGAAATTAATTGATCCTTTTCCTCCAAAACCACCTGACAGACCGCCGACTGGAATCTATGCGTTCTGCCGGCATTACACGCGGGGAATGGAACCCTGGTTAGCACTGATGGCTTTACTGACGGCATTCACGGCCGTTGCTGAAGCGCTGTTGTTTGGGATTCTGGGTCAGGTGGTAGACTGGTTGGCATCCAGTGCGCCAGAAACGTTTATCGAAGATACTTGGCTGCCCCTTGCCGTGATGTCGATATTTATGTTGGTTTTTATTCCGCTAACGACAGCGCTTCGCTCTCTAGTTGTCCATCAAACATTGATGGGTAATTTTCCTATGTCTGTACGCTGGATGGCTCATCGCTACTTACTCAGTCAGAGCTATGGCTTTTTTCAAAATGAATTTAGCGGTCGTATTGCTACCAAAGTCATGCAGACGGCATTGGCTGTGCGTGACACGGTCATGAAGCTACTTGATGTATTACTATTCGTCGTCATCTATCTAGTGACAGCACTCATTTTGGTAGCCAATGCTGACCTGCGTCTGTGCGTGCCATTATTGATTTGGCTATGCCTCTATATTGCCGTGCAGTATTATTTTGTACCAAAAATGAAGGCTATCGCCATGCATCAGGCAGACGCTCGATCTTTGATGACCGGGAGAATTGTTGATAGCTATACCAATATTGTGTCATTGAAGCTGTTTTCTCATGGCAACCGAGAGTCCGACTATGTGCGCGCGGGTATGAGTGATTTCCTCAATACTGTTCACCCGCAGATGCGTTTGGCAACGCTTCTCAATATAACTCTCTGGACGTTAAATATGTTGCTGGTATTTTCTACCGCAGCCTTGGGGATCTATCTGTGGACTGTTGGGGTCATAACGCCAGGCGCGATTGCCATAGTCATGGCGATTGCGATCCGCCTCACGGGCATGTCTCACTGGATTATGTGGGAGATAAGCAGTCTGTTTGAAAATATCGGGACTGTTCAAGATGGTATTAATACATTATCAGTTACTAACACGGTCGTCGATTCTCATGATGCCAAACCGCTTTTAGTGACGCAGGGCGCTATTGTCTTCGATGCTGTATCTTTCGGTTACAGTCCGGAGGATGAAAAGGTTTTTAGTAATCTCAATTTGATAATTCCTGCGGGCCAGAAAGTCGGTATTGTAGGGCGCAGCGGCGCAGGAAAATCGAGCCTTGTCAGTTTACTTTTGCGATTTTTTGATATCCAAAGTGGTACGATATCAATCGATGAGCAGGCGATTAGTGATATTCAGCAGGAGAGCTTGCGCGCTAATATCGCGATGGTAACCCAAGATACGTCCCTACTGCACCGTTCGATCCGCGAAAATATTATGTTTGGCCGACCCACTGCTAGCGAGGCGCAGGTGATTGCTGCGGCTGAGCTGGCACAGGCACATGAATTTATTTTAACTTTACAAGATAACCAAGGCCGACGCGGGTATGATGCCCACGTCGGCGAACGGGGCGTTACCCTCTCAGGTGGTCAGCGGCAACGCATTGCTATTGCACGAGTACTATTGAAGGACGCGCCTATTTTGGTCTTAGATGAGGCAACATCTGCGCTAGACTCAGAAGTTGAGGCGACTATTCAGCAAAGTCTGTACCAGCTTATGCAGGGTAAAACGGTGATTGCCATTGCCTCATAGGCTATCGACCATTGCGGCTATGGATCGTTTAATAGTATTCGATAAGGGTGAGATTGTTGAACAGGGAACCCATCAAGAGCTAATCCAACAGAACGGCGTATACACTAAATTGTGGGGTCATCAGTCGGGTGGATTCCTAGGTTTTGAATAATCTACTAAATACAAATTGGTAACTAAAGTACTATGATTTCAATGAGTAAAATCGAGCTGCGTCGCGGTGTGAAAGTCCTACTCGAAGAGGCAGAGCTCGTCATTCATCCAGGTCAGCATATAGGTATCATTGGTGGCAATGGCACGGGCAAGTCGACACTATTTAAACTACTCCTAGGTCAGGTCGGTGCCGATGCGGGGGATCTGTTTATACCAAAAGACTGGCGGATTGCACATATGGCGCAGGAACTCGCCACCTCAGAGAGAACGGCAGCAGATTTTGTTCTCGATGGTGACCCGGTTCTTCGAGGCGTAGAGGTAGCTATCGAGGAGGCTCTTGCCACCGAAGATCACAACCGTCTGGCCAATGAATATGAGAAAATGGATGAGATTAATGGATTTGATGCCCATTATCGCGCCGAGCAGTTATTGCATGGTTTGGGTTTTCATCAGAGTGAAATGAATCGTCCAGTAAATAGCTTCTCCGGCGGCTGGCGTATTCGCTTAAATCTTGCTCAATCATTGATGAGCCCATCGGATCTGTTACTGCTCGATGAGCCAACCAATCATCTCGACTTAGATGCCACCTTATGGCTTGAGCAATGGCTGAAAAGCTATCAGGGCACACTGCTAGTAATCTCCCATGACAGGGACTTTATTGATAACGTTGTTGAGCGTATTGTCCATATTGAGCACCAGAAAACTAATGCCTATAAGGGTAACTATTCCACCTTTGAGCGAGTCCGTAGCGAACGTTTAGCGCTACAGCAGGCGAGTTATGAGAAGCAACAGAAACGGCGCAAAGATGTTGAAGATTTTGTGGCACGTTTCCGCTACAAAGCCTCAAAGGCCAAGCAGGCTCAGAGTCGATTAAAAGAATTGCAGCGTATGGAGGATAGTGCACCGGCCCACGTAGATTCACCGTTTTATTTCAACTTTTCGATGCCGAAAAAAGCCAATGGAGCGCTGGTCAACATCAGTCAGGCGATATTAGGTTATGGCAATAAATCTATTCTTACCGACGTGAATTTTGATTTGCAGCCCGGTACAAGGATCGGACTTCTAGGTCCCAATGGAGCAGGTAAGTCAACTTTAATTAATAGTCTGACCGGAGACCTCGATTTAATTAATGGGGTGCGAGTGTTTGGTGATAATCTAAAAGTCGGCTATTTTGCGCAGCATCAGCTTGAAGTGCTGGACTTAGAGGCAAGTCCCTTTTTACATTTACAGCGCATCAGTCCGACCGCAACAGAGCAGAAGATTTAAATCTAAATCGGTAAAGTCTTTTTCATAATGATAAGGCTTTCTTTTTTCGGTTGGCGAAAAGGCGCGAGTTGCACTGGCTTTAATCGTCTGGCAGAAGCCAAATTTACTGCTGCTTGATGAGCCTACGAACCATCTCGATCTCGAGATGCGGCATGCATTGACCATGGCACTGCAGGGTTATGAGGGAGCCTTAGTTGTTATTTCCCACGATCGGCATTTACTGAGAAATACAGTAGATCAGTTTTATTTGGTAGCAGATGGTCAGGTTCAGGAATTTGATGGCGATCTAAAAGACTATCAAAATTGGTTGAAAAACTTTTCTCGCGTAGAAGCAATTGAAGTCCCTAAAGTTGAGGGGATTCCGATCGATAAAAAAGTGTCTCGCCAGCAATCAGCAGATGAGCGAAAAAAACTTGCGCCATTAACCAAGAAAATAAAAAGGCTTGAGGCGGGTCTCGAGAAATTGCAAAGACAGCTTAAACTAGTCGAAGCTCAGTTGGCTGAAACGGATATTTATAATGATGATCAGAAAGACCAGTTGAAGAAAAGTCTTTCTGATCAGGCCGATATCAAGCGAAATATTGGCACTATTGAAGAGGACTGGTTGCAGTGTCAGGATAGTCTGGAGAATATCTGAGAGCCATCAACCACGAGGTGCTGATAGGAAATTCGGGCCAGCTAATGGCTAAAATTATAGCGGGAGAGGTTAGAATAGATGCGCGGTTAAAGGCGACATCTCAGGTGTGGAGCAATAAGTGATTTCGACAACCGGGAATGCAATTGGTAACATGTCAGTCGCCGAGAGTTACCCTTGAAGACGGTGAAAAATTCAAGGTAGTATTGAGATGCACTCAGGTGATCAAGTGGTATTGTCTGTCACCCCATTATCCAATGTAAAACCGCATCAGTTTGGTAGCAAGGCTTCTTGAAGTCAGGATCTGCCAAGAGCGTTACTGGTGGCTTATGTGAATCCCTTCAGAGTAATCTAACGGCAGTGGTATTTGAAACGTTGCCTGTTGATAAGCGCTTAGTGGTCCTAGATATGGGGGCTGCGATAGGTTCTATAATTAATTTCTTTAACAAATTTAAATGTCGCCTGAGCTTTGCTGATCTGTACGCCGAACATTTTGTAGGGCGCCGCTGCGGGGAAGACGCATACGCACAGAGAGTCAGTCAATTCCGATAGCTTCTCAATCTCCAAGCCGGGACCCAGATCGGCATCTGTTTGTTCTGGGATCTGATTAGTTATCTGGATAGGGCTATATTGATGGCGCTTATCGAGGCCCAGACCCCCATATTAGTAAAGATATCCTAGATTATAGTATTGGCGTTCGCAACGCAGACACGCCACTACCAATTTTCTCGCTACGTTATTGAGCCATCTATCCAGTTAAGTCAGGCCAATAGGGACGGGATTCAATCCATGCGGCATCCACGTTCTCAGCGTGACCTGCATCACCTGCTAGGTGACTTCGAAATAGAAAAGTGCCGCCTACTAGCCGACGGCCGTGTAGAGTATCTCTTGCTAGAAAATCGTCATGATGACACTAAGCCGCAGTTAAATTTTTGAGTTGTATGTTTCTGTTATATAGATAGATTATATCCTCGCGAATAAGGCTTTTCAGCCTCGAAGCGAGCGGCTAGACTGTGCTCTGAAAATAATTGAGTATCAGGGGTTAGTATGAAACAAGCCATTATTGTCGGTGCCAGCTCAGGTATCGGGTGGGAGCTAGCCGTTCAGTTGGCGGCTAAAGGCTATCAGCTAGGATTGATGGCACGGCGTGGCGACTGCCTTGCGAGGCTAGCGGGGCTGCTACCCGGAGATCACTTTGTGCAGATGACTGACGTTACCAATGCTGAAAAATCTCAGGCAGAACTCAAACAATTAATAGAACTCATGGGTGAGGTCGAGTTAATTGTGGTGAATTCCGGTGTTGGACGCAAAGAAAAACAGCTAGATTGGGTGGTTGAATGCGAGATGATTGATGTCAATGTACGCGGCTTTTCCGCGATGGCCGTGGTCGCTATGAACCACTTTTTAGCGCGAGGCGGCGGCCATTTGGTTGGCATTTCCTCGGCTGCGGCACACTTTTCCGGCGGTCTTACGCTAACCTACAACGCGACAAAGGCTTATGTCTCTAGCTATCTGCGGGGTATGCGATCGCGTGCGATCAGATCTAAGCTACCGATTACGGTCACTACGGTTGAGCCGGGCTTCGTTGCAACGCCCATGGTAGAGGGTGAACCAATTTGGTTGGCGACGGTTGAGAAAGGCGTATCACAAATGGTTACTGCGATTGAAGGCAAAAAGAATCATGTCTTCATTACTAAGCGGTGGCGACTGGTAGCCTGGCTGTTATACATTATTCCCGATGCGTTAATTCGACGGCTAGTTTAAGATACTTGAGCATGCAAAGAGCCCAGAAAGCCTTACTAAAAGCGGTAACAAAAGGCGCATCCGACATGCTTCCTCTGAGTTTTGCGGTGCTGCCCTGGGGGATTCTGTTTGGCTCTCTGGCGGTGCAGAGAGGGTTTGATTGGCTCGAGGCCCAGCTTTTTTCAGGTATTGTCTTCGGCGGTGCGGTACAGATCGTGACTGTTGAATTAATGGCGAATAATGCCTCTCTCTTTACGGTGCTATTTAGTGCGTTTGTGATTAGTTCACGCCACTTTCTTTACGGTCTTGCGTTGCGTGAACGATTAAGTATCAAGCCCTTGAGGTGGCGTTTGGGACTGGGTTTTCTGTTGACCGATGAGTTGTTTGCACTGTCAGGAGATCGCCGCGCCTACCGAAATAGATTTCGGCTCTACTACGCCCTGGGTGCTGGCGGTAGCTTTTATCTGGCTTGGAATCTGTGGACATTTATAGGTATTTTTGCGGGTACCTCGCTGCCAAATTTGACTGAGTTAGGGCTAGATTTTGCTATAGCTGCAACCTTTATAGCCTTGGTGCTGCCAGGCATCAAAACGCTTGCTAGCTTTGCTGCCGCAGTGGTAGCCGGGGTTACTTCGGTTACATTCACTCTCTGGGAGTTTGATCTCAGTTTGGTCTGCGCGGCTCTTTTGGCAATGTGTGTTGGTTTTTCGATTCAAAAGATTAGGGGTCAGGCGTGAATATACTGACTATTTTTCTGTTAGCCTGTGTCACCTTTGGTACCCGCTATCTTTTTTTAGAGGGTCGCTTACCCCTGCGGTTGGGGTCCAATGTTAAGCAGCTACTTAGTTATAGTGGGCCATCGGTGCTAGTAGCTATGTGCACACCGATTATTTTTGTACATGACCATCGGCTCGATACCAGTCTAGATAACCCCTATCTGTGGGGCGCAGCGGTGGCAATCTTGGCCGGTTATAAAACCGCATTTAATATCTATTGGTGTGTGGGAGCCGGAATCCTTGCGTTTGTGGTAGTCAACTATCAAGGGTAGCTTGGTATTAGTCGGATCGTAGCAAGTCACTATGATAAGAACTAGACAGAACTGACAAACAGACTACTATTAAATTAAGCCTTGATTACTATTAGAGGTCTAATAAGAGGACTTAACCATGATTCCTAGAAAATTGTATGACTCTGATCATGATATGTTTCGCGACTCCATTCGAAAATTCTTGCAGGTTGAAGCTTTGCCTCAGCATGAGCAGTGGGAACTCGACGGCATGGTGAGCGATGATATCTGGCTGCGGGCGGGGGAGCAGGGATTTCTATGTCCCTCTGTTCCAGTAGAATATGGTGGTGTGGGTGCAGATTTTCGCTACAACTGTATTGTCACTGAAGAGGTATCTCGGTCGGGCTGTACCGGTCTAGGTTGGGCGCTGCATTCGGATATTTCAGTGCCCTATATTGTCCGCTATGGTAGTGATGAGCAGAAGGAAAAGTACCTGAGGCGCTGTGTTTCTGGTGAATTAATTACCGCCATCGCGATGACCGAGCCTGGCGCTGGGTCAGACATACAGGGTACCAAAACATCCGCGGTGCGCGATGGTGATCATTATATCCTTAATGGCTCCAAGACCTTTATTACCAATGGACAAAAAGCGGGCTTGGTAATTGTGGTGGCGAAAACGGATGCCAGTGCTGGCGCAAAAGGCATCAGTCTATTCCTTGTGGAAAAAGGCATGGTGGGTTTCACCAAAGGTAAAAAGTTGCAGAAGCTGGGGCTAAAGGCGCAGGATACTGCGGAGCTTTTTTTCCAAGACGTAAAGGTGCCAAAAGCGAACTTACTGGGTGAGGAGGGTCGTGGGTTTATCTATCTGATGCAGGATTTACCGCAAGAACGGCTCAACATAGCCGTAATCGCCAATGGCATGTGTCAATCGGTTCTGGAGGCGACGGTCGATTACACCAAAGAGCGAAAGGCTTTTGGTACCAGTGTGGCGGCTTTTCAAAATACTCAATTTAAGTTGGCGGAACTGTCCGCAGAGGTCTCAAGCGCTGAGGTGTTTTTAGATCGCTGCACAGAGCTATTACTTGAGGGTAGTTTGGACTCGGTGACCGCGTCCAAACTCAAATTACTCACCACAGAGTTGCAGTGTAAAGTGGCAGATGAATGCCTGCAGCTACATGGTGGCTGGGGTTACATGTGGGAATACCCTGTTTGTCGCGCTTTTGCGGATGCGCGTGTGCAGCGTATCTATGGTGGCACCAATGAGATTATGAAACTGATTATCTCGCGTGATTTGATGAGCTGAGCGGGCGGGTAGTTTTTGATGCCGGATGTTATTGGAAGTTTAGGCGATTAGGTATCTATTGCATCTGTGCTGAGCTAGGTCGCTGTTTGTAGTCTTCACCAATATAGAACCACGGCACTATGCCTTGCTGATCCAGTAATATCATGGCCGGATGGGGTATTTCATCATCATGGCGTATGCCGTACAAACCTGTAACCTCGAGAGCCTTATCGGATAAAAATGGATAGGGCCGATCCATGCGATCCGTCATTTTTTGCATACCTGTCGCATCATCTGGACTGATTGCCAGCACCTGATAGCCAAGATTTTCGAGCTCTGGCAAGACGGTTTGAATGTCCTGTAAATGGCCGACGCAAAACGGACGCCAGTGGCCACGATAGAAGATCATCAAAACCTTAGTGCCGCGCAACTTTGATAGTTTGACCCAGTCACCATTGAGGTCTTGCGAGGAAAATTCAGGCGCTACTGAGCCTATCGTGAGGGTGACACTGGCCACGTCGGTAAAGCCAGTTTGAGATATGATCGCCGTTTGCGGAACTGACCGATTGTCACAGCCAGCCAGAGGTGGGGCGGCACAGAGTGTTAATGGCGGGGCCTCTAATCGCACAATATTCATCTTTGACTTGATATCGGTATTTTTTTACTCCTTGTAAAAAGGATCTATTTTATCGATCAGCCTTACAAATGCGTTGAACTCAAGTTCACCCGTTGGACCCCCCATCGCCTGCATTGCCATCAGTTGCTCGGACTTGGCTAATACTTCCGAACTCACTGGAATACTCGGTCGACCGGTTGCGTCTGTCGCTACCTGCACTTCACAGGCTCGTTGTATAGCCCATAGGTTAAGAAAGGTCTCTGGAATACTGCGGCCCCCGGCTAGTAAGCCATGGTTACGCAATATCAGTAGGTTCTTGTCACCCATGTTGGCAACCAGACGTGGTTTCTCATCGTCCATAACCGTGATGCCCTCGAAATCATGGTAGGCGACACGATTGTGCAATAGAGCCGAATAGAAATTATCATTGCGCAAACCTTCTTGGCTACAAGCAACAGCCATGCCTGCATCCGTGTGGGTGTGGGCAATGCAATGAACGTCCGATCGCGCGGCATGAATAGCGGTGTGTATAACAATCCCCGCCGGGTTAACGGCGTACTCGGTCTGTTCAACAATATTGCCATCGATATCAACCTTGACCAGATTAGAGGCTTTAACTTCGCTGTAGTGTAGGCCGTAGGGATTGATTAGAAAATGATGTTCGGGCCCCGGCACCTTGAACGGTAATATGGTTAAAGATCATTTCACTCCAACCCATGTAGTCAAATATTCTATAGCAGGCGGCTAGCTGTACCCGCAGTTCCTGTTCTGTCTGTGCCATTAATTAGCCCTCTTGACAAATTTAGTCAGTATCACAATCTGTGTACCGTTTACTCGGCCTTCTATATGCTCTTTATTACTTGAAACCAGTGAAATATTACGCACCGCAGTGCCGCGTTTGGCGCTGAAATTGGTCCCTTTTACATCTAAATCTTTAATCAAAGTAACTGTGTCACCTCCGCTGAGTATGGCACCATTACTGTCTTTGTGTACATCGGAGTCGTCACTATCGGTAACATCTGACTGCGCCCATAGCAGCGTTTCATCATCCAGATATAGCATGCCTAGCAAGTCTTGTGGCCAGCCCTCGGCGCTTAATTGAGTCAGCATACGCCAGGCTATGACTTGAACTGCGGGAATTTGAGACCACATACTCTCGTTCAGGCAGCGCCAATGATTGGCGTCGATCTTTTCAGGATTATTGATCTGATCTTCGCAGATGTCACAGACTAACAACATCTGCTCCGCGCTGTTATCGCTATTAGGTGGAATCGCATAGGCCCTCAGGTTGTCGAGATTGGTGCAGAGTTCGCATGGAGGAGCCACTACGGGTATGAAGGTCAGTCATTCAGTTGGCTACCTATACGTTTAGGAAAGAGGCGATTATAGCGGCCTTTTGTCAGTGAGTACTCATTAGCCTTTTTGCGGCTGCCCAGCCCGACTGGACCGCACCCTCAAATCGAGGCCCAGCAAAGGCATCCCCCGCTAGGGCCAGTGGAGGCAAATCGGTTGCCTCGCTGACCAGCATGCAAGGGGCCTCGTCTACGACAGTCGGTTTACTGTAGCGCCATCCATGTACCTGATATTCAGTGACCTTGGCGGTACCCAGAAAAGGAGTTGCGGCATCAATCAGCCGCTGGCCAGCTTCCATGCGATCTCGCTCAAATTGATGCGCGCTAAATTCAGCGCTACCGTGAATAGTAACGGCCGGAATTTTTGAGACGCCTTTTTGCAGGTTATCGCTAAGCCAAGAAATGGGACCCTTTTCTAGGGATATGGCACCAGGTGCCTCAATTGCTGTGGGGCCATCGAGAACCGCCATGACGGCTATACAGGGCTCATATTGAATGCGACTGAGACGTGCCAGTTTATCCGCAGGCAGGACAATATTACCTGTAGCCAGAAGATCCATTGTCTGAGGAACAGGCGAGGTGATCAACATCTTTTTTGCAACCACTGTTTCGCCATTGTCTAGCATAGCCATCCACCTATTTCCCTGCTGACTAATACTGTCCGCTTTAGTCCCGCGCATGACCGTCATATCTATAGCCAAATGTTTGGCTATGGCGGTCATGGTGGGCACGCCACGATACCTGGGGTGACTGTTGGGCTGTCCCGGATAGCTACGGTACCATTCCTCTGCGACACCGGCCTGAATCCACTCAGCTACGACTCCCTTAAAACGAGCTTCTCTGGCGGTCATAAATTGGGCGCCGTGGTCGAACGTCGCCTCACCAATCCTACGTCCCGCTAATCTGCCGCCAAGGCCCCGGCCCTTGTCGACAACCAACACATTGTAGCCTGCCTGAATGAGATCGTTGGCTGCACTGAGCCCGGCAAGGCCGGCACCAATAATCAGGACATCAGTACGGTGGGACAAAGGCATAGCTTTAGGGCTCATTTTTTTTAGCATTGGATTTACAGCGAACAGAACAGAAGCGCACTTCGTCCCAGACTTTTTCCCATTTTTTACGCCAGGTAAAGGGGCGCTCACACACAGGACATATTTTGCTAGGCAAGTTAGACTTTTTACGCGTTGCGGGCATGCTTGGATTATTCCCTATTTAGCTATCGACACGGCAATCTATTTAGGCTGCAGCTAGACCAGTACCTGCTAGGGTGATGCGATGCATAAGGCGCATCTGCCCCTGATAATCATTGTCCGCCATATGCCAGGTGCGTCGATTATCCCAGAATGTCACAGAGCCCGGAAGCCAGTTAAAGTTACTGGTAAACTGAGACTGATTAACATGAGCATAGAGTTCATCTAGTAAAGAACGACTCCGGTCAAAATCCCAGTCTTCAAACTGAATAGTATGCCCTGGATTAACATACAACACCTTGCGACCGCTTTCAGGATGTCGAATAACCACCGGGTGGGTGGCGTCCCCGACACGATCCATGCCCCCTAATTGATCCGCAAGGTCGGTCAATCGGTAGAGACCATTTTCACCGTAAAGATGAGTGTTAGAATGCACGGCGCGCAGGCCGGCAATGCGCTTTTTGAGTGGCTCTGGCAAAGCATCATAAGCCGCAGCTAAATCGGAAAAATGGGTGTTGCCACCTGTCTCAGGTAACGTACGTGCTACTAAGATAGAGCCCAATGCTGGGTTGTCATCATAGGAATGATCAGTGTGCCAGCCGCCACCAATATTGGTCTGCTGAGTTTTTTCTTTGCGCACTTCAGCAATCTCTGGATCCAAGGTAGTGGTTTTGAAAAACTTATTAACCACAATTTTTCCAAAGCGACGCGCAAAGCGCAGGTGCTCTTTTGGCGGTAAAGTTTGATCGCGGAAAAACAGCACTCCGTGCTGACTAAAAGCAGTGCGCAGTTCAGTTAGGTCTGCGTCGGTCATGGTGGCTAACTGCAGATCGCTGACAATCGCACCGCAGCTTTCGAAGGGGGATACTTGCATAGCTATCTCTAATATTCTTGTCGAAGGCTATTGGATCACTTTATCGATTGGGTGTCATTAGCTTTAACTCCCGTTTAAGCCAACACTGGGACCGATGTCTTGTCTACGGATTTGCTGGGCACTGTTTTCCATCTGACGCTCGCATAGATTAAGCCGCTTTAAGTGCTTGAACATAGGCTTTGCCATGCCCGTGTTCAGCCGCTATATCGATAAGGGTTTTGCCGTCTGGATTGATGGCTTTCAAGTCTCGGCCAGCCTCTTTGAAAAATGCCAAAAAGGTCTTAAAATTATCAATATTCATACCGCGATAAGCTTTCTCGAGAAGATGAAAGTCAGCGCTCACTCCGGCTGGGGGTTTGTAATTTAAAAAGCTTTTTATCCGGGCATCATCAAATACTTCGCCGAGGACTTTTTCTTTATCTTTTTTTAGTGACATATCTTACCCTAATTTTTTATAGTAATTCGCTAAGCTTTTTAGCCAGTATTTGATTCACTTGCTGAGGGTTGGCCTGGCCTTTTGATGCCTTCATAATCTGGCCCATAAAACCGCCCAGCTTTTTCTTGCGCTTGGCCTCATCGGTATTGATATAGTCATCAACCATCGCTTGATTGGCTGCCAACACCTCAGCAACTATCTGCTCAAGTGCGCCGCTATCAGACACCTGTTTTAGATCGCGCGTTTCAATAATATCATCGGCATTTCCTTCCCCATCCCAGATACCTTCGAAGACTTCTTTAGCCATTTTTCCGCTAATGCTATTGTCGGCGATTCTAGTTATGAGACCGGCGAGCTGCTCGGCGGTGACGGGACTTTTCACAATACTAATATCTTCGCTATTTAAACGTGCGGCGAGTTCGCCCATGGTCCAGTTAGCGACCAGCTTAGCGCTGCCTGATCTTGCTGTGGCGACTTCAAAATATGCAGCCATAGCGGAGTCGTAGGCTAAAATGCCTGCGTCATAATCTGATAGTCCGTACTGCGCGACAAAGCGTGCCTGTCTGGCATCCGGTAGTTCGGGAAGATTGCGGCGCAGTTCTTCTATCGTTTCATCAGTTAGGATGACGGGCAATAGGTCGGGGCAGGGGAAGTAGCGGTAATCGTTAGCTTCTTCTTTACTGCGCATGGACCGTGCTACTTTAGTGTCTCCATTATACAGTCGAGTTTCTTGCAATACGGTACCGCCGTCTTCGATAAGGTCGATTTGACGCTCGACTTCTTTGGCGATGCACTCTTCCATAAACTTAAATGAATTTAAGTTTTTAGTTTCGGTTCTGGTACCTAGCTCTGCCGCGCCAGTTCGGCGCACAGACACGTTCACGTCAAAGCGCATGCTGCCCTGAGACATCTCGCCATCACAGATCCCAATAGAGGTTACGATGCTGTGTAACTTTTTGGCAAATGCGATGGCTTCTTCGGCGTTGCTCATATCGGGTTCTGACACAATTTCGATGAGCGGAGTACCAGCCCTATTTAAGTCGATACCCGACACTCCATGACGAAAATCACCTTCGTGCAATGACTTGCCGGCATCCTCTTCTAAGTGGGCGTGGTGGATGCGCACATTTTTGGTGCGACCATCGGCTAACTGAATCTCGACATTGCCGCGACCGACAATCGGTTTTTCTAACTGTGTCGTCTGATAACCCTTGGGTAAATCGGGATAGAAATAGTTTTTGCGCTCGAAAGCCGATTCTTTAGCTATTTCAGCATCAATGGCCAAGCCAAACATTACCGCGTAGTGAACAGCCTGCTTATTCAATACGGGCAGCGTGCCGGGCATAGCCAAGTCGATAGCGCAGGCTTGCGTATTGGGTTCGGCACCAAATGTGGTGCTGGCACCCGAGAAAATTTTGGTTTTGGTGGCTAACTGCACATGCACTTCTAATCCGATGACCGTTTCCCAGCTGCTCATAGGATGCCCTTCGGTACCGCATTGTGCCAGTCAGTGGTCTGCTGATACTGGTGGGCAATGTTCAACATAAGCGCTTCATCAAAGTAGTTGCCAATGATTTGCAGGCCAACTGGCTTGTCATCAACCATACCGCAGGGCACCGACATACCTGGAAGTCCCGCTAGATTAGTGGCAATGGTGTAAATATCCTCCAGATACATGGCCACGGGATCATCGCCTTTTGAGCCGAATTTAAAGGCGGGCGATGGGCAGGTAGGGCCCATAATCACATCGATCTCTTTAAAGGCCGACGTGAAGTCCTGCTTTATAAGTTGCCGAACCTGCTGGGCCTTGCCGTAGTAAGCATCGTAATAGCCAGCCGACAGGCAGTAGGTGCCAATCAGAATGCGACGCTGAACTTCTTCACCAAAGCCTTCGGCCCGCGTGCGACTGTAAAGGTCCTGCAGATCTTTGGGGTCCTCACAGCGATAGCCATATTTAACGCCATCAAAGCGCGAGAGGTTTGCCGATGCTTCGGCGGGAGCGATGACATAGTAAGCCGGTACCGATAAGCCTGTATTGGGCAGACTGATTTCAACAAGTTCAGCACCCTGAGCTTCCAGCACCGCTAGAGCGACGCGGACGGCCTGTTCGGTTCCGACGTCAAGACCCTCGGAGAAGTACTCTTTTGGCACGCCGATGCGTAAGCCGCTAATCGAATTTCCGAGAGTAGCGCTGTAATCTGGCACTTCGTGGTCAATGCAGGTTGAATCTTTTTCATCGAAGCCGGCCATGGAGTGCAGTAGCAATGCGCAGTCTTCTGCAGTTCGTGCCATTGGTCCACCCTGATCAAGGCTTGAGGCAAAGGCGATCATGCCCCAGCGGGAAACTCGCCCATAGGTGGGTTTTAAACCGGTGATGCCGCAGAGTGCAGCCGGCTGTCGGATAGAGCCGCCAGTGTCTGTTGCCGTAGCACCTGGGGCCAGTCTGGCGGCTATTGCCGCAGCGGAGCCACCAGAGGAGCCGCCAGGAACACAGTCTACCGCCCAGGGGTTGATGACAGCACCATAAAAGCTGGTCTCATTAGAGGAGCCCATGGCGAATTCATCCATATTGGTTTTCCCTAGAACGACGACGCCATCGCGTTCAAAATTTTCAACTACGGTGGCATTGTAGGGGGGGATGAAGTTGTCCAGCATTTTTGAACCACAGCTTGTGCGCACGTCGCGGGTGCAAAATATATCTTTGTGCAGTATCGGTACGCCGCACAGCGCGGGGGCATTACCTGCTGCCAGCCTTTTGTCGGCCACAGCGGCGGTTTTTAATGCATTTTCCGCGGTGATTGTGATCACTGCGTTATAAGCCGGATTTAGCGTCATTATACGATCTAAAAAATGCTGTGTGAGCTCAATACTAGAGAATTCTTTACTCTGAAGCCCCTTAATGAGCTCGGCAATGGTGAGGTTGTGCATGGTATTGGATCGCTTTTTATTCGATGACTTTGGGTACTAGAAATAGACCTTCTTCAATATCGGGTGCGACAGCCTGAAGTGCTTCACGCTGGTTGAGTTCCGTAACCTCATCCTCGCGCAGACGCTGAGTCGATTGCATTGGGTGCGACATGGGCGCGACGCCATCGGTGTCGATAGCTTGCAGCTGATCTACAAGGTCCAAAACACTACTTAGACGGGCAGTGACATCGCTTATTGTGTCTTCGTTAATCGCAATACGTGCAAGCGTTGCGAGCTTCTCAATTTCATGTCGTTCAATATGCATTTTTTGCCTGTTATTCGATGTCCATAGTCGGTTCAGTGGCTTTTGAGAGGTAAAACCTGAGCCCCGGCCTGAGAAATCTAATGGTACAGCAAGTGGCTGCGGTTGGCGAAGGCTGCCGGTCGGCAAATTCCACGATTAAGCGTACATTGTTGAGTTATTTCGTTGATTTAACAGAGATATATGAACTTTTCCTTTAGATCAGCTAAACTGCTCGCCAAATCGGCTAAAACAGTGTTGCAGAACTTGCTCTGTCTGCAATGGGCTGTTAAATTTCAATCACAAATTCCGTTCTGCCGCTGCTTTAAAGCTCTGGTAGTCAATGAGGGACAGGTTTTAATGTTAAAGAAAATCCGCGGCTTTTTTTCCAGCGATCTTTCCATCGATCTCGGCACTGCAAATACTCTGATTTATGTTCGAGACAAAGGCATTGTTCTTAACGAACCATCGGTTGTTGCTATTCGCCACCATTTGGGGCAAAAAATTGTCGAAGCCGTGGGTGTTGATGCTAAGCGAATGCTGGGGCGCACGCCAGGTAATATTACCGCTATCCGTCCGCTCAAAGACGGTGTTATCGCTGATTTTCAGGTCACCGAGAAAATGCTGCAGCACTTTATCAAGAAAGTGCATGAGAATAGCTTTATTCCTCCGAGCCCCAGAGTGCTGATCTGTGTACCTTGTATGGCCACGGAGGTTGAAAAGCGAGCGATTAAAGAATCTGCTTACAGCGCGGGTGCCCGTGAGGTGTTTTTAATTGAAGAGCCAATGGCGGCGGCAATTGGCGCCACTGCCGGTTGAGGAAGCGGTGGGTTCTATGGTTGTGGATATCGGCGGTGGTACCACTGAAATTGCTATTCTGTCTCTCAACGGTGTGGTATTTTCTGATTCTGTGAGAATCGGTGGCGACCGCTTTGATGAAGCGATTGTGAACTTTGTGCGCCGCAAGTACGGCAGCGTCATTGGTGATACTACCGCTGAGCGAATTAAGATGGAAATCGGTGCTGCCTATCTGGCCAAAGAGGTCCGTGAAATTGATGTTCGTGGGCGTAACTTGGCGGAGGGGGTGCCCAAAAGCTTTACGCTCACCAGTGATGAAATTCTTGAAGCATTGCAGGAGCCGCTCGCAGGGATAGTGCAGGCCGTAAAGCGTGTACTCGAGCAGTCGCCGCCCGAGCTAGCCTCGGATATTGCAGAAACAGGAGTTGTCTTGACCGGTGGTGGTGCTCTGCTCAGAGATCTTGATCGGCTATTGACCCATGAAACGGGCTTACCGGTTATTCTCGCCGAAGAGCCACTGACCTGTGTGGCTCGCGGCGGCGGTGAGGCGCTCGAGATGATGGACAGTCGACGACTGGATTCTCTGACTTTCTGAAATTGATGGTTTTTAGGGAGTGGCGTTATTAAACCCGTGTTTGGAAAAACCTCTTCCCCGATTCGACAGCTTTTGACTGTTGTGCTGGCCGCGGGCAGCCTAATGGTCGTCGATAGCTACACTACCTGGCTGAGCCCTCTACACAAAGTTGCCGATAATGTCGTTCGCCCTCTCTATTGGATAGCCAATATTCCAGAAGGCATTCAGGATTGGGGCAAAATCAGCGTTATCTCCCGAGGCGTTCTTGAGCAAGATAACCTGCGGATGCAGCAGGAGAGCCTTATTCATCTTGGCCAGTTACAGCGTATGTCTGAGCTAGCCGCTGAAAATGTTCGTCTGCGCCAATTACTCAATGCTACCGAGCTATTAATGGACAGTGTTTTGGTGACTGAAGTCATTGGGGTGTCACCCAATCCACGAGGCCACACCGTAACAATCGATCGTGGCCGTGATGATGGCGTCTATGTGGGGCAGCCGCTGCTCGATGCCGAGGGTCTGATGGGTCAGATTACCACCGTTTATAGCGGACACAGCATCGCACTTTTAATCACCGATAGTACCCATGCACTGCCGGTGCAGGTGCTGCGCAATGGGGTGCGTTCCATTGCTGAGGGTGTCTCCGATTTTAATCGAATGACACTGAGATTTGTTTCGCCAACCGCCGATATAATCGAGGGTGATCAGCTAGTGAGTTCCGGTTTGGGTGGGCTTTTTCCAGTGGGTTATCCCGTGGGAGTTGTCACTAGTATCAAGCAGAAGCCCGGTGCTATATTCGTTGATATTGATGTCGACCCCTCAGCTCAGCTTGATAGAAGTCGACATCTGCTGCTGGTGTTTACAACTGGCGATTTGGGTCGGGGAGGCAGCGACCGATGAGGGTGGAGAGCCTAACCGGCCCGGTAATTTTATCGCTGATTATTGCAACTGTTTTTCAGCTTATACCCACCTCCGGCGTTTGGATATTCTGGCGTCCCAATTTTCTTCTATTAGTGGTTATCGCTTGGATTCTCTACATACCTGATCGTTTCGGTATTGGCTTTGCTGCTATGGTAGGTTTGCTGGCTGATACTTTGTTTCGTACCACCCTTGGGCATTATGTTTTGGTATTTGCGGTTTGTGGGACTATCGCCTATTTACTCAGTCGTTGGCTGATGTATTTATCAATGTTTCATCGTGCCATCCTTATATTCATAATAACTATCTGTGCAGAATTGATTCAGGCAATGCTCTTTTCAATCTGGGATGTGCCGTTTGCCCTGAACTACAGTCCAACCGTGGCAGCCTTTGCTGCGCTAAGTTGGCCGATTGTCGATTTACTCATCTCCCGGGTACAAGTTAGACGCCCTTGAGACGCGCAAAAAGGAGAATGTAGCCGTAATAGCAAGGAGTTAAAGTTTGGCCGTCAGCCCCAAATCCGTTGTATCCCTTAGTCCCGATCTTATTTTGGCCTCGGCGTCACCACGTCGCAGTGATTTGCTAACACAGATTGGCGTTCGATTTGTGGTCCAAGCCGCAGATATCGATGAGCGTCAACGCAAGGCTGAGTCCCCCGTTTATTATGTCTCTCGACTAGCGCTTGAAAAGGCGCAGACGGGATTTAGTCGTCAGACTGGAATCTTGCCCGTACTCGGTGCTGATACCACGGTAGTCTATAATGGCGAAATATTTGGCAAACCGGAAAGTTGCGCCGAGTCCTTGGCCATGCTGCAGGCGCTATCAGGATCGACACACGAGGTACTGTCTGCAGTGGCGCTAACCGATGGTCAGGATAGCGAGGTACTATTGGCAACAACTGAGGTGACATTTCGGGTCATTTCTGCGGAGGACTGTCTTAAATACTGGCAAAGTGGTGAGCCAAAAGGCAAGGCTGGAGGTTATGCGATTCAGGGCCTCGGTGCTGTTTTTGTTGAAAGATTAGAAGGTAGTTATAGTGGTGTAGTTGGCTTGCCACTAATGGAAACAGAGACGCTTTTGCGGCGATTTAATGTCTCGCGTTGGCACGGGTAGGCGTTGTTAGTAATGGCTACCAATGTAATAGGAAAAACTCCATGACTCGAGAGATCCTGATTAATTACACGCCGATGGAAACTCGAGTAGCTCTGGTGGAAAATGGTGTTTCCCAAGAAATCGCTATTGAGCGGAATCTAAGAGTCAGTTTAGTGGGTAATATCTATCGAGGAAAGGTTGTGCGTATTCTGCCTGGCATGCAGGCGGCCTTTATTGAGATTGGGATTGATAGAACCGGGTTTTTACATGTTGATGATCTGTTACCCCCGGGCAAAATTTCTCAGCCAGGAGTGGCTGGAAATGATCGGCCAGTCATTCAAAATCTGCTGCATGATGGCCAAAAAATCGTTGTTCAGGTCATCAAGGACCCGATAAATGCTAAGGGTGCGAGACTTCACCGCCCAGCTTTCGTTAGCCTCTCGTTATCTGGTTTATACTGATGGCCGTGATCAAGTTGGCGTGTCACAGCTTATCAAGGATGAAAGTGAGCGGGCCCGCCTAAAAAATACTATCCTGAGTATTATTGGCGACCTTGCAGCTGAGGCTCCATCGGATAAGACAGCTAAAAATGCTGTTAACACCCCTGCGCCCAAAGCCGGGTATATTTTGCGTACAGCGGCTGATGGTGCCGGCGAGGAAGAGCTGCGATCGGATGTCCGATTCCTGCAGCGTCAGTGGCAACATCTTTTAGATACTAAGCTTGCAGCCAAAGTGCCTTGCTGTCTCTACGAGGAACTGCCACTGTATAAGCGGGTACTGCGTGATATGGCGAGCACTGGGGTTGAAAAGATTCTCGTCGACTCGCGAGAGATTTTCGACTTGCTGACGACTTTTGCCGCTAGATTTAGCCCTGAAATCGTTAACTTACTGGAGCACTACCCGGGCGAGCGGCCACTTTTTTATCTCTACGGAATCGAGGATGAAATCGCTAAAGCGCTAGAACGGAATGTAGCGTTAAAGTCTGGTGGATACCTAGTGATTGATCAAACTGAGGCTATGACTACAGTGGATGTTAACACTGGAGGGTTTGTGGGGTATCGAAATTTAGAAGAGACGGTATTTAAGACAAACCTTGAGGCTGCCGTCGCCACAGCTAGACAGATGCGCATGCGTAACCTCGGCGGCATCATCATTGTTGATTTTATAGACATGCATAATGGTGAACATCGGCGTCAGCTCCTGAGAACGTTCGAAAAAGCGCTTAGTAGGGATGGTACTAAAACCATGATTTCAGGTGTGACTGAGTTGGGTTTAGTGCAAACTACCCGAAAGCGTACCAGCGAAAGTTTGGCTCATGTACTCTGTGAGATTTGCCCAATCTGTGTGGGTCGAGGTTCGATTAAGTCGGCAGAAACTGTCAGCTATGAAGTACTCCGAGATATACTCCGAGTCGCGCGCGCTTGCGACTGTGAGCAGTTACTTGTGATGGCTTCGACTGCGGTGATCGAGCGTCTATTAGATGAAGATTCTGCTCAGGTGGCCGATCTTGAAGAGTTCATTGGGCGCTCCATTCAGTTTCGTGCTGAAGATTTGTTTGCCCGAGAACAGTTCGACATTATTCCCCTTTGAGTTTACATCATGATTAACAGTGTTTCAGCAGTGAAGAGAGTAGGCGGATGGCTGTGGTTAACTGCCGCGCTGCTGATTATCGGCACTGTTATTTTGGTGGTGATTGGACGACAAATCATTCCGCGCATCGATGAGCTGCGCGTCGCCATTGAAACTGTTATTAGTGATAGTGTTGGCATGGATACCCAGCTAGGGGAGTTGCGGGGTGACTGGCCTGGTCTAATTCCCATTGTTGAAGTTGCGCATATAGAGATTAGTGCGCCGGGCAAAGGTTACGCGATTCAAATGGGACATGCTCGTGCCGACTTGGATTTATTTAATACTATTAAATATAGGTCTCCGATTTGGCGTGAGTTAGTGGTGGACAGCGTCACTATTACCCTATCCGAAGATAGTGGCGGGCGCTGGGGATTAAAAGGCTTCGCTAACAATACCGATGGTGATCTGAAGATTATTCTTAACCCATTGATTTACAGCCGCATGATTCGCCTGGAAAACGTGCGGGTCAACTTAGAATTTTTCTCAGGAAAGTTTCTTCAAGTCAGCGGGAATGGAGTCCGTCTGGAAAACGACAATGATTTTCACCGTGCGGAGCTGTCGGTAAGGCTATCTGATCAGGATAACTCGGCATATCTGGTAGTAGAAGGTGTTGGTGATCCGGCAGATTTAGAAGCATTTTATGCCAACGGCTATTTCCGTCTCGATGATCTGAATGTCTCAGAACCGTTAGTTGATTTGGCCCAGTCATTTCTTCCAGAAGTATTCAGTGAGCTGTCTAGCGTTAAGGTGAAAACCAGCGGCCAGATCTGGTTTGATATCCATCCAGGAGGTTCACTAGATTTTGCAGGATCTGTGCAAGTGAGTGAGGTGCCGCTAAATTGGCTCGCGGACTTGTCGCCTATAACCAATATCAATACAGAATTGACAGGCTGGCTCACTCCAGGCTCCGATTGGGGTGCTAGATTGCAGGGCTTTAATTTTGAATGGTCGGATAGTAAGACTGAGCCGCTTGATTTGGTATTTACCCGGCGCCTCGGATCCCAATGGCAAGATTTTGACATCACAGTCAATCATCTCGATTTAACTCTACTCTCTAGCCTGTTACTAAAGACTCGTATCGCCTCGCCAAAAATATTGGCGGTGCTCGATCTGTTGAGACCGCAGGGTGATTTAAATGCTTTGACGTTGGGTCGCAATCAAACAGGTTACTACGTGGCCGCTAATCTCGATGACATTACGTTAAAACCCTACAAAGGGGTGCCGGGTATTAAAGGGATTGATGGTTACTTAGAAATGCAGGCTGCTGGTGGTTTATTCTATATCAACGATGTTGATGGTTTCGATGTTTTATTTCCAATGGTCTACAAAGATTATCTGGCTGTTGAGGCGGCTGAGGGCACAATTTTTTTAAACTGGGGGGCCGATAGGGACAAGCTCAATATCCGTAGCGCCGGGGTTACCGCCAAGGTGGATGCTGGAGAGGTTGATATTCTATTTTCTGTCGCGCAGACAATACCTTCGAACGGTCGTGCAGCTGAGTTCAATATCATCATCGGGGGAAGAGATCTGGACGCCAGTTATGCCGATAAATATCTCCCCTACAAACTTCCCGCTGACGTTTCCCGCTGGCTAAAAACGTCAATCATAGGTGCCAGCGTCAAAGAGGTAGGTATGCTTTTCCGCGGCGGCCCGCCTAAAAAGGATCGCACCGCAAAAACAACGCAGTTAATGTTTAAAACTGAAGACATGTATTTGGACTATCATCCTGATTGGCTGGGACTGCGTGATGTTGACGCGCTAGTACTCGTCGACGATCAATATATTGAGGGTGTGGCCACCGGCGGTCAAATCGGCGGCGTGGATATTATTAGCGCTGAGGTTCTGTTTGGTAATACCTTATCCGCGCCGAATCTATTAACTGTGGATGCTGAGGTCAACAGCGGATTTTCTGATGCAATTGATCTATTAGCTCAGTCACCCATCGGCCCAAGCCTAGGGCCTTTGCCCAGTTGGGATTATACCGGCACCGCCAATGGGCGGCTGCACCTCGAAGTTCCAGTTAAGCAGTTGTCTGGACAACAAAATAAAGGAGCCTATCAGGTTAAGGCTGAACTTAATAATGCCAGCTTATCGATTCCCAACACAGCTATAGCCGTCACTAACATTACCGGGGAGCTCGGCTTCTCGCTTGAGCGAGGCCTATTTGCCGAGGATATTAACGGGGAGATCTGGCAGCAGCCTCTAACGGCGTCATTTTTTAAAACCGACGCTGATCAGTTTATTGCTCTAAGTACGACGATTGTACCTAAAAGTCTCAACCAGCTGATTGATTTTCCATGGGATGAGGTCTTGGTAGGGGATATTCCGATTAAGGGTTTGGCTACTATTAAACAGGGAGGGACGACGTCGAGTCCGGTTACCCTCCAGCTTACTAGCCAGATGCAGGCGACCGAAATTAAGTTGCCGCAGCCGTTGGATAAATCGGTTGGGGATAAACTCCCTCTAGACTTAACTCTGTTTTTTGATCCAGACTTTAAGCGTTTGGCGGGTACTATAGGCCCGGAGTTGTTGGCCGATCTAAGGTTTTCTGATTTCGGCTTGACTCAAGGGTTGGTGAGCTATGATCGCTCGATATCTATGCCAGCTAAGGGTGAGCTCTTGGTAGCTTCATTTTTACCTACGACTGATTTAAAGCTATGGCAACCGGTTGGTGCACTATTTTCGAATGGATTGTCGGGCAATAATAAGCGCTTAAATACTGTATTCGACTTGGAGTTTGACCAACTTGAAGTGGCTACCTTTACACTGCGTGATATAGCAGCCCAAGTTAGGCTATCGGATGAAATTATCAAAGTTGAGTTTAGTACTGACCTTGCTGATGGTGGCCTACTACTCCCTGTTAACGATCAATCTGTACTAAATTTATCTCTCAGTCGCCTTTCTCTGCCGCTCGCATTACTTGAGGGCAGAACGGGTGGCGCACCAATCGACCCGCGTAAATTCCTAGCTGCTGACATTGCAGTTGACCAGCTCATGCTGGGTGACACAGATTGGGGTTCTGTCTCCTTTCAATTGCGCCCAGAGATTTCAGGCGCGGCCTTTAACTCGATAAAGGGGAACCTCGGAGGCCTTCGGCCAGGGTTGTTAGATAAGGATCCTACGACTGAATTCTTTTGGCACTTTGATGGGGAAAGTTATTCCAGCCGGTTGGTGGGCCCTGTACCAGTGGATAATATTGCTCTGCTGATGGATAGTTTTGATATTCCCACCATAGTTGACAGTCAGTCTGGGGAATTAGTGTTTGACTTGGCCTGGCCGGACCAGCCGTGGAATATCAGTCGCGAAAATATTGACGGTACCTTCAAGATTGAATTAAACGAGGGCAGTTTTTATAAATCACCTAGCGGAGCGGGCGCCGCATTAAAAGTGGTTAGTCTGTTTAATTTCGCCAACTGGTTGAAGCGGTTGCAACTCGACTTCTCTGATGTGACTAACCAGAATCTAGCTTACCATCACCTTAATGCCGAGGTTAGGTTTGGGCAGGGAGTGGCTAGTTTCAGTCAACCACTACAGATGAAAATGCCCTCCGGCCGCATGAGTATGGCAGGTAACTTTGATATGGTGAATGAAACCGTCGATGGTAAATTAGTGGCAACACTTCCGGTGGCTACTAATTTGCCTTGGGTCGTTGCGTTGCTAGGTGGCTTACCTGCTGCGGCTGGTGTTTATCTTACGGGAAAATTGGTTGAGAAGCAGGTGGATCAAATGTCGAGTATCAGCTACAACTTGGCGGGCCCCTGGGCTGATATTGAGGTGACCGTTGATAAAATATTTGCCGAGGAGCTCAAAAGGGTCGAAATCGATAAAGTAGAGACTACCGGATCTAGGAATGAGTAACAAAATAACCGTGGCTGCCATTCAGCTAAAGCCAGCTCCGACAGTGGCCGTGAATTTAACCAATGCCGAGGCACTTTTGATTGAAGCAGCCGATGCCGGAGCTCAGTTGGCCGTCTTGCCGGAAAACTTCGCTCATTATGGCCAGTCAGATTTCTTGCAGGTAGGTCATGATGAATCAGAGCCGATAGGGCCAGCCCGGCAGTTTTTGGCTGATCAGGCCAGAAGGCATGGTCTATGGCTAGTGGGCGGAACCATACCGGTTGCGGGTCCCAATCCAAAACCCTTTGCCCGGTCATTACTGTTTGATCCCGAAGGCAACTGTGTCGACCACTACGATAAGATTCACCTGTTCGATGTTGAAGTGAGCGCTGAGTCTGAGCAAAAAAAACGTTACTGTGAATCGGATAATTTCTCGGCTGGAAAGCGCGTAACTGCCGTTTCAACGTCGATAGGTAAGTTAGGGTTATCCGTTTGTTATGACCTTCGCTTTGCTGAATTATATGGGCAGCTGGCGGCTTTGGATGCTCAGGTTATCGCAGTTCCGTCGGCATTTACTGCGGCTACTGGCAAGGACCATTGGCAAGTTTTATTGCGCGCCCGGGCTATAGAGAACCAACTCTTTATGATTGGTGCTAACCTAGTGGATCGGAACCATGCTACTCGAGGACTCTGGGGCGGAAGCGTCATTATCGATCCCTGGGGTACAGTGCTTGCATCAGTCGAAGGCGACTGTTCTGGCGTTGCCGTGGCTGAAATTGACTTGGCGCTGATTCATAAGCTGCAACTGAAGATGCCAGTCAGGGATCACCGCAGGCTACCCTTCTAACGCGCCTCTATTAACTGCCTTACGGTGTGAGTCGGTACCCGTACCCTATTCGCTCAGCGAGCGGATATAGACAAATAATTTACGGCTAGCCGTTGGTGCTTTACTCAGTTCAATTTCACGGTTGGCCTGACGCTGTAGATTCCTGAGTTGTTGGCGGTCAGCGGCAGGATGGGCCTTGATAAAGGCATGGATCCCATCTGAACCCTCGTTGATAAGTCGATCACGCCAGTCTTCCAGCTCTTTGAAATGCTGCCGGTAAGTCTGAGATTGATGATCCATCATATCTAAAGTTTCTTGAATGACGTCGGTATCGGAGATACGCATGAGCTTGCCAATATATTGCAGATGTCGGCGCTTGGCCTCTCGACTTTTCAATCGTCGGGCCTCATGGACGGCTTCTTGTAAATTCTCCGGCAGGTCAAACTTCTGCAACATTCCTTCCGGCATGTCCACCAGCTCTTGACCCATTTTTTGCAACAAATGGCTATCTCGTTTTAGCTGAGACTTACTTGGCCCGTCGTAGTCGGGATGTTCCGGTTGGTCAGTCATGAGATGAGAAACATAGTGGCCAGTCCTAAGAAAGACACAAAACCGACAATATCAGTGACGGTGGTAAGAATAACCGTGCCTGCTAAAGCAGGGTCAATTTTCATGGCTCTTAATACAATAGGCAGTAATGTGCCGGCTAGGGCTGCCGCCATGAGGTTGATCGCCATGGCCAAGCCAATAATAAAAGCCATGACCCAGTCGTTAAACCAGAGCGAAACAATAGCCCCGAGGATGAGGGCATAGAGTAGGCCATTTAATGCGCCAACCACAAATTCTTTACTGACTAACCAGCTGACATTACTGCGCTCAATTTGGCCAAGCGCCATACCACGGATAACCACAGTAAGGGTCTGGCTGCCCGCGACACCCCCCATACTGGCGACAATAGGCATCAGAATAGCAAGTGCAACGATTTTATCTAGAGCTTCGGTATACAGACTGATTGCAGATGAAGCAAGGATTGCGGTGACTAAATTGACACCTAACCAAACTGCCCGCCGCGGTGCCGCACGGCTAATCGAGGAAAAAGTATCCTCCGTATGGCTGAGGCCAGCCATGGCCAATAAGGAATGATCAGCATCCTCGACAATGACATCAACCACATCATCAATAGTGATGCGACCGAGAAGATGATTTGCGTCGTCGATTACGGGTGCCGAGACTAAATCATGGCGTTGGAATAACTGCGCGACATCTGAATCTGTCAGATCTACATGAATAGCCTGCACGTCGACATTCATCACTTCTCGAACGGTAGTTGTTGGGCTCGATGTCAGTAGCTTGCCAAGGGGCAATGTACCCAAGAAGAGATCATTGCGGCTGACCACAAATAGGTTGTCGGTAATATCTGGAATCTCTTCAAATCGACGCAGGTACCGCAGCACAACGTCCACCGTAATGTCAGGACGGACAGTGATAACTTCGGTGTCCATTAGCCCGCCAGCGGTATCTTCCCTGTAGGTTAGGACGGACTCTACACGAAGACGATCCTGACCCGACATAGCGTTGAGTACCTCGGGAATCATCTGGTCGGGTAGCTGCTGAAGAATATCGACAATGTCATCGACATCTAAACCTTCGGTGAGAGAGGCAACTTCTGCTCCATCCATCCTGTTGAGAAATTCTATCTGCATTTCATCAGACAGTTCCTGAAGGACTTCGCCAGTAATTTCTGGATCAACGAGCTCCCAAAGGATGTGACGAAACTTGTGAGGAGCGGTTTCAAGTTGGTGAGCAATGTCTGGAGGACGGAGATTGTTGAGAATATGCCGAACCTGATTCAGAGTGACTGAATCAATGGCAGAGCCGAGCTTTGTCAATAGATTATTCTGATCTTTGGTTTCGGTCATGAATTATGTCTCTAACTAAATCCTGAAGCTCTTTTTGAACCGGTATTTTAGCGGGCTACGCAGTTGACTGATAGGTTTTACTGGTACCGGCGTAAATTTATTCCCCCTCGCCAAAATAATCTGCCAATAACTGCGCTATTTCTTGCTGAGCCTGCAGTTCATCTGGGCCGTCAAACTCAAAGCTGAGATCGGTGCCCTGACTCGCGGCCAAAAGCATCAGCGACATTATACTTTTAGCATCGACACTTTGATCCGGTTTACCTATGCGGATACTGCATTGATAGTGGCCTGCGGCACTGGCGAGCTTAGTTGCGGCGCGAGCGTGTAAGCCAAGTTTATTAATAATTTTGAGGTCACAGCAAAGCATTTTTAATCCACCGAATTAGAGTGCGAGTTGCCTATGCACAGCGTGCACCTGTGCATGCCGACTGGCGAAGTGCTCGCACAGGCGATTGGCCAAATAGACGGAGCGATGCTGGCCGCCAGTACAACCAATGGCGATGGTTAGATAGCTGCGGTTATCATTTTGATGTTTGGGTATCCAGCGGGTCAGGAATCCAATAATGTCGGAAAGCATTATGGTAACGTCTTCCTGGCTTTCAAGGTATTGCATAACGTCTGCGTCATTGCCTGACATCAATCGGAGTTCAGGACACCAGTATGGGTTGGGGAGGCAGCGTACATCAAATACAAAGTCTGCATCGATTGGCACGCCGCGCTTAAAACCAAATGATTCGAAAAGAATCGACATATGATTGGCATTGTGCGGAACCACAGTATTCTTGATCAAATCTCTAAGTTGATGAAGAGACAGTCCGGAGGTTTCAATAGTGCGGTCAGCGATATTAGCTATGGGTGCCAGCATGTCGGTCTCTAAGATAATAGCTTCTTTAAGGCTGACAGTGTTAGTGCTCAGTGGATGTTTGCGTCTTGTTTCGCTGTAACGGCGAATCAAATCAGTCTGGCGTGCATGAAGGAATATAACGCTGACCGAGGTTCCGCGAGACTCGATAGACCTCAGTGTCGCCGGTATTTGATTGAGATCGCCCGCCAGATTGCGCGCATCAATACCCACCGCTAATTTGGTATCTTCGGAGTGGCCTTCGCTACTAAGTTTGGAGATAAGGTTGGGCAGCAGGCTTACTGGGAGATTATCAATGCAGGTAAACCCAACATCCTCAAGGATATTAAGTGCAGAGGTTTTACCCGACCCAGAAAGGCCGCTAATCACAACTAAACGCATATCTAGGCTGATCGCTCCAGTGTTACCGCGGTGTTAAAAAGCTCTTCGTGGCTTCGGCATTTTCGCAGAGCGACTCGCGACCTCTCATGTTGAAGCAATGCCGCTATTCTTGCCAGTGTAGCCAGATGCTCATCATTTTGTTCCTCTGGCACCACCAGCGCAAAAATGAGATCAACCGATTGATCATCTGGCGCATCAAATTCCACGGGAGATGTTAGCTTAGCCAGACAGCCATGAATACGCTTGATACCCGGTGTTCGGCAATGAGGAATGGCGATGCCTTCACCTATTCCCGTGCTACCCAGACGTTCTCGAGCAACCAGGCTATGAAATAAGCTATCGGCCTGCTCAGTGTCGCCGCCAAGTTGCTCGACAATAAAAGATGACAGGTTTTCCAAGACGCGTTTTTTACTGCCGCCCGGCAGATTGCAATGGGTCATTGCAGGCGTAAGTATGTCGGTAATTTTCATTTAAGGAGCTAATGACCTCTGTGTTTCTCTTTGTGTTTGATGAGTTGGCGGTCTAACTTATCGCTGAGAGCGTCGATTGCCGCATACAGATCATCATGCTCAGCATTGGCAAACAGGTCACCGCCAGTAACATGGACGGTGGCCTCAGCTTTTTGTGAGAGTTTATCCACTGTTAGTATGACGGCCACACTTGTGATCGCTTCGGAGTGCCGTTCCAACTTTGAGAGCTTGTTGGTGACGTAGTCGCGAATTGGGTCTGTGACATCTAAATGATGTCCACTGATGGTCATTTGCATCCGAGTTTCCTCCTAAGTAGCATTTTCAAATCTTTTACGTTGGCTTGAAGAGGGAATTCCCATACTCTCTCGATATTTAGCGACCGTTCGTCGCGCAACTTGAATTCCCTGTTCTTCCAGTAGTGACGTGAGCTTATTATCGCTTAAGGGTTTTGCCTGTTGCTCAGCGCCAATCATTGTTTTTAGAATAGCGCAAACTGCGGTCGAAGAACACTCTCCACCGCCAGATGTGCCCACATGACTGGAAAAGAAGTATTTGAGTTCGAAGATACCCTGAGGTGTTGCGAGGTATTTAGTGGTGGTCACTCGGGAGATCGTAGATTCGTGGAGCTCAAGTTTTGTGGCAATGTCCGCCAGAACCATGGGTTTCATGGCCACTGGACCATGATCAAGAAAGCCCTGTTGTAGGTCAATGATTGTCATGGCCACTCGCATCAGCGTCTCGTTGCGGCTTTCGAGGCTGCGTAAAAACCAACGCGCTTCAGCCAAGTTGGTCTTTAAAAACTGGTTATCCTCGCTATTATCGGCGCGTTTTATAAGACTGCTATAAGCGTCATTGATACGGAGTCGCGGCATACTGGTGTCGTTCAGTCGCACACGCCAGCGACCAGCGACTTTTTCTACATAGACATCGGGAACAATATATTCGGCCTCATTGCTAGCCAGCGTTTCACCCGGGCGAGGATTCAGGCTACGTATTAATAGTAAAGCTCCCTGAATATTATCCGTACTGTACCCGGTTTTTTTAGTTAACCGGACCATGTCCATCGAAGCAATATCATTGAGAAAATCTGCCACAAGACATTTTGCGACGATGAGATACTCAGTCTCTAGGCTGAGTTGATTGAGTTGAATTAGCAGCGATTCTCTGATGTCACGCCCGAAGATACCCGGCGGATCGAATTGCTGGAGGCGGTGTAATACGGCGACTAACTCGTCCTCGAGAAGCCCATCTTCCGGCTCCTCATAGTCGATATGAGCAACAATATCAGTCAGATGTGGGCTAATCATACCTGTCTGATCGATGGCGTCGATAAAGGCTTCGGCGATCTCTCGATCTCGGTCCGAAAATGGTGTCAGATTGAGCTGCCAGTGAAGATGGTCTTGCAGTGATTCTGTCACCTGATAAACCTGCTCCAGATTAACTTCCCCACCGCTACTGGCTGTTGGGGCTGGGACGTTGTAAACCTCATCCCAGCTGGCGTCGACCGGAAGATCCTGAAGTCCTTCATGATCCCAGGTATTGTCCGCTTCAGATTCAGTTACTGTTGGCTCAGAGGCTTCAGTAGCGGTGACATAGAGGCCGGGATCATCAGAATTAAAATCGACATCAGTGGATTCATCAATTCTATCAGCAGTGTTGTTGCGCTCTCTGGCACTGTCATCTATGGCAGCGGCCGAGTCATGCGTTTCCTCATCAACTTCTAAAAGGGGGTTACTGTAGAGCTGCTCGACAATCTCTTGGCGCAACTCAAGAGTCGACAGTTGCAGTAACCGAATGGCCTGTTGCAACTGCGGCGTCATAGTGAGCTGTTGGCTGATTTTTAGCTGTAAGCCTGGGCGCATAGATGATTTAACTTTCCCGCTAATCTAGATGCAATTTTAGTGCCGACATGCCGTGAATGGCAATAACCAATTACATTATATTGCACAATTACAGTCTAAAATCCTCTCCAAGATAGGTTTTTCGCACTTTATGGTCATTAAGGATGTGCTCGGTGGTCCCCTCAGCAATAACGTGCCCTTCACCAACTATGTAGGCATGCTCGCAGATGTCTAATGTCTCACGGACATTGTGGTCTGTAATCAAAACGCCAATGCCCTTATCACGGAGGTGGCGAATGATATTTTTGATATCATTAACGGATATTGGGTCGACACCCGCAAAGGGCTCATCCAGTAAGATAAATTGCGGATCAGTACTCAGAGCGCGCGCTATTTCCACTCGCCGTCGCTCTCCGCCAGACAGGCTAATACCGATATTTTTAGCTAGATGGGAAATATGGAATTCGTCCATCAATTCTTCAAGCTTGCGGTTGCGCTGTTGGCGGCTCAGATCTTTCCTTGTTTCCAAAATGGCCAGAATATTATCTTCTACGCTCAGTTTTCGAAAAACGGAGGGTTCCTGAGGTAAGTAACCCAACCCGCGACGAGCTCGTCCATGCATGGGTAGAGTGGTGATATCCTCATCATCAATAAAAACTGTTCCGCCATCCTGGGCGACTAAGCCGATAATCATATAAAAACAGGTAGTTTTTCCTGCGCCATTAGGGCCTAAAAGACCAACAATTTCGCCCTGTTTTACCGATAGAGAAACATCTTTAACCACTATTTTTTTGCCATAGGACTTGGCTAAATTATAGGCTTCTAGGACCGCCATCAGGGGGTAATCTCCGTACTTTCTAAATCTGTATTCTCGTTGTTAGGCGATCCATCTTTTTGATTGGCAGCCGGGATTATCAGTTGTATGCGTGTTTTCCCGCCGGCATTGCCGCTGGTGTCACCTTTAGCTTTCCATGTTTCATTTTTCAAGTCGTAATCAATTACGTCACCTTTGATCAAGCGCACCTTTTTGACTAATGGATGCATTTTTTTCCAATTTAATTTTTCCAGCGACGGGTAGATACTCAATGCTTTCGCCGTACGCTATGACCTTCTCACCACTGCGGCTAGTTTCCTGCTCAAAGTGCGCGGGAAACCCTACGCAAAGAATTCGGCTGACCTGGTTATTTTCATAGAAAATGGTTATTGCATCGCCCTCGATAATAAGGCTACCCTGACGGGCAACCACATTGCCGCGATAGACGGTCAGGCCTGTTTTTTCGTCCCGTTCAGCAGAGTCCGAATCAATCGTTATGGACTGCTGGCGATCTGTCATGTTTGCCGATGCCATCAAACAGCAGAGCAAAAGTACTAACCCCAAAATCGGTTTAAATGGGTTCATGTACGGCGTGGACCTCTGATTTAATTGTATATTTTTGATTGGAGAAATCGGCCTCTAGACCCTTTCCTGATATTTTAACCTGTGGGTTTCGTAGGTCAAACGGGACCACCGTTGACGCGGTTTCACTGGCGGGCAAATACACAAGGTGCTCTGTATTAAGTTGTGTATTGCCTTCGGCGGCCTCAATGGTCACCACAACATCATTGGTTAGCGTCAGAATTTCGCCATTATTGGTTAAAATACCCTTTTTAGCCTTGATTCTGACGGTCTTCGTATCAACCTGGCCGGCTTTGATGCCAAATGAGATCAGCTTAGGCTCCGTCAGTAGTGTCTCCGAGGCGTCTGAAAATAACTCTACTTTGGGCGCAAAGAGAATAAATTTCTCTTTGCCAGTATCAGAGAATTGGCGACTAGTTATCTCCGTCATATAGCTGTCGGCAAGGGGAGGGCGGTCAACTTGTGGGGTTTGATTGCGCTTAAAGGCATCTGGGGGTGAGTCCCACACTAGTAAAAATCCACCAACAAAAATAACTAAGAATGCGCCAAAGAGACCTTGTTTGATCATTGATAGGCAGCCAATATGGTTGGCAGTTTATTTTGCGCACACAGGATCATTTCGGCGACTTCGCGGACCGCTCCATCACCGCCTCGCTTGCTGGTTTGCCAGTGCGCCTGAGAAGACAACGCACTGTTACCATTGGCTGGCGTTATACCTAGCCCCACTCGCCGAATGACCGCTAAATCGGGCAAATCGTCGCCTACAAAGGCTATTTCATCTAGATTAATATCCATAGTTTGCATTAATTCTTGGAGAGCGGTGAGTTTGTCCTCACGACCCTGCACTACGGGGTGAATGCCCAGTTCGGTTGCTCGGCGTTCCAGTAGTGTCGATACACGGCCAGTAATGATGCCTACCTGCACCTCAGCGCGCTGAAGTAGCTTGATACCTAGTCCATCTTGGATATTAAAGGCTTTCATCTCTTCGCCATTGTTGCCGTAATAGAGTCGACCGTCGGTCAGAACCCCATCGACATCGAGCAATAGGAGTTTAATTTTTTTAGCGGCTTTAATGACCGAAGAGGGAACTTTGTCAGTCATTTACACTACCCCTGCGCGCAAAATATCATGCATATGCAGTACGCCTATGGGGCGATGCCTGTCATCTTCGACAATTAATGCTGTAATGGCAGATTTTTCCATAATGGTGAGTGCTTCAACCGCTAGAATATCGCGACTGATCGTTCTCGGGTTGCTGGACATCACATCGGCCATAAGTGCGTTACTAAGGTCAATTTTTTGGTCGATTACACGACGCAAATCGCCGTCAGTAAAGACGCCAAGTAATCTATTGTCGTCAGCAACTACCGTGGTCATGCCAAATCCTTTTTGAGTCATTTCTAACAGTGCGTGAAGCAATGGTTGGTCTGGCGCCACTCTTGGCATCTCTGCGTCTTTATGCATAATATCGCCGACGCGTAGCAATAACTTTCGACCCAGTGTCCCACCCGGGTGCGAGAAGGCAAAATCCTCAGCGCTAAACCCGCGCGACTCCAGTAAGGCAATTGCCAAAGCATCTCCCATCACCAGAGTAACTGTAGTGCTGGTAGTGGGTGCAAGGTTGAGTGGGCAGGCCTCGCTGCTTACGCTCACGTCGAGATTGGCGTCGGCGGTCTGTGAAAGTAAGGATTCTGTATCGCCCGTCATGCTGATCAAGGGGATGCCCAAGCGCTTAATAAGCGGTAAAAGCGTGACGACTTCAGTTGTCTTGCCTGAATTTGATATAGCAATCACCGCATCACTCTTGGTGATCATACCCAGATCGCCGTGACTGGCCTCTCCTGGATGAACAAAAAATGCAGGTGTACCAGTACTGGCCAATGTAGAGGCAATTTTATTACCAATATGGCCCGACTTCCCCATGCCTGTGACAACAACGCGGCCCTCACAGGCAAGAATAATCTGACAGGCAAGGGAAAAGTCACCATTAATACCCGGCGTCATGGCGCTGACCGCGAGGGCTTCCATCTCCACCGTACGGAGGCCGGACTTAATAAAATCTGATGTCGACATAGTCTAATTGTTATCTTCGGTTACCCGCAACGGCAACCATTATAGTTGAAAATGCCCGACGCTGTGCATGTTTGGGTTCGTGTTTATTTTAGCCTCAAAGACCTTATATAGGGTACATGGATGGCCAAAGTGCCACATAATAAAGTCCGTAGGATGCCAGTAAAACAATACCCACAAATCTAGACAGGAGGGCCTGAGAGTCGCTTTTAGTCGTTCTATAAATAGCAAATGCGACGAGTGCCACCATTAATGTCGTCATCAACGCCATGGCAGCAAAATCGCGGCTGAACACATCAGCGGACAAGGCAATTGGTGAAATGGCCCCAGCAGCGGTCATAACTAGCATCAGATTGAAGAGGTTGGAGCCAAAGATGTTACCAATCGCAATATCATGATGGCCGCGGAGGGCGCTCATTACCGAGGCGGCTAATTCCGGCAGGCTAGTGCCAATGGCGACTATTGTCAGCCCGATAATTAACTCGCTTAAGCCAAGATAAACCGCGATGGATTTAGCTCCCCAGACTGTGATGTCAGCACTGACTAACAGAACGCCCAAGCCTAAGGCGAGCCGCAATAGCGCTTGGGCCCTAGGCATATCGGGTATTTCCTCAGCGCTATTAGCAGCCTCAGGATTGGGGGCGCTCTTTTTGAACTTGACCACCAAGACCAGCAGTGGAATAACCAAAAGCATCAACGCGACACTTTCGCCGCGATGTAAAAAACCATCGTAAAGACATAATCCAGCTAGCGCTGTGATCACTAATAACACAGGGCCCTCTTCGACAAGCAGGTGTTTTTGAACGGGAAGTGGCGCTACCAGCGCAGTAATGCCGAGGACTAAACCTATGTTGGCCAGGTTGGAACCCAGCGCATTACCCACAGCTAGTTGTCCTGCGCCATTAAGTGCGGCATTGATTGAAACAATAATCTCTGGCGCCGACGTGCCCACCGAGACAACGGTCAATCCGATGATCATCGGAGAAATACCTAAGTTCCGCGCGACAGCTGCGCTGCCTTCTACAAACCGGTCGGCGCCAAGGAGCAGTCCGAGCATGCCAACTATCAGGGCAAAAAAAGGTAGGTATATAGTGGCCATATTCTCTCCAAAGGCAGGCTAGCTTTTGTTTATTCAGCAAAGCGGGAATGGTATAGTGCGCGACAGAGAAAGTCAGTAGCGACGCTTTAGATTAACCAATTACTGTCAATGACGAACATTGACTTATGGAATGAGACTATGAAAAGAGTAAAGAGCGGCTTGATCGCCAGTCTTTTGGCTGTCAGCTTTGTTGTTTTCCCCGCATTGGTAGCCGCGGAGACCCCTGTCCAGGCCGCAAAGGGCCCCTATGAAAAGATTGAGCAGATTACTGTTGATCTGCTCGACGCCATTGAAAAGCACAAGGAAGGCTATCCGGCCAATGAGCTGACATTTTTTGCCGCTCTAAATGACATTCTAGATGTCAGCGTCGACTTCAAGTACATTGCTAAGCAAGTGATGGGGCCCTATGCAAAGACGGCCAGTACGGAGCAGCGCGGATTGTTTGCGCACACCTTTCGCGATGGACTGGTGGAAACCTACGGGCGCGGCCTAATGGGTTACAGTGGTCAGGAAATGGTCCTATTGAGTCACGCAGATATAAAGCCGGGTCAGCGCAAGGTGGTGGTTAAACAGGAAATTCGCGGCGCTGATGGCGGTTACCCATTAGCCTACACCATGGCTTTTAAAAAGAGCACAGGTCAGTGGATGATTCTAAACATGACTATCAACGGGATTAGTCTCCGTAAAACATTCCAGTCTCAATTTGTGCAGTCAGCTAAAAAATTGGGTGGTGATATTGATCAGGTGATCGCTGGATGGAAGTGAGATCCAGCGAAAGCCAACAGAAGAGTTGAATAAATGAGTCCAGAAGACGTCAAAACCTTGCTAGAAAAAGCGCTGCCCGATTGTGAATGTCAGGTGGCGACTGATGGCGGTCATTTTAATATAGTGGCCATCGGTGAGATCTTTTCAAATAAGCGCCCAGTGCAGCGTCAACAGGTTATCTATGGGGCGCTTAAGGAGCAGATCTCCTCGGGTGAGATTCACGCTGTCAATATGAAAACGTTCACGCCTGATGAGTGGAATAGCCGCAATTAGATGTTATTTTCTGAGATGATCCGATGGATAAACTAATCATTCAGGGGGGGGCAGTGCTCCGTGGCGACGTATGGATTTCCGGATCTAAAAATGCCGCACTGCCGATCTTGTCCGCTGCTCTTTTATCTGAGGGCCTTGTGACGATAGCCAATCTGCCTCATTTGCAAGATGTGACAACCACTATCGAGCTTTTGGGTACTTTGGGTGTCACGGTGAGTTTAGACGAAAAAAGGCGTCTTGAAGTTAACACGTCAACTCTTAAGAGTTTGACCGCGCCCTATGAGTTGGTGAAAACCATGCGCGCCTCTATTTTGGTATTGGGTCCCATGCTGGCCCGCTATGGTGAGGCTAATGTGTCATTTCCTGGCGGCTGTGCAATTGGGAGCAGACCGGTCGATTTGCACCTGCGTGGTCTCGAGGCCATGGGTGCAACGATTGAAATTGAAGATGGTTATATAAAAGCCCGCAGTGATGGCCGTCTTAAAGGCGCCCATATTTTAATGGATGTAGTTTCTGTCGGTGCCACCGAAAATATCATGATGGCCGCGGCGTTGGCGCAGGGTACAACCGTCATTGAGAATGCTGCTCGGGAGCCTGAGATTATTGACTTAGCTAAATGTATGAATACCTGGGGCGCTGATGTACAGGGTGCAGGCTCCAACACCATTACCATTAACGGGGTGGATAAAATGCACGGGGGCTATTACAAAGTGATGCCGGACCGTATCGAAACTGGCACCTATTTGGCGGCTGCTGCGGCCACTGGCGGCAAAGTAAGGACCACGCAAACAGATCCTTCCACTATGGGTGCAGTCTTACTTAAGCTTGAGGAAACGGGTGCAATTATTACCCAGGGTGACGATTGGATTGAGCTGGACATGCAGGGCAAGCGGCCGAAGGCTATCAGCTTAACTACTGCGCCGTATCCCGCTTTTCCAACCGACATGCAGGCACAGTTGACGGCGGTTAATGCGGTTGCTGATGGCGTCGGTACCATCACAGAGACCATATTTGAAAACCGTCTTATGCAGGTTCAAGAATTGAATCGTATGGGTGCTAATATTGTTGTTCAGGGCAATACCGCTGTCGTCACTGGTGTTGATAAGTTAAAAGGTGCTCCGGTTATGGCCTCAGATCTGCGCGCTTCGGCGGCGCTAGTAATAGCGGGATTAGTAGCTGAGGGTGAAACAGCGGTTGATCGGATCTATCATATTGACCGGGGTTATGAGTGTATAGAGGAAAAGCTGCAGCTGTTGGGTGGCAAAATTAAGCGAGTACCAGGTTAGATAACCATGACACAGATTACGCTAGCTCTGACTAAGGGGCGCATACTCAAAGAAACCCTTCCGCTGCTAAAGGCGGCGGGTATAGCGCCGGACGAGGATATCTTTTCCAGCCGAAAACTAGTATTTTCGACTAACCAAGAAGGCCTGCGGATATTGATTCTTCGAGGCTCAGATGTGCCCACCTACGTGCAATTTGGGGCTGCAGACATAGGCATTGTGGGAAAAGATGCCCTGCTTGAGCATCAGGGCGATGGTTACTACGAGCCACTAGATCTGGGTATTGCTCGCTGTCAATTGATGACAGCTATTCCTGTGGGAGCCCCCCCGCAAAAGGGTCGCCTGCGGGTAGCTACGAAATACATCAATATTGCCCGGCAGTACTATGCCGAGCAAGGCCGGCAGGCCGATCTCATTAAGCTTTACGGGGCTATGGAGTTAGCCCCACTGCTCGATCTCGCGCACGAGATTGTGGATATTGTAGATACTGGCAATACGCTTAAAGCCAACGGCCTGGAAGCCCGCGACATGATCGCTAAGATTAGTTCGCGTCTGATTGTTAACAAAGCGGCGATGAAGACCAAGCGTGCTGAGATTCAAACAATCGTTGATGCGCTTGCCAAAGTGGTTGCGACAGAGTTGTGAGTGTCCATATTGCCAGACTCAATGCTAGTGATGGTGATTTTTTGGAGACATTGGATAAGCTAATTGCCTGGGATATGGTCTCTAATAATGACGTCGAGCAAACAGTTGCCGATATCTTGCAACAGGTGCGATCTCGCGGTGACAGCGCCTTAATCGAATATAGTAATCGCTTTGACCGCCGCGACTTGGCTAGCGTGGAGTCGTTCTGTCTCAGTGCTGAGGACCTTCATGTCGCACTTGACACTATCGCGCCAGAAACCCGCGAAGCCTTAGAAATCGCGGCGGGCAGAATTCGTGACTACCACCGCCATCAGCTACAGGAGTCCTGGCAGTATCAAGAGGCGGACGGCACTGTACTGGGTCAGCAAATAACCCCGTTGGAGCGAGTTGGCATCTATGTGCCCGGTGGTAAGGCTAGCTATCCGTCCTCAGTCTTAATGAACTGTATTCCTGCGCGCGTGGCGGGAGTTAAACACGTGATTATGATGGTGCCGGCACCGGACAGCGAACTGAGTCCCATAGTTCTGGCTGCAGCGGCTATTGCCGGCGTTGATCGGGTCTTTACTTTCGGTGGGGCTCAGGCAATCGCTGCGTTGGCATACGGTACAGAAACTGTCCCTCGGGTAGATAAAATTGTCGGCCCGGGTAATATTTATGTGGCGACCGCCAAACGCATGGTATTTGGATCAGTAGGCCTAGACATGGTGGCCGGGCCCAGCGAAATACTGGTGGTCTGTGACGGTAAAACTGATCCTGACTGGATTGCGATGGACTTGTTTTCTCAGGCTGAGCATGATGAAGACGCTCAGTCGATTTTAATCGCCTGGGATGCAGACTATATAGAGGCTGTTCAACAGAGTATCGACCGCCTTCTGCCGGGCATGGAGAGGCGTGACATTATCTCCCAGTCCTTGGCTAACCGTGGTGCGCTGATAAAGGTTGCTGGTATTGACGAGGCTATCGATCTTTGTAATCGAATAGCGCCTGAGCACCTAGAACTTTCCGTCGAAGACCCCGAGGCCTGGCTGCCAAAAATTCGTCATGCGGGTGCTATTTTCTTGGGCCGCCACACCGCTGAAGCGCTTGGAGATTACTGTGCTGGGCCAAACCATGTATTGCCGACTTCGGCTACGGCGAGATTTTCATCGCCTCTGGGCGTTTACGACTTCCAGAAACGCAGTTCGTTGATCTACTGTTCTGAGCAGGGTGCATCAAACCTAGGTAGAGTAGCCTCGGTATTGGGGCGCGGGGAATCCTTGACTGCTCATGCGCGATCGGCAGAGTATCGCATTAAAGATTAAGGTTTTGATGTTAGTCTTAGGTATTGGATAGAGAGTCTTTACATGAGTAAATATTGGAGTGATTTTGTCAGTCAGCTTGAGCCCTATGTCCCGGGTGAACAGCCAAAGATCAGTAATGTTGCCAAGTTAAATGCCAATGAAAACCCCTATGGTCCCTCGCCACAGGCATTGGAGGCTATGCAGTCGCTGGCTAACGATGATTTGCGTCTCTATCCACCGATGAATGCAGATGACCTCAAGCAGACCATTGCCCATCATTATAGTCTTGTAAAGGAGCAGATATTTGTCAGCAACGGCTCAGATGAAGTCCTTGCCCATGCATTTAACGGATTATTAAAGCAGTCAAAGCCGCTGCTGTTCCCCGATATAAGCTACAGTTTTTACCCTGTTTTCTGCCAGCTTTATGGTATTGAATATGAGCAGATTCCGCTGACTGACGATTTTTCGATTGATATTGAAGATTATAAGCGGACCAATGGCGGTATTATCTTCCCTAACCCTAATGCACCGACCGGACGTGTGCTTGGTCTAGAGGCCATTGAGCAGCTGCTGCGAGCAAATCCTGACACTGTGGTCGTGGTCGACGAAGCCTATGTAGACTTTGGTGGTCAGAGTGCCGTGGCATTGATTAACCAGCACTCCAATTTGCTAGTAGTGCACACAATGTCTAAATCTCGGTCTTTAGCTGGCATGCGTATTGGTTATGGTATGGGTTCGGTTGAGCTGATTGAAGGGCTGGAACGCATCAAAAATAGCTTCAATCCGTTCCCTCTAGGCCAGTTACAAATTGCCGCAGCCATAGCCTCATTCAACGATACCGAGTATTTTCAGCAAACCTGTGAGCGTATTATCAATAGCCGCGACCAGGTGACGGAGCGGCTGCAGGCTCTCGGGTTTGAGGTACTGCCATCGGCAGCCAATTTTGTATTTGCGCGTCACAAAGACACTCACGCAGAGGCTTTGGCACTGGCGCTTCGCGAGCAGGGTCTAATTGTGCGTCACTTTAAGCGGCCGAGGATCGATCAGTTTCTACGAATTACCATTGGCAATGAGCAACAGAATGCCCGCTTACTTAGCACCCTGCATGAGATTCTTGCCGCTTAATCCGTAGGCCTAGTGCCAGCAACCGCGTCTATTTCAAAATTTTTACCTTGACGAAACACGCCTAATTTAATGGTTTCGCCTGGCTTCATATCGGCAATTTGACTCATATTGCTTTGTGGATCCGTTATGGCTGAGCCATCAAAGCCAATAACGATATCGTCGAGCTCAATACCGGCTAGCTGCGAAGGCCCATTAGCGGCTACGGCTGTAATAAGAAAGCCTTTGGAAAACGGTAGATTTAATTGCTTCGTCTGGCGCGAGCTTAAATATGTGGCGCTCAGCCCCAGCCAGCCACGAATGACACGGCCGTACTGAATAATATCTTTGAGGACTTTTTCAGCCGCATCTGCAGGAATTGCAAAGCCAATACCGGAAGTGCCAGATTGATTAAGCGTGGCAGTATTGATGCCTAGCAGATTGCCATAGGTGTCGATCAGCGCACCACCGGAGTTCCCTGGATTGATATCAGCGTCAGTTTGAATAAAATTCTCAAATACATTCAGGCCAAGGCCATTGCGATGCGTGGCGCTAACAATACCCTGAGTCACTGTCTGGCCGACGCCAAGAGGGTTACCTATAGCTAAAACTACATCGCCAATACGCGCCTGTGACGGTTCGCCCACCGAGATGGGATATAGTTGGTCGGTATTGATTTTCAATACAGCCAAATCAGTGTCCGGATCGGAGCCTACCAGCATTGCCGAGGCCTCCCGGCCATCGTAGAGCATCACTAAAATACGGTCGGCACCGTTTATTACGTGGTGGTTGGTCAAAATAAAACCGTCTGCCTGCATAATAACGCCGGAGCCTAATGACGACTGGCTGCGCGGCTTCTGTCGATTATAGAGGCGGTCAAACATAGGGTCCTTTGACGGCGATTGCTGGGCTGTCTTAGCAACAGTAAGTGTGTAAATACTGACTACTGAGGGTGCAGCGCGACTTACTGCTGAGGCGTAGGAAACTGGGCCAGACCAGCCTGCCGCGACATTGTCAGGACGCAGATCCATTGATTCTGTGCTGTTATTATCATTTATGTGGCTTCGGAGCTCCGGAAATATCCCGAGTAAAACAGCAGCCACAAACAGACCAATTAAAACTGGCTTGCCAATAAAGGTGATAATGGAGCTTAGCTTTTGATCATCTATCAAGAAAAATCCTCTGCAATTTCTGCGGATTATGGCACAAAGGCAATATTGCCGCGGCCTCAAGCGCTGTCTTACTGGCGCAGCAGGTTAGAAAGTTTTGGGTTAGGTTTTTTGGCTTTGCGAAACAACAACACAATATGGCCAATTGCCTGAACCACTGCCGCGCCGCTGGTAGTGCATATTTTGTCAATAACCGCTTTTTTGGCTGCGCGATCGCCCACGGCTAATTTTATTTTGATCAGTTCGTGGTCAGTAAGGGCGCGTTCAATCTCCGCGCATACAGGCTCAGTCAGGCCTTTTGCCGCAATAGTGACTACGGGCTTAAGATTATGACCTAATCGGCGTAAATATTTTTTATCTTCGTTAGAAGTTGTCATACTGCGTAACTCTAGTAAATAAGTCGGCCATTCTAGCGAAAACTATCTCATGACGAAATCTAAAAATCGGGATTGGATCAAACAACATATTAAGGATCCCTATGTTAAACAGTCACAAAAGGACGGTTACCGTTCCCGAGCCAGTTACAAACTGCTCGAAATAGTCGAAAAAGAACGCATGATCCGACCGGGCATGACCGTCGTAGATTTAGGGTCAGCCCCTGGAGGCTGGTCTCAGGTGGCGTCGCGCTTAGTTGGGCATGAGGGTAGCGTGCATGCGTTGGATATACTGCCCATGGATCCGATAGCCGGGGTCGACTTTATTCAGGGTGATTTCACTGAACAGGACATCACTGACGACTTGCTTTTACTTATCGGAAATCGACCCGTAGACCTTGTAATTTCCGATATGGCCCCCAATTTAACGGGAGCTAAGGCTGTAGATCAGCCAGCCATGATATATTTAGCAGAATTGGCGATTGATTTAACTACTCAGGTGTTAAAGCCCGATGGGGTCTTTATCTCCAAAGTGTTTCAGGGTGAAGGTTTTGATCAGTTTGTGCGTCATGTCAGAACATTGTTTAATAGTGTCAGTATGAAGAAGCCGGAGGCCTCGCGCGCCAAATCCCGTGAAGTCTATCTGGTAGCCAAAGGCCTAAAGAGTAATTGAGAGGATGAAACATTGAACGATCTGGCAAAAAATTTAGTCGTATGGCTTGTCTTAGCCGCTATTCTATTATCGGTTTTTAATAGCTTTACACCGCAAGCCGAAGAGCAGGAGCTCGGCTATTCGCAGTTCCTTCAGGAAGTGCAGAATGATCGCGTCGCCAAAGTTGAGACCCAGCAGTTGCTTATTTTAGGCGAGCGTAAAGATGGGACCACCTTTCGTACGGTTCGACCGAACATTGCAGACCCCGGTTTGATGGCTGATCTGGTCAACCATAATGTAGAGATCGTCGGCAAAGAGGCGGAATCGCCGAATATATTCACCCAACTGCTAGTGGCAGCATTCCCTATTCTGTTGATCCTTGCAATCTTCGTGTTCTTTATGCGACAGATGCAGGGTGGTGGGGCGGTAAAGGCGGGCCCATGAGTTTTGGTAAGAGCAAAGCCAAATTACTCACTGGCGATCAAATTAAGACCACCTTTGCCGATGTGGCCGGTGTCGATGAAGCCAAAGAAGATGTGGCCGAGCTAGTTGAATTCCTTAGTGACCCCAGCAAGTTTCAACGTCTTGGTGGGCGCATTCCCAAAGGTGTACTAATGGTTGGCCCTCCGGGTACCGGTAAAACGCTGCTGGCCAAGGCTATTTCTGGTGAAGCAAAGGTACCGTTTTTCTCTATCTCCGGCTCCGACTTTGTGGAGATGTTTGTGGGTGTTGGTGCCTCCCGTGTGCGTGACATGTTTGAACAGGCTAAAAAGCAGGCACCCTGTATTATCTTTATTGATGAAATTGATGCCGTTGGCCGTCATCGTGGCGGCGGTTATGGTGGTGGTAACGACGAGCGAGAACAGACGTTGAATCAACTGCTGGTTGAGATGGATGGCTTTGAAGGCAATGAGGGCGTTATTGTTATCGCAGCAACTAATCGGCCCGACGTATTGGACAAGGCGCTATTAAGACCGGGCCGATTTGATCGTCAAGTGTATGTGAGTCTGCCAGACATCCGTGGGCGGGAACAAATTCTCAAGGTCCATGCCCGAAAAGTACCGCTGGATGAATCGGTGAACCTGGCGATATTGGCTCGTGGCACTCCAGGGTTTTCGGGGGCTGATCTGGCCAACTTAGTCAATGAGGCCGCGCTATTTTCAGCGCGCGCGAATCGTCGTACGGTAACGATGGAAGAGTTCGAGAACGCCCGTGACAAAATTATGATGGGGGCAGAAAGACGCTCCATGGTCATGTCGGAAAAAGAAAAGACCAACACCGCCTACCATGAATCGGGCCATGCCATTATTGGCCGCCTAGTGCCTGAACATGATCCGGTACACAAAGTCACCATTATCCCGCGCGGACGTGCACTGGGAGTTACCCAGTACCTGCCCGAAGAGGATCGTTACAGCCTCAATCGTCGTCAGATCACCAGTCAACTGTGCAGCCTGTTTGGTGGACGAATAGCTGAAGAGCTGGTTGGCGGCCTCGACGGCGTGACGACAGGCGCATCCAATGATATCGAGCGCGCCACCCAAATGGCGCGTAATATGGTGACCAAGTGGGGTCTTAACGAAAAGATGGGCCCGATACTCTATGGCGAAGATGAGTCGCAGGCACCCGGTGGAGGCAACACCCATTATTCCGAAGATACCTCTCGCGAGATCGATCAGGAAGTACGCCGCATCCTAAATGACGCCTACGGCATGGCGAAGAAGTTACTCGAAGATAATCGCGATATTCTTGAGGCCATGAAAGATGCATTGATGGAATATGAAACCATTGATGCCGATCAGGTCGACGACTTGATGAAACGCATTAAAGTGCGTCCACCTCACCAGTGGGACGATAATGATTTTGACGGTAGCGCTGGCGGTAATAAGTCTGACAAAGAACAGGCCCGTGACGAAGAGACGAAACAAGACGATCCAATCGGCGGTCCCGTTGAGGACGTTTGATTTTTAATCTGACTAATAGGAATAAACCTCGAAGCCCAACCAGCTTCGAGGTTTTTTTACATCTATGCGCGCATTAAAATGTGGTAACAAAATGCTCGACCTATCCTGTCCTGCAGTGATGGGTATATTAAATGTTACCCCAGATTCATTTTCGGACGCCGGACGGCTGTATACCCGAGGACAGTTGGATCAGAGCAAAACCCTGCAAGCGGTCGAAGTGATGCTTGCTGATGGGGCTGATATTATCGATATCGGTGGCGAATCGACGCGGCCGGGCGCAACACCAGTCTCAATTCAACAGGAGCTAGATCGGGTTATTCCGGTGCTACAGGCTGTAAAGGTACGTTTTGATTGTCTGATATCGATCGATACTAGCAGTCCACAGGTCATTAAAGCGGCCGCAGGTGCTGGGGCCAACATTATTAACGACGTACGCGCGTTACAGCGGAAAGGCGCATTGCGTGCCGCTGCCGACACCCAATTACCCGTCTGCTTAATGCATATGCAGAATCAACCGAGTTCTATGCAAAAGCGTCCCGACTATATTGATGTGGTTGCCGAGGTACTGGGGTTTTTAGAGCAACGTCAACAAGACTGCCTTGCTGCGGGTATTGCCGCTGATCAAATCCTGCTTGATCCCGGTTTTGGCTTTGGTAAAACACTCGACCATAATCTGAGCCTGTTTAATAGTCTGGATCAGCTCGCCGCTAGGGGCCAGCCAATGCTGGTTGGCCTGTCGCGGAAGAGCATGATCGGAGAGCTACTAGGTTCGGCAGTGGATGAAAGGCTAATGGGAAGTGTTACCATGGCGGTATTAGCCGCACAAAAAATTAATGCTGTTCGGGGCGCGTTAATACTAAGAGTTCACGATGTAAAAGAAACGGTTCAGGCCCTCAGGGTTTGGCAAAATAGCGCATCGGCGCACGGAGAATAAAACGACTTATGGCGACAAAATATTTTGGTACAGACGGTATTCGAGGCAAAGTAGGAGAGCACCCCATCACTGCTGACTTTATGCTTAAGTTGGGCTGGGCTGCCGGTATTGTATTGACCCGGCATGCCGAAGGTAAAAAGCGCGTATTAATTGGTAAAGATACCAGAGTATCAGGCTACATGTTCGAATCCGCCCTCGAAGCAGGCTTAATTGCCGCGGGCGTCGACGTCGATATGCTAGGTCCTATGCCGACGCCCGCCATCGCTTACCTTACTAGAGCATTTCGTGCATCCGCCGGTATCGTTATCAGCGCGTCCCACAACCCTGTGTGTGACAACGGTATCAAGTTTTTTGCTGCCGATGGCTGTAAATTGCCCGATCATGTGGAATTGGAGATTGAAGCGCTTATAGACCAGCCATTAGTCACTAATGGCACTGATCATCTGGGCAAGGCGCGTCGTATCAGTGATGCTACCGGCCGTTATATAGAGTTTTGTAAAGCTAGTCTGCCCACCGGATTAAACCTGAGAGGACTCAAGGTCGTCTTAGATTGTGCTCATGGCGCCACCTATAACGCCGCACCAAAGGTATTTAAAGAACTGGGAGCCAGCACGATTACCATGGGTGTCGAACCCAACGGTTTTAACATTAATCATCAGTGCGGCTCTACCCACATGGCCCCACTGCAGGCAGCGGTGTTGGCCGAAAAGGCCGATCTTGGCGTGGCTCTTGATGGCGACGGGGATCGTGTCCTGATGGTTGATGAAAACGGCGTCATTGTTGACGGCGACGAACTGATTTATATGATCGCGCAGTATCGTCATGCATCACCAAAGGGCTGTAATGGTGTGGCAGGTACGCAGATGAGTAATCTGGGGCTAGAGTTGGCGCTGACTGAATTAGGCATCCCTTTCACCCGCACCAAGGTAGGCGATCGCTATGTGGTTGAAGCCCTCAAAGCCAACGACTGGAGTTTGGGCGGCGAAGCCTCAGGTCATGTCCTCTGCGGCGGTCATAGCACCACAGGTGATGGCATAGTCGCGGCACTGCAGGTAATCTTAGCGGTTATCGAAAGCGGCAAAACACTTTCGCAACTTAAAAGCGGTATGAGCAAATTCCCTCAGACCATGATTAATGTTCGTTTATCAAAGAAAGTAGATATAAGTGATAACGCGGTGATCAATCAGGCGGTTGTAGATGCTGAGAAAAAACTCGATGGCAGAGGTCGCGTTTTACTGAGACCTTCAGGCACAGAGCCATTAATTAGAGTCATGGTAGAAGGTGAAGACTCGATGTTGGTAAATGAACTTGTGGAAGGTATGGCAAAAATTGTCAAACAGCAGGTTGGCTGAGTGTTTTTCGATGATAAAGGGCGTTTCTCGGTTGTATAATCATGCTTTGTCGGGTAGCATTTGCGCCCTTTCGAAGGGCAGCCCCAAAGAGGTTAGAAAGAATGATTAAACCGCTTGTGGCGGGCAACTGGAAAATGCATGGCAACACTGAAACCGCCAGACATTTGGCCGCTCAGTTAGTCGCGCAATGGAGCGACCGTCCAGTAGCCGAGCGTTCGGTTGAAATGGTGTTATTTCCCCCCTCTGTACATCTCAGCTTAGTGAAAGGGGCAGTTGCGGGTAGCGGTATCGCAGTGGGAGCACAGAACCTGTCTCAACATGGTTCGGGCGCATACACAGGCGAGATCTCCGGGGACATGCTAGTCGATCAGGGTTGCGACTATGTATTGGTAGGGCATTCTGAGCGGCGAGATTTGTTTGGAGAGAGCAGTGCCACAGTGGCAGAGAAATTTAAGGCAGCGCAAAGTAGTGGCTTAATCCCCATCCTCTGTGTTGGGGAAACGTTGCGGCAGCGTCAGCAGGAGCAGACTGTCGCAGTAGTCACAGCGCAAATCAAGGCGGTCATTGATTGCGTAGGCATGCACAATGTTTGTCGCGCGGTTGTTGCCTATGAACCAGTTTGGGCCATAGGAACAGGTGAAACTGCCAGCCCCGAGCAAGCGCAGCAGGTGCACAGAGCCATACGCAACCAGCTGGGTGAAGTTGGTTTAAGCACAAGGCTACTTTATGGCGGCAGCGTCAAGGCTAGCAACGCAGCAGAGTTATTTGGCCAACCCGATATCAATGGCGGGCTGGTTGGTGGGGCCTCACTAGAGGCAATTGAATTTTTTAATATAGTAAAACGAGCAGAATAGGCAGATAGAAACGATGGAAAAATTTATCTTAATCTTTCACTTTGTTATAGCGGTTGGCCTTATTGGTCTTATCCTTTTACAACAGGGTAAAGGCGCAGAAGCAGGAGCATCATTTGGCTCTGGCGCTTCACAAACAGTGTTTGGCAGTGGCGGTGGCTGGAATTTCTTCAGTAAAATGACCGCCATTCTTGCGACAATATTTTTTGTCACCAGCGTAAGCTTGGCGGTTATCGCTAAAGATAAGACCATTATTCAAGAAATTTTGCTGCCCGAGTTGGAATCGATTTCCCTCCGACCAGAGGCTATGGATATTCCCGGTCTGGATGGTCGTGAAACCACGTCGTCAGAGGACAGTTCTGATATTCCTCAGTAATCCGCTGTTAAGATTGAAAGCCCAAGTGGCGACATTGCTAGACAGGCTGTCTTGAGGGGTTGTGGGTTTACGTATTAAATAAGATGATTTACCTCAAAATGGACAAGATAGTTCAGTATCAAACACAGTATAGATTTAGTATTGCGCGGATGTGGCGGAATTGGTAGACGCGTCAGCTTGAGGGGCTGGTGACTTAGGTCGTGGGGGTTCAAGTCCCCCCATCCGCACCACTAAATTTATACAAATGGACGTTTAAAGGCCGATTCGCGATGAATTGGCCTTTTTTTATGCATTGTAAGGACAGATGAAGCCCGGTTCCAATGCGGCCAGCAGGCAATCAAACTACTGGATCCAATTTTAAAATTTAGATGGTCTTAACTTGCGGAATCGGAGGAGGTCGCTGACTGTGTCCTATTTTTGGCCTCTGACGCGGCCAGTTATGCGGGTATAGAGCTAGTCATCGAAGGCGGTCCAAGTTGGGTTAGTGAAAAATACCGCAATAAAAAAATCCATGTCTGTGCGATAAAAAGTATTATAGTGAAGGAAATCGTTATTCTTCGTACCCTATAGCGGAATCGGAGGTGTGAGATGAAAACGCTTAATGTAGAGATGACAGTTACTCCAAAGACACCAAAACAGATTCGTAAAGGTGTTAAATTATTATTATCAGCATTGAAAATAACTGACGCTAAACCTGTTTATTTAAGTTTTACACATCGCTCAGACACATACCTTAATTCCTTTTGCTTTAAAAATTGTGAGGATGAAAAAAAGAAAACGGGCTGCGCAATTATATATGGCTGGTCTCTTTGGGAAGACAAAAAACTAGGATTTTATGAAGCTGAATTTCACTCCGTCATAAAAGATAATGGTGATCTTATCGATATTACCCCGAGACGGAAAAACGAAGACAGCATCCTCTTTGTAGCTGATATGTCGAAAACTTCCGGTCGTAAGTCAGTAAATAGCTGGTATTCGTGGTCAAACTGTAAAATAGTTAATGGCCATGTTGCCGAAGTCTCCGTTGAGCTTGAAATAGTGCAAGCAGACGGCGAGCTGAGTGAATTTCAAACTGCACACGCCATCGCGGGTAAAAAGTAATCGCTAAGAGTTCTGAATGATGATATTTCCGTCTAAGACTAAGCAATTTTCGCTTAGCCTGTTGCAAACGAAAAGTTCAGATCTTGAAAACCTCTAGTGGCAAAGGTTGGCGCATAAGTTGGTCTATAGTTAGATGCCATTTTCATGCCAGTAAGTCGATCAATAATTGCAGTAATTGCGATACGTGCTTCGCGATGGTATCTAGATCTTACTATGCCTAGTGCAATCGATGATGGAGACTTGATGGCAGCGGTGAGGAGCCCTATCATACACGTCCCAGAGTGGTTCAATATAATAGGGTCAGCACAATCTCGATGAGTGAGTTAATCAGCCAGCTAGAGTCCGCGCTAGATGCCTCCAGTCTTTTACTTGGCGACGCTATCAGTGACAAATATTACGCCGATTGGAGTGGAGCCGAACCCTGTCCTCCCGGGGCCTTACTGAAGCCAAGAACCACGGGTGAGCTCTCTACGATAATGGCTCTTTGTCATCAATATAATCAGTCTGTAGTTGTGCAGGGTGGTTTGACGGGTCTGGCTGGAGGCGCAACCCCAAAGCTTGGAGAGTTTGCTATTTCACTTGAGCGTATGAGCGGTGTTACAGAGGTCGATATTACGGGTATGACCCTGACTGCAGAGGCAGGTACGCCATTGCAGCTCATACAGGAGGCAGCCGAAAAACATGATTTATTTTTGCCGTTAGACCTAGGTGCCCGCGGTAGCTGCATGATTGGCGGTAATATTGCCACCAATGCTGGAGGCACAGAAGTGCTTCGTTACGGTATGACCCGCGCGATGGTAATGGGGCTCGAGGTGGTGCTGGCTGATGGTACGGTTATTAGCAGTATGAATAAGCTGATTAAAAATAATTCAGGCTATGATCTGAAACATCTTTTTATTGGCTCCGAAGGTACTCTGGGAATCGTCACGCGGGTCGTACTGCAGCTGCAGCCAAAGTCTCTCGGTTCACATACTGCCCTTTGCGCGCTGAATAGTTATGAGTCAGTGACTAAACTTTTAATTACCTTAAAACGCAGCTTGGGTTCGGGTCTTACTGGCTTTGAATTGATGTGGGATAACTATTACGACAAGGTAATGGAGGTGATCCCTGATTTGACGAGTCCATTTGCTGAGTCGCACTCTTATTATTTGTTGGTTGAATATAAAGATAATGACCTTGTTTCGGGTGCCGAGCGTTTTGAATCTGCGCTGTTTGAGCAGCTTGAATCAGGGTTATTGACCGATGCACTCATCGCCCAGTCCAATCAGGATGCGGCAACTTTTTGGCAGATACGCGACGGTATTGGTGAACTCTTCCAGGTGCTTGGGCCCGTTTCGAACCAAGATATCAGTCTGCCTATTGTCGAGATTGGCGGGTTTGCGGTGGACATGGATAGGCGTCTGAAGGAAAAATATGAAAACATAAATGTGCTTTTATGGGGCCACATTGGCGATAATAACCTACATGTCTGTGCCTACACTGGGCTCGTGGAGGATAAAGTCAGAATTAATCGAGATATTATGCTCATGATTGGTGAATACGGCGGTGCTATTACCGCAGAGCACGGAGTTGGCGTGCTGAAGCGCGAATTTTTGTCGTTATCGAGAAGTGACAGTGAGATTGCACTGATGAGAACTATAAAGCTAGCCATGGATCCCAAAAACATCCTCAACCCAGGCCGAGTAATCTAGACCTTTGTGTCACTTGCGTTTAGGCTCGCGCTGGGCGTGAGGGCTTGTGGCACTCGATGGTGGAGGTTTCAGGTAGTATTATTTTTTTGGCACCACATGGAGGGGGTGTTTTGAAGCAGAATCTGATGATATGCGTAATCCATCTCGGCACAAGGATGATCCGTTGAATGTGGTGATGCAATCCCCCGATATTTTTCTCAGTGACAGGCTTTAACTGGCTTATATTTCGCTCTCTGCTCAATTTATGATCTTTAAAGACGTTATCTTCTGCATGTTGGCAGATTGAGAACAGCGTGGTGCATAAATTCGCGCGCTCCTCACACTGGTTGGTCTTTAAACACATCAAAACTTTCGAGCGTCACCATCAGGGGAAAACCGTCTGGTTTATAACATCCTTTTTAGGAAGGCTATTCAGCTTTTCGCCTGAAGTCGTGCTGCGCGGCGCAATATTAATGGGGTCCTATAGAATTATTATTGCCATGATAGGTGCTTTTATCTGTGATTGAGCAACCAAAGAGTACCAAAAATTAACGCCCAGGCTGTTGTGGTGAGGAGTATTTCATGGCCGGGTATAGAGGTGTTTTCTGCGTTGGCTGATCTGAATGCCGGCGTCGCAACAACAGATACCTCTATCCTGTCAGAAACCCTTACAATAGCCCTACTTCTTAACAGAGTTAATCTCGGAGCCGTGCAATGATTACAGGGAAACTTATCGCAGGAACACTGGGCTTTATAGTGGGTGGGCCTCTTGGCGCTGGTTTAGGTGTTTACATTGGGCACCAGTTCGATAAGGGATTGGGTGGATTTTTAAATCCTATCTCTGTAGCAGAGCAAGAGCGCATCCAGGGCGCGTTTTTTAACGCGGTATTTAGTTTACTTGGGCATTTGGCTAAATCCGATGGCCGGATATCAAAGTCCGAGATTGCACAGGCCGAGGCGCTCATGGACAAAATGGGCCTGAGTGGTGACCATCGCCGAGAGGCCATTGAGCTTTTCCAAGTTGGAGCGAAGGCGCAGTACTCATTGGACAAGGCTATGGAGCGCTTTATGGCTGTCTGCGGTCGCCATAACAATCTGAAGCGTCAGTTGCTTAATTGCTTGATTTCATTGGCGTTAGCTGATGGTGAGTTACACGACGGCGAACATGCGGTACTGCGAAAAGTTGCTATGCACCTTGGCTTCTCCATCAACATGTTCGATCAGTTTATCGAGATGGTCAAGGCTCAGTCGCAGTTTAGGGGGTCTAGTTCACCAGGTGGTGCCTCAACGGGTCAGGTTAGTTCTGCCTTCGCTGCGCTCGGCGTTTCAGAGAGTAACTCAGACCGTGAGATTAAAAAGGCTTACCGCAAATTGATAAGTCAGAACCACCCGGACAAACTCATTGGTCAGGGCATGCCTGCCGACATGGTCAAGTTGGCTACCGAGCGGACACAGGAAATACAAACGGCATATGAACTGATCGTTAGCAGTAGGAAATAAAAGCGTTTGCTAGGTAATGCCTTGTTGACCTTGCCCATCAGCTACCTATAATGCGCGTCCTCTTAGGAGGCGGTTTGATTGATTAAACCGTTGTGTCGGTGCGGGATGGAGCAGTCTGGTAGCTCGTCGGGCTCATAACCCGAAGGTCGTTGGTTCAAATCCAGCTCCCGCTACCAATTTTAATAAATTGACACCAAAAAGTAGTGTGCATTCATTGGTTATTGTCTATGCTTGCATTACTAAGTAGAAGAAAGTATCGCTTCTCAAGGATGAAGTCTTCTCACTATCAAAATTAGCGTCGTGGTCCGGCGCGTATCGAGGAGCCCCATTTTGGGGCTTTTCTTTAGATACTAATAAATGGGCCTGCGGCCCATTTTTTGTTTCTCGGGGAGGTATCAATGGCTCTGGCCGATAGTAAGTTGAAGCAATTGTTGGAGCCTGTGGTTGAGTCCCTAGGGTGTGAATTATGGGGTTTAGATTTGCAGTCCGGCGGCAAAACTAAGCTATTGCGTCTGTATATTGATCGCGCAGACGATAGCATTGGTATTGAAGACTGTGAGAAGGTCAGTCGTCAGTCGAGCGCAATTTTAGACGTTGAAGAGGCGATCACGGGCGATTACATTTTAGAGGTTTCTTCGCCGGGCATGGACAGGCCGCTCTATGAGCTTGCCCAGTATGAAAAATATGTCGGCGAAGATATTTCACTTAAATTGCGATTTCCATACGAGGGGCGTCGTAATTTCAAAGGTCGCTTGAGAGCAGTGGATGGTGACGAGATTGTTTTGGTGGTAGCAGATCATGAATTTCTGTTTCCGGTTGAAGGTATAGAGAAGGCTAACGTGGTTCCTCGATTCTGAGGCATGTGGAGTTTGACTAATGAGTAAAGAAATTTTAATGGTTGCTGAGGCTGTATCCAATGAAAAGGGTGTGGATCCGGAGATTATATTTGAAGCAATTGAGCAAGCCTTGGCTATTGCGACCAAAAAACGTTATGAAGAGGGCGCCAATATCCGTGTCGTAATCGATCGAGAAACAGGTGATTACGATTCCTTCCGTTGGTGGAATGTGGTCGCCGATGATGAAATGGCAGAATTGGGTACTCAGTTCACGACGGAAGAGGCGATTGAAAAAGATCCCACTTTAAAGGTTGGTGATACCTTTGAAGAAGCTGTTGAAAATATCGCCTTTGGCCGAATTGCCGCGCAGACCGCAAAGCAAGTCATTGTGCAGCGTGTTAAGGATGCAGAGCGCGAACTCATAGTGAATCGCTACATTGATCGCGTCGGCGAGTTGCTCAGCGGTACGGTCAAAAAAGTAACCCGCGACCACATTGTTATTGATTTTGGTGAAAATGCCGAAGGTATGCTACCTCGTGAGGAGCTGGTTGGCCGAGAAATTTTTCGGATCAACGATCGTACCCGCGCCATTTTCCAAGGAATACGAGATGATACTCGTGGTCCTCAGTTGCTGGTATCTCGCGCAACACCTCAGATGCTGATTCAGTTATTTCAGATAGAAGTTCCAGAGATAGCTGAAGGGATTATAGAAATTAAGGCAGCTGCTAGAGATCCTGGTCTGCGTGCTAAGATTGCTGTGAAGAGTAAAGATGCACGAATTGATCCCGTTGGTGCCTGCGTGGGCATGCGGGGAGCACGTGTTCAGGCAGTCTCGAATGATCTTGACGATGAGCGTGTTGATATCGTCCTTTGGGATGACAATCCAGCGCAGCTTGTGATTAATGCTATGGCCCCTGCAGAAGTTGAGTCGATTGTTGTTGATGAGGACACCCATTCAATGGATGTTGCGGTCACTGGTGACAATCTTGCTCAGGCGATTGGTAAGGGTGGGCAAAATGTCCGTCTCGCCTCCGAACTCACTGGTTGGGCGATTAACGTGTTGAGTATTGAAGATGCTTTGGAAAAACAGGAAGCAGAATCCTCAAACTTTGTTGAAAGTTTAATGGAAGCTCTGGACGTTGATGAAGACGTTGCCGTAGTGTTGGTTGAAGAAGGTTTCACGAGCTTGGAAGAAGTAGCCTATGTTCCTCTCGAAGAAATGAGTGCTATTGAAGGCTTTGATGAAGATATTGCTGAAGAGCTCCGCGCTCGCGCCAAAGATGCTTTGTTAACAAGGGCTTTGGCCAGCGAAGAACAGTTGAGTAATGTAGAGCCTGCTGAAGATTTATTGACAATGGAAGGTATGGATCCTGCCTTGGCGTATAAGTTAACCGCTAAAAGTATTATCACTATGGAAGATCTGGCTGAGCAGGCCGTTGATGACCTGATGGATATTGATGATATGGATGAAGAGAAAGCAGCAGCATTAATAATGACTGCTCGAGCACCTTGGTTTGTTTAATAGCTGGGTGAATAATTAATCGGGCGGTATAGAGGACAACCGATGGCTGAAGTAACAGTAAGTGAATTAGCAAAAGTAGTGGGCGCATCTTCGGAGCGTTTACTGATGCAAATGAAGGAAGCGGGCCTGTCTCACAGCACCGAAAGTGCGGTTGTGTCTGATGAAGAGAAGCAGATTCTACTAGGCTATCTTAAAGGCCTGCATGGTGATGTCTCTGGAGAGCCGAAGAAAATCACACTGCGACGTAAAACAGTCAGTACGCTGAAATCAGGAAATCGCAAAACGGTTAATATCGAGGTGCGAAAAAAGCGTACCTATATTAAACGTAGTGATGAAGAGATATTGGCCCAGACTGAATCAGAGGCGGCAGCCGAAGTCGAGACTGTCGTTGAAGCGATAGTTGAAGTTGAAGAAGTGATTGTTCCACAGTTGGAGCAAGCGATGGTTGAGGAAGTTTCTCCCACACCAGAATCTGCTGCTGAGGCAGAGCCAGAGTACAATTTTGTCCGTGGCTCAGGCACTGATAATGTTGAAGTTCAGCGCATCGCCGCTATTGCTAATCGTCGCCAAGCCGAAGCAGATGCTAAGGCAGCTGTTGCAAAGGCGGCCCAGGAAAAGCTGGCTGAGGCCGGTCGAAAATCTGCAGAGGCCGCATCAATTCTAGAGGCTGATGAAGCAAAAAAGGCCGGCAAATTGACCAAGACCGCTGCACCTTCTGCAGCTACCACGGATTCAGTTCATGACAAGGGTCGTCGTCATACCAAGCCAGTGAATGAAGACGAAGACAAGATCGGTAAAAAGGCGGTTAAAAAACCCATTGGTAAAGGGAGTGCTAAGAAAGGTCGCTTGCAGATGGACGATAATGACGACCGGAGAAAGTCCCGGTTGCGCTCGTCTGGTGCGGCGCTTAAGGTGGATAACAAGCATACCTTCCAAAAACCAGCGTCAAAGCAGGTGCTTCAGGTGGAAGTCCCCGAGGAGCTGACAGTTGGTGATTTAGCACTGAGGATGTCTATTAAATCGGGCAAGGTAATCAAAGAGCTGATGAAAATGGGCGTGATGGCCAGTATCAATCAGGTTATTGATCAGGAGACAGCATTCTTAGTTGTTGAGGAATTGGGCCACAAACCTGTCCCAACTCAGGATGATACCGTTGAAGATGATCTCGCCAAGCAATTTGAGATGATTAAGAGTGGAGGTGACGAAGAGCCAAGAGCGCCGATTGTTACCGTTATGGGTCACGTTGATCATGGTAAAACGTCGCTGCTGGACTACATCCGAAAATCCCATGTAGCCTCTGGCGAAGCAGGAGGTATTACTCAGCATATTGGTGCTTATCACGTCAACACACCGAAAGGTATGGTGACGTTCTTAGATACCCCTGGACATGCCGCATTTACTGCTATGCGTGCCCGCGGTGCACAGAGTACTGATGTGGTGATTCTGGTTGTGGCTGCCGATGATGGTGTAATGCCACAAACCGAAGAGGCTATACAGCATGCACGTGCAGCTGGAGTGCCATTAGTTATCGCGATTAATAAAATGGACAAAGAAGGCGCAGATCCTGGGCGCGTGACCAACGAGCTTAGTGCCAAAGACGTTATCCCTGAGGAATGGGGTGGTGATACACAGTTTGTGCAGGTCTCTGCTCAGACAGGCGATGGTATCGATGCGTTACTTGAGGCTGTACTTTTACAGTCTGAGTTGCTCGAATTAACGGCGCCAGTAAACGTTCCTGCTCGCGGTGTGATTATTGAGTCTCGCATAGACAAGGGCCGCGGTGTTGTAGCCACTGCGCTTGTTCAACAGGGTACACTGCAAAAAGGTGACTTTATGTTGGCCGGTGAGAGCGTCGGTAAGATTCGCGCTATGACCGATGAGGCCAAGAAGCCGATAACTGAAGCGGGCCCTTCAATTCCTGTAGAGATATTAGGCTTAGATGAGGCGCCTAACGCGGGTGATGAGTTTTTTGTTGTTGCCGATGAACGCAAGGCCAAAGAAATTGCCGAGTTGCGGACAACCAACTCTAGACAAGAGCGGATGTCACGCCAGCAGGCGGCTAAACTAGAAAATATGTTTACCGATATGAGCGTTGATAAGGTTAGTAAGCTCAATCTGATCGTTAAGACTGACGTGCGTGGTTCACTTGAAGCTATCAACAGTGCATTGCATGATTTTGCTACGGATGAAGTTGCCGTCGACATTGTGGCTTCTGGTGTGGGTGGTATTACAGAATCGGATATTAACTTGGCAATTACCACTGGCGCGATTGTGCTGGGCTTTAATGTTCGTGCAGCGGGTGCTGCCCGTGTTCTGGCTGAAAAAGAAGAAGTGGAAATGCGCTATTACAGCGTAATCTACAATCTTCTTGACGAAGTCAAATTGGCACTGTCGGGCATGTTGGCGCCGGAGACAAGAGAAGAAATTGTTGGTATTGCCGAGGTTCGTGATGTATTCCGTTCGCCCAAGTTTGGCGCTATTGCAGGCTGTATGGTGATTGAAGGTTCGGTCTTTCGCAACAAGCCCATTCGAGTATTGCGTGATGACGTCGTTATCTATCAGGGCGAACTTGAATCGCTTCGTCGATTTAAAGATGAGGCAGCCGACGTCCGCAATGGTATGGAATGTGGTATCGGTGTTAAGGACTATAACGATGTTAAGGCCGGCGATCTGATTGAAGTCTATGATGTAACTCAGGTGCAACGCTCACTCTAATTCGTGAAGTGCAAGAGATCCTATGCCAAGAGAATTTACCAGAGCCGAACGCGTATCAGATGCTATCCAACAAGAGTTGGCGGTGCTGATACGTGAGAACGTGCGAGATCCGCGAGTCGGAATGGTCAGCGTAACGGAGGTAGAAGTGAGTCGAGATCTTGCCTATGCCAAAGCGCACATCTCATTTGTCGGCGATCGCTCGCAAGATGAAATTAATGAAGGTATGGCCGCACTTAACGGTGCATCGGGCTATTTGCGCAAGTTGTTGGCTGCCAGTATCAAATTGCGTATTACCCCTAAGTTGAATTTCTTTTTTGACGAAAGTGGCCGTCGTGGACAGCATCTTTCAGCTTTAATTGAATTGGCTGTGGCTCAGGATAAAGAGCACCCAGCTGACGATCTAGCGCCCTTAGGGGACAGCGAGGATGCCTAAAGTTGGCACGTAGACGCAATCGTGGTCGTTCGATTAACGGTATTTTTCTGCTTGATAAACCTCAGGGTCTAACGTCTAACCAGGCTCTGCAGCGGGTTAAAAATCTATTTGATGCAAATAAAGCGGGCCATACAGGAGCTCTGGATCCCTTGGCGACAGGTGTATTACCTATCTGCTTGGGGGAAGCAACCAAATTTAGCCAGTTTCTATTGGACTCCGATAAACACTATTTGAGTACCTTTACGCTGGGTGTGACTACAGAGACCGGTGATAGTGAAGGCGACGTGGTGGTCGAGCACGACGCTGGAGCGGTGACGCTGGCGCAAATAGAAGCTGCGATAGAGGACTTTAGAGGTGAGATCCAACAGGTCCCCTCGATGTATTCTGCGCTCAAGCACAAGGGCCAACCCCTATATAAATTGGCGCGCCAAGGTATTGAGGTTGAGCGGGAGGCCCGCACAATTACCGTATTTGATTTTCAAATTCTCGGTTTCCGTCCGGGCGAGCAGGCCCATTTGGACGTCCAGGTCCATGTCAGCAAAGGCACCTATGTACGCAGTCTTGCGGAAGATCTGGGCAGAGTTTTGGGCTGTGGCGGGCATGTCAGTGCTCTGCGTCGTAATATTGCCGGTCCTTTTGCAGAGTCTGAATCTATGACCCTGCAAGATCTTCAGACCCTGGCTGAAGCGAGTGAGCCAGCCGACTTAGATTATCTTTTAAAGCCGATGGATGTATCTGTTGCTGACCGTATGGCAGTAGAGTTGACGGCAACCGTAGCTACTTATTTCCAGCTGGGGCAGCCAGTAATGTCGACACAGGCCTTTCGTCACGGGCAAGAAGGGGATATAGTGCGCGTCTTTCGCGAGGGTGGGGCTTTCTTGGGCGTAGCTACGGTTACCGAAGATGGAAGAATCGCCCCGAAAAGACTGGTAGTTGAGGCGGATTAGTAGCTGCTTGGATAGAGGATTTTATGTTAGGTTGTCTGTAAATATGCGCGGGCATCCTGAACTTTTTTAATACGCATATTGGAGTAAGTACCATGGCACTGAGTGCAGAAGAAAAAGCAGTAATCGTTTCAGAGCATGCAACCTGTGAAAATGACACAGGTTCACCTGAAGTTCAGGTTGCACTGCTAACAGTAAACATCAACAAGCTACAGGGTCACTTTGGTGATCACAAGAAAGATCACCACTCTCGTCGTGGTCTGATTCGTATGGTTAACCAGCGTAGGAAACTGCTCGATTATTTGAAGAGCAAAGACGCTGTACGTTATCGCCTGCTAATTGAGAAGCTTGGTTTACGTCGATAGGTGTTCTCGGTGCGGCTCCTCTGTAATAGAGCGAGCCGTAGTCGTATTTTGGACGCGTAAATAGGCCTATTCTTCCTGTCACTATAATGGCTGATCGAGTTACTTATAGCTGCCATTACTGGTAGCTATAAGTAACCCGAGCAGCGCGTAACTTGACGGTAAGACGGCTCCCTAAGGTAAATAAAAAAGGTAACACTATGACTCCTTTAATTAAGAAATTTAAATACGGTAACCATACCGTAACATTAGAAACAGGCCGTATTGCTCGTCAGGCTTCTGGCGCGGTTTTATGTTCAATTGACAACACCTCGGTACTCTGCACTGTCGTGGGGGCAAGAGAAGCCAAAGCAGGCATGGACTTCTTCCCGCTGGGCGTTCACTACGTAGAGAAAGCCTATGCTGCGGGTAAGATTCCTGGTGGCTTCTTTAAGCGTGAAGGTCGTCCAAACGAGAAAGAAACGTTAACGTCACGTCTTATTGACCGTCCTATTCGGCCGCTTTTTCCCAATGGATTTAAAAATGAAGTGCAGGTTGTCTGTACTGTAATGTCCGCCGAAAAAAATATTGATCCGGATATCGCAGCCATGATCGGCACATCTGCCGCACTGTCTATTTCGGGTATTCCGTTTAACGGCCCCGTCGGCGGCGCTCGGGTCGGTTATACCGCAGAGCAGGGCTACCTGCTAAATCCAACCTATAGTGAGCTGACTGACTCTTTGCTGGATATGGTTGTTGCGGGGACTAAAGACGCAGTATTAATGGTTGAATCTGAAGCCAGTGAGCTGTCGGAAGACATTATGTTGGGCGGCGTACTTTTTGCTCACCAAGAGATGCAGGCAGTGATTAGCGTTATTGAAGAGCTCGCTGCTGAGGCGGGTAAGCCGCGCTGGGATTGGCAGATAGAAGAAGAGAATGCTGAGCTCAAAGCGGCATTGAATGACTTAGTTGGCGCAGATTTAGATGCGGCCTACCAAGTCCATGATAAACAGGCGCGCGTGGTTAGCATCAACGCATTGCGCGACCGTGCCAATGAAGCGTTGGTCAGTGCCGATGGCCATTCTGCAGAAGACGTCAAAGACTCATTCAAAAAGCTCGAGAAAAATATTGTTCGCGGTCGCATTATTCGTGGCGAGCCAAGAATCGATGGCCGTGACACTAAGAAAGTTCGAGCCATTAATGTTGAGGTCGGTATTCTTGACAAAGTTCATGGTTCATCATTGTTTACGCGTGGTGAGACGCAGGCCATTGTTGCGGCGACTCTAGGGTCAAGCCGTGATGCGCAGATGATTGATGCACTAGAAGGTCGTCGCGACGATCCGTTTATGTTGCACTACAACTTTCCTCCCTACTCCGTGGGTGAATGTGGCCGTGTTGGCTTCACTAGTCGTCGTGAAGTAGGTCACGGGCGTTTAGCGCGTCGCGGTATCAACGCTGTGCTGCCTTCACAGGAAGAATTTCCCTACGCCATCCGAGTCGTATCAGAGATCACTGAATCGAATGGTTCAAGTTCTATGGCCTCTGTCTGTGGTTCAAGCCTGGCATTGATGGACGCCGGCGTGCCACTGAAGGCGCCCGTTGCCGGCATCGCTATGGGTCTGGTTAAAGAAGACGCTGGCTTTGCAGTGCTGACTGATATTTTGGGTGATGAAGATCACTTGGGTGATATGGACTTTAAAGTGGCTGGGACAGCGGCGGGTATCACTGCATTGCAGATGGATATTAAGATTGAAGGTATTACTGAAGAAATCATGGAAATTGCTTTAGAGCAAGCCATGGAAGCGCGCCTGTATATCCTCGACGAAATGAATAAGGTTATTGCTTCAGGCCGTGACGAAGTGGCTGAGACAGCACCGCGCATGGGTATGATGCATATTGACTCGGACAAGATTCGTGACGTTATTGGTAAGGGTGGAGCAACTATCCGTGGCCTGTGTGACGAGCACAATTCAACTATCGACATCACTGATGATGGTGCGGTTAAGATCTACTCTGAAGATACTGAAGGCCTCAATGCTGCAATGGACGCGATTAAAGCAATCGTTGCGGATCCAGAGCCAGGTACTATCTACGATGGTAAAGTTGTTCGCATTGTAGATTTTGGTGCCTTTGTTAACTTTATGCCGGGTACTGACGGTCTGGTACATATCTCTCAGATTGCTCAGGAACGTGTTGCTAAGGTTTCTGATTACCTGACTGAAGGTCAGGACGTCCGCGTTAAGGTAACAGAGATCGACAATCGCGGCCGCGTGAAGCTGTCTATCAAAGAGGCGCAGATTGAAGAGGGTACTGTCCCTGCAGCGCCTGTCGCTGCCAGCGATGCGACTGAAGAAGCAGCTCCGGAAGCCTAATCTTTTAAGTCGTATAAAAATCCTCAGCTTTTGGCTGGGGATTTTTTTTGCCCACGAAATCTGCGAGGGACTAGCAGTCTAGTAGGGGACCTAATCAGTTTATTGGGTTAGCGCTCCGTTGAGTCGAGCTAGGAACTCCGCGGAACGTTAGTGCCGATGACAAGACGGGCGCTAGCTGGACGCAAGAGAAAGCAGCTCTGAAGCATGAGAGCGAGTTTGTTCTGTTACCTGCGCACCACCCAGCATGCGGGCCAGTTCCTCGACTCGCTGTGATCGATCTAGGGGCACCATTAATGATTCAGCGCTATTAGTATCAATCACTTTGCTGGCTAGATAATGATGGTGAGCGTGCGCCGCTACCTGAGGTTGGTGCGTGACACTAATCACCTGACCGCGATCACCAAGCTGCTTGAGTAGCTGCCCAACAATGTCTGCCGTGCTGCCGCCAATGCCGACATCCACCTCATCAAAGATCAGGGTAGGAATTTTAGAATGGGCTGCAGCCACGACTTGAATCGCCAGACTGACCCGAGATAGCTCGCCACCAGAGGCAATTTTGGCGAGGGCTTTGTGCGGCATCAGGGTTTGTCGCCAACAAAAACTCGACCTCCTCGAAACCACTGGCACGATATTCACCCGGATCCAAGGGCGACAACTGTATTAATAATTCGGCGCCTTCCATACTCAGTCGCTGCAACTGTTCATTGATTCCCGCAGCCATAATGGTTGAGCCCTGTTGGCGTGCGGCGCTAAGTTTTTGCGCCAAGTCTTCATAATGCATGGCTAGGTCGGTAACCTGCTGTTGCAACGCATCGATACTCTCACCACCATCCTGCAGTCCTTGAAGCTCGCTCTCTAGCACGTTTAGCGTTTCACTCAGTTGATCGGCATTAACTCGATGCTTTCGGGCTAGCTGAAAAATCAGCGCTAGCTGTTCCTCCACCAATGCAAGACGTTGTGGGTCAGCTTCAAAACGATCGATATGGTTTTCAATCTCGCGGGTTGCCTCTTCGATCTGAATTAGGCCGCCCTGTAGCAGTTCTTCGGCATTACTCAGCGCCTCAGGTTTGTGCTTGAGACCCGTCAAAATCGAAAGGGCTCGATTTAAACTGTCACGCACATTGGCACCTTCATTCTGATCGCAGATAGCCAAGAGGCTATGGCTGTCCTGCAGAATCTGCTCGGCATTTGCTAGAGTCTGCTGCTCAATTTCTAGCTTGGCCAAGGATGTGGGCTCTAAGTCAGTCTGTTTTAGCTCATTGACTTGAAAGAGCAATAGGTCTTTGCGCGCCGTTAATTCATCAGAGCGCTCAAGTAATCCGGTGAGTTTTTTGTGTGCGGCATGCCAGTCTCTAAAGTTACTTGCAACCTGTGAGGCCAAGTCAGTAGCATTGGTATATTCATCTAACAGGCGACGATGAGTTTCACGGCGCAGCAGTGATTGATGTTCATGCTGGCTGTGAATATCACTGAGCATATCGCCGAGCTGCTGCAGCTGCTGCATAGTACAGCTCTGGCCGTTGATATAGCCGCGAGAGCGACCTTCAACTGTATATACCCGTCTCAGAATACATTCACCGTCTGCCGAAAAGTCATGATTACTCAGCCAGGCTTTAGCATCTTCAATGGTATCAATGGCAAAGGTTGCGGTAATTTCCGCACGATCTTTGCCATGGCGAATGGTGCCAGTATCGGCTCGGTCGCCCAGCGCCATGCCCAAGGCATCTAGAACCAGAGACTTACCTGCACCGGTTTCCCCGGTGATTGCAGTAGTACCGCCAGAAAACTCAATTTCGAGCGTTTCCACTAGCGTGTAATTATTAATATTGATTGATAGCAGCACTGTTTTTAACCAATAGACTTTGACTTAGGTTTATACAGAACACAATGCGATTACGCAATCGGTTGAAACTCAATAGTTTGCCCCCATATATGAAAACACAGAAAATGTAATGGTCCAATGGATCAATCCCGTTAATCACAGAGTAAGGAGTTGGCGTGTCTGACGAAACCAACAAAGACGATAAGACCGCGGTAAATGACGATCAAGAGGCTCCAATTTCAACCTTGGATGAGGCAAATACTGGCATTGAAGCCGAGTTGCTAGATGAATTAGCTCAGGAGTCAGAGGTTTCAGAGGCTGAGCAATTGCAGGAGCAGGTTGCCGCAGCCAAAGATCAGGTATTACGCGTGCAGGCGGAGATGCAAAATCTACGTCGGCGCGCCGAGAGAGATGTCGAAAACGCCCACAAATATGCCCTAGATAAGTTTGCTCCGGCACTTTTACCCGTGGTCGATAACCTTGAGCGAGCACTGGCGGCCATTGATAGTGAAGATGCGGCGCAAAAGTCAGTGGCTGAAGGCATTGAGCTAACCCTTAAGACCTTTGTCGAGGTGTTGACGCGACATAAGGTGGAAGTGGTTGATCCGGCGGGTCAGCCATTTGATGCCGAGCTGCATCAGGCGGTCAGTGCTGTACCGAATCCCGATCTTGAGCCCAATACGGTGATGGATGTATTTCAAAAGGGCTACACGCTAAACGGTCGTTTGCTTAGACCAGCGATGGTGGTGGTAGCCAAGCAAGCCTAAGAAAAATGGCTTATTAATCAGTGTGCCCCTTGAAACTATGAAAATTGCATCCATATCAAGGGCAAGCAAGAATATAAACAGATAACCCTGGCGACAGGCATAAAAGACAAGCGACGGAGAGTGAGAAAATGGGAAAAATTATCGGAATTGATTTGGGTACGACCAACTCATGTGTTGCGGTACTCGAAGGCGATAAGCCCAAAGTAATTGAAAACTCAGAGGGTGCACGGACAACGCCTTCTGTAGTGGCTTACACGGAAGATGGCGAGATTCTAGTAGGTCAGTCGGCTAAGCGTCAGGCTGTCACCAATCCACAAAATACGGTTTACGCGGTTAAGCGCTTGATCGGTCGTCGTTTTGAAGACGATGCGGTACAAAAAGATATAAAGATGGTGCCTTACAAAATTGTTAAGGCCGATAATGGTGATGCATGGGTCGAAATCAAAGGCGATAGCAAAGCTGCGCCACAGGTTTCTGCTGAAATTCTTAAGAAAATGAAGAAGACAGCTGAAGATTACTTAGGTGAGGCAGTCACAGAGGCGGTTATTACTGTGCCGGCTTACTTCAATGATTCACAGCGCCAGGCCACGAAAGATGCCGGCCGCATTGCGGGTCTCGATGTTAAGCGTATTATCAACGAGCCAACGGCAGCCGCACTGGCCTACGGTATAGATAAAACACCGGGCGACTCAGTGGTTGCGGTCTATGACCTGGGTGGTGGTACTTTTGATATCTCCATCATCGAAATCGCCGATGTTGATGGCGAAAAGCAGTTTGAAGTTCTGGCGACTAATGGTGACACATTCCTCGGTGGTGAAGACTTTGACATGCGGTTGATAGAGTATTTATCCACTGAATTCAAGTCTGATAGCGGTATTGATATTCATGGTGACCCACTGGCCATGCAGCGCCTTAAAGAGGCTGCTGAAAAGGCTAAGATTGAACTGTCTTCCAGCTCTCAGACCGAAGTTAACCTGCCTTATATTACTGCCGATGCCACAGGGCCTAAGCATCTGGTTGTTAAGTTGACTCGCGCCAAGCTTGAGTCATTGGTTGAGAATCTTGTTGAGCGTACATTAACACCGCTTAAGCTGGCTCTAAAAGATGCTGGTAAGTCCACCTCTGAAATAGATGAAATTATCTTGGTTGGTGGTCAGACGCGTATGCCACTAGTGCAGGAGAAAGTTACTGCGTTCTTTGGCAAAGAGCCCCGTAAAGATGTCAATCCTGATGAAGCAGTTGCCGTTGGTGCTGCCTTGCAGGGTGCGGTTCTGTCTGGTGATGTTACTGATGTTCTGCTGTTGGACGTAACACCGCTGAGCCTGGGTATTGAAACTATGGGTGGTGTTGCCACGCCGGTGATTGAGAAGAATACGACGATACCGACCAAAAAGTCGCAGATTTTCTCAACCGCCGATGATAACCAAAATGCAGTGACTATTCATGTGGTGCAGGGCGAGCGCAAGCAGGTTGCAGCCAACAAATCACTTGGCCGCTTTGATCTGTCAGATATTCCCTCTGCACCTCGCGGTACGCCGCAGATCGAAGTCACCTTTGATATTGACGCCAACGGTATTCTCAACGTAGGTGCTAAGGATAAGGCAACAGGCAAAGAGCAATCGATTGTGATTAAAGCTTCGTCAGGCCTTTCTGATGAAGAAATCGATGCAATGGTTAAAGATGCTGAGGCCAACGCTGCGGAAGATGAGAAATTTGGCGAATTGGTTCAGGCGCGGAATACGGCAGATGGCCTGGCTCATACCGCCAAGAAGACGCTTGAAGAAGCTGGCGACAAGGCAACCGAGGAAGAAAAGTCTGCCATTGAAGCGGGTATTAAGCAGGTCGAAGAGGCGGTTCAGGGCGACGATAAAGACGCCATTGATGAAGCCTCTAAGGTTCTGACTGAAGCTTCCTCTGGCTTAGCTCAGAAGCTCTATGCAGAACAGACCGCCGGAGAGCAAACAGCTGAGGGCGAGCAAGCTGCTGGTGACGATGCGATGGACGCTGAGTTTGAGGAAGTGAAAGAAGAAGAGAAAGAAGAGAAAGAAGACAGAGAAAGAAGACAGCAAGTAAGCGTAAGCTGTTTTCTCGAAGTGTATTAGGCGCGGGCTCTGTTCCGCGCCTAGTCATATTAGTACTAGGAAAAAGTAACAAGTTATGGCCAAACGTGATTATTACGAAGTATTGGGTGTTAGTAAGGGTGCCTCTGAGCAAGAGGTAAAAAAGGCATTCCGTCGCATCGCGATGAAGTACCACCCTGACCGCAACTCAGACGATAAAAACTCGGACGAGAAATTCAAAGAAGCTCAAGAAGCTTATGAAATTCTGGGTGATGAAGACAAAAAGGCGGCCTACGATCGCTTTGGTCATGCTGGCGTGGACGGTAATGCTGGCGGTGGCGGTGGCGGTGGCGCTGGTTTTAGTGATGTTTTTGGCGATGTTTTTGGGGATATTTTTGGTGGCAGCGGCGGTGGTCGAGGTCGTGCAGGCCCAGCGCGCGGATCTGACTTGCGCTACGACTTACAGTTGGATTTAGAAGATGCCGTAAAAGGCAAGACCGTACAAATTGATGTGCCCACCATGAGCCAATGTGAGCCCTGTGATGGTTCCGGTGCCCGCAAGGGTTCCTCGCCTGTATCCTGTACCACTTGTGGGGGTGTTGGCCAGGTGCGTATGTCGCAAGGCTTTTTCTCAGTACAGCAGGCCTGCCCTAAATGTCGCGGTCGAGGCCAGATGATTTCTGATCCCTGTGGCGAGTGTCATGGTCAGGGGGTTAAAGAAGAGCGAAAAACCTTGTCGGTCAAGATTCCTGCGGGCGTGGACACGGGAGACCGTATCCGCTTGGCGGACAAGGGTGAAGCCGGACCCCAGGGTGGTCCTAACGGTGATCTGTATGTTGAGATGCATGTTCGCAGCCATGCTATATTCGTAAGGGACGGTGCTAACCTACACTGTGAGGTTCCGATTAGTTTTTCTCAGGCAGGGCTAGGGGGTGAGCTGGGTGTTCCGACATTGTCTGGTAAGGTGAAATTAAAAATCCCAGCTGAGACTCAGAGCGGCAAGCTGTTCCGTTTGCGAGGCAAGGGGGTTGCCCCAGTTCGCGGTGGCGCAACGGGAGACCTGCTGTGCAGAGTTATTCTTGAAACGCCGATCAATCTCAGTCCAGAACAAAAAGACTTACTTGATCAGTTTGATAAGAGCCTTGCGGGAAAAAGTAAACATTCCCCTCGTACCGAGAGCTGGTTTAATGGGGTCAAGAAATTCTTCGATAACCTAACTGGTTGAGAGTAAAATATCGATCTTAAAGCGTGAATAACGGAGGGGTTCCACCATGAGCAAGATTGCAATAACTGGCGCTGGCGGCCGCATGGGTAAAACCCTGATCGAAGCGATATTGGCGACAGAGGGAGTCGAGTTAACGGCGGCCCTTGAGCGTCCAGACAGCGCGTTAATAGGTATTGACTCAGGCGAGTTGGCGGGTATTGGGCGCAATAATCTGGCGGTGATAGGCTCGTTGGATGATGCCGCTCAGTTTGATGTACTCATCGACTTCAGTATTCCCGCTGTTACCGCAGCCAACGCCAAATTTTGTGCTGTCCATGGTAAGAAAATGGTCATAGGCACCACCGGACTCGACGAATCACAATTACAGCAGGTTAAAGAGACTAGTCAAAGCAATGCACTGTGCATGGCCTCTAATTATGCCACAGGCGTCAATCTTATTTTTAAGCTAGCCGAACTTGCCGCATCAGTGCTTGGTGACGATGTCGATATCGAAATTAGCGAAGCTCACCATAGGCACAAAATTGATGCGCCCTCTGGCACAGCGTTGTCGCTTGGCAGAGTCCGTGGCGACTGCGCTTGGGCGTGATTTGGAGAGACGTGGCAGTCTACAGCCGTGAGGGCCAAACCGGCGCCAGAGATAACGCAAACTATTGGTTTTTCCACGGTGCGAGCAGGAGACATAGTGGGTGACCACACCGTGTTGTTTGCCGCAGACGGCGAGCGGGTAGAGATTACGCATAAGGCGTCTAGTCGAATGGCCTTTGCACGCGGGGCAGTCCGTGCAGCGATTTGGTTGGACGACAAAGAGTCTGGTTTCTTTGATATGCAAGACGTTCTTGGTCTGCGCTAAAGGGTTAAAACTTTAACCGACAGTGATGGACACAATACGCCTTCTTCCATACAATGCTCTCCTAACACCGCTGCACTAAGCGGTCTCGTTCCGAGAGGTTAGGCCACAGCAGAATATTCCATATAAGCGAGATGAGACCATGAGTTTCATCTCGCTTTTTTGCAAATATTCACCGGTGACTGCAGTACTATTCGGATTTTTCTGATTAACTATTTAGGAGGTTGTGTGATTTCCCAGACTCGCCGGGAAGCCGTACTTGCGCTAGCAGACGGAACAATTTTCAGGGGCACTGCAATTGGAGCAGATGGACTCTCTGTTGGAGAAGTCGTCTTTAACACAGCCCTCTCGGGGTATCAGGAAATTTTGACTGATCCCTCATATGCTCGCCAGATCGTCACGCTTACTTATCCCCATATCGGCAATGTCGGTGTCAATAAGGAAGATGAAGAATCCGATCAGATCTGGGCGGCAGGACTGGTTATTCGCGACTTGCCACTATTGGCTTCAAACTTCCGAAGCGAACAAAACCTCGATGACTACCTAAAAGAAAAAGGTATTCTGGGTATCGCCGATATCGACACTCGCAAACTCACTCGCATACTGCGCGAAAATGGCGCTCAGAGTGGTTGCATTATGGCGGGCGAAGTCACTGACGAGCAGGCACTTGCTGCAGCCAGAGAATTTTCGGGCCTCAAAGGCATGGACCTCGCCAAAGAAGTGACGACTCCCCACACCTACCAGTGGTCAGAGCATAGCTGGGAGCTGGGTGTTGGTCATACAATCCAAGCGCCAAGCAGCACCAAATATAAAGTCGTCGCTTACGACTACGGGGTAAAACGCAATATTCTACGTATGCTCGTCGATCGTGGCTGCGAACTCATTGTAGTGCCAGCGCAGACGCCAGCGGCAGATGTTCTGGTAATGAATCCAGATGGTATATTCCTGTCCAACGGCCCCGGTGATCCAGAGCCTTGCGACTATGCGATTAAGGCGATTAATGAAATCCTCGAAACCGACATTCCTGTTTTTGGTATCTGTCTGGGCCATCAGCTACTCGCACTGGCCTCCGGTGCTAAAACCACGAAGATGAAGTTTGGCCACCATGGCGCCAACCATCCGGTTGAAGATCTTGAGAACAATGTGGTCATGATCACCAGTCAAAACCATGGGTTCTCTGTTGACGAAGCCAGTCTGCCCGCGAACCTGATTGCCACGCACCGCTCGTTATTTGATGGGTCGCTGCAGGGAATTCACCGTACAGATAAACCAGCCTTTAGCTTCCAGGGTCACCCTGAAGCGAGCCCTGGCCCCCATGAAGCAGCAGTGCTGTTTGACCACTTTATCGAATTAATGGAAGCCAAACGCTAGGCGCTTGCGGAGACGACATGCCAAAAAGAACTGACATAAAAAGCATACTCATACTGGGTGCAGGGCCTATTATTATTGGTCAGGCCTGTGAGTTTGACTACTCCGGAGCCCAGGCCTGTAAGGCACTTCGAGAAGAAGGCTTTAGAGTAATTCTAGTTAATTCCAATCCAGCAACAATTATGACCGATCCGGCTATGGCCGACGCGACCTACATTGAGCCAGTCGAATGGTGCACCGTAGCGCGGATTATCGAACAGGAACGCCCCGATGCCTTGCTGCCCACTATGGGTGGCCAGACTGCACTGAACTGCGCACTGGACCTAGCTAAGCAAGGCGTTCTAGACGAGTTCGGCGTAGAGATGATCGGCGCCAACGCCGACGCCATTGACAAAGCCGAAGATCGCGAGCGCTTTGATAGAGCCATGAAAGCGATTGATTTGGATACCCCAAATTCCGGCATAGCACACAGCTTAGAAGAAGCCATTCAGGTCTCAGACCGTTTTGGCTTCCCCTGCGTTATTCGTCCCTCCTTCACCATGGGTGGTTCTGGTGGTGGTATTGCCTACAATCGTGAAGAATTTGAAACCATCTGCCGTCGTGGCCTCGATCTTTCACCAACCAATGAACTGTTGATCGACGAATCTCTGATCGGCTGGAAAGAGTTTGAAATGGAAGTGGTTCGCGACCGCAAAGACAACTGCATTATTGTCTGCGCCATCGAAAACCTCGATCCCATGGGCATTCACACTGGTGATTCAATCACTGTTGCTCCAGCGCAAACCCTCACCGACAAAGAATACCAAATCATGCGTAATGCCTCGATCAAGGTATTGCGAGAGATCGGTGTAGAAACCGGCGGCTCCAACGTACAGTTTGCGGTTAATCCAGATGACGGTCGACTGATTGTGATCGAGATGAACCCCAGAGTATCCCGTTCATCCGCCCTAGCTTCAAAAGCCACCGGTTTCCCCATTGCACGCATAGCCGCGAAGTTGGCAGTAGGCTACACCCTCGACGAATTGCAAAATGAAATCACTGGCGGTGCTACCCCGGCTTCATTTGAGCCGAGCATCGATTATGTAGTAACCAAGATCCCACGTTTTGCCTTCGAGAAATTTGACCAGGCAGACAGAGTTTAACCACACAGATGAAATCTGTGGGCGAAGTCATGGCAATTGGCCGTACGTTTCAAGAGTCTATGCAAAAGGCATTGCGCGGCCTCGAGGTGGGTGTGGCCGGCTTTGACCCTATACTCGATCTAGACGACGAAAACGCTGCGGCAGTATTGAGGCAACAGCTTGCAGTGGCGGGCCCAGATCGTATTTGGTATGTCGCCGATGGCTTCCGCCAGGGCATGAGCGTCGATGAAATATTTGGTATTACTAAGATAGATCCTTGGTTTTTGGTGCAAATCGAGGACTTGATCATTGAAGAGAATGGTCTAAATGGTAAAGCGCTAGTCGACCTTGATGAGAAATGGCTCTATAGCCTAAAGCGTAAAGGGTTTGCTGATAATCGTCTGGCCGACATTTTAGGATGCTCCGAGACTGAAGTACGCGAGCATCGTTACAGTTTTGATATGCACCCTGTGTATAAGCGAGTGGATACTTGTGCAGCAGAGTTTTCGACTGAAACGGCCTACATGTACTCTACCTATGAAGAGGAATGTGAGGCCCAGCCCAGTGATAAAGACAAGATCCTAGTCCTTGGTGGCGGTCCCAACCGCATCGGGCAGGGTATCGAGTTTGATTATTGCTGTGTCCACGCCGCGTTGGCGATGCGTGAAGACGGCTATGAGACGATCATGGTGAACTGCAACCCAGAGACTGTTTCAACCGATTACGATACGTCTGATCGACTCTACTTTGAGCCTCTGACCTTGGAAGATGTACTTTCGATCGTCGATATTGAACAACCGAAAGGCGTGATTGTGCAGTTCGGTGGCCAGACACCTTTGAAGTTAGCGGAAGATTTAGAGGCGGCCGGCGTCAATATTATTGGCACCTCGCCTGATGCGATTGATCGCGCCGAAGATCGCGAACGATTCCAGCAGATGATTGAAGGGTTGGGCGTTACGCAAACACCATGGCCAGCTTGTAAGGTCTGCTGTAGAACTCGCCAAAGAATGGCGCAGTGATCGTGCTTTACGCAGACTAGAGGCCATGTTGGTGGTTGCTAATGAGGAAGCCTCTCTTATTATCAGCGGTACTGGCGATGTAATAGAGCCAGAACACGGCCTTATTGCCATCGGTTCTGGTGGCCCAATGCCATTGAGATGGATGTAGACGCGGTCTGTGACGGCGAACAGGTGGTTATTGGCGCGATTATGCAGCATATCGAGCAAGCGGGCATTCACTCCGGCGATTCAGCCTGTTCACTACCACCTTACAGCCTTAGCGACGAGACGCAGAATGATATGCGTGAAGTGTGTCGCAAGATGGCGGTCGAGCTGGGAGTGCGTGGTCTAATGAACGTGCAGCTGGCTCTGCAAGACGGAAAGATCTATGTGATCGAGGTTAATCCTCGCGCCTCGCGCACTGTGCCCTTTGTGTCTAAGTGTATTGGAGCCTCGCTGGCAAAGGTGGCAGCTCGTTGTATGGTAGGTCAGACTCTCAAGTCACAGAACTTCACCAAAGAAATTATTCCACCTTATTTCAGTGTTAAAGAGGCGGTGTTTCCGTTTAATAAATTTCCGGGTATTGATCCGATTCTTGGGCCAGAGATGAAATCTACCGGTGAAGTAATGGGCGTGGGTGAGACCTTTGGTGAGGCGTATGGCAAAGCAGAACTGGGCGCGAGCGATGAAATTCCGTCCAATGGTACTGCCTTTATCAGTGTTCGAGAGCGCGACAAAGATCAGATTCCAGCACTCGCGACCAAGCTAAGCGATCTCGGTTTCACGTTGATTGCTACCAAGGGGACGGCGAAGACTATTGCCGATGCAGGTATTGAGGTTCAGCTTGTCAATAAGGTTAAAGAGGGTCGGCCTCATATAGTCGATATGATTAAGAGTGACAAAATCACTTTAATTATTAATACTACAGAGGGCCGTCAGGCAATCGCTGACTCCTCAACGATTCGCTCCAATGCTGAACAGCATCGAGTGTATTACACTACCACCATGGCCGGCGGTAGCGCGGTATGTGAAGCCCTAGTGTTTGCCAATAGGACTGGCAATAATATAAAAGTGCGCAGCCTACAGTCGCTGCATAAGGAAATTAGCTAATGCAAAAAGACGTAATGACAGTAGAGGGCGAAGCCGCCCTGCGGACAGAATTAGATCATCTGATTAAAGTCGTGCGTCCCGGTATTATCGAATCCATCGCCACCGCTCGCGAGCACGGCGACCTAAAAGAAAATGCCGAGTATCACGCCGCCCGTGAACAGCAAAGTTTCGCCGAAGGCCGCATCCAGGCCATCCAAAGCAAACTGTCTCACTCACAGGTAGTCGACATCTCAAAAATTCCCCAGGGTGACCGCGTAATCTTCGGGTCCACCGTGACCATGATTAATCTAGATACCGACACCAAGGTAACCTACCGTATCGTGGGTGACGATGAAGCCAGCGTTAAAGAAGGCAAGATTTCTTACCAGTCACCTATTGCCCGCGCCATGATCAGCAAGGAGATTGGTGACATTGTTGTGGTAAAAGCGCCGAGCGGCGATGTGGAATATGAAATTGATGGCGTGGTCTACGTTACTAAGTGATATCTTAGAATGGCCGCCTTATCTGGATAGAAATTTTTTTAAATTAGTACTCCCCGCGCTCCCCTCAAAGATTTTTAATCCATTTCCAGTGCACGAGAGCTAGCTGTTGATGCGTAGCAAAAATACCATCAAGGCTTTTTGCGCATGCAAGCGATTCTCGGCTTCATCCCACACCACTGAAATCTTCTCATCTTCCATTAGCTCAGCAGAGACTTCTTCACCTCTATGGGCTGGCAGGCAATGCATAAACAGTGCGTTATCGGCGGCATGCGCCATCAGCGTCATGGTCCACCTGAAAGCCTGCAAAGTGCTTTAAACGCTCTTCTTGTTCTGCTTCTTGACCCATTGAAGAGAACACATCTGTGGTCACTAAATCGGCCCCGCTCGCGGCTAAGATAGGATCATTGCTAATGCTTAGGCGACTGCCGGCTTCTGCCACTAGTTCTGCATTGGCCTCATAGCCCACAGGTGTGGCGATCTGTAATTTGAAGTCGAACTGGATGGCAGCATTGATCCATGAACTACACATATTGTTGCCATCACCAATCCAGGCAACGGTTTTGCCTTTGATAGGTCCGCGGTGCTCGATAAAGGTTTGCACGTCAGCAAGTAATTGGCAGGGGTGATATTCATCGGTCAGCGCATTGATGACGGGCACTTTAGAATAGGCTGCAAAACGCTCGACGATCGCCTGACCATGGGTACGAATCATCACAATATCGACCATGCGCGACAGTACTCGAGCGGAGTCTTCAATCGGTTCGCCGCGGCCTAACTGGGTATCATTGGGTGACAGGAAGATGGCATCGCCACCCAGCTGTGCCATGCCAGCTTCAAAAGAGACGCGAGTTCGGGTGGATGACTTTTCAAAAATCATACCTAATACTTTAACAATAACAGGTTCCTGGCGGCCTTCACGTTTGGCTGCTTTCATTTCAATCGCTAGTTCAATTACCTGCGCTAATTCAGCAGGGCTCAAATCACGCAATGAGAGGAAATGTCTAATCGCCATAAGAGGTTAGTCCTGTGTAAAGTCTTTGATAAGCGGTGCTAAGAATGGCCACCACCTGATCAGCTTGGTCATCGGTCATGATAAAGGGCGGTAGTAATCGAATAACTGTATCAGCCGTGACATTAATAATTAACCCGGCCGCCATGGCTGCAGAAAATAATGATTTGCAGGGCTTGTTGAGCTCAATGCCAATCATGCAGCCTTTGCCGCGAATCTCAACCACATGCTCAATACCAGCCAGTGCCGTTTTAAAGCTAGCCATTATTCTATCGCCCAACACTGCGACTTTCTTCCTTCATGATTTCTAAAGTCTTCAAACCTGCAACCATTGCCAACGGGTTGCCGCCAAATGTAGAGCCATGCTTGCCAGGTGAGATTAGATTTGAAGCCTTCTCATTAGCAATGCAAGCTCCGATGGGAACTCCGGAGGCGAGCCCTTTAGAAGTGGTCACCACATCGGGAATAATTCCGCTGTGCTGGAAGTAAAAATATTTGCCGGTGCGACCATTACCAGTCTGCACTTCATCGAGCATTAACAGCCAGCCTCGTTGATCACAAAACTCACGTAACTGCTTTAGGTACCCAGTACTGGCTAGACGAACGCCACCTTCGCCCTGAATAGGCTCAACCAGGATTGCGCAGATGTCAGTATTATTATCGGCGACTATTTTGAGTGATTCCATATCATTAAATGGCGCGCGAGCAAATCCCCTCACCAGTGGTTCAAATCCAGCCTGCACTCGGCGCCCGCCCGAAGCACTCAGTGTTGCTAACGTGCGCCCGTGGAATGCGTTGTCCATAACCAGAATGGTGGGCAGTTTAATACCTTTTTTATGGCCGTGAAGTCGAGCTATCTTTAGCGCAGCTTCGTTGGCCTCAGCGCCAGAATTACCAAAAAAGACGTTACTCATTCCCGATGCTGTACAAAGCTTGTCGGCGAGTATCTCCTGATTTGGAATGGAGAAATAGTTTGAACAATGCGTCAGCAACCCTGCTTGCTCTGCGACGGCCTTAGCCACAGAGGGGTGGGAGTGCCCAAGCCCGCAAACGGCGATACCAGAAAGCGCGTCGAGGTACTTGTTACCCTGTGCGTCCCATAGCCAAACGCCTTCGCCTTTAACGAGCGCGATACTAGGCGTTCCGTAGGTATTCATTAATGCGTCTGTGGCCATAAGATTGCTCGATTTCCTACTAATAAGTTAGCAAAAACACTTTCTACCTAAATAAAAAAAGGCAGCTAGGCTGCCCACGGAACATATCAATGATAAATAGTATCGCGGTTTATTTGAGCTGGCAACCAGTGGCTTTAAATAAGGCCCCTGTTCTAGCCCTGATCTTTACGATAACGCTGGCGATTGACCCGTGCCCAGAGTCCAGTAATGGCCAAAATACACAGTAATAGGCCGACTACATCAATAACTAATGCCCCCGCATCGCCGAAGAATCGACCGCTGTGTAAATCTAGTATTAGGGTTGCCATAAAGATACTGCTGCTAAGTCCCTGGACCTTCAAATATTCTTTTAAAGCCCGCGGCAGTGGCCTAGGCGCAGTATTGCTCGACGGCAGGATTATGGAGGTGGGCGTTACAGTCAATCTGTCGGCGTCAAAGGCGAAGACGTCAGAGATGCCGTGCAGATAGACTGTATTATTGTGCACGGTAATCGATGAAATATCCTCAGGCAAGCCCTGAAGGCGCGTAAACTTTTCTATCAATTGACCCTGAGCGGTAAGCATAATAAGTGCATCGTCACAAAGCGCTAAAATTTGTTGTTCAAACTCAGCCACGGAGAGCAGTGGCGGCTTGCACTGGGCTATTACTTGGTTACCTAAGAAAAGCTTACTGTCGTCAGCCTGATAGAGCCAGTTCCCCGCATTTAATTCAAAGCCATGGTTGGCGGCGGGCTCTAAGCCATACCAAGATAGCAGCCAGTCACTTGAAAGTTTGCTATTACTGAGCTTTAAACCGACGGAGTGGTTTAACGCAAAGCCGCTGAGCGCCAAAAATATCACCATAAAAAAAAGTGACAGGCCAATGCGGCGATGCCAGCGTAAATTTAAAATAATCGACTTTTTAATATTCAAGTGGAATCTCTACTTTGGGTCACCTGTGCATGATAATACAAAGCCAACGCGGCGACCTTATTAACCGCCCACACTGATAATGTGGCCCCGGTAATACCATCTATGGATTGGTCTAATCTATTGTTATCAGTCAAAGCCGCACCCAGGTACTGTTTGGTGTAAGCGGAGTAGCGCACTTCACCACCACGACTTTCCCTGTAAGCGAGAATTTTAACCCTAGCGATTTCATTATCAGTGACAACGACTCCGATAGTGATAGGCATCTCCTTGCCAATCTCTTCAAGTATCCACGCGGTTGTTAGATCAAATTGATGGTAGCGGACCCTCAATCCCTTGACCGGTCGACCAAGTATCACCTTAGCGTTCTCACGGATATCGTCCGTTAACCAGAGTACTTTTGCGTTAGGCTGCTGCTGAAATACCTCGGCAATAAAATCTGGTCCAGACTGAAAAAAACCTTTGGCTATCACCAGTGGTGAGGTCAAAGAGGTTAGTAGTACAGACCCCATTAGTATCAGGGATTTTAGAGTTTTTTTATTCATTTAAACCGATTTGATTAGAAAGAATAGCCTAAGCCCAAGTTGACCCCATCGTAGCCTTTTTCTCCCGGAGCGTCCTGATTTTGATAATCAAACTTAAACACAACATTGGGGTGCAGCCAGTAGTTGATACCCACATCAAGTTGAGTGATCTCAGAATCAGTATTGCTTGCTGCGGTATTATCCCACGCACTGTAGCGCGCAAACAATCCCAGTTTTTCATTTAGCTTGAATGATGGCTCTATATACATTCCTGTCTGTTCATCGGCGCCCATTTTAGTAGTGTTAATGGCGTCGTCAAAATCCCATTGAGCATAAAGTGCTCGCAGTTGGAAATTATCTCGTATCCAAGCTACGTGTGCTTCGAAAAGTGTCCCATCGATGGCTACCCCTTCACCCTGCCGCACGTCTGATTGATGCTGAAATGAGGCAGCAATTTCAAGTCCTGGAATCGCAGTATATTTAATGCGTCCAGTAAAGGCCATATCGTCCGCTTTGGCTTGAGCAACTTTCTGACGGCCATCTCTAGGCTTGTGTTTCCCTTCAGGAATATACAGGCCCGAGTGAGCGGCTAGGTCGTAGCTAAGACCTTCGGTGATCTCACCATTTATAGCGGCGCCAGCTTCCCACCATGTTGCAGGAATAATATTTTTCTCAACATTGTTGCGCTCAGTGCCGTAAAACGTGTTGGGCTCATGAGTCTCATTGATTACCCCGATGGGCATTAAAAATAGACCTGCTTTGGCGGTAAGATTTTCAGTCGCATCCCATTCTATATAGGCCTGCTCGAGCTCAACCTCTCCAGGATGGCCGTTTCCAGAAAGACTGTGCTCGACTTCTAGTTCAGAGAAGAAGCGAATGCTGTCAGTGAATTGGTGGCCGGTAAACATAACGAAGCGGTGAAAATCGATAGCATCTTTGGTCGAAGATGAGTCGTCTTTCTCTAAGTTATTGTAATGAACCTCGCCATAACCGCCGAAAGTTGTCTTTTTAGAGGCAGTGGGGGTCGCTGAAAATCGCTCTACTGCAGAAATAGTCGCTTCCGTTTTGATGTCAGTTTCTTGCAACTGACCTTTGAGCTCTGCAATTTCTTGCTGCTGATCCTGAATTAATTGCCACATTTTTTCAAGGCTGGGTGTTTCTGCTTGCGCTGCTGCGCTTAGGTTCAGGCCAATTACTAGGGCTAGTAGCTTTTTGTTCATTGCGAACTCTCAAAAGGTAAAGTTAAAAATGCATGTTAAGTTGGAGTGCAACTATAACCGCAACTAAATGCAAATGCAAATCGCTCTCATTTACATTACCGAGAGTAAGCGCCTGCAGACTAATCTAAGTGGCCTGAAGAAATAAATAATCTGTAGCTATGTCAGACTGGCACTTAAACAGGTAACATTACTCTTTATTAAGTAATTCGATTTTAGAGGCCGGTAACAATGGACATTATGGAAACTATCCGCGATCAGGTGGAAAACAATTCAGTACTGTTATATATGAAAGGCTCACCTAATCAGCCGCAATGTGGCTTTTCTTCGCGCACTGTGCAGGCGCTCATGGGCTGTGGTCAGCGCTTTGCCTATGTGGATATTCTGACTAACCCGGAAATTCGCGCCAATTTGCCAGCCTATGGCAACTGGCCTACCTTCCCGCAGCTTTGGGTTGGCGGTGAGCTCGTTGGCGGTTGCGATATCATTACCGACATGCACGATAAAGGTGAGTTAAAGCCGATGATTGATGAAGCTCTCGGTGATCAAGCCGAAGAGGAAACGGTTAGCGACGCCTAACTTCTGATCGTACTACCCGTAACCGGGCCATCTGAATTACTAATCTCAGTCCCGTCCTATTAGAACGATAAAATATTTTTATTGGCTGTTAGTGGGGGGTCGTGGGACTATCTACGCGCAATCTCATTCCTTTACAAACAAATCACAGGAGCACTTTAATGGGTGTATTAGTTGGCAGGTCAGCACCTGACTTTACCGCAGCAGCAGTGACTGGAAGCGGCGAAATTATTGAAAATTTTAACTTGGCAGAGAGTATTAAAGGCAAGAAAGCAGTCATTTTCTTTTACCCTTTAGATTTCACCTTTGTCTGCCCATCCGAATTGATCGCATTTGATCACCGTTATGCAGAATTTCAAAGCCGCGGTGTTGAGGTCATTGGTGTTTCAATTGACTCACAGTTCTCACACAATGCCTGGCGTAACCTTGCTGAGGTCATTGGCATTGGCGCGGTAAAATATACGTTGGTTGCTGATGTTAAGCATGAAATCTGCAAGGCCTACGATATTGAACATCCTGAGGCTGGCGTTGCTTTTCGAGCGTCTTTCCTTGTCGATGAAGGAAGGTATGGTTCGTCATCAGGTTGTTAATGATCTGCCTCTTGGCCGCAATGTCGATGAGATGCTGCGTATGGTCGACGCGCTGAGTTTTCACACTGAGCACGGTGAAGTATGCCCTGCCGGTTGGAATCGCGGTGACGCAGGCATGAAAGACACCACGGCAGGTGTTGCAGAATACTTGGCGGAGCACGCTGACGCGCTCTAATGGGTCAGTTGTAATAGGCATCGTTCAAACCCCGCACCTAAGGTGCGGGGTTTTTTATCTGGCAGGGACACTAAAGTAAGTGCTAGGGCAAGTCTTACACTAGGAAGCTTTATACGGTTCGCCGACTTTTCCATGGCCGTCTAATCTCATCATGCTTGACGGTAAACTGGCCTGTTTTTCGGTCCTCTAATAAGTAGTTCAGAGCGAGCTCGATGACCGGAAAGGCCAGCTCATCCCAAGGAATGTCGTCTTCACTAAAGAGAGCGACTTCCGAGGACTCCGAGCTTGGTCCAAATATAGGCTCGGCCAGTTCGCCGCGATAAAATACATAAACCTGATTTATCTGAGGGATATCGAAAAGGCCATAGAATTGTGGATTGATCACCAGTGGCATTAGCTTCTTCTGTGCACTCACGCAAAGCTCCTTCCAAGGACGACTCGCCATTTTCTAAAAAACCGGCAGGTAATGTCCAGAAGCCTAGGCGCGGCTCTATTGCCCTTTTACAGAGTAAGATTTGGTCACCATAGACCGGCATAACACCGGCTATCACCTTGGGGTTTTGATAGTGAACTTCGCTACATTGACTGCAGACGTAGCGCTCACGATTGTCGCCTTCGGGTATTTCTTTACACACGGGACTTCCGCAACTTGCACAAAATTTCATGAAAAACTCAGAATAGGACTTTAGCTAGGTATAATGCACAAATGCTTCGGACAATTATAGAGAAACTAAAAAAATTCCCGCTCGATCACTGTCAGCCCAGCCCTCAAGATCATGGTTCAACTGCTGCGGTTATGCTATTGCTGCATGGCGCGCCAGATAACCCGCAGGTCCTCTTGACCCAGCGCGCTGAGCATCTTAATAATCACGCAGGAGAAGTGGCCTTTCCCGGAGGCATGTGGGACATTACTGACAGCGATCTACTGCAAACAGCACTGCGTGAAACTCACGAAGAAATTGGCTTATCTGCAGGCAGTATTGAGCCTATCGCGATGTTGCCATCAACTTCGCCTAGAGTCCGCTCGATTAAGGTGACGCCCTTTGTCGGGTTAGTGAGGGATTCGTTTGTACTTCGGCCTGAGCCGTCAGAGATAGCGGCGATATTCGACGTACCTTTAGCATTTTTACCGATGTAAATCAGTACCAGTATTTTGAGATAAAAAATCAGTTTGAGGCGCTCAGTTTCCCGTTTGTGCAATATCAGGATTATAAAATATGGGGTTTGACCCTAAATGTGGTGGTAGGTCTGTTGAATAGTACTTTAAATTCGGCGATTGTTTTAAACTATCCCAATGACGAGCTAATAGATAAATTGACTACCAGAGGACAGCAATGATTTACCAACTTGGTGAGGATCGCCCTGAAATCCATGCATCAGTATTCATTGCTGCAAGCGCGGACGTGATCGGAAAGGTGATTTTAAAAGAACAGTCGAGCGTCTGGTTTAACGCTGTGATACGTGGTGACTGCGACGTCATTGAAGTGGGCGCCCGCAGTAATATTCAAGACGGTGCGGTACTGCATTGTGACCCCGGGCAGCCATTAAAGATTGGGAATGACGTCACTGTTGGTCACAACGCGATGATCCACTGCTTAGAAATTGGCGATCGTACCCTAGTCGGGATCAATGCGGTTATTCTCGATGGCGCTAAAGTGGGTAGCGACTGTATTATTGGTGCCAACACTCTAGTAAAAGCCGGTGCGGTCATTCCTGATGGTTCTCTAGTAGTGGGTTCTCCAGGTAAAGTTATACGGCAAAATAATGAGCACACGAAACAACTTCTACTCGCATCTGCGGCAGTTTATGTGCAAAAAACGAGCAAGATGGTAACTGATTTAGTTGAGGTGGCGCGCTAATGTCGGATAAGCCAGTTGCCTCGCCCTGTAACTCCATCTGCTCGCTCAACCAAGACGATGTCTGCATTGGCTGTTACAGAACCAATACTGAGATTCGTGACTGGAGCTACCTAGACAATCATCAACGACTTGACGTGCTAGTCCTGTGCGGTGAGCGGGCGCAAAAAAATAATCCGTTTTATTGAACCTGATCCTTTACGGTTGCCGGTGGGCGCATGCAGCGCACGGAGGCCTTTTTGATCTTGGTTTCATTGATGAGCTCAGTTTCAAATCTATAGTCACCAAGCGTAAAACTGACATTGCCCGCAGGTATGCTCTGAAGCTGCTCAAGCGCAAGGCCATTAAGTGTTTTAGGTCCATCAGTTGGCAGTGACCACCCAGTGGCTTTATTGATCTCGCGGATAGTGGCGGCGCCATCAATAAGGTAACTACCATCTTCGCGTGACGTGACCTCGTCAATTTCGTCGGCAGTGTTGGTGGTAAAATCACCCACTATTTCCTCCAAAATATCCTCCAGCGTGACCAGGCCTTGGACCTCGCCGTATTCATCTACCACGACAGCAAAGCGCTGCTTTACTTTCTTGAAGTTAATTAGCTGGTTGGTCAGTGTAGTGGTTTCGGGAATAAAGTATGTTTCCTCAGAAAACCGCCTGATTGCTTGGTGGGTGACGGTTTCAGAGCGCAGCAGATGGCTGGCTTTACGGGCGTGGAAGATACCCACCACGTTATTGATGTCACCCTCGTAGAGTGGTTGACGGGTGTATTCAGACGACAGGATGTTGTTCATTATGTCGTCAATATTATCCTCGAGGTTGAGGCCTTTAACCTCATTGCGGGGAATCATAATATCTTCGACAGTGACGGTATCAAGATCGAGAATAGCCCTTAGCATTCCCTGATTGGTGTCTGACATCTTATGACCTGAAACATCCATGAGCGATCGAAACCCCTCGGTATCTAGGCCGTCGTCACGATCTTTTCGTGGGTCAAAGCCAAGTAGCGAAATCAGCGCATTAGTCAGGCTGTTAACCATCCAAACCAAAGGTGTGCAGATTAGTAGCAGCGGTTTCAAGATATGACTGGCTTTAAAGGCAAACCACTCAGGATTCTGCGCAGCAATCGTCTTAGGCGTCACTTCAGAGAATACCAGCACGGCAATAGTCAGCGATATAGTGGCAACCCAGGGGGCTGCTGCGTCCCCTACATACATAATAGCGAGCATGTTGGCGATAATTGCCGCCAGAATATTGACCGCATTGTTACCGATCAGGATAAGACTGATGAGTCGGTCGGGCATAGCTAGAAGCTTGGCGGCTCTTCGAGCGCCAGCACTATTTTTACGTTGATGTCGAAGCCGGTACCGGTTCAATGACATCATGCCAGTTTCCGAGCCGGAAAAGAAAGCGGATACAGCTAATAGTGCAACGAGTGCTAGCCACAACACCCAGGGGTGGGAACCGTCCAAGGAAAGGAACCTTTGTAATTTTTGGATGACAATGTTGGATTAGTTTGGGCGCTTTAGCAATAGGATTTTTGGCTAGCTGAGGATAAATTCCAAAACCACCTTAGTGCCGATATAACCCAGGAATATGGCAATGAAGCCCACCCAGGACCAACGGATCGCCTGATGACCGCGCCAGCCAAGACTATGGCGCCCCCAAAGTAAGATAGCATAGACAGACCAAGCGACCATGCTGAAAGTCACCTTATGGGCCAGATGTTGCCCTAAAAGGTCATTGAGAAACAAAAAGCCGCTAATTAGGGATAGGGTCAGGAATAACCATCCAGCCCAAATCGCTTCAAACAAAAGGACTTCCATCGTCTGCATCGGCGGCAGGGTACGCATTAGCATATTTTGACGTTTGTGTTTGAGCTGCCAGTTCTGATAGCCGGATAATAGAGCCTGCAGCGCGGCAATTGCCAATAGGCTATAGGCCAGTACCGATAGCAGGACGTGGCATTGCATGGTGACGGACATCTGCGCCACTGCCTTAGTGCTGGGGCTGATCAGAGCAGCCAAAAGGCTGAGGGCCGAGATTGGCATAAATGCCAGAAACAGGCTATGCAGTGGTTTCTTCAGCCCGCTAATAAAGACTAGTGTATTTATGGTCAGTGCCATTAAACCAACTATTTTCAGTAGGCTTAGATCCAGGCCATTATCCACAAACAGGAGCCTACTCATGGCCAGACCATGAAGTAAAATCGCGATACCGCCCACTAACTGTAGTGATCTGAGATTAATCTGGGGGTCTTTGCGCAGCTGCCAGAGGTGTTGCATAAAACCACCAAGGTACATCGCAACGGCCGCCAAGCCAGATATTAAGCCTATCATCTAATAAAAACGCTCACTATTTTCAATGAGTGTGGCATATTCGCGAGACAGGGTGAAGGGCCGACCATAAATATTGCTATAATAAGGCACTTAATTGAACAGTTGGAAGTCTTTAGCATGGCCATGTTTGAAAGTTTGAGTGATCGCCTATCTTTGAGCCTGAAGAAAATATCGGGTAAGGCGAGTCTAACCGAGAAGAATGTTGAAGAAACCTTGCGCGAAGTTCGCATGGCCTTACTTGAGGCCGACGTCGCGCTGCCTGTGGTCAAAGAATTTGTAGAATTGGTTAAGGGTCGGGCACTTGGCAAAGAGGTTGCCAGCAGCCTGAATCCGGGTCAGCAGTTCTTGAAGATTGTGCAGAGCCGAGCTCGAAGCGGTGATGGGGAATAATAACGAATCCCTTAATCTAGCGCAGCAGCCTCCCGCTGTTATCTTAATGGCTGGGCTTCAGGGTGCCGGTAAAACCACTTCCGCAGCCAAGTTATCTCGCTATCTCAGTGACAGAGAGAAGAAAAAAGTCATGGTGGTGTCCGCGGACGTCTATCGTCCCGCGGCCATCGAACAATTAAAGACGCTAGCGGGTGAGGTTGGTGCGGAGTTCTTTCCGAGCAGCGTTAATGAGAAACCAGTCGCCATTGTCAAGGCGGCTATTGCGGCGGCAAAAACACAGTTCATTGATGTATTGATTATCGATACTGCCGGTCGTTTGGCAATTGATGATGACATGATGGCCGAAATTAAAGAGATCCATGCTGGCGGCCAACCCAGTTGAAACATTATTTGTGATCGACGCTATGATTGGCCAGGATGCGGTAAATACCGCTAAAGCCTTTAATGAAGCGTTGCCCCTGACGGGGGTGATACTAACTAAGGTCGATGGCGATGCTCGCGGTGGTGCGGCGCTTTCAGTTCGACACATTACTGGGAAGCCGATTAAATTTCTAGGGGTTGGTGAAAAAGTTGATGCCCTCGAACCTTTCCATCCCGAGCGAATCGCATCGCGGATACTTGGCATGGGTGATATGCTCAGTCTCATCGAAGATGTTGAGCGCAAGGTCGATAAAAAGAAAGCAGAGCGGCTGGCGAAAAAGGTTCTTAAAGGTAAAGGATTTGATCTTGAAGACCTGCGCGAACAGCTGCAGCAGATGAAGAGTATGGGTGGCATGGCGGGGTTGATGGACAAGCTGCCTGGCATGGGCAGCATGGGTCAGATGGCGCAGCAACCTGAGGTGGCCAATCAATTTGGTCGCATGGAGTGCATTATTGACTCGATGACACCCAAGGAGCGGGCCAACCCCGACATACTCAATGGCTCGCGTAAAAGACGTATAACCGTTGGGTCGGGAACCAGTATTCAGGACTTGAATAGACTGCTCAAACAGCATAAGCAAATGGGTAAGATGATGAAGAAAATGAAGGGTAAGGGCATGCAAAATATGATGCGCGGCATGAGCGGGATGATGCCTTCAGGGGGTGGATTACCCCCGGGCGGGTTCCCTAGGCGTTAGTCTGCAGGCCAGCAGTCTGAAAATCGTCGTTTGGATCCACAATTGACCCTCAGCAAAACCCATTTAATTTACTTTAAAGAGGTTTCCTTTCGAATCCTTTTGGCGTAATATACCGCGCCTTTCGTGGAGCTCACGTTTTGGTGGCGTGGCACATGAATAGGTACTTAATTAGGCATCAAGTCTGGCGATAATGCCGCTTGAACACAGGATTTTAGTAAATGGTAACAATTAGATTGGCTCGTGGCGGCGCTAAAAAACGTCCCTTTTACCACATAACAGTCTCTGACTCACGAAACGCGCGTGATGCTCGTTACATTGAGCGAATTGGCTTTTTTAACCCCATTGCTCGCGGTGCCGAAGAGCGTCTGCGTGTAGATCTTGAGCGCGTCACCTATTGGCAGGGCCAGGGCGCTCAGGTCAGCGAACGTGTTTCAGCTCTGCTCAAAGAGGCGGCTAAAGTCGCAGCCTAGTTAGATCTGCGTCTCGGGAGTAGGGTTTGGAAACACTTGTCGTCGGGCGGATAACTGCAGTTTTTGGTGTCCGTGGCTGGGTGAAGGTGTTTTCGTATACTGATCAGGTGGAAGCCTTATTTGGATATGAACCTTGGTGGATTGATACCGAAGCTGGACGGAAGCAAGTCATTGTCGAGGAATGGAAGCGTCACGGCGATGGACTGGTCGTGCACATCAAAGGAGTGGATGATCGCGATGATGCCCGCTCCTGGTGTAATCAAGACATTTCAATTGATAAGGGCTTGCTCCCCAATCTGATTCAGGGAGACTTCTACTGGCATCAGCTGGTAGGCCTGTCGGTCGTGAGCGAGTTTGAGGGGCAGCAGATTCGCCTTGGTGTGGTTAAGTCCCTTTTAGAGACAGGCGCGAACGATGTGCTGGTGATAAAGGGAGACACGGAGAGCATCGATCGTGAAGAACGCTTAATTCCCTATGTGGAGCAGTTTGTCACTCAGGTTGACATGACTGCGAAAAAGATTGATGTGATTTGGGATCCAGAGTTTTAGGCGACAGCGCGGTAACAGAGGTGAGATGAATGAAGATTGCATTGATTACTCTGTTTCCGGAAATGTTTGCAGCGCTGACTGATTTCGGTATAAGTGGTCGGGCCGTGAAAGAAGGGTTGGTTGAGGTGGCTAGTTTCAACCCACGAGATTTCACCGAAGATCGTCACCGGACAGTGGACGCTAGACCCTACGGGGGAGGCCCCGGTATGGTGATGCTTATCGAGCCTCTGCGCAGAGCCCTAGTGGCCGCCAGAGAGTGGACAGGCCAGGACTCATTGGTAGTGTACTTATCCCCTCAGGGCAAGGTGCTCAAGCAGACAGACATTAATGGTTTCGCCGCAGAGCGGTCACTTGTTTTGATTGCCGGGCGCTATGAGGGTATCGACGAAAGATTGATTGAAATGGAAGTCGATGAGGAATGGTCTATAGGCGACTATGTTCTCAGTGGCGGAGAGCTTCCATCAATGGTACTAATGGATGCGTTGATTCGGCAGATACCTGGCGCTCTTGGACATCAGGATTCAGCTGATCAGGATTCATTTGCCAATGGCCTGCTAGATTGTCCGCACTATACCCGGCCAGAGGAGCAAAATGGGCGGCAGGTACCGGCGATATTGCTCTCTGGTAACCATGAAAAAATACGACGTTGGCGTTTGCAACAGTCATTAATGCGAACACAGCAAAGAAGACCCGATTTACTGGATCGTCTGGCGCTCAATAAAGAGCAACAGGCTCTACTTAAGGAAGCGAGTACTGCGCTGGCAGATGATAAGAACGGATAACTTATCCTCTCTGTACAGAGCTCTAAATCAGGTGGCATTGCCACCAACCAATGAAAATTGAGGAGCAAGAAATGTCAAATAAAGTATCTATTATTGCTGCGCTTGAAAAAGAGCAGATGAGTAAAGAAATTCCCGATTTCAGTCCCGGAGACACCATAATCGTGCAGGTCAAGGTGAAAGAGGGTACCCGAGAGCGTCTTCAGGCGTTTGAAGGTGTTGTTTTAGCTAAGCGCAACCGGCAGCTGAATTCAGCATTTACTGTCCGTAAAATATCTAACGGTATAGGGGTAGAGCGTACATTCCAAACCTATAGTCCGTTGGTCGATAGCATTGAAGTGAAACGCCGCGGCGCTGTCCGTCGCGCTAAACTTTATTACTTGCGCGAGCGTTCAGGTCGATCTGCACGTATCAAAGAAAAGCTTGGCTAAGTAACCAAACGTTACTTGCATAGTGTTTAAAGAGGCGGCCAATGAGGTCGCCTTTTCTTATTGCCTAACAAATTTCACGTCGTGCCCTCCAGTGACCGACCTTCAAACTTATAAAAAATGCTGATGACGGGGCTGGACTGTCTAGGTTTACCTTGCGAATTTCTTTTACTCGCCGTCATATAAGACATAGACTGGAGGTAATCCACTAATATAAACATTATTGACCACACAGATTATAAAACCTATGGCAAAGCCCCCCCTAAATCTTGATCCCTATGCGACTCGAGAGGCGTCTAACTACGATAGCCCCGTTCCTAGCCGCGAATTCGTTCTCGACTTCCTGAGGGAGAGCGTGGGTCCAGTCACCCATGAAGAAGTCTGCTTAGCGTTGAATTTAGTTGATGAACAACAGATTGAGGCTATGCGACGTCGCTTGCGGGCTATGGAGAGAGATGGTCAGGTGGCCCGCAATCGCCTTGGTGGTTATGGGACTCTTGATAAGCTGAATCTGGTCAAGGGGCGTGTTATTGGGCACCCCGAAGGATATGGTTTTGTTAAACCGGTTCAAGGGGACGGTCAGGATATCTATCTCTCTAGTGCCCAGATGCGTCGTGTCTTTGACGGTGATGTTGTTTTAGTTCGCATTGCCGGCTGGGATCGCCGTGGTCGTCCAGACGGCAGTCTCGTGGATGTTGTCGAAAGAAATACCACAGCAGCTGGTGGGGCGTTACTTTAACGAAAGTGGCATTAGCTTTGTCCGCGCGGACAATCCTCGTATTAGTCAGGATATTTTAATTCCCGCGGAAAGGTCGGGAGCAATGCCCGGTCAGATCGTGGTGGTTGATATCGTGGAGCCGCCCTCGCGGAATAACCTCCCTGTCGGTCATATCTGCTGAAGTGCTCGGCGAACATCTAGATCCTGGTTTAGAAGTAGACATGGCCATTCGTAACTATGGAATTCCCTACGAGTGGAATGACGAAGTAGCTACCGAGACTGATGCGATACCCGATCAGGTGCAAGACAAAGAACTCCGTATGGACCTTCGACAGCTACCTTTAATTACCATTGATGGTGAAGATGCCCGCGATTTTGATGATGCGGTGCACTGTCAGCCTAAATCTCGAGGGGGATGGTCGCTCACAGTCGCTATTGCCGATGTGTCCCATTACGTTGCCGTCGGGTCGGCGTTAGACAGAGAGGCCTACGACCGGGGTAACTCGGTATATTTCCCCAACCATGTGGTCCCCATGTTGCCTGAGAAGCTTTCCAATGGCCTCTGTTCACTCAATCCTGCCGAGGACCGCCTTTGTATGGTCTGCGAGATGCAGATTAATCCGCAGGGAGAGGTGACGCGCTATCAGTTTTCCGAGGCGGTGATGCATTCTCATGCGCGCATGACCTATTCTCAGGTGGCTCATATTATAGCTGAGAAAGACAATGGCGATGATGTGGGTATTCGCAAGCAATTTGCCTCAATTTTACCCGAGGTTGATGCCCTACATGATATGTACAAAGTACTCCACCGCCGACGCGCAAAGCGTGGTGCGATAGATTTTGAGACCAAGGAAACACGCATTTTATTTGATGGTCAGCGCAAGATAAGTCAGATTATTCCAGTCGAACGCACTGAAGCTCATAGATTAATTGAGGAATGCATGCTGTGCGCCAATGTTTGTTCAGCGGAGTTTTTGGAGAAAGTTAAAATTCCGGCACTGTATCGCGTGCATGAAGGCCCTAGCGAGGAGAGGCTGTCCTCTGTCAGAGACTTTTTAGGCGAGTTGGGTATTGGTTTAGGGGGCGGTGAGGATCCCCAGCCTGAGGATTATCAGCGTGTATTGCGGGCGGTCAAAGGCCGCGATGATGCTTCGGTTATCCAGACCGTTATGCTGCGGTCTATGAGTCAGGCGGTGTATCAGCCAGAAAACCTGGGGCATTTTGGCCTGGCTTTTGATGCCTACACACATTTTACATCGCCTATTCGGCGTTATGCCGATCTGTTGGTTCACCGAGCGATAAGGAGCTTGATTAGGGGCACTAAGAAAGTCGCTCAGGTAAAGCGGGTCGAGGGTGTCAAAAACCTAGCCATTGAGACTATTTACCCCTACGACCTAGGGCGTCTGCAGGAGACGGGCGAGCATCTGTCGGTAACCGAGCGCCGTGCCGATGAGGCCACTCGTGACGTTGTTAACTGGTTAAAGTGTGAATATCTAATGGACAGGGTAGGAGAGGAGTACACTGGGTTGGTCAGTGCGGTAACCGGCTTTGGTTTATTTGTGATGTTAGATGAGTTGTATGTCGAAGGACTCATTCATGTGACAGGCTTGCCTAAAGATTATTACTACCACGAGGCGTCTCAGCATCGCATGATTGGCGAGCGCACGGGCAGAGTTTTTCGCTTGGGACAGCAGTTGACCGTCAAAGTTGTTCGCGTTAATTTGGAAGAGCGAAAAATTGACTTTGAATTGGTTGAGATGGGGCACACCAGCAGTCAACCGGAGCCAAAATCAAACCAATCAAGAAAAAAGAAATCCTCCGGAAAGAGGGGGCAATCATCGCCTGAACCTGGCAAAAACAAAAAGCGTCGTGGTACTGAGGGCAATTCAGATAGCTCTTCTAGTAAAAAGAAATCCGCCTCAAGGAAACGTAAATCTGGAGCGAAAAAGAGTCGTTCGGGTGCACCGAATGGCGCCCCGGCCGCAGGTACTGGTGCAAGGAAAAAGAACAAGCCACCAGCCTGAATGTGAGGCTTTAAAGAGGATTATTTTTCTGCATCACTGAGGTGCTGAGGTATGAGGCGACTCAAAACCTCGCCGATATAGCTTAAAAATAAGGTTCCCATGCTACCAGTGTAAAAGTTAGGGTCAGCATTGCCCACCGCAAGTATGCCATAGAGATTGTTATAACACAGAGGGATAGAAGCGGCAGAGCCAACCTGAGCGCCATTGTCGCCAAATAAAAATGTCATCTCCTCTTCGCGTAGTACTCCGCAGACAACACGATTAGCACTTAGTAGAGTGCCGATCTGTTCGTTAGCCTGTTCCACTTGGACTACGCGAGCCATTGTTTTGGGCAGGGTTTCTTGAGTGCCGAATAGAGTCAGGCTATAAAACTCAATCTGATAGTCTTTGCCTAAACTCTCATGCACTGCTTCTACGAGTGTCGATAGATTTTTAGCCTCTAAAAGTTTCAGTACTAGCTGTTTTGTTTTTTCAAACAACTGATCATTATCCTGAGCTGTCGCCAGAATGTTGTCGAGACGAGCACGTATCTCTGTATTGCGGTCCCGCATCACACTAACTTGACGCTCAACTAGCGAAACAGCGTTGCCACTGTGATGGGGCAAATCCATGGACTCTAAAATATCTTGATGGTTGTCGAGAAAGGTTGGGTTGTCACGCAAAAACTCACGCACGATTTTAATCGTTGGATCGTCCTGCTTTACTTCAGTCATATTCGTATTCGCCCGTGAAAAACGGTGACGGCTGGTCCGGTCATTATTAGAGACTCACCCTCACCCTGCCACTCAATTGTTAGATCACCACTGGTTAGGTGGACGGTTACCTGAGAGTCTACCAGTTCCAGCCGCATAGCTGCCACTGCAGCGGCGCAAGCACCTGATCCGCAGGCTTGTGTTTCCCCGGCACCACGCTCAAACACGCGCAGATTCAGCTGCTTGCGATCAACCACCTGCATAAATCCAGCATTCACGCGATTGGGGAATCTTTCATGGCATTCTAGCTGCGCACCAAGCACAGCAACAGGAGCGGCCTGGACGTCATCGACCTGTAAAATGGCATGGGGGTTGCCCATGGAGACGGCGGAGATGCTGTAGCTATGGCCGGCTATATCAATGTCATACAGGAGAGATTTCAGACTCGCCTCAAAGGGGATTTCCGAAGGTTCTAACAGGGGCACGCCCATATCCACGCGGACTGAATTATCAGCGTTTATTTTTAGATTCATTACTCGGTTGACAGTCTTAACCCGAATCGAACTCTTGCCAGTGAGTTTGCGATCTTTTACAAATCGAGCGAGACAGCGAGCACCATTGCCACATTGTTCCACCTCAGCACCGTCCTGATTAAATATTCGATAATCAAAGTCGATATCTTTTTCTGTTGGCGGTTCAACCACTAAAATTTGGTCACAGCCAATACCGTGTGCGCGGTCCGATAAACGTCTTACCATAGACCCTGAGATGCGGACATTTTGCGTCAGCGCGTCAATAACGACGAAGTCATTGCCTAAGCCGTGCATTTTGGTAAATTTCATTAACATATTGAGACCATTACAGGGCTGCTGTTTTTCTTAATCAGAGTATTATAGACCGCCTTAATAGGCTCCTATTGTGTACAAATTCAATGCTCTCAGAGACCTTTTTAAGCTCTTAAAGAGTCGGCCCGTCAGGCAAAGACCGTCTAGAAATCGGCTAGTCTGCAGGCAGCAACTGCTCACCTCTGACCAAATCTTGTAGGGTCTCCCTTGCGCGTATCCGATGCATCCGACTACCATCGATCATAACTTCGGCGGCCCGAGGACGGCTATTATAGTTTGAACTCATGACAAAACCGTAGGCGCCTGCAGAGTAAAGACAGAGTATGTCGCCCTGCACAATGGCAAGGTCTCGATCTTTCCCTAAAAAGTCGCCTGTTTCGCACACAGGGCCCACCACATCAAAGGTCTCTTTTGATCCATGATTAGCTGTGACCGGTTGAATGTCCATCCAGGCCTGATACAGCGCTGGCCTTAGCATATCGTTCATGGCTGCATCGACAATGGCAAAATTTTTGCTACCGTTGCTTTTCAGGTACTCAACTCGCGTCAGCAGAACCCCGGCATTAGCCGTAATCGAGCGACCGGGTTCCAGAACTACGGTTTCATGACGTCCAGCCATTCGGGGCAGCAGAGCGTCCAGATAGGCCGCAGCTGACGGTGCAGTCTCATCTTGATAGCGCACGCCAAGGCCGCCACCGATATCAATATGCTGAAGCTTAATGCCCATAGCTTGCAACTCATCAACCAGCACTAGGAGTCGATCCACCGCATCAACAAATGGTTGGATTTCTGTCAGCTGTGAGCCAATATGAAAGTCAACACCGATTACTGAAATATTATCCATAGAGGCAGCACGCCGATAGACCTCAGGTGCCAGATTGATATCAATGCCGAACTTATTTTCTTTTAAACCCGTTGAGATATAGGGATGCGTCTTGGCATCCACATCGGGATTAACTCGCAGTGACACAGGGGCTAGTAAGCCTAATTTAGTTGCAGTAGCATTAAGCACTGCCAACTCTGCTTCCGACTCGACATTAAAACAGTGAATACCCACTTCTAATGCGCGTTGCATATCTGCTGCATTTTTGGCAACGCCAGAATAGACAATCTTGCAAGGATCACCACCAGCCATCAACACTCTCTCCAGTTCACCGAGAGAGACAATATCGAAGCCAGCCCCTAGATTGGCCAACGTTTGCAACACAGCAATATTGGAATTGGACTTGACCGCATAGCAAATCAGGTGATCACGACCTGCAAGAGCGGTCTGATAGGCATTAAAATTCTTGGTGATAGCCTTTTTGCTGTACGCATAGCAAGGCGTCCCAAACTGAGTAGCAATATCGGCAAGCGCGACATCTTCCATGAAGAGGCTCGAGCCTTGGGTGGTGATAGTACTGTGCATAATAGCTTAGGATTCGGTTGGTTGATTGTCGGTTCCCTGCGTCACCGGAGCATCTTCAGGGAGATATAGATCGCCAGTGTTACCGCAACCACAAAGGCACGTTAACACTGCTGCCACTAGCAGCGCTTTTGAAAGTAAACCGTAAGACAACATAGTAACCCGCTGTAAAAGAAGCAGAGTATAACGGCACTGGTAGATTACACTCAAACAATTATACTGGCATGACGACATTTCTTGCCGCAGAGTCGCGGCGATTATTCGAAAGGTAAAATATGAACGAAGCAGAATTCACCCAGGTCGTCGATGAACTGATGTTTTCCATTGAGGAGAGCATAGATGATAGCGGCGCCGATATTGATTATGAAAACAGCGCCGGAATGCTAACGATTACCTGTGATGTCAATGGCTCACAAATTATACTCTCTAGGCAACCCTCGATGGGCGAGATTTGGCTAGCCGCGCGTTCTGGAGGATTCCATTTTAAACAGGTTAATGGGCAGTGGCAAAACACGCTGACTGGAGTCCTGCTGTCGACCATGCTGGCAGAAGCCTGCGTCGCCCAGTCAACAGAGGCGGTGATATTCGATTTTTAACGGGTGTCTAAGCGTGCCAAGGCTCTTGAAGCTGCGGCCCTAACCTGCGATGGCGCAGTGCCTCCAATATGGTCCCGCGCAGCAACCGATCCTTCCAGCGTCAGAACGTCGAACACATCATCCGTTATTTGATCGGAGAACTGCTGTAACTGTGCCAAACTCATCTCCGATAAATCCTGCTGCTTTTCAATACCGTAAGCTACTGATTTACCTACGATTTCATGTGAGTCACGAAAAGGAAGCCCCTTGCCAACCAAGTAGTCAGCTAGATCAGTTGCTGTTGAAAAACCTCTTCGTGCGGCTTCAAGCATCGACGGTTTATTGGACTCGATTGCAGGGATCATGTCACCAAAGGCGCGCAGGCAGTCACGCACTGTGTCCACCGTATCAAATAGAGGCTCTTTATCTTCCTGATTATCTTTGTTGTAGGCCAGAGGCTGCGATTTCATCAACGTTAAGCAGGGCAATTAAGTGCCCTGTGACTCGACCAGTTTTACCGCGTACTAGTTCCGGTACGTCAGGATTCTTTTTCTGCGGCATAATCGAAGAGCCTGTGCAAAAGCGATCGGGCAGATCAATAAACTTAAACTGGGCTGAAGCCCAGAGTACTAATTCCTCCGACATGCGTGACATATGCGTCATCAAGATGCTGGCAAAAGCACAAAATTCTATAGCGAAATCTCGGTCACTGACTGAATCGAGACTATTTTCGGTGGGTTTGTCAAAGCCCATTTCAGCGGCGCTAAATTCCCGATTGATAGGATAGGTAGTGCCTGCCAGTGCCGCCGCGCCCAAGGGGCTTTGATTGAGTCGTGAACGACAGTCGCAGAGACGGCTGAAATCGCGCTCTAGCATCTCATTCCAGGCCAGTAAATGATGTCCAAACGTCACCGGTTGCGCCGTTTGCAAATGGGTGAATCCAGGCATAATAGTGTCAGATTCAGTGATAGACAGCTCGATTATCCCTTGCTGAAGCCTAGTAAATAGTGGCTTTATTTCGTCGATTTGGTCGCGCAGCCAGAGACGAATATCTGTGGCCACCTGATCATTTCTAGAGCGCCCCGTATGTAGTTTCTTGCCTACATTACCAATTCTGGCAGTCAGAGCAGCCTCGATATTCATATGCACGTCCTCAAGAGCGATAGACCAGTCAAAGGCACCGCTCTCGATCTCTAGGGCAATCTCTTGCAGGCCATCAATAATTTGGCTGCACTCTGCCTGGGTCAGAATGGCCGCTTTGGTCAGCATTTTTGCATGGACTATTGACCCCAGAATATCTTGACGATAGAGGCGCTGATCAAAATTCACAGAGGCCGTAAACCGTGCGACAAACTCATCCACTGGCTCATTAAAACGACCGCCCCAAGCTTGATTAGCGTTAGACGTTTGCGCTTTTTTGGTATTTTTCTTATCAGGGTCACTCATTGAGTCGGGAATCCAGTTATTAAATACAATGCGCGATTATAGCTAATCATTGCCGCTAGCAGGTAAAACTTAATATTTCTATTTTCCGCCTATTACCCGCTAATTTTACTCAGCACGAACAACTCAAAGTGCAGAGGAGTTCTTTATAACCATATTGACCTTAGGCCTCCTCGCTCGGAGGACAGCTGGCTGCAACCGAAATCAGGCAAATTAATGGCACATATCTGACAACTGCTGAGAAATCGTCGATAATGTCTCTAATAATGTAATAAAAGGTTTTTATAAGTGTCTCAAAATCTTCGAATTGCTACACGCAAGAGTCCCTTAGCCCTTTGGCAGGCTGAGTTTGTTAAAGCTGAACTGCTCAGGCACCACCCCGATCTTGCTGTTGAATTAGTTGCCATGACGACGAGGGGCGATAAGCTTTTAGATACTCCTCTTGCCAAAATTGGCGGCAAAGGGCTATTTGTCAAAGAGCTGGAGCTGGCCATTCTGGATGGCAGAGCTGATATTGCCGTGCATTCGATGAAAGACGTGCCTATGGAATTCCCCGATGGTCTCGGTTTAGCGGTCATCTGTGATCGTGAGGACCCTCTGGATGCCTTTGTCTCTAATCATTACACACACCTCGATCAATTACCGGACGGTGCCATCGTGGGCACGTCCAGTTTACGCCGGCAATGTCAGGTGCGAGCGGCCTTTCCCGCCCTTCAAATAAAAGAACTCCGCGGTAATGTAAATACTCGGTTGGCGAAGTTAGATGCTGGAGAATATCAGGCCATTATTCTGGCTAGTGCAGGGCTTCTTCGACTTGGCATGAGCGACAGAATCGCATCTAGGCTGGCGTCGACGCTATCGCTTCCTGCCGGCGGTCAGGGCGCAGTGGGAATAGAATGCCGCACTGATGACGGAGCTGTTCGCGAGCTGTTGGCACCACTGCATGATCCGGATACTGCCAGTTGCGTGTTATCTGAGCGTGCACTCAATCGGCACTTGCAGGGCGGCTGTCAGGTGCCAATAGCCTGTTTTGCCGAGCTTGACGATAAGGGAAAAACTCTTGGCCTGCGAGGATTGGTCGGTAGTATTGATGGTACAACTATATTGCGCTCTGAAATTGAGGGTCCCAGAGAAAACGCCGAAGCACTGGGCATTGAATTGGCCGAGCAGTTATTGGCTCAGGGTGCCGGCGAGATACTGGCTGAGGTCTATAATCGCTAGCGGTATCGCCAACCGAAGGGTTCTCGTGGTTCGGCCACTGCGGGAGAAGGATGCTTTTTTGGCATTGCTGAAACAATCTGGCGCGGCAGTGACCTATACCCCAATTATCCAGATTGAGCCGATCAGTCAAACTGAATCAATTAGGCCTCTTATTCTTAAATTTGATCAGTTTGATCTGGGTATTTTTATCAGCGCCAATGCTGCTGAAATTGGATTGCAATGGCTGGATGAGTATTGGGCTAAGCTGCCAACTGAGCCTCAAATTTTTGCAGTGGGTCAGCAAACTGCGGAGATCCTTACTCGCTGCGGCCTTGAGGTGACCTGTCCGCAAAGCCAGCAGAACACAGAGGGTCTTTTAGAGCTGGAGCAACTACAAAGCCTAGAGGGCAAATCTACGGTTATTTTTCGTGGTGGTGGAGGCCGTCAGACATTGGGCGATACACTGCGACAGCGCGGTGCTAAGGTGACCTACTGTGAGTTATATCATCGCGTCATTGAGCCCTTGAATTTAGCACTTGCCTTGCGTCAGGCTCAGGACACGGACTGCCTAATTACTCACAGTGGTGAGATTTTGCGGGCAATGGCAGAGTCAGCGGCTTTAGCTGTGCCGGTGGTGGTGCCGAGTGAGCGGGTTGCGAATATGGCCCAAGATCTAGGTTATCAAACCGTAGTGGTGGCAGAAAATGCTTTGCCGGAGTCAATGTATAAGGCCGTTCAGAGGGTTTTTAAGATTGCGCAAGTTAGTTAAAATAAACTGAGAGTTTAATGAGAAGCAGAGGTTAGATAGTGACTGAAAAGCGCAGTAAGGCAGAGCCTGAAGCACCTGTAACCGCCGCTGAGGGCGACAATAAAACTGCAGAAAATCCTGGTCAGTCACCACTTAAGAAATCGGGTGGGGGGAAATCTCGGTGGATTAAGATTTTGGTGGCATTAATTATTGTCACTGCTGTGACGGCGTTAGGCTTGCTGGGCTGGACTCAGTGGCAGAAGTTAGTTGCTGCCGACCGCGTGAGCAAAGCTGCGGCCAGCTTTGAACGTTTCTACCAACCCATTGAGCAGCTTTACCAGCAATCCGAAAAGCGTCAGTCTCAACGTATCGAGCAACTGTATAACGAGCTTTCTAATATGCAGTTACGCCTTAATGCACAGGGTCAACGATTAGCAGAACTTGGTGCAATCACCCGCAGTGACTGGCTGCTTGCCGAGGCTCTTTATTTAATTCGCCTGGCTAATCAGCGGCTTCAGACCGAGCGCAGTACCAAAAATCCTCTGGCTTTGATGGAAAATGTCGATGCGATTCTCAGGCAGATCGAGGACCCAATGCTGTTGCCTGTGCGCCGAACTCTGGCGTCAGACATTGGCGAGCTGCGCCTGACAGGAGAAATTGATTCCGTCGGCCTGTTTCTTGAGCTGACAACTCTGGCTGATAATATTGATCAACTTACGGCGCTGAATATGGTGAGGGGAGTCTAAAGTCACAGAAACAATAGAGTTAACGATTGAAGAACCGTCGACGACTAAGGAAATAGTTGCCGATGTTGTCCAGCAACTCAGTCAGTTGGTGCGGGTGACCCATCGCCAGCAACCCATTGAACCACTTTTATTGAACAGCGAGGTCCGCGTTATAAAGCAGAACTTACGCCTGATGTTAGAGCAGGCGCAGAGTGCTGTGATGGCCGAAGAGCCCGAGGTCTACCGCGTTAGTTTAGATAAGGCCGAGCGCTGGGTGACCCAGTATTTTCAATTGGATGACGATGCACAGGTTATTCTGCAGCGACTCACGAGCCTCAAAGGGAGGGACATTGTACAGCAGCTACCCCAGATCAATGGGTCATTGGCGGCAATAGAGACCTTTGTGGCACTGCGGCAGGCTCAACTATCTCAAACTCAGAGGTCTGGAGCTCAATAATGAGAAAACTTCTGCTTATCTTTGTACTGGCGCTGCTCGTGGGTGCCGCAGGCATTTGGCAATTACAGCAGGGTAGTGGTTATATCCTAATCAGTTTTTCCAGTACTAGTATCGAGATGAGCCTCTGGACAGGAATAGCTCTTTACCTGTTTTTTACTGGCCTGCTAGTCTGGTTGTTGCTGTTAGTCCGGTGGTTGTCGGGTGCCGGTGGGTTACAGCAGTGGTGGCGCTCAAGGCGTGGTGCCAGACATGCGAGTAAAACCACGCAGGGTTTGCTGCTGTATGCTGAGCATGACTGGCAAAAGGCTACGCAGCTGCTGTCGCAAGCAGCAGATAAGTCTGTCATGCCTGAGGTCAATCTGCTTTTTGCAGCAAGAGCTGCTGCCGATAATGACGATATTAGAAGGGCTCAGCAATTATTAGAGCGACTCAAACTTAGCTATCCTAAATCTGGCGTTGCTGCCGACAAGCTATTGGCTGAGTTGCTGGTTGTTGAAGAGCGTTTTGATGAGGCATTGCAACTGATAAAAAAGCTCTATGCGGACAAACCTGCAGATCGGGCAATATTGCGACTGCTTTCAGATGTCTACTATCTGACGGAAGATTGGGCCTCGCTAGAAAAAATACTGCGTGACCTAAAGCACTATGGTGCGCTCACTAAGGCTGCGTTCGGCGATTTAGAAATGGAAGTCTATTCTAATCTGGTCTCGGCATTTATCGCTGATCCAGAAATGAGTGAGTTAGATCAGCAGGCTCAGCTGCAAGGACTGTGGGACCTAGTCCCTAAGGGGTTGCGTAAGGCTCCTGAGATGGTTTGTGCCTATGCTGATGCTCTAGAGCAGGTCAATGAGGCAGGCGTTGTGCAGTCGTTATTGATCAAGGCCTTAAATAATGAATGGCAGCCTGAACTGCTCGAACGCTTTGGTTTGTTGCTCGGAGCCGCGCCAGAGAAGCAGTTGATGCTGGCTGAGAAGTGGCTACTTAGTCATCCTGATGACGCGGATTTACTGCTGGCTCTGGGCCGAATATGCCGGCGTTTAGAGTTTTATGGTAAGTCTCGGGATTATTTAGTCGCAGCTGTGGGATTAAATAGCTGTCCACAGGCCTACCTAGAACTGGCAGAGTTGCTCAGCACTATGGGCGATGAGGCCGGCAGTGGAGAGATGTATCGCAATGGACTATTGGTCGGTCTGGCGCTTGAGGTCTAGAGTCGGTTCTTTTTTAGATCTCGGATTAAAAATCTCGCCGGATGCATAGCCAGGCGCAAATCTCGCTCTAAGGGCGGTATCTCACCGGCTATTTCGGACGCGAGCAGCTCTGCGGTCAGCGGCGCGTAACAGAGCCCTCTAGACCCCATGCCGCAGTGCACATACAGATTGGGTTGGTAGCTGCCCATTAATGGTATGACTTTGCGGGCATCGCGACGCAGAGGATCATAGTCGCGCATTAGAGCCGACAGGTCGGGTACGGCGCCGACAATGGGTAGATAATCTTTGGTGGTGCAGCGATAGTTGGCGCGACCATCCATGCTAGCGGTGTCCTGAGGGCCTATCGTTATACCTAGTCCGGCATCAGTGGAGGCCATTTGGGCTACGTTGGCTCGGTGATCGGCCTCTCTTAGCTCTTTGGTAAATACCCCTTTATTATAGCTGGCGCCGGAGCTGTGGCTGCCAAGGACCGCAGGTGTTATGTAGCCTTCGCCACAGATAACCGTGTTTAGATCTAGACTCGAGGTGCTAGCGGCCAGCTGGCTCGTCTGGCCACGAAGTTGAGTTACGGGTAAAAAGTGAGTCTGCTTAAACTGTTCACAGCCATAGGCATTAGCGACGACGAGGATTTCAGTTTCGAGGACTGTGTGGCCTTCGTCATTTAGAAGCTGCCACTGGCCTCCCTGCTGTCTAAGCTGCTCAATATCAGCACTGATCAGGGGTATATTGTCTCGCTCTAATAGCTGCTGACAAATTGTCGCTGGTGGCAGCCAGCCCAGTTGAGGGAAAAACAATCCGAGTTCGGCCTGCATTGCGATGCCACTGATCTTACGGAGCCCATCGTTATTAAGCAGCTGTACCAGTGAATTTTGGTTGGCAAAACGCTCTGCTATATCGATAAAATCCTGCTGTATTTTGGCGTTTTCTGGCACCACCAAAACGCCGCACTGTTTACCGTAACCCGCGTCCCAAAAAGGCCTGTAGTAGCGGCTCGCGAGCATCATGGCGGTGAGATTAATGCGCGGCAGGGGCTCGTCTCGCACCGACAACTTTGGATAAATAATAGCTTGGTCATTACCCGAAGCTTCCTGGCCCGCAATGGCATGACGGTCGACCATCGTGACTCTATATCCGCGCTTATGCAGTGCTGCGGCGGCCGCACAGCCAGCGATACCGGCGCCTAATATCGCTACGGTTTTTTGGCGTTGGATAGGCTTGATTTTATTGAGATGCCAAGGAGTGGAAGTTATAGGGCTATTCTCGGCTATGACTCTCCCAACGGGGGTGGTGTCTGCTCCCGACAGTGACGCAATAGTCTGCCCTAGTTCTTCGTCAACACTTTGCATAAACCATGCATCCACCGATTGTGTGTTGTGCTTAGCCAAACCTAGATCGCTACTCTGCGCAATACCCTTAAACAGGCTTTTAGTATCGCCAAACATAAGGCAGAGATTAATTCTGCCATTGAACAGTTCGAGATGATGGATGCCACTGACCGTGGCTGGATACTGAGCTAAAAGCTCTTTAGATATGCCGCTATACTGCGGCCAGTCGACCAGTTTGCTGGCTAGATCGGGTTTGCAGTGGGGACTCTCGCTGGCTGAAATAATCTGAAGTCGCCAGGGTGATACTTCAGGAACTGTCGTTAGCCAGAGATTGCAGGCTGCCAAGACATTAATACCGCAGCCAAAGTCAGTCTCGGCGATAGTAAATAGGCCGCCCTGCGGACCCAGTGACTGCCACCGCTGGGCTAGCTTGTTTTGTTCAAGGATATTCTTATTGGGGTCGATCACTTTGATCCTAGGCCAAATTCCGTCACAATCTGTTCACACCATTGGTGGATAAAATCCTCAGTAAGATCCAGTTGATTTTCATCGTCCAGAGGCAGGCCAACGAAGAACTTTTCATCCTCAGTCAATGCCTTCGACTGCTCAAAGGTATAGCCTTGATTGGGCCAGGCACCCACGGTGGTCGCGCCCTGATTAACGACCTTAGCCCAGAGATAGCCAAGCGCGTCCTGGAACCATTCTGGATAGCCAATTTGGTCACCCAAACCATAGACTGCGGCCTTGGCATGAATGAGATCCAGGCAGTCAATTTCACTCCAATGACTCTCCCAGTCTTCCTGTAACTCACCATAGTCCCATGTTGGAATGCCCAAAATAAGGTAACTGTAGTCGGTCATAAGGCTAATGGGGTCAGAGGCAATGTTGTGCATAGTGACTACGTTAGCCCCGAACATACCATTGATATGGTCACGAATTTTTTCACCGGCCATCTCCGTATAGCAGGTAGAACTGCCGTAAAACAAACCAATTCTTAGACTCATAGTATGCTGGCCATATTAAAGCCCAGCTGACGCCACGCCTCATAGGTCACGATAGAGACAGTATTGGAAAGGTTAAGGCTGCGGCTTTCGGGCTGCATTGGCAGTCGCAGTACGTTGGCGGCGCCGACTTCCATACGAATATTTTCTGGCAGGCCGCGAGTTTCTGGACCAAATAAGAGTGCATCGCCAGCCTGATAGGTGACGGCTGAATAACAGACCGTTCCCTTTGTGCTCAGGGCATAAACCGTTTTCGGCTGGGCTTTGTTTAAATAGGCCGCCCAGTCGGCATAAACCTGCACATTTTGAAATTCAAGGTAATCCAAGCCTGCTCGGCGTAGTTTTTTGTCATCCAGATCAAATCCTAATGGTTTAATTAGATGTAAGCGAAAGCCGGTATTGGCACAGAGGCGGATAATATTCCCCGTATTCGGAGGTATCTCCGGTTGGTACAAAACAATATCTAGCATCTTAAATATCTACAACCTCGACCATTAGGTCGTCTGATAGGCTTTCAAGTAACCGCATTAATGTACTTTGAGACAATGCTAGGGGTAACTGCATATGAGCTTGGGCATGAAACATTATGCCCGCCGACATTGGCGCGCTGGCACAGTAGGTTTCAAGGGATTCAAGATTAACATTATTACTGGACAGTAATGCCGCTATCTCATTGACAATGCCGGGCCTGTCGTTGGCAATAATGTCGATGCAAAGGGCAATCTTATGCTGCTCATGGCGGGGAGTACTGTTTTCGATGCCGATCGTAATACCCTGTTCGGTTAGCGCGGCTAGGGCCTTTTGCAGCTGAGGGCTATTTTGAGTTGCCACCTCGACGAGCAGGATTCCGGCAAATTTCCCCGCCAGCCGATTCATACTGCTTTCCATCCAGTTGCCGCTGTGAGCCGAAACGGTTTGCGCAACGCGTTCTACAATGCCCGGGCGATCTTCGGCCAGAACGGTTACTACCAGATGGTCAATCATTGGTTTAACCTCGAGATCAGAGTTTATTGGCCGTTATTATGGCACTAATCCATGACGCTGTTATAGTTTGCAGTAAATCAAATAAGGAAGAGAGACGTTATGAAAAATATTGCATTTAATGCATTTCGGCTATTGTTACTACTCTGTGCATCTTCGATCGCAATGACGGGTCAGGCAGAGCGAGATATGTCTCGCGATCAATTTCGACATCCAGTTGAGACCATTGAATTTTTTGGTTTGACCTCTGAGATGGACGTGATCGAAATCACTCCTGGAGGTGGTTGGTATACTGAGATCTTGGCCGGCTATATCAAAGGCACGCTGCTTGCGGCACATTTTAACCCCGACTCAAAGGCTAAGTATTATCTCAGGTCGCGGAAGGGCTTTGAAGAAAAAATTGCTGCGAATCCAGCGCTCTATGGTAATGTTGAGATGCACACCTTTGATGCTTCAGCAAGCTTATTGACCACCGCAGACAACAGTGCTGATGCCTTAGTGACCTTTCGTAATGTTCATAACTGGCTGAGTTCGGGCAATGAAGCCAAGGCCTTTGAGTTATTTTATAAAACTCTCAAACCCGGTGGCGTCTTTGGTGTGGTTGAGCATCGCGCGGCGCCGGGCACTGCACGTGCGGTCATGCTGAGCAGTGGCTATATGACCCAGGACTACGTCATTGAATTGGCTGAGCGGGCGGGGTTTGTTCTGGAGGCCAGCGCCGAGATCAATGCCAATCCAAAGGATAACGCAGATCACCCCAAAGGCGTATGGACATTGCCGCCGAGTCTTAGGTTGGGCGAACAGGATCGGCAAAAATACCTGGCTATTGGCGAGAGTGATCGCATGACACTTCGTTTTAGGAAGCCTAAAGCATGATTGAAATCCCCCTTGATCGACTAAGTCCTGAGGTTTTGCGTGGGGTTATCGAAGAATTTATTCTGCGCGAGGGCACGGACTACGGTGTTCAGGAAAGCAGCTTGGACAACAAGATTGCTCAGGTACGCCGCCAGTTAGCTCGTGGTGATGTGTTGATTACTTTTGATCCAGTGACGGAAAACTGTACGCTGTTGACTAAGTACCAGTTTAAGCGATTTGTCGCAGAGCAAGCGGGTAAAGATAGTGGTGAGTCTAGCGATTATTGCAGTCAAGATGAGGGTAACCCTTAGTGGCAAGGGCGCAGGTAATAAATGCACCGGCCCTTTTCGCCCCCTGGCAAAGCCAGCTTGAGGTGGCGTCACAGATCCTAGTGGGTTTCAGTGGCGGTTTAGATTCCACAGTGTTGCTAAAGTTACTTTGCGAAGCTGTCCCAACTGAGCGGCTATGTGCCGTCCATGTTAACCATGGCCTGTCGGATAATGCCGATCAATGGCAGGGCCATGCTGAGGCTTTCTGTGGCTCTCTAGGGGTTAAGTTGCACTGCGAAACCGTCGCTGTGTCAGCTGGCAGCGAGGGTATCGAGGCTGCCGCTCGTGAAGCGCGATACAGTGTGTTTGAGCGGCTTTTAGACAAAGGCGGGCTGTTACTGCTTGGGCACCACGCCGACGATCAGGTCGAAACGGTGCTATATCGGCTATTGCGCGGCTCAGGGGTAAAGGGGTTGTCGGGCATTCCTGCAACCCGATCGATTGCCAAGGGCCAATTAATTCGGCCGTTGCTTGCATGGCAAAAGTCGGCTCTGCGAACCTATGCTGATCAGCATAAGTTAAGTTGGATTGAAGACGAAAGCAACGGTGAAAACACCTTTGATCGTAATTATTTGCGCAATCAGGTGATTCCAGAGATTGCTGCGCGATGGCCGGATCATACTCAGCGGATTGGTCACTCGGCGCGGCTCAGTCAGGAAACCGCAGAGCTCTTGGCGGCGCTGGCTGAGGAGGATCTACAGCGGTTGAATCCTGTACTGGAGCGGGGCGGTTGGTCACTGTGTTTGGTCGCGTTTGCAGCATTGCCTGTGGCGCGGCAGAAGAATATTCTCCGCCAATGGCCGGGGATACATGAGTTGCCGCTGCCAGGGCGCAAAATAATCGACGAAATCATGTCCACCCTGGTGCTGGCACGCGAGGATGCATCGCCAAAGGTTCAATGTCAGGGTATGCAGTGGGCGCGTTTCCGCAATCGACTTTATTTACTGCGCCCCGAAGCCCCGTTTAATGCAGATAATTCAAAGTTGACCTGGCAGCTTGACCAGCCAATGCTACTGGCTGATGGCAGTCGCCTAGTGGCCGAAAAAGCCCTAGGTCAAGGCCTTTGCTTGAAGTCTAATCAATCGCTCAGGGTGGGTACCCGCCACGGTGGTGAACGCTGTCAGCCCGCAGGTAGGCAGCGCTCCAATAGTTTAAAGAAATTATTTCAGGAATTTAACCTTGAACCCTGGTGGCGAGACAGAATTCCACTGCTTTACAGAGGCGAAACCATTGTTGCTGTAGGCGATTTGTGGATATGCGAGGGCCATCAGGCGCAACCGGATCATGAGGGCGTAACGTTTCATTGGCAGCTGAACTCTTTACGCAATCTCCACAGATCTTAGTAGAATCAGTCAGTCCTTTCTGTTATCTTGTTATCCCATCTTATGCAGGGTGGGTCGCGGCCAGATTCATGGTCAAAAGACCTTTCTAAGACTGACTTTTTTTACTTTCAATTTGATCTTTGCAGGGTCTTTATGACGCGTTTTATCTTTGTAACTGGCGGTGTTGTTTCCTCGTTGGGTAAGGGCATTTCAGCAGCTTCGCTGGGTGCTGTGCTCGAGGCCCGAGGCTTGAGTGTCACCATTCTCAAGCTCGATCCCTATCTCAATGTAGACCCGGGAACCATGAGCCCCTATCAGCACGGCGAAGTCTATGTCACCCAAGACGGAGCCGAGACCGATCTAGATCTAGGCCATTACGAGCGCTTCTTGCGCTCTAAAATGACTCAGAATAATAATTTCACCACCGGCCAGGTATACGAGACGATCTTGCGTCGCGAGCGCCGTGGCGACTATCTTGGTGGCACGGTCCAGGTTATTCCCCATGTTACCGATGAAATTAAGCGTCGTGTTTATGCAGGCGCAGGAAACCATGATATTGCAGTGGTCGAAATTGGCGGCACTGTGGGTGATATCGAATCCCAACCCTTCCTTGAAGCCGTCCGTCAGATGCGTGGAGAGTTGGGGTTTAAGCAGTCATTATTAATCCACTTGACACTGGTGCCTTATATCGCCTCGGCGGGTGAGACCAAAACCAAACCGACTCAACATTCGGTCAAAGAAATGCGGTCACTGGGCTTGCAGCCCGATGTGTTGCTGTGCCGATCAGAGGTGGCGATTGACGAAGATCAGCGTAAGAAGATCTCTTTATTTACCAACGTGGAGCTGCGTGCGGTTATTCCCGTGATGGATGCACCGACGATTTATCAGGTGCCGCGCATGCTGCATGACTGGGGCCTTGATGCCTTCGTTATCGATCGGTTTAATTTGGACTGTCCAGAAGCTGATCTCTCCGAATGGGATGGGGTTGTTGAAAATCAACTGAATTCTGAAGGTCAGGTCACGATTGCCATGGTGGGTAAGTATATGGAGCTTCTGGATGCCTATAAGTCGCTGACTGAGGCTTTGATTCACGCAGGTATCCACAATAAAACTAAGGTAAAAATTCGCTACATCGATTCGGAGCTACTGGAATCCAATCATGCCCTGATTGAGGGTGTGGATGCTATTTTGGTTCCGGGGGGCTTTGGCACCAGAGGTACCGAGGGTAAGATTTTTGCTTGCAAAACGGCCCGTGAGAAAAATATTCCCTATTTGGGAATCTGCTTGGGGATGCAGATTGCGGTGATCGAGTATGCGCGTAATATCTGTGGCTTGGCTGGCGCAAACAGTACCGAATTCAATCCAGAGACTGCTTACCCTGTGGTGGGACTTATCTCTGAGTGGATCGGTGCGACAGGCAATAAAGAGATGCGTACGCCAAATTCGGATCTGGGCGGCACTATGCGTCTGGGTTCGCAGGTTTGCCATCTGCTACCTAACTCGAAAGCCCATGAGATCTACGGTGCCGACCAGATTGAAGAGCGTCATCGCCACCGTTTTGAGGTAAATAATAATTATTTGCCGCAGTTACAAGACGCCGGTCTGGTGGTTGGAGGGTTGTCTGCCGATAAGACCTTAGTCGAAACTGTTGAACTACCTGATCATCCGTGGTTCTTTGCGAGCCAGTTTCACCCGGAATTTAATTCCACGCCGAGAGATGGCCATCCATTGTTTCAGGGATTTATTGCTGCAGCAACGGCCTATCAAGTACCGCAGGCAGGGCACTAAATATGGGATCGATAACAATTAATGTGGCGGATTTAGGGGTAAGCAATGAACGCCCCATGGTACTTTTTGGCGGCATGAATGTGCTAGAGTCTCGCGATATGGCTATGCAAATTGCCGAGGCCTATGTGAGCGTGACTGAAAAACTCGGCATCCCCTACGTCTTTAAGGCCTCGTTTGACAAGGCCAATCGCTCATCTATTCACTCCTTTCGTGGCCCAGGTATTGACGAAGGGCTAAAGATTTTCCAAGAAATTAAAAGCACTTTTAATATTCCTTTGATTACCGATGTCCATGAAATTGATCAGGCTGTCCCCGTTGCCGAAGTTTGCGACGTGATTCAGCTGCCGGCATTTCTAGCGCGGCAAACAGATCTGGTCAAAGCGATGGCTGCAACTGGCGCGGTTATAAACGTTAAAAAACCGCAGTTTTTAAGTCCCAGCCAAATGGGTAATATCGTGGATAAATTTCGCGAATGTGGCAATGAAAAAATCATGCTCTGTGAGCGCGGTTCCTGCATGGGTTATGACAATCTTGTGGTGGACATGCTCGGTTTTAGAACGATGAAAGAAGTCAGTGGGGGTTTACCGTTAATCTTTGATGTTACCCATGCACTGCAATGTCGTGATCCCGGTGGAGATGCCTCAGGTGGGCGTCGACATCAGGTGGCCGAGCTGGGTCGTGCAGGTATTGCTGTAGGTATCGCAGGGCTCTTTTTAGAGGCACATCCGCATCCAGATAAAGCGCGGTGCGACGGTCCGAGCGCGCTTCCGCTGGATAAGCTGGAGCCATTTTTAGCACAAATGAAAGCGTTTGACGATTTAATAAAATCCCAGCCTGACCTGCAAATCCTGTAATTCGGAGTCCGGCGTTTCTGCAATTCTTTTTAAACGTAATATTCATTCTATTGGAGAACCAATTACATGAGCAATATTTCAGATATTCGTGCTTTTGAAATTCTAGACTCGCGCGGAAACCCTACGGTGCAGGCAGATGTAACCCTCGATAATGGTATTGTCGGCACAGCCTGCTCGCCGTCTGGTGCCTCAACCGGCTCTCGAGAAGCGCTGGAGCTGCGCGATGGTGATAAGGATCGCTATCTCGGTAAAGGTGTGCTGACAGCAGTCAATAATATTAATACCACCATCAGATCGCTACTGATTGGCACTGACGCAGAGAATCAACGAGCGCTGGATCAGGCCATGATCGACGCCGATGGTACTGACAACAAGGCGACATTGGGAGCCAATGCTATTTTGGCCGTGTCGCTGGCGGCAGCTAAAGCGGCCGCGCAAGACAAAGCTATGCCCCTGTATGCGCATATTGCTGAGCTAAATGGCACTGCCGGTCAGTACAGCATGCCTGTCCCCATGATGAATATTATTAATGGCGGCGAACATGCCGACAACAACGTCGATATTCAAGAATTTATGGTGCAGCCAGTGGCGGCTAAAAGTTTTGCTGAGGCGCTACAGGTTGGAGCAGAAATTTTCCACGCACTCAAGAAAGTACTTAGTGGGAAAGGTTTGAGTACCGCAGTGGGTGACGAAGGTGGTTTTGCTCCCGACCTTTCTTCTAACGCAGAAGCATTGGCTGTGATTCAACAAGCCACTGAGGCAGCTGGTTACACCTTGGGTGACGACGTGACTTTGGCACTGGACTGCGCGGCAACAGAATTCTATAAAAATGGGCAATACGATCTCTCGGGCGAAGGAAAGGTCTATAGCGCCGTTGGTTTCAGTGATTTCTTGGCCTCGCTTTGCGATCAGTACCCTATCGCTTCCATTGAAGATGGCCTTGATGAGTCTGATTGGGATGGCTGGAAATACCAGACCGAAAAACTCGGTGACCGCTGTCAGTTAGTGGGTGATGATTTATTCGTCACCAATACCCGTATTTTGAAGCGTGGTATTGAATTGGGTGTGGCAAATTCTATTTTAATTAAATTCAACCAGATCGGCACATTGTCGGAAACGCTAGACGCTATTGCTATGGCTAAAGGTGCTGGCTATACCGTGGTTATCTCGCATCGCTCGGGTGAAACTGAGGATACAACTATTGCGGATCTCGCTGTAGGGACGGCTGCGGGGCAAATTAAAACCGGCTCACTGTGCCGCTCCGATCGAGTGGCTAAGTATAACCGTCTGCTGCGTATTGAAGCAGAGCTTGGCACTACACTCGCACCCTATAATGGCCGCTCAGAGTTGAAATTTTAATTTGCTAGAAATAGCACAATGCCTGCAAAAGCGAATAGACTAGGCGCATGCGTTGGTTGCTGATTATCCTTATAACTTTTCTTGTTGGGCTGCAGTTTCGGCTGTGGGTCGGAGAGGGTAGTCTCGCTCATCAATTTGAACTAGATACCCAGATTGCTGAACAGCGGGTCGAAAATCAGCTTTTAAAGCGGCGCAATGAGAAAGTTGCCCAAGAAGTCGAAAGTCTTAAGAGCAACTTGGAGTCTATCGAGGAAAAAGCGCGGAGAGATTTGGGCATGATTAAAGAGGGTGAAATCTTTTACCTGGTGATCGATAAAAATGATGCTGTTTTAAACAGCAGCTCCAAGCCCGCCAGCGTTGTAGAGCCGAGTCCGCAATGAGCAATGGATCACCAAAGTATTGGGCCATCGTCCCTGCAGCTGGCACTGGAAAACGGTTTTCTGCCGATATTCCCAAACAATTCCACCAATTAAATGGCAGTCTTGTTGCTCAGCATACGCTGAGTCGACTACTGAGTATCCGTGTTCTTGAAGCAATAATATCGCCCTGTGATAGCAGTTCAGGATACTGGTCAAAGGTGCCAGCAGCTAGTCATCCTCGTGTCAGTTTGGTCACCGGAGGGCAGCAGCGCGCCGATTCGGTGCTTAATGGACTTCTTGCAATTTCGCCCATGGCTAAAGCGGATGATTGGGTGCTGGTGCACGATATGGCAAGGCCATGCATATTACCTACTAGTATCGGCAAGTTGATTACCGAGGTGGCGGATCATTCGGTGGGAGGGATTCTTGCAACCCCGATTAACGACACCTTGAAAATAGTCACGCCCCAGAGGAATATTGTCAGCACAGTTAATCGCGCTGAATATCGTGCCGCGCAGACCCCGCAGATGTTTCGCTATGGCCTTTTGAAGAAAGCTATTGAGGGCATGCTAGATAATAATAAGATTCCCACAGATGAGGCTACAGCAATCGAATATGCTGGTTTGCAGGCCATAGTGGTGGACGGGCGTCAAGATAATATTAAGATTACGCGTCGAGAAGATTTGGCTATTGCCGAAGCGATTATGAAAAATCAGGAGACGGGCTATTGATCATTTTGGAGGGCAACAGGTGCGCATAGGACATGGCTACGACGTACATGCTTTTGGGCAGGGCGATGCGCTTATTCTGGGGGGCGTAGAGATCCCATTTAATCGTGCATTTATCGCGCATTCAGATGGTGATGTACTAATCCATGCGCTGATTGATGCGTTGCTTGGCGCTCTAGCATTGGGTGATATCGGTGAGCATTTTCCCGACACTGATGGCGCCTATAAAGATATATCAAGCCGGCATCTATTAGCGATGGTTGTATCCCTGATGAGAGAGAGAGGGCTATCAGTTAGGCAATGCCGACATTACGCTCGCGGCAGAACGACCAAAAATGGCGCCACATATTGAGTCTATGCGGCTAAATTTGTCGGTGGATCTGGGTTGTTCGATGGATCAGATTAATATCAAAGCCACGACTACTGAAAAGCTCGGGTTTGTGGGCCGTGAAGAAGGGATAGCCTGTCATGCAGTCGTTCTTTTAAATACTGCGGTTTGAGCAGCGCGGAGGCTGATGGCCTAACTAAGGCGGATATAAACAGTTTTAGCGCCGCCCGGCAGTTTGATTTCCATCAGATGCCGCGCGTTTTTGGGGCGCCGTTGGGTCGTGCGTTCTTTAGGAGCGAACTAGAAGACTTTCAGGTTGATGAAATTATTGACTTTAAGCCCAGTGGTGAGGGTGAACATGTGCTACTACATATTCGTAAGCGTGATCAAAATACTAGCTGGATTGCAGGACTTTTGGCCACACTCGCTGGGATTAATCGCAATGACGTTGGATACTGCGGCATGAAAGACCGTTTTGCGGTAACAACGCAGTGGTACAGTGCCTATCTTCCTGGCCGAGAATTGGATCTGACGGCGTTACAGCACGATGACTTCGAGATCATTAGCGCTCACCGACACAATAAAAAATTGCGCCGCGGACTGCATCAGGGCAATCAATTTAAGATTGTTCTGCGTGATTTCAAGGTTGATCCAGAAGATCTCGTCCAGCGGCTAATACTGATACAGCAGCATGGCATTCCTAACTACTTTGCTGAACAGCGTTTTGGCCATGATGGTGGCAATCTACACAGAGCCCAGCAGTTGATTGAAAGTGATCAGTTAAAAGGCAATCGGCATGGCACAGGGATCTACTTATCTGCGGCACGCTCTTGGCTTTTTAATATTGTCGTGGCCAAGCATATTGAGCTTGGCCACATTTCCGTAACAGGCAACGAAACGGGCGCATTGTGGGGGAGAGGTCGCTCTAATGCGGGTGTCGAGGCAATTGCATTGGAAGACTCGGTGTTGGCTGGCTGGCAAGACTGGCGCTATGCACTGGAGCATGCGGGCCTTAAACAGGAGCGTAGAAAGCTGTGGTTAAAACCTGAGAATCTTATCGCCACCTGGCTTAAAGAGGATCAATTAGCGCTGCAGTTCATATTGCCCCGTGGCTGCTTTGCTACGGCATTACTGAGAGAAATAGCCGAATTATTCCGCCCGCCATTTGAAGGCCTGTGATATATTGTTGAGCCAAAAGTAGGCTAGGGCACAGCCAGTTTTTGCGGCCAATCAGTCGCTCTTTTAATTAGCCTTTTATTGGGCAAACACAGTAGGGGGAGTGGGTGAACTCGATCGAATTAGCGGGTGTTGGAATGACATCTCAACGGACCCGTGAGCGATTAATACAGCGGCTAATTGATCAGGGTATTATTAGTCAGCCGGTCCTTGATGTTATGCGGATGACGCCACGTCACCTCTTTCTTGATGAGGCGTTGTCACATAAAGCCTATGAAGACACTGCGCTACCTATCGGTTATTCCCAAACCTTATCCCAGCCCTATATCGTTGCGCGTATGACCGAAATACTGCTCAGTGCCGGACCGCTCAAAAAGGTCTTGGAAATTGGGACAGGGTCTGGCTATCAAACCACTATTCTCTCTCAATTGGTGCAGCAGGTGTATACGGTAGAGCGTATTGAGCCCCTACTTAAGAAAGCTAAGGAGCGCTTTCGTAAGCTCGGCCTGCAGAATGTTGTAGCCGAGCTATCCGATGGTAGCTTTGGTTGGGATGGGCATGCGCCCTATGACGGTATTATTGCTACAGCCGCTCCGCAAGCTGTACCTGAGGAGCTACTGCGACAGATGGCCCCCGACGGTATACTGGTAATTCCTGTGGGCAATGGCCAAACTCAGGATTTACGCTTATTGCGGCGTATCGGCAAGTCCCATGAATTTAATGAGGAAATAGTCGAAAAGGTTAAGTTTGTTCCCCTGCTTGGCGGAGTCTCAAGGTAGGATAAACGGAGACCCTTTAGGTCGTGACAGGAGTAGGTATGCGTAGCTCAGGGCAATATTTAATACTGTTTATGAAAGGCCTTGTGATGGGGGCTGCCGATGTAGTGCCGGGTGTTTCCGGAGGCACCATCGCCTTTGTCAGTGGCATCTATATTGAATTGATAAACAGTATTAAAGCCCTTAATTTACGCGCTCTAAGTATTCTCGGCAGCGAAGGTTTGCTGTCGGCTTGGCAGTACATTAATGGTAATTTTCTACTTTGCCTTGCGGCGGGCATATTCACCAGCCTCTTCACCCTGGCTAACGTGATGCAATATTTTCTGCTGGAGCATCCTCTGCCCCTTTGGTCATTCTTTAGTGGCCTTATAGTGGGTTCAGTGATTTACCTTTTACGTCAACATCCGTTCCGACGCCGGTCGGATTTAGCTCTGTTTGTGCTTGGTATCGGGATCGCATATGGCATATCCATCGTGCCAGCGGTGACACTAGAGGGTAATCATATAACTATGTTTTTTGCGGGATCCATTGCTCTTTGCGCGATGATTTTGCCGGGGATATCAGGATCATTTATTCTGGTTTTATTGGGACTATATCCTGTTTTTATCTCTGCAATTGTTAATCTGCAGATCGATATCCTGGCCGTTTTTGCCTGCGGTGGTCTGATTGGTCTGATGTCATTCAGTCGGCTGCTGTCATGGTTGTTGAGTCATTATCAGACTGCCGTTATAGCCACTATGTGCGGATTCCTTGTAGGAAGTTTAAATATTATCTGGCCATGGAAGCAGGTAGTCATGTCCACCACCAGTCATTCGGGTAAGGTTGTAGTGCTCGCGGCGGACAATATGTTCCCACAGCAGTTTGCAGAGACTGTGGGGCAGGATCCTCAAACAATACTCTGTATGATTAGCCTAGCTATTGGGCTAATCCTTGTGCTGGGGCTAGAGTACTTGGGTGAAAAATATACAGAGACCAAAGTAGAGGCGGTTTGACGTGCTGAAAGGACTTTTGCCTATTCTTTTGCTGTTGAGCATTGCGGCCTGCTCAGGCTACTCTGCGCCAATCACCAGCAGAATCCAGCCGCCGAGTATCCGTATTACGACCCATCGGGTGGTAACGGGTGACACGCTTTATTCTATTGCCTGGCGTTATGACCTGAATCCTAGGCACTTGGCGAGTGCTAATGGGCTTAGGGATCCCTTTATCATCAAGCCGGGTCAGCTGCTCAAGCTCAATACTCGTGGTGTGGAAACGGTTAAAGCGCCACCCAATGGCCGCAGGACTGTGGCATCAGCGAAGGCTCCCGTGGCGTCGAAGAAAGTCTCAGTCAAGGTGAAAAATAAACCGATCCAGATGATTTACAGCAAGGTTTGGCAGTGGAAATGGCCCATTAAGGGTAAGGTGACGGAGGGGTTTAGCCCCAAAGATCTGCGCAAAGGCGTTACTATTGCTGGAGATAGTATGGCTAAAGTGCGTCCTGCGGCCCCAGGAACGGTAGTTTATGCCGGAGATGGGCTGCGTGGTTATGGCAATCTCATTATTATTAAGCACAGTGATATTTTTTTGAGCGCCTATGGGCATAATGAAAAAATTATGGTGAAAGCTGGACAGACGGTCACTGATACAGAGATACTATCTAAGTTAGGGTCGAAAGGGATCCTATATTTTGAAATAAGAAAGGATGGATACCCCGTTAATCCTGCATCTTATATAAAGTAATTAAAGGCTGTAAAGTATCTAAAAGTTACAAGGTAAGAAGGATGGCTAACGTTAGATGATTGTTGGTGGCAGTGAGGAAGTGGAAATTAGTGTTAGGGAATAGCGCCGGGATTGGCTGCTATTAAGATGGAAGATAGAGCAAAGGAGTTGCAAACGTCATGGAAGAAGGAATGGTATTAGATCAGAAAGTGTCTGCGACTGATGGTCAGCACGCTTTCAAAGGAGTCAGTCGCGAGGTTATCGATGCGACAAGTCTCTACTTAAAAGAAATCGGCTTAGCGCCTTTATTAACGGCGAAGGAAGAAGTCTATCATTCGCGAAAGTTTCACAAAGGTTGTGAGTCATCGCGGCATGTGATGATTAAAAGTAATCTGAGATTGGTGGTCAAAATCTCACGGCGTTACGTCAATCGAGGTCTCGAACTACTCGACTTAATTGAGGAAGGTAACCTGGGACTCATGCGAGCGGTTGAAAAATTCGACCCAGAGCTAGGTTATCGTTTTTCAACGTATGCAACATGGTGGATCCGCCAAACCATAGAACGTGGGTTGATGAATCAAACGCGCACGATCAGGCTACCTGTCCATGTATCGAAAGAGCTCAATGTCTATTTGCGCGTCTCTCGCAAATTGGCCCAGACGCTTAACCATACCCCAACACCCGATGAAATTGCATATGAACTGGGTAAGCCTGTGGAAGATGTACTAAAGCTGCTAAGGCTCAGTGGCCGCATATCCTCAATGGATACGATAGGAGCTGACGACGACAAGTCTCTGGCTGAGACAATCTCAGATGATATGGCATGTAACCCGGAAATAAAGGTGGAGGGTGAAAATCTAACGTCTGTATTGAACAGTTGGTTGGAAAAGTTGCCAGATAAGCAGCGAGAGGTGGTGGCTCGACGTTTTGGTCTGCTCAACCATGAGGAAGCAACCCTTGAACAGGTGGGACGGGAGATAGGACTGACAAGGGAGCGAGTCAGACAGATACAGGTGGAGGCGTTACGGATGTTACGCGATATATTGCGTAACCAAGGGTTAACCAGTGAAGTGGTGTTTGCTGAAATGCAAAGCAGGCTCTGAACTCTAGCGTTACATAACAAACCCCAGTTCTATGGGGTTTGTTATGACATTTACTCTAAACCGGTACTCAACTTACGCGATTACTCAGTGAGATAGCGTTCTCTAGACGACATAATCTCGGCGCGAGCAGCTTCGGCGTTTTCCCAGCCATCTACTTTTACCCATTTACCTGGCTCGAGTGCCTTGTAGTTTTCGAAATAATGAACGATCTGCTTGATCAGTAGCTCTGGGAGATCAGAGGCTTCATGTACATCATTATAGATAGTCGTTAGCTTGGAATGAGGCACGGCTAACAGCTTAGCGTCGACGCCAGACTCGTCGCTCATATTTAATACGCCAACCACACGACTCCGGATAACCGCTCCAGGCACTACCGGATAAGGTGTAACGACCAGCACATCCAATGGGTCCCCATCTTCAGATAATGTATGAGGAATATAGCCATAATTAGCAGGATAAAACATCGGCGTAGCAACAAAGCGATCAACAAAAAGTGAACCACTATCCTTGTCTACTTCATATTTTATCGGGTCATGGTTGGCGGGTATTTCAATAATCACATTAATGTCATTGGGCAAGTCTTTGCCGGCAGGGATGTCGTTGTAGCTCATTTCAATAGTTCCATTAGGTTACGTTGTCGTTAGAGGAGAAGTATAGCCAGTTGATCACACTATCGCTAGTCGCCCGCCTGCAAATGCTATGGGCAACATTAAACTTTTAATACTAAAGTTGATTGGGTGCGTGCTCCAAGCCAAAAGCTACATATCCGCGTAAAGGCATATTGGCCATGGGTCACTACGTATGCTTAAGCGAAAATATAACTGTCATATTGGCGGCTACACCGGTACCATGTGAGCAGCGCATACATTGATTGAGGTAAAGTCTTAATATAAGTCCTTATCCAGAGAAAAATAACTATGGCCGGATATTTTTTCCGTTCACTGTAATGAAGAAAGGTTATCCGACGCTAAAGTGATGTGAGCGGGCAGTCTTGAATTACTCAGCTATGCCCCCATAACAGCAAGATTGGTCGACAAGAGGAGGTAAACTTAATTGAATAATAACAATGTGCGTTTTGCGATAATTTTCACGATGGCTCTTGTCCTATGGTTTGGCAGTGGAATGTTTAAATCTTCAGAAGCAACGGTCTCCGAAGGAGAGGCTGCCGTTGCCTATACCCGCGTTCAGGTTGTTAGCTTTAGAGAGCAAATGTTCCGTCCTACGGTGTCGTTGCAGGCTAAGACAAAGGCCAACAGGTCGGTTGATTTACTAGCTCAGGTGTCGGGAAAAATTTCGTCAATCTTAGCTGTCGAGGGAAGTCGAGTTGAAAAGGGTCAGGGTATCTGCCAGATCGATTCTGAAGATCGGCCTCTTCGACTAGCTCAGGCTCAAGCATCATTAGAAAACGCCAGTATTGCCTATCGCGGCGCCTTAAAACTGAAAAGTGTCGGTTATCAGTCCGAATTAGCAATATCTCAAGCAAAAGCGGTGCTGGCAACTGCCAAAACTAACTTAAAGCGCGCTCAACTCAATGTCGAGAATCTTAAGATAAAAGCGCCATTCGATGGAATTGTAGAATTTCGCCCAGTTGAAATTGGCGACTTTATAATGCCCGGACAACTCTGTGCCACCGTTGTTGAGTTGAGCCCATTGAAGATTGAGGCGCTGGCCACAGAATTAGACGTTAATACGCTAGCTCTCGACGATGAAGCCGCCGTTGAGATTGCTAACCAAACCTATACTGGCGCGAAGATATCCTATCTTGCGCATCAAGCAAATCCGACGACCAGAGGCTATAGAGTAGAAGCTTTGATGAGCAATCCTGGGCAACTTGATACGAGCCGGTGTGACGGCTAAGTTAAATGTTCAGATTGCAGCACGTGCTGCTCAGTTAATCCCCGCGAGCAGCATCCTACTAAGTGATAGAGGCTACACGATCGTAAGAGTGCTGGGCGCTGACCAGACGGTGTTCTCTACCGAGGTTGCCGTCGTCGGTGAAACGTCAGAGGGTGTTTGGGTGGTGGGCTTACCGAAGGAAGTCGTATTGGTAACCGTGGGGCAGAATTATATCATTGACGGAGAGCGTGTTTTGCCTTCATTTCCAGTCAGTAACCAAGAGTGACAATGTGAGTTTGACATCCCTATGAAATTTCTTAGTCTTGTTATTGATCACTCCCGAGCAACATTATCGATTATGTTGCTTATTCTCATTGCTGGTGTCGGCTCTAGGCTATCCATGCCCGTAGAGTTAAATCCTAATGTTACCCTCCCTGTGGTCATGATCATGGTTCGCCATGATGGCATCTCTCCCGAGGATGGCGCGAGACTATTGGTCAGGCCGATAGAGAAAGAATTAAAAACCCTCGATGGCTTAGAGGAGATTAAGTCCACTGCCCAGGAAAGTGTGGTTGTGGTGACCGCAGAGTTCGAGGTTGCTAACAATATTAAAGAGACAGTAGCTGAAGTCCGTGAAGCCGTAAATCGTGCCAAAGCCGAGTTTCCTAAAGAGACTAAAGAGCCCATAGTCAATGAGCTGAGTCCGAGTCCTGAGCCGACTATTGTAATCACCTTCTCCGGCGATAATGTCGCTGAGCGAGAACTCTATGCGGCCGCCAAGTTTTTTCAACGCGAATTGGAAATGCTGCCAGATGTTCTTAAGGCGAATATGTCGGGTCATCGTGAAGAGGTTGTCGACGTTGTGGTCGACCCGGCGCGACTGGAGCACTATGGATTGCGCATCGATGAGTTAATTCGCGCTGTTTCTGTTAATAATCTCTTAATTCCTGCGGGTGAGCTAGATACCGCCCAAGGCCGTTTTGGTATCAAAGTTCCCGCCTTGCTTGAAACCGCTGCCGATATCCGCGCGCTACCGGTCCGTAATAATGCTGAGGGCTCAATTACACTCGGTGATGTCGCCTCCGTGAGACGCACCTTTAAAGATGCGACGGGCTACAGTTTTATCAATGGCAAGAAAGCTATCGCTATTGAAGTGCGCAAGCGCCTGAACGCCAACTTGATCAAAACCGTTGATGCCTCTCGGGCGACGGTAGAGAGGTCGAGAGACCAGTTCAGTGCAGACATGACCATTGGCTATGTGTTTGATGCTTCAGTGATGACTAATCAGATGGTGAGTGAACTACAGGGAAACATTGTCACGGCTATGTGTTTGGTTCTGATTCTCGTCGTGGCAACATTGGGTGTTAAATCGGGTCTATTGGTCGGCTTTGGTATTCCTTTTTGTTTGCTAGGCGCGCTCATTATAATTAATGTAATGGGCCAGAGCTTTAACTTTATGGTTATGTTCGGACTACTTTTGTCATTGGGTATGTTGATCGATGGCGCGATTGTTGTGGTTGAGTTTGCAAACACTCAGGCGGCTGCTGGTTTGTCAACGCGAGAGGCCTATATTACCGCTGTAAAGCGTATGGCCATCCCCGTGATCGCCTCGACTGGAACCACTCTAGCAGCATTTTTACCGCTGCTTTTTTGGCCCGGCGTGTCTGGTGAGTTCATGTCCTACTTACCCATCACCGTATTTTCTGTATTGGCCTGGTCATTAACCTATGCGCTTATATTTGCGCCGACCCTCGGTATTGTTATGGCCCGCCGACGCGGTAAACAAAAGAAATTACCCGAGGATCACCTGTCCGAGGAGTCCGCAACAACTCTTTTTGCGCCCCTTTTAAATGCATATCTAAAGGTTTTAAGGCCAGTGATAAAGGCCCCGGCAACAACGGCTTTAGTCGCGTTAGCGCTTTTGGTAGGTATCTACGGTATCTACGGTAAATTCAATGTAGGCCAGGAATTTTTTACTCCCGTCGAGAGTCAGTACGGCATGGTGGGGGTGCGCGCACAGGGTAATCTTTCGATAGACGAGCAGCGGAATATAACCTTTAAGGTGCAAAATGTTGTTGCTAATGTGGCTGGAGTAAGTCAGGTCTATGGCTACTCCAAAGGTGGCGGTATGGTGATGTATGGTACCGACATTAGCCGTGATGAAATTAGTTCATTCTTGGTAGAACTCCACCCGCGTGCAGAGCGTGACCGCGGAAGCACAGAGGTATTCGAAGAAATTCGCCAGCGCACCTCAGGAATGCCGGGTATTTATGTTGGTGCTGAAGAAATGGAGACTGGTCCCCCCACAGGTAAGAGTATTCAACTTCAAATATCTTCGCCAAACAGGCAGGTTATGTATAAAACGACGTCCAGGATCAAGCAGTGGATCGCTGATAATATTGAGGGTGTCAGGGACTTACAGGATACTTTGCCATTGGCGGGTATTCAGTGGGAGATCGACATAGATACGGCACGTGCGGCAATGCTGGGCGTCAATGTTGCCGATGTTGGCAATATGGTGCAGATGGTGACTGGTGGTGTGATGATTGGAGAGTTCCGTCCCGATGATGCAGAGGACGAAGTTGAAATAAGACTGCGCTATCCGGAACAGGATCGTCAGCTGTCCTCGATTGATCGTTTGAGAGTCAACACGCCTAACGGCGCAGTTCCGATTGGCAGCTTTAGTCAGCGAGTCGCCAGACCCCGCGTCGATGCGATCCAACGTTTTGATATGGTTGAGACGGTATTTATTTTGGCCAATTCAGAAGAGGGTTATTTACCTGACGATCAAACTAAACAGATTGCAGATTGGCTGCAACAGCAAGACTTTGATCCCTCGATAAATATTATCTTCCGCGGAGCTAATGAAGAACAGGCCAAAGCAGCAGCGTTTTTGTCGACAGCCTTTACTCTCGCGATGTCAGTCATGCTAATTATGTTGGTGATGCAGTTCAACAGCTTTTACCAGGCTGGGCTTATTTTATTCTCGGTGGTGATGTCCACTGCGGGAGTGCTACTGGGCCTATTAATTGCGCAGGCTACTTTTAGTACAATTTTAACTGGTGTGGGTATCGTGGCGTTGGCGGGTATCGTAGTGAATAATAATATTGTATTGATTGATACTTACAACTATGTACGTCGCAATGACCCCCTTTTGTCAGCTGCTGATGCGGTCTATAGTGCTGCCAAGTCGCGATTTCGGCCGGTTATGCTGACCAGTATCACTACGATTGTTGGCCTACTGCCGCTGGCTAATGGCTTAAGTATTGATCTGGTTAATCGCAGCTACACCGTTGGCGGGATGGTTGCCTCCTGGTGGCAACCATTGGCCAGTGCCATTGTAAATGGTCTGATTGTATCCACGCTTTTAACGTTACTGCTGACGCCGGCAATGTTACTCATACCCGAGATGCTTTCCAAGCGGCTGGGTTTTCGTGTTGCGAATCATCAATTTGAAGATGATGGCGTTTGATGCGACATGATAAGCTGACAGTCGGGAAAAATTTCTTCAAAAGGGCGGTCTTTGAGAAAAATAATTCACTGCGACTGTGACTGCTTTTATGCTGCAGTAGAGATGCGTGATGATCCATCTTTGCGAGACTTACCGATTGCCATCGGTGGTAAATCTGATCGACGCGGTGTCGTAGCTACCTGTAATTACAGGGCGCGGGAATACGGCGTGCGTTCAGCTATGCCGACGGGGCAGGCGCTAAGGCTCTGTCCCGACCTAGTGGTGGTGCCAGGCACCATGTCCAAATATCGAACGGCGGCTCAACAGATTCGTGAAATATTTTATCGCTACACTGACAAAGTCGAGCCTCTGTCGCTAGATGAAGCCTATCTAGATGTTACCGACTGTACTGAATGCCATGGCAGCGCCACCTTAATTGCACAAGAAATACGTCAGGTGATTGCCTGCGAAGTCGGAGTGACCGCTTCCGCAGGAGTGGCTCCGAATAAATTTCTGGCCAAGGTCGCCAGTGATCTCAATAAGCCGGATGGTCAGTATGTGATAACCCCGCCGGAGGTTGATGCCTTTGTTGTGCGTTTGGATGTTAAGCGTCTATTTGGTGTGGGTAAGGTGACTAGTGATCGGTTGCGGCGTCTAGGTATTGAAACCTGCGGTGATCTCCGCCAAAGATCGGTGGTTGAATTAATCGAGCACTTCGGTGTTTTTGGCCGCCGTCTGCATGATCTTAGCTTTGGCAGAGATGACCGAGAGGTAAAGTCAGACAGTCGCCGTAAATCCCTGAGTGTTGAGCGAACTTATTCAGATGACTTGGCCGATCTGCCTGCCTGCTTGCGCAAGCTGCCAGATTTACTGGTTGAGCTGCGCAGTCGTCTGCGTCGAGTGGACGCCGACTATCTGGTGATCAAACAGGTTGTCAAAATGAAGTTTAACGACTTCACCAGCACGACTGTTGAGCGTCAGGTTGTCAAAGGGCTACCCTTAGAGGCTTTTGCAGAGCTCTGTATTCAGGCCTGGGATCGCGGAGGCCGCCCAGTGCGGCTGATTGGTGTAGGCGTGCGATTTCTCGACACTAGGGATGAAGGAAGGGCGGTACAGCTAGAGTTATTTACCTAGATACGGCATTAAATAGACTTATTTGTATGGGAGCATGTGAATTCGCCTGCTATTTTGCTAGAATATCCGGCTCGATTAGCAACGAAAAATAGAATTGTGACAGGACGTTCCAGTAAACACTCAATGCGTAACGAACTTCGGAAGAAAACCGAAGAGTTTCTTAAGCTCGGGGGTGAAATAAAGCAGCACAACCAGGGTGAAACTGGCGAACCCGCCGATAAGCCTAGGGCTAGATCGGTATTTGTCAGCGGAGAGCCGCGACAGACCCGAACCTACATCAACGATGTGGTTAACGCGCTGGACAGTCGCAAAAAGAAAAAGACCCCACCTAAACCTATTAAGGTGAGTAAGCGGCCGAAGAAGAAGATCATTTATGATGATTTTGGAGAAGCGGTCCGTGAAGTCTGGACAGATGAGCCGCCAGTCCCTAAGACCCCTAAAACGATTTAAAGTCGGTTTCAATATACTGCCTAATGACCTCTACAGGGCTGACCACAGATTTACTCATATTGAGGGAAGCTACAGTCTCTTCAGGTTCCTTTACGTTACATTTTCCCCGCGGTCCTGTTTATCTGCGTGATAACTGGATCGAACTAATGGGCCGCAGGCAGCCTGTTTAAAGCCGATACTCTCTGCATAGGCAGAGTATTCTGCAAACTCATCAGGGTGAACAAAGCGGTCTATGGGGAGGTGTGCAGCTGAAGGCTGCAGATACTGCCCGACTGTCAACATATCAACATCATGAGCGCGCAAATCGTCCAGCGTGCGCAGCAGTTCGTCCTTAGTCTCACCCAGGCCAACCATTAACCCAGACTTAGTTTTTACGGTTGGATTGCGCGCCTTGTATTCTTGAAGTAGTTTTAACGACCATTCATAGTTGGCGCCGGGTCGGGCCTCGCGATAAAGACGCGAAATGGTTTCCATGTTGTGATTGAAAACATCGGGTGGTGTTTCCGTCAAAATATCCAGCGCTGGTGCCATGCGCCCACGAAAATCAGGGACTAAAATTTCTACCTTAAGGTTTGGGGATAAAATTTTAGATTCGCGAATACAGTCAGCAAAGTGCTGAGCACCGCCATCGCGAAGATCATCGCGATCAACAGACGTGATAACTACGTACTTCAGCGCCATTTCATGAATAGCCTTGGCGAGGCTAAGAGGTTCATTGACGTCTAAAGGGTTTGGCTTACCATGGCCAACATCGCAAAACGGACAGCGTCTGGTGCAGATTTCGCCCATAATCATGAATGTAGCGGTACCACCACTAAAACACTCATGCAGGTTTGGGCAGGCCGCCTCTTCGCAGACTGTGGCCATCTTATGACTGCGCAATATAGCCTTGATTTCTTGTACCTTGGGTGATGCCGACAGACGCACTCGCATCCAGGGCGGCTTGCGCTGCACATCTACGGTCGGAATCACTTTTACTGGAATCCGCTCCACCTTATCTGCGCTGCGGAGCTTCTCCCCCTGCTGCAGACGGCGAGTACGTTTTGGAGGTTCTACCGATTCGATGGACATACTGATCCTTTAAAAATTTGATAGCTATTGTAGCTCAGGCCGATGCTTAAATTATCCGCCAATTTCATCGCTACGTCATCAACACTCGGAGGGTTTTGCAAGAGATCCGCTATCTGAGTCATGGATACACCTAAACCGCAGGGGTTAATCCGCTGCCAGGGCGCCATATCCATACAGACATTAAAGTTAAGTCCATGGTAACTACAGCCTTTGCGAATGCGCAGCCCCAGAGAGGCAATTTTATCACCGTTTTCAATGTAGATTCCCGGCGCATTCCGACGCGGTGCCGCTTTAATCTGCCAGTGCGCGAGGGTAGCGACCAGCGCCTGTTCGATCAATGTGACCAAATCGCGAACGCCAATCTTTAGTCGTTTTAGATCAACTAAGATGTAGGCCGTGATTTGGCCTGGGCCATGAAAGGTCACCTGACCGCCACGATCGCTTTGCACGACAGGAATATCACCGGGAACTAAAATATATTCCGCTTTACCTGCCTGTCCTTGAGTAAAAACTGGTTGATGTTCTAGCAACCAAATCTCGTCGTCTGTGCTCTCGCTGCGCTGTTCATTGAATTTTTTCATGCATTCAAAAGTTGTGATGTACTCTTGAATACCCAGGTGACGAACAATTAAAGACGATTTAGCTGACATCGGTTAGAGCACCATTTTAACTCGCGAACTAGTCTTCAATGCGGCAAAAATAGCATCGAGTTGAGGTTTTCCTGTAGCAATGATCACCACAGTCATCGCCTGCCAGCGCCCCTTACTACTATTTCGAATAGATATCTTGGCATGGTCAAAACCCGGAGCATGAATTTCCATTACGGTCATAACATGCGCTCGTAATTCGGCATGTGCTTCCCCTAAAACCTTTATGGGGTAATCGCATGGGAACTCTATTTTTGGAGTCGTTTGCTCAGTCAACATTCAGCACTCAGGAAATTATTTTAGTAAAAAATAAAACGATCCAGTCAAAAAAGCGTGACATAAAACCTGATTCCTCAATATCTCTATCCGCCACGAGAGGTAAATCAACGAGAATCTCATCGTCCAAACTAATCTGCAGGCGACCCAACTCCTGCCCTAATTGCACAGGCGCTTCAATCTGCTCATCAATAAGAATATTGGCCGCCAGCTTCTTCTGTGCCCCTCGCGGGAAGGTCAGGGTGACGTCATCAGCAACAGTCAGGTTTAAAAATTCTTCAGTACCATACCAGACTTTAGTGCTGGACTTGACTAGGTCGCCAGCAGAGTAGAGGGTTTTAGTGTCAAAGTGACGGAAGCCGTATGAGAGTAACTTCTGCGATTCTCTGGCCCGTGAGGCATCATTGTCTGCGCCGAGGACTACAGAGATCAGACGCATATCATTGCGCTTAGCTGAGGCCACCAGACAGTATCCCGCCGCCTTAGTATGACCAGTTTTTAAACCATCAACGCTAGAGTCACGCCACAGCAAACGATTACGATTAGGCTGATTGATATTATTATGCTTGAAATATTTTTTTGCGTAAATACTGTAATAGTTGGGATGATCAAGAATAATTGAGCGGGAAATTAATGCTAGGTCACGGGCAGTAGAAACCATGCCTTCAGCGGGTAATCCTGTGGCATTCATGTACTGAGTATCCTTCATTCCCAGCAGCGCAGCTTGGCGATTCATACTCTCAACAAAGGCCGACTCGCTGCCACTAATATGCTCCGCCAACGCGATGGCGGCATCGTTGCCCGATTGGATAATGACACCATGCATTAGATCAAGTACGGAGACAAGGCTGCGCGGAATTAAAAACATAGTCGAGCCATCGGTTTTGGCACCGCCGCGCTCCCAGGCATTGTCGCTGATTAAAACCTCAGCGTTCTCGTCGAGACGCTCTGCCTCAATCTCATTGGATACGATGTAAGTAGTCATCATTTTCGCTAAGCTTGCTGGGGGCAGTTGCAGATCCGCATTGCTCTCAGTCAACACCTGACCGGTGGTCGCGTCGATCAGAATCCAGGCTTTAGCGGCCAACTCAGGTGCCGCTGGGATCAATTTTTGCGCCTGAGATACTGGTATTAAAAGCAAGCACACCACAGTAATTACTGCAGATAAAGTCCATTTTTTTAACATAGGTAAGTCACCGAAAAGAATAATATAGTTACTCGTTAGTTTAACACCACAAAGGCTGTTATGCGCGACTAAGGATAGAGGTAGTAAAGAGAAACTTAAGGTGAAACCATAAAACCGGAGATATTTGCCTCTTGCTTTAATATGCGTTTTATTAATAATAATTCGAGGTTGTCAGCAATCGGTCCGACCCAAACTTTAAAAAGCTTGTCGCGCTGCTGTACAAGAATTGGCCTTTGTGTAAAAAAACGAACTTTTTTCTGCAGACCTTGCGCCGATTCGGCATTATCAAAAGCACCCACCTGTAGATAGGAACCCGGCGTGATCACCAGCATCGGCACATTATCCACACTGGTCTCCAATACAGCTTCAACAATGACTTTTTTAGGTACTGCTGTTGGGGCAGTTACAGGTTCAGTTTCGCCGCCGGAGGGGTCTATAGCTTCAACGAGAACTTTGGCGGTACCCTGTTCAGCGAAACCGAGTTTTATTGCGCCTACATAGGATAGATCAATGATGCGAGGCCCATGGAAAGGGCCCCGATCGTTAATACGCACAATAATTGAGCGCCTATTCTCGATATTGGTTACGCGGACATAACTGGGTATGGGCAATGACTTATGCGCAGCTGTCATGCCATACATATTGTAAGTCTCACCATTGGCCGTTTTTCTACCGTGAAACTTAGTGCCATACCAAGAGGCGATGCCCGTCTCTGTATAACCGATACTGGAAGGCAGCAGAAAGTAGGTTTTGCCAAAGACTTTATAGGGGCTTTTATTGCCAGCCCTGGTGATGGGCTCGATTTTCGGTACTGCGTTGCCTATGGCATCGGTATTGACAGCTCTACCCGCACTGTCGGGCTTTTGGCTACTTGACGAAGGCGTGTATCCACAACTGCAAAGCAACAATGCTACCAATGAGAGACTGAGCGACTTAGCAGTCTTGATCAGAATCACAGAATTGATTCCTAATAAGTTCACTAAGCTGGTAAACGGCCATAGCATATTTAGTGCGCGGATTATAACGTCCAATCACATAAAAGTTATGCAACCCAAGCCAGTATTCTTCACCATATTTCCCTACAAAGCGCAGGGGGAATGCCTTGCTGTCAGACGCATATTTTTCGACAGGGTTATAACCAAGTGCTGCGAGTTCAGCGATTGTCGATGTTGGGCGTGTCATATTATTCAAGCCCTCTTTACTGGGTGTTACGTCGATATAAGCTCTGGTGGCCACCGGCTGATCCGTTTTCCAGCCATGTTTGGTGAAATAGTTGGCCACACTACCAATGGCATCCGTTGGGTTATTCCAAATATCAGCAAAGCCATCGCCGTCATAATCAACCGCATAATCTCTATAACTGTTGGGCATAAATTGTCCCCAACCCATAGCGCCAGCGTAGGACCCCTTTAACGTAAGCGGATCCTTATTTTGCTCTCGAGCCAGAAGCAGTAGATTTTCGAGCTGAATAGTAAAAAAGCTTTTGCGTGACTGGCGCTTTTCGGTATAGGTGTAATAATCAAAGGCAAGTGTGGTTAGCGCATCAATAACTTTATAACTGCCTGTATTACGGCCATAGTTTGTTTCGATGCCAATAATACTCACAACAATTGCTGGATCGACGCCAAACTCGCGTGCCGCCCTATTTAGAGTCGTTTTATTTTCATGCCAAAAGTCGAGTCCACGAGAGGTGCGAACCTCGGTTACAAAAATCTTTCTATATTCATGCCAAGGCTTGGCCTTTTCTGCTGGGCGGCTCATGGCCTTGACAATAGATTCTTGATATTTGGCCGCAGAGAGCCATTGGGTAACCTGCTCTGGCTCGAACCGATGATCGGTAACCATAGTCTTGATAAAGTCGGCGGCTTCAGGATGCTTAGAATAGTCGGCAATTGATGGTGTAGCCAACACAGCCGCGGCTAAAAGCAGGTAGCGACGAGCAAGGTGAGTTGCCGTCTGTTTATTTAAAGATATTTTCACAGGTCAGTCCTAATCCTTTTGGGCTCTGTACTAATAGCCATCAGAACACCAAATCCAAGAAAAAGAGTCACAATTGCCGTGCCTCCATAGCTAATTAAAGGCAGAGGAACACCAACGACTGGCAATATTCCAGAAACCATACTCATATTTACAAAGACGTAAGTCATAAAGGTCAAACTCAGACTTCCCGCAATTAGTCGGCCAAACTGCGACTGAGAGTGCATAGCAATTAATAGGCATCGACCGACCAGTAATGCATAGAGTCCACTGAGCATGAGAACACCAATCAATCCAAATTCTTCAGCTAGTACTGCGATAATAAAATCAGTGTGACTTTCGGGTAAAAAATTCAACTGTGACTGTGTACCTAGGGTCCAACCTTTGCCATTCCAACCGCCAGAACCGATAGCCGTGGTTGACTGAATGATATTCCAACCCGCGCCCAGTTTATCATCTTCGGGTGAAAGCAATGTCAGAATTCGTTGTTTTTGGTAATCGCGCATCACAAAAACCCAGAGAGTCGGAATTGCGGCCAATGCCAATAAAGCGGCACCCAATAAATAGCGCTTGCGGAGGCCCGCTAAAAAAATCACATAAAAGCCGGAGGCAAAAATGAGTAGGGCGGTGCCAAGATCAGGCTGCCTTACTACTATTATCACCGGTGTAATAATCAGGAAAAGCACCGCTAATACCGGCCTTAAAGTCGGTGGCGAATATTGTTTAGCGAGGTATGACGAGATCATCATGGGAACCGCAACCTTCATAAACTCGGAGGGTTGTACGCGGGTAAAACCCAAATCGAGCCAGCGCTGCGCCCCTTTAGCGCCGACGCCAAAAAACAACACGGCCAGCAGTGATAGCAGTCCTAAGGTATACAGCAGAAAAGACCAGCGATCCCAAAACCGCACAGGAAATTGCGCCACAGTGATCATAATTGCAAAGCCAACAATCATCCATAGTGCCTGACGCTTCACGTAAAACAGGTTCTGGCCACTGGCGCTGTAAAGGACGAACAGGCCAACTGCACAGAGCGCCAGCAAAATTAATAATAGCGGCAAGTCCAAGTGCATGGATCGGCCGGTACGCCGCTCGCCGTCGGGACTCTCAATGCGCCTTACAAAATCACTTGAATGCATTTAATGCAACACCTCTGACTCTGTTGATTGATGGGAACCCGCTTTGGACTTCATATAAGCATCCATTACCAAGCGAGCAATAGGCGCAGCCGCAGAGCTCCCATGTTCACCATTTTCAACAATCAAGCCAATGGCAATCTGTGGATTCTCCACGGGCGCAAAAGCGACAAATAAGGCATGGTCCCACTGGCTTTTATCTATTTTTGAACTGTCGTATTCTTCCTCTGCTTTGATGCTAATAACCTGAGCTGTACCGGTTTTTCCTGCTATGGTGTAATTTAAATCCCTGTTAATACGCCTAGCTGTGCCGCGTGGGGAGTGAACAACCGCCTTCATCGCCTGATGTATGTAGGCCCAGTGTTCGGCGTCAATACCAATAGACTCAGTGTTCTCACTGCCTATGACCGGATTGCCGTTACTTGACTTCACTAGCTGAGGTTTGACCATTTTGCCTTTGGAGGCTATGCGCGCCATCATCACGCCTAACTGCAAGGGCGTAGTCAACATAAAGCCCTGACCAATACTGACATTAATGGTATCGCCATTAAACCAGGACTCCCCGCGTGCGCTTTTCTTCCATGATCTCGAGGGCATGATGCCGGGTTGCTCGCCGTGTATGTCAATGCCAGTAACCTGACCTAAGCCAAACTTTTTGCTGTATTTAGAGAGTAGGTCGATACCTATTTTAATACTCATTTTATAGAAAAAGACATCGCAGGACTCAATAATCGCTCGGGCCAATCCAACGCCTTTACCATGGCCTCCGAGTTTAGAGTTATGATCGCGCCAAGGTCGCTCAATGCCTTCCATAATAAAATAGCCAGGATCATCAATGGCGTAATCCATTGATATAGAATTACTGGCTAGGCCTATTAATCCAAACAGTGGTTTGATTGTGGATCCTGGAGGATACTGGCCGCGAATACTGCGATCAAATAACGGCTGGGCTGGGGAGTCAAGTAGGGCGCTGTACTCTACCTGGCTAATGCCCGATACAAAGAGATTAGGGTCATAGCTTGGTGCGCTTATCATCGCCAAAATACCGCCTGTAGTTACATCAATAGCCACCAGTGCGCCGCGTTCGCCTTTAAAGGCCTTATAGGCAACGCGTTGCAAGCGACTATCTATATGAATCGTCAGATTCTCGCCAGGGACAGGGTCAACATTATCGAGAATCCGCATCACTCGACCACGGGCATTGGTCTCTACTTGCTCGGTACCGACACTGCCGAGTAGTTGAGCTTCATAGAAGCTCTCTAAGCCGATCTTGCCTATGGAATCGGTGCCGCTGTATTTAGCCCGATCAATACGCTGAATTTCCTGCTCATTAATACGTCCGACATAGCCAATAACATGGGCGAAAAGCTCTCCTTCAGGATAGAATCTGGTTAGCCGTGCTGAGACTTGCACACCAGCAAGAAGATAACCATTGACCGCCAATATACCTCTTTCCTGCTCGGTTAAATTGAACTTCAGCGTAGTTTTTTCGTAGGGTATGCGTCGTCTAAGTCGTTTTTTAAAACTTTTAATATCGTCCTCTGAAATATCAATGAGAGACCCGATAGTGGCAATGAGTCGGTCTATGTCATTGGTGCGCTCGGTGACCACCGTCAGATTATAGGTGGGGCGATTGTCTGCGAGTAAAATCCCATTGCGGTCATAGATAAGACCTCTAGAGGCCGGTGCAGGGCGCACATGAACACGATTATTGTCAGACTGGGTGGCAAAATCCTGGTGTCGGGTCACCTGCAAGTGGAAGTAACGCGCCGTCACCGCAATGAAGATAACAACAATCACAGAAAAGGACAGCAACAGGCGACCGGCAAAAATTCGGCGTTCTCGTGCGGGATCTGAAAAAGTAGCATCATTGATCATGGTGATTTATCCAATCATCTAGCTGCGATGGTAAGGGTGATTAGCATTGATTGTCCATGCCCGATAAAGTTGTTCCATTAGTACGATGCGCACCAGAGGGTGCGGCAGAGTGAGGTCTGATAGCGACCAGCGCATATCGGAGCGAGTCAGACAGTCCGCTGCCAGCCCATCAGGCCCGCCAATGAGTATACTTATATCACGTCCATCCATCTGCCAATGAGACAATTTAGCAGCTAATGCCTCGGTACTCATGGTCTTTCCCTGCACATCTAACGCGACCACAAAATCCCTTTGGCCTATTGCTTTTAATAACGCCTGACCTTCGATCTCAATCGCCTTAGCATTAGATTGGCTCTTACCACGGCTGCCCAATGGAATTTCAACCACTTGAATACGTAATTCTGGCGGCAGTCGTTTCGCATATTCATTGCAACCAGTTTCAACCCAGTCCGGCATGCGTGTGCCAACGGCGAGCATGCGTAGTTTCATCTTAGTTACGCATCACCGTCAAACATAATCTCATCATCAGCACTTGCGGGGCGATCCCCTGGCCGCAAGGCCCATAGGCGCTCGAGATCATAAAAGCTTCGCGTAGCAGGCAGCATCACATGAACAATGACGTCGCCAAAATCTACCAAAATCCACTCAGAAGTGTCGTCGCCTTCAACGCCGATTAGCTGAAAGCCTGCCTTCTTGCCTTCTACAGCCACGTTGTTGGCTAGCGACTTAACCTGACGGTTGGAACTACCTGTGGCAACAATCATGCTATCCATCATGTCGGTAAACTCTCTTACGTCAATGCTGACAATATCTTGGGCCTTAACCTCTTCGAGGGCGTTAATAACGATGTCGTGTAATGATTGGGTCATAGTAATTATTTACTCATATAAATGTTGTTGTTGAATGTAGTGAACCACGGAATCCGGTGTCAAGAACCGAATTGTCTCGCCTTTCTGTACTTTCTTTCGAATGATGGTCGACGAAATAGCCAGCATAGTTAGTTCACAAAAATATAGCTTTCCTCTAGCGCGTTCTTTAAGCAAAGCTAAATCATCACAGCGATGGCTACTAATCCAGTCGCCCAGTAAGCCAGTCTCTGGGCAGCTCCAACCGGGGCGTGATGAAACAACAATGTGGCAGTAATCGAGAATCCGTCGCCAATCAAGCCATTTATCTAGACCATTCAGCGCATCCATACCGATACATAAAAATAGCGGTGTCTCGACGCCCATTTGCTCACGAACCAGACGCACCGTATCTACGCTGTAAGTCGGTGCACGCATCTGAAGTTCAATGTCATCGGCCTGCACCATGACTTGATCATTAATCGCTAGCTGAATCATCTCCAAGCGCTGGGAAGCTTCTGCAACGCCTAGTTCGGGAGCCAGTGCGCAGGGCATCATGCGGATGGACTCAACTTGCAATAGCTCTGCCAGCTCGGTAGCGATTCTTAGGTGACCAAAATGTACTGGGTTAAAAGAGCCACCAAACAGGGCAATTGGCCCACTATTCACGAATCTGGCCATCGCCAAACACAACCCATTTTTGGCTCGTCAAGCCTTCGAGTCCAACCGGTCCTCGCGCGTGGATCTTGTCTGTCGAAATGCCAATCTCGGCACCAAGACCATATTCAAAGCCATCGGCGAAACGGGTTGAGGCATTAATCATCACTGAGCTAGAATCAACCTCGGCGATAAACCGCCGACCTCGATTGAAGTCCTCTGTCACAATCGATTCAGTGTGCTTAGAGCTATAGCGGTTAATGTGCTCTATCGCCTCATCAATGCCTGTCACAATCTTAATAGATAGAATAGGCGCGAGGTACTCCTCGCTCCAGTCCTGTTCACTGGCTGCAATCATTGAGTCGACTATAGCGCGAGATTTATCACAGCCGCGCATTTCAACGTTTTTCTCAGTATAGATCTTTGCCAGTTGCGGCAGGATAATCTGCGCGACAGACTCGGCTATTAATAAGGACTCCATCGCATTGCAAACCCCATAGCGATGAGTTTTAGCATTGTCAGCAATTGCTACCGCTTTTTTTAGGTCAGCATAATCATCGATATATACATGACAGTTGCCGTCGAGGTGTTTAATTACCGGCACCCGGGCATCGGCACTAATACGTGCAATCAAGCCCTTGCCGCCGCGAGGCACAATGACATCGACATAGTCTGACATAGTAATGAGTTCGCCCACGGCAGCACGGTCTGTGGTGTTGATTACCTGTACGGCGGTTTCAGGTAAGCCTGCATCTTTCAGTCCCTCAGCAATACAAGTGGCAATCGCTCTATTAGAAAAAATCGCCTCACTACCACCACGTAAAATAGTGGCATTGCCAGACTTTAGACATAGACTTGCGGCGTCAATGGTTACATTGGGCCGAGACTCGTAAATTATGCCAATCACGCCCAAAGGAACGCGCATTTTGCCCAATTTAATGCCACTGGGACGATGACCTAGGTCTGACATCTCACCGATCGGGTCCTGCAGTGAAGCTACTTGCTGCAAGCCTTCAATCATACTGTCGATGCGCTCTTGGTTCAGCTCTAAACGATCCAATAGAGCAGCATCTAAGCCTTTGGCGCGGCCATTCTTCATGTCCATCGTATTAGCCGATAAAACAGCGCTGCGGGATCCATTTAAACGTTCAGCAATAGCGAGCAATGCGTTATTTTTTATAGCGCTGTCGGAACGGGCGAGCACGCGAGAAGCTGCGCGTGCGGAAATACCGAGGCCCTGCATGTAAGCATTAATGTCCATAGAAAAATTTTAATAACCTATCAGGATTGATTGATTACAATCGGCTCTGTAAAGCTGCCAGTATACGGGGTGTACTCGCATAATTCCTTATTTTCAGCGGTATGCAGTCAATTTCCCTCGGGTGTGCGTATAAAAGCTTCAATTGTGATTAAAGGATGCCAAAGTGCAGGCAGTTATTTCACTCTTAACCTCCCATAAAAACTGGCTAGTACTAACCGGTGCTGGTGTTAGCGCTAACTCCGGAGTGCCCACCTATCGAGATAGCGAGGGCCGGTGGCAGCGCAAACAGCCGGTCACGCACCAAGAGTTCATGGCCGAACTGAGTTCACGACAGCGCTTTTGGCTACGCAATATGGTTGGCTGGCGCTTTATGGTTGATGCCGAGCCAAATCCTGCGCACTATATTCTGGCTCGTCTGCAACAGTTGGGTGTAGTGTCTAGCTTGGTGACACAAAATGTTGATGGACTGCATCAGCGGGCTGGCAGCCGCGGAGTGATAGATTTGCATGGACGCGTCGACACGGTTTGCTGCATGAGCTGTGGCCTGCAATACTCGAGAGCGGCTTTACAGACTTGGCTGCAAGAAAAAAATCCTAAATATGCCTTGTTGGCAGGCGCCATAGCCCCTGATGGTGACGCGGATATCGACCATCTAGATTACAGCAGCATGCAGGTGCCTGAGTGTCGAGACTGCGCAGGCATACTTAAGCCTAACGCTGTTTTTTACGGCGACTCTGTGCCAAAGTCGCGAACCCTGGAGACCGAGCAAGCTCTGCAGAGGGCGGCGGGACTATTGGTGTTGGGTTCCTCCCTAACGACCTACTCAGGCTATCGCTTTTGCCTATGGGCTCAAAAGCAAGCCAAGCCAATCCTGATATTTAATGACGGCAAGACACGAGCAGACGCATTGGCGACAGTCAAAAAAACTGGTGACTGTGCGCCACTGTTGCAGCATTGGTTAGATAGGCTTACAAAAACTGGCTGACGATCTTGGCCAGTGCCTTCAGGTGAGCCGGGTCATCATTCAAGCAGGGAATATAGTGAAATGTCTCGCCACCATGAGCCGTGAAACTCTCTCGAGCTTCCATATTGATCTCTTCGATAGTCTCAAGGCAATCCGACGAGAAGCCTGGGCAGATGACTGCCACGTGCTTAATGCCCTGCGCAGGCATGGCCTCTAGCGTCTTGTCGGTATAGGGCTGCAGCCAAGGTTCACGGCCAAAACGCGATTGAAAAGTGGTCATCACCTGGGCCTCAGCTAGATCCATACGCTCGCGCACTAAACGGGTGGTCTGATGACAGAAGCAATGGTATGGATCGCCTTTTTTCAAGTAAGTTTGCGGTGTACCATGGTAAGAAAACACGAGTTTATCTGGCTGTCCGTGCTTAGCAATATGCTTGCGAATAGTGCCGCACAACGCATCGATATATAGCTTAGACTGCTGATAACCACCGACAAAATGTAACTCAGGAACCCAGCGAGTTTTGGTAAAAGCCTGAGCTACCGCATCGAAGGTAGAGCCCGTGGTCGCGCCAGAATACTGTGGGTACAGTGGCAACACCGTAATGTTGCGCACATTCTGTGCTGTCAATTCAGCAATCGCCGAGGCCATAGAGGGATTGCCGTAGCGCATTCCTAGCACCACCGGCACGTCGGTCTTAAACTTTTTATCCAAGATTTTCTTAACGCCAGCGACTTGCGCGACACTGTTGACCATTAACGGCGACCCACCTTCAGCCCAAACACTCTCATAAAGCTTGGCTGAGCGGCGCGGGCGGATTCGTAAAATAATCAGATTGAGAATCATCCACCACAGTAGGCGTGGTACCTCTACAACACGAGGATCACTCAAGAACTCCTTCAGGTAGCGACGCAAATCAGCGGTTTTCGGTGCATCTGGGGTACCTAGATTACACAACAGTACACCACGTCGTGGCGAAGGACCGTCATGATCATAGTCTGTTTGGCCTTGGTACTTCATTTGGGAGCTCCTAAACTGGGTTGCGCGCACAAGGGCGAAACGATACGGCAAGTGGATCGAATCGACAAATTTAATTCTCACTATGGAGCTTGTTTACGTGCTTTAGAAAACGTTGGATTAATTGCCGGTTGATAAGCGAGTCAGGCAAATTTAGTTTTGCTCGCGAACGGCGGCGCGAAATCAACTGCGGCATAATGCGGCCCGTCAAATTACTCGGCGATGATAGCCAATGTTAGTGATTGCTGCCGATAGCGGCATAGCCGAACTATTGGTCATTTGGTTGCTGGCGATTTTTGCGTCAGTGCTGCGAGTCTTGTCATAATAAACCTATGTTGAGCGGGAAAACCCGCCGCCAGTTGTGCAGATCTAAGTTATACTGCCATTTTAAACGGCAGTCAGAAGAACACATGAGTCAATCAGCCTCAGATAGGCGCACCTTTGCGATTATCTCTCACCCAGACGCAGGTAAAACCACTATTACTGAAAAGTTGTTGCTGCTCGGCAACCTGATTCAGGTGGCAGGTACAGTCAAGGGGCGCAAAAGTGATCGTCATGCCACGTCTGATTGGATGGCGATGGAGAAAGAGCGTGGTATTTCGGTGACATCGTCCGTCATGCAATTTCCCTATAACGGCTGTATGGTCAATCTGCTAGATACTCCGGGACACGAGGATTTTTCAGAAGATACCTATCGCACACTGACAGCCGTAGACTCTTCATTAATGGTCATTGATGGTGCCAAAGGAGTTGAGGCGCGCACTATTAAATTAATGGATGTCTGCCGCCTGCGAGATACGCCTATTTTTGCCCTTATCAATAAAATGGATCGCGAAATTCGGCCGCCGATTGAGCTACTCGACGAAATTGAAAGTGTGCTCAAGATTAAGGCGGCTCCAATCAACTGGCCCATCGGCATGGGTCGAGAATTTCGCGGGGTCTACAACTTTCAAACAGACATGATTCATGTCTATACACAGGGTAAAGGCCACAGGCTGAGTGATGATGTCCAGATTGCTGGTCTATCTAGTCCCGCTGCGCGACAAGCTTTGGGTGCCTATGCCGACGATGTGTTAGAAGAGCTTGAGTTGGTTCGTGGTGCAACCAATCAGTTTGATATGGCTGAGTTCTTAGGTGGAAAATTGGCGCCGGTTTTCTTTGGTTCGGCTATGGGCAACTTTGGTATTCGCGAGATGCTCAATGATTTTGTGCGTTGGGCTCCTCCGCCACAGGCGCGCGCAACAGAGCACCGTACTGTGGTGCCTAGCGAAACTAAATTTAGTGGTTTTGTGTTTAAGATTCAGGCCAACATGGACCCTAAACACCGTGACCGTATTGCCTTTTTACGTATTTGTTCGGGTAAATATATCAAAGGTATGAAGATGAAGCATGTGCGTACCGGCAAAGATATGCGAGTCTCTGATGCCTTTAGCTTTAAGGCTGGAGAGAGAATCTCAGTGGAAGAAGCCGTGGCAGGGGATATTATTGGCTTACACAATCATGGGTCCATTCAGATTGGTGATGCCTTTACTGAAGGAGAAGCTCTTAAGTTTAGCGGTATTCCGCACTTCGCGCCCGAGCTTTTTAAGCGTATTCGCCTTAAAGACCCCCTGCGCGCAAAGCAGCTACAAAATGGGATTCGCCAGTTATCAGAAGAGGGCAGCACCCAGGTTTTTTTCCCCTTCCGCAATAATGACGTGATTGTAGGAGCCGTTGGCCAGCTGCAGTTTGAAGTGGTGGCCTATCGACTGCGTGAAGAGTACGGTGTCGAAGCCATCTATGAATCCGTCAACGTGCATTCAGCGCGTTGGACTGAATGCTCTGATGTTAAGACGTTGGATGCGTTTCGAAGTAAAGCTAAAGATAGTTTGGCATTGGATGGCGGCGGCCATTTGACCTACTTGGCACCTACGCGAGTCAATTTATCTCTGGCCGAAGAGCGTCATCCTGAGATTGCCTTTCGGGCCACACGAGAGCATTAAGTAGACTTTTTTAAGCCGAATTAAAACAATAATAGGAATAAAAGAGATTAGGCATGAGTAGACAGGTAATCCCAGTATCTCAAGAGCAGTGCCCAGCCCATTTGCGCGCCAATCGCAGCGCCTTAACTCGCTGGATTGGACGGACATTTTATCGATCTATTGGGTGGAATCTGGAGGGCTCTCTCGCTAATACGGAGCGGCTCTTAGTAGTTGCTGCGCCGCACACCTCTAACTGGGATTTTGTCTTTGGTATCAGTATGGTTCTGGGTATCAATGCCAGGATCGCGTGGTTGGGCAAACATACGATTTTTGTGCCCGGTTTTGGCTGGTTTATGCGTTGGTTGGGCGGCATTCCGGTGAACCGTGATAAGCCAGAGGCGGTGATGAGCTATGTTAATGAGGCCGTCAAAAAAGATAATGGTCTGATCATTGTCGTAGCGCCAGAGGGGACCCGAGGTAAATCGAAGAAATGGAAGTCGGGCTTTTTGCGTATCGCTAAAAACAATAACTGCACTATCCAAATGGGTGCGCTAGATTTTCCGAATAAGCGTATCGTGCTTGGCGACGTGTTTGAGCCTACTGGTGATAATGAAGCGGATATTGCTGCTATTATTCAATATTATAATCAGTTTGAGGGTAGATACCCCGACCAGTTTTAACTGGGTTAGTGAGTGCTAGCTTAGATGGAAATAACCGTATTTGCTTATATTTTTTTGTTCGTATTGGCTTTTTTTGCCGGACTTGTTTCCTCTATCGCGGGTTCTGGAGGTCTGCTAACACTGCCCGCACTACTCTGGTTTGGATTGCCGCCGCTCAATGCATTGGCAACCAATAAGGTGCAGAGTTCGTTGGGCACGTTGTCCTCTGCGTGGAACTTTTTTCGCCAAGGGCATCTGGATATCAAGCCGCTTTATCGGTCTCTGGTGATGGCGATACTCGGGTCTGTCGCAGGTACTTGCCTGGTACAGAGTCTCAACGGTACAACGTTAAGCCGACTTATACCCTTTCTCCTCTTAGGGATCGCTCTGTATTTTTTAGTATCACCCAAGGTCAGTAGCGCAGATTCTCACGAAAAGATAAGCCGGCAATGGTTTGCCTGTACAGCTGCATTAGGAATGGGTTTGTATGGCGGGTTTTTCGGTCCGGGCATGGGCACGATTATGCCATTTTTGTTTGTCTGGTTGCTGGGTCATAATCTCGTTAAGGCGACCGCCGAAACTAAACTAATGATCCTGGCAGTCAATGGCAGCTCGGCGCTTATATTTGTCTTTAGCGGTTACGTTATTTGGCAATTAGCTATTGGCATGTCGATTGCGCAGATTCTAGGGGCTCGGCTGGGCTCGAATCTTGTTATGATCCGTGGAGCAAATTTTGTGCAGCCAATCATTACCTGGGTGGCGATCGTCATGGCGATTCAACTGTTATTTTTTACATGAGCGTATCAGCGCCGAGTTCGTCATGGAATTCTTAATTACCGTTGCGCTTTCATTCATTTTAATTGTGATTACGCTGTTGGGATTTCAGTATATTGGTGTGCCGGTCTATCGCGTCGAGGTGATTAATATCGAACGTCTGATTGAAGCGGTATTGGCCGGTGATGCCACGATTGCCGATTGGGATATTTTTACAGGTATGGTCATTGGACATAATCCTGAACTGGATAAAATTCGGATTCAATGTGCTATGTTGGAAGTCGATGAAATGATGGAACGGCACGGCAGAGTAATATTCTCTGCCAATGGACGCCGGTCCCTAGAGGCAATACTCAATCAGCTAACTGCCCTGCATGATGCGCAGTATTAAACGGAGATAATCATGATAGAAACGACAACGCCTATCGCCAGATTTCTGGTGGTTTTCGCAGCCTTTGTAATCGTGGTTTCGGGCTTAAAAATGGCCGGGCCTCTGCTGGTTCCATTTTTATTAGCGGTTTTTATCGCCATGATAGTATCTCCTTTGTTGGCCTGGTTGAAAAGCTTCCGTGTTCCAAGCGTATTGGCGATTCTAATGGTGGTGCTATTGCTCTTAGGGGTCGGGCTGATTCTCGGTGCTGTGATTGGTTCGTCGCTGACGGACTTCCGTCAGGAAGTACCTGCTTATTCGCAAAAACTTTCAGCGATGAGCGAAAGAGCCCAGCAGTGGTTGAGTTTGCGCGGCTTTGAAATCGACGCACAGCAATGGCAGAACAGTTTTGATCCTGGGGCGGTCATGAAGCTGGTTGGGAGCACGCTGGCATCCTTTGGCAATGTGATGACCAATGCGGTGATGATTCTACTAACGGTGATTTTTATTCTGACTGAGAATATAGGCTTTGGCGAAAAACTGCGTTTAGCCCGTGGTAAAGGCGTATCGGCGGAATGGTTGAGTAAATTCTCAGGTAGTGTGCACAGCTATTTGGCGATAAAAGCAGCCATTAGTGCAGGTACTGGCGTGATTATATTTATCTGGTTGACTATTCTGGGGGTTGATTATGCCGTTTTGTGGGGCCTGCTAGCCTTTTTGCTCAATTTCGTGCCCACTGTCGGCTCATTTATTGCGGCAGTACCCGCAGTTTTGCTGGCCTTGGTGCAGTTGGGAGCCCTATACGCGGGCCTTAGTCTGGGAGGATTCATAGTAGTCAATCTTGTAATGGGTAACGTTATTGAGCCTCGCCTGATGGGGAAAGGATTGGATTTGTCGCCACTGGTGGTCTTTGTTTCTTTGGTGCTTTGGGGCTGGGTTTTGGGACCTGTGGGTATGCTGCTGTCTATTCCGCTAACTATCATGATCAAGATAGCTCTGGAGAGTCAGTCCGAAACTCGCTGGATAAGTGTCATGTTGGGCGGTACTAATCCACCTGAGCCCGTCGAAACTGATTTAGTCTCCTAGATAATCGCCCCCAAGCCATTGATGCATGCACTTAATCCATCTATCGGCTCGATAAGGTGCATTAGAAATAAAAAACCCCCAGTTTTCACTGAGGGTTCTTTTGTCTTATGGTGCCCGGTCCCGGAATCGAACCAGGGACACGAGGATTTTCAATCCACTGCTCTACCAACTGAGCTAACCGGGCTTCGCAATCAATTATCTATCAAACCGCGAGAGGCGCGTATTAAAGCGTCTGAATTACACTTCGTCAAGGCTTATTGCTCAGGTGGCACGTATCCTTCAGCTTGATCGACCTGATCGCCATTAAAGAACTTTTCTCGTTGCTCGGAGAGATAGGTCCGAGCTGTCAGATCCATCATGTTTAGACGCATTTCATTGATCAATGTGGTCTGGTGAGTCATCCATTCTAGTCCAGGCCTGTTTGGAGATGTTGTTGAAAATCTCTTCCCCTTTAGGACCTGGGAATGGCGCCATGTCGAGGCCGGGTAATTCTGTCTTCAGTTTGCGGCAAAAAATAATACGCGCCATGGTTAACCTCGATGTTATTGATTAGGATAGTACTGATCAAGCAGTGCCTTGATGGGAGCGGGCATGCCCAATGATAGCGGTTTCGCAGTGTTATACCAGATGTGATTGCCGTTCTCGGCCACCATGCTGCTGTTTATGTGGGCTTTAAGTACCACTGATCTGGTAGTCAAGATGAAAATGGCTGAACGTATGGCGCTTAGTCGGATTGATAGTCTGGCTGACGATTTGCAGACCTAGTTTGCTGCATGTTTCTGCAATACCAATTTCTGTATCAACTTGAGGGAACACCCAGAGTCCACCCCATAGTCCCAGTGGCGGATTTTGTTGCAGTAGCACCTCACCCTGTGAATTGTGAATCATCAGTAAAAACTGCGTTCGGATAGGTAATATTTTACGTAGTTTTTTACCCGGATAGTCCTTTGGATTACCCTGCTGAAAGGCCTTGCAATCCTTGTTCAGCGGGCATACATAACAGCTAGGGGCAGATCGGGTGCACAGCGTTGCGCCCATATCCATCATTGCTTGGGTGTAGTCTGCAACACGGGTGTCTGGCGTGTAAGAATCGGCGACCAACCAGAGTTTTTGTAAGACAGCGTTGTTACCCGGCCAGCCAGCGGTAGCGGAAAATCTCGCCAACACGCGTTTAACATTGCCATCCAAAATCGTTGCCGGTATTTTAAATGCGATAGAGCTGATAGCGCCTGCGGTAGAGCGGCCTATCCCCGGCAGCTTACAGAGCCCTTCAATACTGGTAGGAAATTCACCCGATGTATGTGTTACGAGCCAATTAGCAGTTTTGTAGAGATTTCGCGCTCGGGCGTAGTAGCCGAGACCTGTCCAGTGATGGAGCACCTCGTCTAGGGACGCTGTGGCCAGAGACTGTACGTCGGGATAGCTTTCCATAAAGCGCTCATAATACGGAATTACGGTGCTCACCTGCGTCTGTTGCAACATAATCTCAGATACCCAGACACGGTAGGCATTGATATCTTGTTGCCACGGCAAGTTGCTTCGGCCGTGCTGGTCAAACCAGCCCAGGACGGCCTGTTGGAAGTCAGTTGGTGTCATCGGGGCCTTAGTTTAGTTTCCTATTAAGAAAACCTTTGAGCAGGTCTTCAAGCGGGTTGCCACCCTCAGCTGAGTCGGAGTTGTTCAGTAGCTTTTCCCCGAGCTTTTCAAACGCGGTATTTTTGAGTAAGGTCTTTACAAAATCGCCATCGGGTTTGCAGGATACCGCGTTGCCACTGGTCTGATCATCGAGCCGACCTTTGCAAATAAACGGAATTACACGGTTTTGCAGCCGACTATTAACGGAGCACCCAGTGCTGCTCGTCGTCATACCCGCTAAAACCATGTTCGCTTTGACGGTATAAAACTCCTTGATCATGTGCAGAGTAGCGCCTCCCTCTAAAGACAGATTACCTGTGCTGGTCGCATATGGCTCGACAACCAGGCGGCCGTTGCCGAGTTGGAATTTACCCTTGAAATCGCCCAACTGCGTGCCTTCAGACCAAATCTGGCTACCCTGTCCATTACCACTAAACAGGGCGGCGGCGCTACAAAAGGTCTCTTCAATATTAACCTTGGCATAGGTCGGCGCAATGATCTCTAATTGCCCGGTGCCGTCGAGACTCTGCAATAGACTGGTAATGCCATTACCTGAACCCTGAACTGACGCGTTCATACTGAGGCTGCCAGTTACGTCCTGCACGTCCGCTAAAGCGGACAAAGCGATGGCTAAATTAATATTATTCATAGAGGGTTGCAGGGTGAAACTAGGGGTACTGGAGCGCATATCTAACTTGCCAATGGCATCGATATGACCATCAAATAAATCGGCATTCAATGATGTCACTCGCAATACCCGCTGGTTACCAAAGATATTGCTATAGAAGTTGCTGATTGCATAACCATTGAGTTCAATGCGCCCTAAGGATATTTCAGCCTGACTCTGTCCTTGCCATAGGGCAAAAGGAATCGCCAGCGGGGCAAATATTGCATTGTCTGAATTGCTCGCTGTGTTACGCGGAGAATTGCTGGCAGCTGCGGGTAAATAGTCAGCGAGTCGCAGCTGCTGACCGGATAGATTAAATGTCATTAGGTTGCGGCTATAATCCACACGAAGATCCATATTAAATTTCTGGCCATCCAAGCTAACCGTGCTAAGAGCTTCGCTATGCCCCAGTGGTTTAATATCAAAGCGACTATCGAAACTGACTGCCGTCATGGCCGTTGAGCTTGCCATTTTTGGGGAGGTAAGCTCAGGGAAGCGCTTTTCCAGCGTCTCAAGCTGGCTTTTTAGATTAAAGGCATCAGCAACCAAATGACCTTTGACGGCTGAACTTCTCAGATCAACATCAACATCGCCGCTAAGCGCCAACTTATCGAGACGGAGCCTAATTTGTTTGAGCGATAGACTATTATCCGCGATATTGAGACTCGCATGAAGATCTACACTAGCCTGCATGCCACCGAGGCCTGTAAGTGATAGAGAGGCAGGAAAAGAAATTCCGGTTGAGGATATCTGCGAGGCATTCAGCTCGATATCGTCAAACTCCATTGGCAAGGCATCATTGGCTGACAGGCGTAAACTTGAGTTTGACAGGCTTATGCCGCTAATTAACGACGCAGGCTCGGTGGTCTCAATATCGAAGCCCAATAGCGCCAACCAATCGCCAGACAAAGATGCCTGACCAATGCGACCAGACACCTCACCCAGTTCGGTGCTTTGAGTTGAAAATCGAATGTCACTAATGTTGATGCCTGGCTTTGGAAAAAATCGCCATGCCAAACCCCCACGAATCTCGAGGGCAACGCCTTGTTCTATCGCCTGGGCCTGGATCTCTGACCTATAGTCGTTGGGATCAACTACGACAACGACGTACAAAATGCCCGCCGCTATTAGGCTGACTACCGTGAGTGTCGTTGTCATCCAAAACTTAAAAATCTTACCCAATGGTGGTCCCTCCCATGCGTAAACTGATAGCTTACCGCATTAATCAAGTTGTATCCCGCTTCTGGCGCAGTATCGCGCAAAAAGGAGCTAGCGTTACGTATGTCCTGGTTGATCAGATTTTGACTTTGGATAAAGCTGATGCCAGAACCTTTATTGTAGGCACTACTTCTATATTAGTCGAAGTTACCGGCGTGGGAATCTAATAAGGCGAGGGAACGAGCTTAATGCAGATGCTTGACCAAGGTAGAAGATTTGGTTCAATATCTAACGTGCAACCATTGCGGGGAAACTTAAAAGTCACTGTTATAATTAAGCTAGTAGTTAATGATTTAAATAGAATTTTTACGCTTACGAAAAGTTCAAGGGCTGCTCAATAGACCTCATATCCGATCAGGAGAGCAACCCTTAAACATTGTCATGCGACTATCTGTCTAGAACGAGTAGCTCACCCTTACACCCAGGTTTCTGCCAGACATTGGTACCTCGTCCTTCACAAATGAACTGTGGTTTCTAGCCGCCTCATCCAGCAAGTTTTTACCGAACACTGATAGCACCAGCTCAGACCCTGGACTCGTCTCAATTGTTTTTGATAGATTCAGGTTCAACATTTGAAATCCACTAGTGGCCGTTTCATTTTCTGCCGTATCATTCTGAGCCGATACGTCTTTGAGAATCAGCGTAAACGTCAACCCATCTTCCACATAGTTAACTTTATATAAGTTTCTTTCTGGAGTCATGCGTGGGATGTTATGTCCGTCTGTGAACTCACCTGAAACAGAATCTCTTGCAAATGACAGACTTAGTGCGCCGCGAGCAAGGTCAAATGTTTTACCCACTTCAAGTTCATAACCTTTAAATTCGGCATCCTGCTGAAGATATTTGGCAAGGGTTAAACCATCATGATCGTCCTCATCCTCATGATCTGCATGATCATCTTCAGTCTCATCCATAAGGTAGATATAGTTATTCACATCATTTTGGAAGAACGTCAGCCCACCATAAAAGCCATCATTGCTATACTTAAAACTCAGGTCGACGTTATTTGCTCTTTCAGACTTCAGGTTGAAATTACCAACTTCAAATCTAGCTGTTGCAAGATGAGGACCATTCATTAGCAGCTCTACCGCTGAGGGGGCTCTCTCTACAGAGGAGAATCCCAAGCTTACCTCTAATGACTCGTTAATGTCTCTGCTCAGAGTCAGGGCATAACTGGTAGTATCAATATCCCGATCAAAATACTCCAACTCTGCTTCATGCTCATCATCATGCTTCGATCTTCTTCATGCTCATCATGATCTTCATCATGCTCATCATGGCTAACAGAACCATTTCTGGAAATTTGATCATGTCTAATACCAAAGTCCACATGAAATAGGTCCAGATCTTTGCTCAGATAATAACCTAGGGTCAGCTCTTTACTCTCTGTGGGGTTGATAAAGGCCTCATCGCCAATAACAGCAATATCCTCGACCACATAATTAACAGCGAGTTTTTGCGATAGCGAATCATTACCTAAATTAAAGATGGCACCATACTCTTGCGCATCATTGGTGAAGGTTGTTGGCCCCTCTTCGTGTTGCTCGTCATCGTGCTCCTCGCCCTCATGACCTTCTTCTTCGGCATGCTGCTCAGTGTGAGCATAGTCGGAGTCTCTAAAGTGGTAATCAATTGTTGTTAACCAGCTATTAGGTACGATGTAAGATCCCTCTACATTGATAACGTTAGATTCAGTTTTGGAGAAGATTCTCTCGCCCTCATGCTCGCCTTCGCCTTCATGGCCATCTTCATCGGCATGGTCATCATCATGGTCGTCCTCGTCTGCATGGTCGTCATCATCTTCATCGCCATGCGCATCGTGACTATCGCCGTGAAAAGGAATGCCGTAAAGATTTTTGGTATCGCTAATAGATACACCAACATATCCCCAATCTCCGACCTTGGAAAGACCTAATCTTTGTGCAGTAGACCCAGAGTCAGAATTGGGTAAATAACCCAGATCTTCTTCATGTTCTTCGCCTTCGTGCTCATCAGCCTGTCATGGTCATCGTCATGGTGTTCTTCCTCATGATGAATAACCGCGCCATTTGGAATGTCATAGTTACCAAAGCTAGAGTCTTTGTAGGCAGCGCTAATATTCAAGCCATCGATATTATTTTGGTAAGAGAAGTCGTGGGAGTCACCATCATTGACCGTCTGAACCTCAAGGCCGAGCCTCAACTTTGACTCTTCAAAGTCTTTTCTGGCAATCGTATTATCAACCACATTGACGATTCCGCCGATGGTGCCGTTGGAATAAAGTAAGGACGATGGGCCTCTAACTATTTCGATTTGCTGGATATTATTTAAATCTACGTCATTAACATGGTCAGGTCCCAAACCTGAAACATCTCTAACCACCACACCGTTATTTAGAATTTTTACCCGGCTTCCCGACATGCCCCTGATAATAGGCTGGCCAACTGCGGCGCCATAATCACTAGAGGATACGCCCACTAGGCCATCGATACTGGCACCAATGCTCTGGCTTGCATCGTTAGCAATAGACTCGCCCTTGATAACATGCAGTGGGTTGGCGATTGCCTCTGAGGAGGGATCAATCAACGATGATGTAACGATAAATTCTTCCATTTCCTGCGTCAGAGCACTGCAGGATAAACTGACAAGGGCAGCTGCTAAGGGTAACTTAACAGTATTTAGCTTTTTCATAAGGTGTTCCTCTAAAAAATAATAGGTGCGCCGAGTGACCGACGCAAATTCGTCCCAACGGGGATGGATAAATTATTTAGAGGTTGTGAGGTGGGGCGCGGGCGCGCTTGCAACCCCTGATGCGGTTGCTGATAACCTTTTTGACGTGAATGGTTTTAGCGGTTGTAGCGTTGCTGACGAAAACTTTGCTAGCTTCGGCCGCAACCAAGGCTGAGGCGTTTTGTAATACAGAAACCGAGCAGCTGGTATCCTGATGATCGCTATGACTGTGGGCAACAGCCACCACCGAACCGAGACCGAGAATCAAGGCTAGCGAGATAGCGAATAGGGTATGAAACCTTGTCATTGAATATGTGCAGCCCAGCAAATTTGAAGGATAACTAGACCGGAGTTTAACTTTATTTTGCAATGTAGCAACCTTTAATTTGCAGTATAATGCGGACCGAACATGACTAGCTTGGAGAATCCCATGGCTGATCGCATAGCGACAGTGACACGCAATACACTAGAATCTCAGATAACAGTAACGGTAAATCTAGATGGTACAGGCAAGGCAAACTTTGCCACGCCGATACCGTTCCTAGAGCACATGATGGATCAAATTGCTCGCATGGTGATTGATCATGGACGTTCAGCGCCGAAGGCGACACCCACATTGATGATCACCACACCGTTGAAGATATCGGCATAACTCTGGGTATGGCGATTGCTGAGGCGATTGGCGAAAAAACAGGTTTAACCCGTTATGGCCATGCCTATGTGCCTTTGGATGAGGCGTTATCACGCGTGGTGATGGATTTTTCAGGACGTCCGGGACTGATTATGAAGGCCGATTTTGTGCGTAGCCACGTCGGTGGTTTTGATGTGGATCTAGTGCGTGAGTTCTTTCAGGGCTTTGTTAACCACGCCTTGGTGTCGTTGCACATCGATAATCTGCGTGGAGCCAATGCGCACCATCAGGTCGAGACTATTTTTAAAGCTTTTGGCCGCGCGCTTCGCATGGCCGCCTCTGCCGATGAGCGTATGGCCGGTGTAATGCCCTCCACAAAAGGAACTCTTTGAAGGAGTATCCTTGCCCATAGAGAGCCCGTTAACCTACCGCTAGCTTGTGATACCTATTTATGACTGATTTTCGTAGCCATATTGCCGTGATTGACTATGGAATGGGCAACCTCCATTCCGTGGCTAAGGCACTTGAGCATGTCTGTCCTAGTGCCAAGATTTCAGTAACCGCGGATCCAGCCGTCGTTGAAGATGCTGATCGAGTGGTATTTCCTGGCGTCGGCGCTATTCGTGACTGTATGGGTGAGATTCAGCGTTTAAACGTCGGTGATGTGGTTGGCAAGGCGATGAAAACCAAACCGGTATTGGCAATCTGTATCGGTATGCAAGCGCTGATGCAGCGTAGCGAAGAAAATGGCGGTGTCGACTGTTTGGGCCTATTGCCCGGCCAGGTTCGGTTTTTTGGTGACGATTTGATCGATCCGCAAGGTGCTAAACTCAAAGTACCGCATATGGGTTGGAATAACGTACACCAGACTATCGATCACCCGCTGTGGCAAGGTGTTGAGCAGGACAGTCGTTTTTACTTTGTGCACAGCTACCATGTGGAGTCGCTAAATAACCCCAATGTGTCTGGCACCTGCGAGCTATGGTTCTGAATTTGCAGCAGCCTTGAGCCATAACAACCTTTTTGCTGTGCAGTTCCACCCTGAGAAAAGTGCTGATGCTGGTTGCAGTTGTTGCGCAATTTCTGTCAGTGGATGGTCTAGGACACTTCGCCAAGGGCTAGGGTGTAAACGTAGAAGTCATTATCGCGTTGATAGCCCAACGTTTCGTAGAGGCCCTGAGCGGTCATATTATCCGCTGCTGTCTGCAACATAATCTCACAGGCACCCGTTGCCTCTGCCAACTGTTTGGCGCGGTCCATCAGCTGCAGACCCACCGACAGGCCGCGGGCCTCTGGCGCCACAAATAGATCGTTCAGCGCCCAGCTATTGCGCAAACTCAGCGAACTGAAACCGGGATAGAGTTGCGTGAAACCGGCGGTAATATTGTCGGAAAAGGCAAGAAAGATAACGCACTGATGGTTTGTTAGGCGTTCGTAAAGATAGTCACGCAGGTCAGCGGGATCGGATTCAAGGTTGTAAAAACTTCTGTAAGCGGCAAACAGGGGGATGATAGTCGCAATATCCTCTGTTCCTGCCTGTTTGATATACACCACAGCTGCTAAACCGTTACTTTAGCCTTGGACTATAATTGATTCCTTCACGCGGGACCATTATCCTTGGCAACCAATGGCACTGACATAATAAAAGCATGACTTACCTCGCAGATAAAGATCACCTAGTCACCCGACTTAATCATGAGACGGCTAAAGTAGGCTGGTATGAGTTACAAACGCATTATGCAGCGGGCAATTTACTCTGCGTGGCTGCCGATGGTGACTTGATTAAGGTCGCTGTTGCGTTAACGGAAGATAATAGCCAGCAGATAAAACAATGGTTAGAGGATCACAAAGTCGCTGCTGTCACCGATCAACAGGCGTTGGCATGGCATGAAAGCGATAGCACTCTCTGGGCTCTGGTGATACCGCCTTTTGTCTTGGTGCAGGAGCCTAAAGTCTGAGGTCTCAGGCTAGGAAAAAACATAGGGGCCTCAACAACCCCGAAGGCACAGAATTTTCCGCACAGGTTGCCAGAGAAATACATTCAGTTTGTTATACCCATGAAGATCTATATGACATTTTTTAGGAGCTAAACATGAATTTGAATAATAAAGTAGCGGTCGTCACCGGCGGTGGATCAGGGCTTGGGCGCGCCGCATCACAGGCGCTTGTTGACGGCGGTGCAACCGTAGTGATCATTGATATGAATGCCGAGGCGGGAGCTAAGGCGGTTGCTGAACTGGGTGCCGATAAAGCCCATTTTATTAAGTTAGATGTGTCCAGCGGGCCTGACGTTGAGGCTGCTTTTGCTGATATTACCAACGAGTTCGGTCATGTGGCGATCTGTGTTAATTGCGCCGGTATTGGTGTTGCCATGAAAACGGTTACCCGTGAAGGCTTGCCCCATGACCTTGATCTGTATCGTAAGGTTATTGAAGTTAATCTGATAGGCACCTTTAATGTTTCCCGCTGCGCGGCGGCAGCGATGATGAACAATGAGCCTGATACAAAGGGCGAGAAAGGCATAATCATTAATACGGCTTCGATCGCAGCGTTCGATGGTCAGATGGGTCAGGTTGCATATGCCGCGACAAAGGGTGGTATTGTGGGTATGACGCTGCCAATGGCGCGGGACTTAGCTGATGGCGGTATTCGTGTGAACACCATTGCGCCGGGTGTCATGGCAACCCCATTAATGCTGGCAGCACCGCAGCCGGTGCAAGATGGCATTGTGTCTAACATTCCATTTCCGAAACGTCTAGGCGAGCCTGCTGAATTTGGTCAACTGGTGGTGCATATGGTGGAAAACAGCTATCTTAATGGCGAGACCATTCGCCTCGATGGTGGCGTGAGAATGCAGCCCCGTTAGGCACAACATCATGGTGAACGGATGGGCAAAAATGAATGAATTAATCTCTGGAGGCTGCTCTTGTGAAGCGGTTAGGTATTCACTAGTGGGCCCGCTAAACGATGCACGCAGCTGTCACTGTTCAATGTGCAGGCGCATTTTTGCAGCGCAAGCCTCTGTTTGTGCCGAGGTGGATGCTGAGAGATTTCAATGGGTTAAGGGCGAAGATCAGCTTACTAGTCATGTTGGCGAGCAGGGTTATGGTGTGCAGTTTTGTCGGCACTGCGGTTCAACATTGAGCATTACTTATCAAGGACTCATTCATAGTCTAACCCTAGGCTGTGTTGATGGAGATCCCGAGGTGGCGATTGCACAGCATATCTTTGTTGACTCAAAGGCCAGTTGGGAAGTGATCCCGGAGACTGCTACTCAGTTCGACAAATATCCAGAATAGACAAGCGCCGCTGCGGCGCTAAGCGTTCGTCAACCAATCAGTGACGTCTTGACGATTACCGCGAAATACCACTAGCTCTTTCTTTTTTTCAAGTTGATAGCTGTACATGGGATCGTAGTACTCCTGAGTCAGCGCGGCGAGCCAGTGGCGATGGCTGGCAAAACTATCCTGATGTTGAACGGCGATAGCGCTATCCATGGAGGCGAGCAATTCTTGGGTGCGCAGGCCGCCAAGACGCTTTTCTACGCGCAACAGACTCTCGCGCAAATAGCGGGCAAATTCCGCCTCCCCGTTGGGACCAAAAAATGCCACTGTCTTATGATAGCGTTCGACCACATATTCTTGCCATAGTCGCTCAAGGCGTTCTTCAAAATCCATTTCTATGACCACGAACGAACTCTGTGCCATACGGTCTGCCAAATAATGGGGCAGATTGCGCGCGCCGATATTACGGCTCTCATCCTCCAGCACAATCTTGGTCTCGGGTAACTCTGTCTCGAGCTTTAAAATATCCAGCGCAATACGATTTTCAAAATTAATCTGAACCGGCTGGTCATCCAGTGGGCGGCCAAAGCTAGAACCTTTATGATTGGCGGCACCCTCAAGATCAACGCCGGTTGCAAGCTGTTGAATGATCTGTGTTTTACCGGTGCCGGTCATGCCAGAGAGAATATTAAAAGACTGATTGGCGCTGTAGTCCATCAAATATTGGTAGAGAAATCCTCGCAGCGATTTGAAGCCGCCTTCAACCTTTGGGCAGGCAATGCCAATATCCGCCAGCCATTCGCAACTCAGTTGTGAGCGCAGCCCGCCGCGGGCGCAATAGAGTACAGCATTAGGATTGGTGGCCATAAAAGTCTGCCATGCTTGCACCCGCTGCTCTTTGATATCGCCGGTAACCAACTTATTGCCGAGATCTATGGCCGACTGCTGACCATTATTTTTGTAGCGAATCCCTACCTGATGACGCTCTTCATCAATCATTAAAGGCAGGTTAACTGCCGAGGGCAGGGCGCCAGTGATGAACTCAATAGGCGCGCGCACATCAACCATCGGCGTGTTATTGAGCAGCAGCTTTCGATAGTCGCTGATCAGCGGGTAGTTCACGAGATGACCTCTATGGACGGTCCATCGGTTTGATGCGCAAGGGTACCGATAGGTAAGTGATAACAGCCAGAGGCTTTCAACAGGTCAGCGACCGCTCTCGCACTATCGCCATCAACGGCTACTAATAACCCTCCGCTAGTTTGCGGGTCGCAAAGCAGCGTTCGGCTCTGTAGGTCGGTACCGCTAATATGTTGTCTGATACTCTCCCAGTTCCGAGTACTACCGCCGGGGACGCAGCCCTGCTCCAGATAATCAATAACTGCGTTATCAAGTAGGGGAATCTGGTCTAAATGAACCGCAGCGGCTAGCTGACTTCCCTGACAGATTTCAAGCAAATGGCCCAGCAAGCCAAATCCAGTAACATCGGTCATGGCGGTAACGCCAGCGATTTTAGCGAGTTCGGTACCAATAGTATTTAGCTTCATCATACTCTCGACAGCCAGGCGCGAATGTTCAGGGTGCAATTTTCCCTGCTTCTCGGCGGTGGTAAGAATACCCACGCCAATCGGCTTGGTTAAAAATAGCTGATCACCTGCCTTGGCGGTAGAGTTCTGTTTCATATTTGTAAGTGCCACACGGCCAGTTACCGCCAACCCAAAGATCGGCTCCGGTGAGTCGATAGAATGACCGCCGGCCAGATGGATGCCCGCCTCACCGCAAGCATAACGCCCACCATCGATAACTTTTTGTGCAACTTCGGCGGCTAACTGGTTGATTGGCCAGCCTAGAATAGCAATCGCCATCATTGGCGTACCGCCCATGGCATAGATATCGCTAATGGCATTGGTGGCCGCAACGCGGCCAAACTCAAAGGGATCATCGACAATAGGCATAAAGAAATCAGTGGTACTGATAACGCCAGTACCATCTCCCAGATCGTAGACTGCGGCATCGTCTTTGGTATTATTTCCCACCAGTAGACGAGGGTCATTCGGTGGCACATAGTCAGTCTTGAGGAACCTCTCAAGTACACTGGGTGCAATTTTGCAGCCGCAACCGGCGCCGTGGCTGTATTGGGTAAGTCTAATTTTATCTGCGGGCATGAGCTTTATTATGGGTTGTCAATTTAGCGCACTAATGTACTTGTTTTAGCGGGGGAGGTCATTGGTTGATTTTGCTTGCAGTACTCGCTCGGCGTTAACCCAGTCCAATGTTTAAATGCCCGTGTAAACGACCGCGACTCGCTAAATCCGATAAGATCGGCTACCTGATCGACACTTAAACGCTCATTGACCAATTTTTGAATCGCCACTTCGCGCCTCAAGTTATCCTTAATCTTTTGATAGCTGGTGGCACTTTCCTTGAGCCGTCGATGCAGTGTTTGACTGCTAATGCCAAGCTCTGCCGCTAGCTGGTGAATGGGCGCAAAGACTAAGCGGTCTGGATCACGCTGAGCAATCATTCGCTCTATCTTGGCTTCTAAGGTGCTGCCTGAGCCGGGAATGGTCATAACATCTGCCGGCGCATTCTGTACATAGGTCGTTAACTCCTGGGCTGAGCGGACCAGAGGTTTATCTAGATATTGGGCGTCAAAAATCAGCCGGTTAGCCGTTCGGCTAAACTGTAATTGACTTGGAAACATGATCTGAAGTTCGTCCTGGTGCTGGGGGGAGCTAAAGGTAAAGTGGGTTTCCTGTAGGCGAATGGGCTCACCGATATACCAGCTGGGAAAGCGGTGCCAAATTACTAACCAAAACTCAGCCATGAAGTGCTCTGGGTCGAGTTGGGGCCGGCTCATGGTAAAGCTGAGGACTGCATTGCCCCGTGATCGACTCATTCGCATAGGAATATCATTGCTCACCAAATTATAAAAATTGACTGCTTTATCTAATAATTCGCCCAGAGTGCCGCAATGACTAACTAGCTCGCCCATGGTGGCAAATAGGCCTACCTTGCAATGATTTTCAGTGAAACCCATAAACTCATCGTTGAGCGTTTCCTGCACTGTCTTAAATAGCCGTGCGACCTGATCTGTGTGCACTCGCTGGCTGTGGTTGCCTATCACCGAAGGATTGATGCCAGCCCGTTCCAGCGCCTGCTGTTGTGGCAGATTCTGTTCTCTGAGTCCATGCATGCAGGAGATAACGTGGTGGTTACAGATGGTCGCCATTAACCGCCTCTAAAAAGATATAATTTGTGAGTTAATGTTCGATTTATAGCATATTTAGCGGGTATTTAAGGAAAATATTTGGCAATAAATGTGTGTTTGTCTGGTAAAAATAGACCTACTATTACACCGCGCGGTGCGGCATAGTGATGACAATGAACTTAAGCCGCTGTTCTTAGCCGAGAATCCTATGACCGATATTAAAAAACCTATAGCCAGTAAAACTGTTAATGACTGGGAAAAACTCGCCATCAAAGAGCGCAAAGGAGCCTCGCCTGATGAGTTGCTGTGGCAGACCTCTGAGGGTATCGAGGTTAAACCGATCTATACCGCCGAAGATACCGTAGGCCTGGATCATATGGATAACCTACCGGGTTTTGCGCCCTATAAGCGCGGCCCTAAGGCTACTATGTATGCAGGTCGTCCCTGGACTGTTCGCCAGTATGCGGGCTTCTCTACTGCCGAAGCGTCCAACGCTTTTTATCGCAGTAACCTTGCAGCCGGTCAGCAGGGGCTATCGGTAGCCTTTGATCTGCCAACTCACCGCGGTTATGACTCGGATCATCCTCGTGTCGTGGGCGATGTGGGTAAGGCCGGTGTGGCGATTGATTCAGTCGAGGATATGAAGATTCTATTTGATCAGATTCCGCTGGATAAGGTGTCTGTATCTATGACTATGAACGGCGCAGTGCTGCCCGTGATGGCCAGCTATATTGTTGCAGCGGAAGAGCAGGGCGTTGCGCCGGAACAGCTAGCGGGCACATTGCAAAATGATATTTTGAAAGAGTTTATGGTGCGTAATACCTATATTTACCCGCCGGCACCGTCGATGCGCATCGTCTCAGATATTATTGGTTACACCGCCAACCATATGCCCAAATTCAATTCTATTTCGATCTCCGGCTACCATATGCAGGAAGCTGGCGCGACCAACGTGCAGGAGTTAGCGTACACGATTGCTGACGGTATTGAATATGTGCGTACGGCTATTAACAACGGTATGGATGTGGATAAGTTTGCGCCGCGGCTGTCGTTCTTCTTTGCCATTGGTATGAACTTCTTTATGGAAATTGCCAAACTACGTGCAGCTCGTATTCTCTGGGCGACCTTAATGGAAGAGAAGTTTGCGCCACAAGATGATCGTTCACTAGTTCTGCGCACCCACTGTCAGACATCAGGTGTGAGTCTGACTAGTAAAGACCCCTACAACAATATAATGCGTACCACGATCGAGGCTATGTCTGCGGTTCTAGGCGGCACTCAGTCATTGCACACCAATTCTTTTGATGAAGCTCTGGCGCTTCCCACCGAATTCTCGGCTCGTATTGCCCGTAATACGCAGCTAGTGATTCAGGAAGAGACGGGCATTACCAATGTGGTTGATCCTCTGGCTGGTTCCTATTATGTGGAATCGCTTACCGATCAGCTGGTCAAAGCCGCCCGTGAGATTATTGATGAAGTTGAAGAGCAGGGTGGTATGACCAAGGCGGTTGAAACGGGTATGCCTAAATTGCGTATTGAAGAGGCAGCGGCACTGCGACAGGCAGGTATTGATCGAGGCGAAGAGGTGATCGTTGGAGTCAACAAATACCAGATGGCAGTTGAGCCTGAGGTCGATGTTCTCGATATCGACAACAGTGCGGTGCGCGAATCACAGGTAGCCCGACTGGCTCAGGTGCGTAGTTCTCGTGACAGCGATGTCTGTCAGCAAACTTTAGAGGCGTTGACGCAAGCTGCGAAAAGTGGTGAGGGAAATTTATTGGCGTTGGCGGTGGATGCTGCACGTGCCCGAGCAACCGTGGGTGAGATTTCTGATGCACTGGAAACTGAATGGGGTCGCCATAAGGCTACTCAGCGGTCCATTAGCGGTGTATACAGCTCCGCTTACAAAGGGGATGAGGGGTTTATGAATATTAAGAAAAAAGTAGAAGCCTTTGCCGATGACCATGGTCGTCGACCGCGCATGCTGGTGGTAAAAATGGGCCAGGATGGCCATGACCGTGGGGCCAAAGTTATTGCAACGGCGTTTGCCGACCTAGGTTTTGATGTCGATGTGGGGCCTATGTTTCAGACTCCAGAAGAAGCCGCTCAGCAAGCTATCGAAAATGATGTTCATGTGGTCGGCGTATCTTCACAGGCCGCTGGTCATAAAACTCTCGTGCCTCAGTTAATCAAAAGCCTTCGGACTCAAGGGGCTGACGACATTATTACTATCTGCGGCGGTGTGATTCCGCCAAAAGATTACGAACAGCTTAGGGCGGATGGTGTTGCCGCGATCTTTGGCCCCGGCACCAATATTCCCGAGGCGGCAGAAGACGTGCTAGCCATTATTAACAAAGCGGTAAATGACAAAGAACAGGGTGCATAAGGAAAAAACATGAAAGAGATACTGGCCCAACTTGAAGAAAAACGTAGCCTCGCCCGATTGGGTGGTGGACAAAAACGTATTGATGCCCAACATTCGAAGGGCAAACTGACCGCTCGCGAGCGCCTCGATCTATTGCTGGACGAAGATAGCTTTGAAGAATGGGATATGTTGGTCGAGCACCGCTGCACCGATTTTGATATGGACCAGCAGCATATTCCCGGCGATGGTGTAGTGATTGGTTATGGCACGATTAACGGTCGTTTGGTGTTTGTGTTCAGTCAGGACTTTACGGTATTTGGTGGTGCTCTTTCAGAAGCCCATGCCGAAAAAATCTGTAAGCTTATGGACCAGGCGATGAAAGTCGGGGCACCTGTGATTGGTTTAAATGATTCTGGAGGCGCACGTATTCAAGAGGGTGTTGCCTCACTCGGTGGGTACGCTGAGGTCTTCCAGCGCAACGTCATGGCCTCTGGCGTGATTCCACAGATTTCCATGGTTATGGGGCCCTGTGCTGGGGGCGCGGTCTATTCCCCCGCGATCACCGATTTTATCTTTATGGTTCAAGACAGTAGTTATATGTTTGTCACTGGGCCGGATGTGGTTAAAACCGTCACCCACGAAACCGTCACGGCGGAAGAGCTAGGTGGCGCTATGACCCACTCAACAAAATCTGGCGTGGCTGACTTGGCCTTTGATAATGATGTTGATGCCCTACATAAGCTCCGTCGCTTTATGAATTATCTGCCGGCTAATAACCGTGAGAAGCCGCCAGTGTGGCCAACGGAAGATGAGGCCGATCGCATCGAGATGTCATTAGACACCTTGGTTCCTAGTGATCCGAACAAGCCCTATGATATGAAAGAGCTGATTCTCAAAGTCGCTGATGAGGGCGAATTTTTCGAACTCCAAGTCAGCTATGCGAAAAATATTATTACTGGCTTTATCCGTATCGAAGGCTCAACAGTTGGCGTGGTGGCAAACCAACCAATGGTTATGGCAGGTTGCTTAGATATTGATGCCTCACGCAAAGCAGCGCGATTCATCCGTTTCTGTGACGCCTTTAATATTCCGGTACTGACGCTGGTGGATGTGCCCGGATTTATGCCCGGGACGAGTCAGGAATACGGCGGCATTATTAAGCATGGCGCCAAGCTGCTATACGCCTATGCCGAATGTACCGTGCCGAAGGTCACGTTGATTACGCGCAAAGCCTATGGTGGTGCCTATGATGTTATGGCGTCCAAGCATCTGCGCGGTGACGTCAACCTGGCTTGGCCAACGGCTGAGATTGCAGTCATGGGTCCCAAGGGGGCAGTAGAAATTATCTTCCGCAAGGACATTGGCGATGAAGAAAAAATAAACGCACGCACTGAGGAATATCGTCAGAAGTTTGCCAACCCATTTAGCGCAGCCGAGCGCGGGTACATTGACGATGTGATTATGCCCCACACTACGCGCAAACGTGTGGCGCGCTCGCTGGCTATGCTGAAGAATAAAAGTATTGAAAACCCTTGGCGCAAACATGGCAACATCCCGCTTTAAGACCACTCTATGCTCGATTTTAGCTCGTTATAAAGAGAAGAAAAGATTATGTTAAAAAAGATTCTAGTAGCCAATCGAGGCGAGATCGCCTGTCGTGTTTTTGCTACCGCTAAGAAAATGGGTATCGCCACTGTGGCGGTTTATTCCGATGCTGATGCCGACGCAATGCATGTAATGATGGCAGATGAGGCCGTCAATATAGGCCCGGCAGCATCATCGGAAAGTTATCTGGTTATTGATAAAATCATCCAAGCCTGCCGAGATACTGGGGCGGATGCCGTGCATCCAGGTTATGGATTCCTCTCGGAGAACAGCAAGTTTCACGATGCATTAGACGCTGCCGGGATTACCTTTATCGGCCCAGGTAAAAAGGCCATTGAGTCGATGGGAGATAAAATCACCTCGAAACTGATCGCAGGTAAAGCGGGTGTGAACTGCATCCCAGGTTACACGGATGTGGTTCGCGATGCAGCCCATGCCGTGGAAATCTGCGCTGAGATTGGTTACCCGGTAATGCTTAAAGCTTCCGCTGGAGGAGGCGGTAAAGGTATGCGTGTGGCCTGGAATGAGGAAGAGTGCCGAGATGGATTTGAACGTGCTACTAATGAGGCGCGCTCCAGCTTCGGCGATACTAGAATATTTATTGAAAAATATATTCAGCAGCCGCGTCATATTGAAATTCAGGTAATGGCGGATGCTCATGGTAATGTCATTTATCTGGGTGAACGAGAGTGCTCTATTCAGCGTCGTCACCAGAAAGTCATTGAAGAGGCGCCGTCACCCTTTTTGGATGAAGCCACGCGTCAGAAAATGGGCGAGCAGAGCTGTGCTCTAGCCAGAGCTGTCGATTATCAATCTGCCGGCACGGTGGAGTTTATTGCCGACGCTAACATGAACTTTTATTTTCTTGAGATGAACACCAGACTGCAGGTTGAGCATCCAGTGACAGAACTGGTAACAGGCCAGGATCTCGTCGAGATGATGATCAAAGTTGCTGCCGGTGAGAAGCTTTCGATCACCCAGGATCAGGTTAAGCTGACCGGTTGGGCGATGGAATCTCGAGTCTATGCTGAAGATCCCTTCCGCAATTTTATGCCGTCAATTGGTCGACTATCAGGTTATCGTGAACCGGAGGGTGAAGGGGTGCGTGTTGACAGTGGTGTCTATGAGGGGGGTGAGGTTTCTATGCACTATGACCCGATGATCTCAAAATTAATCACCTATGGCGATAACCGTACACAGGCGATTGATCGTATGGTTGATGCCTTGGACGCCTATTATATACGCGGCGTAAATCATAATATTAGCTTCTTAAATGCGCTAATGGTGCATCCACGTTTCGTAGCCGGTGAACTTACCACTAATTTTATTGCTGAAGAATTTCCAGATGGCTTTAATGCCGATCTGGTGCCGCAGAATGATCCCGCGGTGGCAGTAGTTGTTGCCGCATCAGTGCATCAAGAATATCGGGAACGTTCAGCCCTGATCTCTGGACAGACAGGTGGTCAACAATATGATGTGCCATGCGACTGGGTCGTTATTGCCTCGGATACTGAGACCTCGGTCACGACGGTATTGAGCGAGCAGGGATTCCTAGTGTCTATTGGTGACAAAGACTATGAAGTGGCCACTGACTGGGCTCTTGGCGAACCGTTGTTTCAGGCTAGTATTAACGGTCGATCAGTCTGCGTACAGGTGGCTCGTAATGGCTCTGAATATAAGTTATTTTATCGCGGTGCCGAAATAAATGCGCTGGTGCTGTCGCCGAAAGCGGCTAAACTTAACCAGCTGATGTTAGAAAAGATCCCGGCAGACCTATCCAGATTCTTACTGTCGCCAATGCCTGGGCTGCTGGTAAAATTGGCTGTTAAAGTGGGTGATCAGGTTAAAGCCGGAGAAGAGCTGGCCGTGGTTGAGGCCATGAAAATGGAGAATAGTCTTAGGGCTACTCAGGATGGTATTGTGGCGAAAATCTCTGCTGAGACGGGCGACAGTTTGATGGTGGATCAGACCATCTTAGAATTCGAGTAAAGAGTTCCCATAAGGATTTGCATAAATGATGGATAGGGCATTAGCAGAACGGCTTCTTGACGGAGACCGCAGGGCATTGGCTAAGGCTATTACCTTGGTTGAATCGACCCGTGCCGATCATGGCGAGCAAGCTGCGATGCTGTTAGAGCAGATAATGCCTCATACCGGCAATTCCATCAGGCTGGGTGTCTCCGGCGCCCCCGGGGTGGGTAAGTCGACGTTTATCGAGTCCCTGGGTAACGCCCTAACGGATTGGGGTCATCAGGTCGCGGTGCTAGCGGTCGATCCAACCTCTGCGGTGAGTGGTGGGTCGATTCTCGGCGATAAAACGCGGATGGAAACCCTCTCAGTTAATCCTAAAGCCTTCGTACGTCCCTCACCTGCTGGCAGGACCTTAGGTGGTGTTACACGTCGTACTCGAGAGTCTCTTTTGCTTTGCGAGGCGGCCGGATATGATGTCATCATTGTCGAAACCGTGGGTGTGGGCCAGTCTGAAACCGCAGTGTCAGATATGACTGATATGTTTTTACTGCTTTTGTCACCGGGCGGTGGTGACGATCTGCAGGGTATTAAACGCGGCATTATGGAACTGGCCGATCTAGTTTTAGTCAATAAAGCTGATGGCGATCAGGCAAGGCTAGCAAGCCAAACGGTGGCTGATTATCGCGGCGCGCTACATTTTATGCAGGCGCGAACGCCGAGCTGGACTCCGCAGGTAGAATCCTGTTCGGCATTAAATAATAAAGGTATGGATGAGGTATGGACGATAGTTAAAGCTTTTCGTGGGGCTTTAACCGAATCTGGTGAGTTGGCTGTTTTGCGCGCTCAACAGGCCCGGGCATGGATGTGGGCTGAAACGGCCGAGCTATTGATTGTAGGGTTAAAAAACCACAGTGCTGTTAAGTCGCTTGTACCGACATTGGAGTCGGCTGTTTTAAAGGGTGAATTGCCCGCCACAGTGGCCGCCCAGAGACTGATAGAGCATTACAAAGGGAGCGAGTAAGCTTATAATTCCGCGATAACTGCATAGAAAAAAGTGACTAAACCATGACAGATAAAAGCCCTCCCAGTGTAAACTTAGCGGCCTTGATGGACGCGAATCAATATTATTCAAAGACTTTTGATCAGGCTGAGCTAAAGCCGGCCCCTACTAAGCATTTTGCCATCCTCACCTGTATGGATGCGCGCATGGATCCCTATAAATTTGCCGGCCTAAACGACGGTGAGGCGCATATTATTCGCAATGCTGGAGGCCGTGCCACCGACGATGCAATTCGGTCTTTGGTTATCTCGCATAAATTTTTAGGTACGTTAGAATGGTTTGTTATTCACCATACTAACTGCGGTATGACATTGGTAACCGATGAGGCGATTGGTGATTTGCTTGAGCATGATTTGGAGACCGCGGTTCACAACGGTGAATGCTGGGTAAATCCTGAACGCCAACAGAGTGAGAATACCAAGCCGGGCTCGTCGCTGGGCAAAAATATAGAATGGCATACGTTCACTGATCTGCGTGAGAGTGTTTTGAATGATATGAATCTAATTCGCAACCATGAATTGGTGCCCAACCATATTAAGATTCATGGATTCATTTTTGATGTCAAATCCGGTAGGCTTTCGGCAGTGGAAGATTAGCGCGAGATTCTGGTTGCGCTACCTGTGCTTAGAATATTCAGGCAGTAAAAAAGCGACCCTAGGGTCGCTTTTTTACTGCTCGCGACTTTCATTGTGCCATTAACCGCATTTAGACTCGCCGCAGTTTAGACAGGTCATGCAGCCATCCATTAGTATGGTCGCTTTCACGCTGCATTTTTTGCACAGTTCGGCAGTTGGTGGGAAATCACTGGCCTCAGCTACGGGGGCGGCAGCATTTTCAAAATCTGCGCGCTTTTCATCCATAATTTTTTGCTGATGCGCAGGGATCTCTGCTTTGGTCATCATGCCGATTTTCTGTAAATGATCTTCTATAGCCCATCCAATTTCAGCCACTAACGAGGGCATAAATCGACCACCGGGCTTAAAATACCCGCCCTGTGGATCAAACACTGCCTTGAGCTCTTCGACCAGAAACGTACAGTCTCCCCCTTTACGGAAGACCGCTGAGATAACGCGTGTTAATGCCACAATCCACTGGAAATGATCCATGTTCTTGGAATTAATAAACACTTCGAAAGGGCGGCGCAATTCATGATTGGTACCCTGATTCAAAATAATGTCATTAATAGTCAGATACAGCGCATGGTCAGACATCGGTGTCTTGATCTTGTACGTACTACCAGCCAACTCCTCAGGACGCGAGACTTTCTCGTGCATCTGAATGATATTAGACTCTATTTCTTTGGCTGCAGTTTCTTGCATCTGTTCTTCTGTACTTACTTTGTAAGAAACAATTTTTTGTGAAATCTTCTTGTTCATGTTCGTCCTCCTAGCGTTCTACGGCTTTTATTAATTGGATCAGAATTTACCGTAGTAACCTTCCTTTAATGCATCAAAAAGGTTGGCAGCAGTATGGGTTTCGCCATCGTACTCAACTTCTTCATTACCTTTAAATTCAACGGTGGAGCCATCTTCTAGCGTAAAGCTGTAGGTAGTCTTCTCCAAGTCTTGCTCAGTAACCAATACGCCTTGGAACGCCTCTGGATTAAAGCGGAAAGTCGTGCAACCTTTAAGGCCCTTCTCAGCAGCATACAGATAAATATCCTTAAACTCTTCGTAGTCACTATCTGTAGGTACATTAATTGTCTTTGAGATTGAAGAATCAACCCACTTTTGAGCAGCCGCCTGAATATCCACATGAGCTCGCGGCATAATATTTTCAGAACTCATAAAGTAATCGGGTAGCGTATCTTCTTCTGTCGTGCCATAGGGCATGGCTTTTTCGTTAATCAATGTACGATAGGCCAGTAACTCATAAGAGAAAACATCTACCTTTTCTTTTGACTTCTTGCCCTCACGGATGACATTGCGCGAATAGTGATGAGCAAAACTGGGCTCAATACCATTACTGACGTTGTTTGCTAGTGATAGCGAGATAGTACCTGTCGGCGCTATCGATGAATGGTGGCTAAAGCGACAACCTTCCTCGATCAATGCCTCAACGAGTTCAGGTGCTGCCTGAGCTACGGTCTGCATATAGCGGCTATACTTCGCTATCAGGACCTTTCCCTTTAACTTATCACCCACCTTAATGCCATCTCTCACCATGTCCGGCTGCTTAAACAGCATGGCCGCCGTGACGGTGAATTCATCATTCATAATGGGCGCAGGGCCCTTCTCGCGCGCTAGTTCCAGACCAGCTTTCAGGCCAGCTACAGCCATGTCACGGGCGATACGATCCGTGAACTCTAGTGAATTGTTCATCACCATACTTCATACACAGCATAGTAATGGCTGATCCTAGCCCTAGAAACCCCATGCCATGACGGCGTTTGTATTCTATTTCTTTGCGCTGGCCTTCAAGTGGCAGACCGTTTATTGCTACCACGTTGTCGAGCATACGAGTGAATACGGCAACCACCTCGGCGTACTCTTCCCAGTCAAAGAAGGCGTCTGGGGTGAACGGGTTGCGGACAAACTTAGTCAGGTTTACTGAGCCCAACAAACAGCTACCATAGGGAGGTAGCGGCTGCTCACCACAGGGGTTGGTTGCACGAATATCTTCGCAGAACCAGTTGTTGTTATTTTTGTTTACTTGGTCGATCAGAATAAAACCTGGCTCCGCATAGTCGTAAGTGGACGACATGATGGCATTCCACAGTTTCTGTGCACGGATTGTCTCGTAGATGCGACAGGCGACAAGGCCCTCATCATTGCTAATGTAGTTCTCTTTGGTTGGAAATGGCTTCCAAACTACGTTGTCACCCTTGAGGTCCAATCCACCTTCGATTTCCTTGGCACTGATAGGGAAGGTCAGATCCCAGGTGCCATCGTTGCGAACCGCTTCAATGAACTCTTCCGTAATCAGGAGTGAAAGGTTGAACTGACGCAGACGTCCGTCTTCACGTTTGGCGCGAACAAAATCAAAAACATCTGGGTGGCTGACATCAAAGGTTGCCATCTGGGCACCACGACGGCCGCCAGCGGACGAGACGGTAAAACACATCTTGTCATAGATATCCATAAAAGATAGCGGGCCAGAGGTATAGGCGCCAGCCCCAGAAACATAGGCTCCCTTGGGACGCAATGTGGAGAATTCATAGCCAATACCGCAGCCTGCTTTCAGCGTCAGGCCCGCTTCCAGGTTGCGCTCAAGAATCCCTTGCATGGAATCAGGCACAATGCCTGAAACGGTGCAATTGATTGTAGAGGTAGCGGGCTTGTAGGCTTGAGCTCCAGCATTGGAAATAATACGCCCAGCTGGAATAGCGCCCTGCTTGAGTGCCCATACAAAACGCTCAGACCATTCTTCGCGCTTGTCTTCATCTTCTACATCGGATAATGCCTTGGCGACCCGTTGATAGGTTGCATCAATATCGGCATCCACAGGACGCTGATCTTTATCCTTGAGACGATACTTCTTATCCCAGATATCGAGGGACGCATGTTGCATTTGAATTTGTGGTTTTTTCTTCACGGCATTAACGGTTTTTAGTTTGGGTGCACTGCTCATTGACTGACCTTCTTTCTTTTTCAACTCAGGTACCTAGCGGTTCTGAGGCCAAATTTATGTATATTTAAGACGTCCCTATAATTAAATGTACCCTTGTTTGATGCTTTTTTATTCTTGACTACGGCGAAGAGTTTATCCTACATGGTGTGTCTTGCAAGTCTTTATGCACTATATGTGGTGTTTATTTGTCATTCTGCCTACGTTAAGCGTTGGTAACTCGGTGGCAAACATGTGGATAACCCGGCCTAGTCCAGCGTGACTTCTGGGGTTGATCAAATAACTCTCTTAGTGCGACAAGCCGATTACAGATTATGGCCGTATACACCCGAAATTGCCTTAATTAGAGGGAACGCCGCAGCGGTAACATTGTGCCAATGCAAGGAGTTGGCTAAAATAGACCTTTAACGTTATTTATTTCACAAACGGGTTTCCTTTGGGGAAACTGCCACGATTTATTGAGGATTTTCATGGATATTTTTGACTTCTCCGACGGCCGCGAAGGCTACTACGGAGAATACGGTGGCGTTTTTCTACCTGAGATTCTGCATGCAACGATCGAGGAGCTGCTGCTGTGCTTTCGTGAATGCAAAGCAGACCCTAAATTTTGGCAGGACTATGTCAGGCTACTGCAAAACTATTCAGGTCGCCCGACTCCGGTGACGCATCTGGAAAATCTGTCTAGGCAACTGGGTGGCGCGCAGATTTATGTAAAACGCGACGATCTGAATCACACAGGTTCCCACAAGATTAATAATGTCATGGGACAGGGCCTGCTGTGCGAGACGCCTAGGTAAGCGCAAGGTGATAGCTGAGACGGGTGCCGGACAGCACGGGTTTGCCACGGCAACAATGGCCGCGCGCTTTGGTTTTGACTGTAAAATCTATATGGGTGCCGTCGATGTCGCGCGGCAACGCCCCAATGTTTTCTGGATGGAAAACCTCGGGGCAGAGGTTATCGCCGTGCAGGATGGCCAGAAGACGCTCAAAGACGCTATTAATGAATGTATGCGTGACTGGGTGACCAATATGGAAGATACCCATTATATTTTGGGTACCGCCTGTGGCCCGCACCCTTTCCCTGAAATGGTTAGCTGGTTCCAATCGATTATCGGCCTTGAAGCGCGGGAACAGATGTTGACGCAGACCGGAAGATTACCTGATCGTGTCTATGCCTGCGTCGGTGGTGGCTCTAATGCTATGGGGATTTTTCAGGGTTTTTTCGATGATGATGTCGAGCTGATTGGTGTCGAGGCTGGCGGTCTGGGTGTCGGTACCTACATGCATGGTGCTCGCCTGGCCTATGACGACGCCTCAGTGGGTGTGGCTCAGGGCTATAAAACGTATTTCTTGCAAAACGATGACGGCAATATGAATGAGACACATTCGGTTGCCGCTGGCCTCGATTATATTGGTATTAATCCCATCTTTAGCCACCTCTGGGAACAGGGCAAGGTACGTTTTGAAGCGGCAACCGATGAGGAGGTCAAGGAGACGTTAAAGTTGACTATGCGTACCGAAGGGTTAATCCCTGCGCTAGAAAGTACCCACGCCTTTGTAACGGCGCTTAAAGAGGCTCCGACTATGGCTAAAGATGAAATTATTTTGATTAATCAGTCTGGACGAGGGGATAAAGATATCTTTACCATTGCTGATGCCCTGGATGATGCCAAATGGAAGTCTTTTGTTGAAGGTAAGTCGGATCAATACCGTGCGGAGAGAGGCTAATGGGTCTACAGCATTTTATTGCCGAGCGCAAAAAAGACAAAGATCTGTTGGTAATGGCCCATGTGGTCTGTGGCTACCCCTCCTTTGAGGCTAATATGCAAGCGTTAGAGATAATGGCTGCAGCTGGCGTTGATCTGGTGGAATTACAGTTTCCCTTTCTCTGAACCTAGTGCCGATGGTCCCCTGTTTGCCCATGCCAACGAACAGTCGTTAAAATCAGGCACCACGGTAGACCAGTGTTTTGAGTTTATGCGCGAGGTCAGTGCCCGGTTTCCGTTTAAAGTGTTGATGATGGGTTACTACAATACCGCTTTTAAAATGGGCGAAGAGCGCTTTGTGCAGCGTCTCAAGGACGCAGGCGGTGTCGGTTACATTTTGCCTGATTTGCCGGTGGAGGAATCAGCTAACCTGCATCAGTTGTCTGAGAAAGCGGGTATTGAGCCGATTATTCTCATGACTCCAACGAGCAGTGATAAACGTCTGGCGCAACTGGGAGCCCTGAGTCGTGGTATGGTTTATGTGGTCGCGCGAAAGGGCGTGACCGGGTCGAAAACCAAAATGGGTGACGACGTCTTGGCGCTGATTGAGCGCTGTCGGCAGCATACCAATATGCCGATCGGTGTCGGCTTTGGTATCAGTGGCAAGGAGGATATGGACTTTTTACGGGGTTCTGCCGACCTCGCAATCGTTGGCACTGCGGCGCTTAAAACCTGGCAAGAGTCAGGCGCTCCAGGTCTGAAAAAATTCTTTGCTGCATTGATGGCCTAAGGCTTAGCGTCCGCTACAACAGAGAAGCGCCAATCATTGATGACCTCAGATCGAACCTGCGCTAAATCAGGAACTGTGCCCAAAATCGCATTGTCGATACAGACTAGATGGGCCCCATGACGGGAAGTTATGGGGCCAGCCCAACAGGGTAGGTTTCCACCTTTTACCATTTCAAACAGCTTGTCGGCAAAACCATTGCCAAATAAGCGGTCAACTTTACTGGAATTCACTGAAAAATAGCGCGGGGCTAGTGCGGTTTGATCACCCGCTTTTACCTCCAAGGCCAGCGCCTTCTTAGCCACTAAATCGGCCTGACCGCCATGTCTGGCAGTTGTGTAGACAACGTGCTGAAAGCTAAAACGTGACGTGTCACGGTACCTGGGTCCATGCTTATTATAATAGGCCTCTAGTTCAGCCTCAGTCGGTACCCTGAGAGTAGTGACATGCTTGGTTAATCCTGACAATTTGGCGGCCATGGCCTCACTGTCAACTACCTGATAAATATCCGCTCCCATACCCTCTGACGATGGCGCTTCCACCCCAAATAGATCGGCTTCGATCCGCTGTTCCAGAACGCTGATATCTGGAAGGTTTTTACGGTTAGCATCCCAGTCCCTATCACTGGGTGCATCCCTCTCCACGAACAGGCCATAAAGTCCCGACCCCAAGAGAGCTAACAGCAGGGTACCCGTGAGAATCAGAAATCGGACAGGACGTTGCGGCGAAGGACTCATAGTGGATAGCTCATTACTGTTTAAATATTTTAATCCAGTCCCCAGCCTTGGGCTCACCGCTGGGATAGTGGCCGTTAATTATACGCAGATCTTGCACGTCTACCGCATTGAGCTTAAGTGCTGGGCCTAGCTTGGCAAAGGTAGTCGCGCGGGTCGCTTTGACATAACGTACTGTCTTTGGCTTTTGGCCAGCAATTTCGCGGCTTGAAATAGGTCGAAAGGTGTTAATAGCGGCAACGAACTGCTGGTCTCTTTCGGCAAAGGTTTTTGGTTTTTCTGAAGGCTCTTTGCCGGCTGCGACGTCTTTATCCGAAACGAGGTCTGTTTCGGCAGTGGCGTTTTGTTCTATGATTTCGCCGCTAAATAGGTATGCGTTAAGCTTGTAATAGATTACGGCGATACGGCTATCGGAGCGGTTCTCGCCGCCAGGTAAAATACCGCTGAAACCCTTAAGTCGAGCTGGTGCTATAGCTTTACCGTCGGTTAGCTGGGATACCTTTAGATGATTGTAAAGGTATTCCTCTGGGCTTTGACTCGTACGAGCAATTGGGCTGCATAGTTAATACAGCGGTTTTATCTGCGGGCATACCACTGGCCATAAACGGACTGGGGTTGGCATTGCTGACCCAGTCTTTAGGGAAGTCAAAGCGCACCCTAAGACGCATATTCGAGAATCGCTCCGGCTTTTGTTCCTTAGCCAGAAAATTTTCGCCCCAGACTAAGCCGTCGGTTAGTGCGCGGTAGCGACTGGCCCCATTGTCTCTTGTTCTCTTGGACTTTACGGCGTTAGCCTTAGCTGACTACCGTGCGCAGACGACTGTCGTTGCGTGGGTGACTGGAAAAAATGCCGTGATAGGTCTGCTTGGATGCTCCCTTGGCTTTGGCCCGATCCTTTTGCAGGGTTTCATAGTCTTTCATAATGGACAGCATGCTGAGCATTTCGGTAGGCGCGTAACCTAGCTTGGCCATATATTCAGCGCCCGCTTCGTCTGCTTCCAGTTCGTTGCGCCGACCGTGGCCACGAATGATTGAGTTGGCATAGGCCATACTGGCCTCATAAACCTCGTTGCTGCCCGATAATACTGCGGCAATAGCTGAGAGCATCTGGGCACCGGTGGCTTTACCCTCCTGGCCGGTAACATGGTCTCGGGTAATGTGACCTACCTCGTGCGCCAGAACTGAAACCAGCTGGGCTTCATTGCTAACATAATTAAGCAGACCACGATTGACATAGATGTAGTTATCTCGGGTGGCAAAGGCATTCAAGTCAGGTGAGTCGAGTAATGTGAAGGTAAATTTTTCGCCGGCCATTTCGGACACTGCAATAATCTCCGCCCCGAGTTCCTTAATGTAGGCATCCAGCACTGGGTCATCATAAATGGCGGTACCTTCAAGTACCTCCTTGTAGATATCGGCACCAGAAACTGCGCTCCAGGTATTTGCGGAAAGTACCAGTCCACCACCCCAAAAACAGCTGATGAGGAGGGCGGCAATTATCTGGCGAGGAATACAAGTCATGGTATTGGCCTAATTATTGGGTTGTCGGTGTAATAGAGAAAAAACTCTTGAGCTGGTTGCCTAGGCTAGAGCAGGCATCGTCTTTTACCGGGGATAAAAAGGGAATAGGGGCCACCGCACCAATCAGATATGACGTGCCCTCAGAATCGACGCGCACCCGCCCTTTTTCAGTGAGGTCTTGTAGGTCCCAGACAATGGCCTCGTAAACCGATAGCTTGTCCCACTTCGCAAAACCAAAACAGCCACCGCCACCTGGGCCGACTGCACAGCTCATAGAACCGCTGGAATCAAGCGTTTCGGTCGAACCATCTAACCAGACCAGATAGCGTACCGCCCGTTTACTCACCTCGGCTTTGATACTGGTGTCCTGCATTAAGCGTTTAAGGCGCGAAAGACCCTTGGGTGCGGTGCGCGGTTCAAACCAGGGATAGATAGCATCGATGAACTCTTGCTCGGGCAGTATGCCAATATCTGCGCCACGCATTTTGCTGGCGACGCAGTCAACAAACTCACGGTCAGTTTCATAGTGCCCAGCATCTCTGCGCCCTAATATCACCACCTGCTCGGCAACATTTAACTCTATGGCTTCACCAGTAGGTCTATATTCATCAATGGTGGTGGTGGCGCTGCAGCCGGCTAAGAAGACGCCAAATAGCACTGGGATCAACTTGTTAGTAGGGCTCATGGTGACACCTCTGATTTGTCTGACTGCTGAAGACTAGCCTGTCTAGCCCGTTCTTGCTCCTCTGTCACCCAGTTGTTGACTGAAGGGATACGATAAAAATCCAATGTTAGTTTTGCGCCTGCATCGCGCAGCGCGCTGATTGCCGCCTGCTCAATAGCATCACTCTTTGAGGCCATGAAGGCATCCGGTGTTTTGCCGTAGGCGGGCATAAACCAACTGTCGATAGATTCGCCCGCTGTGGATTCAAGATCTAGGTTATATTTAATCCATACCTCGAAGACATTCTGGTAGTTTTCAGATGGCGTGGACACCTGTACTTCACGCACAGAGGGAATAATGACCATAGCATTATCGATGGTAATCTCTTCTCTGCTGCCGACAAACTCGAGGCGACCAAATAAACCGGCAAAAGCATTGCGCAGCAGCCGCACCTGAGCTGCACCCATATCTATGACTGTTTTAGCATTGGGCTGCGCTATATAGGTGGCAAAGCTAGGTTCAAACACCACCGCGGCACTGAGCGGCTTCGGCTTTGCTAGGACCTTTGGAAAGTCGCCGGTTAACTGCACCGAGGCCGAGGAACTACAACCACCAAGGATGAATAAGGCGAACAGCGCGGCGAATGATTTCATAGTTATCGTTAGCATAAGTTATTAGTCCTTTAGTTGAGGCTATTTAAGCCGATAAAGGTTCCTCCATTGTTGTAACTAAGTTCGCGCATCAGTGCGGCAAACTTTATTGCCGATGCGCTGGGTGTCCCCCCTGGAGGGAAGTGCACTGGAAACCCGATTGCATGAATGCGTACTAGCCGTTTAGCGCCTCGGTTAGCTTTATTAAGTCGATCCACTGCCTTGACTACGCTGCGTATGGAGCGTCCCTGATAATCGTCCCCCAGAGTATAAATACTGATTTTTCGGCCTGGTTTGTAAAAGGCTTGAATAGCGGTATTAATACCTTCCACTGGGCTAGAATTACTAAAGGGCGACCAGCTAGCTAATGTCTTGATAATGTTCTTACGCATGGCGGGGCTGTCAGGGATCCACTTGTTACTATAGCCGCTAAACATATACTGGCCCATATCATTGAGTACCTGTATCCCCTTGACCTCTGGATAAATATCCAAAATATTGAGCATCTCTTTTTTGACTTTTTCCCAGGCTGCTATCTGCATACTACCAGATGTATCTATGACAAAAATAATATAGTCACTGTCCGCAGGGATACCGCCAACCAGGTCATTTTGACGCTGGAAATCGGGTCCCAGCAGCCGTTCCATTTCTTCTGACAGCACCTGTAGTACCAGTTGGAGCTGCTGTTTTTCCCGAGACTGTGACTGAGATAGCTGACTGGACTGCTTCGAGACGCTGGCGAGTTTTGCTTTGAGTCGCGCAATGCGTTCAGTCAGTTCTGACAGTTGCTCTTGGCGCGACTTTAAACGCTCGTCAAGTACCACCGATTCACCACGTATTTCAAATAGTCGCTCCTGATACTCTTTTACAGACCCCATTAATTGATTGTCGGCCTCCTCTAATGCTGCGGGATCACCGACTCGAGCGATTATCAACAGTAATACAATAGCGCCAAAGCCGCAGCTAATAACATCAAGAAATGAGACGTTCGCCTCCTGTAATTCTCTACGCTGCTTTCTCATGGCCAGTCTCTAGATGGCGCAATAAAGGCACCATCGGTGTCTAGGGCTGTCTGCCAGAACAACGCCGCAGCTTCAGGGTCTCCCTCCATGGGAAATAAAATAGTATTCAGCGGCACTCCCCGAGGGAACTCTTTCATTGCCGCCAAAAAGTAACTGCGTCGCTGGCCACCGCTAACCATGTATTTCTTCGGTGGATTTTTACCCTGTGTTGGCAGACCATCAGTGAGTAAAAAAACATTATCTGGACGATCTTCAAAATCGGCGATGGCGCCAAAGCCATTGGTTAAACTGGTCCCCGACCCAGGCGAATACTGTCTCAGACCAGCAATGGCCTCTTCCATGACTAGCGAGTCTGCCGCATCAAGCCATTCTCCCTTTGAATCTATCAGAGCGGGCTCGGCACTGATATTAAAGATATAGATTTGAAAGCGGCTGCTCGCGGGAAGCTGCGCGACCAACCATTCTACCGTGCGCAATGTCCACTGCCATTTTGGTGACTGCTTTTTTTGTTCGTCATCCATATTGCGTCTACGCACTGCATTTACAACAGTGTCGGCAAGCATACTGGCGGAGCCATCAACCAAAATGAGGACGCGCTCACCGCCTAATTTGAGGCCGGTAAGATATTGCCGATTACCATCACCAACAAACTCCCTCACCCTATCGCCGAATTCTACCTCCTCCATTTGGGCGGTTTCATCTTCAAGTTTTTCGACCTGAAGTCGCAGCTTATCCATCTCATTGGGATCGGACTGGATACTTTTTTCAGTTTCCTGTAAATCGGTGAGTACTCGATCAGAAAGACCCTGAGCCTTAACCAATTCTAAATCTATCTGTTCAAGACTGTTTAGTAGCAGAGTTTTTTCCGCATCGGCCTGACGGATATCCATAAGCAGCATATTGACTTCTGCAGACAGTCTCACATCAGGTGTTTGAATTTCGGTGGCATTGTGGCGCAGAATTAAAAACAGCAGAGTCACCGCGCCAAAGCCGCAGGCCATGATGTCCAAAAAGGACAAACTAAAGGCTATATTGCGGCGCTTCTTAGGCATTGCTGACCTCAATAAAACTCAGTTTATGTCCGGCTAATACGAATCTTTGTCCCGGCTCACAGGTCCGTGGTATCTGCGTATCAATGGTGTCTGACTGATGGATTATCTGCAGTGACTGATCTTTAATAACCACCACTAGTGCGGCATTCTTATCAATACTGTTAGTCAGAATGAGCTCGCCGTCTTGCAGGTTTATGCTGAGCGGCTTGTCCAGCGACCAGGCCTGATTCTGATACAACAGGTGGCTAGCGCAGCGAGGCTTTGGTTGGAGATTATTCGATTTCCCACCCGCTTTTTCTAAACTGATTATTTTGTGCAAGGTTTCGCTACTAGCGATAATCTCTCGACGAGCGGTTAGGCAGTTATCAACACCACTGGTCTGTGACATGACCAAGGCGCCGGCAAACCTGGGCAGTATCGCTTGCAATAAACTGGCGCTATGAGCCAAGGTGATTTGCGTATTGGGATGTTTTTCAATAATGTTGTTAAGACTCTCCAGACGCTGCTCAATAATTAGGGCGACTTGTTTTCTATGCAATATCATAGGTAGATCACCGCGCGGCGACGGCAGGTTGATCGAAAGTTCGTTCTGCCATCCGAACTGTTTTAACCAAGCGGGCAGCTGATCATAGATGGTTTGCTCTCCCTCTGAAGTATGCAATGGATCATATCGGTAGTCATCAATAAGGCGATCACTAATATGTCGGGCGACACCGTTATAGAGATATAGGATCCCAAGATCTGGAATGATTGATTGCTCACTGACGACTAGGTTGCCGTTGATTTCGCTAATGAGACTCACCACAGACTGTTGCAGCTGTATATCAAGCAGGAGGGTTTCCTTCTGAGCATACAAGCTCATCGCCAGAGCGCTGTCGATAACCGCATCCACTTGCACCGGAATAGCCTGAGCCAAACCTAGCAGCAGCGCTAGCTGCTCTTCATTAAAGCAGCCGGGAACCGCCAGAATTATATTGCTGGGGGAACCAACACTTTCGAGCATATGCTTGATTTGGGCATAGGCTATGTCGCCATGGTGCCGCGCCCAGTTTGTTTTTCTTGGCAGAGGCAGCTGGTTCAGTTGTCGCCAGTATTGATTGAAACAGTCTTGCGGGTTTTGCCATGCCATGGCCCAGGCTTTGTCGCCACTTTCAATACCTGAGGGAGTAACACTAGCAAAACCGGGCTCAATATGTGACCGACCCTCCTCCGTTTGAATCAGCAAAGCCTGATCGTTTAATTCCAAGATGGCTATAGTCATGATCTATTTCGCTTTTAAAAAGCGCAGCAAATTATTTTCGCAATAGGACTGAGAGTCGAGTACTAGCCGTTCTTGCGAGAGCTGTAATTGATGCATAAAAAACATCACGACCATACTTATTAAAAGGGCAATAAACGTCGAGTTAAAGGCCACGCCGAGACTGCTCGTGACGCCAGCAATATCACCAGCAATAGCTTCGTGAGCTTGGCCCAATGCCGCACCGATACCGCGCACGGTGCCAATAAAGCCAATGGATGGAATAGCCCAAGTAATGTAACGCACCATGGAGAGTTCTGAGTCGAGGCGATCATTTTCTGTGGCGCAGACACTGCTCACTGCTTCGGTGGCAAACTGCACACTTTCGGTAACCTGAAAGCGGCTAAGGGCGGTATTCAAGGCTCTAGGTAACAGATAGCTGCGTTCTTCATCGGCTAGTGATTGTAGTGGGCGTGTAAGCTGTGATGCATCATCAGGCAGTATTCTGGAGCCTTCGGCAATCGATATTAGTGGTTGATTTAGCATGCGTTGTTCGCGAATCGTGGTGCGGGTTTTGTAACCCATAATGGCTAGCGACCAAAACATCAGAATAAAGCAGGCTTCCTGTTCTAGATCTTTAATGACAATAAAAAATGAGCGTGGCACCTGATATTCTTCACCGGCTGCGACCATTTCCGCATGCTGGCGAATGGTGCTGTCAGCGTTGGGTCGGACCACGGTAACAAAAATAATGTGGACAATAATGATAGCCAGTAAAAGGGCGGTTAACTGGAAAAACATCTCGTTACTGGCACGATTGGTTGAAGTATTCATACTCTTATTCCTGTCTGTTGCTTGATCGCTTTAAATATCTGAGGGCAGTGCTATTGAAAAATCCTCGGAGATTTCCTCGCTGGGTTTAAAATCAATATCGCTGACGGCTCCTGCTTCGGAAATTGGCGCTATAGGTGCGGCGGGTGAAATTGTGGCTGGAGGTTTCATGTTAGCTGCAGGCTTTATAGCCTCCGTGGGCTCTATATCCTCAATCTGCTCTTGAGCAAAAAGCCCTAGGGGCATGACTAACAGGACGAACAATAAGGCTCTCATGGCTTAGCTCCTAGACTGTCAACATAACGAGCGATTCTGAAGCCAACATCCAGACGTTTGTCGGTGCCGGCTTCACGATAACTCAGGCGCAATTCAGTACGTGACCCCAGCGCCCAGCTCGCACCGCGGATAACATGGGCGACACCGGTTATTGGTCCGGTGGGATCGGCGCTGGATTCACCGCGATTGGGACGCACGTCATAGAAGTCATTCACCCACTCAGAGACATTGCCACTCATATTGTAAAGGCCTTTGCCATTAGGTTTAAAGCTACCTACGACTGCTGACGCGGGTGTCAGGTCATTATAGCTAGCGATAGTGAATGGAATGAGTCTCGAAGCACTCCGATCGGCATAATTATCAACGACATCGGTTGGTGGATAGAGGCCATTGACCCAGGGCAGGGTCTGACTGCTGCCGTCTGTGTTAACTCTTGCTGCCCAGGCCCATTCAGCCTCGGTGGGCAGGCGATAACCGTGAGCGTCCCAGTTGAATCCATTGACCACACCGTTCTCCATGCGGTAAAACAGCGGCAGACCCTCGCGGCGGCTCAACCAGTTGCAATACAGCGCGGCATCTTCCCAAGTAAGACCGGCAACAGGCTGTCGGTCTCTGTCCAATGTTTGGCCCTGCAGTGCTGAGGAGCTATGGCTTGATTTCCAGCTGCGATATTCGGCATTACTGATTTCTCGTGTACCGAGATAAAAGGGTCTATCCAAACTCACTCTGCGTTCCACTTCATTCGCACGACGGCCGGGCTGTCGTCGCGGTGCACCCATAGTAAAGCTCTGTTGGGGACGGAATAATGCAAGCGGTGAACCCACCGAGGACTGGATCGCTGGGGGCCGAGAAGCCCAGTAGGCTTCCTGCAATGTTAGCAGTTTGATACTCAGTGCCTGTTCATGTCCGGGCCTAGGTATCACGGAGAGCGATTTTGTCTGATAGCCAGATTTTTCAATACTGAGCCGATGGGGTTTTGCAGTTAGGGACAGGGTGCGGTCACCATCTCCCTGGTAGCGATTATCGACCAAAACACGGGCCCCTTTGGGGCTAATAGTTAAGGCGATACTGCCGATATTGGGCACTAGATCAACAGCTAATACGGTGGTTTTCTCCGGTTTTAATGTCGCTGCTGTTGTGGTTTTTAAATAGCCTTCCAAAAAGAACGCCAGGCGATGTTGCTTAAATGGCGCCATGGCCAGCGTCATTGGTGTGCTGCCAACAAATTCATTATTGACTGTGATACTCGCACCCGACGGCGTACTGCTCAACTGCAGCAGACCGTCGGCAACGATTAGCTTAATGGGAGGATGTGTGACACTGGTGCCCGCCTTGACTAAAATCTCCTGCTGGTAGGTCTTATAACCCGCGAGGACCAGCTTTAACCGACTGCCCGTTTCTAAGACTTCAGTACTTAGGGGTGTTTGACCCACAAGGCGGTCGTCAATATAGACTTGGGCAGCGGTGGGTTCAGACGTTAACTGCATTGCGCCCCAGGCGGGTCGCAAACTAATATCCACCGACTGGGTTCTATCACGACCTTCGATAGCAATTTCTTGCTGCAATGGAAAATAGCGATACTTGCTAAAGACCATCTTGCGGATGCCCGGACTAATAGCTTTTATGATCCCTGGAACGGTACCGACCGGCTGATCATCAATAGTGACCTGTATATCTTCCAAATCTGAGATAACGGCGAGATTGCCCGGTAATGGCAGCAACTGGACGCCAACATCTTGGCTAGCGGCATCGCCCACGGTGATTGATTCAATTAATGGGTAATAGCCGTCAGCGGTTGCAGTAATGTCATAGTCACCGCTTAGCAGCAGATAGTTGTCGCCGATGTTAAATGATAGACCACTAACAGAGATCTGAGTCTCGGGAGGGACTGTTTGAAAGACGACTGCGCGCGCGACGAACAGATACGCCATAATAATAATGCCGAAACCGGCAAGTACTATTAGGCTGAGCATGCCGGAAGAAATGGGTAGGCTTCGTTTGCTGCCAGCGCCCGTCAAAGGCTTGAATTCGGCTGCTAAGATAGGCTGTTTTTGATCGTCGGGCATAGGTTTATAGTATCTAGGTTAGTATTTAATTATCTCAATAATGTGGCTGTTTTCGTTAGTGACTGAGTAATTTTCACCTAGGCTTAAGGCTAAATCGCGTCGGTACAGCTTACCAGAATCGGTGCTGGCAGTGGTTGGCCAGTAATAGTGAATTCAATTCTCACGTCTTTGAAGCCAAGGCGCTTGCCTGCGGCCACATAGCGGCCAGGCTTTAGTGTCACTGAGGTGCGCTCAAATGTACCTAGCTGCTTAACACGAAACAGGGTGACATCGGTCAGGTTATCTGACTGCAGAACCACCTTGACGGCTGTTCTTGACTGTCGCAAGACGGTATCTAAATCGGTAATTTGGCGACTTAACAGGGGGCCTTGCATGTTAATACTCATGGCGTCCTGCAGCAGTTTTTGGGCTTCGCGATAGACCCTAGATGAGGCCAATTTTAACGGGTCGGCAAGGATTCCATTGATTTGATTATCCAGATTTGCTCGCACGCTGACCGAGATGATTCTGATTTTAGCCTCAGTTAATGAGGGATCTGTGAGCAACAAAGATTGATAAATCTCTAGAGCCGTAGACCAGAGTTCCTTTTTTTCATAGCCAATGGCCTCTTCCATTTTCAGGCTTACAGCAACCTGTGACCGTCTTGTTCTAACCTGGGACAGCGCCTTTGCGACGGCGGGGTCACTGTTGTAAAGACTCCCCGCATTATTAAAAGCCTGATTCGCCGCGACAAACTTGTCCTGATCCAGCGCCTTGAATCCCGCACTCATATAGTCCCGAAAACGCTCTCCTATTATCGTCTTTTCAATAGAGTCCAGTGCGGCAGAAGCCTTGAGATGCTGACCATCTTGGTTTGCGGCCTGCTGATAGGCGCGTCTGGCGGCCTCGAACTGTTTGCTGGCCAGGAGCCTGTCGCCAGCCTGAAGTCGCTCAATTACCTGCGGCAATAGGGCGGTCCGCTGAGCGAGATTTTGCGTCTGCGAGCTGTTGGGTGCAATAGCCACGGCCAACTGCGCGGCATCCTCGGCAATACTTAAGTCGGCTGGTGAGGCATTTTCAATCGCGTTTAGACCATCCGTCAGGGCCTGAGCTAGGCGAGCCTGACCAAGCTGTTCGAGGTTGCTGAGTTGCCCTAGCGACTGCTTGTAAGTCTCTAAAGATGCACCGTAATTGCCCTGAATATACTGCTCGTCACCCAGTTCTATTAAGGCCATAGCTTGGCGATATTCGAAGTCTGCCCAGAGTTCGATACCCTGACTATTAAGACGATCACGTACCGCAATAATAGTTGCCAGTACCGTTTGCGAGCTCTGCCGATACTGAGTTTTTTCTGCCGCTGTGGACGGGGTAACCATGGTTTTGGCTGCACCTATGGTGGCCGACTCACTTGTGTCTGCTATCCAGGGTTTAGAGACTAAATTGGGTAATACTAGGATGACTAACCCAGCCACAAGTAGCAGTATGCCTATGATAATTTTCTGCGTATTAGCCGGCTGTGGATGAGGTGGTACTGGATGCTTGTTCATAGGGCTTGGCTTAAAGCGCACCGCGTTCCTGCTTATAGATCTTATCTAATAGTGCCTGCCACTGCTCATACTGTCCTTGAACCGTGCCTGTGAGCGTAACGGTGCGATCCTCGAGCTCTATCACCTGAGGTGCGATCTCGGCTTCTAGTGAGGAACCCATTTCAGCCACTGCTTCATTGTAGGTGGCGGCCTGCTGTTTTTTCTCGAGCCCGGATTTGAGGATAAAACCACCCGTGGCTGCAGTGGCGGTACTGGCATCTCTGCCGATACGAGTGTTTGACTCAGTGCGACCATAGATGCCGGCTAAAATTGCACCAATACCCGCCACTACTCTCCGGTTTCCTTGCTGATCAAGCTGCCTCGCCTTGACCACTGACTCGTAGGATGAGCGTCTAAAATCTTGATAGGCTAGATGCATTTGTTGAGAGAAGCCGTCGTAGTAATCTTGCATGGTATCTATGTATAGATAGTCGCGGTCACGAATTTTGCGCACCCGCTGCAAAATTTTGTCGTTCTCAGCCGGCAGTCGTTCAATGGTTAGGATGCCGTCTCGTTTTTCGGCTATATAGTCGTCGAAGGCCTCTGGTGAAAACTGTTTGGCAAAGCGCAGTTCAGAGATGGTGCGCAACTCCAATGCTTTTTCTTGGCTTAGTTTTTCGCGATATTTGAGAATATCATTAGCGATGCGCACAAACAGATTTCGAAAGGGATCAGCCAGGTTCTTCAGGCGACGGTCGTAGGCATACTTTCCGGTGGTTTGATTGTATTTTTTACTTATCCACTGCTGCCCTCGGCTATCTTTGACAGTAATTTGTAACTTCATAGTCTCGCCATCTGAGTGCAGAATCGTGCCGCTGATATAAACATCAGTAATAACGTCGTCGCTGGGTGTCACCCTTATCGCACCCCAGGCGCCGCTTTTTTCCATCACTTTAGCCAGCTGGTTAGAAAAATAAATGGCCTCGGCAAAACGGACCTCTGGAAATACCGTGTCATCTTCATCAGTGAGATCTAGTCCATCATTCAATGGCGTAATGCCGACATCTAATAAGGCGGCATCGGCAATTGGCGCGGAGGGTGTTTTCAGCGGTAAGGCTGTCGACGATGTCACCTTATCGATTCCAGCGGTGGCAGTTTGGGGTGTCACAACACTGACCAGCAGTCCAAGCAGCACTGCGGCTAGACTGGGCGCGTTTAGTAACAGTGTATTGCGCGCACTGATTGATTCGGTCTTTTTCATCATCGTTGTTATCGAGCCTGTGCTATTGATTTTTGATTCGTCGATATTCATCCCAGAGTCTTTCACGGAGAACAGGGTCTGTTTCCCGCATCGCGGCATCACGGAGTTGGCGAAGCACAATACCGTCACCCTGACCATCATCTATATCCTCGGGGATCGGGATTACGGCAGCGTCGGCCGGTTGTTGCCCATCACCCATTTTTCCACCTTGCGGGTCTGATTGGTCGGCTGCCCCTTCGGCACTATCGGGCGACTCAGGGCTGTCTTGAGCGGCCTGTTCGGCCTCAGCATTACCTACATTAGGTATGCCGCTGTCAGCTTCCTCAAAGAGTGGCTCATCTGTGCCCAAGGTAACACCGCTCGAGCCACTGGGACTCAGTATATCTATTTCGCTAGGGCCCTGTGAGGAACTGCCTCCGACGCTGTCATCGAAGCCTTCTAAAGAGGCGTCCAGTTCTGCGTCTAGCCCTTCGATGCTTTCACCCTCTGAGCCATCGATACCACCGTCATCCCCGCCTTGGGGGCTGCCGCTTTCGCCTACTGAGTCTCCAGACGCTTCTGCCCCGCCTTCTGCCGGCTCGTTCCCTCCAGAACTGCTCGGTGATGAAGGGCTAGTTGACGGAGAGCCGCTGCTCGGGGCACCGCCACCGCTGGGCGGTGAGGGCATGCCGCCACTTGGCGACCCTGATTGACCTGAAGAGCTCGCCGGTGAGGGCATTTGGCAAGCACTCAAACAAAAAAGCACGGCTAGGGCTGTGATTATCGATCGTGCAGATGGCCGGGCTGTGGCTCTAAGAGAAAATTTCGTATTCATGATTTAGCCTTTTGGTATCGGTTGATCATACAGCATGCGGTAGGGTGCTTCTTCGGCTAATCCATTAACCAGTTTCGGTCTAAAGCGCTTTCCGCGGGTGTCTCTGCGTATATCACGCAATGCCTCTTTGCTGAGACTCTCGGGCGGATTGACTACCTCAATGTTGTTGGGGACTCCGTAGGTGGATATGATCATTGCTAGTTCAAGTTGTGATTCTGTAGGCTGGTCGCCGGCGGCCATTGGCGGGCTTTTAGTCATACTGAACTCTATCATCCTAGGCAGGCCAAATAGGTCCTCGCGGGTTTGCTCGGGATCCTCGGAGGTTTCCAGTACATCTAGAGCAAGCTGATAGGCTGCAGTGGCTGGAGCTTTTTGACCAAACACTAAATACCAGTCACCAAGTTCAGCAATGGCAAGCGCTTGGTCAGTTTCAGTACTGTTGGGCTGCTGGATCACAGAAGCAATCACTTTTTCTAAGGCTAACTTGCCTCTGCGAAAGTGTAAATGCGAGGTAGTTGCTTTGCTGGGTCGACCTGAGGAACCAGACATAGAAATACTCAGACCTGACTCAGATGGCTCGCCGTGTTCCTTCAGGTGAACCGCAATAACATGTTGCAGGTAACCTAAGCGACGAAAGCGATCAGGGGCCTCTGGATCATCCAGCGACATATCCTTGTTCAGGATTTCATACATGCGCTGGGCTATGCGCTCGGAAATTACCAGATTAGCGTAGCCGCCCTTTGGCCTGCGATCTTTGTAACTATCCATGTACCACGCTAGGATTTTGTCCAGCACCCCGAGCATGCGCACATCCACCTCGCCATAGTTTTTACTGTTGATGGTATAGACACGCTCCAGTGCCTGCTGTGATTTATCCCAGTTACCAAGATAGCGCTCGGTATCGGCGATGGAAAACAAATAGGGGGACTGTGACAGGCTGCTGAGGCCATAGTTGACTCGTTCAATCTGCATGCCCTTTTGAAAGGCGTCAAGAGCCTCGGTGTATTCCTCTCCGGCATAGAGAGCATTTCCTAAGCCTAGATACAGCTCTGAAAGCTCGGTTGCGTATGCGCCGAACTGACCTTCACTGTTGTCGATAGCTTCCATATAATCGGTGATCGAGTCAGACTCGACCTGCTGTTCAGTCAATGAGTCGGCGCCTGAAAATGAGCTAATCAAAGTTAATAATAGTAACGCAGAAATTCTGACGCCACTGAGCCAGCGGATCGGATGCAGTCGCGTTAAGTTTTGAAGGGTCATAACCAACTCCTAGATTATCTCTAGTATATAGAGTAGTCCCTTTGCAGCGGGTTCCGTGCCAATGCATTGGCAACGCTCAAAAACGGCTATATATTAACGAAATCCGCCTGCGGGGCTAAAAAACACAATATTTTTGCGTGAATTACCTGTCATAGGCAGTTCTTCGACTTACTTTATACGATAAGTTGTTAGAATTGATCCAGTTTTAGCCGATTTAAAGAGAATAGCATGAGCAAACCATTACAAGGGTTAAGAGTTATCGAGTTAGGTCAGCTTTTGGCGGGACCATTTGCCGGTTGCATGCTTGGCTATTTTGGCGCCGAGGTCATCAAAGTTGAGCCTCCTGGGGGTGATCCTATTCGCAATTGGCGAGAAGTAAAGGACGGTACATCGCTTTGGTGGAGAAGTTTAGGGCGTAATAAAAAATGCATCTCTCTGGATTTAAAAACGGAGGCGGGTCGTGATCTAGTTCGCCAGTTGCTGAAATCTGCCGATATCGTGGTCGAAAACTTTCGACCGGGAGTGCTTGAACAATGGGGGCTTGATCCCGACAGTTTGCGCGCCGACAACCCCAATCTAATCTATGCGCGAATTTCTGGCTATGGCCAGACAGGACCCTATTCCGAAAAGGCAGGATTTGCCTCAGCCTGCGAGGCGATTAGTGGCTTTCGGTTTGTCAATGGTTATCCAGGCGAAGCACCCGTGCGCCCGAATCTAAGCATTGGTGACACAGTTTCAGGCCTGCATGCGGTGATCGGTATTTTGATGGCGCTGCGCTCGAGAGATGAGGCCACCAAAGAGGGTAAGTCAGGTGGTCAGGTAGTCGACGTGGCACTCTATGAATCGATGTTTAATCTGCTTGAAGCGGTTATTCCAGAGTACGACGGTGCCGGAGTGATACGTCAGCCATCGGGCACCACGGTGACCGGCATTGTGCCAACAAATACCTATAAATGCGCAGATGGTAAATTCTTGGTCATTGGCGGCAATGGCGATTCTATTTTTGCCCGCCTGATGACAGCAGTGGGTCGAGCTGATATGGCGAGCGATGCTAAGTACGAGACTAATGCGGATCGGGTTGTTCATGAGGCCGAGTTGGACGAGGTTTTGGCTGACTGGTGCGACAGTTATCCATTAACTGAGGCCATGACAATACTTGAGGATCACCGTGTTCCCTGTGGGCCGGTCTACAACGCTGCCGATATGGTTGAAGACGAGCATTTCAAATACCGAGAATTATTTGAGACGGTTGAAATTAATGGCGAACCACTTAAAATCCCTGCCATCATGCCCAAGTTGCAGGGTACCCCGGGCGGTACAGAGTGGCCGGGACCGGACGTCGGTTCTCATACTGATGAGATCCTGCATAGCCTAGGCCTAGATGACGCCTCTATTTCGCAACTTAAACTCAGCGGTGAGTGTCCGACGCCTAATATAAAGCCAACGTAGGAATCCTATTATGACCATTGCTTCATTTCATCCGCCACGTCGTACCCTTATGGGACCTGGACCATCAGACGTAAGTGACCGCATACTTCAGGCTATGGCGAGGCCCACTATCGGGCATTTGGATCCCGCATTCATAGGGATGATGGATGAGATAAAAACGCTGCTGCAATACGCCTTCAAAACCAAAAATGAGCTGACGTTTGCCGTGTCTGCTCCCGGTTCGGCGGGCATGGAGTGCTGCTTTGTCAATCTGGTTGAGCCAGGTGATAAAGTCATTATTTGTCAAAATGGGGTCTTTGGCGGTCGCATGCAGGAAAACGTTGAGCGCTGCGGTGGCAATGCAGTCATGGTTCAGGACGCCTGGGGATCGGCTGTTGACCCCGAGAAGTTGGAGGCTGCATTGGTGAAAAATCCCGATGCGGTGCTCGTGGCCTTTGTTCATGCGGAGACTTCCACCGGCGCCCAGTCTGACGCCAAAACGCTTGTCGCATTGGCGCATAAGCATGGCTGTTTAACCATTGTTGATGCTGTGACCAGTTTAACAGGCACGCCGCTGTTAGTGGATGAATGGGAAATCGATGCGATCTATTCTGGATCCCAAAAGTGTTTATCTGCACCTCCTGGATTGTCACCGGTCAGTTTTAATGCCCGTGCCGCAGAAAAAATACGTCAGCGCAGCAGCAAGGTGCAGAGCTGGTTTCTCGATCTAAACTTAGTCATGGGTTACTGGGGTGGTGAGGGTCGTCGAGCCTATCATCATACTGCACCGGTTAACTGTCTCTACGGTCTCCATGAGGCATTAGTTATTGTTCAAGACGAGGGCCTAGAAAATGCTTGGGTGCGTCATCATAAAAACCACTTGGCGCTGCGCGATGGCCTGCAGGAGATGGGAATCTCCTTCCTGGTGCCGGAGCGGGATCGATTGCCACAGCTAAATACTATTTATATTCCCGAAGGCGTTGATGACGCTTTGGTGCGGCAGCGACTTCTTACTGAGTTTGATCTAGAGATAGGCTCGGGATTGGGTGCGCTGGCGGGCAAGGTATGGCGTATTGGCTTGATGGGTCATGGTAGCAGTGAGAAAAACGTGGCGTTTTGTCTCAATTCGCTCAAAGCGGTACTTTAGGAAACCCCAGAGGTACCTAAAAGGCTTAACGCTAGAGCTTCTGCGACTTTAATGCCGTCGATTCCCGCGGATAAAATCCCGCCCGCGTAACCGGCACCTTCACCCGCGGGATATAGACCGTGGGTATTGGAACTCTCATAGTCTTTGTCGCGTCTGATGCAAATGGGTGCCGATGTACGTGTTTCCACACCGGTCAAAATAGCATCGGCACTAGCATAGCCTTTAATTTGTTTATCAAACTCCGGAATGGCTTCACGGATCGCGGCGATGGCAAATTCTGGCAGAACTTTGGACAAGTCGCCCAAGGTCACCCCGGGTTTGTAGGACGGCTTAACCGAGCCTAACTCAGTGGATGGTTTATTGTTTAAAAAATCACCGACTAGCTGTGCCGGAGCGTTATAATTCCCCCCGCCCAGTTGGTAGGCTAATGATTCGATGTCGCGCTGCAAATCGATGCCTGCCAAAGGATGCTCAGGAAAATCTACCTCTGGGGTAATACCCACCACGATAGCGGCATTCGCATTGCGCTCATTGCGCGAATACTGTGACATGCCATTGGTCACCACACGGCCTTCTTCTGAGGTTGCCGCCACCACAGTGCCTCCCGGACACATGCAAAAGCTATAAACACTGCGACCACTCTTGCAGTGATGGACTAATTTATATTCTGCGGCCCCCAAAATTGGATGCCCTGCGGCGACACCAAAGCGCGCATGGTCTATGGTTGACTGGGGATGTTCGATGCGAAAGCCAATGGAAAAAGGTTTTGCCACGATGCAGACGCCATGATCCATAAGCATTTGAAAGCTGTCGCGAGCACTGTGACCGATAGCCAAAACAATATGGCGACTATGGAGGGTTTCACCGCTGGTTAGCGTGATGCCAGTGATCTGACCCTTGCCGTCAGGAACATCCTCCGGCGCTTCTTCCCGCAGGATGCTTTCGACCTTTTGATCAAAGCGGATTTCGCCCCCTAAACGAATGATCTCTGCGCGCATATTTTCCACCATGGTGACCAGTTTAAAGGTTCCTATATGGGGCCGACTCTCCGTTAGGATTTCTTCTGGGGCACCGGCGATAACAAACTCATTGAGCACCTTGCGACCTAGATGTCGGCGATCTTTCACTTGGCTCCAGAGTTTTCCGTCTGAGAATGTCCCGGCACCACCCTCGCCAAATTGCACATTAGATTCGGCATTAAGTTTGCGCTTGCGCCAAAAACCCCAGGTATCCTGAGTACGTTGACGAACCTCTTGCCCGCGCTCGACGACTATGGGCTTGAGTCCCATCTGCGCCAACACCAGTGCTGCCAGAATACCGCAGGGTCCAAAGCCTATAATAATGGGTTGCTGTTGGCTGCCACTGGGGAAATTGAGTGCTGCCTGAGCGGCAAACTTATAGCGGGTGTCTGGACTGGGTCCAATTCTGGGTAGACTGGGACTGATGGCCAGTACCGATTGTTCCGCACAAGCGGTCAGTTCAACATCGAGCTGATAAATCAACAGGATCTGGCTTTTTTTCCGAGCGTCATAACTACGCTTAAAGAGCTTAACACTCAGTAAATCCTCGGCGTTGACGTTGAGTGCTTTGAGGATAGCCTCATTCAGCTCAGCGTCTGTGTGGTCGAGAGGTAACTTTATTTCACTGAGTCGTAACATGGTGTTTTTATAGGCAGTCGTTTAAGCACGCATGTTAGCACGGAAGGCCCCCAATATCGGAAGACCGCCGCAACGGTTAGGACGATTGTTTAGGCATTAACTCAAACAATGCTAAAACGGTAGCCTGAATACCACTAGTTATTGCGGGCTCGGGTTCTATCTTGAACAGCGGACTATGGTGCGATGGAATGGGTGCACCGCCGGTTTTTGATGCCGCAAGGTCCTCGAGACTGGTGCCCCCTACTGAAAAGTAAACACTGGCAATCGCGGGGTCTGTGGTGAAGTACGGAAAGTCCTCAGCACCCATGCCCTGCGAAACTATTGACGAGACTTTGTCTGCGCCCAGTTTACGCATCCACACTTTCTTTAAACGACGAACCATCGAGTCATTATTAACAGTTGGCGGAGTCGATTCTTCGGAAACAATAACCTCAGGCAACTTGTCGTCTGGCAAGCCGGCAACACGACCTAAATTTACGGCAATGCGCTCTATGCCTTCTAGCAGCGTGCGACGGGTATCAAGATTAGTATTGCGAACGGTGAGCTGTAAATGCGCTCGATCCGAAATAATATTGTGTTTGGTTCCGCTATGGAACGAACCCACGGTAACTACGCCAGCCTGTCGGGGTGGCAGCTCGCGCGAAACGAGCGTTTGCAGTGCGACAACTATCTGACTACCCAATAAAACGGGGTCTTTGCCGGCATGGGGCGAGGCGCCGTGGGCACCCACGCCATGAATGATTATGTCGACGGTATCGGCGCCAGCATAGGGAGCGCCTTCCTGAACATTGATCATACCCGCTGGCAGTCCTGCAGCAACATGAAAAGCCATAGCATAGTCGGGTTTGCCAAAACGCTGCCACAGGTCGTCTTTCATCATTGCCCTTGCTCCTATAACGCGTTCCTCTGCAGGCTGGCCGATAAGCATTAGAGTGCCTGACCAGTCATCTTTGCGATCGGCCATCTGTTTGGCGGTCCCGATCAGACTGGTTACATGCACATCGTGACCGCAGGCATGCATCACAGGGACGGTATTGCCCGTAATCGGGTCTTTGTGCATTGCTTTGGAGGCATACTCAAGATCCGTCTTTTCCAGCAGAGGCAGTCCGTCCATATCGCCGCGCATCATCACGAGTGGACCGGGACCATTTTTTAACAGCGCGACTACACCGGTTCCGCCGACGCCTTCGGTGACTTTAAACCCGCTTTTACGTAGTGCCTTAGCCAGCTTTTTCGCGGTTCTAAACTCTCCGGTACTGAGTTCTGGATTAATATGAAAATCTCTAAACATAGCGCCAAGTCGATCTCTGTAATCGGCTTCGATCGATTGGGCTAAATCATTACCATGGCTAAGTTGCGAGAATAATACTGCGGTCAAAGCGACTGTAATTGTTAAGCGATTCATCTTAAATACCTCTCAGGGTTTGTAGGCTGCGATAAATTGCTGCAGTACATCTCCGACCTGCTGCAAGCTGTTGGCGCTGCATTTATCGACGGTATCGGCAGTAGTGTGCCAATGATCCGGAAAGGGATAGTGGATTAAATCAATCACACTAATACCCGCATTTAAAAAGGGTAGATGGTCATCAATGATACTTATACCCATATGATGTTTAAAAGCGCCACTTTTTTGTTGTTTTGCAATCTGCCAGACTTTGTCCATTAATTGGCCGGCCTTAGTCTGGGAGTAAAGCTCTCGTGGGATACTCAGATTTTTAGCGCAGACCATATCTACAATAATTCCCGCACTGGGACGGTAAAAGGGATTTTTTGTCACAAACTGCTTGGCCCCGATGGAATAGGGAAGATTATTGATATTACCCATATCTTCCAAATCAAAAAACACCAAATCAAGATCGACTGGGAGTGGGCTATTGGCAAAGACTCTCGCCATCTCTAAAAGTACAGCCACACCCGAAGCGCCGTCATTAGCACCAAGGATAGGCCTGTTACGCAGTGCTGGGTCTGGGTCCATTTCTGCCTGGGGACGAGTGTCCCAATGGGCTCCAAGCATTATTGGCTGGGCATTGTGACCCGATGGGCTTTTAATTCGCGCCCAAATGTTAGTCCCAAACAGGCCTCGGTAGCTAAACTCCTGAAGTGTGACGCGATCTGCCAAGGGCTCTAAAGTCTGTTGAATATAGTCGACTGTCAGCTGCTTGGCGGCAGGGTTGTTTGGTTCCCGCGGGCCAAACGCGACCTGATTGACGATATGTTGCAGGGCACGGCCGCCTTCAAACTGTGTCTGGGCAGACAGAACGTTTGGACAGGGCAATAAGGTAGCGACCAGTGTCAGTCTTATTAGATATTTCATTAATTAGCTGTCGAGGCATCCTCTGGGTTGGCAGCGGGCAGCGCAATTCGCCAATAACCGTAAAAAACAGCAATAATTGGGCACAAAAGGTTAAAAAATGCATAGGGAGCATACACCATCGTACTGACACCAAGTGTTGCGGACATATAGGCACCACAGGTATTCCAGGGAATTAGCGCCCCGGTTAATGTGCCTGAGTCTTCCAATGTCCGCGACAGATTTAGAGGGCTGAGGTTGTATTTTTTGTAGGAGTTAACAAACATCTGCCCGGGAATCGCAATAGACAAATACTGATCCGCGGCTAAGACATTGGTGCCAATGCAGGTGCCTACTGTGGCGGTAATTAAACCGCCAGCAGACTTCACTCGACGCAGAGCGCCCTCAACTAATCGTTCCAGCAGCCCGGTATGGGACATTGCTCCGCCAAAAGCCATAGCATTAATAATCAGGCCCACGGTCGTCAACATACTGGCCATTCCTCCTTTGGATAGGAGTTGGTCAAGATCTACATTGCCGGTCACTGAGCTATAGCCCAAAAACATAGCATGAAATAGGCCTTTAAAAATAGCTGCGGCTGGTACTAAGCTCTGATTGTCTGACAAAGCAATGATCACATCCCATTGGAATACGACAGCAAAGAGACAGCCTGTCAGGGTGCCCAAAACCAGCGTTGAAAGTGCAGGTAATTTTTTAAGCGCCAAATAGAGCAGCAGCAGCAGCGGACCCAGCATCAGCGGACTTATCAAAAAGGATGCTGCCAAATCATTCTGTAATAGCACTATATCTTCCACCACGACATTGGCGCTACTACCCAAACCCAACACAAAAAATGCTAGCAGGGCAATAATAATACTGGGTACCGTGGTCCACAGCATATGCTGAATATGGTCGAAGAGATTCGTGCTGGTTACCGCCGCGGCGAGATTAGTGGTGTCTGAAAGCGGTGACAGTTTGTCGCCAAAATAAGCCCCAGATAGTATCGCGCCGGCACTTATTCCCAGGGACAGATTGAGTGTGGCAGCGATACTCATAAAGCCTATCCCCAAGGTACCAGCCACTGTCCAAGAGCTACCAATACTAAACCCAACCAGAGCACAGACTACACAGGCGGTCATGTAGAAATAGTCCGGAGACATTAACTGCACGCCGTAATAAATCATAGTGGGTACTGTCCCCGCCAGCATCCAGCTGCCGATTAATGCACCTACCATTAGCAAAATAAGTATGGCCTGCATCGACACGCTAATAGTAGCTATCATGCTGCTTTCAATATCCTTCCAGGTATGGCCATTTTTAATACCAATCAAAGCGGCGACCGATGCAGCAAGCATTAGAGCAACCTGATTGGGGCCCGCGGAGTCATTGCCAAAAACATAAACCAGGCCGCCAAGCATTAAGACCAAGACAAATACCGGCACTAGGGCATCGAGAAGAGTGGGTTTTGATATTATTTTACGCATAGGGATACAGGTTCTTTTTATTAGTTTTTATTTGAGTGTGCAATGTTAGCAGGTAAGTTGACTGTCGCCGCATTATCTTGAGACTTTACTGGATAATACAATGTGACTTAGCGTCTTTTCGACGCCATCAAGGGCTGCGATAAGATCGATGATTTTATCTAATGCCTCGGTGGTTTCTTCGGTAACCTGAGCAATGAGGTCGTATCGGCCACTAATAGAGCAAAGCATATCCAATTGAGGCTGCTTGGTTAGCTCCCGCACAACCTCGATTGTCTTTTTGGGTACCGCGGAAATCATTATGTAGGCACTTACACGCTGCTGTTCGTAGTGGGGATTGACCTTAACGGTATAGCCTTGAATCACCCCTGTTCGCTCCAATCGTTCCATGGTCTGTTGAACAGTAGAGCGACTCAAACCCATTTCTTTAGCCAGATCCGAGACTGAGCGCCGACTATTTTCCCGCAGCAGATTAAGAAGGTACTGTTCTTTAGTCATATCAAATCGCTTATATTTATATCAAAGTGATAGGTAATAAAGCACAAATCGTAAGGTCTGACAATACAAAACGACAGCTTATAAGCCTATTATAGCGATCCAACAGCATCCTAATGAGCAGGTATTTCATGACTGAACTAGCGGTAAAACAATGTGAAACTAGCGGCCCAGACGCTAGGCGGTTAATTGCCGAAAACGCAATCCGACAGCAGATTGCTCGCTGTAACTCGCAGGCTGGCAAATATAGCGGCCCGGTATTAGTGATGTCTGAGGAACGCCTGCGTCAGAATGTCCGTGGTTTTATGGCGGCAATGCCGCGTGTGCGACCGCACTTTGCGGTAAAAGCAAATCCCGATGCCGAGATTTTGCGGATTTTTAAGGAGGCGGGTACCTACTTTGAAATTGCTTCCATAGCAGAGCTCGATGCGATGATTGAATTAGGAGTGGATATTGGGACTATCTTTTATTCCAATCCGATTAAGTCCCCTGCATCGATAAAACATGCTGCAGCTCATGGTGTTGTTTGGTTCGCCGTTGATACGCCCGAAGAAATCATAAAAATTGCCGCCATCAAACAGGATGCTAAGCTCTATCTTCGGATTGAGGTCAGTAACGAAGGTTCGGCCTGGCCTCTAGCAGGCAAATTTGGCGCCAGCGCCAAAGGCGTGGATGCCTTAATCGAGATGGCTAGCAAGCAGGCTATGCAGATTGCCGGGGTAACCTTTCACGTGGGCTCTCAATGTACCAATATCAATAATTGGGTGGAGGGTATTCGTTCGGCCAAATGCCTTTTTGAGAAACTCCATGATCACGGCTTCTCGCCTGAGTTATTGAATCTGGGCGGTGGCTACCCACTTCAGTTTACGGGTGATGAACCGACCATTGATGAGATTGCTCTGGAGATAAATCAGGCGCTACTCGGTATCCCAGATTCTATTCAGGTCATGGCTGAACCGGGGCGCTATTTTGTTGGTTCTGCTGGCTGCCTGATTTCTCAGGTCGTTGGCTTGGCTACCCGAGATGATCAGAGATGGCTATATTTAGATACTGGCGTTTACGGCGGTCTGATGGAATTAGCTGAGGGGTTCCCTTCTATTATGGTCAGTCAAAGAACGGGAGAGACTGAAATATGGACTGTGGCCGGACCCACCTGTGATTCGATTGATGTATTAGGCAAATACAGCCTACCGCGCAACACCGAGGTAGAGGATCTAATTTTTATGCCAAATCTTGGGGCCTACTGTACTCCCTGCGCCTCTACTTTTAATGGTTTCCCCGCGCCGCGAATGACCATGGTAGGATAAAGCGATTAATTCAAGGATGGAGTATTCGTATGATTAAGACCGCAGCAAAATACCTGTTGGGTTGTTTGTCCGTGGTCCTTATGGGGGGCTATCTGTGGTTTTGGGGCTCCCCGGTCGGTGTCAATAATTATATTAATAAATTCAGTATTCAGATGTTGATGGAGTCGCCGGAACTTATCACTTCACTGGGTTTTATTGATAATAGCATTATTGATTTCCACAGTGGAAAGCTCGACTCATATACCGCAGAGGCCGATGAAAGGGCCACTGCGCTGCTCCGTGATGCGCGCGAGGGCTTGAACGGCTATGGCCCTGAGGGCTTGACTGGCCAGGAGCTATTGAGTTGGGAAATTAGCGCTTGGTTTTTAGATGATCAGTTGCGTGTGGCAGGGCACCAGTACGGCGGCTATAGGGTTAACCAGATATCTGGTGTCATTGTTAGTCTGCCGCAGTTTCTAACTGACAAGCACAATATTATTAGTGAAAAAAGCGTAGACCGCTATATTTCACGCCTTCACGAGTTTGCTCGGGTGATTGATGAGGTCAGAGTACGGGTGATTGATGATCGTGATCACGGCACTGTTCCCCCGGATTTCATTATTGAAAAAGCGCTTCTGGGCATGCACAATTTTGCCGATGATGGCGCGGATTCCAATCCGTTAGTGTCAACGCTATCGTCTAAGCTGGCGGCGCTTGATAGTATGACTCAAGCACGTAAAGACGCCCTACTGGCTGAAGTTCGCGCGGTGGTAGATGAAAAAATCATTCCCGGTTATGAGGATATGATTGCCTTGTTTCACGAGTTACTGTTAATCAGCAACCATGATGCAGGAATTTGGAGGCTATCGAACGGCGCCACCATATATCGGGATGCCTTACAGTCAAACAACTCCACTACGTTGAGTGCCAAACAGATCCATCAACTGGGCCTGTCTGAGGTCGCCCGTATAGAAATTGATATGGATCTTATACTGGTTGGTGCGGGTCTTACCAAAGGCTCATTAGTTGAGCGGGTCCAGCATTTGATGAGGCTGCCTGAACATAATTTTGCCGACACTAGCGAGGGCCGTGTTGCGCAGATAGCCTATCTCAATGAGATCAATGGTAGGTTAATGGCTAAGGTGAGTGACTACTTCATTAACATTCCACTACAGTCTCTCGAAATAGTGCGGGTGCCTGAATATGCACAGGACTCATCGCCCGGTGGATACTATATGCCCCCAGCCCTAGATGGGTCTGTGCCCGGGCGCTTTTATATCAATCAGAAAAATACCACCGACAATCCGCGCTGGACACTACCGACGTTGATGTATCACGAGGGCGCTCCCGGCCATCATTTTCAGATCTCCTCCGCTCAGCTAATAGACAATGTGCCTTTTTTACGCACAGTGGGACTTTTTAGTGGTTATATTGAGGGCTGGGCGCTGTATTCAGAGCGCCTAGCTGCAGTGGATATGGGTATGTATGACAATTATGCCCTTGGTGATCTCGGACGCCTGCAGGCTGAGATGTTCCGTGCCGTAAGGCTGGTTGTTGATACTGGTATGCACGACAAGCGTTGGAGTCGCGAGCAGGCGATCACCTACATGCTTGATAAGACAGGTATGACTGAAGCAGAAGTGGTTCGTGAAATTGAGCGCTATGTAGTCTGGCCTGGGCAGGCCACTGCCTACAAGGTCGGGCAATTAGCGATCCTAAAGATTCGTAGCCTGGCCGAGCGGGAACTGGGCGAAAAGTTTGATATTAAACAGTTTCATGAAGTGATTTTATCGAACGGCGCCATGCCTTTGGACATTCTAGAATCAACAATTATTGACTGGGTCGCCTCTCAAAAATAAAGCCTTTGCAACCCTCAGGGCGGTCTTAACGATCGGGCTGAGGGCGTTCATAGCGAGTTAACGCTTTTATGACCGCTGAGGTGTTTTACCATCACTGATGGCTCTTAATAGCTGATGGCTCTTAATGGCTGATGGCTCTAAACAGCTGATGGCTCTAAATAGCTGAGGGCTCTAAATCACTTAGGCTCTAGGCTGCTGAGGGCTCTAAATAGCTGCGGGCTCGGCTTAGATGATTGATTTGTCTCGCAGTGCCTTTATCTGTGATTCAGAGTACGCCAGATCATTCTCAAGAACATCATCGGTGCTGGTTCCTAACGCTGGGGGTGCCAAGGTATAGACGATGGGTGTACGGCTGTATTTGATTGGGTTAGCCACCAGAGGAATCTCGCCGGCTCTGTGATCCGCAACCTTCACTACCATATTTCGTGCCAGTATCTGCGGGTCACTAAATACCTGGTCGATGCTATTGATTGGTCCACAGGGGACCTTTGCCTCTTGAAATGCCTGTAGCCAAGCGGCGCTGGTTTTCTCACGTAGGCAGAGGCTAATGGCGGCGCAGAGTTGCTGCCGATGTTCGACTCGTGCTGAATTAATGGTGTAGCGATCATCGGTTACCCATTCTGGTTTCTCCAGTGCGTCGCACAGACGTTTAAATTGCCCATCGTTACCCACCGCCAAAATCACATGGCTATCCGCTGTTGCGAATGCCTGATAAGGAACTATGTTCGGGTGGGCATTGCCAAGGCGTTTCGGAACGTCGCCGCCAATCAGATAGTTACTAGCCTGATTGGCCAGCACCGCGGTCTGCACATCGAGCAGAGCCAAATCAATATATTGCCCCAACCCGATTGATGACGCTCTAGGAGTGCCCCCTGTATGGCATTGGCGGCATAGAGGCCGGTAAATAAATCAGTGACAGCCACGCCCACTTTAACGGGGCCCCCTGCTTCATCGTCTGGAGCCCCAGTGACACTCATCAGGCCACCCATTCCCTGAATTAAAAAATCATAGCCTGGGCGCTTAGCATAGGGGCCAGTTTGACCAAAGCCGGTAATTGAGCAATACACAAGCTTGGGATTAATGGCCGAGATAGACTCATAGTCGAGACCATATTTTTTCAGTCCGTCGACCTTATAGTTTTCAATAAGAACATCGCATTGACCCGCGAGCTGATGGATAATTTTTTGTCCCTCAGGCTGCGTAATATCGACCGTGACTGATTGTTTTCCGCGATTGGCACAAAAGAAATAGGCCGCATCATCGCAATTGTCGCCCGCTTTGTCTTTGAGGTAGGGAGGCCCCCAACTACGGGTATCATCACCCACACTGGGTCGTTCAATCTTGATCACGCTGGCGCCCAGATCGGCAAGCATTTGGCCAGCCCAGGGGCCGGCCAAGACGCGGCTCATATCCAATACTTTATAACCCGAGAGTGGACCCGACATAGGCTTAACCGAACGCGGGTACGGTAAAAAACGCACGCCCCAAAATTAGACCATGAATATGGCATACCCTCCGCGGGACATTTAGTCTCCGTATTTTAAAGGCCCGTTGCCCACTCAATCTTATTAAACCTGTCGCCATGGTAAAAATCCTGTGTGAAAAAAGCCCCTATACCGAGTAGTGCTCGGCTGTTTGGTCTAAAGCCCTAATGACCTTCTCGAGCATAGTATCAATTTCCGAATGGTTCATAATAAGCTGCGGTGAAATAATCATTGAGTCGCCGACTGCGCGCATCACCAATCCATTATCAATACATAGTTCACGACAGACCCCCCCGGCGCTCTGCTCTGGTGCCAGACGTTCTTTGGTTGCTTTATTGCGCACCAATTCAATGGAACCAAGCATTCCTAAGCCACGCACATGGCCAACAATAGGGTGGTCAGCCAACGCCATCCATTTGCTTTGCAGGTACGGGCTAACATCGCTGGCGACACGATCAACAATATTTTCTCTTTCAATTATATCCAGTGTTGCCAGTGCTGCGGCGCAGGCTATTGGATGACCGGAGTAAGTAAAACCATGACCAAATTCACCACCCTGACTGGTAATTACACTGGCAACCTTGTCGCTAACCATTACTCCACCCAGAGGCTGAAAGCCGTTGGTCACTGCTTTGGCAAAGGTCATCAGGTCGGGCTCGGTGCCGTAAGTTTCGCAGCCAAACATTTTACCGGTGCGGGCAAAGCCGCAGATTACTTCGTCGCTGATAAATAGAATGTCGCGTTCTTTAAGGATACGACTGACTTCTGGCCAGTAGCTGTCTGGCGGCACAATCACGCCGCCGGCGCCCTGAATGGGCTCGGCAATAAAAGCGGCGATATTTTCTTCGCCCAGTTCATCAATGCGTTTTTCCAGTTCACGAGCGGCCTGCAGACCAAACTCTTCGGCACTCAACTCACCGCCATTACAGTACCAGTTAGGATCTCCAATATGATCAACATAGGGTAGGGTTTCAAACTGCTTATGGACGAAGCTAAAGCCCCCTAGACTGGCCGCAGCGATAGTGCTGCCGTGGTAGCCATTAGTGCGCGACAAAATAATACGCTTCTCAGGCTGATTTTTAAGATCCCAGTAACGGCGTACTAAACGAATATTGGTATCGTTAGCCTCAGAGCCGGAGTTGGTAAAAAAGACATGGGTAAATTGTTCCGGAGTCATCTGCACTAGGCGATCAGCTAATTCAACCGCCGGTGCGTTACTGCACTGAAAGAAATTATTGTAGTAGGGCAGTTCCTGAAATTGGCGCTGTACCGCTTCGGCAATCTCAGGTTGGCTGTATCCCAGGCTGCAGCACCAGAGGCCCGACATAGCATCGAGGAACTGAGTGCCATCGGTGTCATAAATATAGATATGTTCAGCGCGATTAATAATTCTTCCCGGCTTCTTGATGTAACCATCAAAGTCCGTAAAGGGATGCAGGTGATTTTTACTGTCAAGTTCTTGCCACTGTTGGGTTGTTCTGGTTTTGCTCATAATGGGCCCTGCTAATCATCCGCTGATTAGTTAATTATTCAAAATAAATGCCGTTTAGAGAGGGTACTGAAAGTCCCCTCCACAGGTGGGTTATCTGACCACAGAAGATGCCATTGCGCATGTACCCAAAGGGGTTGGAGCCTCCTTTTTAGCCAAATATCTTTGGCAGAAGGAGGTCACCGTGCCCCGTTCAGTCGGCACTGTAGATCTGGCGGCCGTCAAACCAGGTAGCGACTATCTGGGTATCAGAAATTTCATCGGCCTTGCCGGCTGCTTCAAGAGCTAATAAATCAGTACTGAGGATAACAAAGTCTGCTTTTTTACCGACTTCCAGAGAACCGGTGAGCTGGCTCTGACCCAGGGCCATAGCGCCATTAATGGTGTAGGCGTCCAATGCATCGGCAACCGAAATGCGCTCTCTAGGGTTATAAATATACCCCGTAGTATCATTTTTTCGGGTTACGGCTTTTTCAAGATTATACAGGGGGCGCGGATCTCGAGTTTCCACTGGGGCGTCGCTACCGGCAGTAAGAATACCGCCGGCAGCTTTAATCGATGCGGCAGGATAGCTGAATTGGTAGACATACCCCTGTGGATCAAAAAGGTCCTCCACCGATTTGATTTGTTCTATAAACGGAGAGACAGTCATCTGGTAATCGATGTCGGGCTCAATCCAAGCGTAGGTGAAAGCTGGATGGACATTGAGCGCACCAAATCGAGGGATATCATCTGGATGAACAATCTGTGCATGGGCGATGGATAAGGTGGCCTGTGATTGCGGGCTCGCTTTTCTGGCTGCGGCAAATGCATCTAAGGCAAAGCGGACGGCGCGGTCACCAATCGCATGACTATGGACATTAATGCCGACCCTGAATAGGGCCAGCGTATAGTCGTATAAAAACGTCGCATCTTTCTCAAGGACGCCTTTACTGAGCTTGCAGCGTTCTGGTAAGAATCCATTGTCTCGAGAAAAGGCGTCCATATCGATGGCAAATCGTTTTTTACGCGCGTCGACACAGGCTTCAGAACCGGTATTGATATAACCGGTGACCTCAGTCTTACCGCTGACTGGGTCAATGGCAAAGGTCGGTTGCAGATAGTGATCGAGGACTGCGGCGTTCGGTAGCGATGGAGGGTCTGATAATGGGTCGCCCTCAATCACGCCGTCAATAAATATCTTGGCGGTGTCGACTCTGAGATTAGGCACGTCCTGATAGTGTTTTTGTGCCGCCAGCACATCCGCCACTATCGCCTCCGCATCAATAGTGCGATCAGGCGCTGAACGATAGTCGTCAACATCCACATAAAATGCCGCCGACAGACGCCAAGTCAGGGGATTATTGGCTGCTGCACTAGCAAAACCCTCGATATCGTCTGCGGTCAGCGCAGCATCTAGCACAGAAGTGATCCCTACGGATGCTAAACGTTCGCCAATGCGACCCGCTAACACTGCATCAATCTTGGGGTAACCCCATAGATTGGGCACATTAAGGAGTTTGCGAGCATCTTCATTAATTAACCCATTGGGCTCGCCGGTAGCATCGGCACCAATAAGTTCTCCAAACTGAGCAAACTGATTAGCAAGAGTGTCGCTATTGAGACCGATGCGATGGCCGTTTTTGTCGGTTGCCAGAGCAAGCGCAACGCTGTTGGCGGCGCTGTGATGGCCATCATTTCCCAGTAATATAATCGGATGCTGCTTGGAGGCTGCATCTAGGGCAGCCCGAAGCGTCGGAAATTCCTCTGAGCGGTCATTACCATGGGTGTAGGACCATTGATCGACCGAAAGCCACTGGCCGGGTGGCAGTTGGCTGTCAACGATACACTGCCGCAGGCGCGGCACTAGCGCGGCCAGAGCAAGGGGTTCACTGTCTAGATCGCACCCGTCGCTGGCAATAATACCGGGTAGGTGGATGTGGACATCATGGAGGCCGGGAACGATCATCCTTCCCTGTAGATCGGTGATCTGGGTTTTTGGCCCAATAAAACCATTCATAGAGTCATCAGTGCCAACATAGATGACTTTATCGCCAAGAATGGCAATAGCCGTAGCCACAGACTGATCGCTGTCAGCGGTATAGACAACACCCGCCTTAAAAATCTGATCGGCATAGTGATTTTGATGGTCTGAACAGCCGCTGAGCGCGGTCATGATGAGTAGCAGTAGTCTAGTATTCATCTGGGACAACTCACTTATCGTTAAATGGGCCGCGAAACTACTGCAGAGGGTACTTCAGAAAATACCCTCTAAGGGTAGTGCATAGATCCAAAAGATATTTATTCTTGTTTTAGATGAGATACTGTACACCAGAGAAACCTTAGAGAACAGAGTCGATGACAGCCTCAGAAACGCTTGATCAATTTTTGCATGATAACCCAGATATCGAAATGTTCGAGGTACTTTTACATGACCTCAATGGCATACAGCGCGGCAAATGGTTGCCCAGAGACCAGATAGCGAAGGTGTTTAAGGGGGATTATAAAATGCCTCAAACCTACCTGTTCTCTTGATTGCTGGGGTCGAGATTTGGAGGAGCTAGTGCTGCAGACCGGTGATGCTGACGGTGTCTGTACCGCGCATCCAACAACCCTTGCGCGAGTGCCTTGGGCCGATAAACCGACCGCTCAGGTGATTATTTCAATGGGCAGTTTTGATGGGTCTGAGCCCTATGCAGGTGACTCGCGGGTAGTGCTGCAAACTGTATTGGATCGCTACACGGCACTCGGACTTCGGCCCGTCGTGGCCAGTGAGATGGAGTTCCATCTGTTTGAGTTAGAGGCGGATAAATTTGGTCAGCCGCAGCATAGTCAGCTGGCAATCAATGGTAGTTCGTCATTGGGTGGTCAGGCCTACAGCGTTGATGTAATGCGTGAGGCTGCACCCTTAATGGATGCCATTACTGATACGGCTAAAATCCAAAACCTGCCCGTAGACACATTGATTTCCGAATTTGGACCCTCCCAGTTTGAGATTAACCTCTACCATCAAGATTGCGCGATGCGTGCCTGTGATCAGAGTAGCATGTTAAAACGGGCTATTCGCAGTGTGACACGTAGCCACAATCGGGTGGCCACGTTCATGGCCAAACCCTTTGCCGAGCAGGTGGGTAATGGTATGCACATCCACTTTAGCCTGATAGACGCCGATGGAAATAATGTTTTTGCCGATGGTACTGAAACAGGCTCAGACCTGCTGAAGCATGCAGTGGCTGGCTGCCTAGATACAATGTCCCAGAGCATGGCTATTTTTGCGCCCAATATTAATTCCTATCGTCGGATGGTGCCAGGTTGCTATGCGCCGCTGGCACCTAATTGGGGCTACGAAAATCGTACCACAGCGATCCGTATTCCTGGGGGTGACAATAACGCGATGCGCATTGAGCACCGCGTTGCTGGGGCTGATGCCAACGTCTATTTGACTGTGGCAGCAATGCTGGCGGGGGCGCTTTACGGGATTGAAAATAAACTGACTGCGCCCGCCCCGGTGGTGGGTGACGCCGGTGATGCCGAAGCGGTGTTGCCACAGTTTTGGAATGATGCCTTGGCTATCTTTGAAAAGTCAGTGTTTGTTCGCGACTATCTGGGCGAGGAACTGCAGCGAACCTTTGCCATGTCCAAGCGCATGGAAAAGCATGAATTCGATAGCCGTGTCACCTTAATGGAATACGACGCCTATTTATAGACAGACCTGAGGCCGCTGTTGCGAAGATGGCGATAGTGTTGAACATGCTCGGCCCAGAGCGCACCTCGGCCTAAAGCTTACGCTTCAATAAGATGCTGTTGATATTATTTCCAGCCAGTTTTGTTTTCGCTGAGGCGGTTTTGGCCCTGCTTGCGAAAGGCCCAACCAGAACGCGATTGACAGTCTCACCCGTATCCAGTTCAAAGGTCTCAATATCTGCGGTAAGGTTAAGTAATAGTAACTGAATTTTGAGACTTTCCGCGTCCCTCGGGTTTCTAAAAGAGCCCGCTTGCAGTAGGTATGTATAGTCTGTTTCGGGCTGATTTTTACTCTCGATTGATTGATTACCGTCCGGGACAATAATCTCCGAATCTTTAAGCAGAGTATAAAAATCAAATTTCAGACCCGAGAGCTTAGATCCATCCTGAGGGTCAGCTTTAGTGATCGCGTCGCTAGGTTTCGGTTCGAGTAATGCGGGTACGAAATGCATACACAGAGCACCGACAATCAAACCTGAAATAAACGCCGGTTTCGATGATGGCGGTCTAATTGTTGACTGTTTAGGGTAGCGGGTTGCAGATTTTTTTGCGTGATCTCGAGCCATATAGCATTTTCCTAGTCAGAACTTGAATTGTAGGTGAACCAGCGAATGACCTAAAGCACTTGTTGCATTTTTTCATAGCTCTTGGGGATCTACGTCAATCGACCAACGCACGCGCCGAGAGTCTTTATGATTCTCCAGCTCGACAGCCACAGCGGACAGTAATACTTGCAGCGCAGGCCGCTGATCGGCATCAATCCGCAGTACATATCTAAATCGCCCAGCGCGCTTCTCCATCAGTGCAGGCAGTGGACCCAGATAGTTCAAGGCAGGGGTTGGCACCTGCAGTTTCTCCGCGATCTTGCGAGCCAATCGCAGGAAAGCGTCGGCTTCATCGGGGCGGTGAGATTCAGCCCTGATAACAGACATATGCCGAAAAGGTGGTAGTTGCGAAAGCTCTCTTTGGGGCAGTAACTGGCGGGCAAAATGCCCGTAACCCTGACTAATTAATAGCGCCAGCAATGGGTGGTCGGGTTGATGGGTTTGTACAATTACGCGTCCTCTCGCGATGCCTCTGCCACTTCGCCCCGCTACCTGTGTTAATAACTGCCCCATGCGTTCATGGCTGCGAAAGTCGGGGCTAAATAACCCGCTGTCAGCGTCCAGCACTGCGACCAAGGTGACGTTTTCAAAATGATGACCCTTGGCCAACATCTGCGTGCCGACCAAAATGCACGACTCACCACTGTCAGCGGTATTAAAGACTTCCTGCATAGCCCCTTTTTTGCGCGTACTGTCACGGTCTACCCGCAAGACGGTAGTATCTGGAAAATATTGCTGTAAAAAGGCCTCGCTGCGTTCGGTACCTTCGCCTGCGGCAATCAGCTCGCGACTACGACAACTGGGGCATTGCTGCGGGACGCGTTGCTGAAAATCGCAGTGATGACAAATTAGCCTACCGCGCGCGCGATGCACTGTCAGTCTTGAATCACAGTGCTGGCATTCTGCCGTCCAGCCACATTGATGGCACAGCATGGCTGGGGCAAAACCCCGGCGGTTTAGGAATACCAATACCTGATGGTTGTTTTTCAATGTCTGATCAATGGCCATCAGCGTGGTGGCGGCTATCCCTGCATTGGAGCGCTCGGTTTTTAAGTCGATAACCTGCCAGTCAGGCTGCACTGCATTGCCGGCCCGAGTGCTGAGCACCAGATGTTGGTAACGACCTGCATGGCAGTTATTTAATGATTCTAGCGATGGCGTAGCAGAACCCAGAATGATGGGAATATGTTCCTGTTGCGCACGAATTACCGCGAGATCCCTTGCCGAATATCGAAATCCTTCCTGCTGTTTGTAGGACTGGGTCATGCTCCTCGTCAAGAATAATCAGGCCGGGTGCTTTCAGTGGCGTAAATATCGCCGATCTAGTGCCAAGAATAATTTTCGCTTGCCCGGAACGCGCCTGCATCCAAGCATTTAGTCGCTGTTTGTCTGTCAGCCCCGAATGTAACGTCACTATCGGAACATGAAAGCGATCGCGAAAGCGTTTCTCAGTCTGAGGGGTCAGGCTTATCTCTGGAATAAGCACCAGAGCCTGGCGTTCATAGCGTAAGGTTTTCTCTATCGACTGCAGGTAAATCTCGGTTTTGCCGCTTCCGGTCACACCATCCAGCAATGAGCAGTTAAAGTGGTGGTGATCAATAGCCTCTAATGCCTGTTTTTGTGATGGGTACAATGTGAGATTGTCCTGCCTGAGCAGTTTATCCAATGCAACCTCAGGTATGCACTGGATCGAAGACTCTATCAGTAGCTTCTCTTCCAGCGGTTTCAATACAGCGCGAGAAAACAACGCGACAAGCTGTTCGTCACTGACGACACCCTCGGCCAACAGCTTATCTATTACGGCTCGCTGTTTGGGCGCCTGCTTCAGCGAGTCTGGCCCCAAGCCTTTACCGAACGTGCTCAACTGCCAGCATTTCTGGCCCTGTTCTGGGGGCAAAGCACCTTTGCGTAACAGCGTTGGTAGGGTGCTAAACAAAGCATCGCCAATGGGATGCTGATAATACCGTGAAGCCCAGATAAACAGACGAAACAACGAGGCCGGCAGGAGAGGCTCTACATCAATGAGTTGGGTGACAGGTTTGAGTTTTTCAAGCGCGAAGGTACTGGTGTCAGCGCATTCAATAATCAGGCCAGTGACCTCTCGACGACCAAAGGTTACCCTGACTCGACAGCCCGGTTGCAGGGCGCTTGGCGGCGCATCCGTGACCATCTCGGCCGGTACCAAATAGTCAAACAGTCGGCGCAGTGGTGAGGGCACCGCAACGCGGACAATTACAGGCGTTAGATCAGCCATAAAAATATGAGAATTCCTTTTGTAACCAGGTTAATGTCTGCTAGAATCCGCGCTCTTTGGAAATGGCCTACCGTGCTTTGCGGGAACTGTGATACTTATTGTTAGCGATTGATAAGTAGTTTACCAGTTCAATGACAGGGTGGCGGCTCGCGAATTGGAGTATATGATGAAAACTGAGATTCACCCAAATTATAACGAACTAGTGGCTACCTGTAGTTGCGGCAATGTTATTACAGTTGGTTCAACACGCGCTGAGAGCATCTACTTGGATGTTTGTTCGGCATGTCATCCGTTTTATACCGGCAAGCAGAAAGTTGCCGATACGGGTGGTCGAATCGATCGCTTTAACAAGCGCTTCGGTGCTGCTAAGAAGGAAGCCGCTGTTGAAGTTGCTCCAGAAGCCGCTGTTGAAGTTGCTCCAGAAGCCGCTGTTGAAGTTGCTCCAGAAGCCGCTGTTGAAGTGACAGAGACGCCAGACGCAAGCTAAGTGTAGTTTGTTGGACGGTATGAAAAAAACGCCATGGGGAACCTCTGTGGCGTTTTTTTGTTGCCTGTATTTTAATCCGTCGCTGCCAACCGATCAATTGTCGATGATTAATTCAAATATAACGTTGATGTGGTCACTAAATCTAAGCTGATCATGAAGGTATTTCCCGGGAGCCTGGTCTTGCATGGCGCTGCGGCTCATGCTCTGCATTCTAAATTGGGCTTCAGGTAAGTGGGTTGCTGCGCCCTGATATTGGATTTGTGCTACGGGCCCCAGGGTGGCGCCATAGGCCGTGGCTAATCTAGCGGCCTTTTTCTTAGAATCGGCTATGGCAAGCTGCTGAGCTAGGCGCTGGTATTTATCCTCGTCAGTTACCTTAAACTGAACATGGCCTATTTGATCGATACCTGAGTCTAGAGCAATGTCCATTAGCTGATTGAGAAGATCTAATTTTTCGAGGGTAACAGTAACATTCCGCGAGGCGCGATAACCTATAAACACGCGGGCCTGATTGCGATATTCGTAGTTGGGATTAAGTTGCAACGTTGAGGCAATCACGCTGCTGTCGTCTAGATCGAGACGTTTAATCGCGCTTAAAAAACGATTAACCCGTTTATCGACATCAGACTTTGCTCTGTTACCGTCAAGATTAATGGCTTCTAGTTGCAGATTGATCTCAGCCATATTGGGCTCAGCAGATACCTCCCCAGTTCCCGATGTAATAATAGTTCTATCTAATGCCTGCGTCTGGGTGCTAAGCGAGCTTAGCATAAACGCGATGGCACAAATGGCGAGTGGCAGGCTTTTCATCACAGATACTTCCTTATCGGTCGTGGTAAAGTTTGTTACAGTCCTCTTCAAGCTTAGCACCGATCAAGCAAAGCGGGGATTATTAACAAAAACAGCCTGTAATTTGGATCGAGCTATTGTCAGCAGGTACAATGTCGGTCACTGATAATATTATAATGCGGAGGCGTTAATGCGGGCTCTATGGTTATTGCTAAAAGGCATATTATTTCTGGCTCTGGTTCTATTGGGCGCCGTCTTCGCCCTGAAGAACAGTGTGCCCCTTAGCGTCAATTTTGTACTCATCAATAGCCCTGAAATAAGTTTGGGGCTGTGGCTTATTATTTTTCTAGCCGCAGGTACTGTGCTGGGTCTTTTTTCCAGCGCCTTAATTATCGGCTCCTATCGACGAAAGTTGGCTCGCGCCATCACCAAGGATTAGCCAATATATGACTGCTTCAACCTCTCGTGTGATTGTCGCTCTAGATTTTAATAATCAGCACGCTGCGCTATCGTTTGCAGATCAAATAGATCCCTCCCAGTGTAGGCTCAAGGTGGGTAAAGAGCTTTTTACGGCAGCTGGACCAGAGTTAGTTCAGGCGCTGGTCGACCGCAACTTCGATGTATTCCTCGATCTTAAATTCCATGATATCCCCAATACCGTGGCCAAGGCCATAAAGGCAGCGGCTGAACTGGGCGCATGGATGGCTAACGTGCATGCCTCTGGGGGCCGTCGCATGATGACAGCGGCTAAGGAAGCGCTGGACGAGCAGGGCGGGGCCATGCAGCTAATTGCAGTCACCGTGCTAACCAGTATGGACGAGGCTGATTTATTGGAGGTTGGTGTGCCGCGCAGTCCGGGTGAGCAGGTAATGCATCTGGCTCAACTCAGTCAAAAATGTGGTCTCGATGGTGTCGTCTGCTCTGCTCAAGAAGCTGAGGTACTTAAAGCCAGTCTAGGCGCTGACTTTAAGCTAGTTACCCCTGGCATACGCTTGGCGGCAAGTGTTGCTGACGATCAGCGCCGGATTGTTAGCCCTGCGGATGCCGTTGCTCTGGGAAGTGACTATCTGGTGATTGGCAGACCTATTACGCAGTCAGAAAATCCATTAGAAACACTGCGTCAGATTAACGAATCCATCGATCACAAGGTATAAGTCCCTATCACAGACCGATAGTATCTATAGACCTATATATTTTTCAGCATCATCTAGAAAAGTCTAGTTTTGACGTAGATCAGTCCTGAACCATCTAAGGCGACAGGGGACAATTTGGGGGGTATCCGAGAAAATCACTGGTTAGAATCGACGATGAATGAATCGGCAAATAAAAAAAGCCGTTTCATGGTTCGATACTTAAGTTCTCGGCATAAAAATATAGGCTAGTTCAGTTTCTAGAGCAGCATAGATTTTTATCATTAACAGTCCATGATATGAACTCTATTTTGCGGCAACGCATTGCGATGTTGTTAGAGCGGATACCTTACGGCAAATTTCTCTACCAGCACTGGCATATCCTTCGTGCATTGCAAGTCTAGGTCTTCGAGTATTTCGTTCCAGTATTGAGTGTGCAGCGCAAGCCATATATCGGTTTCTCTGACTGGCGGCCCATCCAAGCCGGTGACGGAATAATCTACTGCCCCAAAGGTTGTCTCAAGAACCTCTGTTATTTGAACCACCAGAAGAGGTTCACCTTTGCAGGACATAAGAATAATAGGAAGCCCGGGATAGCCATCAGGCCATTTGTGAAAGCTATTGACCCATGGCAAGGTAAACGTCGCGGTCTTTTCGCCCGACTGAATGAACCTGATTATCTGTGCTGTGGTCTCTTCGTCGAGACCGATCCATCTCACTTGGTGATCCCGTTCCAATGAGGGGTTTTGCGCAACGGCTTTTGCCCAGAACATATCAATAGCCTCTATGTCCGGTGCTGTTTTCAACTTGGGGCCTACGATTGCGTATGATCTTTGAATAACACTC
>CAJJDA010000003.1 GCA_905182855.1 gamma proteobacterium HTCC2207 | reverse complement strand
AAGCTCTTGACTGATGCTATTAAATAACGGGTGTTTTGGGTTGCATGGGGCGATAATTCCAAGAGGCAAATCATAATCATCAACTATGGCTTCAACTATCTCAGCGCCGCGAGTGCCAACTACATGTAGTGCCTTATGGTGATTCATATTACCAATTACAGCATTATATTTAGTGTCTGCTCGCTTTTTAGTATTAAAAATATGCATCACAGAATCAAATGACTCGCCAAGAAACGCATAACCAACATCCATTGGTAAGATACATGTACCACCGTTTTTTAGTACATTAAACGCCTCTTGCGCATCACCTTTTATATTTAAAACGCTCATGAGTTACTCCCAATATTACTGCTATGTCTTATCCTCAAGGGGCGACCGCAGACATGATTATTATCAATTATCGAGCCGCACGCTTAACTTTTGAGAAGTCAGGTGCTTTGGGCGGCTCAATTCCGGTTTCTGCTAAACATCGTGCTCTAATCTCTTCTACATCACCGCCGAAGTTAAATAATTTGTCGGTTATTGGCTTCCCATCCATTTGCTCTTTGCGTAATCTAGTCGTTTGGATTTCATCAACGATGTCGTTGGTAATCACAACCCCATAGTTTTTATTCGCCGCCTCTAAGCTAACTAATCCGGCAAGTACATCCTCTAGAACGCGAGCAGGCTCTCTGGTTAAGGGTTCGCCAACGCCTCCACCACCCCAGGTATTAAAGTAAAGAATATCGCCGTTTTGTACTGCTACGCGATCACATTTCGAGGGTAAAAATTCAGTGCTACCATCAGCGCGAGTAATTTCTTTTGTACTTCGCTGACCCGGTAAGGCGCCATTGACGCCCCAAGGATAGGTTAGCCAGCGATCGTCATGTATTGAGATCTCACCATCCTCCAAGAAATGATAAGCCATTCTGATACCATTTCCTCCACGATGGTATCCGGCACCACCCGAGTCAGTGATGCTTTCAAACGTCTCGATGCGCAGTGGGAAATAGGCCTCAAGAAATTCATTGGGTACATTTTTGAAGCCAGGCCATAGAGAGTGACCATCGGGTCCATCGCCCATTGGTCGAGCGGGTATGCCACCGAAGCCAATCTGATAAAGTTGGTACCATTCTCCATTTTTATCATGACCCGAATACATAAAGTGGGGGCTATCCGAAAATCCAGCACCACAAAGAAAGTCAGGATTACCTTGGCCGAGAAGGCCGCTTAGGACATCAAAAATACGCCCGAGAGCGTGCGTTCGGCAAGACAGTGCCGCAGGCCTATTGGGCTTGAGTAAGCAGCCGTCTGGTATTCGAACATCTATATAATCATAGAAACCGTCATTAAATAATATTTGTGGATCAAAAGCAGAAATCATAAATGTGCCACAAAACATTTTGAACATTTCTTCATTCATGAGAAAGTTTATCGATCCTGGACTCTGTGGATCTGTTCCATCAAAATCAAAGATAACAACTTCTCCTTCACGCCACATTGAGCATCTGATTTTATATGGCCCTCCTCCCAACGCGTCATCGCAGATGTAGTCCTCAAATGTTTGCTTTTCTTCAGGTATCGTATCCATTATAAGTTGTCGCATCGCGCGACAGTTGCGGTCTAGAAGTTCGTCTAATGCTGAGAAAAGTACATCGTCGCCAAATCGATCCGCCATTTCAATACACTGACGCTCGGCGACGTTACATGCTGCGATCACGCCCTTAAAGTCACCTTGATTCCAGTGAGGCATACGCGAGTTTCTGATAGCAATTTTGATGATGTCGTCTTGCAACTCACCTTTGCGGTATATTTTGACCGGTGGAAAAGCAACTCCCTCCTCAAAGATCTCACGTGCCTCATTGGGCATCGATCCTGGAGCACGACCACCGACATCGGTCATATGACCAAAGTGAGCCGCCCATGCCATATGTCGACCATCCTTGAAGATTGGTTTAATCACCAAATAGTCATTGAGGTGGCTAATAGCGCCTCCACAGCTATATGGATCATTGGTGAAGATCATATCACCCTCTTCAAGTTCCCCGTCAAAGCCCTCTAAAAAGCCATGGATGAAGGAACCGAATTGTCCCACTACCATTTTTCCATCAACATTAGCAATCATAGGAAACGCATCACCCTGCTCACGAATACCCGGGGACATAGCGGTTCTAAAAAGAGTAGCATCCATTTGCTCACGAGCATTTCTGAGTGAATTTTCAATGATGTCCAAGATTATCGGATCGACACTGACACGATTAAAAGGGGTATTATTTGTCTGAATAATTTTCGAGTGCATTTTTAACTCCAAATATTAGTGTGTCGGCGACAGCAACAGATTTCTTTTACTATCAACATCAGCTTGATAGCCAGGGAATACAACAGAAGTTGAATCCATTTCGGTAATCACTGCGGGCCCAAAGACTATATGACCGGGCTCAAGTTTCGCACGGTCGTAGACTTTGGCTGCATGCATGGTACCGTCATAGAAAATTTCATGGTCAGTAACTAATGCGTCCTCAACAGTGCCATTAGAGCTTACCGTCGATTCTACTAGCTCTATATCCGATGGCGGCCCTAAAGCGATAGAGCGTAAATTCACAAACTCTTTATCCGCATCGATTCGGAATGTAAATAATTTCTCATGCAGCTCATCGAAGTCATTGGAGATTGAACTGTAGTTTCCAGCCTTTATGTGTTCCAGCGAAACGGGAATACTTAACACCAGACCTTGTCCGGAATAACGAACATCAATTTCATGTGAGCATTCGAGGGCGGCTTTGTTCAAGCCAATAGTCTCATTGGCACCGGAGGCTAGTAAACCGTTTGCTGCGGCTTCTTCTAACAGATCAAGCTCAGCAGCTATTTTTGAGCTGTCGGCATTTTTCATAGTAACGATTAATGTTTTGGAGGCTTCATTTCTTAGCCTTGTTGTGGCATCACCATAGGCACAGAGAATTCCTGGTCCAGGTGGTATTATTACGGGCCAGGCTTGGGTTAATTGCCCTAAAGCGTTCGCATGGAGTGGACCTGCGCCACCAAAAGCCATTAGTGAAAAATCACGGGGATCATAGCCTTTCTCCACCGAAACTAGCCGCACCGCACCAAACATACGTTCATTAATAATCTTTACGATGCCTTCCGCGGCCTGATGGAGTCCGAGACCCATTGCATCGGCAACCTTTTGAACTGCCTGTTCCGCAAGATCCCTGCGAATATTCATATCTCCGCCGAGTTTTTGGTGCTGCGGAAGGTACCCCAGGACGACATTAGCGTCAGTCACCGTTGGTTCAGAACCCCCCTTATCATAAGCCGCGGGACCTGGCTGCGCACCAGCTGATTCAGGGCCCACTCTTAAGGCTCTAGTCAGTTCTGGCACATGGGCAATTGATCCTCCTCCAGCTCCAATTGACCGCACATCCAGTGCGCTAGCTCGAACCGTGATATCACCAACTGTGGTTTCTCTGCGCACCAGAGCCTCGCCATTTTCAATCAATGCAACATCGGTGGACGTCCCACCCATGTCAAAGGTAATGATATTGTTGATGCCGGCCTGCTTTCCGACCCATATCGCACCTGACACACCGCCCGCAGGACCGCTCATCAATAGGTAAACAGGAAAGTTCATTGCTGCATTGGCTGTAGCTAAACCACCGTCGGAGCGCAGGATCGAAAGGCTGGCGCCATTCATCTGCTTATCAAATTCAGTTTGGAGGTTAGAAATATATTTCTCCACCTCAGGTCGGACATAAGAATTAGCTACGGTTGTAATAGCTCTTTCATATTCCTGAAGTTCCGGAATCACTTCACTAGAAATCGATATTGGTAAGCCTGGCATTACCTCGGCGACAATTTCTCTTGTTCTTTGTTCGTGCTGATCATTGGCAAAACTGTTAATAAGGCAGACAGTGATAGCCTCGATTCCTTTGCCCTGCAGAGACTTTAAAGCGGTTCTCAGTTGATCTTCGTCGAGTTCCCTGACAATTGTGCCATCGCCGCCAGTTCGCTCCTCTATTTCAATCGTGCAGTTAAGTGGCGCGAGCGGAGCTTTCTTCTGGTAGTAGAGCCAGCCGCCCAATCCTCCGGGAACATACGAGCGGGCAATTTGCAATACCTGCCTGTATCCCTTGGTGGTTATAAGCCCGACTTTTGCGCCTCTCTCTGTGAGAACTGCATTAGTCGCGACCGTAGTACCATGTGTGACAGCTTCAATATCACTAATACTGACATTAGCTGCTTGGCAGGCTTTGAGAATACCTGCTAGAACTCCTATGGAACTATCTTCTGGAGTAGATGGGACTTTCGACGTGAAAAACTTAGAATTTTCTGTATCGACCAACAGCACATCCGTGAAGGTACCACCCACATCAACACCAACTTTAAACATATCAATTCCTCTTTTAGGGCAAAGATTATAATGACGAACAATTTTACTTATTGTTTTAGATCTAATGTAATATACTCAATGATCTGGACTAATAAATCAAGGGAGATTTAATTTACTAATGGAAAAAAAACCTTTTATTGCGCGACACCAACAAATTTCTGAAAATATGATGGCGACAATCTCCAGTGGCGTCTGGAATGTGGGTGATCAGCTCCCGTCTGAGCAGGCGCTCGCTGAAGAATATGGGGTCAGCCGCTTTACCGTTCGCTCAGCCTTAGATGACTTACAGAAGCGTGGCATGATTTCTCGAAGGAGGCGCTTCGGCACTATCGTAATCGCGCGAAAGCCTGTGGAGTTGATAGTTCAAGAAATACAGTCTGTTGAGGAGCTCTTTCAATACCCTGAGAACACTAAGCTAGAAGTCATTAAAAGCAGTAATATTGTTGCGGATGTGTCGTTAGCGTCTTTTTTACAATGTGATGTAGGAAGCGAATGGACAAAGATTGAGACTATCCGTAACACAAGTAAGAAAGTCCCCCTATGCTTAACTGAAATTTATGTCCCTAGAATCTATAAAAATATACGGAACCTAATTGGCAAGAGTAATAAGCCGGCGTTTAAGCTTCTCGAGGACCATTTTGATGTTAGAGCTCTGGAGATCCATGCTGAAGTTCTAGCAGGCAGTTTAAGTAATGAGCGCGCGGATTTACTGGGCGTTGAGTCTAAGAGCCCCTCTTTAATAATGGTCAGGCGTTATCGAGATGAACAGGGTCTATTATTAGAAGTATCTGTGAGTGAACATCCTGCCAGTCGTTTTAGCTATTCATTTAACTTAAGTTATAGGAGATGATAAGAGTGAGTAACTCTCAGGAAAAAAAAGTCGCGAGTGGTATGCGCCGTCTACGTACCTTCCTATTTGTGCCAGGTAATCATATAGAAAAAATTAATAAAGTATTTGGCTATGGCGCAGATGCTGTGATTTTAGATTTAGAGGACGCTTGTGCTGATCGAGATAAAGTCGCGGCCAGAAAAACGGTAGTGGAAGCGCTCAAAAAGGATCACGAAGGGCTTGGTTATGTGCGCATCAATGCCATCGATACTGGCTTCTGTTTTCGTGATCTCGAGGCTATTGTTGGTCCTTGGCTCGATGGCATAGTCTTGCCTAAGTTGGAGCGTCCCGAAGAATTATATGCGATCGACTGGGCTCTTAGTGAGTATGAACGTGAGCGGGGCCTTGAGGTTGGAGCCATTGATTTGATGCCAATTATCGAAACTGGCTATGGTATGAATAACTTAGAAAGGCTTTGTGCAAAACCAGGGCGAATGAAGCGCTTCTCGTTTGGTGCGGGGGACTTTACTCGCGATGTTGGTATTAAATGGAGTGCTGATGAAACTGAGCTTGGCTACGTCCGTGGTCGTATGATCCTCAAAGCGCGGGCTCATGACTTGCAGCCGCCGATTGATACCGTGCATATTCAGCTCGATGATACCGATAGCTATGCAGAGTCAGTAGCGACTGGAGTTAAGTTTGGCTTTCAAGGTAAATTATTAATACACCCAAAGCAAGTTGCGCTCGCTAATCAATCATTTATGCCAAGCGCTGCTGAAATAGCAAAGGCAAAAGCAGTGATTGCCGCTTTTGAGGCGGCAGAGCGTGATGGATCGGCATCGATACAGGTAAACGGCTATTTTGTTGACTATCCGATTGTCGAAAAGGCCTATGCGGTAGTCGCAGAGGCCCGGTTGCAGGAGGCCTAGCTTAACCCAGCCAGTCTTTGAGCACCTCGGCAGTGTCGGCTCCTAGAGCTCTACCTGCCCACTTAACAGTTCCGGGGGTATCCGAAAGACGCGGACATACGTTGGGCATAGTTATTGGGCCAGCGCGGCTGTCGTTAAGCGTGACCAGATTCTCGCGTGCCTGGTACTGTGGGTCTTCGAAAATTTCATCGATGCTATAAACTGGGCCACAGGGGACCTCACCCGCCGCACAATGGAGCAGTATAGCTTCGCGAGTATGTCCTGTTGTCCAGTTGGTAACAAAAGCATCTACAGCACCTCTACTAGCTTCTCGCTTTTGGATAGTGCCGTAGGGGCCATCGCCAGAGACATCTTCGCGATCCATCACCTTGGCTAGACGTTCAAAAATTTTGTCGTTGGTGCAGGCGATTGCGACCCAGAGCCCATCCTGTGTCGGATAATGGCTGTGCGGTACTGCATTGACGGTGCCTGCACCCATGCGCTCGCGTACGAAGCCGCTTTTTGCAAACGCAGGCGCCAGTTCGTCGAGAATACGAAAAACACTTTCATAGAGACCTATATCAATAACTTGGCCGCGTCCGATTTGCGGCCTAGCGTAGAGGCTACTAACACCCCTAGTGCCGCATACAGGCCAGACATGTAGTCTGAGAGTGTTGCTGTTCCCGGCGACGCGGGTGCTGATTCCGATTCTCCGCACAGATACGATATCCCGCTAAACGCATTGGCAATGCGACCAAATCCAGGTCGATCCTTATATGGGCCAGTCTGCCCATAGGCCGTTACCCTAGCAATAATTAGATTTGGGTTGATAGCCTGTAAGAACATCGGCTCCCAGCCCCCATTTTTCGAGAGTCCCTACCTGAAAATTTTCGCAGAGTACATCGGCTTCTGCTACTAGCTTTTTGAGAGTATCGCTACCTTCTTTTGATCTGAGGTCTAGTTCAATAGAGCGCTTATTGCGGCCTTCACTCAACCAGACCAAGGTATCACCACAGTCAGTCATTGTGCCAAACTTCCTCACTGGATCTCCGGTGCCAGGCAGCTCAACTTTTACAACATCGGCGCCAAATTCTGCAAGAAATGTTGCACAGTATGGACCGGCAATAAAAGTAGCTAGATCTAATACCTTGAGATTCGCTAATGCAGATGTTGGTATTCGGGGGGACGATGATTTTTTTTCGGTGGACATTTAAAGCTCCTTAAGTACGGACTAACGATGGATATTTGATTAATCATGCTATATCCTAGGGAAAAATTAAAGGATTATTTAATGATGAAGTCAGCAGAAGAATACCGAGAGTCTTTGCGGGCGTTGAAGCCTCGTATCTACTTGGGTGGGAGTTTAATTGAGTCTGTCGCGGATGAGCCGCGGTTTGAACCAGGTATCAATGCCACTGGTATTACATACGATTTTGCTCTTGTAGATGATTTAAAATCGACCATGACAACGTCAGGTTTGGATGGTAAGCCGACCAATAGATTTTTAGCCATCAATCGTAGTCGCGCAGATTTACAAGATAAGCTGGAAGCTGTGCGTTTGACCTGCAAAGTTGCTGGTTGTGCGCAACGTTATCTCACTCATGATGCGTTTAACGCACTCTTTGAAGCGACGTGGCTGATAAATGAAACTTATGGTGGTGAGAACCATGCACGGCTACTAGACTACATTCAGTACGCTCAGACCAATGATCTCTCCATTGGCATCGCCATGACTGATGGCAAGGGTGACCGGTCAAAACGGCCTTCGGAGCAAGATCAACCAGACAGTTATGTGCATGTCATCGAGCGCCGTTCTGATGGAATTGTTATTTCGGGTGTTAAGGCCATCATTACGGGTGGCCCATATATGCATGAGTTGTTGGTCATGCCTTGCAGGCGAATGGATAAGCATGAGAAAGACTTCGCGGTAGCTTGTGCCGTTCCCATCGATGCTGCCGGCATCACAATAGTGTCCAGACCGGCTGGTCGACCTGGCAATCCAGCCGCAAAATTTAGTGCCAAATTTGCTCAGGCGGTGGCCGTTGCCCATTTCGATAATGTATTTGTACCCTATGATCGTGTTTTCATCGACGGGGAAACCGAAGAAGCACATCTGATGACTACAAATTATGCTACGCATCATCGCCATAGTTGTATTGGAGCGCGTGCGGGTTTCGGTGACTTGTTGATCGGTGCAGGGGCAATGATGGCGCAAGCTAATGGGCTCGACTATTTGAAAGTGCCTCATCTAAGAGAAAAAATGGTGGAGTTGATTAAGATAACTGAAGGATTTTATGCTTGCGGTATCGCGTCCTCGACTATGGGAGTTCATGATGCCGCCGGTAATTTTAGGCCAGATCAAATTTATGCTAATATCGGTAAATTACTTTTAGCTAATCAAATTTATGATATGCATCGGTTGGCTCATGATGTGTCTGGCGGTCTAGTCGTAGCATTACCCGGTCCTGAGGAGGACCATAATCCTGTTACATCTGCCATTCTAAGCGATGTACTGCGGGGGCATCCAGACGTGCCCTATGAGCATCGCGCCAATGTCTCGCGATTTATTGAGGATCTTACAGCCTCTGAGACTGGTGGTTGGTACTCAGTTATTAGCCTCCATGGCGGTGGCTCTCCAGAAGCTATGAAGCTAGAGATTCTAAGAAATTATGATATTGAAGCTCGTTCCGATCTGGTTCAAGCTCTGTTTGACCGGGGCGCATTGGAAATGGGCAAGGGGATAAAAGTAGACCGTCAGCCCGGACGTTGTTGCGCTAAAGGCTGTCAGGGTGACGGCTTAGTCTCAGGCAAAGACACTTAGAGCCTGAGATTAGGGTGCTGGCGCTTTTGCGAATGGTTAATCATGTCTTGCTGGCGCGATGACAGATTTACTAGGACCATATCTATGGGTTTTGGTCACTGTCTTAGCTGCCCTTGGGCAGTCATTGCGCTCTCTTATTCAAAAAAACGCCCGCAGTTGATCTAGGCGTTTATGGTAGCGCTTTTGTTCGTTTCCTCTATGGGCTTCCTATCTCGTTCCTACTACTCCTTTTTGTTGTCGGCTGGTCCAAGCTATTAACTGTCGAGATTCATTCGGTATTTGTTTTTTGGGTTGTACTCGCTAGTTGTGTACAAATACTTTTTACCATTTTTTTAGGTTTGGCATTCGAGAGCCGTAACTTCATGACGTCTATCGCCCTTTCGAAAACGGACGCTGTCCAGGCTGCATTTTTTGAGATCTTGCTACTCTCATTTGTACCTGATCTAAATCTTGTAATTGCTATAACTATCGGCTTTTGCGCAATTTTTTTCATTGGCCAGTCAGTACCCTTCGGCGACATTGGTCGTCGTCGTTTTAGTGGAGCCTCGGTGTCACTCGGTTTATTAGCTGGACTATGTTTAGGCTCGTGTTCAGTCTTCTATCAGGATTGCGATGGAGGCTTTGATTGGGCTCAATATTATTGAGGGGGCTATGTTAACGGCAAGTGTTGCGGTACTAATTCAGACCATTATTATGGGTATCGCCCTTAGGATATGGCGCCCCACGGAACTTGTCGCCTGTCTGCGTAGCTGGCGTCTCTCATCGGTTGCAGGGGCTATAGCGGCGGTTACGACTGTTTTGTGGTTTATCGCATTTAGTATTATGGGGGTAGCTCAGGTTCGCATGTTGGGTCAAATAGAAGTTGTATTTAGTTTACTGTTTAGTGTTCTTTTTTTTAAAGAAAAGGTACATCGACTAGAGCTGCTTGGAGCCTGTTTAATTAGCCTGTCATTAGTAGTGCTTGTATTTTAAAAACTGCTAATCTAAATAATCTCTCGTTGTTTAATTATTGGATTTTTCTTGTAATTTAAGGAGTCCATCATTAATTTCTGCTGGGTGAGCCTAAGTATTTTTTCGTTTATTATGACTAAAGATTGCGTATAGAGTCTATTACTGGGAACCGGATGCGTGTCAAGTTGTGAATAAGCCATCAATGGTGCTATCATTGGTCCGTACTATCAGGCGATCACTATCGAGGGTTAGATTATATGTTAAATAAGAGTTTCAAAATTCGTCCGCTATCAGATACATTCGGTGCAGAGATCTATGATATTAAGCTCTCTGGAGAGATGGCTAGCGAGGATCTAGCTCAAATTAAGGCGCTCTGGAATAGGTATGGAATATTACTATTCCGTGAGCAAGATATTGGAAAAGACGAACTCGTAGGCTTCAGTCGATTACTGGGATCCTTAGAAACACATGTTAGATCAGAATGGTTAAACGAAACTCATCCTGAAATTCTGCAGATATCAAATATTAATGTAGATGGTAAACCTGTTGGGGCGTTGGCCGATGGAGAGGTAGGGTGGCACTATGATCAGATATATCTTCCACGTCCGGCACTGGGTTCTTTGCTGTATTCGGTGAAAATTCCTCCAGACGGAGGTAGCACTTTCTTTGCTGATATGACGTCAGCCTATGAGCGACTGCCACGTGCGCTTAAAGATATGGTGGACGGACACCAAGCTATTCAGTCATATGATAATTTCAATAGCATGTACTCTACTAAGACCAGTGGCAAGCAGACTAATCTTACGCCTAACATCGCGCAGCCTCTCGTTAGGACGCATCCGGTTACGGGCCGAAAGGCTCTGTATCTATGCCCCGGAATGACTATTGCGATTGCTGGCATAGACGAGACTGAGAGCGCTGACTTGCTAGAGCAATTGTTTGACTGGACTCTCAAAAAAGAGTTTGTCTATAAACATAAATGGAACGTTGGAGATGGACTTCTTTGGGATAATGCTTGCACTATGCACAGGCGAGAGCCATTTGACGGAGGGTACGAAAGGCTGATGTACCGAACAACTATTTTACCTCCTAATGATAGATCGGTGCCCTTTTAAAACTCAAGATTATACTTAATTTCAGTGGCACCTGAGCGTTGACGTTATCTCTCAATAGGTATTGGTAACACGGCTGACAGTCATGACGGAAATTGCTCTTTCTTATTCTGAGTAAAAGCTATTTTTTAATGTTAAAAAAAGCGGATAAAATTATGCCTAATCTCGAAAACGAATCTCTTGGGCTAACCGAAAATTCTGCGTTGCTAGTTGTGGATATGATCAATGGTTTTACAGATTCAGTCTGTCCGTTGGGTACCGATTGTCCTGAGGTGGTTGCCGCTAATGTTGAGCTTTTGTTGGCCTTCCGCGAGAACGGGCTACCTATATTTTTTACTACTGTAGTCTATGATAATGATCAACAGGCAACGGTATTCCGTCATAAAGTACCCGCGCTAAATGTTCTCCAGCGAGGTTCTCGTTGGGTAGATTTAGATCCAGCCATGAATCGATTAGAGACTGAGCCGTTAATAGAGAAGCATTGGCCCAGCGCCTTTCACAAGACCGACTTAGATGCGCAGCTCAGAGCGCTTGGTGTCGATTCATTAGTGGTCACTGGGCTGACTACTAGCGGATGCGTGCGGGCATCTGCCGTGGATGGGCTACAGAATAATTATCAGGTGGTGGTTGCAAAAGAGGCTGTGGGCGATAGAAACCCGGCTGCGCATGAGGCCAATTTATTCGATTTAAACGCTAAGTACGCAGATGTTATGTCTGTTGCAGAGATCGTTACTAGTTTATAGAGTCGCAAAAAACATGGATCAAATAGCGCCGTAACCGCCGCGATGGAAAATCAGAGGCTTGCTGCCGTTGTCGCTAAACTCTAGTACTTTACCCACCAGAATCACATGATCGCCACCCTCGTATTGGTGCTCAATGCGGCACTGAAAGCATGTGCTGTAGTTGGAAAGGAGGGGTACACCAGAAAGCCCTTCGGTAGTTTCCAGCCCAGCAAACCTATCGGAGCCAGTTTGGGCAAAGAGATTGGATAGTTCTTGTTGGTCCTCGCTCAGAATATGGATGGCATAGGCCTCAGCCGCAATAAAGTCCTCAAAGCAGTTTGAGTCACGGCCAATGCTCCAAAGCACGAGTGCCGGATCAAGTGATACCGAATTAAAGCTGTTGGCGGTCATGCCAACTTTCTGGCCATTCTTGCCCAGCGCTGTGATCACTGTGACGCCTGTGGCGAAACTACCCAGTGCATTACGTAAGTCGTTGGTATTAAAGTCTCTTACAGTCATAAATTCTTTTTTTACAGTTCTTTTGAATGGGCCGCAATGATGGATTCATTACCCTTGGCATGCAAGGTCTGTGGTCAAAAAAACGCACGATTTATCTACTACTTTAGCTTGATGACCAAGCCAAAGCAGCAGATAGGGGCTGCGATCAGTTTTACATGGCTGCAGCGAGACGGGTGCCCTGATCAATGGCTCGCTTGGCATCCAGTTCGCCCGCTTCATCGGCCCCACCAATTAGATGGTGTGGCAGGTTGAGCCCATCGACTAATTCGCGCAGTGGATCCTGACCAGCACAGATAATAATGGTATCGACATCCAGTATTTGCGTGTCGTCACCGACGGTGATGTGCAAACCCTGATCATCGATATGACTATAGTCACAGCCGGGCATCATGCGAACGCCTTTCATGGCCAAGCCAGCGCGGTGAATCCAGCCAGTGGTTTTACCTAAGCCTTTGCCCACGCGTGTCGTCTTTCGCTGCAGTAAATAAACTTCGCGCGGAGAGGGCTCAGGTTGCGCAGTAACACCTTCGATACCAGAGCGCGAGCCAAACGTCATATCAATACCCCATTCCTTCATGAACGCAGGGATGTTTTGGCTAGTAGATTCGCCGCATGGGTGATGTATTCCGCCGTATCAAAACCAATTCCGCCAGCGCCGATAATCGCTACTTTTTGACCAACAGACTTTTTTGCCCCAATCACATCGAGGTAGTCCATAACTTTCGGATGATTAATTCCTTCAATTGCCGGCATTCTCGGGGAGATTCCCGTGGCAATGATCACTTCATCAAAGCCACCATTGTTTAGCTGCTCTGAGGTTACGCGTCTGTTTAATTGCAGATCAACACCGGTGAGTTCGATCTGCCTGCCGTAGTAGCGCAAAGTTTCGAAGAACTCTTCTTTGCCCGGAATTTGCTTGGCGATATTAAACTGACCGCCAATTTCACTGGCACTGTCGAATAATGTGACCTGATGGCCACGTGATGCGGCGGTAGTCGCTGCTGAAAGGCCAGCAGGGCCAGCGCCGACCACGGCAATTTTTTTAACATTGGTGGTGGCTGTAATAAATAGTTCGGTTTCATGACAGGCACGCGGATTAACCAAACAGCTGGTCATAACACCACCAAAGACATGGTCCAGGCAGGCCTGGTTGCAACCGATGCAGGTATTGATTTCATCGGCGCGATTTTCTTGCGCTTTGATGACAAAGTCGGGATCGGCTAAAAAGGGACGGGCCATTGACACCATATCAGCGTCGCCGCGAGCTAATACTTCCTCAGCAACCTCGGGTGTGTTGATACGATTTGAGGTGATAACGGGCACCGACAGCTCTTTTCTAAAGCGTGCCGTCACCCAAGTAAATGCGGCACGAGGTACCTTAGTAGCAATAGTAGGGATCTGCGCTTCGTGCCAGCCAATCCCCGTATTGATGATAGTCGCACCCGCCTTTTCCACGGCTTTGCCCAACTGGATGACCTCTTCTGCAGTACTACCGCCATCAACTAGATCGAGCATCGACAGGCGGAAGATGATAATAAAGTGCTCACCAACGGCTTCGCGCACCCGACGTACCACTTCGATAGGCAAGCGAATACGGTTTTCGTAACTACCGCCCCAGTCGTCCTCGCGCTGGTTGGTGCGCGCGGCAATAAACTGATTCAGAAAGTAGCCCTCAGAGCCCATAATCTCAACGCCGTCATAACCGGCCTTTTGCGCCTGAACTGAGGTAAAGACGAAGTCGTCTATCTGCTTATAAACCTCTTCGTCGGTTAGCGCCCGCGGCGTAAATGGGTTGATCGGGGATTTGATAGCAGAGGGCGCGACCTGATCAGGCGAGTAGGCGTATCTGCCGGTATGCAGTATTTGCATACAGATCTTACCACCGTGCTCATGCACTGAGTCTGTAATCTGCTTATGACCTGCGATATCGTCCTCAGTGACCAGCATTTTAGTATTTGGATGAGTACCACCCTCTGTATTGGGGCCAATACCGCCAGTCACAATAAGTCCTACGCCGCCTTTTGCCCTCTCGCCGAAATAGGCCGCCATCCGTTCATGACCATTTGCGACCTCTTCTAGGCCCGTGTGCATAGAGCCCATCAAGACACGATTTTTTAAGGTGGTAAAGCCAAGGTCCAGGGGTGCGAGTAGATGTGGGTAAATGCTATGTGCCATTAGTCTCTCTCTAAAGTGGGTTGCTAGTGGGTAAGTTGCTGCCGGTTTACTGTGACTTAGGGCAGCAGATTGTCGAATTTGGGTGTCCGTTTTTCAGCGCCGGCCTGCATAGCTTCTTTTACGTCTGGTGCTTTAAACATGCCCGATTGCCAGGTGGCCATATGATTAAGGCTATCTTGCACCGAATGGTCGCGGCTGTAGTTGAGCATTGCCTTGGTGCCATGCACTGCCATCGGGCTGTGTCGGGCGATACTGGTAGCCAAGGCTCTGACGCCTTCCAGCATTTCGTTATGGTTATCGTATACCTTGTTTATAAATCCGCAGGCGCGAGCTTCTTCGGCCCCCATATTGCGGCTGCTGAAGCACAGTTCCCGGGCAAGACCTGCGGGCATAACCGATTCGATCCGTTGCAACGTGCCTACGTCAGCCGTTATGCCGAGTTCTGTTTCCTTCACATTAAAGTAAGCATTACTGGTACAAAATCGCATGTCAGTGGCACAGACCATGTCCACTCCGCCGCCGATACAGGCGCCTTGAACCGCCGAAATAACCGGCATACGCGCCATTTCTAGTTTGGTAAAGGTGTCCTGTAAACTAAGAATCCAGCGTCGTAATTTCTCAGCTTGACGGGCGGGTTCTTGTTCAGGATTGCCGCCCATACTGCTGAGCACGCTAAGATCCATACCGGCGGTAAAGTGTTTTCCTGAGGAGCATAGAATGATAACTCGTGCGGAACCTTGGCGGTCGAGGGCATCGATAATTTCTGGAAGTTCGTGCCAGAAGTCAGCATTCATTGAATTTAAGGCTTCCGGACGCCGCAGACAAATCTCGGCCACATGATTTTCGTCAATGGTGACTGTAAAGGCTTTGAGTCGGTCAAAATCGGCTGCGGTCATGGGTTACTCATTTTTTTGCGTCTAGGTCTTACGACGTTCGTTTTGGCGCGTAAGAATATATTTAGCCCTTAGACTAGCCGTCAATTTTGACACTGTCAAGATGGAATGCTACCTTAAGGTCATGAGCCTTCCCAATAGCACAGAAGTTGCGCGCCCCAGCTATCATCATGGCGATCTTCGTCAGGCGCTTTTAAAGGGCGCCCTAGATTTGATTGCGGACGTTGGTATAGATAATTTGTCCTTGCGTAGGCTTGCCGAACGCGTAGGCGTTTCGCGCACGGCGCCTTACCATCACTTCAGTGATAAAAATGATTTGCTGTGCGCGATTGCGGCAGTGGACTTTAAATCTCGCCATGAGGCAGCAAAGGAATTATTTGCTGATACCTCGAAAACCCAGCGTGAAAAGTTCGAGCAGCATATATATCGCTATATCCGATTTGCTGTGGATAATCCTGATAGGTATGAACTCATGTTTGGTCGTAGCATATGGCGACAGAGTAACAGCACTCAAGAGGTACGTGACGCTGCCTATCCATTTTTTCAAGAGACAGTTGATATGATTCGCAGTTGGCAGGACTGTGGTCTGATTGCCGGTACTGACGCTTTGCGTACCTCCCAGGTGATTTGGGGTGCGCAGCACGGGATTGCCAAGCTGTGGATTGATGGTATCTACACTGATCCCGAGAAAATCGAAGAGTTATCTCTCTGTGCCGTTGAGGTTTTTGCGTCAGCAGCGGATTGATTGGTTCTTTGGCCTTGCGGTCTCTCGGTAGTGTAACGTTTTAGTGCACTATCTCCAGTGCGGGGTGCAATCACTAGAAAGGGGCCCCCTGTAGCAGGTTAATGACAGCATTGATGGATTGTTAGCCCTGGTCGAACCAGCCAAACCGGTGAACATAAAACCCAACGCCTCCTTAATTCAAATGCTCGAGGATGAGTAAATTTTTCCTTCGGCCTATGTCCGCAGTCATCGCTATCCTACTGGTCTGAAATAAAATGTTTCTAAGGCTGTCAAGAAAAGGTGTTAGCTGTTTAACTCTATAGATGGATACTGACATGCTGTACATATTAATACAGCATGACTATCATATCGTTAATACCTACTCTCAAGCGTATTGTCTGCTTTTTTAGCGCCCACCCTTACGAGAATTACATGACACAAGACTCCAGCAAAACCGATGACCAGATCAATCGCCGCAGTAAAAATATTACTGAGGGCACTGCACGGGCGCCTAATCGCTCGATGTATTACGCTATGGGTTACGAGTCTGAAGATTTTAAGAAGCCAATGGTGGGTGTGGCTAACGGACACAGTACCATCACTCCGTGCAACAGTGGTTTGCAAAGGTTGGCTGATGCCGCTATCGCTGGAATTCAAGAGGCCGGCGGCAACGCACAAGTGTTTGGTACACCTACTATTTCCGATGGCATGGCGATGGGCACCGAGGGCATGAAATACTCTTTGATTAGCCGTGAAGTGATCGCTGATTGCATTGAAACCTGCGTGCAAGGCCAGTGGATGGACGGGGTGTTAGTGCTGGGTGGTTGTGACAAAAACATGCCTGGCGGCCTAATGGGTATGCTGCGGGCCAACGTGCCATCGATCTATGTGTATGGAGGCACTATTTTACCTGGTCGGTATAAGGGCCAGGATCTAAATATTGTCAGTGTCTTTGAGGCTGTAGGTGAGCATGCCGCGGGCCGCATGAGTGACGAGGACCTGATACAAATTGAACGTCGTGCGGTGCCTGGCACTGGGAGTTGTGGTGGCATGTATACCGCTAACACTATGTCAAGCTCATTTGAGGCCTTGGGTATTTCTTTGCCCTATTCGTCGACCATGGCCAACCCTCATGACGAGAAGATGAACTCCGCAAAAGAATCGGCAAAGGTGTTGATTGAAGCTATTCGCATGAACTTAAAGCCGCGTGACATTATCACTAAGAAGTCGATTGAAAATGCGGTGGCGGTAATTATGGCCACGGGCGGTTCAACTAACGCCGTGCTGCACTTTTTAGCCATTGCGCATGCGGCGGGAGTGGAGTGGACGATTGACGACTTTGAGCGGGTTCGTCAGAAGACTCCTGTACTATGCAACCTAAAGCCCAGCGGTCAATACCTAGCCGTTGACCTACACCAGGCGGGCGGTATCCCGCAGGTGATGAAAATACTCTTGGTAGCGGGCTTGCTGCATGGTGACTGTTTAACCATCACGGGTGAGACAATTGCCGAGGTACTCGAAGATGTGCCTGATGAGCCGCGTGCAGATCAGGGAGTCATCCTGCCTATTAGCGATCCTATTTACCAACAGGGTCACCTAGCTATTCTCAAAGGTAATCTGTCACCAGAAGGTTGTGTGGCCAAAATTACTGGCCTGAAAACATTGGTAATGACTGGTCCAGCCCGCGTGTTTAACGACGAGCAGTCAGCTCTAGCCGCCATTTTGGATGGCAAGATTAAAGCTGGCGACGTTATGGTACTGCGCTATCTGGGACCCAAAGGGGGCCCGGGGATGCCCGAAATGCTGGCGCCAACAGGCGCATTAATAGGTGCAGGTTTGGGCGATAGCGTTGGCTTGATCACAGATGGCCGTTTTTCTGGCGGTACTTGGGGCATGGTGGTGGGGCATGTCGCGCCTGAGGCAGCTGCTGGGGGCAACATTGCTTTTATTAATGAAGACGACTCAATCACTATTGATGCCAAACAGCTATTGTTGCAGCTCAATATTAGTGATGATGAATTGGCAGAGCGGAAAAAAGACTGGCAAGCGCCGCCTCCGCGTTATAACCGTGGGGTACAAGCAAAGTTTGCCTTTAACGCTTCCAGCGCAAGTAAGGGCGCCGTGCTTGACGACTACTAAAAAGGACTCGTCAGTAAATAAAAAGCCCAGACAGTCGAAGCTGTCTGGGCTTTTTAATACCTAGTATCTTTGTCTTATGCGGCCCAAAAATACCAGTTTGTCAGCCGGCTATATACGCTATCGCAGTTTCTTTATCGCAAAGGCTCCGGATGCGGATATGAATGGGGCTAGTGCCCGATTTATTAGCTGTGAGCGCTGGCTTGTGGGATAGAATCCCTCCTGTGAAGAGTGCCGGGAGGGGGATGTTGTCGCTAAAGGTTATTGTTCCATCATACCCTGTATGACGCCGTCATCAGAGGCCTCGGCGCGATCTTTTATTAGACCTTCCATCGCAGCTTTGCCGGCATCAGTAGCCTTTTTCATTGTCCCGTTCACCATATTTTGCGCTGCGCCATCAGTTGTTTCACCATCGTTGCCCGCAGTTGCATCCATTAAGTCTTGCATGGCGCCATTGGCTTTGTCGCTCGCGCCGTCCATTGCATCGTCCTGAATGTTCTCTATGACATCCTCAACTTTGTCGGCAGCCGCATCAGCCATATTGGTCATCGCATTAGATGTCTCATCGCGCATGGCTTGCAAGGCAGACTCTGCAGAGGGGTCGACTAGTAATGAGTCAGCAGCAGGTGGGTTGGACTCTGGGCTGCTAGGTAAGGGTTTATCGCAGGCGCTGATACCAAATAGTACCAAAGCATAGATGGCCATAAAATAATGTGTTTTCATCATGTAACTCCTTTCAAGCGGTTTATTTGGTGAATCAATCCTAATCATAGACCACCTTTGGTGAGGGCTGAGATGTTAATCGGGTTTATAGGGGTAGCACGATGTGATTGTAGACGGCTTATCTATTGCCTCAGGGCGCTTTCCAGCTAACATTGTCAGCTCTTAAACGGCAGTAAAAATTAATCTTCAGTGTTTTTACCATTTTTAGTGGTGAAACCCTCCGAATTAGTTGCCGATTACCAGGTGCTGTGGCAAACTTCACGCCCTTTTTGGCTGGGCATGATTACGGTATAGTAGTCACCTTACCAACAGCCTATATTTAGGGCCAAAAAGCAAAGGTTTATGCGAGAGTGGCGGAATTGGTAGACGCACTAGATTTAGGTTCTAGCGCCGCAAGGTGTGGGGGTTCGAGTCCCCCCTTTCGCACCATTAAAATGTTATCAAAGAGGGCAGCAAATGCAGGTTTCTATTGAGTCGAGTACAGGTTTGGAGCGACAGCTAAAGATTGGTGTGCCTGCCGACACGATTGAGCAAGAGGTAACTGCGCGATTACAAAAGGCGACTAAGACTGTTTCGATTAAAGGTTTTCGCAAGGGTAAGGTGCCGCTGCGTGTTGTCAAACAGCATTATGGTAAAGGGGTTCGCCAGGAGGTGATTGGCGAAGTGGTAAATTCCAGCTTCTATAAAGCGATTCAGCAAGAAGACCTGCGTCCTGTCGGTCAGCCTCGCATTGATGATTTGAATGATGTCGAAGGTAAAGATTTAGAGTTTATGGCTATCTTTGAAGTTTATCCTGAGGTAGAGCTTGCAGCGCTCACCAAGGTAAAGATCTCTCGCCCCGCGTCAGAATTGGTTGAAACTGACGTTGAGACGATGATAGAGGTGCTGCGTAATCAGCAGGCTAAGTTTGAAGTGGCTGACAAAGCGGCTGAAGACGGTGACCAGCTGAATATCGATTTTGTTGGTACGGCTAAGGGTGAAGAATTTGCCGGAGGTAGTGCCGATGCACAGGATTTGGTGTTAGGGTCCGATCAAATGATTCCTGGTTTTGAAGCAGGGCTTATAGGGGTGAAAGCGGGCGATGAGACTGTCCTCAAGCTGAAGTTCCCCAAAGACTATCAGTCTGACGATTTAAAAGGCAAAGCAGTCGTTTTCTCGGTAAAGGTCAATACAGTTGCCAACAAAGAGTTACCTGAGTTGAACGATGAGTTTTTTAAGCTTTACGGTGTTGAAGAGGGTGGTGAAGCTAAGTTTCGTGAAGATATTCAAGCCAATATGGAGCGAGAACTGCGCAATGCAATCCGCACTAAGGTTAAGAATCGAATTATGAACCAACTGTTTGAGCTCAATAAAGTTGAGCTGCCGGCGGCACTGGTTACCAATGAAATTACTAACTTGAAGCAGCAAATGGTGCAGCAGTTCGGCGGCGGTCAGGAGATTGATCTGAGCATGCTTCCTGACGACATGTTTAAAGAGAAAGCGGAACGTCGTGCAGCATTGGGCGTTATCGTGTCTGAGTTGGTTAAGGTAGAAGAGATCACCCCAGATGAAGTCCAAGTGCGCGCGCGTATTGATGAAATTGCATCTACCTATGAGCAGCCAAAAGAAGTTGTTGACTACTACTACAGTAAGCCTGAGCTACTGAGTTCAGTGGAAGCCGTGGTGCTCGAAGATCAGGTGACTGAATTAGTGCTTGCCAAAGCCAAGGTTAAGGAAGAAGTCTTATCCTATGAGGACGCAGTAAAGCCTGATCCTGAGCCAGGTAGTGAAGGCTGAGATAAGTGTGAGGTCGAGTCTAATCCGACCTAAGGGTTCTCTGCGTATCAAGAACTGCTCAGTTGGCTAACTTTGCAAAAGAAATTGTGGCACGCTGCAGTTCCCTGTATTAAAAACTTCTAACTAGTGAGGATGCAATGAATTCCCAAAACCCATCTAGCTTTAATGATCGGTCTGTGGTGACAGGCAGCGGGCTCGTACCCATGGTTGTTGAGCAGAGTTCAAGAGGCGAAAGAGCCTATGATATATATTCTAGGCTTCTCAAGGAAAGAGTGATCTTTCTAGTGGGGCAGGTCGAAGATCATATGGCTAACCTGATTGTCGCCCAGATGCTGTTCCTAGAATCTGAAAATCCTGACAAAGATATTCACCTCTACATTAATTCTCCCGGTGGCTCGGTCACGGCGGGTATGGCAATCTATGACACCATGCAGTTTATCAAACCTGACATTAGCACCATGTGTATTGGCCAGGCAGCCTCTATGGGTGCGTTTTTGTTAGCTGCAGGGGCAGAGGGCAAGCGCTACTGTCTGCCTAATTCTCGATCAATGATTCACCAGCCGAGTGGTGGTGCTCAGGGTCAGGCGACCGACATCCATATTCAATCGCAAGAGATTCTTAAGATTAAACTTAGGCTCAATACACTTATGGCCAAGCACACGGGTCAGTCACTTGATCAGGTCACTGCTGACACTGAGCGCGATAATTTTATGAGCGCTGAAGAGTCAAAGGACTATGGGCTTGTAGATGAGGTACTAGACAAACGAGGCTAGAATCGTTAGTCTTCTGAGTTGATACGTTAGATAATAAACATAACTCGCTGTTTTGAATAGCTTTTGTGATTTTAGCAGGAGAAGAAAATGAGTGATAGTGACACCCTCGGGGATGGCGGAAAGCTTCTTTTTTGCTCCTTTTGCGGGAAAAATCAAAACGAAGTTCGGCGTTTAATTGCCGGGCCATCCGTCTATATCTGCGACGAATGCGTTGACCTGTGTAATGATATTATTTCTGAGGAGACTCAGGCGGTCGAGGTAGATGGCAACGCAGAAAGCCTCCCCGTGCCCACAGAGATTAAGAGTATCCTCGACGAGTACGTGGTGGGGCAAGAGCGGGCCAAACGGATTTTGTCCGTGGCTGTCTACAATCACTACAAGCGACTGCAGGTGAGTGAAAATACCGGTGCAGACAAGCTTGATGTTGAACTGGGAAAGAGTAACATTCTCCTAATCGGTCCAACAGGTAGCGGTAAAACACTTCTGGCTGAGACCTTAGCGCGCTTGCTCGATGTGCCGTTCACGATTGCTGATGCGACGACATTGACCGAAGCGGGCTATGTCGGTGAAGACGTTGAAAACATCATTCAAAAACTACTGCAAAAATGCGACTACGATGTTGACAAGGCTCAGCGTGGTATTGTGTATATTGATGAGATTGATAAAATCTCGCGCAAGTCGGACAACCCCTCTATTACCCGAGATGTGTCGGGTGAAGGCGTTCAGCAGGCGCTTTTAAAGCTCATTGAGGGCACGGTTGCTTCGGTTCCACCTCAAGGCGGCAGAAAGCACCCTCAACAGGAGTTCCTGCAAGTAGACACCTCTAATATTTTATTTGTTTGTGGCGGTGCATTCTCGGGTCTGGAGAAAGTGATCCGGGATCGTTCTGAGAAGGGTGGGATTGGTTTTAGCGCCGAAGTAACCAGTAAGGATAGCCAAAAGTCGATAGGCGAAACGTTGTTAGATGTTGAGCCCAGCGATTTGATTGGCTATGGCCTGATTCCAGAGTTCATCGGTCGATTGCCCGTCGTGGCGACTTTGCAAGAGCTGGATCGCGATGCGCTGGTCAATATCTTGACCGAGCCCAAAAACGCATTATTTAAGCAATATCAGGCGCTGTTTAACATGGAAGGCGTTGAGCTCGACCTAAGGCATGACGCACTTGATGCGATTGCGGATAAAGCTATTGATCGCAAGACCGGTGCTCGTGGGTTGCGCTCAATTCTCGAGACAGTGCTTTTGGATACTATGTACAAGATACCCTCAGAGCCCAATGTGGTTAAGGTGGTTGTGGACGGGTCTGTAATCAATGGTGATAACGAACCACTGCTCGTTTACGAGCAGCAAGAGAAAAAGTTAGCGTCGGACGAAGTCTAGTAAAGGGCGGCGCAAGCCGCCTTTTTTGTATCTACGGTAAAAACACAGCGCCTGAGGCTAAAATTGTTGACGGGGACGGTTGTTTTTAACCGGCCAGGCCCAATATAAAAGACATTCGGAGCAGTCATTTATGGCGAGTTCGCGCTGCTATTATAGACTTAGAGGTAAATATGGGTTCCACAGAAACTGATGTAAGTACAACGATTTATCCGCTGCTACCTCTGAGGGATGTGGTGGTATTCCCCCATATGGTTGTGCCGCTCTTTGTCGGCAGAGAAAAATCCATTATCGCTCTTGAAAATGCAATGGAAGCGGGCAAGAAAATCATTCTGGTGGCGCAAAAAGAAGCCTCTGAAGACAATCCTTCGGTCGATGATATTCACCGCGTAGGTACACTGGCGACTGTGTTACAAATGCTAAAACTCCCTGACGGCACTTTAAAGGTCCTGGTTGAGGGCCTTCATCGAGTTAATCTAGCGCAACCCTATGAAGGCGACTCCTTTATGGAAAGCGCGATAGAGCAGGTGGCTACTGGCGAGTTAGATCAAGCAGAGGCCGATGGACTAACTCGTTCAGTGATAGCTCTCTTTGAGCAGTACGTTGACCTCAGTAAAAAGATTCCTTCCGAAGTGATCGCAACCGTCAGTGGTATCGATGATGCTAATCGGCTCGCCGATACCATCGCCTCGCATATGTCCTTAAATCTTGATCAAAAACAGGATGTGCTTGAAATAGCAGATCTGACTGAGCGCTTTGAACACCTTATGGGCCTTATGGATGCAGAGATCGAACTGTCTCAAATAGAGCAGCGTATTCGTGGCCGTGTTAAGAAGCAGATGGAGAAAAGTCAGAGAGAATACTATTTAAATGAGCAGATGAAGGCTATTCAAAAAGAGCTCGGGGACATGGATGAGGGGATCTCTGAACTTGACCAGTTGGAAAAGAAAATAGCCGATGCCGGTATGCCTAAGGCTGCACTGGAAAAAGCGCAGTCCGAAATAGCTAAATTGAAAATGATGTCACCGATGTCTGCAGAGGCGTCAGTGCTGCGAACCTATATTGACGTGATGATCGGGGTACCTTGGAAGACGCGAACCAAGGTGAAGCATAATTTGGACAATGCGGAGAGTACACTGAATGAAGACCACCATGGTCTGGAAGAGGTTAAAGAACGCATACTCGAATTTCTGGCGGTGCAACAGCGCGTTAAAAAGCTAAAAGGTCCCGTGCTATGTTTGGTAGGGCCTCCAGGCGTAGGAAAAACCTCGCTCGGTGAGTCCATAGCGAGAGCCACAGGGCGTAAGTTCGTGCGCATGAGTCTTGGCGGTGTGCGTGATGAAGCCGAAATACGCGGTCATCGCCGAACCTATATTGGCTCGCTCCCGGGTAAATTGATCCAGAAGCTGTCCAAAATCGGTGCGAAAAACCCATTATTCCTGCTTGACGAAATTGATAAGATGGGTATGGATAGCCGTGGTGACCCGGCATCGGCGCTACTTGAAGTGCTAGATCCCGAGCAAAACCATACCTTTAATGACCATTATCTTGAGGTTGATTTTGACCTGTCTGAAGTGATGTTCATCTGCACTGCGAACTCGATGAATATTCCGGGGCCTCTTTTGGATCGTATGGAAGTTATCCGTATTCCAGGTTACACCGAGGACGAGAAAGTCAAGATTGCGGAGAAATACCTGGTTCCAAAGCAGCGCAAGGCGAATGGCCTAAAAGAGGCTGAATTAGCGATTACGGAAGATGCGTTGAAAGATACTATCCGTTATTACACCAGAGAGGCCGGTGTAAGGGGCCTAGAGCGTGATATCGCCAAGATCTGTCGTAAAACAGTGGTCAAACATGTGCGCGACAATAAGAGCTCTGAGGATGTTGTAGGCGCAATTGAACTTGAGGGTGTTCTGGGAGTCAGGCGCTTTGATTATGGTCGCGCTGAAGCGACTAACCAGATTGGCCAGGTAACCGGTTTAGCCTGGACTCAGGTGGGCGGTGAACTACTGAGTATAGAAACATCGGTGATTCCGGGTAAAGGCAATGTGATAAAAACTGGGTCACTGGGCGACGTTATGCAAGAATCTATTCAGGCCGCTCTAACCGTGGTCAGAAGCCGTGCTATGGCGCTTGGGATACGCAAAGACTTTTACCAGAAAAGTGATCTGCATATTCACGTGCCAGAGGGAGCAACGCCTAAGGACGGGCCGTCGGCTGGTGTGGGAATGTGTACTGCGCTAGTGTCGGCCTTAACAGGTATTCCGGTTAGGGCCGACGTTGCCATGACGGGAGAAATAACCCTGCGTGGGCAGGTCTTGAAAATTGGTGGACTCAAAGAGAAGTTACTGGCGGCTCATCGGGGTGGTATCCGTATCGTGGTTATTCCCTACGACAATGCGAGCGATTTAAAGGAGATACCTGAGAATATCAAGGCTGATCTCGATATACGGCCAGTTAAAGGGATCGAGGACGTTCTGGCCGTAGCACTTCAGGATCATCCCAAGCCAATGAGTGAAGAAGAATTTAACCAAAGTAGTGCTACTGATAAAACTGATAGCAGTAGCGCAATGCAAAGCACGCACTGAGACAAAAGTGTGGTTACAGTACTATTTTAGTAAATTTGCAAAGTAAGCTTGACCCAACTAAAGCCTATTGGTATAAAGTTGTCTAAGGAGTGCAGTAACTCAGGACTTCAGGCGATGTTACTGTTAACATGAACTTCTACTTTATGCGAATTTAGAATCATTAGAATTATTAGAACCAACTAACTCCAAAAAGGGGAACACCGTGAATAAATCTGAATTAATTGACGCAATTGCTGCTGGTGCAGACATCTCTAAAGCTTCTGCTGGCCGTGCACTAGATTCTGCTCTGGATGCGGTTACTGGTGCATTAAAAAATGGTGATCAAGTGTCGCTAGTTGGCTTTGGTACTTACTCTGTCAAGCATCGCGCAGCTCGCGCTGGTCGCAACCCTCAGACCGGTGCTGAAATCCAAATTAAAGCGGCCAATGTGCCTAGCTTTAAAGCGGGTAAAGCTCTGAAAGACGCTGTAAACTAAGAACAAAATGGACCTCCGCTTAATGCGGAGGGGTCTAGCTTAGAAAGGCGCATCTTTGATGCGCCTTTCTTGCATAATAGGTGTAATAAAAATGTTGGATAGCTTCAGAAATAATATGCGTGGGATTGCTACGGTTATTGTCGTCTTTATTGGCGGAATATTCGCGTTTACAGGGACTGGATCATTATTTGTTTCGGGTGTCGGCGCAGATACCGCGCTTGTAGTCAACGGAGAAAAGGTGAGTGCGCTGGTTGTTCAGCAGGCTACCAGACAGCAAAGGAATCGAATTCTTCAGGCTAATGAGGGTCTCGATCCCGCTGTACTAGACGATGAGTTGCTTCGACCGCAGGTGATAAAAGATCTGATAGACCGCAAAGTGATCGCTCAGACAGCCCAAGGGCAGGGTATGGCTATCTCTTCAAAGGCCGTCAGTGAACTCTTAGTTGAAACGGCTGCGTTTCAGACGGACGGTAAGTTTGATCAAGATCAGTTTCAGTATGCCATTCGTAATTTGGGATATACCACAGCAACCTTTATTGAGGACGTTAAAGAAGATCTCGTGATTCAGCAGTTCGTTCAGGGGCTGAGTCAATCTAGTTTTGTGACCGCTTTAGAAATTTCAACCCTTGCGGGTTTTACAGAGCAGGCTCGAGATTACTATTACCTGACTTTGCCGGTTGCGCCCATTATGGATGCCGTCCAACTTAATGCCGAGGATATCAGTGCATACTACGAGAGCAATAAAACGCAGTACCTGACAGATGCTCAGGTCGTGGTAGATTATATAGAGCTCAATGCTGCACTTTTGAGCGATGATGTGACAGTTTCCTCCGCGCAGATCCAAGCGCGTTTTGATGAGGAGGCTGAGTCCGCTAATTTAGGCGTGTCTCGGCATGCCGCGCACATTCTTTTAGAGTCACCCGATGAGGATGCCTTAGCTCAGATCCAGGCTGATCTTGATGCTGGAAAAGACTTTGCCGACTTAGCCAAGCAATACTCTGAGGATATCGGTTCCGCGGATGGTGGGGGGGATCTGGGTTATACCAGCGGCGCTACATTTCCCGAAGCGTTTGAAGTCGCTTTGGCCCTACTTGAGGTAGGACAGGTTTCTGGTGCAGTTGAAACAGATGCGGGAACCCATTTTATCAAACTGTTGGATGTTCAAACGCCCACGTTTGAACTGGTGGCAGAGTCGTCGCGAATAGCCGAAGATCTGAAACAGGAAATGGCCGGGAGTGCCATGGTCGAAAAGTTAGAATTACTTAAAGAGATGAGCTTTAACGCCGAGTCTCTTGCCGAAGTCGCCGCAGATTTGGATCTGACGGTCCAGGTTTCCGATGGGTTTTCTGACACCGGAGGTGTGGGTATAACCAGTTATCCGGCAGTGATCAAAGCCGCGTTCAGTGACGATGTTCTGAAAGATAAGTATACCAGCGAGGTGATTGCTCTTGGCGATGATCGCTATGTAGTGATCAAACTCAATCAATACCTTGAGGCCCGTCAGAAAGAGCTGAGTGAGGTGTCGGATAGCGTGACATCTGCACTTGTGCTTTCCGCGGCTCAGCAAGCCATAGCATCGCAGGGGGCTGCGCTGTTAGCTCAGGTTGAAGAGGGCGCTAGCGTCGAGTCTATTGCCAAGAGCAATGATTTGGATTGGCAGGTGGCTCTCGGAGCTAAACGAAGTAGCGGGCAGGTTGATGTCGAGATATTAAATGCGATGTTTCAGCTACCAGCTCCCGTACAAAGTCCAGTAACAAAAGGGTTCTATATGCGCAATGGGGACTATGTCGTCGGATCTCTGCACCAGGTTGTGCAGGGCGATGTGACTAAGATGAGTGCTCAGCAGAAAGCGAGTCTGGTCTACGGCTCTGGAGCGATGGTGAGTGGTCGTGAAGTCGAAGCCTACCAGGTTGCATTGTTTACTGACGCCGAGGTGGTGCAGTAGTAAATCCAAACTATTACAAAGACGGGCATGCCCGTCTTTTTTTTGTCTGTTATCTTTGCAGCTGCGCTGTCGGTGTTGGATTATTTAGATGCGTAAGGCATTAATAAACAGAGTTAGCCTTTGGCCCGGCTGCAAATAAGCATGAGGACTAATTTTGTTCCAGCGAGTAATGTCACGGATACGTAAATCAAATTTCTCAGCAATCAGATACAGGGAGTCGCCACGCCTCACTTTATAAGACAGTTTGCGCAAATTCTCTGGAGTAGGCAATGCAGCGTTGTGCCTGATAGTCAATGTCTGGCCCAGTTGCAGCACATCGGTGTTTAGCCCGTTAGCACGCTTTAAGCCCGTTACAGACGTCTTATAACGTGACGCTATCTTTGAGAGAGAGTCACCACTTTTCACTTTATATAGGCTCTGTCGGGTCTCATTGACACTGGCAAAGGCACCATCATCGCCGGAATGGGGTATCAGTAGTACCTGACCCAATTTAAGTCGATCCGAATGAAGACTATTGCTATCCATGAGCCACTGCAGGGGTATGCGAAAACGCTGAGCGATCTCAGACAGGGTGTCGCCATTGACAACCATGTGCTCGGTATGAGGTATCCATGTTTTTGGATCTGTTGTAGCCAGCATCTGGCGCAGAGGCTCCGCAGTGCCGACCGGGAAAAGCAGGCTGAATTTACCCTGCGGCGGGGTAATAGAGCGTCGATATGCTGGATTTAACTGAGTAAAGGTGGCCGCCTTGGCACCCGTGACAGCGATTACCTTATTCAGGTCAATCTGCGATTTAATCTCCACGGCTTCGAAATAGGGCTGATTAGGTATAGCGGGCAGCACAATGTCGTAGTCCTGTGGGTTCTCAATCAACATAGCCAGAGCCAATAGCTGGGGGACATAATTCCGCGTCTCCCTAGGCAGTTTGATGGACCAAAAATCAGCTGTTTCACCACGCTTTTTATTCGCATTGATTGATTTTCTAACATTGCCTTCGCCGGAATTATAGGCCGCCAAAGCTAACAGCCAGTCATTGTCAAAGCGCTTGTGCAGGTATTGCAGATACTTAATCGCCGCCTGGGTTGAGGCAGTAACATCGCGGCGTCCGTCATACCAACGGTCTCGCTTAAGTCCAAAGGCTTTGCCTGTCGAAGGTATAAATTGCCATAGGCCAACGGCATGACTGCGGCTGTAGGCCAAAGGGTCATAGGTACTCTCGACGATGGGTAGCAGGGCTAATGTCAGTGGCAGTGAAGCTTTGTCTAGTTCATTCGTGACATGAAAGATAAACGGTTTGGCGCGTTCGAACACTACCGCTAAATAATTTGGGTTACGCAGATACCAGTCGCGCTGTTTCAAGACGTTGGCGTGCTGGGTTTCTGGCGTTAAGGTAGTCCCCTGACGAATCCGCTGCCAGAGATCATCTTGCGCTGCTAGCATTTCAGCATCGCTGACTAGCGTGCCCTCTATGGATGGACCGCCGCCGGCCTGAATACCTTCGCTGACAATAGCCTCTGAGCCAATAGGTGCTAGCTGACAACTTGCCGTTAATAGGCTGATTATAAGGATCGTTAGACGAGGAGTAAGGGTGTTGTATTTAGATGGCACGCAGTCGGACTCTTGATGGTTTAATTTCTCGCGCAGATTGTAGCGATCAGGGGGGTATTAGACAATGAAGCAGGCACAAATAGTTTTCAGATTTAAAATTATCCTGAAGTACTTCATAATGGTGTCCAAATAACAGAGCCAAAACAACCGACAGCAACCTACTATGTCATTACAGTTCCTTCGCGATCGCAGTACCAATGTCCTAGACCGCCTAAAAGTAGTGGAATTAGGTCGGGTGTCTGCAGATCTACAGAGTTGGCTTGAGACTGATTTTGGACGTTATCTCCGCCATCAAGAGCGTCGGTTGTTGACTGAAAAGTATGGGCAACTGCCCGGCTATCGTCTGATGCATGCAGGCCTGTCGCCAGATCCACAAGCGCTTGACTGTTTTAGCCATATACACCGATTTTCGTTTAATACTGTACCCCATGCCGAGGCGTCAGCAGTCAGTCATTACGCGCAACTACCATTGCCTTCAGATACTATTGATGTCGCTCTTTTGCAGCATGCTGTTGAGTTTTCTGTGTCGCCCAAGGCTGTATTGGCTGAGGTGAGTCGTGTGGTGGCGCCAGGCGGACATCTATTACTCTGTCTTTTTAATCCATATGGTCCGATGGGCATGATAAAGTTCCCCATGCAATTGTTTTCAACTGAGCCCCAGTATAGCTTTCACAATTTGCGCAAGGGTCGGGTGATAGATTGGCTGTCGCTGTTAAATTTCCAAGTCCTTGAGATTGACTATGGCGCCTATAATTTGCCCATCAATAGACCGCAGTGGATTGAAAAAGATTCAGGGTGGGAGCGATTGGCTCGAAGGATTCGCTTTCCTTTCGGCAATTTTTACATGATTCATGCAGTAAAGCGCGTAGCGCGAGGTATCAGTTCAGAGCCTTCTTGGCGGCCAGCAGCGCGTGGAAATCCTATTTTAGGTTCAAAAAAGTGGCTCACCCAAATACGCGACAATACCGATAAAAACCCCCACAGGTAATTATATGACATCCGTTGAAATCTTCACCGACGGCGCTTGCCGCGGTAATCCTGGGCCTGGCGGCTGGGGCGTATTGATGCGCTCAGCTGGCGAAGAAAAATCGCTCTGTGGTGGAGAGCCTGAGACCACCAATAATCGTATGGAGCTGACCGCGGTGATTGAAGGCCTCATGGCGTTAAAAAGGCCCTGTGAGGTTCAGCTTACATCAGACTCGACCTATGTCCTTAAGGGTGTTCAGGAGTGGATGCCCAATTGGAAGAAGAGGGGCTGGAAGACCGCATCCAAACAGCCAGTTAAAAATGTCGATCTTTGGCAAAAACTCGATGCCGTTATCGGCGAACATAAGATAGACTGGTGTTGGGTTAAGGGTCACAGCGGCCACCGTGAAAACGACATTGCAGATCAGTTGGCCAATCGCGGCATTGATGAACTTTAAGCCCATGCCTAATTCTTTATAAAAGTAGAAATGATGCGACAGATTGTTCTTGACACAGAAACCACCGGGCTAGAAACCTCCCAAGACCATCGAATTATCGAAATTGGTTGCGTGGAAATGATCAATCGAAAACTCACCGGCCGGCATTATCATCAGTACGTCAACCCTCAGCGAAAAGTGGATGAGGGCGCCCTAGAGGTTCATGGTATTACCGATCAATACCTTGAAGACAAGCCGCTATTTGAAGCCATATCGCCAGGTTTTTTTGCGTTTATCAATGGCGCCGACCTGATTATTCACAACGCACCGTTTGACATTGGCTTTATCAATCACGAAACCTCAAAGCTCAAACCTAAGGTCGCGCCGATCGAAAGTGGTTGTCGTATTATCGATACTTTGGCTTTGGCACGACAAAAGCACCCCGGGCAAAAGAATAACCTTGATGCCTTGTGCAAACGCTACGGCGTAGATAACTCTCAGCGTGACCTGCATGGCGCTTTGCTGGATGCTGAGATTCTGGCGGATGTCTACTTGCTAATGACTGGCGGCCAAGTTAGCTTGAATATGAGCGAGTCATCCGACTCAGACAGTGGAGAAGTAAACAATGTCTCGACTATCCGTCGTCTGCCGATGTCTCGTCCAGCGTTGCGAGTGATCGCTGCTAGCGAATTGGAGTTGGAAGAGCACCACAAAAAGCTGGATGCGATAACGGCATCCAGTGGTGAATGTATCTGGCGAAAAACCGGGGAATAGTCCGTTGTCGTCGCCGTCAAACACCAACGCAGAGTCGGAGTTACTCAGCAGAGTCCCCAATAAAACAACAGATTTTGGTCTGTTGGAAGATTGGCTCTTTAAATCAGTTAGCTGCCGAGATTTATTTCGTCTGAGCCGCCAGTTAACGGATTTCAGGCGACGAGTCGCATCTGACAAAGATCTATCAAAAGACTGGCCAAAATGGTCCTCGGCCGTTCAGCGATCGCTGGACTTGGTTGCGACACGTCGGGCGAGCCTCCCACAAATTAACTTCCCAGATCTCCCTGTTAGTAACCGGTCCGAAGAAATTCTCGAGTTGATACTGAATAATCAGGTCGTGGTGATTGCGGGTGAAACGGGTTCAGGAAAGACAACTCAGATACCGAAAATCTGCTTGCAGGCGGGGCGCGGAGTCAGGGGGCTTATTGGTCACACTCAGCCACGCAGGCTAGCGGCACGCACCGTTGCCACGCGTATTGCCGAGGAGCTTAAAACCCCCTTGGGGGAGACGGTGGGATATCAGGTGCGCTTCTCCGACAAGAGTTCGCCCAACAGCCTGATCAAATTGATGACCGATGGTATTTTGTTGGCTGAAATTCAGCATGATCGTTTCCTCAGTAAATACGATACTTTGATTATCGACGAGGCCCATGAACGCAGCCTAAATATTGATTTTCTGCTGGGCTATCTTAAAAATCTTCTGGACCAGCGTCCTGAACTGAAAGTCATCATTACCTCTGCCACGATAGATGTTGAAAAATTTTCCCGCCATTTTAATAATGCCCCTGTAGTCGAAGTGTCTGGTCGGACATTTCCCGTTGAAATCGTCTATAGCAATGAAGATTATTTCGACATGGACCGAAATCAAAATATTATTGAATGCCTGAGACATATTCAGGCCAACCAACCCGCTGGTGACGTGTTGGTGTTTCTGAGTGGTGAAAGGGAGATTCGAGAGGCTAATTTAGCCATCAAGCGAGCTCAGTTGCCGCATACTGAAGTCGTACCCCTCTATGCAAGACTCAGTCTTGCTGAACAGGCTAAGATATTTAGACCTCACCGCGGATGTAGGATTATTCTAAGCACCAATGTCGCAGAAACGTCGTTAACAGTGCCAGGTATCGGCTATGTGATTGACACGGGACGTGCGCGGCTGTCGCGCTACAGTTTCCGCACCAAGGTACAGCGCCTCCCTATTGAATCAATTTCTCAAGCCAGTGCCAATCAGCGTGCTGGTCGCTGTGGACGCGTTAGAAATGGTGTTTGTTACCGGCTCTATACCGAAGATGATTACAGTAACCGGCCAGAATTTACCGATCCGGAAATTGTACGTACCAACCTCGCCGCTGTCATATTAAAGATGCTAGATCTTAATATGGGTGATATACGCGAATTCCCTTTTGTCGATCCACCAGACAATCGGATGATCAACGATGGTTTTAAGTTACTCGAAGAGCTTCAGGCGGTGACGGCAAAGGGAAAGTTAACGGCGCTGGGCAGAAAGCTTGTAGCTTTGCCATTGGACCCAAGATTTTCACGCATGATACTTCAGGCCGCGAAAACAGGTTCACTCGCAGAAGTGATGATCATAACCTCGGGGCTGAGTATTCAGGACCCCAGAGAGCGCCCTGCGGACAAACAACAGGCTGCGGATCAGTGCCATAAGCAATGGCAGGATGAAAATTCGGACTTTATGTCACTGTTGAATGTCTGGCATCATTTTGAAGAGCGAAGGCAGGCTCTGTCGGGCAACCAGTACAGCAAGTACTGCCGCGCTAACTATGTATCATTTCTGCGTATGAAGGAATGGCGTGATTTACACCATCAGCTGCATACGGTCTGTCGATCACTGAAACTGTCCAGCAATGATAAACCGGCTGAGTATGCAGGGATTCATCAAGCCATACTATCTGGGTTATTGGGGCAGGTCGGTATAAGAGAAGATAAATGGGAATTTTTAGGTACCAGAAATCGCAAATTCTTTATATTTCCCAGCTCAGGGCTGAGTAAAAAACCGCCGAAGTGGATCATGGCGGGCTCATTGATGGAAACGGCTAAACAGTACGCATTAAACGTTGCCAAGATCGATTCGGACTGGCTCGAATCGCTGGCGGGTCATCTGGTTAAAAGAACCTACAGTGAGCCTTTTTACCATCAAAAGGCTGGTCAGGTCATGGCCAAAGAACGTCAGACGTTATTTGGGCTGACCATCGTCGAGAGTAAAAACACCGTCTATGGACAGGTGGCACCGGTGGAAGCGCGAGCCGTTTTCATACAGCAGGCGCTGGTGGAAGAGGGCTATCGGGGTAAGGGCAACTCCAAGACGAAAAAACCAAAAGCTGGTTGAGGAGCTGCAGGCACTAGAGGACCGTTTTCGGCGGCGCGATCTGCTCGCCGAACAAAAGGTCATTTATAGTTTTTACGATGAGCGTGTCCCCGAGGGTATATACAATTTAACGAGTTTTGAACAGTGGCGAAAAAGTGCGGAGCAGGAAAATAGCAAGTTATTGTGCATCAATAAAGATGCCTTGGTCTTGCGTGGCTTAGCCGAAGGCGAAGAGGCTCAGTTTCCAGAAAGCATTACCTGGGATGGCATTGAGTATGAGTTGAGATACCATTTTCAACCGGGACATGCGGAAGACGGCGTCAGTGCAATCATTCCACTGGCCTTGCTGCATCAGCTGCCGCGTTATTTTTATGAATGGCTAGTGCCAGGCATGTTGCGGGACAAATGTATCGCCCTGATCAAAACGTTGCCCAAACAGACGAGAAGGCACTTTGTGCCGGTGCCGGACTATGTCGACAAGATCCTGTTGCATGTGGGAGCCCAGGATCGAGCGATTACCGAGGTGCTTGCGGAGCAGCTAAAACGACAGACCGGCATTTCCGTTAGTCCCGAGGACTGGAAGGCGGAAAAACTGGATCCCTGGTACTGCATGAACTTTGTGCTGCAAGATGACGAGGGTAAGACCATTGCTATGGCACGCACGTTAGAACAGTTGCAGCGGGACTTTAAGCAGCAGATCAGCGCCGGACTGGAACAGCAGGCCTCCGACGATTCCATTTCGCGTCAGGGTATCTTGACTTGGGATTTTGATGAGTTGCCTCAAGAAGTGCAACTTAAGCGTGGCAAAATCACAATAAAAGCTTGGCCGGCTTTGAGAGATTGTGGGAAATCTGTCGCAATTGAGGTGTTGGATAATCCGTTAGCGGCTGCCAAAGTAACCCGCGAGGGACAGCTGCGGCTTGCGATGTTAAAAGGTCGTGAACAGGTCAAGTACTTGACTAAAAACCTCCTGCAGGGCTCTGAACTGGCCTTAAAGGCGGCTGCAATAGGGCGTAGGGAAGAGCTGGTTGATGCCTTAATCCTGAGCAGCTTTCATGAGGCGATCTTTAAAAATACCGAAGTTATCCGACGACAACGAGATTTTGATGTCGCTTATCAAGCGGGTATTGGTAACGTAGTTGATATCGCGCAGCAACAGGCGATGATTGTCGCGTCTGTTTTACCGCAATTACATCACCACCAAAAGGAGCTGCGCTCGTTGGGCCTCAAAGCGATCTACGCTAAAGATGACATTGACCAACAGGTGAATTGGCTTTTTTCAGTGAAGACCTTGTCTACAGCAGGTAGTGAGAATCTTCGACAGTACCCCAGATTGGTTCAGGGTATTCAGGTCCGACTGGAAAAGCTAGTTTCGCAAATTGCTAGAGATCGCGACTGTATAGGCCAGCTTATGGATTTTTATGAGCCGTTGAAAAGTATTGAGGGGCAACGACTTACCTATGAACTAGAACAGGCGATTTGGGACTTTCAATGGTTATTGGAGGAATATCGTGTGTCATTATTTGCCCAGCAGCTCAAGACCCGTGTGCCAGTATCTGAAAAGCGCTTAAAAAAGCGCTGGTTGGAGATACATGACAGTCTGAGGCGCTATTCAATTGATGGGGCATAGCAGGCCCAAAAATAAAAATACACCAAGGCGAAAATCATGCCTATACTTAGGTTGTCTAAAGAGTATCTTGAAACTATATTGGTTCTTGATATACGAAAAAACCTATACTAAGAAGGAGTGTTTCTAATGGCAAAACAAACAATTAAACCTTTGGCAGCGGCATGTGGTTTGGCTTTTATGGCCTCAGTGGCTGCAGCCCCTGCTGTATTTGCAGGGCAGAATCCATTCCAAGCAGATGAACTTTCATCAGGATACAGCCTCGCGGGTCATCACGGAGAAGGAAAATGTGGCGAAGGTAAATGCGGTGATGAAAAAGCTGAAGGGGAAGGTAAATGCGGCTCTGAAAAAGCAGAGGCGGAGGGTTCCTGCGGAGGGGAAAAGGCTGAAAGTGAAGGCACCTGTGGAGGAGTAAAAGCTGAAGCCGAAGGTAAGTGCGGAGAAGCCGAGTAATCCCAGACAAGCGGGGTTCGGAATTGTATTTATGACAGTCGTTAGAATGTGGCGATATGGGTGATCTATACCCTGTTAATGGCGCAGGGCTTGGACTTAGGCGGGCTCTTTTGGGTCCGCTTGCGTCGGCTACCACCGCTGATGTCCAATTTATGGAGGTCGCGCCCGAGAACTGGATTAATGTGGGAGGCCGGTATGGCAAAGCCTTTCGCGAATATACCGAAAGGTTTCCGTTTGTGCTCCATGGCCTTTCACTGTCCATAGGCTCCCCAGCGCCACTAGATTGGGATCTGCTGCGACAGATAAAGGCTTTTATGTCTGAGCACTCCATCCTTAGCTATACGGAACATCTCAGTTACTGCAGTGACAGCGGTCACCTCTATGACCTGATGCCCATTCCATTCACGCTCGAAGCGGTTGATTATGTAGCTGATCGTATCAGTCAGATTCAAGACTTTTTGGGTCAGCGTATCGCTTTGGAAAATGCGTCCTATTACGCCGCCCCAGGCCAAGATATGTCGGAAATTGAGTTCACCGCCGCGGTGTTGGAAAAAGCGGACTGCGGCCTACTGCTTGATGTAAACAATATTTACGTTAACAGTATCAATCACCAGTATGATGCGCGCGAATTTATGGCCTCGCTACCGGGACATCGCGTGGTTTATGGCCACATCGCAGGGCACTATAACGAGGCAGAAGATCTTAGAGTTGATACCCATGGCGCCGACGTAATCGACCCAGTATGGGATCTTCTTGATCTGGCGTATAAACAATTTGGTGTATTTCCTACTCTGTTGGAGAGAGACTTTAACATCCCCCCAGTGGATAAATTACTGCTTGAAGTGGGACGTATTTCGACTATTCAGCGGGCCAATAGTCGGACTTCGGCGAATGACTGAGCCTCTTTTTCAGGTCACTCAGCGTGAATTTTGCGCGCATATGCGTGATCCTGACATTAACGCTGCTCCAGCAGCGATAGAAGATCGGCGTCTGGCTATTTACCGCAACCTGGTGTTTAACAATATTGAGTCATTTCTGGGCTCCGCGTTTCCTATCCTTAAATCGATTATTAATGGGGAAAAATGGTCTCAGATGGTGAGAGATTTTATTTCTCTACACGAATGTCAAACACCCTATTTTTTAAAAATCAGTGAAGAATTTATTAAATATTTAGAGCTGAATAGCGAGCAATACCCTTCGTTCATGTTGGAGTTGGCACATTATGAGTGGGTTGAACTGGCCCTAGATGTGTCGCAGCAAGATATCCCCAGTCACCCGCCTCATGAAGCCCATGTTTTGGATGATATGGCTCTGATATCACCACTGGCGTGGCGTCTTTCCTACCGGTACCCAGTGCACAAAATGGGCCCTGGTTATGTAGAGCAAGAGCTTAAAGATACTGATCCGTTAACATTTTTGATTGTCTATCGAAATCGCGATTTAAAGGTGGGATTCATAGAATCCAATGCCGTGACGTTTCGGCTGCTTGACATCATCGAATCGGACGCATTGTCTGGTAGAGCAGCAATATTAAAGCTCGCAACGGAAATACAGCATTCTGACTTGAAAAGCTTGCTAGCGTTTGGAGCCGAGGTGCTTTATTCACTAGCAGGTAAAGATGTAATTTATGGTTTTCGGGCAAATTAAATAAAAATGCTTTGTGCGGGTAGACCATGTCGCAGTAGAATGTAATATTCACATTAGAATTGCATCTTAGATGCAAATAGTTTTCGAGCAAGAAACCATGAAAATATATCTGTTTACACTGCCATTGATCCTTATTGTTGCTCTGTATGCTGGGCCAAGCTATGCGGACGACAACCAAAATGTTGACCCTTTAGAGGGCCTTAATCGCAAAACTTATGCGTTCAATACCGCGTTGGACGACTATATTGTTCGCCCAATCGCCAAAGGCTATAAGGCTATAGCTCCTGATCCCCTAGAGCAGGGCATCCGAAATATGTTTAGTAACCTGGGCGAAATCGGTAATGTGGTCAACAATACTCTGCAGGGCAAGATAGGTGAGGCAGGATATAGCAGTGCGCGATTTCTAATCAATAGCTCGTTCGGTGTCATTGGGTTATTCGATGTGGCTCAAAGGGCTGGCCTAGAGGCGCATGATGACGAAGATTTTGGTCAGACTCTCGCTGCCTGGGGTGTTGAAGATGGCCCGTTTTTGATGTTGCCGTTTATGGGTCCATCGTCATTAAGGGATGCCCCGTCTAGGTTCTTCGATAGTCTAGTGGACCCTGTGTCTGCCATTGATCATGTCTCTACGCGAAATTCGCTAATAGGGGCGGATCTTGTGACTTTTAGGGCGGATTTGCTGGCCCTCGATGCGGTAATATCTGGGGATAAGTATCTATTTATGCGCGATATATATTTACAGCGCAGAGAGTACCTCGAGGCCGACGGAATGATTGAAGATGACTTCGGTGATCTGGACGAGTATTAATCGACGGTTGATTGTTACTTTAACGAAATCTGAGGTACGATGCAGGATGGGTAGACGTCAGTCTCTATAAGCCAAGATAGTAATCGCTAAAGCCGAAATAGAATGGGTAAAACACAAGGCCTCGTTATCCTCGTCGGAACTGACGAAGGTAGGCTACAGATACTAAGGGCTAACTTCCAATCAGAGGGTAGGGAGCTGGCGGTGGCTTCAGATATTGGCGAGATTGATGCTCTGTGTACTCAACCGCTTACCCAAGCCGTTATCCTATTTTCTAAACATATCGCCCTCTCAAATGCCTCGGAACTTGAAGAGTTCCGTCGACTCTGTCAGAAATATCTGATCATTGTTGCTCTGGAGACCTGCTCTTCTGAGCTGGCAGTGGACTTCTTTAGACTTGGCGCAGCCGATGTGATCCTGTCAGATGTTACAAAAGACGCTGTTGCAGCCACCATAATTCGTGTCGATCAGCTAGCTGAAGTCCGTCAGCGCACGATATCTGATGGTGAGGAACTTGAAAAAGCTAATCATGGGTTACAGGAAAGTTTAAGGTTACTGAAACTGGATCAGATTGCTGGGCGCGAAGTTCAAAAAAGTCTGATGCCAGAGAGCCCCTTAAAATTTGGCGACTACGAAATATCCCATTCGATTACTCCGTCACTCTATTTGAGTGGCGATTTTGTGGGCTATAACTTTATCTTGGGCCGTTACCTCCTGTTTTACTTTGCAGATGTATCTGGTCATGGTGCCTCATCTGCCTTTGTTACCGTGCTGCTGCGCTTTATGATCGGCCGCGTAATACGCCGCCATGAACTTGAAAAAGACTATGCAGCACTGGCTCAGGCACCCGACGGATTAGTCGAGCATGTCAATAACCAGTTGTTAGCCTCTGGCTTGGGTAAGCATCTGACCATAGTCGCCGGGTCATTGGACACCGAGACCCGCAAGTTAAGATATGTAGTTGGCGCACAGCAGCCAAGCCCTATACTAGTCAGCAGCGGTCGTGCTGAATATTTACCTGGCAAGGGTAAACCTGCAGGAATATTCGAAGACGCCACATGGGCGGTGGAAGAGATTATATTACCTGAAAAATTCGCCCTAGTGCTCCTGTCTGATGGGGTATTCGATCTGCTTCCGGACAAGGAAATTGTAGATAAAGAGCAGACGTTACTCGATTACGTAACTAGCAGCTCTGGTGATATTGAACAGCTAACAGCAGCATTATTGATAGACGGTATTGAAGATCCGCAAGACGACATTTCGTTGTTGCTCCTGACTGGCGGTGTTCAGAAATGACTGTTGGCAGAATTTTAGTTTCAGACGACGATGGACACTATCTTCTTAAGTTTAGTGGCGATGTGCGAGTGACTCTCTGCGGCTCATTAAATCGGCACATGGAAATGATATTTGGCAGCCAACTGGTGACACAGGTGGTAGTTGACATGTTGGAAGCTGAATGTCTCGACAGTACTACCCTCGGGCTGATGGCCAAGTTAGGCCTCTATTGTCGCAAGGAATACGGTATCAATATGCAGGTTTTCTGCCAAAACCCGAGCATTTTGCGAACATTGGACTGTATGGGCTTCGAGGAAATATTTGATATCTGCCAAGAGATCCCAGTGATTACTGCCGATCTGCAGGATATCGGTGCCGTGGTAACCCCGGTAGATGAAACCAGAGAGCAGGTGTTGGAGGCGCACAAGCTTTTAATGCAACTAAACCCCGATAACTGCAAAGAATTTACTGACCTAATCAGCGCATTGGAATCAGGTCGCTAAGTCACTTTGCGCTTTTGCCGCCAACTTACAGCGAATGTAATCGCTGTGCAGGAGATGCAGTAGATCGGCGACCCTGCGAATAATTCCCTCTTCGTGCTTGTCTAGCACCCCATCGGCAAAGGCAACGCGCCACATTGCTGTCATCAGTGCCATTTTCTTATCATGATCATAATGTTCGTTGATTTCGCGTGTAAACTGATACAAAGAGGTGGCTTCAGTCACCTCATCGCGCGATAGCGCAATCAGCTCATCAATTTTCTCGCGACTTAGCTCGAGCATCTGACACAATGTGGTGCTGATTGACTGCAGTTCGTGCTCATCAAGATTGCCATCAATTACCATCACCTCAATCAGTAGGGCGGCGGTAGCCAGCTGCTCAGTACTAATGGCATTATCATCGGCTTCAATAATATTGCTGCTAAAAAACGCTTTTATTTTATCAATCATCAGTTTAAATCTTTTAACCAGGTTTCAAGTTTAATTTGATCGGCAACAAAACTTCGAATGCCATGGGAAAGTTTCTCAGTGGCCATTGGGTCATCATTCAGCTCATAGCGAAAGCTACTCTCGTCACCAAGGTCATAGTGAATCGTGTCACCAGTATGTGAGGGGTCGAGTTTGCGCTCCAGACGGCCAAAATCACTATCTAGTGCCTGCAACAAGTCGGGGCTGATAGTTAAACGGTCGCAACCTGCCAACTCAGTAATTTCTTCAGTATTTCTAAAGCTCGCACCCATAACAACCGTATTGTAACCACATTGCTTGTAGTAGTTGTAGATGCGGGTGACAGATTGAACTCCTGGGTCGTCGGAAGGCGCATACTCCGTTAGGCCCGTCGATGCTTTGTACCAGTCGAGTATTCTGCCGACAAATGGCGAGATTAAGAAAGCACCGGCATCGGCTGCGGCGACAGCCTGAGTAAAGTTAAACAGCAATGTTAGGTTGCAGTTGATACCTTCTTTTTCGAGCTGCTCTGAGGCACGTATGCCTTCCCAGGTGGACGCCATTTTAATCAGCACGCGCTCTTTACCGACGCCTACCTGATCATAAAGGGCAATAAGTTGGCGCGCTTTAGCAATCGAAGCTGCGGTATCAAAAGATAGCCGAGCATCGACCTCTGTAGAGACTCGACCGGGAATCTGTTCGAGAATTTTTTCGCCGAAGCTGACCGCCAGTCCATCCATGCAGGTTGCAATCTGCTCATTACTCGAGAGTCGTCCGGCCATGGTTTTGGAAACCACGCGGTTAACGAGATCACGATATGCAGGCATCTGCGCTGCCTTCAGCAAAAGCGACGGGTTGGTGGTGGCATCCTCAGGGGAATACTGGGCTATGGCATCAAAGTCGCCAGTATCGGCGACAACGGTGGTCATTTCTTTTAATTGTGCCAGTTTACTTTGGCTGCTCATTAATTTACCGCTCCAGCTGTTTTTTGTAATGCCGCGGTTAACACCTCAATACCCGCAGCCGGTTTAAAGGCATTTTCGCTAATATGACGCCTAAAGAGACGGGCGCCATGCATGCCATGAAATAACCCCAAGATATGTCGGGTCATGGCGTTTAGTTTAGTGCCTTTACTGAGTTCATTGTCCACATAATCTAAAAATTCTTCGGCAATTGTCTCTCGAGTTTTTATCGGGCCAGTAGTGCCATAAATAGCCTGATCTACCGTGGCAAGTAAGTACGGATTAGTATAGGCCTCACGGCCGACCATGACACCATCAAGATGCTGTAGATGTGCCAAAGATTGTTCAATGGTGGTGACGCCACCATTGATAATAATGTCGAGTTGGGGAAAATCCTTTTTTAGTTGGTAGACGCTAGCATAATTTAGTTCAGGTATTTCGCGATTCTGTTTTGGGCTAAGCCCCTTAAGCCAGGCTTTGCGCGCATGCACCAAAAATACCTCGCAGCCACTTTGCGCCACAGTACCGACAAAGTCCCGCAGAAATTCGTAGGAATCATAATCGTCCACACCAATACGGTGCTTAACAGTGATCGGCACATCAACCGCATCGCGCATCGCGGCGACACAGTTAGCGGTAATCTGTGCGTCTTTCATCATAACCGCACCAAACATACCATTTTGTACTCGATCACTCGGGCAACCACAATTTAAGTTAATCTCCGCATAGGAATATTGTGCAGCCATCTTGGCAGCAGTGGCTAAATCCTGTGGGTTACTGCCACCAAGCTGAAGAGCAACTGGATGCTCGAACGCGTCCATTTGCAGATGATAGTCAGAGTCACCATGAATAATCGCACCGGTTGTCAGCATCTCGGTATATAGCATGGCATGCTGACTGATAAGACGGAGAAAATACCGGCAGTGGCGATCAGTCCAGTCGAGCATGGGCGCAACACAGAATTTTCGGTTAATTTTCAAAGGCTTGGCGTTATTTCGTGTCATTTTCGTTCTTTTCCAATCATCGCGTAAGCCCCTGATTTATAACAATTAACCACTTTTCTTTAACTAACAACTTTTTCTGACTGTGCCGAGAAATGGTTGTACATTGCTCTTTCCTGCGCGTCAACACTCCCTTTACTGAGGTACAGTAAACACTCATAAATAGCTGGGTGTGCCGAAAACGTGAACTATACAGAAAAGAACAGGCCAATTGGGTGTTAAATGACCGGTTAAATGCGCAAACTAGATGTAGTGGTCTAGTAAAACAGGGCTATAGAAAGGACACCCATTCTGCGCAATAAAGCCGCAGTAACTGAATAGTAAGTGCAGTAAAAGCATAGCTACTAAGCTCATTGCTTCTTAACCTACCGTAAACGTTAAATCAACTCGATAATATACCAGTTAGACCCAAGATCTGGTGTGTAAATAGCGGATGTACTCCTATGGCTCGATCAGCATTGAAAATCACAAAACTGTCCTTTTGGCTGCTCATGATCGCAGCCCAAGTAGGCGGATTTTTCCTGTTTAAGGATTTAGCTGATATCAGTCAATGGCTGGTTCAGTCGAGCCGAGAGTTCACTATGTTTATTTGGTACAACCGCTGGCTGATAGCAATTTCAACACTAGTCGCATTATTCGGCAGTATTTTGATTTGGTTTAATAATCGAAATATTGTGCCCCGCGGTCTGTTGATCGCGTTAGTCCTGTTTTGCCTGTTTAATTGGTACTCCGGAATGCTTAACACGCTCTTGATGTTTCGACCTCAGCAGTTTGAGGGTCAAGCTATGTTTGTATCGGTTGATGAGGCACCAAAATTCCTCCAACAGATGAAACACGCAGCTTATGAAAAGCCGGAGTTTGACTCGGTTGATGAAATTGAAATGTTAGTGCTCGAAAACGATAACGGTGCCCGTGCTTACGCGGATTATTATCTCCTGCAGCCACACATTGTTGATGGTGGGGAGATTGGCGGTAAGCCCGTAGTAATGACCTACTGTGGTTTGACTAATATGGGTATAGCCTATACCCCAGAGCTTAAGGGCCAGCCACTTGAGTTGAAGGTGATGACGCAGCTGCGCAACAATCTGGTGATGTGGGACATGAATAGCGGCGAGCCGATACAGCAGTTCTGGGGTGCCGCCGAGACGGACGGAGAGCAGGGCGTGAGCATGACAGAATGGCCAACCCTGAGAATGCCATTTAGCGCGTTTAAGCAGCTTTATCCCGATGGCCAGGTGTTTATCAACAATATCGAACAGCAAAGTGATAACGCGCTAGTTCGGATGTTCGATACGGTGGTTCGCGATGGAATGATGTTGCTAGCAGTAAAAACCTTACAGTGGCAATCCGACGAGCCTGCATTCCCCACGATCAAAGAATTTGATGACCGCTTGCCTGTAAAAAAGATGGTTTATGGCATCAATGTTGGGGATGACTATGTGGCTTATACCAAAGACTTTGTGATTGATCAGGGTGGTTTATTAAATGTCGATATTGGCGGGCGAAAAATCATCCTTTATTACGCAGCACGCTATGATTCGTTGGTCGCATTTTATAATGATAGTGACCAATCGATTACTCAGATAGATATATTTGGCAGTAGTAATGCAGGTCAAATGGCTCGTGTAGAAACTCTTAAAAGCCGAATTTTTTGGTTTATTTGGAGAGATTTTTATCGGAAAACGGATGTAAATCGTATTTAAGCTAAATACTCTTTTTAAATTTTTATAAGGCTAAGCGTCAGGGCAGTTTTTCCTGCTGCGATGATGCTGTCTTAACTGATTAGTGAGACACGTCCATTAAGTCAGTTTTGACTGAGCTGGGGCGAATGTCGCGCTATGGTTTGATTGAGGATGATGGTGGATTCGATATTCTCGACCTGCTCGACATTGGCCAGTTTATCCTTTAAGAACGACTCGAACGTCTGTAGGTTTTTGGTGACGATTCGCAGCGCATAATCATGGACTCCAGCCAGCACGCAGCACTCTAGAATTTCAGGAAATTGATTAATCGCGGCTTCAAATTCTGCTGCTTTAGCAGAGGTGTTCTTGTTGAGCTTAATAAAGACAAAGGCGGAGACATTTATGCCCAGCATGCTGTGGTCTAGGCACGTCGTATAATGCTGAATAAGGCCGCTTTTCTCCAGTTTGCGCAATCGCCGCAGGCAGGGTGTCTGCGACAGATTCACTAACTCAGCCAGCTCGGCATTACTGATGCGTGCATTGGCCTGCAATGCATTAAGTATTTTAACGTCAGTACTGTCGACCACTGAGATGTCTTTATCTTTTTTTTGCGGTCTATTAATAAAAGTTGGCATAATCAGTCAATATAATTGCGAAAAGGAGTGTAATTATACAATATAAATCTATTTATGACTATTAATTGACTGAAACTGCTACAGTATTTTTGGTATTATTTGTCCTTGGTTAGGTAGTAAATCAGGGGTAAAAATAGATGACTGTAAGATCTAGGGCCATGGATACGTGGATTCGTAATGAATTCAAAGATATTAATAGCAAGCTCGAAGAGCTTTATTTCTCTAGTCCCGAAGGGACTCCTTTGGGCAGCGTTGGTGCGGCACTTAAGCAGCAGTTGGTGGAGCAAGGAACAGCGTTGATAGCGGGCCTTCTTAACCGAGGGAAATACCGACGAAGGCTTTGATAGCGGCTTTGAACTGCTGGGCAATGTGGGCTTTTATATGGCCGCCTGTCGACGCCATGAGATCACTGAACCCTCTCGAGAAACTCGGTCACCACTGCATGAAGCGTCGGCCTTAGCCATGCAGTTAGGTGCATCCCTTGGGGTGGTGCCACGGTTTGCCTCATGTCATCTTGAAACGCATAATCAGGCGGTGAACGGGGTTTATAAAACCTTTACCGGTCTTGAAGACGAACGAATATTCCTTGATTACAATACTCGCAGCGTCTTCGCCTTTATCCGAGCGTCTGAAGCATTGCGGCAATGTTTGCCGCTGGGTGTGTCTCATTCAGTCACATATGATTTACTGTTATCGGCTAAAGCGGCTCTTGAAGCCGTACTCAGCTATAATCAGACACTGTTTGAAAAGCTGGATATAGACCGTTTCTTCTATTGTGTAAGACCGTATTATCGCCCGCATCGAGTTGGCTTGCATGAATACCGAGGTGCCAATGCAGGTGACTTTGCGGGTATTAATGTGATCGATTTGTTGCTGGGTCTGTGTCAAGCGGACGATCCATACTATTCGCAACTGCTAGTGGATAAGTTTCTGTTTATGCGTCCAGAAGATCAGCTGGTGTTGCGTGACTGCATGCGGCGGACCAGTTTGATGGACAGCTTTGTAGCTGAGGCGGCTGCCCATAGCCACGAGCCCTGGTTCCAAAGAAACCTCGATATGTTTCTACAGGTCTGCCATGCCCATGGTCAGACCGCTCTGCAGCACCATGAGCAGTTGGTGAATAAGTTTATCGAGAAGCCAGCAGATGATGCTGCGCTTAGCAATACTGAGGGATTGACTGCCAGTGGCCCACCATTGCCCGTATTGTTAAAAAGCCTGCGCAAACTCTGCGACATGCGCAGAGCCGCTGATGTTCAGGGCGCGTTTAGAACTCGTTATCATGATGTCGAAATGCTAAGAGGCTGTCTGTCGTGAGCGAGACCGTGAATGGCCTCACAGAGCGTCAGGGGATCTATCTTCTCAGTCATTCGGTCGGTCTTCCCCTGCCTAACGCCGAGCGGGCAGCAGCGAAAGCATTCTGGACACCATGGGAAACGGGAAACGGCGATATTTGGCAGCATTGGCTGGGTACCATTGAGGCCTTTCGTGCGGAGCTGGCTCTTCTGCTTAATTCAAACATAGGAAATATTTGCCCCCAGAGCAGTCTCTCGAGTGCAGTAGGAAAAGTCATTTATTCCCTTGACCTTGCGGCCGATAAAAAGGTGATTTTATTAAGCGAGGAAGACTTTCCCTCGATTGCCTTTGCCCTGCAAAAGGGCGTCAGTTCGGGTTATACGTTAAAGTTTATCGACGCCGGTGCAGATACCTCAGACATGACTATCTGGCGTAGTCAGATGACCGAAGACGTGGGCTTGGTACTGGTTACTCATGTGCAATCCAATAACGGACGGCAGCTGCCAGTGCAGCAGATTACTGATCTAGCTCGCAGCCGACAGATTTTATCGTTAGTGGATGTCGCGCAGTCTGTCGGAATACTGCCCATTAATCTGGCTCAGTGGCAAGCAGATTTTGTGGTAGGCTCCTGTGTTAAATGGATAGGCGGTGGGCCGGGAGCCGCATTTTTGTGGGTTGATTCACCCATGATTGAGCACTGTCAGCCTCAAAGTGTTGGGTGGTTTTCCCACCAAGATCCCTTTGAATTTGATATACATCATTTTAGGTATGCCGATGATGCGCTACGATTTTGGGGCGGCACACCAACGGTGTATCCCTTTGCGGTGGCCGCCAATAGCGTGCAGGCCATTAACGCAATCGGCGTGAATAATATTCGGCAGAATAATCTCGAGCTGAGCGACCAGATTATTCAAGCGGTCCCCTCTGAGGCACTTATTTCACCCGTGCAAGAAGATCTGCGAGGTGGGACGCTGGTACTAGATTTTGGCCGGCGGCAGGACGCAGTCATGCGCCGTCTGATAAATCTCAACGTTCATTTTGATTGTCGCGTTAAAGGCATGCGCCTGTCTCCCCATACCTGTAATAATGAGGATCAAATAGGTGCCTTAATTAAGTGTTTTTAAACTAATATGCTGGCTTAGCGTTGAAGCCATTGTGGGTTATGCTAGGTGCTCAATCAATGTCATGATAAGAGCTAAATTACATGGACAAGCCTGCCTTAAATCGTCGTCAGTTACTTAAAGGGGTGAGCGCTAGTTTGGGTGTCTTGGCCCTGCGCGGGTTTGAAGTGCATGCGGTATCACCGCTTTATTTCACCCACGGGGTTGCCTCTGGAGACCCGTTATCCGATCGGGTAATTTTATGGACGCGTTTAATTCCCGGTAGTGGTGAACATCGGGCCGTGGATTGCCGATGGGAGGTGGCATCAGATCCTCAGTTTATGCAGTTAGTCAATTCTGGGGTGGTCTCAACTTCGGCAAAGCGTGATTACACGCTAAAGGTTGATGCCCAAGGCCTAGAGCCGGGTAGCGCCTATTTTTATCGATTTCTCAGTGAAGGTATTATTAGCCCTGTGGGCCAGACTCGTACTTTACCCGAGGGGGCTGTTGAGTCATTTCGTATTGGTGTGGCCTCATGCTCAAACTACCCTCAGGGCTATTTTAATGTCTACAGGCATATGGCCGATAGCGATCTGGATCTTGTGCTTCATCTGGGCGATTACATCTATGAATATGCTGAGGGTGTCTACGCTAATGCGGTGGCGACTGAAGAGCTTGGTCGACAGGTAGAGCCGGCTACGGAAATTCTAACGGTAGAAGATTATCGTATGCGCTATGGCCTCTATCGAACGGATCCGGATTTACAGGCCGTTCATGCGCGCCACCCCTTTATCTGCGTCTGGGATGATCATGAATTGGCCAACGATAGCTGGAAAGACGGAGCCGAAAATCACAATCAAGGGGAGGGTGATTTTCAGGCGCGTATGACAGCGGCCCGTCAGGCATACCACGAGTGGCTGCCCATTCGAACTGCTATCTCGGGTGATCAGGGGCCAATTTTCCGCAGCTTTAAAGTGGGCGGGTTGGCGGACTTGATTATGTTAGATACTCGACTGCATGGCCGTGACCGAGGCTTGGATTATGCGGTAGACCTGCCCCTGCGCACCCTGGCCTACGACGTGTCAAAGACTGGACAAGGCACTATGGTTTCTTCAGCGGACGCTGCCGTGGCGCCCGCGCATCAGCGCAGGTCGGTTAAGTTGCCCTTTGACTTCTCCACAGGCGAGCCCATAGCGATTACAGATTATGGCCTGATCAAAGATCTGACCGCGGAGACGCTTCCGGAAAATTGGTATTATTTGCCAGACTCTCAGAGCTTTAAAGACCAGATGTTGATGGATCCGGCAAGAGCAATGCTAGGGGCAGATCAGGAACAATGGCTAGACACTGAATTGCAGGCGAGTAAACAGCGCGGTGCGAAGTGGCAGCTTTTGGGTCAGCAGGTGTTGATGGGCAAGTTAAAGTTGCCAGTATTAACGGATCAGCAGCTTAAGCTTGACGAGGCTATACCGGAATATCGTGAAATACTAAAAATGATGCAACTTCTCGCCCCGGAACAATTGCCGTTTAACCTTGATGCCTGGGATGGGTATGCCGTCTGTCGTGATCGAGTCTATGCCAGTTTAGCTGAGCATGGCGTCAACCCCGTGGTACTGGCGGGTGATACGCACAATGCCTGGGCATTTAATTTGGCCAATAATATGGGCGAGGCTGTAGGCGTTGAAATCGGCACGCCGAGTGTTAGTAGCCCGGGGCTAGAGACCTACCTGCCCACTGACCCCATTGTGCTGGGCAACGCAATGGTCGAAGCCAGTGCAGAACTCTTCGCCGTAGATACCGCCCATCGTGGCTGGTCTGAGTTGGTATTGACTTCGCAGGCGATGACCAATCAGTGGCACTTCGTTGATACTATATTGGATCGGCAGTTCATCACCAAGACTGCTCGGAAACAGCACTGCAAGGTCGGCAATAAGCGCTTTTCGTAATATCTATTGTGGAGCAAAACCCGCTACAATATGCAATGGCTTTTGATCCCCCTACCTTCCTTCAGTCCTTGACCCAGCGTCCTGGCATCTATCAGATGTTTGATGCTCAGGGCGATATACTCTATGTGGGTAAGGCCAAGAATCTTAAGAATCGAGTAAGCAGTTATTTTCGTAAATCGGGGCTTGCTCCAAGAATTGCTGCTCTGGTTAAGCGTATTGCCCAAATTGATGTCACGGTCACGGAAACAGAAACTGAGGCACTGATTCTCGAGCATAATCTGATCAAGCAGTATCAACCGCCGTACAATATTTTGCTGCGGGATGATAAAAGCTACCCCTATATTTTCCTGTCGGACAAAGACAAATGGCCACGGCTGTCCTTTCACCGCGGTCCCAAAAAAGCTAAAGGGTCCTATTTTGGACCCTTTCCCAGTGTTAATGCTGTGCGAGAGAGCATGTCATTTTTGCAGAAGACGTTTAAAGTCCGCCAATGTGAAGATGTCTTTTTTAAAAATCGATCCAGACCCTGTTTGCAGTATCAGATTAAGCGCTGTACTGCTCCCTGCGTAGAGTTCGTTACACCCAATGACTATAGCGCAGATGTAGATTTGACCCGCCTCTATCTGGATGGGAAAGGGGATAAGATACTCAAACAGTTAGAGCGCGACATGGAGAAGGCGGCGGCTGATCTGGCCTTTGAAAAGGCCGCTGAAAGCCGTGATCAGATCGCTGCGCTGCGCCAAATTCAGGCTCAGCAAATGATTGAGAAGGGTAAAGGGACGGTGGATGTGGTGGCTGGAGCGGTTACTAATGGGCAAGCCTGTGTTCATATGCTTTACATACGGCAGGGTAGAATACTGGGTAGCCGCAGCTACTACCCCAAAGCACCGCTGGCAGAAAAGGTCTCAGAGCTTCTCGAGGATTTCTTGCCGCAGTTATATTTAAATGGTGGTGGACGACCGGATTTACCGAAAGAGATCGTTGTTAATGCGCCACTTGAAAACGGTCAGCCCCTCATAGATGCTTTAAAATTGAGGGTAGGGCGCAATATTGAGATTCGAGACTCCGTCCGTGGCTTTCGCGCTAAATGGATTGAACTTGCCCAGCGCACCGCGGAACAAAACTTGGCTGGCAAGCTAGCCTCCAAAAAGACATTACTACAGCGATTCGAATCGCTGCGCGAAACTGTTGGCTTAGACGTGACCCCAGAACGCCTAGAGTGCTTTGATATTAGTCACAGTAGCGGTGAGGCCGTAGTGGCATCCTGTGTCGTATTCGATGCCAACGGCGCGGTTAAAAGTGATTATCGGCGCTTTAACATCGAAGGTATCACGGCTGGAGATGACTATGCGGCCATGGAGCAAGCTATTCGTCGTCGCTATACGCGACTGATAAAGGGTGAGGGCAAACTTCCTGATATTCTGCTGATTGATGGAGGCAAAGGGCAGATTGGTATTGCCAAAGAGGTGTTGAGTGATTTGGGCGTGGTCGGAGTGATGATACTGGGGGTGGCCAAGGGGACCACACGTAAACCGGGTATGGAAACTTTGATCTTGGCGGAGCAGGAAAATCGTGTTATCGGACGGCCTCAGGAGGCCGCGCTTCATCTTATTCAGCAAATTCGTGATGAAGCTCACCGTTTCGCTATTACCGGCCATAAACAGCGGCGAGATAAAAAACGTCGTACGTCTGCTCTAGAGGGCATTCCAGGCGTAGGCCCCACGCGTCGCCGCGACCTGTTAAAACACTTTGGTGGTATTGTAGAGGTCAAGAAGGCCAGTGTGGCTGATTTAATGAAGGTGGAAAATATAAACAAAAAGGTTGCAGACGCTATTTACAGCGCCCTGTACAATGAGTAAGTTAGTCTCGTTTTAACCAGTCCTAATTACAGAAAGTTTTAAGTCGCCTATGTGGAACCTCCCGAATATCTTAACGCTGCTGCGTATCCTATTAATTCCAGTTTTTATAGTGGTCTATTACCTGCCGTGGGAATGGCACCATATTGCCTCAGCGGCTATCTTTGGTGCAGCGGCACTCACTGACTGGGTTGATGGATATCTGGCTCGCCGGTTTAATCAGGTCACCGCATTTGGCGCGTTTCTTGACCCTGTGGCAGACAAGTTAATTGTTGCTGCGGCGCTGTTATTGCTCCTCGAAGTCTATTCTACGCCCTGGTTCGCACTGCCAGTAATCGTGATTATCGGGCGTGAGCTGGTGATTTCGGCGCTACGAGAATGGATGGCGGGCCTGGGCTATCGCGACAGCGTAGCGGTCTCTGTAATAGGCAAAGTAAAGACCTGGGCACAAATGATAGCTGTGGCGTTATTACTGCTGGCAACGCCAGAGCGTGAATGGCTTATTACGGTGGGATTTTGCGCTATTTATGTGGCTGCGCTGCTGACGCTTTGGTCAATGCTACTGTATCTTAAACAGGCCTGGCCGCAATTGAGTGCCGAAGCTGATAAGTAGTTGATTTATTGCCAACATCCCCTAGAATAGCGGCCTCTTGCACATCTGTGCTTGAACATGAGTAAAGTGAAATAACGGCGCGGTAGCAAAGTGGTAATGCAGTGGACTGCAACTCCGCGATCGTCGGTTCGATTCCGACCCGCGCCTCCATTCACCCAACTGCAGATCATGCATGTCAGTTTGCATCGGGTAACCCATTAGCACAGATCCCTCTATAATGGCCGTCGTGGCCAAACTCCTAAAGGTTTAATGCGCAGGTCATGTTGCGACAGTCCCCATGTTAGAGATCATCCTTCCGCGTGGATTTTATTTAGTAATTGGCATGCTTGCATCATTAATGGATGTTACTGATAGATTAAATTCAGGGTGATCCAATCACTGCAAGTGCCAGTTGAGCCGCAGCTTAAGTCAGTTTTCAATGTAACTACAGGCAATAAAACCACTGAAGAGCCTTTCATTTCCATAGGCTCCCTACTATTTCTGATGGTGTGTAGCGATTGACCGCAGAGGGGGCTGGTGATCGACTTTGATAATAGGACCCTATTAGGGCTTTTATGCTAAGCGTGACCCCTTAAGTCTTTGGTCTATGCGGCTAAATAATTTGCTCGCGCAAGAGCGCATGATTAGCGCCTGGCGAACAGCGCTTCAGCATTTGCAGCTATCTCAATCTCATTGAGATCGATATGCAGTCCATTGACTGTAAATAGGATAAGCACGAAAGCAACCACTGTTATCATCGAACAAACACCGATGAAGTAACCAAGGTCTAAAATTTTCTCTTTCATTGAATATCAACTTTTTTTATTATTAATATAACCGAGTTAGTGAAACC
>CAJJDA010000002.1 GCA_905182855.1 gamma proteobacterium HTCC2207 | reverse complement strand
ACTCTCAACTCTATATAAATCAATGGGTTATACCTACCACTACTACTCCCACTCAATAGTTGCCGGCGGCTTGCTAGATACGTCATAGGTGACGCGTGATACCTCTGTGATCTCATTGATAATCCGATTAGATACTTTTTCCAACAACTCATAGGGCAAATGAGCCCAGCGAGCCGTCATGAAGTCGATAGTTTCCACTGCACGAAGGGCAATAACCCATTCGTAGCGGCGTGCATCGCCAACCACACCTACAGATTTGACTGGCAAAAATACGGCAAAGGCCTGACTGGTTTTTTGATACCAACCGGATTTATTTAACTCTTCGATAAAGATCGCATCAGCTTCGCGGAGAATATCGCAATACTCTCTTTTAACTTCCCCCAAGATACGCACACCGAGCCCAGGGCCAGGGAATGGGTGGCGATAGACCATATCGTAAGGCAGGCCTAGTTCGACGCCAATTTTGCGAACTTCATCTTTAAAAAGTTCTCGCAGTGGCTCAACCAACTTGAGTGCCATATGATCTGGCAGTCCACCCACATTGTGGTGTGACTTAATCACATGAGCCTTGCCAGTTTTGGAGGCCGCAGATTCGATCACATCGGGGTAGATAGTGCCCTGAGCTAAAAACTTAACATTGTCTATTTTATGGGATTCTTCATCGAAGATTTCGATAAAGGTGTTGCCGATAACTTTGCGTTTTTTCTCGGGATCACTGACGCCTACAGACCATTTAAAAACTTGTCTTGGGCATTGGCGCGAATGACTTTTACGCCCATATTTTTAGCGAACATCTCCATGACCATGTCGCCTTCGTTTTTGCGCAACAAGCCATTGTCAACAAACACACAGGTCAGCTGATCGCCAATGGCTTTATGCAGCAGTGCGGCAACAACCGAGGAATCTACTCCACCTGAGAGGCCTAGCAGCACATGGCTATCGCCTACCTGCTCACGTACCCGTGCGATCTGATCTTCGATAATAGCTGCAGCAGTCCACAGACCTTCACAGCCACAGATCTCTAAGGCAAAATGTTGGAATAGTCTTTCACCCTGAAGGGTATGGGTGACTTCTGGGTGGAACTGAATACCATAGAATTTTTTGCTTTCATTGACCATCCCTGCGATAGGGCAGGCGGGCGTAGAGGCTAGGAGTACAAAGCCCTCGGGCATAGTGACCACTTTATCGCCGTGACTCATCCACACATCAAGCAGGGATCGCCATCACTGCCAACCGAATCTTTCAGATCGCCGAGTAGTGCACTGTCTGACTCAACCTTGATTTGCGCATAGCCAAATTCACGCACATCAGAAGTGGCTACGCTACCACCTAACTGACTTGCCATGGTTTGCATACCGTAGCAAATACCCAAGATCGGCAAACCCATATCAAATAGACCAACAGGGGCACAGGGCGCCGAGCTGCCGCCAGTGACTGACTCTGGGCCACCGGAAAGAATGATGCCGCGTGGATTAAAGTCTCGGATTTCTTGTTCGCTAATATCCCAGGCGCGGATTTCGGAAAACACGCCAATTTCTCGTATACGGCGTGCAATTAATTGAGTGTACTGAGAGCCAAAATCAAGAATGAGAATTTTATGTGACTGGAGATCTGACATTTAATATTCCTTAAACCGCCTGCGGCTGCGTCGAATAAAAAGAGGGCTGCACATTCACGTACAGCCCTCCATCGCTTGGCAAGCGAATACTTGCGGCGTCGTTTTCTCTAAGGCTGTTTAACGACCACCAGCCGGATAGTTAGGTGCTTCTTTGGTAATATGGACATCATGCACATGGCTTTCACTGATACCAGCGGACGTTACTCGTACAAATTCTGGCTCGGTACGCATCTGCTCCATGGTGCTGCAACCGGTGTATCCCATCGCGGAGCGCAAGCCACCCATCATCTGATGGATTATTACAGACAATGGCCCTTTGTAAGGCACACGTCCTACAATACCCTCAGGTACTAATTTTTCAGCGCCATCGCTTGCATCCTGGAAGTAACGGTCACTGGATCCCTGGTTGCGCGCCATAGCGCCGAGGGATCCCATTCCACGATAGGACTTGTAAGAGCGGCCCTGATAAATTTCAATCTCTCCTGGGGCCTCTTCGGTGCCGGCCAACATCGAGCCCATCATGACGGCACTGGCGCCGGCAACTATGGCCTTAGACATATCACCGGAATAACGAATACCGCCATCAGCAATTACTGGAACACCGGTACCCTGAAGAGCCGCTACCGCATCCGCAATCGCAGTCACCTGAGGGATACCAATACCCGTAACAATTCGAGTCGTACAGATCGATCCTGGGCCAATACCTACTTTTACACCATCGGCTCCGGCATCAGCTAATGCTTTGGCTCCCGCGCCCGTGGCTACATTGCCACCAATCACCTGCACAGTGGGATACTGCTGTTTGATCCATCTCACACGCTCTAGTACGTTCTTGGAGTGGCCATGAGCAGTGTCCACCACCAATACGTCGACACCAGCCTCTATGAGCGCTGCAACACGCTCGTCCGTTCCTTCACCGACACCAACAGAGGCACCGACACGTAATCGACCCTGCTCGTCTTTACAGGCATTTGGGTGCTGTTCCGCTTTATCGATGTCCGTAACAGTTATTAGTCCTTTGAGCTCAAAGGCATCATTGACCACCAATACTTTTTCAATTCTGTGTTTGTGAAGCAGCGCCCGAACAGCATCTGGATCGGCGCCCTCTTTTACCGTGACCAACTTGTCTTTGGGTGTCATTACTGAGGTTACTAGAGCATCCATATCAGTAGCAAATCGAACATCGCGGCGCGTGACAATACCAATGAGATTGCCGTCTTGAAGTACAGGTAAGCCAGAAATATGGTTGGCGATGGTCAGGTCGTGAAGTTCGCGCAGTGTTGCGTCAGACTGGATAGTAAACGGATTTTTCACTACGCCACTTTCATATTTTTTGACCGCCAAAACCTCTTTGGCCTGTTGCTCAATCGTCATACTCTTGTGGATAATACCAACACCACCTTCGGCGGCAATGGCAATTGCCAAGCGGGCTTCCGTCACGGTGTCCATCGCCGCTGATACCAGCGGAATGTTCATACTAATACTGCGAGTTAGCTGCGAGCAGGTCGATACATCTTTAGCGGTGACGTCAGAATAACCTGGCACCAAAAGGACATCGTCAAAGGTTAGAGCTTCATGGGAAATGCGTAACATAATGGACGCTTACCTCAGTGAGGTTTTGGAAAGTAAGCGGTGCATTATAAATCACCACGACTCCTGACGTAAACAACTATTTAGGTCTCTAAAACGCCTTAACTCTGTGCCCTTATGCCTCTACAATGTAGCCATGAGTGAGAATCCATCAGAACGAAAAATCCTTAGCGTTAGCGATCTTAACCGCAGCGTGCGGCATCTATTAGAAACTCAATTTCCACTGCTCTGGGTGGAGGGTGAAATATCTAACTTCGCCCGCCCTGCGTCTGGACACTGGTACCTCACCCTAAAAGATGACAGAGGTCAGGTGCGTTGCGCTATGTTTCGCCAGAGTAGCGCGCGCGTTAACTTTACTCCCGCCAATGGCACTCAGGTACTGGTTCGCGGTCGCGTTGGACTCTATGAGGGCCGTGGCGAATATCAACTGGTTATCGAACATATGGAGGAGGCGGGGTTTGGCGCGTTGCAGCGCCAATTTGAGATCCTTAAGCAGCAGCTAGCCTCAGAGGGTCTCTTTGATAATCAGCATAAAAAGCCCCTACCCCAATCCGTATCCCATGTTGGTGTGATTACCTCTGCAACTGGGGCGGCAGTAAAAGATGTTCTGGCAGTGCTGAATAGGCGCTTTCCTGCCATCCAGATCTCCATATTTCCCACTGCGGTGCAAGGCGAACAGGCTGCCGCCCAAATCGTCAATGCTATTGCAGACGCCAACAGGCACGGCCAATGTGATGTGTTAATTGTCGGTCGCGGTGGCGGCTCATTGGAAGATCTATGGTCTTTTAACGAAGAGGCTGTTGCCCGAGCTATATTTGCTAGTGAAATCCCTGTACTCAGTGCCGTTGGCCATGAGGTTGACTTTACTATTGCCGACTTTGTCGCCGATGTGCGCGCGCCAACGCCGTCGGCGGCGGCAGAGCTTGTCAGTCCTGATGGGGAGGATATGCTAAATCAGTTTAGTGGCTTTGCGATCCTCCTCAGGGAGGCTTTGGCCCGTACGACACAGCAGCTGGGGCTTCGTGTTAACTACCTAAATAAACGCCTGCAGCATCCCGGTAGGAAACTTCAGGAGCAGGCCCAGCATCTGGATCATTTGGATATTCGTCTGCGCCGGGCCATTGACGTCAAACTTCAGCGGCAACAATCAGGTATGGCCACCGTAAATAATAAGCTCCTCCGCCAAAGCCCTAGGACCATGATTGCGCAGCGCCAGCATCAAGTTTCGGGCGCGATAAAACAGCTATCGCGCTCTGCCAAGTTGGCGTTCGATAATAAACAGACCAAGGCTTTGCAGGCCATGCATTTGCTCGATACGGTGAGTCCGTTAAAAACCTTGGGGCGTGGCTATTCGATTATTCGCGATAGCAATAATGCGGTGATTAAAAGTGTCAGTGGTATTCGTGCAGGGGACAGCCTAAAAGGCCAGTTAGCTGATGGCGAGGTGCTGTTCGCGGTAACCCAAACCACGACCAAGACATTGTAGGCCGCTAGTCCGCCATGGCCTGTTCCAGGTCAGCAATAATATCTACCACCGCTTCCAGCCCCGCTGAGATGCGCACTAGTCCCTCACTAATACCATGCCGTTCGCGCTCTTCAAGGGTATACACCGAATGGGTCATACTCGCTGGATGCTGTATCAAAGTCTCCGCATCGCCCAAACTCACAGCCAACTTAATCAGCTTTAGACGATTCAGCATCCGCACTCCCGCCTCATAGCCACCCTTTAGCTCTAAGGCAATCATGCCGCCAAAATCATCCATCTGCCGACAAGCCAGATCATGCCATGGATCACTTTTTAGACCCGGGAAAAACACATGATCAACGGCCGGATGCTGCTCTAGCATCTCAGCCATAAGCTGGGCGTTATGACAGTGCCGCTCCATGCGTAATGGCAGTGTTTTAATCCCCCGCAAGATCAAAAATACGGTCATCGGTGAGATGACTGCGCCAGTCATATCCTTTAAGCCAAACAGACGGATTTGCTGAATAGTCTCGGCATCGCCCACCACAGCACCAGCAATAAGATCACCGTGACCACCCAGATATTTCGTCGCAGAGTGCACGACAAGATCCGCACCTAGGGTCAATGGCCTTTGTAATACCGGTGTGCAGTAGGTGTTATCGACTATGACCTTGATATTGGGACTGTAGGCCTTCACAAGGCTACTAATAGCGGCAATATCAATCATCCGCATATTGGGATTTACCGGCGTTTCAAAATACACCACTTTAGTTTTATCACTGAGGCCAGCCGCCATTTCACTATGGTCGGTAAAGTCGGCATAACAGATCTCAATGCCAAATTTTTTCAGACCATGCTCCATAAATGAGAAGGTACAGCCATACAGCGTTTTATCGACCAGCACCTGATCACCCGGCGCCAATAGTGTCCAAAGTGTTGCTGTGATGGCACCCATGCCGGACGCTGTGGCTAGCGCGGCCTCGCCCTCCTCAAGGTCGGCTAGTCGGGTTTCTAGTATTGCTTGAGTGGGGTTGGATATACGGCTATAAAAATGTCCCTGCTGCTCGCCCGAAAAACGCCCAGCACCCTGCTCTACCGACTCAAACGCATAAGTCGATGTCATATAAATTGGCGGATTGAGAGACCCTTCGTTATCTGCCGAGTTGTAGCCAGCGTGAATGGCTCGCGTAGCAAAGGATAGCTTGTTATCTGTAGCCATGGGCACTGTCACTATAAGACCTGATCGAGACTCTAGAATACCCCGCTAACTCGGGTTAAATCTTCTCTTTAAAGTTGCCATATTTTAAAACAATACTTATCTGCCAATAATTAATAATTTATTAGTTAACTATGCCAATTCCTACCCTTGATCGTATTGACCGCCGTATACTCGAAGAAATTCAATCAGATGGCAGTATTAGTAACCTCGAACTCGCTGAGCGCATAGGCCTGTCCCCCTCTCCCTGCGCCCGACGAGTAAAACTACTGCAGGAGGGAGGAATAATCGGTCGCCAGATAACATTGCTGGATCAGAAGACTCTGGGGCTGCCTATCAGTATCTATATAGCGGTCTGTCTGGATAATCAGTCACCTGGCCGCTTAGAAAACTTTGATGCCAAGGTAAATGGCTGGCCAGAGGTCGTTGAATGCTCCCTAATAACAGGCAGCGACGCAGACTATCTATTGAAAGTGGTGATGCCTGACATGGACTACTACCAGCGATTTTTGCTAGAAAAGCTCAATCGAATCGAGGGGGTAAGCAGTATTCGCACCAGCTTTGTACTGCGAAAAGTCGTCCAGCGAACCGAGTTGCCACTCACCCATATCAAGTGATCGGCTGAAGCACGGATGCGCTGATCGACATTATTAGACTTACTTTTTATTGTCGTGACGCTTGGCGTACTTAACAATTTTCTTGCGCTTAACCACCGGTTTATCGCCACCCTTTGCCTTGTGGCTATAGGGGTTATCACCGGTACGATACTCAACGCGAACCGGCGTCCCATGCAGGCCCAATTCACGACGGAAAATCTTCTCAAGGTAGCGGGTGTACTGCGAGGGAACCGAATCCGTCTGATTGCCATGAATAATGATTACCGGCGGATTTCGTCCGCCAGCATGGGCAAATCGCAGCTTTACTCGACGACCATTTACCATGGGCGGCTGATGCTCTTCCACCGCGCCTTCAAGCACCTTGGTTAAACGCGAGGCGCTCAATGTGTCGGTGGCCGCTGAGTAAGCTGCCCCGATCGAGTCATAGAGATTGCCGACACCGGTACCGTGCAGTGCCGAGATAAAGTGCACATCGGCAAACTCAGCAAACTGCAGGCGGCGTTTGATGTCAGACTTTATCTTCTCGCGCTTTTCAGGATCCAGACCATCCCATTTATTGATACCCAGCACCAGACCGCGCCCAGCATCAATGACAGATCCCATTAAATGTAAATCTTGATCCACTAATCCTTCGTGAGCATCAACCATCAATACCACAACATTGGCATCATCGATGGCTTGTAGTGTTTTAACAATAGAGAACTTTTCAATCGCCAATTTAATATTTTTACGCTTACGGATACCGGCTGTATCAATCAGTGTGTAATGCTGGCCGTGGCGTTCATAGTCAATATAAATACTGTCGCGGGTCGTGCCGGCCTCGTCAAACACCACCACACGGTCGTCGCCGAGGAGGCGATTAACCAGAGTCGACTTGCCCACATTTGGGCGTCCAACAATACCTATCTTAATACTGTTTAAACCGCTGTTGTCCGGCTCTGCAAACTCTGGATAGGGCTCTAGTAGCTCTTCCATCATAGAGCGCACGCCACGGCCATGGGTCGCGGTGGTAGGAAACATACCTAAAAAGCCCAGCTGGTAGAAATCGGCCAGCGCCTCGGCGGGATCGAGCCCATCAATCTTATTGGCAACTAGGTAAACCTTGCGGTTTTTCTGACGCAGCGTCTCGGCAATCATATAGTCAGCGGAGGTAATGCCTGAGCGACAGTCAACAATAAATAGGACAATATCCGCTTCATCCATGGCCAGCAAGGACTGTTCCGCCATGCCCACATCAATCCCTTCCTCTTCACCACTGATGCCGCCGGTATCAATAACCATAAACCGGCGATCGTACATTTCACCGTCGCCGTATTTGCGATCGCGAGTTAATCCTGAATAATTAGCCACTAGCGCGTCTCGACTGCGAGTGAGTCGATTAAAGAGCGTTGATTTACCAACATTTGGACGGCCAACAAGGGCGATAACGGGAATCATAGGATAAAAAAATGCCGCAGGATTAAGTGCGGCATTCTACTGTAATTAAGAAAATTTAGCGCTATTGTATTTTATACGCACTGACCGAGCCGTTGTTAGACTGCACAATCAGACTATTACCCGTCGACAGCAATGGACTACTCACGCCGCCACCGCCGATCTTGGTGCGGCCCACAAAGTGACCGTCGACCGGATCCAATAAATGTAGGTATCCTTCGGCATCAACTACGGCAACGGTTCCAGCTAATTTAGCAGGCCCGGTGACCTGACGTAAAAACAACCCTTCATTGCTCCATATCTCCTGTCCACTGCCCGCCTGAAAAGCACGCACTGTGTCCTCTGCTTCAGTCACATAAACCTGCCCTGCGCTGTGGGCCGCGGCATGGTGAGAGGAGCTATCTTGGAACCACAGACTTCTGCCCGTGCCACGAGACAGCGCACCCAAGCGACCCTGATAGGTCACAGCATAGATTACGTCGCCCACGAGCAGGGGATCACCATCGATATCAACCATTCGCTCTAACTCGGTCCGACCCTGTGGCAGCGCCAGTCGAGACTCCCAAATCAAAGACCCATTTTCAGGATTGAACGCGATCATTTTACCCGAATCAAACCCGCTGAGAACCATATTATTGGTCACAATCGGCGCACTGGTGCCCCGAACACTGAGAATGGGTGCATCGTCGTCGTGCTGCCACAACTCTTCCCCGGTGCTGGCATTCAACGCAAACAGCCGGTTATCAATGGTTTTTACAACGACCACTTCACCATTAGATTTAGGGTCTGTCAGGACCTCAGAGCTAACCTGCCCAGTCCACAATAACTGGCCATCATCGGCGTCGAGGGCATAGACAACGCCTTCTATGGTACCCACCATCACCATTCCGGCACCATAGCCAACGCCACCAGAAACAGGCGCGTCAAGATCGGCCTGCCATAATCGCTTTCCAGTGCTCACACTCAAGGCCGTTACGCGGCCCTCATGATCCCCTGCAAAAACAACGTCCTCACTCAGCGCAGGCCTGAGGCTATTACGGTGATCAGTATTCCCAGAGCCAACGCTGGTAGACCACTGCCGTTTGACTGATACCTCTTGCTTAAACTTTACCAACTCCGCCGGCTGGATAGCGGCATCGTCTTCATCACCGCCAAACCAGCTACAGCCAGAGACTAAGCTAGCGCAAAGTAGCACGGTAGTTAGCGTCTTAAATTGTTTCATAGGCAGTCTCATTGACTGTCTCCTTCGCTGTTAGACTCATCTAAAGGCGCCTCGGCAGGAAGCACAGAACTCATTTTAAGCTGCAATAAACTGCCAACCATTTGATCTGCAGACTCATTGGATACTAGCGCAGCTTGATAGGCTGTAAAGGCCGCGGCGCTATTATCCTGCTGTAGGTAGAAGTCGCCCTTGGCCTCTTCATAAGCCGATTTCATCTCGGCGGGATCACCGGTCTGAACCATCTTTAAGGCTTCGTCGATATTACCTCGAGCCGCCTCAACGCGCGCCATACGCAGTCTAATCAATCGTTCGGTCGGTGCTTCTGGATTAGCATCCATTGCCCATTGCAGCTCAGCTGCAGCGGCATCAAGATCATTGGCGTCGACAGCGAGCTTGGCTTTCACTAAGGCGCCGAACTGCGCGTAGGGTGAGCCGCTGTAACCGTCTTTGAGTTGATCGGCAATAGCATTGACCTTTGCCTGTTGCGCGTCGCTCAACAGCGAGCCTGGCTGTTGGCCTGCAATCACATCAATCATCTCGCGATAAACATCTGACGCCTCAGTCATCTGCTCCTGCTGATGGGTTCCCCAAAACTGCCAGCCGAAATAACCACCAATAACCAGAACCACAGCCAAAACGGTTTGCATTCCATTCTCTGCCCACCAGCGCTTTAGTGCTTCAATTTGTTCTTCTTCAGTTATATCTTCTGCCACGATGGCTCCTTAATTAATCAGATTTGTAGTTAATACGCTGACCAGTTCTGACTGGGCAACCGTTTCTTGGGCTTTGTCTTCACGAAGATACTTCACCCCAATAGTACCGGATGCTGCTTCGTCCTCACCCATTATCAGCGCTATTGTCGCGCCACTTTTATCCGCTTTTTTTATCTGCGACTTGACACTACCACCGCCGCAATGATGTTCTATTCTTAGGCGGGGACATTGCTCACGCAGCTTTTCTGCTAAAACCAGCCCCTGTTGCTCAACATCTCCAACCGCCATCAGGTACACATCTATTTGATGGGCGATACTATCGGGGACAACACCCAACTCGTCAAGCAGCAGTACCAGTCTTTCTATACCCATAGCAAAACCTACCCCAGGGCAAGGCTTGCCACCCAACTGCTCAACTAGGCCATCGTAGCGTCCACCAGCACAAACGGTGCCCTGAGCCCCAAGATGCGTAGTCACCCACTCAAACACTGTCTTGCCATAATAATCTAGGCCTCGAACAAGTCTGGGATTAATCTGAAAAGGCACATCTGCCGCATCTAACATGGCGCATAGCCGCTCAAAATGCTGGCGTGATTCGTCATCAATAAAATCAGCCAAATTTGGCGCTGCGTGCAACAAGGCCTGAACATCAGCATTTTTGCTGTCCAGAATACGCATCGGGTTTGACTGCAACCGACGCTGACTATCTTCATCTAGCTGCTCATATCGAGCGGTCAGATACTCCACCAAGGCCGCACGATAGCGCTTTCTATCGTCAGAGGTGCCGAGCGAATTAATCTCTAGTTTAACTGCATGATCAATCTTTAGGGTCTTCCAAAGCCGTGCCGTCAGCAATAATAGTTCTGCATCAATATCTGGGCCTTTAAGACCAAAGGCCTCTACACCAATTTGATGAAACTGCCTGAGACGACCTTTTTGTGGGCGCTCATGACGAAACATCGGACCCATATACCAGAGTCGCTGAGTTTGATTGTGCAGTAGACCGTTTTCAGTACAGGCGCGGACACAGCCCGCAGTACCTTCGGGTCGCAGACTCAGGCTATCACCATTACGATCATCGAAGCTGTACATTTCCTTTTCGACAATATCTGTGACTTCCCCAACCGCGCGCTTAAACAACTCGGTCTGTTCGAGCAATGGGAATCGAATTTCTCGATAGCTATAACGCGCCAGCACATCGGCAACCACCCGCTCGAGGTACTGCCACGTGGCGGACTGTTCAGGGAGGAGATCGCTCATACCGCGAATGGATTGAATTTTCATGGCATTCTCTTAACGTTCTATCAGCGCTTAAACTTTGACGATTAGGTTTTTTTCATCTTTAGCCATCTGTATCTCTTTGGCTGCAGCCTTGGCACGAATTTGTTTTTCTAGCTCATTGACCAAGTCGTCATTTTCAATTTTATGGTCAGGAACCCCGTCGATATAAACCAGATTAGACGGCGTACCACCGGTTAAACCAAAATCAGATTCTTTGGCTTCGCCCGGACCATTAACGATACAGCCTATAATGGATACATCCATAGGCACGGTAATGTCTTCCAGACGACTCTCTAGCTCGTTAACGGTTTGAATTACATCAAAGTTCTGTCGTGAGCAGCTCGGGCAGGCAATAAAATTAATACCCTTACTGCGCAGTCTTAAGCTTCGCAACATATCCCATGCCACTTTAGCTTCTTCTACCGGGTCAGCAGCCAAGGAGATACGCACGGTATCGCCAATGCCATCGAGTAACAGCGCACCCAAACCTATGGCGGATTTTACGGTGCCTGATCTCAGACCTCCAGCTTCAGTAATACCCAGATGCAGGGGCTGCTCAATACGTCCAGCGAGATCGCGATAGGCTGCCACAGCCATAAAAATATCTGAAGCCTTGACACTGACTTTAAAATCTTGGAAATCATATTTGTCGAGTAATTCAACATTGCGCATAGCCGATTCAACCATAGCCTCAGCGGTCGGCTCACTATATTTGCGCAGTAAGTCTTTACCTAAAGAACCGGCATTAACACCAATACGAATGGGGATATTTAAATCTCGTGCTTTGGCAATCACTTCGCGCAAGCGGTCCTCGCGGGTTATATTGCCGGGGTTAATACGCAGGCAGTCAACGCCTAAATCTGCAACACGAAGCGCAATATGGTGGTCAAAATGAATGTCTGCCACCAGAGGAACATTACCAATTTCCGTATCTGCCCAAAGGCTTCGGCTTCCTCTAGACTGGGGACTGACACGCGAACTATATCCGCGCCCGCTGCCTGAATACGATTAATCTGGGCTACGGTCGCGGCAACATCGCCAGTACTGGTATTGGTCATACTCTGAACAGAAATCGGCGCATCGCCGCCTACAGCGACATTGCCGACCATTATCTGTCGAGACTTGCGTCTAATTATTGGCGTTTCACTAAACACTTAAATACCACTCTCTCAATAAAATTATCGCTGCAGCCACTGTTGATATTCACGATTTTCACTGGAATACGGAAATAGTTTTTTTAATTTTAAACCTTGGCTAGCCACAGCATCCCTATTGCCAAAATACTTTTCTAGCCGAACTGAAAGCCATAGGCTTTTTGCCGTAGGCCGGGCCAAATCGCTGAACTGTTGCAACGCTTGCCCAGCCTCTAAAAATCGCTTCTGCTCAAAATGAATCTCAGCAGTATCCAACCATGGCGCAGCGTACTCTGGCAAAAGTTGATTCACTTTTACAAATGACCGCAAAGCCTCTGCAGATAGAGTTAATTGTCGCTGTATCAAACCACTAATATAAAACGCCTGTGGACGTCGCGCATATTCTAAATCATTACTAGCCACTTCTATATGCTCGAGAGCCTCTATAAACCGTCTTTGATTGTACAAAAAAGCCGCAAAATTATAGCGCACCATACTGTTATTTTGATCACTGCCAATAGCTTTGCGATAGTGCTGCTCTGCCAAACCCATGTCCTGCTCGGCCTGATAAAGAAGAGCATAGCCACCGTACAGTTGCGCTTTGGCGGAACTTGAGTTGAACTGCTTGGCTTTTTTTAAATGCACCCGCGCCAAATCATTATTCTTGCGGCCTAAATACTGCAAGGCCAAGGTCATATGCTGATTAAAAGATGCCTCTGAATTACCCGCTTTATTACTACTGCCAACGGAAATACAGGCGGTTAATACTGACACCGGCAACACTATACATAGTGCTTTTTTTAACCAACATATTCAGAGTCCCTCTGCCTAGTTCATCCTTTTAAATGCTCGCACTTCGAACGACGCCTACTCAATAATCCTTACTGGCTGCGCTTCGTCCAATTTCTTTTTATAGCGCTCTTGACGCTTAGTTCGGTCATTAACTTCGCCGGCTAACTGCCCGCAGGCTGCGGCTATATCGTCGCCGCGAGTAGTGCGCACAGTTACAGTGTAACCCTCCCCTGCAAGAATGTCCCTAAACCGGTTGAGCGCCGTATTGCTGACTCTTTTGTACTCGGTACCAGGAAAAGGGTTAAATGGAATCAGGTTGATTTTGCAGGGTAAGTCCTTTAACAGTACCGCCAACTCTCTCGCATGTTCAGTCCGGTCATTGACCTGATCCATCAATGTATATTCGACCGTCGCTTTACGACGATTATCCGGCATCTTATCAATATAATTGCGGGCGCTTTCAATAAAGTCCACAAGTGGATATTTACGGTTGATCGGCACTAACTGATTGCGTAACTCATCATTGGGCGCATGCAGCGAAATCGCGAGAGACACGTCGCTCACATCGGACAATTTATCCAGTGCGGGGACCACCCCAGCCGTGCTCAGGGTGACACGGCGCTTAGATAGTCCGTAGGCGTTGTCCTCAAGCATAATGCTCATGGCATCGACCACATTGTCAAAATTCATCAATGGCTCGCCCATGCCCATCATGACGACATTGGTGACACGACGCTTCGCCTTGGGGTCAAACTGATCGAACGAGTCTGCGGCGATCCACAGTTGACCAATAATCTCGGCGGCGGTGAGGTCCCGATTGAAGCCCTGCTTACCAGTGGCGCAAAAACTGCAATCCAAAGCACAGCCTATTTGCGAAGACACGCAAAGAGTGCCCCGCTCGCGTTCAGGAATATAGACCATTTCGATACAGCTTCCGCCATCCACCCGGATAAGCCATTTTCGAGTGCCATCAACAGAATCTTGACAGCTAACGACTTCTGGCAGCTTAATTTCGGCGATGTCTTTTAAGCGTTCACGCAGATCTTTCGAGATATTTGTCATCTGATCAAGATCGCATTCACCCATCTGATGAATCCATTTAATAATCTGTGTGGCGCGAAAACGTTTTTCGCCCATCTCATCGAAAAAGTCACCGAGGCGGGATGCGGAAAACCCCAAAAGGTTGATTTTAACCTTTTGGGGTTGTTCGTCTATGGCGATTACTTCTGCTGCTTTTGGCATAGGTTCCTAGGACATGACTGTCCTGTGCTGCTGCATTAGCGCGCACAAATCTCGTTGTCTGCAAAAAAGTATGCAATTTCACGGGCTGCAGAGTCGGCTGAATCCGAGCCATGGGCGGCATTGGCGTCAATTGATTCGGCAAAATCGGCTCTAATAGTACCAGCTGCAGCTTCTTTAGGGTTAGTCGCACCCATCAGATCACGGTTGGTCATAATTGCATTTTCACCTTCCAGCACCTGAACGGAAACGGGCCCTGATGTCATAAACGCAACGAGATCCTTAAAGAAAGGGCGCTCACTGTGCTCTGCATAGAAGCCTTCAGCCTGCTCTTGGCTTAACTGCTGCATTTTGCAGGCGACAATGTGTAGGCCCGCAGATTCAAAGCGGCTGAGAATTTGACCAACAACGTTTTTTGCAACGGCATCGGGCTTGATAATGGATAAAGTGCGTTCAGTCGCCATGAAAATATCTCCAAACTAGTACTAGACTAGTAAAATGTTAGTAATTTAGGGTTCATCAAACAGCCCAACGGGCCTGAGAACGCGGATTCTACCGACACTGCGGGATGGTAACAATGGTTTTATTACGCTGAGCTTTTTTTGCGCAGACTAACCTCTCTCTTGGAGAGTCTGTTTCCCCAATCTAAGGCCAATGTACTGCCATTATTAGTCTGCCTGGTTCGGTTACCGCACCAGTGTCGTTTATTCCTGCTCTTCAATCCATGCCATCTGTATAGCTTCGAGGATCTTTTCACCACAACGATCAGGATCGTCTGAAAATCCTTCGATCTCGAGCACCCATTGACGCAAATTGACAAAATTTACGTATTTCGGGTCTATGTCCGGATGGTTGTCAGCCAGCTCAATCGCTATATCGTTAATATCCGTCCACTTAATCATCTGCCATGACTCCTGTTAGCTATTTTAATGGGAAAACCTTAGTGTCGCTCAGAGACCATATTAATAGTGTACCGAGGAATTTCCACGACTAGATCTGTCTCGCCGACCAGTACCTGACAACTCAATCGAGAATCAGGATCGACACCCCAGGCTTTGTCGAGAAAGTCTTCTTCCAACTCGTCAGCGATGGGCAGCGCCTCATAGCCTTCACGAATATGAACATGGCAGGTTGTACAGGCACAGGACTTTTCGCAGGCATGTTCGATATCCAAACCATTGCGCAGTGCCGCGTCACAGATGCTTTCGCCTTTTTTGGCTTCTATCACTGCACCATCGGGGCAAATCTCATGATGGGGTAAAAATACTATTTGAGCCATGGTCGGTCTCATCCTCATTAATTGGGTTGTAACTAGCTGTTATCGATTTCATCTAAGCTTTGGCCTGCGAGCGCTCGCTTAATACTGGTATCCATTCGCAGTGCCGCAAAGGCTTCACTGGCTTTTGCCACGGAGTCGATCTGACGGGCCAACAGCCGATGCTCGGTGGTACTTTCACGCAGGGTTCGCAGTTCCTGAATCGCCACTCTCAAGCAGTGCCGCTCGTCCTCATCGAGTAGCGCATCACCGTCCTTGTAGAGCGCTGAGAGCAGATCTTCGATCATTCGATCGGCCTCTACCTGCTGTTCACGAAGCGCTCGCGCTTGCATGTCTCCGCGCGCATGAGTAAACGACGCCTGCAGCATGTCGGTAATTTCATTTTCTGCCAAACCATAAGACGGCTTTACTTCGATTCGGGACTCAACATTACTGACCAGCTCTCTCGCCGACACGCTCAACAAACCATCAGCATCAACCTGATAGGCGACACGAATTTTCGCCGCACCTGCCACCATCGGTGGAATACCGCGCAGATCAAAACGCGCCAAAGAACGGCAGTCTGTCGACCAACTCTCGCTCACCTTGCAATATATGGATGGCCATGGCGGTCTGACCGTCTTTAAACGTAGTGAACTCCTGGGCTTTGGCCACGGGAATGGTGGTGTTTCTGTGGATGATTTTTTCCGTTAAACCGCCCATAGTCTCGATGCCCAGTGATAATGGAATCACGTCGAGCAATAACATATCATCGCCGGATTTATTGCCCACTAGGACTTCGGCCTGAAGTGCGGCACCCATGGCGACCACCTGATCAGGATCTAAACTGCAAAGCGCCTCACGACCAAATAACTCAGACACCTTTGCACCCACTCGCGGCGTTCTTGTCGAACCGCCCACTAGAATCACATCACCTATCTGGCTCTTTGCTAGACCAGCATCGCGCAGTGAGCGCTTGCAAGCCCGCAGAGTTTTATCGATCAGGCCGTCGATCAGACTGTGCATCTGCTCGCGAGTCAGCAGACCTTGCCAATCCAAAACCTCCAGCTGTACCTCGGCTGAATCAGTCAGTTCTTCTTTGGCAAATTTAGCCGTTTGCAACAGTATTCTCTGCTCTACCGGAGATAGATCATCACTCATACCCATTTGCTCACGCAGCCAGCTGGCTATCGCATGATCAAAGTCATCACCGCCCAGTGCGGAATCACCGCCAGTAGCCAACACCTCAAATACGCCACGAGTAAGGCGCAAAATACTGATATCGAACGTGCCTCCACCAAGGTCATAGACAGCGATCGTTCGCTCTTCCTGCGCCGATTCATTCTGGTCCAATCCATAGGCAAGCGCCGCAGCCGTCGGCTCATTTAATAGCCGCAGTACCTTGATACCAGCCAGTGTGGCGGCGTCTTTAGTCGCTTGACGTTGCGCATCATCAAAATAGGCAGGCACGGTGATAACAGCGCCATCGAGCATGCTCATCAAAAGCAATCTCAGCGCGACCCGCCAGCTTACGCAATATTTCTGCAGATACCTGAATAGGGCTAACCGGTCCATAGACGGTTTGAATTTTTGGCATACCACCGTCGTCAGCGGCAAATTCATATGGCAGTCGACCACCAAAGGTTTTTACGTCGGCCAGACCACGACCCATAAGACGCTTGACTGAAACAAGTGTGTTTAGTGGGTCGCTGACATTGTGCTCGGCGGCCTCATAGCCTACGCAGCTGACGCCATCAGCAGTGTAATGCGCCACGGAGGGCAATAGCTCTCGCCCCTGCTCATCGGCCAATATCTCGGCCATGCCACTGCGAACTGTCGCCACCAATGAATTGGTGGTACCCAGATCTATACCCACGGCATGACGGCGCTGATGAGGTTGCGGTGACTGACCCGGCTCGGAAATTTGCAGTAGTGCCACTGTTTATTCGTCCTCTAAATCGGCTTCAAGTTGTTGAATTTCATACAGCAACTTGGATGAAAATTGCATCTTTGTGACGGTATTAAATGCATCGCTATCGTTATCCGACTGATACTCGGATGCAAATCGATCCTGCAAAGCAGTAAATGTTTGCTCGACGCCAATACGAAGCTGCTCTAGGGCCGCAAAGGGGTCTGCATTGTCTCGAACTTCGGAGAGCTGCTCGCGCAATTGTATTTGTTCCATTAAAAACACCCCATCATGGGTGATGTGGCTATCTTGGCTGGCATCAATTTTTTTTAATTCAAGCAGATACTGGGCTCGCTTCAGGGGGGACCTGAGCGTTTCGTAGGCCTGATTGATGAGTGACGCTGCCTGCACGGCGAGGCGCCTCTCGACATCACCTTGACTGGCATAACGGTCGGGATGAAATTCTTGCTGTAGTTTCCGATAACTGGCGTCGAGACTAATCTGATCAACCTGCCACCCGACGACCATGGAAAAAATTTCAAAATAATCACTAGAAAGTTTCAAACGCCATCAACCTGTCTATTGCCTGCGCCAGAGCGATTAAACGTGGAAGCTCTCTCCGCATCCACATTCATCTTTAACATTAGGGTTTTTAAATTCAAACCCTTCGTTTAAGCCTTCTTTGACGTAATCGAGCTCAGTCCCATCGAGGTACAGCAAGCTTTTTGGGTCAATAATTAACTTCACATCACCACAGTGGAAGACCTGATCTTCTGTGGCAGCATCATCAACAAACTCTAGGACATAGGACAGACCGGAACAACCTGTGGTGCGGACACCCAAGCGAATACCCACACCTTTACTGCGGTGCTCCAGATGTTTGGTAACATGCTGCTCCGCAGCTGGGGTCATGGTGATAGCCATTGCTTATCTACCCTGCTTCTCGCGAACATCACGTACTGCCGCTTTGATGGCGTCTTCAGCTAATACTGAACAGTGTATTTTGACTGGAGGGAGACCTAGCTCTTCAGCAATTTCGGTATTTCTAATCTGCGCAGCGTCATCAAGCGTTCGACCTTTTACCCATTCGGTAAGCAGTGAGCTCGAGGCTATGGCAGATCCGCAACCAAAAGTCTTAAACTTGGCATCTTCAATAATACCGTCATCGTTAACTCTGATCTGCAGACGCATAACATCGCCGCAGGCCGGAGCACCTACCATGCCAGTACCGACATTTTTAGAATTGTCGTCGAGTTTACCAACGTTGCGTGGGTTTTCGTAATGATCAATAACTTTTTCGCTGTAAGCCATGTCAGTGACTCCTAATTAATAATGATAAACATTTAATGACAGCGCTTAGTGCGCGGCCCACTCAACTGTACTCAAATCTACACCATCTTGAAACATATCCCAAAGGGGCGAGAGCTCACGCAGCTTTTCAACTGCCAGACGCACCTTAGCAATCGCTTTATCAATGTCTTGCTCGTTAGTGTACCGACCAATACTAAAGCGGATTGAACTATGTGCCATCTCATCATTCAAACCCAGCGCTCGAAGTACATAGGAGGGCTCGAGGCTTGCTGAGGTGCAGGCCGACCCTGAAGACACAGCGAGATCACGCAGCGCCATAATCAGAGACTCCCCCTCCACAAAGGCAAAACTTATATTAACAATGCCCGGCACATGCTGATCTGGAGAGCCATTCAGGTAGACCTCGTCCATGTCAGAAACGCCCTCCCAAAGACGGGTGCGCAAAGCGTCAATGCGTGCTGATTCAGCGGGCAGATTTTCAAATCCGAGCTTGAAAGCTTCGCCCATACCGACAATTTGATGCGTTGGCAGGGTGCCAGACCGCATGCCACGCTCATGGCCGCCTCCATGCATCTGCGCTTCAATACGCACTCGAGGCTTGCGGCGGACAAAAAGTGCACCAATGCCTTTAGGTCCATAAATTTTGTGCGCTGAGAAAGACATCATATCCACGTTCATGGCTTCGACATCGATCGGCGTTTTGCCTGCGCTTTGTGCGGCATCGACATGGAAAAATACTTTGCGCTCGCGACAGATTTTACCGATCGCGGCTATATCATTCAGCGTCCCCAGCTCATTGTTGACGTGCATAATTGAGACGACAGTGGTGTCTTCCCGAATCGCATCAGCGACCATTTCAGGTTGAATTAGACCATGGCTGTCTGGATCAAGATAGGTAACTTCAAAGCCTTCACGCTCAAGCTGACGGCATGTATCTAAAACCGCCTTATGTTCGATTCTGGAGGTAATAATATGCTTACCCTTGCGCTGGTTAAAATGGGCACAGCCTTTAATACCAAGGTTATTAGCCTCAGTCGCACCAGATGTCCAGACAATTTCACGTGGGTCAGCACCAATAAGATCGCGCACTCATTGCGCGCATCTTCGACGGCTGCTTCTGCCTGCCAGCCAAACACATGTGATCGCGAGGCAGGATTACCGAACTGCCCAGAGGGCGTTAAAAACTGCATCATCTTATCCGCAACCACTGGATCAACCGGTGTTGTCGAAGCATAATCTAGATAAATGGGAAGATTCATTGTTTACTCCAAATTCAGCAGGCGCTCGCCTGCAAGTTATCATCTAAGATCAGCAGTTGGTCATCCTGCCGCTGAGCTATATTTTGTATGTCTCGTTTTGCCACCAAATCAGCCAGAGATATGCCATTTAGAAACCCATGAATCTCTGTGCTCAAGTCGTGCCAAAGAGTATGAGTTAAGCAAATCTTACCGCCCTGACAGTCGCCTTTTCCCTTGCAGTTAGTCGTATCAATAGATTCATTGACTGCGTCGATAATCTGCGCAACAAAGATTCCATCTGTGGCTCGAGCCAAACGGTAACCGCCGCCTGGCCCTCTGACACTGGACACTAGTTCCGCCTGTCGCAATCTTGAAAACAGCTGCTCCAGATAAGATAGGGAAATTGACTGCCGCTCAGAGATATCCGCCAAAGAAACAGGCCTGTCCTGAGCATGCAACGTCAAATCGAGCATGGCTGTTACTGCGTAGCGTCCTCGAGTTGTCAGCCGCATCTTTATTCCTCTGCGTTGTTCTTTTCAGATGGACGAAATTATCCAATACCCCACTAAAATAGTCAAGTAAATAACCTATTGATTTACTCAACTACTTTTTAATAATACGCTGCACCGATGACAATAGACCACGCAGGATTGATACTTCCATCTGATCCATTCTTGTGCGATTAAATAACCTCCGCATGCGGGTCAATAACTGCTTCGGATTTTCGGGATCATAGAAATTAAGATCCTCCATCGTCTTGGCCAGATGCTCATGAAAAAACTCAAGATCGCCAGCCGTCACGGGGGGCTGATCCCATTCCTGAAGCGATGGTAGGTTGCCGTCGGCATCGGCCAAACTTGCCATACGAATTTCGTAACTGAGTACTTGCACGGCAGTCGCCAGATTTAGAGAGCTATATTCTGGGTTAGAAGGGATATGCACATGGTAATGGCATTTGTGCAATTCTTCATTAGTCAAACCTCGATCTTCGCGGCCAAAAAGTAGAGCCACCTTGTGACCGTCGGCCTCAGCCCAAATTCGTTCACCGCATTGCCGAGGGTTAATCAGTGGCCATGGTATTCTTCGCTCCCGAGCACTGGTACCAATCACCAGTGAGCAGTCAGCGATAGCCTCATCGACCGACTGCACAATTTTGGCATTTTCCAGCACGTCGCGTGCTCCCGCTGCGCGCCAAATAGCGCGAGGCGCAGGGTATTCACGAGGTTCAACCAGATACAGTTCCACCAAACCCATATTTTTCATGGCTCTAGCCGCACCACCAATGTTGCCTGGATGGGTGGTATTGACCAGTACAATGCGAATTTTTTCCTGACGCTCAGTTACCGACACTTTATCCCTCTCAATCAGTTCATAACCCATAATTTGGGGCGGCATAATAGCAGAATCAGTCTTCTCTGGCACCGTGGTTCTGGTACAATGCCGGCGCTCTTTAAGTCACCTGGACAATATCACTATGCAACCTATGGTTAACATCGCGCTTCGCGCTGCCCGCATGGCAGGCGAAATGATCGTCAAATCTGCAGACAATCTGGATTTAGTCAGGGTTGATGAAAAAGGCCGACATGACTTTGTCACTGAGGTAGATCGTCGCTCTGAAGAAACGATTATCTACAACATCAAAAAAGCCTATCCGGACCACCGCTTTCTTGGCGAAGAAAGCGGTATCAGTGGCAATCCGGACAGTGACATTGAATGGGTAATTGATCCTCTCGACGGTACCACTAACTTTATTCGAGGCATCCCTCACGTAGCCATTTCTATCGCTTGCCGCATTAAAGGTAAACTCGAGCACGGGGTAATCTTAGAGCCCTTTAAACACGAGGAATTTACCGCTAGTCGCGGCTACGGCGCAAAGCTAAATGGCCGTCGGATTCGTGTTTCTGGCCGAATGGAAGAGGCTGGTGCACTTTATGCGACGGGCATTCCGTTTAGTGAACCTTCCTTTAACGAGATGGACAAGTACCTCGCCTGCATGCATGAGTTTGCCGAAAACTCTGCCGGTATTAGACGCATGGGCGTGGCTTCTCTGGATTTAGCCTATGTAGCCGCAGGACGCATGGATGTATTTTGGGAGATGAATCTCAAACCCTGGGATATTGCTGCTGGTGTGCTTATCGTCCGCGAAGCCGGTGGTATGGTGAGTGATTTTCAAGGTGGCGAGACTTTTATGGACTCGGGAAATATTCTGGCCTGCACGCCAAAACTATTTAAACCTAGCCTTAAGGTCATTTCTAATCATCTAGGCCACTTAAAGTAGTGTACTGGAGCACTTAAAACACCGCGCCAGCGCGCTCCACCAGCCAGTAGGCACTCGTTATGCCAATGCCGTAAACCACCACCTCCGTGAGCACGGCCGCTCGCGATTTTAAAGCGGGCACTCCTCGCAGGGCAAGCATGGTCGCTATTACAATCACGGCAATAAATAGTAACTGGCCGACCTCGACCCCAATATTAAAGAATAGTAATGCCTCAATTTTCATTGAGGCTGGAAGACCTAACTCTTGTAATACCACCGCAAAACCAAAGCCATGCAGTAGCCCAAACACAGTGGATACGCTCAAAGGATGCCGCCAGGTAAAGCTATCTTGAGCGTTATCACCGGCTCGACCCCGCTTAATAATCTCTACCGCCAGCAACAAAATACTCAGGGCAATGAGCCACTCAACCAATTCAGTGGGTAAGCGGAATATGTTGAGTGCAGCTAAACTCAATGTCACTGAGTGCGCCAGAGTAAAACCTGTCACCGTCAACAAAAGACGCTTAAACCCGCCGGCAATAATGATAAGACAGAGCACAAATAACAGATGGTCCGTCCCAGCTAGAATATGCTCTATCCCAGCCACCGTGTATTGTTTGGCTACCACAGCTGATGATGATGCGAGCGGCAGGGTAACGGTGGTGTGTTCAGGCCCAGAAAAGACCTGGATGGGTTCTGCTGATAGCGACTTGAACACGATGAGTGAGGTCAGCGCAGGATTGCTATTTGGATAGTCCAACTGAACGCTAAACGCTGCGTTATTGGCCTCTCCCGCACGCCACTGACAACGGTAGACTTTACGCCCGATTAAGCCTGTCGCATTTTCGCCAACGGCCAGAGCACACTGAGGATGCATTAAGCTGATCCGAGGCTCCTCCCCTGCGGACATTACCGGAGGCACTTTCCACTTTAAAAGATAGTGGTTGCTACTCTGTTCAACAACCTCAACGTAGACCGGTCGAGCTTCATCGGTATGGGCCAAATTCGCCACCAGTACCGCCACAATCAATAGTAGTGCGAGCCTCATTATTATTGGCTCTTATCGGTAATCTGGTATTTCGCCATTAGTTTGAAAATAGCCTGTCGCTTGATTGACCGCTGCTGCTGTCGCTGGGCATCGGCAAATACTGCCGAGCCAATAGCCATCAACTCAGGAATGTAGGCTGGTGTATTCTTTACTAGCAAAACTAGATGCCAGCCGAAATTAGACTGGATGGGGCCCTGCCATCTCTCGTCCGGCTCTAAGGCGAATAACTGCTCCTGAAATTGGCTACCAAAGTGACTACTGATTTCATCGTCTTGGCGATTGACATAGTTGCGGTTGTAAAGAAACCGTTCACCATGACGCGCAGCGTTTTCAAAGGGCGTCTCTGTGCGATTCAGCTCTTGCTGTAATGTGCTTGCTTGCGCCTTTGTCTCATTGACGGAACGACGTTCGGACGAAATAAAAACGTGGGTGAAAGTCGCTTCGGCCGCTTTCTGATAGTCCTGCCGATGCTGTTCGTAGTAAGTTTGTAGATCTGCATCGGTCAGAGGCGTTGATTCATCATAAAAACCCTGTGCTAGATAATCCATTTTTTGAATTAAACGACGACGGATAATTTGGTCATTTTTATCTAAATTGAGTGCCATCGCCTCACGAAATAACACCTCAGCTCTAGCGTAATCGTCGATTAACAGTTGTCGCTCTGACGCACTGAGCGCTTTCAGCGCCGCCATTGCATCTGCCGGCTTAAAGGTCTTGGCACGAAGCTGCATAAACTGAACCAATGTCCCATCGTCAATCGAGATCTGAAATTGCGCATTAGCATAGTCGTCAGCATTAATAAGTCGCTCGCCACCGAACAGTAACACCGCCACAAACAAAAACTGGAACAGTGGCTCTCGTGCAAGTCTGCTGATAGCTGCTTTCATAATTCTCGCCCAATCCTTTGCTTTTAAATAGGGCTATACCAAATAGGTGAGCTGTAGGCTCGCTCCTGAATAGTTTTTGGTCCCCTTGGCGGCTGCTCCAACTCCAGCGCAATACTGTCATACAGTGCATTTCTGGCAGTTGGAATTTGCAGGACACGAACATAATAAAAAGCTGAGTGCTGTGGGTTAAAGTTAGGATCAATCCAGCGCACCGCCAACTCAGCCTGGCCAATACTATTGCTATAACGCCCGGAATTGAGGTCAACCGTATTGCCAACTGCAGGCAAGTTACCCTCAGCGTCCAGCAATCGAGGCTGCTGACCCTCACCCTTTGACCAAGCGATATTGTATACCTGCTCGTGCTGTTCGCCGCTCTCGTCAACCCAACCCTTTACCATCTGTACACGATCCAAATTGGCATCCATCGGATCCTTCACCGCACGCACCAAGAAGCTTGGCGATCTAGCTTCGCCCTCTGAGGCATCAAGTCACCCCCCATGGGCACGCCTACTGAGTAGCCTATAGCTGCAAAGTTCTCGGCATTTTCGGCATCCGACAGGAAATTGCCAGCCGGCAAACATCTGAACCGCAGGCGCGGACCGCTGGTGGCATAGACCTCTTTGCGCTTAAACGCTGCGTAAATCGCCTCACGGGTGTTCTCCGCAGCCCAAACAGCGGCAAGCCCCGAGGCAGACATATCATAACCATTACTCGTTATAGGGCTTTTGCCCACGCGCAATTTGGTTTCGGGGGTTGAATCCTTGGCCATTTTTCCCCAAAAGTTCCTCTCCTCAGGTGAAGACAGCCCAGAATGCGAATCCGTGGAGCCAATTAGACCAAATTTATAGGGATTTACGCCCACTTTTTGCTCAATCGCTAGACCCCTTTTTAGTGCTGGTCGAATAAAGTCTGCGCTGCTGGCAGTATAAGCGTCTTGGCCCAACTGAATATAATGATCGTAGTTTTCAAAATCGGCAAACTCATCATCCGGTGAAAAGTCACTGCGTGTCTCACTATCGCCCTTAGTCTGTGTCACCTCTACAATCGGCTCCCAAGCCACTCGACGGCGCGCATAATCGGCGGTGATAGGCACCCCTCTAAGACTAGAGGTATCAAACATATACCCTTTGATATATTGGAGTTGTGCGGAATAGCCAGAAATCGCGCACCGGTGCGGGCCTGCGTGTCATCTAGCCACTGCCACAGATCTTCGGGGTACTGACTCTTGTCCGAGCCATAGGGTAAAAATTGAGTCGCTTTATCGGCACCATCAGGGGTGATAACGATACGGTGTAAATTAGCGCCTGTCGGGATAGAACTCCACTCCCAGCCCAACAAACTAGTAAAGGTCCCCGGATCATTGTGGCGCTCCGCACTGGCTACAATAGATTCCCAGGCATTGACACTGATCGGCGCAATGTCTCCAAAAATATTCATATCACCAATATTATTACTCGGATCTGCGGCGGGATCTGCGTGACCTTTTACGGCCTTTGCTTTGGGTAAAAAACGGCCAAAGAACTGCAGTCCTGCATCCTCTTCAATCGCTTGATTCATCTTTTTAATGAAATACCAACGCTTGAGGTTCCCGTACCAACCAAGATCCACCAATTCAGCTGTGTTCTCATAAAAAGCGCGCATCACACCCAGCATTTCTGCATGGTCCGACACGACCAAAAAATCCAACGGGGTCTCGATCTGCACTCTAGCTCGGTTATAGGGATGAATGACCGGCTGGCCTTTGGCCCATCGATAGGCGGTGTCGGGATCAGCACTGTGATTGTTGTTCAAAAAGGCATCAAAAGAATAGGACGTGTGTAGATGCGTATCGCCAAAATATACCTGCATAGAGTCCGGTATCGAATCTTCAGCCGCAGCCGCAGCGCTCAGTAGGCACAAAGCCACAGCACCCATTGCTATACGTACACCTGCCATCATGATGGACCCCAAATATTTTTTATTTTAATAGTCCATAGCTTAAACTATTTTGGTGATTTTGAGTGCGTAATTGTCACAATGACAAGTATTTTGGGGAGGTACTTGGCCGATTCAAAACGGTGCTGTAAAGTGCCCGTCAAAGTCCTGTTTGGTTAACCGTCCAGTGCAAACATTTTCAAAAACGACAGGTATCTCCGTTGTGGTCGCCAACATGGTTGGCACCGGCGTATTTACTAGCCTGGGCTTTCAATTGCTAGGGATCCAATCCTTTTTTGTGTTGATGATGCTGTGGTTTGTCGGTGGCATTACGGCCCTTTGTGGCGCCCTCACCTATGCTGAACTAGGGGCAAATTTGCCTCGGTCCGGCGGTGAATATAACTTTTTAACTCGACTCTACCACCCCTGCGCCGGATTTATCTCCGGCTGGGTATCCGCCACCGTTGGCTTTGCCGCTCCGGTTGCGCTAGCTGCCATGACCTTTGGCGCCTATCTGTCTGCTGTATTCCCTAACATCTCACCCACCGGATCGGCAATGGCACTGGTCATTTTATTAACCGCCGTTCACTGCCTATCTCGGCAGACCAGCAGCAGCGTTCAGCAGGCATTTACTGCGCTGAAAGTGTTGCTAATTCTGCTATTTTGCGCGGTTATTTTTATTTGGGGTGGCACCTATCAAGCCGCCGATTTTTCGCCTCAAGCCGGCGATGAGAAGCTTATCTTTAGTGGCGCTTTCGCGGTGGCGTTGATCTACGTCAATTATGCCTATACCGGCTGGAACTCGGCGACCTATGTCACCAGTGAATTAGAAAACCCCCAGCGTAGTCTCCCTATAGTATTACTGGTAGGGACATGCATAGTCATGGCGCTGTATCTGATGCTAAATTTTACCTTTTTAAGCGCAGCGCCAATCTCAATCCTCGAGGGGAAACTCGAGGTGGGGGTCATAGTCGCAGACCATGCCTTAGGTGCCAATGGCGGCAAGGCAATGGGCGCCATTTTGGCTCTATTATTAATTTCGACAGTAAGCGCAATGACCATGGCAGGCCCCAGAGTGCTCCAGGCTATCGGAGAAGATTTTAGCTTATTTTCCAAACTCGCTGACCTAAACCGCCATGGCGTGCCGATGATTGCCATTATTTTTCAAGGAGCCTTGGCGCTGGTGTTTATTGTCAGCGCTACCTTCGAGTCGGTGCTGATCTTTTCAAGTTTTGTGCTGGGTGTGAATACCCTATTTTCTGTGATCGGAGTCTTTGTGCTGCGCTGGAAGAAAATGAACATCAAAGGGGCATATAAAACCTTCGCCTATCCTTTTGCACCGCTGATTTACCTAAGTGTTACTTTATGGACATTAATTTACGTACTCATTTCACGGCCAATTGAAGGTTGGATTGGTGTCGCCATGATTGCAGCCGGTGCGGTGCTATATTATTTTTCCGCCAACCAGTCGCACGATTCGGGTCGATAAATAGCCATAAGTCAGCAATACTGGGGCAGATGAAATCTGACTACCACCGCATTGCCGATGCTATCGACTTTATAGCCACTAATAGTCGTCGACAGCCGACCCTAAATGACGTTGCAACCCATTTAGAACTTAGCGCCGCTCACTTTCAGCGCCTCTTTAGCCGCTGGGCCGGTGTCACGCCAAAGAAATACCTGCAAATCCTTACCGTAGAACATGCCAAACAACTATTGAGCGAATCTAAGCCACTACTCGCTGTGTCAGATGAGGTGGGCCTTAGCAGCGGTTCAAGGCTCTATGACCACTTTGTGCAACTGGAAGCGGCTACCCCTGGAGAATATAAAACCGGCGGTGCCGGCTTGAGTATTGATTATGGGGTACATAACAGCCCCTTCGGCGATATCTTTGTGGCGGCTACAGCGCGAGGAATCTGCAAGCTCTCTTTTCTTGATCAAGCCGATTTAACTGCTGATATTACCGATCTGCAAAGACGATGGCCTAATGCATTACTGCGCCACAACGCGCCGGCCTCACTGAAGATTATTGACAGAATCTTCTCAGGTACTGGCCCTGTGGATCGTCCACTTTCACTGCACGTCTGCGGCACTAATTTTCAGGTTAATGTTTGGCGAGCACTGATGCAAATACCTGCAGGTACGCTCAGATCCTATAGCCATATCGCCAAGGCTGTTGGCAAACCCATGGCAGCTCGGGCGGTGGGTTCAGCCATAGGCTCTAATCCCATCGCGTTCTTCATCCCCTGCCATAGGGTCCTGCAGCAAAGTGGCAATATCGGCGGCTATCATTGGGGCTTAACACGCAAGCATTTAATCCATGCTTGGGAATCCGCCCGAGGCTGAATGCGAAAAATATTTCACATCACAGCCCCTTCCCAACAGCAAAGATTTAGCATTACTGTTTTTTTTAGTCCTAGGGCTATTAGTGCGGGGCCCCTCAATGCTGAGAGGCGCCTGTATAACGATCGGCGGAAATCTGATCTTTATCTAGAAATGCCTTTAAGTTCCAAGAAGTCATCAAAGCCAAACTCACCCCATTCACGGCCATTACCCGATTGCTTATAGCCGCCAAAGGGCGCTGTATAGTTTTGCGATGCACTATTTAGGCTAACCATACCGGCACGCAGCTTTCCTGCGACGCGCTTAGCGCGCTCATCATCGCCCGTGCTTAAATAGGCAGCTAATCCATAGGGCGTATCATTGGCAATGGCAATCGCGTCTTCTTCCGTCTCAAAGGGAATCATGGTCAGCACCGGGCCGAAGATCTCTTCCCGCGCAATCATCATCTGATTATTGGCGCCAGCAAATACGGTCGGCTTAACAAAATAGCCTGTCTCTAATCCCTCCGGCTTGCCCAAACCGCCGGCGACTAGCTCTGCGCCCTCTTCTATACCGACTTTGATCAGGCCCTGAACTTTGTCAAACTGGACTCGGCTAGATAGTGGACCCAGATGCCAACCCTCTTTCAGTAGGCTGTGCCACCTTAATCTTTTCAGCTGCCTGCTTGGCAATCTGTACGGCCCGATCATATACCGACGCCTGCACCAACATACGCGAGGGGGCATTGCAGGATTGACCCGTATTGCCCATCATATTAGTCACCCCCGAACGTACGGCAACTTCTAGGTCGGCATCCTCAAAGATGATATTGGGGGACTTGCCACCCAGTTCTTGGGTCACTCGCTTAACCGTTTCCGCCGCCGCTTTAGCCACCAAAATACCAGCACGCGTTGAGCCGGTAAATGACACCATATCAATATCAGGGTGGCTAGAAATTACGGCACCTACATCGGGGCCGTCGCCATTGACCATATTGTAAACACCTGCAGGGAAGCCCGCCTCATGGACCATTTCACTAAATAGGTGGCCGGAGATAGGGGCAATTTCGCTGGGCTTAAGCACCATAGTGCAACCCGTGGCCAGTGCCGGCGCGACCTTGCAGGTAATCTGGTTTATCGGCCAGTTCCAGGGAGTAATAAAACCACAGACACCAATAGGCTCTTTGACAATACATGTATTAAGTACCTGACGCTCAAACTCAAACACCTTTAACGCCTCTATTGCCGTAGCGATATGCCCTCGCCCACAGTCAGCCTGAGCTGCAGTGGCAAAAGAAATAGGCGCACCCATTTCCATGGAGATCGCAGCTGCCATTTCATCGACACGTGACATGTAAATCTGCAGTAGCTTCTCCATCAACGCAACACGCTCGTCGACACTAATTTGAGAATACAGCGTAAACGCCGCCTTGGCTGAGGCAACCGCAGCTTCGACATCGGCAGCAGCACCCAACGAGATAGTTGCAATCATCTCTTCATTAGCGGGATTTTCCACATGGAGATCGTTAGTCTGGACTGGGTCAACCCACTGACCATTGATATAAAACTGACGTAAATCTTTCATTGATACCCCTCATTAAATAAGCTGCTTTGGCGTTTTGTTATTATGTGTAGTGTAATGCTCAGGACAACTTTATCCCATACCCCATTTGCGGTGAGCTAGGGGCATTTCTCTAAAGCAGAGCTTCCAATATCTCTGCAGTTTGAGGACCGATCATTCGCTGCAGCAATTTACCGTCGGTGCCAATCACCAGAGTTTCCGGCAGCACATTAACCGGTTCAAGCCCCCAAATGTCACGCGGATCCGCCAGCAGACTAGGGAAATCAATGCCTAACTTTTCGATTTCAGCTCTTAGGGCGTCTCCCTCTGAGCCATCAAAATTAACCGCCAATACGACCACTTGGTCGGCATGCTCTTTGGCGAATTGATTAAACTCTGGGATCTCTTTGCGGCAGGGCCCGCACCAGACTGCCCAGTAATTAATAACCGTTAGCTTGGTCGAGGTACCAAATGTAATACTGTCGCCCCCAAGTAATGGATAGCTCACCCGGTGAGGGTCCTGTGCACACCCCATTAGCAAAAGACTTGTTAGTACCAATTTTTTAATCATATATCTCACCCTGGAATTCTCATTTTTTCTGCATTAAACAACGCTTCAACCGTCACCGAAAAATTATTCTCTAAGGTAGTACGGGTTTTTGTAATAAGTAGTTCGTAGTTTATATGCCAAGGATGCGAAGAGAGCAGTTTCTCCGTTCCCTGCAGCGGGGAGCTCAAGAGATTGTCACCCAGCCAACCGGCCACATCGCTCAAGGTAACGGAAGCCAGATCTCGAATCAGCACGTAGTGGCCAAGTGCCGTTTTTTCGAGTATTGACTGATGCAACAGACTATTGCGCAGCCGCTTCCAGTGTTCTGCATCCAAGCCGACATTGACAATATACCGATCAGACAGGGTACTACCCTGCTGCTGAAGCTTCCGACAATGCCAGAGCACCATGACAGTGGCTAACAAATCGGTCATTTTATTGCCATGCCCCTCATATCGAAAGGTTTCTAAGCTGCGCACCAACTCAGCACCAATCAAAATAAGCACCCAAAGCAGGTATATCCAAATCAAAAATAATGGGATAACAGCAAACGCGCCGTAAACACTGGTGTAGCTAGAATAGGCCACTAATACGCCAAACAGAGCCTTGGCACTTTCAAACAAAATAGTGGTGACGAGCCCCCCAATAAAGGCATGCCGCACTCTAACCTTACAATTTGGTACCGCAATAAATAGAAGAGTTAAAGCCATCCAGGTCAGTAGCCAAGGCAGATAAGCAAACAGATACTGCCCGATTCCCAGTGCATCAACCTCATCAACCATCAAACTAAACGACAGGAGATATGTTTTCATCACCACCCCCGCCGCCAGCAATAATGGCCCAAGGCTTAAAATAGCCCAGTACAATAAGAACCCACTGAGACCTCGGCGACCGCCATCAGTACCCCAGATATGGTTGAATGTTTTTTCTATATTGGCGAGCATTAAATAGGAGGTGATCATCAAAATAACTGCACCAACCGAACTCAACTTGCGTGCCTGAGAGGAAAACTCCCTGAGATACCCAGCGATCTCTTGTCCACTACTGGGCAGCACCTTCGAGAATATCCAACTTTCGACCTGCGAGCCCGCATCTTGAAAGGCGGGTATTAATGAGAACATGCTGTACATCAGAGTCAGCATAGGCACTATGGCAAAGAGACTCATATAAGTGAGTGCCGCGGCACTCTGGCGACAGCCATCGCGATTAAACCGAAACACCATGTAGCTTAGAAAATGCCATAGCATGGCTGCGTATTCGTTTACTTTTGTGACAACAGACCGCATAGAGCACCTTATCCATGTTTGGTTTAATTCGTTTTGGCCTTACAATAACCGATTCTAAGCCCGTTACGTAACAGGATAGTCCATGGCCACTATTTACCATAATCCCCGCTGTTCAAAATCACGGCAAACTCTGGAAATATTGCAGTCAAAAGGCCTGAACCCTGACATTGTGCTGTATCTGGAAACACCATTAGATAAACTGGCTTTAACAGGCTTGCTGCAAAAACTGAATCTGGGAGTCGCTGATCTGGTACGCCGATCAGAGAAAGAGTTTAAAGACAAAGACTTAGGCGAGCCCGGGGTTACTGACGCACAATTACTGGATGCCATGGTTAAATACCCGAAGTTAATTGAGCGCCCGATAGTGGTGGTGGGCGATAAGGCCGTGTTGGGCCGCCCCCCAGAAAACGTATTGGAGTTACTGTAGATGTCTGATCCTTATGTTCTTGTCCTGTATTACAGCCGCAATGGGCACGTGAAAATGCTCGCTGATCAAATTGCGCTCGGCGTTGAGAGTGCTGGCATGGAAGCTCGTCTGCGCACGGTGCCTGCGATTTCCACCGTTTGCGAAGTCAGTGAGTCCGACATTCCTGATCAGGGTGATATTTATTGTAGTCAGCAGGATTTAGCTGATTGCTCCGGTTTATTATTGGGCAGCCCCACCAGATTTGGCAATATGGCTGCGCCACTCAAATACTTTATTGATGGCACAGCAGGTCTTTGGATGAATGGTGCATTAATTGATAAACCCGCAGGGGTTTTTAGCTCGACATCCAGTCTCCATGGTGGCCAAGAATCTACCCTACTAAGTATGATGCTACCACTTCTGCATCACGGCATGCTCGTTGCGGGTATCCCTTATTCAGAGGCGTCTCTGACCGCAACCAAAACCGGTGGCACGCCGTATGGTGCAACTCATGTTGAAGGCGACAGGCTCAGTGATGATGAAATTCGACTCTGTCAGGCCCAGGGTAAACGCATTGCCGAGCTGGCTACTAGACTCACTTAATCTAACCGATAATAGCCATACATAATATAGGATCTACAATTTTGACCATTGCACTGAAACTTTCCATTAGCAGATTCCTGACTCGAGCAAGCTACGTACTGCTACTGGTAACTTTGACCCTACACCTTTGGCTGCAAGACGCCCCCTGGATAATTTATGTTATTAGCCTATTACCTCTGGGGCTTTTTATTCCAGGCATGCTCAACGATAGCTTGCGCACGCTTATATGGATGGGCTTTGTGATATTGCTCTATTTCTATAACGGCATACAAAATGTCAGCGTTAGTGAACCTCCTCTCTTAGATATTGTAGAGCTAGCGCTGTCGGTTATCCTGTTTTGTGCGTCCATGATGTATGCGCGTATTAGACAGGTAAACAATCTTTAAGGCACTAACAGAAAAGGACATTCCTATGACTGAACATCAACCAGGTATTATTCGGCGCTTCTTTCGATTCATCGGTCGGATTGCCTCCGGAATTCGTGCGCTATTAAGTTTATTGTTTGTGGTATTTTTTGGCTTTGTTATCGCCGGAATGTTTGCTGACGGCATTCAGTCCATTCCAGAACAAGGCGCCCTGTATCTTGCCCCCAGCGGCGTACTTGTCGACCAAAAAAGCTATATAGATCCCGTTGGGCAACTTATGGCCCCGACTAATTCGGGGGACAATGAGACCTTGGTGCGCGATATAATCGAAGCTTTAGATAGGGCGCGTTATGACAGACGAATAACTCACCTGCTATTGGATACGGACTACATGTCCGGCGGTGGCATCAGTAAACTTCAGGAGATTGGCGCGGCGCTTTCGCGCTTTAAGGAAAGCGGCAAACCCATGATTGCAGTGGGCGACAACTTTAATCAACAACAATATTTTCTCGCGGCACATGCTGATGAAATTATTATCAACCCCTTCGGCGGCGTCATGATAACTGGGTTCGGTGCCCACAACAGTTACTTTAAAGACGCTCTCGATAAACTCAAAATCAATATGCATATATTTCGCGTCGGCAAATATAAGAGTGCCATTGAGCCCTTTGTCGGCAACAGCATGTCGGCGGAAGCTAAAGAGGAAACGCAGGAGTTAATAGACTCACTATGGCAATTCTATACTTCTCAGATAGAAAATTTGCGCCAGTTACCCAAAGGTATGATTGATGACTTTGCCAACAACCTGCATCTTAAAATTACTGCGGCTGAGGGCGACACCGCTGCCCTAGCCGAGCAGGAAGCACTGGTCGATCGAATAGCCACACGCAGCCAAATAGTTACCTATCTTAATCAGGTGATGCCGGGTACCGACGGGAAATTTAACAGTATCAACATGAGAGCCTACCTCAACAATAGCCGACTCGCATCAGGTTCAACCACTAATGAATCTAAAATTGCCCTAGTGGTAGCCAAGGGCACCATACTTGATGGTGAACAGCCTGAAGGGTCTATTGGCGGTGACACCTTAGCGGGAATTTTTGCGGATCTGCGAGATGACGATAGCGTTAAAGCCGTGGTGCTGCGTATTGATAGCGGTGGGGGCAGCGCATTCGCTTCTGATATTATTCGTGATGCTATTTCGGCTACTCAGAACCAAGGAATTCCGGTAGTGGTATCTATGGGCAGCTATGCTGCCTCTGGAGGCTATTGGATTGCTGCTGAAGCGGATCATGTACTGGCCATGTCTACCACCTTGACGGGCTCCATCGGCGTGTTTGGCGTTATACCCACAGTCGAGGAATCGCTAGCTGCGATCGGTATTTACTCAGACGGTGTCGGCACTACAGATATCTCCGGCATGATGCAACTAGACAGGCCCATGACCGCCCAAACTAAAATGATTTTCCAGGCGGGTGTCGATAATATTTATGCGCGCTTTATTACCCTAATCGCCGATGCTAGAGGTACAACTCCCGCGGCTGTCCATGAAATAGCGCAGGGCCGAGTGTGGACTGGCGAGAGGGCTTTAGAGCTCGGTTTGGTCGACCAGTTGGGTGATTTGAATGAGGCGATTCTTGTCGCCGCAAAACTGGCCAAAATTAGCGACTACGAAGTTGACTACCGCCGCAAGCCAATGAACCTCTATGAGCAGCTAGTTACTCAATTGAACAGTAATGTCCGCGCCTCTATGGCGGGGTTAGGCGTCCAGGGTTTGCTGCCCACCTCTTTACGAAAGCAGGCGGAGAGAATCTTGAAACCATTGCATGTATTGGATAGCCTAAACGATCCCAAAGGACTCTATCTTTACTGTGACAACTGTCCGCTCTAAAGAGACAGAATCGACTTTACAAAAGGCATGGTCAGGCGCCTCTGTTCCTGCAGTGACGCACTGTCCAAAACCTCAAGTGCTGCCATCAGCAACTTTATCTCTCTCGGCAGCCTATGCAGCATAAATAAGGCGACGTCATCAGACAGATACAGACCGCGACTATTGGCTCGATACTGCAAGAGGCGTCTACGATCTGCGTCTTTATATTCAACCATTTGCAAGGTCACGCCTGACTTTAAGCGGGAAGATAGATCTGCCAGGCCAACATCGAGCTCGTCAGGTGCTAGATGAGCCCCGACGATTAAGCGCGTGCTAGCCTCACGGCAGCGATTAAATAGATTAAATAAGGGCTCCTGCCAATGCGCTTGATAGGCTACCAAATGTAAATCGTCGAGGCACACTAAAGGTGCACTGTCCAATCCCTCTAATACCTCTTCGGGCGGATAATCTTGCAACTCTTCTAACGGCAGATACACCGCACCCGCATTTCGGCCCAGCGCTGTCTGCTGACAAACAGCCTGAAGTAAGTGAGACACACCGGAACCACTGCCACCAAATAAATAGGCGAATTTGCGGCCCTCATCTTTTAGCAGAAAAGTCGCCATGTGCTGTGGGGTGCCATTAGGCGCATAAAAATTATCGAAAGTGGCCTGATCGTCCAGCGCAATAGCCAGACTGAGTTGTTTAGAATTATTCACTTACCTACCCAATTAAAGCGTAACTTTCCTGCATACAGACTATCTTGCAGACTTTCATTTTGGAACTTACCACTGCGTACCAGTGCCGATTGTAATAAATCCACATCACCTTCAACGGTAACGCTCAAGGTCATCTCTGGACCATCGACAGCGGAGACCTTTAGCGACTCGACCAACTCCAATTTATTGAACTGAGCCAAGACGGCAGTATAGTCCTCAAATGATACAACACCATCTACTTGGACCACTAAGTCATCAGGGTTTACTTGCGGGATATAGGTGAAAGACTGGGCAAGATTATCAACTAACTCATCAACTGCCTCAGACATAAAGGGCTGACCGCTGGCCGCATGAAAATTTCTTAACTTTCGGTTACCACCTATCTGGGACAACCAGGTTCCCCGAACCTCCCCGGAAGAGGTGACATAAAAACGTAAGGCCAGCCAGCCGTCTGTCTCATAGCGCTTAGAGGCATTATCAATTAAATCGGCATTAAGGCTCCAGGCCTCATTCACCGAAAGTGAGAGCTGATCCTTAAGATCATAGGCGGGCAGCACATAGGGAATACCCCGAACCTGCATGGCTTGATCAAAGCGATCTAAAGCCGATGAACCCTCATCGATTCCACTGGGTGAGTGTTCATTAATAAAGCCTCTACCTTTGTCAGTATCGTCCCGAATAATCCAAACCAATAGCCGCGGCCGATTGGACGGCAATATCGGCAACTGAGCCTGACGTATGATTTGATCGATCGCTTGGCGAGCAAAGCCCACTGCCAGTCCCAAACCCAATTCAGCGTCGGACTCAAGACCCAAGGCAACATCAGGTAAGCGACTAAAACCAATACTCGAAACATAGCGATCAGGGTTCGCTAAAAAGGACTGTAAACCCGATGCCCATATAATATTGCTGTTGCCCGTCAACTTAATGAGCACCTGTTCTAGCGCATCTCGAATACCGATTTGACGAGATTCTGCACTTTGGTCAGCCACCGGAACCAAGCCACTGTAGAGTCCAGAAACCTCTTCGGCCAAGGAATGCAGACTAAAACAAGTCAGAATCACGATAAATAGCCTTTTCACCGCCTTTTCTCCCATTTAATTTGCAACATTGTACCAGTGCTTAATGAAACTTTGACTGACTGTCTCTAAAATACCCTCTCCACAGAGGATGCGTGACCATGACCGAAAAAACTCAATCATTGAGCTACAAAGATGCTGGCGTTGATATCGACGCGGGTAATGCCCTAATTGAAAAAATTAAGGGGGCCGCAAAAAGAACTCGTCGTCCAGAAGTTATGGCTGGACTGGGAGGATTTGGCGCGCTGTTTGAACTGCCTACCGGTTATCGAGAACCCGTTATGGTCTCAGGTACTGATGGCGTTGGCACTAAACTGCGTCTGGCCATAGATTACGGCAGACATGACAGGGTTGGCATCGATCTGGTCGCCATGTGTGTCAATGATTTGATTGTCTGCGGTGCAGAGCCGCTTTTCTTCCTTGACTATTACGCTACAGGCAAACTTGATATTGAAACAGCCGCCGCAGTCGTCAATGGTATTGCCGACGGGTGTGAGCTATCAGGCTGCTCGTTGGTAGGTGGTGAGACCGCAGAGATGCCAGGCATGTATGAAGGTAGTGACTACGATCTCGCTGGCTTCTGCGTGGGTATCGCAGAAAAGTCAGAGTTAATTGATGGTAGCAAAGTTGCCACCGGTGATACGCTTATTGGTTTAGCTTCCAGCGGCCCCCATTCCAACGGCTATTCACTAATCCGCAAGGTCCTGGAGGTGACAGGTGTCGATCCCACTACCACCATGCTAGATGGCGAACCATTGATCGATTTACTGATGGCGCCTACCAAAATCTATGTGAAGACACTACTTGGGCTAATTGCTCAGACTCCGGTTCATGCTCTGGCGCATATTACTGGTGGTGGTTTACTGGAAAATATTCCGAGAGTGCTGCCCGATAGTACCAAGGCAGTCATCGATACTAAGGCCTGGAAAAGGCCTGCCGTTTTTGACTGGTTACAAAGTGGAGGTAATATTGACGAACAGGAAATGCATCGCACCTTGAATTGTGGTGTGGGTATGGTTATCTGTGTGCCTCCTGAGTCGGTACAAACTGCACTGGATTTTCTAGCCGCCAACGGCGAAGATGCGTTTGTATTGGGTACGATAGAAGCATCTCAACTCAGCGAAGAACAGGTTCAGTTGCGTGGGCTGATTTAATGACTAACGGCCTAATGCTGAAAGCGGGACAAAAAGCACGATTAGTCGTGCTGATCTCTGGCAGTGGCTCTAATCTACAGTCTTTAATCGACGCCTGCGACGCTGGGCTCTTAAATGCCGAGATTGTCGCAGTTATCAGTAATAAATCTGGTGTGTATGGATTGGCTCGAGCTACAGCGGCCAACATCCCCAACATCGCCATCGACCATCGCGCCTTTGACTCCAGAGAAGAGTTCGATAAAAGCCTTGCGCAGATTATCGAAAGCTATCAGCCAGACTTAGTGGTACTCGCGGGCTTTATGCGCATACTCACCAGTTTTTTTGTCAACCAGTTTTTAGGCAGGCTGATCAACATTCACCCATCATTGCTACCCGCCTACCCCGGCCTCAATACGCACCAGCGAGCGATTGAAGCCGGTGACGCAGATGCCGGAGCTACCGTCCACTTTGTGACCGCCGAACTTGATGGCGGCCCCCCGGTTCTGCAGGCTCGCACGCAAATAGAGACAAGCGATGACTCAGCGGCACTCTCTGCCCGAGTATTGACCTTGGAGCATGTGATTTACCCCACCGCTGTGCAGTGGTTTTGTATAGGCCGGCTACAGATGATCGCCGGAGTCGCATACCTTGATGGCACGGCACTCCCTGAAGCGGGAATTTTTTTTAGCGGCGCTACCGAACTATAAGGGTATTTGTTACTCTATAGTGCAAGCGTTACGAATAAAAAATCTAGAGTAATCATATGATGTTTCGAAACCCAATCATGCTCATTATCGCATGTCTTCTGGCACTTAATATTCCTATACAGGGGAGCGCCTCGCCCCTAGCAACCTACAGTGCCAACTACAGCGCTGAATTCAATGGCCTGAAGATCAAGGCCACAAATCTTATAGAGGAACTATCTCCAGGCCAGTATCGAGAAACCTTCGCGGCACGCAATGTCCTTGGTAAAATCGATGAGGAAGCTTTATTTAGCCTCTCGGAAGATCATCAGATAATTCCCCAACAATATAGCCGAAAGCAATCCATAATGGGGGTCGCGCGTGAAGAAAATCAACTCTTTGACTGGCCGAATGCACTGTTGCGCTACACTAAAAAAGGGCAATCTAGCGAGATCCCAATTATCGTCGGCACACTCGACATTACCACTCATAAACTGCAATTGCGCCGCGATCTTCAGGCGGGTGCAGCGATTTTCTCGTACCCTGTTATTTCAAGGAAAAAGCTGAAACAATACACCTACGAAATCGTTGGGTCAGAAGTATTAGAGACGGCGCTTGGACCACTAAACACAGTAAAGATGCAGCGTGTCGCAGCGGGTGAAAAACGTCAAACAACCATTTGGTTTGCAGCTGACTGGCACTATATGATTGTTAAGTTAATGCGGATTGAAGATGGCGAAAGTTATTTTATGGATCTTATAGACGGGGAAATCAACAACAAACCAGTCGCACCACTAAAGATTGTTACCGAGTAATAGTTATGCCTAATCCTCGCAATAAAGCCGGTACAAGTAAGTTTATTCTGGCCCTAGGGACTTTGGCGGCCTTCGCCGTCATTGGCGGTGTGATCTATCAGTCACAGGTCGCCACCGATTATGGGCCCGAATATATTTCTTTACCCCAGCCCGTTGCTGAACCGGTCAATTTGGTAGCACCAGTGCCCGAGGCGTTCATCGCACCTCCAGCAGACACGATATTGACACCGGATCCATCGGCACCAGTAACAGCTGTGACTAAGCTGCCATCGATCGATAATAGCGATGGGTTTATCCGTGATCGCATGCTGGTGATGAAGCATGCAGCTGAATTGGAAAAATGGCTTAGCAGCGACGACCTTGTTCGGCGCTCGGCCAGCTATGTTGACGGTCTCGCCCGCGGCCTCACACTCCATAAGGTATTGCCCCTCACTGCGCCGGAAGGCAGTTTCGCCACTCATACTGAGGGTGGGATTATTTGGCTGAATGCCGGAAATTATGAGCGCTATGACACCGCAGTGGAGGTTATCGCTTCATTAAACATGCAATCACTGGCGCAGATGTTCCACTTTACGCGGCCATTATTGGAAAGTGCATTTGCAGAGATGGGGTATCAGCCTCGTCAGATGGATGGCATTATTTTACAGGCATTGGACAATATATTAGCCACTCCGATCATCGTTGAGCCAATTCAGTTAAAGCGCGAGTCGGTAGCCTACAAGTTTACCGATCCAAATTTGGAGGGATTACTGCCCCTGCAAAAGCAACTGTTGCGGGCTGGCCCAGCCAATACTCAGCGCATTCAGGAGCAGACTCTGGCACTTCAAGAAGCCTTATTACGGCCATAAGGTACAACTTTGTAGGAACATGAAGCCGGTTACAGCTAACATTGAACCTGCCTACAACTAAGCTTTTGGCAGGGTCACGCCGGTCTGACCCTGATACTTGCCGCCGCGGTCTGCATAGGACGTGGCGCAGACTTCATCGGATTCAAAAAATAACATCTGAGCAACACCTTCATTGGCATAGATCTTTGCCGGAAGATTAGTCGTGTTAGAAAATTCCAACGTTACATGACCCTCCCACTCAGGCTCAAGCGGCGTGACGTTAACAATTATGCCGCACCGAGCATAGGTCGACTTACCTAAGCATATGGTCAGTACGGAGCGAGGAATACGAAACCACTCGACCGTTCGAGCTAAGGCAAAAGAGTTGGGCGGAATAATACAGGAGTCACCCACCATATCGACAAACGAGTCATCATCAAAATTCTTGGGGTCCACTGTCTTCGAGTGGACGTTCGTGAATACCTTAAACTCATTGGCACAGCGAACATCATAGCCATAACTTGACGTACCGTACGAAATCACCCGTTCATCCCCAGAGTAACGTACCTGCTCCGACTCAAACGGCGAAATCATTTGGTGCTGATCTGCCATGCGGCGAATCCAATTATCAGATTTAATGCTCATTTAAAACAACTCCAACTCAATAGGGGTAAAATTTGGGCGGTATGATACCGACTTTTCGGCGATCGGCGCTTATTGGAATACAATCTCTGGCCCCGCGGTATTGTCCGTGGCCTCCAAGCTGGTGATGACCGCCCGGGCAATTTTTTGGTAGGACTGGGCAATCTCACCATCAGACTCTGCGACAACCGAAGGTAAACCCCGATCGCCATTGATACGAATAGAACGATCCAGTGGCAAGCTTCCAAGCAACTGAGTGCTGTATTGGTCGGCAACTTTGATACCGCCACCGTCGCCAAAAATAGGCTCGGCGTGGCCACATGCACTACAAATATGCACGGCCATATTTTCGACTATACCCAGCACAGGGATATCCACTTTAAGGAACATCTCGATACCTTTTTTGGCATCCAATAACGCAATATCCTGAGGGGTAGTAACAATCACAGCGCCGGCAATCGCCGCTTTTTGCGCTAGCGTTAATTGAATATCCCCGGTGCCCGGCGGCATATCGACCACTAAAACATCGAGTTCGCCCCATCGAGTTTGCTGTAATAACTGCAGTAATGCACCGGAGGCCATCGGCCCACGCCATGCCATTGGTGTCTGCTCTGTGACCAGATAGGCCATAGACATCGTTGCTAGGCCGTGCGCAATGATAGGGGCAAAATGCTTTTCATCGGCGGCTTCAGGTCTTGTTCCTTCCTCTACACCCAGCATCATGGCGATACTGGGGCCATAGATGTCGGCATCTAATAAGCCTACTTTTTTTCCCTCGGCTTGCATGGCCAGCGCGAGGTTGACTGCTGTTGTAGATTTTCCAACTCCGCCCTTGCCCGAGGCAACGGCCACTATATATTTCACCTGATCCAACACAAAAATACTCCAATCAATACAGTTTTGACCTAATAGGCCATTATAAAACCCCGTAGCTAACGAGATAGCACATGAAAACTTGCCGCAAAATCGCTATAGTTGCAGGCCACAAAAAGCCGCTAAAATAAAGAATTTAACTCATGGTCAAAAAACGACAGATCCTAGTCACTAACGCCCTTCCCTACGCCAATGCGGCGTTGCATCTCGGTCATATTTTGGAATACACCCAAACCGATGTCTGGGTGCGCTTCCAGAGAATGCGCGGCAATGAATGTTACTACCTTTCTGCCGATGATGCTCATGGAACTGCGATTATGTTGAAGGCTGATGAAAAGGGCATTAGCTCGGAGCAGCATATTGCCGATATGCGCGCGATTCACGAAGCCGACTTTAAAGATTTCCTGATTAGTGTGGATAATTACCATACTACCCACTCGGACGAAAATCGTGCTTTCTCTGAACTGATTTACAATCGACTGAATGACAACGGTCATATCGCCACCCGTGAGATCACGCAGGCCTTTGATCCTGAGAAAAATCTCTTTTTAGCCGACCGTTACATCAAAGGTACGTGCCCTAAATGTCATGCAGACGATCAATATGGTGATAATTGTGAGTCCTGCGGTGCGACCTATGCGGCAACGGATCTGATTAATCCAGTATCGGCGGTTTCTGGGGCCACTCCCGTAGAGAAGGCATCGACACATTATTTCTTTAAGCTGCCCGAATTTACCCAGTTCCTGCAGGAATGGACCCGCAGTGGCGTCGTGCAGCCTGAGGTGGCCAACAAGCTTGCCGAATGGTTGGACAGTGGTCTGCAAGAATGGGATATCAGCCGCGACGCACCCTACTTTGGTTTTGAGATTCCCAATGCACCGGGCAAGTTTTTTTATGTCTGGCTCGACGCGCCAATTGGCTATATAGCTACCTTTAAAAATCTGTGCGACCGCGAAGGCATGATTTTGATCATTATTGGAATGAAGACAGCGATACAGAGTTGCACCACTTTATCGGTAAAGATATTGTTAACTTCCATGCGCTGTTCTGGCCAGCCATGTTAAAGAGCGCTCAGTTCCGCACGCCGACGAAAATCTGTGTGCATGGCTTTGTTACCGTTAATGGCAAGAAAATGTCTAAATCTCGCGGTACCTTTATTAATGCACGCTGCTATTTAGATCATCTGGATCCCGAGTACCTGCGTTATTACTACGCCTCTAAACTGTCCAGTTCAGTGGAGGATATTGATCTTAATTTGGAAGACTTTCAACAAAAGGTCAATAGCGATCTGGTCGGCAAGGTGATCAATATCGCCAGTCGCTGTGCGAAATTTGTCGCCAATGGCAATGACGGCATACTGTCTAGCAGCATCGAGAATCCCGCGCTTTGGGCTCAGGTCAGTGGCGCAGCTGACAAGATTGCTGAATACTATGAAAATCGCGATTACAGTAAAGCCATCCGAGAAATTATGTCTCAGGCCGATGCCGCCAATGAATACATCGCCGCGAAAGAGCCTTGGAAGCTTAATAAAGATGCGACTAAAAAGCAGGAAGTGCAGGATATCTGTTCGTTAGGTATTAACCTATTTCGGGTATTACTCACGTATCTTAAGCCAGTGCTTCCGTCAATGAGCGTAGCTGGAGAAGAATTTCTGAATGACAGTCTATCTTGGGCTTCCGTTACCGAGCCATTGCTAGGCCATAAAATCAATACGTTTAAGCCGCTAATGCAGCGTATCGAAAAAGACAGGGTCGATGCCATGGTGGAGGCGAGTAAAGAAGAGGCATTTCAAGCAACTGCCGCGCCCCTCGAAGGCGCGCTGGCAGATGAGCCTATCGCTGCCGAGATTAACTTTGATGAATTTATGAAGGTTGATTTGCGGGTTGCGCGAATCGTCAAAGCCAACCACGTCGAGGGAGCAGAGAAATTACTGCAACTGACACTGGATATTGGTGGTGAAATCCGCAATGTGTTCTCAGGCATAAAGTCCTCATATAATCCAGCGGATCTTGAGGGTCGACTGACGGTTATGGTAGCCAACTTGGCACCGCGCAAAATGCGCTTCGGAATGTCTGAGGGAATGGTATTAGCCGCGGCGGACAAAGAGGGAATCTATCTGCTGCAGCCGGATAGTGGCGCCCAACCAGGACAGCGAGTCACCTGATCTAGGCTGCACAGGTGCACGCATCATCGGTTACGCAATAGGGGGTTTTGTACGGTGCTTCGTTGTCCCCTACTAAAAACGTGACAGTAACCACAATTTAAAGCCTGAGCATAATGATTAACTGAGGTGAACTTAATATATCTGGTATTCGGTGAAGCACCTTATATCGGCGATATTCTGTCAGGGGTTAGCCTGCGAGTGCGATTGCCAACGATGCAAGTAGGTTCCAACCAGATACTGGCGATAAGCGCATAAAAACTGGATAATGAATGAAATTTATTTGCTATTTCAGCGCAAAAAGGCGTAATATTATTGTCTTGAATATTATTCAAGTTTTTTGGGCGAAGCATCCCTCCAACTGTATCAACAAAGGGCCATCGGACAGACAATGCAAGAATTTGCCATTATCCTAGTCAGCTCTATTCTGATCAATAATTACGTTCTGGTTCAGTTCCTAGGGCTCTGTCCTTTTATGGGCGTTTCGAACAAGCTCGAATCAGCCATTGGCATGTCTGCTGCTACCACCTTCGTGCTGACATTAACCGCTATGGCTAGCTACATTGTTGACGTCATGGTGCTGATGCCACTGGGTTTGATCTATCTGCGCACCATCGCTTTTATTCTAGTCATTGCTGCAGTAGTTCAGTTCACCAAAATGTTCATAGAAAAAACTAGCCCACTGCTGTATCGGGTACTCGGCGTATTTTTACCGCTGATTACCACTAATTGCGCAGTTCTGGGTGTGGCATTACAAAATGCCTCTAAAGATCTTAACTTTATGCAATCGTCACTTTATGGCTTTGGTGCTGGTGCCGGCTTCTCGCTGGTATTAATCTTTTTCTCAGCCATGCGCGAGCGTCTGGCTGCGGCCGACATTCCTATCCCGTTTCAGGGTGCCGCAATCGCTATGATAACAGCTGGTTTAATGTCATTGGCCTTTATGGGCTTTAGTGGGCTAGTGTAAATGATAGAAACTATTGCACAGCAACCCATGCTCGCAGCTCTAATTGCAATGGTCGGACTCGGCCTTCTGTTTGGTGCACTGCTGGGTTATGCCGCGGAAAAATTTAAAGTTCAAGGCGATCCTATCGTTGAGCAGATCGATGCGCTGCTGCCTCAGACGCAATGTGGCCAATGTGGACACCCCGGTTGCAGACCCTACGCCGAATCCATAGGCAAAGGCGGAGAGATCAATAAGTGCCCTCCTGGCGGCCAGGCTACCATCAATGCTATTGCCAGCCTCCTTGATGTTCCCGCACCAGAACTGGATGCTGAGCATGGCGAAGAGGCCGATGTTAAAACTGTTGCGTATATCCGTGAAGATGAGTGTATCGGCTGTACGAAATGTATTCAGGCCTGCCCTGTGGATGCGATTTTAGGTGCGGCAAAATTAATGCACACCGTGATTATGAGCGAATGTACCGGCTGTGACCTCTGCGTAGAGCCCTGTCCCGTAGACTGTATCGACATGTTGCCCATAGAAGACGGAATAAAACAATGGCATTGGCCTGCCCCTCTAAAAGTGGCGGATCTGATTGCCACTGACAGGACACCTCAGGAGGCTAGCCTGTGACTAAGACCTGGGTTACTCCGGGGGGCGTTCATCCCCCTGAAAATAAACATCAATCGGTAACAATGCCGATTGGGCACTTACCGATTCCTGAGAAGTTACTGGTGCAACTAAGCCAGCACATTGGCGCGCCGGCGAAACCCTGCGTAACAATTGGCCAGATAGTGCTTAAAGGGCAAAAGATAGCCGAGGCTGTGGGTGCCGTTTCGGTGCCCATGCACGCACCGACTTCAGGCACTATTAGTGCTATTGAAGACAGACCCATTGCCCATTCATCTGGCATGTCTGGTCCCTGCATCGAAATCACGACTGATGGCCAAGATCTGTGGATTGACCACGACCCTTTGACTGATTACGAGAATGCTAGCCCCGAGGCACTGCTGCAGATTATCTCCGAGGCGGGTATTGCAGGCATGGGTGGCGCAGGTTTCCCCTCCGCTATAAAACTAAATCCCGGATCTCGACGCCCGATCAACACACTGATTATCAACGCGACCGAATGCGAGCCCTATATCACCGCAGACGACTCGGCAATTCGCGAGCGCAGCGCCGAAATCGTTGAAGGAATCCACATACTCAGTCGTATCCTAGGCAATCCGAGTAAGATCCTGATCGGTATCGAGGATAACAAACCGGAAGCCATTGAAGCATTGAAGCCCCATGTGGCAGATACGGGGATCTCCGTTGTAAGCTTCCCCACTAAATATCCCTCTGGCGGCGAGAAGCAATTAATTTATATTCTCACGGGCCAAGAGTTGCCTAGTGCAACACTACCCGCCGACGCAGGTATGGTGTGCGTTAACATTGGTACCACCTATGCGGTCAAGCGCGCCGTGGTAAATGGAGAGCCCTTAATATCGCGAGTGACCACAGTTACTGGTGATGCCTGCGGTATGAATCGGAACTATGAAACGCTGATAGGTACCCCTGTTAGGCATTTACTCGAACATAACGAGTTTAATAGCGATGCCTGCAGCCGCCTGATCATGGGTGGACCCATGATGGGATTTTCGCTGTCGAGCGCTAATGTGCCAATTGTGAAAACCACCAATTGTATACTAGCACCCAGTTATTCGGAGATTCCCGATGACGAACCTGCCCAGCCCTGTATTCGCTGTGGCCTCTGCGCCGAAGCCTGTCCAGCATCCCTTTTGCCACAGCAACTGTATTGGTATGCCCAAGCCAATGACCATGATCGCCTAGAAGCACACAATCTGTTTGACTGCATCGAATGTGGTGCCTGCTCCTATGTTTGCCCCAGCAATATCCCTCTGGTCCAGCACTATCGGCACAGTAAGGGGGATATCGTCAAAGTGCGTCAAGAAAAAGTCGTCTCCGATCATGCCCGATCGCGCTTCGAATTTCGTAAACAACGCATGGAGTTGGCCGAGCAAGAAAAAGAAGCCAAACGTATCGCTCGCCGCGAAGCCTCGGAAAAAGCTAAAGCTAGCGCAGGCAAAAAAACCGCCCCGGTGGATGCCAGCAATGGTAGTGCTGCGCCTGCCTCTAGTTCAGCAGCAGACATAATCGCTGCAGCTCAGGCCCGCGCGGTCTCGAAGCAGGTCAGCCCAGAACAGCAGCAGGCCAAATTTGAACGCTCCATAGCCGGCGCCGAAATGCGCGTGCAAATGGCCGCAGAAAAACTGGCTGAAGCGGATGCTAGCCTGACGCAGGAGCAAAAGAATACTCTTGATGCCGCCTTGGAAGGCGCTCAGCAAAAGCTTGACCAGGCTCAGAGACGCCTTGAGGAACATCTGGAACAGCATAAAGAGCTAAACGAAGAGCAGGTGAAGTAATGGCGTTTAAACAGATCACCTCACCTCATGCTCACGCCGCTCAGAATACCTCCAGAGTAATGCAACTGGTGATCTGGGCGACCGTACCTGGTCTGATAGCCCTCAGCATCAACTTTGGCTGGGGAAGCTTGATTAATGTTATTTTGGCGGTAGTGACTGCCTTGGCTTGCGAAGCGACTATTATCAAGCTACGCAAGCGCCCGGTGGCTTTTTATCTGGGCGACTACAGCGCGGCATTGACTGCGGTGCTATTAGGCCTAGCACTGCCGCCCCTAGCGCCCTGGTGGGTTGTAGTTATTGGCAGTATGTTTTCCATTGTTATCGCCAAACACCTTTATGGCGGTCTTGGCTACAACCCATTCAATCCTGCGATGGTTGGCTATGTTGTCCTCCTAATTTCATTCCCCATTCCAATGACGATATGGGTGACGCCTCTGGCATTATTGCCAGAGGGCGTCAGCCACCCCGGTCTAGCAGAATCATTAAGTATTGTCTTTTCTGGCTACAGCCCCGCCGATGGCGTTACCGGCGCCACACCCCTCGACTTGTTTAAGCATAGCAGTGGTCTAGTTGTCGAGCAGATCTATCAGAACAATCCACTATTTAGTCAGGGCATGTTCGCGGGCGTTGGATGGGAATGGGTGAATCTCGGCTTTCTGGTTGGCGGAATTGGCCTGATCGCCGCGCGAATATTTACCTGGCATGGCCCTGTGGCGATGCTCGGAGCCATGACTCTTATGTCATTAATCTTTTGGGATGGAGGCAGCTCAAACAGCCCAGGCTCACCACTGATGCATCTATTTAGCGGCGCAACCATGATGGGTGCATTCTTTATTCTCACCGATCCTGTTTCGTCCGCGGTCAGCAACCGCGGTCGGCTAATCTATGGCGCTCTGATAGGGGTGCTGGTCTATTTGATCCGCGCCTGGGGCAACTACCCAGACGCTGTAGCCTTTGCCATACTATTGGCTAACTTCGCCGCACCCTTTATTGACAACTACACGCTGCCCCGAACCTATGGCCATACAGATCGCCGTAGAGCTACCGAAAAAGAGGAAGACTAATGATCTTACAGTCGATCCGGTTTAATGCGATATTACTGGCCATCTTCGCGTTGATCACAGCCATTGTGTTAGCCTCCACAGACGCACTAACGCGAGACAGAATAGCCGAGTCCGAGCGTGAAGCAGCACAGCGAAAACTGCTGGAGATCATTCCCATCGAACGTCATAATAATGACTTGCTAATGGATGTACAGCCAATCCCAGAACAGTTTTGGGACAGCCTAGGGCTGAAAAAAGGCGGCAATATACACATTGCGCGACAAGATGGCCTGCCGGTAGCGGCTATTATTCCTACCTTAACAAGGGATGGCTACAGCGGTGATATCGCAATGATTATTGGCATAAATTTCGACGGTACCATCGCTGGAGTTCGTGTGACCAAGCACCGTGAAACACCCGGCTAGTCAGATAAAGTGGATCTTAAAAAGAGCAATTGGATTCTCGATTTTAACGGCAAGTCACTAGTCAAGCCCGAGCGAGTCGGCTGGGATGTAAAAAAGAATGGTGGCGTTTATGATCAGTTTACCGGCGCGACGATTACTCCGAGAGCCGTAGTCCATCAAATTGCTAAAACATTGGAATATTTTAATAGCGACAGCGAGCGGTTGCTCGCAGAAGCCGCTCTTGCCAACCAGCAGGCCCAAAATGAGATTACCACCCAATGAGTGAGGTTACCGTAGCAGACGTTGTGAAAAATGGACTCTGGACCAATAATCCGGCGTTAGTACAGCTGCTAGGCCTCTGCCCACTGCTGGCCGTCACCGGCTCTGTGGTCAATGCTCTTGGCCTCGGTATCGCCACAATGGCAGTGTTAATTGGTTCCAATACGATCGTATCTCTGATACGCCGTCATGTTAGCGACGCCGTGAGACTGCCCGCATTCGTTGTTATTATCGCCGCTTTTGTTACCTGCGCCGAATTACTCATGAAAGCCTTTACCTATGAGCTATATCAGATACTGGGTATCTTTATTCCATTGATTGTCACTAACTGTGCCATTCTCGGCCGTGCAGAGGCCTTCGCCAGTAAAAACAAAGTCGGCCTTGCCGCGCTCGATGGGCTTATGATGGGCCTAGGCTTTCTAGCAGTTTTGGTGGCTCTGGGCGGAATCCGAGAGCTACTCGGACAGGGAACATTGTTTGCCGATATGCATCTACTCTTCGGTGCTAGCGCCTCAACATGGGTGCTGAGGCCCTTTGGTGAGAACTACAGTTTTTTAATCGCTATACTACCTCCTGGCGCATTTTTGGTGACCGGCTTTTTAATCGCCATTAAAAATAGCATTGATGCCGCGGCAAAACGTCGCGGTGATGCGCAGAAGAGTGCCCCGGTAAAAGGGGCTAAGCGCATCAGGACTACTGGCCATATTTCTTGAGCAGAAAATCCGTCAATTAATGTCATATTGAAAGCTACTGCAAGGACGCCAATACAAAGGGAAAAGAAACTTAATGAGTAAAACCGGAGCCCAGTTAGTTTGTTACGCTCTGGAGCAGCTAGGAATAGAACATACCTTTGCTACAGTCGGCACAAAGAATGCCGTAATTTACGATCAACTCAGTCAGTCCAAAACTGTTTCCACTCACATAGTCAAACACGATATGAGCGCCGCCTTTATGGCCGATGCTGTCAGTCGTGCGCATCCAGATCAGGTCGGCACTATGCTGATTGCCTCAGACACTGGCGTCACGCAGGCAATCAGCGGCATAGCTCAAGCATTATTGGCCGGCAGCCCACTATTAATTATTGCAGGGGCACCAGCCTTGGATCTAGAGGCAGCCATAGATCACCAGGCCGTGCTTGCGCCACTAACCAAAGCCGCATTCAAAATCAATGAACATCAGCGGCTCATCGAGACATTGTTTGAAGCCTACAATAGGGCCATCAGCGCCCCGCAGGGACCAGTATTTGTAGAAATATCGCTCGATCTACAGCGAACGGTGTCTGCCATCAAAGAACCATTGCCGCTCTACGGAGCGCCCACCTATAAGGATCTCACCACCAAAAATATAAGCCTTATTGGTGCCGCCATTGAGCAATTACTCAAAGCAAAAAATCCAGGCATATTCGTCGGTTGGGGTGCTGTAGATGCACAGGCTGAACTGATTGCTCTGGCTGAAGCAATCGCAGCGCCAGTTACAACTACCATGCAGGGTCTCAGTAGTTTCCCTAATCAACACCCACTGCATGCAGGAATGATCTTTGGCCCCGGCGCAGTGCCCAGTGCGCAAAATGCCTTCGCCGACTGCGACTGCGTTCTAGCTATAGGCACAAGCTTTAATGATATGAGCATAGCCAGTGATAGCGTTATTTGGCCCGAAAAATTGATTCATATTGATCATGACGCAATCACAGTTAATACAGAATTTCCCAATAATATTGCACTCTGCGGCAATGTCAAAGCGCTCATCACTGCGCTGCTCTTGCAATTGCAGGAGCAGCAGCCAAATGCGAGACTCAACTCATCGTTGATCAACCGTATCGCAAGTGATAAAGCCGCATTAAAAGATGACTGGTACGCACACAACAGCAGAGGTCAGGTAAACCCAGCGGTATTTTTTGACTACCTGAGCGAGGCGCTTGACGACGATGCTATTTTGGTTGCCGAGGCGGGTCAAGACAGCTTTCTTGCTGCAGAGCTAATGGCTATAAATAGCCCCCGAGGATTTATCTCAGCCACTAACCTTAACACGCTGGGCTACTGCGTGCCCGCAGTCAACGCCGCCAAACTCGTCAATCCAAACAGGCAGGTGGTTGGCATAGTCGGCGAAGCTGCCATGACAGTCACTGGGATGGAGGCGCTCTTGGCTGTCCGCGAAAAGCTCGGCACGGTTTACTGTATCTTTAATGATGGCTCCTACTCAGCTGCCAAGAACCATCCCATGGCCACTGGTAACAGCAGAAACCGAAACTACGGTGATGTGAATTGGGGAGCTTTTGCGGATGCGATAGACTGTGCCTATATTAGAATAGAGCACAATAATGAAATCGAAACCGCTCTGCGTCGCACACTCGAGACTGCCGCTCAGGGGCAACCGATATTCGTTGATGTCCATATCGATTACTCACGCACTAGCCACTACGGCGAGGAAACACCCAGGGCCAATGTCTCGGGATTGTCAAAGAGAGATAAGATGGCTTCTTTAAGCCGCGGGATAATGCGCAAATTTACCGGATAACTATCTCAGTAGGTTTCCAAATCCTTAACAAACAGCATCTCAATATTGCGAAACGTCTTAAACTCTAAATGATTATTACTCGGGTCGCGGACAAATAACGTTGCCTGCTCACCCTTGCGGCCTTCGAACCGCACGTAGGGTTCGACCACAAATTCAATACCATTGACCGTCATCATTTCGACGACTCGCTCATACTGATCCCAATCCATAATGACACCAAAATGTGAGGCGGGCACAGCATGACCATCGACTAAATTAGTTGCCACCGATGGGTGATCCTCAGGCGACACTAAATGCGCCACAAGTTGATGGCCAAAGAAATCAAAGTCAATCCAGCTGTCGGATTCTCGGCCGGTGGCACAGCCAAGGATACCGGTGTAAAAGCTGCGTGCGGCTTCAAGATCGGTGACAGGAAAGGCCAGATGGAAGCGTGGATAGTCTGATTTAATCATAGTCATTATTTACCGTCGGATGTAAGCGTCATGCTAGCACGGTAATTACGCGGACTTTTTATTCTTTAGTTGATCACCAGGGCAGCGCGTCCAAATCCACATTGCCACCACTCAAAATAATAGCCACGCGTTTTCCCTGAAACTGCTCGGGTTGGTCCATAATAGCGGCAAGCGGCACAGCACAGGAGGGTTCAACAATCACCTTAAGTCTGGTCCATATCAAACGCATTGCCTCAACGATACGCGCTTCAGAACACAGTAATATATCATCAACATGTACGGTAATAGCCAAAAAATTACGCACACCTACAGTGGCACGCAGCCCATCAGCGATAGTATTCGGAGCGCCACTCTGACACCCGACTTGAAGCCCTGCCAAGCATCATTAGCCATCTCTGGCTCAGCGCCTATGACCTGTATCGTGTCGAACCCTGAAGATTGCTTTACCACCAGTGCAGAGCCACCCAGCAAACCGCCACCACCCACCGGTGCCATGAGAATATCGATAGGCTGTGGAATCTGAGACAAGGTTTCCAGGGCGGCGGTACCCTGACCGGCAATAATTAAGTCGTCGTCATAGGGATGAATAAGGCGGGCATTATGTTTGTCCATCAGACTCGCCACCGTCGCTTCACGAGCTGTCATGGTCGGTTCGCAGTAGACCACCGTTGCCCCATAACTAATCACCGCATCTTTTTTAGCTTGCGGGGCATTATTGGGCATGACGACGCTGCAAGGAGAACCTCGCAACCCCGCCGCCCAGGCAAGTGCCGCGCCATGGTTACCCGATGAGTGAGTGACTACACCTTTTTGCAGACTCGCATCGCTCATTGCGAAAATGGCATTACAGCCACCACGAGCTTTGAAGGCACCAATCTTTTGAAAGTTTTCCGCTTTAAATACTAGCTCGCAACCAATAATTTTATTCAGCGCACGACTCTCTAGTATCGGAGTTCGATGGATGTATGGCGCTATCCGTGCATGGGCCTGTTGAATATCTTTTAAGGTCGTTTTCATTGCAATAGTGTAGTCGAATTAAGATGCTAGTAGAGACTAAATAATTGATCTCAGTTGATCCCTGAAGACTGATCTGCACCCTATGATAAACATAAAAAAGGCCCCCTAACATTTAGGGAGCCTTTCTTTAAACGTCGGTGCAGTAGGCCGATCAACAATTACTGACTCACAGTTCGCGCCCGCGATTTGCCGCAATACGCAACCGCAGTGCATTCAACTTAATAAAGCCTTCGGCATCGGCCTGGTTGTAGGCACCGCCATCATCATCAAAGGTAGCAATATTGGAATCAAACAGACTATCAGTATCTGACTTGCGGCCCACCACAATGACATTGCCCTTATAAAGCTTAATGCGCACTTCACCGTTGACCACGTCTTGAGTCTGGTCAATGGCAGTTTGCAACATGATGCGCTCAGGCGCCCACCAGTAGCCATTATAAATCAGCTTGGCATATTTAGGCATCAGCTCATCTTTCATATGCGCCACTTCACGATCCAGTGTTATCGACTCAATCGCCCGATGCGCTTTCATCATTACAGTGCCTGCTGGCGTTTCATAACAGCCGCGAGACTTCATGCCGACATAGCGGTTTTCCACAATATCCAAGCGCCCCACGCCATTGGCACCGGCGACTTCGTTTAAGTATTCGATGACAGTCGCTGCGCTCATTGCTTCTCCATCAATAGCCACAATATCTCCCTTCAAGTAGCGGATATTCATGTAGGTTGCTTTGTCGGGTGCTTCTTCTGGTGACACTGTCCAACGCCACATGTCATCTTCAGCTTCTGACCAAGGATCCTCCAAATTGCCACCTTCATAGGAGATATGCAGGAGGTTGGCATCCATAGAGAAGGGTGATTTTGTACCCCGCTTCATCTCCACCGGAATACTGTGCGTTTCGCAGTATTCCATTAATTTGTCTCTTGAATTCAGATCCCACTCGCGCCATGGCGCAATCACTTTAATGCCTGGCTTGAGCGCATAGGCACCCAGTTCAAAACGTACCTGATCATTACCCTTGCCCGTGGCACCATGAGAAATAGTGTCGGCACCTGTCTCATTGGCTATTTCAATAAGACGCTTGGCAATCAGTGGGCGGGCAATGGATGTCCCCAACAGATACTCGCCCTCATAAATAGTATTGGCGCGAAACATAGGAAAGACAAAGTCCCGAGCGTACTCCTCACGCAAATCATCAATATATATCTCTTTAACGCCCAGCGCTTCGGCCTTGGCGCGAGCCGGGGCAACTTCCTCGCCCTGACCAATATCAGCGGTAAAGGTAACCACTTCGCAGTGATATTCTTCCTGCAGCCATTTAACAATGACCGAGGTATCTAAGCCGCCCGAATAAGCTAAAACTACTTTTTTGACTGATGACACGTTACAAAGTCCTTTGCTGGGTTAACACAGGCGCGGATTTTACCCTAACAGGAATAAATTTAGTATTAGTTGTGGCCAGTATTCGCTTAGGACTCAGATTCCCGATAGGCTTCATTAGCTAATCTCTCAGACTCCTGCGCTTTGTTCGAGCCGTAATGAACTTCAGAGCCGCTGTATAGCGCTTCGAGAAGGGCACTAGCATGCGGGCAAATCTGTCACCGGCAAAGATACACTCAAGCTTAGGGAGCCCAGACGACGCGCCTTGCAGGCATGCTGGGGCCTATAATGAATACAGATCACCTTATGCGTCCATATTTTTCGACTAATACTCGTATGACGGCACCGTTTCCGGTAGCATTAAATTCTCGACCAAGGACAGATTTTAATGGACCAACTTAGCATTATCCAACCTGATGACTGGCATCTGCATCTGCGCGATGATGAGGCGCTCAAGACCACCGTGCCCGCTGCAGCGCGCGGATTTGGTCGTGGCATTATTATGCCCAATCTGACGCCTCCTACCACGACAGTTGCGCGGGCAGCAGCCTATAGAGAACGTATCCTAGCCCAGCGTCCTAAGAATTCAAATTGGCAGCCGCTGATGGTTCTCTATTTAACTGACAATACCTCCCCAGACGAAATTCGCGCTGCCAAGGAATGTGGTTTTATTTATGGCTGTAAGTATTATCCCGCTGGCGCCACTACCAATTCGGACTCAGGGGTCACTGATCTGAATAAGCTGCATGAGGTTCTGGAGACCATGCAAGAGGTGGGCATGGTGCTCCAATTACACGGCGAAGTAACGTCCGATGACACAGATATCTTTGATCGCGAAGCGGTGTTTATAGAACGTCATCTGCGCAGTTTGGTGCAGCATTACCCCCGGCTTAACATTATTTTCGAGCACATAACCACTCAACAGGCTGTCGATTTTGTGCTCAGTGGCGGCGACAACATCGCCGCCACGATCACGCCACAGCACCTTCTGTATAACCGTAACCACATGCTGGTGGGCGGTATTCGTCCGCATCTGTTTTGCCTGCCGATTCTAAAGCGTGATATCCATCAGCAAGCTTTAATCGCGGCTGCCACTAGCGGCAATAAAAAATTCTTTTTGGGTACCGATTCGGCCCCTCATATACAGGGTAGAAAAGAGAGTGCCTGCGGCTGTGCCGGCTGCTTCAGCCATCATGCGGCGATTGAACTATATGCTGAAGTGTTTGACCAGGCCGGCGCACTCGACAAACTCGAGGTATTTGCCAGCAAGAATGGACCTGATTTTTACAGCCTCCCTTATAGTAGTCACTCTATCCTACTCAAGCGTGAGCCTTGGCAGCTGCCGATGGCAGTTGCCTTTGATAATTCGCAGTTAATTCCCCTTGCTGCGGGTACCACCCTAAATTGGAAATTGAGCCTTTAATGGAAATGCCTGAAGAACTTCTTTCGCCCTCAAAAATGGCCACAAGGTTTCGTGGTTTTTTACCGGTCGTTGTCGACGTTGAAACAGGGGGTTTTGACTCCCGCAAAGATGCGCTACTTGAAATTGCGGTGGTTATCTTAGAGATGGATTTTCGCGGTAACATTCAGATTAAAGAGAGCTTAAGTAAAAATATCGAGCCATTCCCTGGATTAAATATCGATCAGGCGGCTTTAGAGTTTACTGGCATCGACCTCTACGACCCGAATCGTATGATGGAAGACGAAGGTGAGGCTCTACGTGAATTATTTCAGCCCATTCGCCGCGAAGTCTCAGACTCTGGGTGCACTCGCGCAATCATGGTGGCGCACAATGCCCATTTTGATCTTGGCTTTGTCAATGCAGCCATTGGTCGTAACCAGATCAAGCGCAGCCCTTTTCATCCCTTTTCATGTTTTGATACGGCAAGCTTAGCGGGCTTGACCTATGGACAGACAGTTTTAGCCAAAGCCTGCGCTGCAGCAGACATAGCCTTCGATAATCGCGCTGCTCATAGTGCCTTGTATGACACGGTTAAGACCGCTGAGTTGTATTGCAAAATCGTCAATCGATGGAAAGAACTGGGTGGCTGGCCTTTGCAAAGCGACCAGCCCTAGGCTCGACCCGCTACTTGGTCAGCCAGAAATCAGCCTTTTCAATACCGGCCTTGATTGGATCAAACACTGGATCTAAGCCTTTTTTAAGCTGCGCTTCATAATCATCTAATGCCAGTAATGCCGGCCGCTGCAGAATCAAAATAGCCACAATATTTAACCAAGCCATCAGCCCCACACCCACATCACCTAGCGCCCATGCAACCGCGGCCGTTTTCAGCCCACCGTAGACCACCGATGACAACACAAGCACTTTAAGAGCGAACACCAACCAGGCACGATGCATTTTTCGGTTGATGTACATAACGTTGGTTTCGGCAATATAGTAGTAGGCAAGAATCGTAGTAAAGGCAAAGAACAATAATGAGATAGCCAAAATACCACTGCCATATCCCGGCAGAACCGTATCGAATGATGCCTGAACATAAGCTGGGCCCGCTTCAACACCCGCGAGTCCCATGTAGAGCATGCCGCCGTCAACACCCTGTACGTTGTAAAGCCCGGTCAGAAGAATCATAAATGCAGTTGCGGTACAGATAAGCAATGTGTCTATATAAACTGAAAATGCCTGCACCAAACCCTGCTTAGCTGGATGCGACACTTCTGCCGCAGCCGCAGCATGGGGTGAGCTTCCCTGCCCTGCTTCATTAGAGTAAACACCACGCTTAACGCCCCACTGCACCGCCATACCAATAATCGCGCCGTAACCCGCCTCTAGACCAAAGGCGCTATTAAAAATAAGTTTAACCATGGCAGGCACCATGTCTATATTGGCGACAATCACTAGTAGCGCAATAAGGATATAGCCCACCGCCATGCCCGGTACGGCCACCTGAGCGAAGCGGGCAATCCGCTTAACACCCCCAAAAACGATAAGGGCGAGACTGACACAGAGAAATACGACAGTGGCTACTGGCGGTATGCTCCAGGCGTTTTCCATAGCGCCCACAATACTGTTCGCTTGAATGCCCGGGAGGCAAAAGCCCATGGCAATAATGGTAGCCACTGAGAATAATGTGGCGTACCACTTCTGTCCCATAGCTTTTTCGATATAGTAAGCTGGGCCACCACGATATAGGCCGTTCTGATCTTTTTCTTTATATATCTGCGCCAACGTAGCTTCAATATACGCGGTAGAGGCGCCCAAAAAGGCAACCATCCACATCCAGAAAACAGCCCCCGGCCCACCCATCGCAATGGCGGTGGCAACACCTGCGATGTTGCCAGTACCAATCCGTCCAGAGAGAGACATAGTCAAAGCCTGAAACGAAGAGATCCCTGACGGAGAACTGGTGCCTTCAAACATCAGCTTTATCATGTGGCCAAAATGTCGCACCTGCAAAAACCTCGTACGTATCGAAAAATACAGTCCTGCACCCAGGCAAAGACAAATTAGCGCATCACTCCAAATAATACCGTTAAGTTGCCCTACAAATGCTTCCACAATACATCTCCTATCATTGAATTTGCCATGTCGTACCCTGTCTCGGTCAGACAACTAAACTGGTTTTATCTGTCACTACAGGCAGTATGGGAGACGGAGTGTACTTGAATGCTTTGGTAATGGCGATATGTCGGGGCAGTGTAACCAGCGTCCACCAATCCACTGATTCTAAAGAAGACTGTGCATGCGGCACGCCGCAGTAAAGTGAACTCCCCAACAAAGCTTAGCCGCTAATGGCAGATTTGCACCCATTGATGAACACCAGATACTGATAGCCCCTAATTACTCCGCCACATGAGCCATAGAAACTTGCCTAGAGGGTTTGGCCAGAGTTGACCCAAGTGCTACCAGCAACCGCAAGTATTGCCGAGATTAGACCTAGATGGAAAATATCTGTGTTATTCGCCGTAGAATGAGCGATTTCTGAAGTGGCCGGAACGACAGCGCCAGTAGCAATTTTGGGCTATACAATCATTATTAGTCCGGGGCTATGGCGGATGACATTTTGGTACTTTTTCGAATGGCCGTTGTCGCCGTAGTAAACTCTAGGCGCATAGCTATTTGTCCCTTAGGAGCGTAAAATTCCGTCCTTGAAATCGCCTTATCTAACAGAGAAAAGTTCATGACCGATTCATTTAAAGAGAGTGCTCTCAAATACCATACCCACCCGGTTCCTGGGAAGCTAGAAATCAGACCCACTAAACCGCTAGTTAATAAAAGAGATCTGTCTTTAGCCTACTCCCCCGGTGTCGCTTATGCCTGCGAGCTGATTGTAGAAAACCCTACCGAGGTGGCTTCGGTAACTGCTAGGGGCAATTTAGTGGCGGTAATTACTAATGGCACGGCGGTTCTAGGTCTGGGTAATATCGGTCCTCTGGCCTCCAAGCCGGTTATGGAAGGCAAGGCAGTGCTGTTTAAAAAGTTCGCCAATATTGATGTGTTCGATATTGAAATTGATGAAACTGATGTCGATAAGTTAGTCGATATTATCGCTTCATTAGAGCCCACATTTGGCGGTATTAACCTAGAGGACATCAAGGCACCCGAATGTTTTATGGTGGAAGAGAAACTTCGGAAACGTATGAAAATTCCGGTATTTCATGATGATCAACACGGTACCGCGATTGTTGCAGCCGCTGCCATTTACAACGGTCTACGGGTCGTCGATAAGAAATTTGAAGATGTAAAACTTGTGGTTTCCGGTGCTGGAGCCGCTAGTATTGCGTGCGTCGACCTATTGGTAAGCATGGGGTTACAAAAGAAAAATGTGCGTATGATCGACCGCACTGGGGTTATTTATGCGGGTCGCAAAGACGGCATGAATCCATGGAAAGAAGGCTATGCCATTGAGACCAGTGATCGTACCATTGAAGACGCTATTGAAGGCGCCGATCTATTTATGGGGCTATCTGGGCCCGGCGTGCTGTCTGGCGAACTACTGAAAAAGATGGGTGAGAAACCGATCATTTTGGCCATGTCCAATCCGATTCCAGAAATCATGCCTGAAGAAGCTATAGCGGCTCGCCCGGACGCTATTATTGCCACTGGGCGCTCTGATTACCCTAACCAGGTCAATAATGTTCTGTGCTTTCCGTTTATTTTTCGCGGGGCACTGGACTGTGGCGCGTCGACTATCAATGAAGAAATGAAGATGGCCGCGGTAAAGGCGATTGCCGATCTGGCCACTATGGAAACCTCTGATGTGGTCGCTGCGGCTTACGCCGATGAGAAACTTAGATTTGGCCCTGATTATCTGATTCCTAAGGCCTTCGACCCTCGCCTAATTGAAGTGGTTCCTATGGCCGTGGTGAAAGCTGCTATGGCAAGCGGTGTTGCAACTCGCCCAATCGAAGATCTAGAAGCCTATCGCCAAACTCTACATGAGTTCGTTAATCAGGCCGGTCTTTTTATGCAACCGATTATTGAACTGGCTAAAAAAGCACCGGCTAAAATTGTCTATGCCGAAGGCGATAACGACGATGTTTTAATAGCCATTCAGGCCGTACTCGATGAAAAGATTGCGACGCCTATTTTAATTGGCCGTCGCGACCGTATCGAAATGAAAATTGAACGCCTTGGGTTGAGAATTAACCTAGATAAAGATGTGGAGATACTCAATCCCGACCGCAATGAGAAATTTGAAGAGTATGCGGCTTTTTACCACAAATTGGTTGGTCGCAATGGCGTGTCGGTCGCTGCAGCACGTAAGATCATGCATGACGACAATACGGCAGTAGCCGCAGTAATGGTTGCTCGTGGCGAGGCTGACGGACTTATTTGTGGCAAAGTCGGTCGCTTTGATTTCCATCTTCGAGAAATTATGCAACTGCTAGGCCCTAAAGATAAAACTCAATTGGTGTCGTCTGTGGCGATGCTGTTATTACCTGAGGGTCCATTATTCCTAGCGGATACCGCCATGAATTTGGACCCAACTGCGGAGGAATTGGCCAAGATTGCTGAGGCTAGTATTGAACTGGTTAAGCGTTTTGGTATTGAGCCCAAGGTTGCCCTGCTGTCTCACTCGAACTTTGGCACATCAAATAACCCTTCAGCGAGAAAGGTACGCAAAGCCGCTGAGGTGCTGCGCGAGACATATCCAGACCTGCAGATTGACGGTGAAATGCATGTCTTAAGCGCACTGAACCCAAAGCTGCGTGATACGGTTTATGCGGAAGCCAATATCTCGGGGCGCGCCAATGTGCTGGTGCTGCCCAATTTGGATGCTGCAAATATTGCCATGGGCCTGATACGCTCCCTCACCGATGCGCTTCTGATCGGGCCCTTTATCAATGGCTTCAGCAAACCGGCACATATCGTCATCCCCTCAGTCTCATCTAGAGGTATATTCAATATGACGGCATTGACCGTTGCTGATATTCAGGCTGCCAAATAGTTATTTTCCCTGCAGGGCTAGGGCCAACTGATAAAGCTGCTTCTTGTCGCCGCCGGTTATTTTGGCGGCGATAGAGGCAGCTTTAGTGATGGGCAGTTCTTGCAAAAGTAATCTCAGCACTTTCTCTGCGCCTACCGATACCGAGTCTTCGAGACCCGCATCACCGGCAATCACTAAGACAATCTCGCCGCGCTGCTGATTGCTATCGGCCTTTACCTGTTCTAATAGTTCCTGCAGGCTACCGTGCAAATGTGTTTCAAAGGTTTTACTGATTTCTCGTGCCATAAACGCCGGTCGATCAGTCCCTAAAACGTCCACCATATCACTGAGGGTCTCAACGATACGGTGGGGGGCCTCATAGCAGACAATCGTTTCTATATCGGCTTTATAATTTACTAGGGTCGCCTTGCGCTGACTACTTTTGGCTGGGAGGAATCCAATAAACTTAAATCTGTCAGTGGGTAGCCCTGAAATACAGAGTGCGGCAGTCACGGCGCAGGCTCCAGGTATTGGCATGACCCGATAACCCTGATGACGTGCCTCAGATACCAGTCGATAACCCGGATCTGAAATTAAAGGCGTTCCGGCATCAGATATTAAAGCAACGTCATCCCCTGCACGAAGTCGCTTAAGTATGTTGTAACTGGATTTTTTGTCCGTATGATCATGATAAGCGATGCAAGGTGTGTCTATACTGAAAATTCGAGAAGCTTTTTGCTGTGGCGAGTATCTTCGCAGGCTATTACACTCACGTTCTGGAGAGTCTCGACTGCACGGGGTACCATATCCCCCAGATTGCCAATGGGTGTGGCAACGATATACAACGTACCGGATTGATTTGAATTCATGAATATAAAAGCTCTATGTATGATTACTGTCACTGGGTGTATCTTAGCCTTTCTTAGTGGCTGTGCGCCAACTGCAACGATGGGAGACGGCAGGTTTCCCATCACGCCTAACGACGATCCTACAGATACGTCGTCGACCACTGCAACAATCAGTATTCTCAGTCAATCTCAATTAGCTGATCAATCTGATAGCAATATTCTGCAAGCGGCTATTTTATTTTCCAACGCTGGTGAGATATCGCAGAGCTCAGAGTTGTTGTCACTGATTAATCCAGACAATCTGACTGACGACCTTTTCGTCGAGTACAGCCACTTGGCCGCTGAATTGAACGTTATGCTGAGACAATGGCTAGAGGCGCTGAGTTGGTTTAAACAGCCACGCTATCAAGATCTCAGCCTGGCCCTCGCTAAACCTACAATACTTCGCAGCCTCAGGCTGCAGTCAGCCGCTCACTATGCATTGGGCAATGTTGAGTCGGGTTTGATTTTAGTGATGGATATTGCTCTACTTACCACGGAGAAGGCGGAGCGCCTCCAAGTTCACAATAGCATCTGGCGACAACTTAACCAGCAGCCCTATGCGTTCCTGCAAAATAGTCCTAATCACGAAAACAGAACATTTGCTGGCTGGCTTTCGCTTGCAGCATTGGCGCGTAATTATCAGACAAATCAAAACGCGAAAAGGGAACAATTTGAGGCCTGGCGGCTGCGCTGGAAAAGTCATCCGGCAGCCCTTTGGCCACCCCTGCCGCTGAGTAAAAAGCTAGGCAATGGCAAAACCCCCTCGCAGGTTGCGCTTCTGTTACCACTACTCAATGAGTACGAAGTCCCCAGCCACCGTTTTATAGACGGCTTTATGGTGGCTTACTACGAACTGCTAGATCAGTTTGGTGACCTTTTTACGGACCCTAACAGCGACTTACCTAGTCTTCGTATTTACGACACTTCGCAGCAATCTGTCGAGAGCGCTTATAATACCGCGGTTGTTGACGGCGCGGATATGGTTATTGGCCCCATGCGGCAATCGGCCGTAGACGCCCTGTTAGCCCAGTCGGCCCTGCCTGTTCCCACCATTAGCCTAAATCGCAGCGATAAGACTTCGCAGCAGCAGCCTGAAAATCTATTCCAGTTTGGCTTGTCGCCGACAGATGAGATGATTCAGATCGCTGATCGAGCATGGCGCCATGATATGCGTAAGTTGGTGGTAATCGCGCCAGACAGCGGTTGGGGTAGTCGTGCAACTGAATTTTTCAGGCAGCATTGGACAAATAAGGGCGGAACTATTGTGGCGACCGTACCCTATGGACCATCCGTGAACGACTTTACTACGCGTCTTAAAAAACCCTTACAGATTGACCTGAGTGAGGATCGCGGTGTGCAGCTGAAGCGCTTTATCAATAGTCGCATAGAATTTTCTGCAAGACGTCGTCAAGATGTCGATCTTGTCGTCATGCTCGGCTATCCAGTGAAGGCCCGGCAGATTAAGCCCGCATTAGATTTCCTTTATGCCTCAGATATTCCAGTATATTCCACCTCTCACATCTACAATGGCGTTGAGCAGGCGGGTCCAAATCGAGACTTATCTGGTGTGGAGTTTGTTGCAATGCCCTGGACATTGCCTGGTAGCCAAGCGACAGAACTGCAACCTGATGAGCGCCTGCACATTGTCTACCGACAGTTCTATGCCATGGGTTACGACGCCTTTTTGTTGCATCGGAATATTGAACAGCTAGGTCATAAACAGTCTATACCCCTATTTGGAGCAACCGGTATGCTCTCACTTTCAGAGGGTATTATCAGGCGTCAGGGAAAATGGGCACAGTTTAGGCGCGGCAAGGTTGGTGAAATTCAACCTTAACGAACAGTTGCAATGGATACCGCTATGGATAGCTGGAGACAATTTAAAGCGACACCCAACAGCAGAGACACCAGGTCCCATCTCTCTGGCTCTGATGCTGAGGCCCTGGCCTGCAGTTATCTTGAGACCCAAGGTTTAAAGCTGATACAACGCAATTTCCGCACTCGCAGAGGCGAAATTGATTTGATTATGCAAGATCAACAGACGTTGGTTTTCGTGGAGGTTCGTTTCCGCAGATCGGAGAGGTTCGGTAGTGCCGAAGAATCTATTACACCACAGAAATGCGGTCGCCTCACCGCCGCAGGTCTGGCCTATATGCAACGGCAACACTATAATAATGATACTGTGGCAAGGTTTGATGCAGTAGCTATTAAGCCTGACTCAAGTAGTGACTCCGGTTTTGCGCTTAACTGGGTTAGGCATATTTTAGGGTGAATTAGGATATTATGGACCAGCAGATTTTTAAGCATTTTCAGGACGTAATAGAAACCACGATGATAGTCGGAGACGTGTTTTCTAAGCCGATTGCCGATGCTTCGCACAAAATCGCCGCCGCTCTGCTTGCTGGCAATACCATTTTTAGCTGCGGAGAAAAGTCAGGGGCATTGGTGGCACAGCTTTTCAATGATTATTTGGCCTATGGTTTCGAACTTGATCGCCCGGGGTTTGTGGCTCTGAATCTGAACAAACTATCTGACAGTAACTCTACTGAAAATCACTTTGCACAGTCGCTGCAGGTTCATGGCAATAGCGCAGACGTTCTGGTGGTGGTGAGTGCCGGCGGCAATAGTCAGGCCCTTATAGGAGCTATCGAGACAGCCATTGATAAAAATATGACTGTCCTGCTACTTTCTGCCGCGACAGACGATCTTGTTGGCGGCCACTGTGGGCTATAATGATGTTCTTATATCTACGGCGGAGTTCTCTGGGCAACTGACAACCCAGGCACAGTTTCAAATAGTCCAGTGCATCTGCGTACTGGTTGATCATCAAATTTTTGGAGGCGAATAGATGCACCAATTAACACTAGCTTTAGGCTTAGTATTTTTACTCACAGGTTGCACCACCCTGGTTAATTCAGTAACTAGCAAGCCCATCCAACCGGATCCATCCGACCCCAGTGTTGGCACTGATTTCAATGATATACAAATGGATACGTACATTGGTGTTAATCTTAAAAAGGCACACCCTGATCTCAAGCGATCACATATTAATGTAAATGTTTATAATGCCTTAGTGCTATTAACCGGAGAGGTTCCGAATGTTGAGATGAAGGCGCTAGCTGGAGACACCGCCCGCGCATTCCATGGCGTTCGCCAGGTGCACAACGAATTACAGGTTCGTGGTAAAACGTCTATTGTGTCGCGGACCAATGACGCCTTAATCACTGGTAAAATAAAAGCAGGCTTGGTGTTTGAAAAGCAGATTAAAGCAACGGATATTTCAGTAACGACCGAAGACAGTGTCGTCTACCTAATGGGCACGGTTCTAAGAGCCAATGGGGAGGTTGCCTCTAATATTGCCAGCGCCAGTGGCGGGGTACGCAAAGTCGTTAAAGTGTTCGAATATGTTGATTAGTGCCCCCAGACAAAACTAATATCTGTGGTGCCCTTAGAGGCACGAAACAGTATTAAATCGATAGGCTTGTCGCAAGCGCGCAAAGCTGCCGACGACGCTTTACATTTAGGGACCGGGGAAACGCCTAATCGACGATCTCGATGGCCATGGCGGTGGCTTCACCACCACCAATACAGAGACTTGCGATACCTTTTTTGGCTCCCTGTTGACGCAACGCATGAATCAGCGTGACGATAATTCTTGAACCGCTGGCACCAATGGGATGACCTAAGGCGCAAGCACCACCATTAACGTTTAACTTATTGTGATCAATGCCTAACTCCCGCATGGCCGCCATAGCCACCACAGCAAAGGCTTCATTGACCTCCCAAAGATCCACGTCTTCCACAGACCAACCAACGCGTGCGAGCGTTTTCTTGATCGCCGTTATCGGCGCCGTAGTAAACCACTCTGGCTCCTGTGCCGATTGATCATAGCCCTGTATCACCGCGATGGGCTTGAGTCCTCGAGCCTCGGCTTCATCGACCATCATCAGAGTAATCGCCGCTGCACCGTCTGAGATAGAACTAGCGTTCGCTGCAGTGACCGTGCCATCTTTTTGAAAGGCCGGACGCAACAGCGGAATTTTATCCGGTCTCGCCTTGCCTGGCTGTTCATCAGTATCAATTACGGCACTACTTGACGCCCAACAATGGTAACGGGAGCAATTTCAGCATCAAACAGGCCCTGATCAATAGCGATATTAGCACGGCGCAGAGATTCTATAGCGTAGGCGTCCTGGTCGTCGCGACTAAACTGATACTGGGTGGCACAGGTCTCGGCAAAGTTGCCCATAGGCACGTTCTGGTAGGCATCTTGCAGGCCGTCATACTGCATATGATCGAGCATCTCGGCGCTGCCGAAACGGTAGCCCTGACGCCCCTGAGGAATCAAATAGGGAGCACGGCTCATACTTTCCATACCACCCGCGACTATTGCCTTGGACTGGCCAGAACGCAGAGCGTTTCCGGCCATCATGACGGACATCATGCCGGAACCGCACACTTTATTTAAGGTGGTACAGGGCGTGGACTGGTTGATACCTGCAGACAGCGCCGCCTGACGTGCCGGTGCCTGACCCATTCCCGCGGTCAGCACACAGCCCATGATTACCTCGTCAACCCCATCGGCATCTAGACCCGCCTTAAGCAGAGCTGACTTAATAGCCGTGGCCCCCAGCTCTGTGGCTGTAACTGAGGAAAGGCTGCCCATCATGCCTGCCATAGGGGTTCGTGCTGCAGATAATATGGCGATAGCCTCGGACATGGGGAATTCCTTATTTTGAGAGTGCGCTAAAAGTTGACTACTTGACCACTCGTAATGACGGCTTCGGCTTAGCAGAACGGATGTTAGTCACCGTCTCTGATGGCGACTTGCTCTTTTCTGTCTTCACTGGCTTGGGGCCCTGAGGAGGCTCGGGTGGAGGCGTCTGGTCCTCAGTTTCCGGTTCAAAAACCGTACCCTGTCCCGTTTCTTGAGTATAAATACCCGTTACCGCACCGACCGGAATAAATAGATCAATGGGCATACCGCTAAAGCGTGTTGATAGCTGAACAAACTCATTATTCATTTCAAAACTGCTCACTGCCCGGGGCGCTATATTGAGAACGATCTCTCCGCCGGTGACAAAATCCTGAGGTACCTCGACCCCAGGATAATGGGCATTCACGACAATATATGGCGTGCAATCATTGTCTACGATCCAGTCATAGAAGGCCCTTAACAGGTAGGGCCGATTGGACCCCATTACCATCTTAGTCACGAATCTCACGCTCGAGATCGGTTAGACTTTCTTCGAATGAAGGACGTTCAAACAAACGCTCCATATAGTCAAGCAATGGCTTAACCTGGCGGTTATCTGGCAAAGTAATCCCCAACTGCGGCAAACGCCAAAGCATGGGTGCTAAACAGCAGTCAACCAGCGTAAACTCCTCACTCATAAAGTAATCCTTTTCGGTAAAAATACCGGCAATACCAATTAATGACTCGCGAAACTCTTTGCGGGCAGCTTCGGCTTTCTTACTGTCTGGACTAGCCAGGATTTGGGCTATCAAGGTGCACCAGTCGCGCTCAACCCGATGAATCCAAAGCCGACTCTGAGCACGGGCTACCGGATAGACAGGCAACAGTGGCGGATGCGGAAAACGCTCGTCGAGATATTCCATAACCACCTTGGACTCATAGAGAGCCAGATCACGATCCACTAGCGTGGGAAGGGTTCCATAGGGATTAGCTTCGAGAATCTCCTCGGTTACCCCGTTCGGCGCTATATCTTCAACATCAACAGTAACGCCTTTTTCCGCAAGTACTATACGTACTCTGTGGCTATACTGGCAGGTAGGATCGGAAAACAATGTCATCGATGATCGTCGCACAACAACCTCACATTTTTAAGAATAATTAAAAGCGGCGGATTATTCCGCCCCATATAGACAACCGCTGGTCTGACTTTGCACCGCATCTAAGCTTCCATTAATGCGCTTAGTGCAGGCCCTTCCAATATTCACGATTCAATAGCACGGTGAATACCATTAATAAAAGCAAGAACAGTAATACCATCTTGCCTATATGCTTACGCTGCTCAGCCATTGGCTCTGAGATATAGGTCAAAAAGTTAACTAAATCGTAAACCGCGCTGTCATATTCTTCTACAGACAGTGTACCCAATTGATTGATCTGGAAGGTACCACAGGGATCATCAAGAATATCCGCACCAGTCATAAGGTCGCGTTTAATACCACCGTTAGCAGCTAATACGGGGCCAGGCGCGCATTCAGGCAGCCCTTGAAGGTCTAACAGTGCGTGGGGCATACCCACATCTTTAAAAACTTTATTATTGACGCCCAGTGGACGTGTTGGGTCCGCATAGAAGTTTTTAAGGTAGGTGTACACCCATTCTGGCGATCGTGATCGAGCGACTAGGGTCAAGTCAGGCGGTGTTGCTCCAAACCATTCCTTGGCCTTGTCAGCTGGCATGGCGATATCCATCAATCCACCAATTTTCTGCCCGGTGAAAATCATGTTATCCAGCATTAGCTGGTGGGGTATACCAATATCAGTGGCAACACGTTCCCAGCGCGAATACTTAAACGAGTGACAGCCCATGCAGAAATTAACAGCTAACTTAGCGCCGTTTTGCAACGACGCATTATTAGTCAGCTGCGCTTTAAAAGGGTCGCAGTCTATAGCACCGCAGGCCTTGCTGCTCTCAGAGCCCACCGCCTTCAACGGCAGAACAACTAAAAAAGCAACTACCAGCACGGCGGCTATGGTTCTCCAGAAACCAATTCCACCGTCCATTGTAATGCGCTCAGGCTCGGGCTTAGTGGTCTCCATTCGCGTCCAAAAGTATATGCCAATAAAATAGCTAAAGTACAGCACCGTACAAATCTGCGCTAGGAAGGTCCGCTCGGGTGTGGGTGCTTTAACGCCCAGATAACCGAGGATAATAAACACTGCTGGTAACATCAGAATCGCCGCACGGCTGACAATCCCTTTATAGCGTATTGATCGCACTGGACTTCTGTCTAGCCAGGGCAGCACGAACAGAATCGCAATGGCCGCAGCCATAGTGATAAAGCCACCGAGCTTATCCGGAACGGCTCTAAGCATTGAATAGTAAGGTGTGAAATACCAAACCGGTGCGATGTGCTCAGGAGTCTTTAATGAGTTAGCAATCTCAAAGTTTGCAAACTCGAGAAAGTAGCCACCCATCTCTGGCATGAAGAAGAGGATTGCGCAGAATACAAAGAGAAACACCACGATAGGCGTAAGATCGTGAATCACAAAGTAGGGAAAGAACGGGAGACCATCAATTGGATTACCATTCTCATCCATGTGATTCTTGATACTGACACCATCTGGGTTGTTCGAACCCACGTCATGTAAGGCAATAATGTGCATGACTACTAAGGCGATCAGAATAATCGGCAGAGCCACAACATGCAGTGACATGAAGCGATTAAGCGTGATCCCCGAGATCAAATAGTCACCGCGAATCCACTGAACTATATCCTCGCCCACTACTGGAATAGCACCGAACAGACTGATAATGACTTGCGCGCCCCAATATGACATCTGACCCCAAGGCAGGACGTAACCCATAAAGGCCTCTGCCATCAACGCCACATAGATCGTCATACCAAAGATCCAAACCAATTCGCGCGGGGCCTTGTAAGACCCGTACATAAGACCGCGAAACATATGCATGTAAACCACGACGAAGAAAGCCGAAGCCCCCGTCGAATGGGCATAGCGGATGATCCAGCCGAGCTCCACATCTCGCATAATGTACTCAACTGATGCGAATGCCTGCTCAGCAGAACCCTGATAGCTCATCAGCAGCCAGATACCAGTAATCAACTGGATAACCAGTACCACCAAGGACAATACGCCAAAGAGATACCAGAAATTAAAGTTTTTCGGCGCGTAGTACTCTGCCATATGCCGGTTCCACTCGCGCTTGAGCGTTGGCATACGTGAATCTAACCATGCGGCAAAACCGGTTTCATTACTCATTACGCAATCTCCGTATCTATACCGATAATCACAACATCATCCGTCTCGTAACTGTGGGGCGGGACTTCAAGGTTAGTCGGCGCTGGCACACCAGCATAAACGCGTCCGGATAAATCAAATTTGGAGCCGTGACATGGACAGAAGAACCCCCCTAACCAGGCATCGCCCCCCATATCCATAGCGCCTACGTCGGGACGATAAATCGGCGCACAGCCAAGGTGTGTGCAAAGACCAACGAGGATCAAGTACTCTTCTTTACCCTTCAATGTACGTGCGGTACCGGCGACATAAGTCGGCTGAGACGCGCTTTCAGAGGCGACATCTTTAAGGACATCCTCGCCAATCCCATTGAGGGCGGCGAGAGTCTCGTTTGTCCGGCGTATTATATACACTGGCTTTCCACGCCATTCGACAACCATTCGGGCGCCAACTTCCAGCTTAGAAATATTCACTTTCACTGGCGCACCAGCAGCTTTTGCTTTTGCACTGGGCTGCCAAGATGAAACAAACGGTATTGCTGCACCTACTACTCCAGCACCACCGACTACAGACGTCGCACCCAACAAAAATTTGCGGCGACTATGGTTGACACCGTCACTAATCATGACGTTCTCCCTAAATCTCAAAAAATGGAATTCAAAACACGCGGGGTCGCGCGTCAGTAAAAAAGGCCCTGAATGATAAAGGAAAGCGGAATTTTACGCAATAGCGCGATTACCAGAAGATAGGCTAAGCAGTTGATCTTAAACAATTAAAATAGACAAAAAAAAGCCCGACCATCGGGTCAGGCTATTCTTTTAAAGCTTCGATTAACGCTTAGAGAACTGCGGACGCTTACGGGCTTTGTGTAGACCAACCTTTTTGCGCTCAACCTGACGTGCATCGCGAGTCAAAAAGCCCGCTTTTCGCAGTACTGGACGCAAATTTTCATCATAGCTTAGCAACGCACGGGAGATACCGTGTCGGATTGCGCCCGCCTGACCAAAGTTACCACCGCCTGCGACGGTAATATGGAGGTCAAACTTTTCCACCATGTCAACTATTTCGAACGGTTGACGAACAATCATTCGCGCTACTTCTCTACCGAAGTACACCTCAATAGCGCGATTATTAATAGTGATCTTACCGTTTCCAGATTTCATGAAAACGCGGGCAGCTGATGTCTTGCGACGTCCAGTGCCATAAAATTGAGTATCTGCCATGGTATTTTCCGTTACAGGTCGAGGGTCTGAGGTTGCTGCGCGGCATGGGGATGATCCATACCAGCATAAACCTTGAGCTTTCTAAACATTTCCCGCCCGAGCGGACCGCGTGGCAACATACCTTTTACCGCCGACTGAAGGACACGCTCTGGTGCTTTATCAATCAGTTTTTCAAAAGTGATGTCTTTGATGCCACCGGGATAACCGGTGTGGGAATAATAAATTTTGTCTTTGGCTTTTTTGCCCGTCACACCAATTTTCTCGGCGTTAACGATGACAATGTAATCACCTGTATCGACATGGGGCGTGTATTCTGGCTTGTGCTTACCGCGTAGCCGTGAAGCTACCTCAGTCGCCAAACGACCTAAGGTTTTACCCTCGGCGTCGACTACAAACCAATCACGTTCTACTGTTTCTGCTTTTGCGCTGTATGTTTTCATCTTATCCTGCCGTGCTTTGGGGGATCCCAAAAAAGGGTGCGAATTGTAATTACGATGGCGCCGTTACGCAAGGGCTGTGTGCAGTAAAGCGTAACTTTTTTACGGTCGATGGGGTCGGGCCAGATATTCATGGCTCTGCATCTCCAGTATTCGACTTACCGTGCGCTTAAACTCAAACGTCAAACGGCCACCAGAATACAGCGTTTTTAGGGGTTCCGAGGCTGTTATCGCAAGTTTTACATTGCGGTCATAGAACTCATCGACCAGATTAATGAATCGCCTCGCCGCATCCTCATTAATATGTCCTAGCGGGGGAATATTACTGATCATCACCCCGTGAAACTCGCGAGCTATGTCAATATAGTCATTTTGGCTTCGCGGGCCTTCACAGATCGCAGAGAATTCGAACCACACAATATCCTCCCCCACTTTGATCGCCGGTATAGCGCGCCCCTCCACGTCTAGATCGACCGCTGACTTGATTTCACCCCCAACAGGAACCAACCGTTCAAAAGTATCACTAATCGCTTGCTTGGCGACCGCATCAAGCGGCCAATGATACAGGTCGGCCTGCTCCAAGGCCCGCAATCGGTGATCCGTGCCACCATCGACATTCATGACCTCACAGTGCTTGTTGAGCAAAGCAATGGCAGGCAAAAACCGCTGGCGCTGCAAACCATTGAGATAAAGGTCATTGGGAATAATATTGGACGTCGCGACGAGGCAGACGCCCCGAGCAAAAAGCGCCTCTAAGAGCACACCCAATATCATCGCATCGCCAATATCACTGACAAAGAATTCATCGAAGCAAATAATGCAGGTTTCATCGGCTATTTTATCCGCCACCTTTTGCAGCGGATTAACCTGACCCTCTAATAGCGTCAAATCTTGGTGAACCCGCCGCATAAAACGATGGAAGTGAACACGCATTTTACGCTTAAAGGGCAGGCTCTCGTAAAAATTATCCATCAGATAAGTTTTACCCCGGCCCACACCACCCCAAAAATACAGCCCAGCTTCAGGCTTTAACGAGGATCTAACGAATACCTTTATTAACGCCCCTATAAAGCCTTCTGGTTGCCGACAATGCCTGACTACCAAGCGTTCGTATAAATCCTCTAAAGCGTCCACTGCAAGCGCCTGAGAGTCATCTTTAAAGAAGCCTTCGCGATTTAGATCTAGTAGGTAGCGCTGCTTTGGGGTTGGCATGGGTTAAGACTGATAATCAAGAGGGGGAACTTTAACTAGCAAATTAAATGGTTACAACCAAAACTCTCGGAGGCTCTAAACTAAAATCTGCGTTACAATGTTTGTGAGCGGTTGACTAAACGACTGAAAGCAGCATCTGAATCCGATGGGATGCATTTAATTAATGGGGATATGACCTTGGTAACTCTAACTGTGGCACTGATGCTAATGGCAGCGGCCTTTTTAAGCGGCGCAGCGGTAATGCACCTCTACGCGCGAAAAACTAGACAGGGCAGTGCCCCAGGTCGCGACCTAGAGAAACTGCTCAAAGACAGTGAGCAAAAACTTAAGCGCTACCAACAAGAGGTAACGGAGCACTTTGTCACGGTTTCTCAGCTGACCACTAATATGGCCCAAAGCTATCATCAAATACATGAGCATCTAGCCACTAGTGCCATTCGGCTCGCGAGCCCAGAGATCGGTCGACAATTCCTCAAAGCGGGAGGGTCTGATCTCTCTCTTGTAGATGCCGAGGGCAAGCCTCTCATCCAAGCGGAAGACATTCAGCCGCCCAGAGACTACGCGCCTAAGGTTCCCGGCGGCATTCTAAGCGAGGGATACGGCTTGGATGATAATGATCTCAGCAAAGGTCACCCTAACGCGGCCAATAGTGCTGAGGACGAACAGGAAGACGATAGCGACCCTACCCACAAGGTTAGCTAGCTAAATCGGCCAAGCGAGGGAGGGTGTCCATGTACAGTGTCCACTCTCCCCAATCTTTGGCCATTAGGCCACTGCTAAACCTTCTGCTACCCAGTAATTGCGTGCTGTGTAAAGATCGACTAAGTGAAAGTAACTACTGCTTATGTAAAGGCTGCAATGAAGCCTTGCCTCAGTTAACTAATCAATGTTCTGGCTGCGGCACGCCGATGCTCAATGGCATCACTAGCCCAGACATCAGCTGTTCTGAGTGCCAAAGAAAGCCGCCTCCGTTTGCCCGATGCATCGCCGCACTGCACTACATGAGCCCTGTTGACCGGCTAATCACTCGCATAAAAAGCGATCCTCATGCGCCGGAACTGCAAGAGCTATCAAGCCTTTTACTCGCGAGTATTTACGCCCGCTATGATACAAACAGCATACCAACTACCATCATACCCGTGCCTTTGCACTGGCGAAAGTTGGCTTACAGAGGCTTCAATCAGAGTTACAATATCGCTAAATATCTGAACCAGCAGTTACCCAATACGCAACTATGCAGTGATGTTTGCTATCGAATCCATCACGGTAAAGCTCAGCACCTAGTCGGCAAACAACAGCGACTGCGCAGTATGATCGGCGCATTTGATGCACGTAGAAAAATCCCGGGGCAGACTGTTGCCCTCGTCGATGATGTCATTACGACCGGCGCGACAGCAAAAGCGGCCACCCTGAGTCTGCTAGAAGCCGGCGCAAAAAGTGTCGATATATGGTGTATCGCGAGAACGGGCTGGCATATTGCAACGCCCTGACTCAAAATGACCTTATGAATACAGACAACGGGAAATTAGCCCTGCAGGTGTGGCAATCTATCGTCAAGGAGGCCGCTGATTCGGCCCTGACTGAGCCGGTCTTGGCGGAATATCTTATGGCGACGATTCTTGATCACCCTAATTTGGCCTCTGCCCTGAGCTTTCAGCTAGCCAATAAACTCGCAAGCGCCACAGTTCCCATGGCGATGCTTCGAAACATTATGAACAATATTTTCGCCGACCCAGAGATTATTGACTGTGTAGCAAAAGATATCCGGGCAACGGTTGATCGAGATTCCGCTTGCGAACTATACAGCTCGCCATTTCTGTATTTTAAAGGGTTTTTAGCGCTACAGGCTTATCGTGTTGCCCATCAATTGTGGTTGCAGGGCAATCATTCACTGGCTCTGCTAATCCAGCATCGCGTTTCCGTTAAGTTGGCGGTCGACATACATCCGGCGGCACAAATAGGCTGCGGTGTGATGATTGATCACGCCACGGGCCTGGTTATCGGTGAAACAGCGGTTGTTGAAGACTGCGTCTCCATCATGCAATCAGTTACTCTTGGTGGTACGGGAAAAGTCAGTGGTGATCGTCACCCTAAGATCCGCAAAGGCGTGCTGCTCGGCCCAGGGGCCAAGATACTTGGTAATATTGAGATTGGGGAGGGCGCCATGGTAGCCGCTTCTAGTGTGGTACTTAAATCGGTAGCAGCTCATACCGTGGTGGCAGGCGTGCCGTCTAAAGTGGTGGGTCAGGTCGATATCGATGAGCCATCTACAGCGATGAATCATTATTTTAAGGGCTCTTAGAGAGAGCGTTACTAACAGCGATCCCAACTGAAGGGCATGACCTGTGCGATCGACTCAACAGCTAAGAGCTGCATAAGTAAGCGGTCTACTCCCAGCGCCACCCCAGCGCAGGGGGGTAAACCCGATTCCAATGCTTCAATAAACTTATTATCCACTGCAACTGCCGATTTATTATCACGAAGGCGCTGACCGATATCTTTTTCAAAACGGGATTTTTGCTCATTTGCGTCAGTCAGTTCTGCGTAACCATTTGCCAGCTCCATGCCATTGAAGAATACTTCAAAGCGCCGACTAACGGCTTGGCCATGATCATTTAAATGTATCTGGGCTAAAGCAGACTGGCAGGCGGGATAATCATATATAAATACTAAGCCTCCAGGTAACTGCGGCTCGATATTCAAACTAAACAGCAGATCCAAACAGTTGGCCCGAGTCTCTGTGACCCAACTATCCGAGCTGGCAGCTACCGCCATTTGCCTCAATACTGGTAGTTGTGCACTATGGGGATCGACACCGAGGTGTTGTATAAAACAGTCTGCGTAGCTGAGTTTGCTGACGGCGAGATCAGACGAAGTGTGGCGCTGAACAAGCTCGCCAACCAACTCAGTTACCTCAGTCATCAACTGATGCTCGTCCCAGCCACGGCGGTACCATTCCAGCATGGTAAATTCAGGATTGTGCCGACGGCCTACCTCGCTATCTCGAAAGGCTTTTCCCAGGCAGAAAATATCACCCACACCGCAGGCAAGTAGCCGCTTCATGAAATATTCAGGGGAGGTCTGTAAGTACCCACTATCGCCAAATACCTTAACATTTATGCTTTCTATGTTAATATCCGTGACGGTTGAGCGGGCTAAAACGGGAACATCTACTTCCATCGCCCGACGCTGCTGAAAGAAACTGCGCAGACTTTGTAACAACTCACTGCGATATTGCAGCGACTCATTACTCATACCAGACTGCCAGTTATCGCTCACAATTATTTGACGCGCCCCTGATACTCACCGGTCCGCGTATCCACCTTGATCACTTCACCTTCTTCCAAAAATAACGGCACCTTCACGATAGCCCCCGTTACCAATTTAGCTGGCTTACTGCCGCCCTGTGCCGTGTCGCCACGCAATCCCGGATCCGTTTGGGCAATAGCCAACTCTACATGAATGGGCGGAACTACGGACAGTGGTGCGCCGTTATAGAGTGTCACCACGCAAATATCCTGCTCACTCAACCATTTAACCGCGTCGCCGAGCGCATTTTCTGAGGCCTGATGCTGTTCGAAGGTGTCCGGCTCCATAAAATACCAAAATTCACCGTCTTCATAGAGATACTGCATATCCATATCCAGCACATCAGCGCCTTCAAGAGACTCACCTGATTTGAACGTCTTTTCAATTACACGGCCAGTTTTAAGGTTACGCAGCTTTACTCGACTAAACGCCTGACCCTTGCCTGGTTTAACAAACTCATTCTCTAGAATCGAGCACGGATCACCGTCTAACATGAGTTTTAACCCAGAACGAAATTCATTAGTAGAGTAATTGGCCATTATTGTCTCGTCTCGAAAATTATAAAGGTACATGATACTCCAAGTGCCGGCGATGTTCGCCAGTTTTGGATATTGATACCCGGAAAAGCTGAACCAATTGCGGCTGCCGCGACCTTTAATTAGCCATAGTACAGAGGTGCTTTCACAGCACCTCTACGCGAACTCACAGAGAATCCTACGCAAGGTGATCCAGTAAATTTATGGCTAATGATTGGCAACTACCTCTAAACCCCTAGAGTAGCAATATCTTTATCGCTGTATCCCAAAAGGTAAAGAATGCCATCTAGGCCAACGTTTGATAATGCCTGTTTAGCTGATGCCCTGACCAATGGCTTCGCCCTAAACGCAATACCAAGTCCGGCAATCGCCAACATTGGCAAATCATTAGCACCATCGCCCACAGCAATAACCTGCTCTAGGAGCAGGCCTTCTTTTGCAGCGATTTCGCACAGCAGCTCCGCCTTGCGCATGCCATTGATAATCTCGCCCTGCACTCGCCCAGTGACGAAACCATTAACAACATCCAACTCATTAGCATAGACATAGTCGACATCCAAAATACTCTGCAAGTAGCGGCCAAAAAAGGTAAAACCACCGGAAATAATAGCGGTTTTAAAACCGAGCTGTTTTAAGCTTTTAATAAGATGCTCCGCACCTTCATTTAACCTGAGCCGTTCTGCCACCGACTGTAAAACGTCTTCACTCAGCCCTTCGAGTAGCGCTAACCGCTGAGCAAAGCTGTCGTTGAAGTCGATTTCGCCCTGCATAGCTGCCTCGGTGATGGCCGCAACCTGCTTGCCAACACCGGCTTCCTTGGCCAGCTCGTCAATCACCTCCGCGTCAATTAAGGTAGAGTCCATATCAAACACGACCAGTTTGCGATTGCGACGGTAGATGTCATCTTCCTGATAGGCGATGTCTATATTCTGTTGACCCGCTAACTCAAGCAGCGAGCTGCGCAATTGAGTAGCACTATGCGGTGTGCCACGGGCTGAAAATTCAACGCATGCACGCCCTAGGCGATCGGACTCATCAAGCTTAATTCTGCCGGACATGCGCACAATTTTGTCTATATTAAGACCCTGCTCGCTAGTAACTCTGGTTACTGCAGCCAGATGGCATGCATCAATTTTACGCGCCAAAAGGGTCACAATATGACGCCGCTTACCCTGCTGTTCGACCCAACGCTGATAACGTTGTTCAGAAATCGATGAAAATCTTGCCTGCATACCTAAGGTTTTTAAACACGCCAACACCTCATCGGTAACTGAAGAGGTCTGGGTCCTCAGCGGTATTGCGACGAGAATACCCAGATTCAACTGATCGTGAATCACCGCCTGGCCTATATCGAGCATGGTGACAGCGTAGCGCGATAGAACGTCGGCTACGGCACTGGTGACGCCAGGTTTATCCTGACCTGACACAGTTATTAACAAAATATCTTTCACAGATTCCAGCCAAGGTGATTATTATGCCGCCATTATATAAAAGCTGTGGGAATAGGATAGAATGCGAGGCAAATTAACTGCAATTAAATTCAGGGCACATAGAATGTATCGTCGATATTCGATGGCAATAAAGCTGCCTGTCGCAGTATTTTTTGCCTGCCTAATACTAGGATTTCTCAGCACTATCCTTCTATCTAGCTATACGTCCAAACTATCGAATGACGTGGTAATGGAAAAAAGTGAACTGTCAGTTAACCAGTTGGTAGAACTAATTCGCAGCTCCCTGTTTAATGAGGACACAATCAGTGTTCAGGTCGCATTGCGTCGGGCAACTGCAGATCAAGCCATCTTCAGCGCCAGTGTTTATGACAACGACAACCAGTTAATCGCACAGAGTAAAACCGCTGGCGACAAGCCAGATACTCTGGAGATCATCAGTCGCGATATCGAGTTACAGGATACTCAGATTGGTACAATTTATGTGGCGGTCGATAGCCAACCTATCTATCAGCAATATCGTAATGTCCTTTTTAGCTGGCTGCTTCTGTGGCTGCTTTTTACCGCGCTGTGCACCTATCTATGCCACCAGTTTGCCGAACAGTTTTTCCGTCGAATTCTCATCCTAACGAGCCGGCTACCAGGTACTGCCGAGCCTATGATTGATGAAATTAGTGCACTTGAGGCTCGAATACAGCCATTACTAGCTTCGTCGAGTTCTGCGGATGAAAATTCGAGTACCGGCTATTACTACAGCCTGGTCTGCGCCACAGTCAAGAATCGCCAGCGTCTAAACGCCCAACTAAATCGCGAAAATCTCGAGCGCTTATTGGACAAAATCGACTACTGTACTCAACGTGCATTAGAGCTATATGGGGGGCAGCGAGTCGAGGGTGGAGTCGGCGATATTTGTTTTTATATTCGCTCAACACAGCCTTCCAAGCAGCACCTACTGGTCTGCCTAATGGCGGTTTATTCTCTGCAACAGTTGCTTGAGCGTCTCGGTGGAGAGCTAGGTGTCGATCTGGAGATTAATTGGGCGCTATGCAGTGACGACCTACCCAGCTTGCCGCTATTTAGCTTCCATGAGGGCCTGGCTGCGCTCAAGCATCAGTCCAGAGACCTGTCTGGCCAGCTGCAAGAGGGCCTGATTGGCCTGCATACCAAGGAGTATGATATCGACCAGCTTTCGTCTATAGCGAGATTTCAATCCTTCGATGATAATTGTTTTATCCTGCAGGGCTTTCCCGAGGAGCGGCAAAAATTATTGGAAAAACAGATCCTACACCTGGTTAGAATCTGTCTATAAACCTGCATTGGCGAGCCAAAATGTTTGAACCCCATTAGTGTGCTTGACGATACCTCGGCAGGCTGAAAGATGCGCGTTCGAGACTCGCTCCCCTTCCACTTCAAATAGCATGGCTGAGACCAGTCCCCTCCGACTTAAGATCGTATGGCTCAGAGGCGCTGAATCTTTCGGAATTATCGCGATTTAGAACAGCCAGATCAAATTTCGCTCATTTACTGCATTCACTAAATCAACACGTCTTAGCCATGACACCGGATTTTTGCTGGTCTTCAAGTGTCATCCGCGTGGCTACTTTATTTTTAAATGTTGGACCGAGATCACTTCCAACTTTGCTGTTTCCGTGTGAAACAGCAGCCAGCAGAGCCACATATGGGCCATTCGCAGATCTACCGGAACGCCCCAACCTTTCAGATAACTCATTCCTAGGCCGATTTGCGCATTATCATGTCCCTGCTTTACCGCAAGTCGATACCACTTGACGCCCTCTGTATAATCTTACGAAGCACCTTCACCCTAGTTACGCATCTTACCTACAGAAAAATGCGCGCGAATATATCCATCGTCTGCTAGCGTTTTCCAACTCTTAAAAGCCGTGAGAAGATCACCTTCACTATATGCAATATCGCCCTCATCGTAAGTCTCAATATTAGCCCCTCACACCGCAACCTCCTCTGAAAGTTTATCCAATATTTTTAGACACTTTTCTGCTTCAGCAGCATCTTGAAAAACCCGGTAACCATTAGCGTAAATGAACCCAAGATACTTTGCAGCTTTCACATTTCCGGCTTCGGTAAGCGTTACCAACCCCCTAAGTCAAGGATCAGTTTCAAAAGCAAATACAGTCTCAAAATAAGTTAAACCTTTATCAAAGCCTGGTGCCGCTGCATCTTCCTGCGAATAGCGGCTTTTAAAATCATATTCTGTAATCTTGTTCGCTTGTACTTTAGCTTGCTAGATTACACCTAAACCGAGCACCCAGCCTATTATGGAAACAAATAGTGCGAGACAGATCATAATCCAGATCACCGAGGCGGGTGCCAAATTATTATAATCCACTGAAGCTGCAAATAGAGAAATGCAGAGAATAATTGCATAAATACAATAAAAAACTGATCAAAAGATAACCTAAAATTCGGCGAAAAGTACGCCAAAGAAATAACACGTGCAATGTTAAAGATTCGTTGGTTTATCTACCTTAGAAAATAATTTTTTCATACCGGTTATCATCCAGCACAGAGATAATATTGCGGCCGAGGCGCGGCTTAAGATTCCTAACTGCGTCCGCAGTAACAACTATACGGCGTCTAAGCACTGGTCCATTTCCAGTGCTGGTGCATCTCCATCAGGGCGGCCAACGATCTTGGCTGGCACACCTGCCACGGTTACATGCGCAGGAACATCGTCTAAGACCAGACTACCAGCACCCACTTTGCTACCCTCACCGATAGTAATATTTCCCAGGATCTTAGCGCCCACTGAAATCATCACCCCATCGCCAATCTTAGGATGACGATCGCCGCCGACGCAGCCACTGCCTCCGAGGGTAACCGAGTGCAAAATTGATACATCATTGCCAATAATCGCGGTCTCTCCAATCACCAAACCGGTCCCGTGATCGATCATAATGCCAGAGCCAATCTTCGCCCCAGGGTGGATATCAATTGCAAAGGTCTCTGAAATTCTATTTTGGAAAAATAGCGCGAGGACCCTCCGGTCACGGTGCCACAACCAATGCGATATACGCTGTAATTGCAGCGCCTGAAAGCCTTTAAAAAAGAGAATGGGGGTGATATGGCGTTCACAGGCAGCGTCCCGCTCAAAATACGCCTCAATATCCAGACGAATACAGCGACCGATACTAGGATCGGCACGCAATGCCTCAGCGATCACCATTGACAGCGGTTCGACGGGCACTATGGGGTCGCCCAGCTGTTCGGCTAAATGATAACTTAACGCCGCCTCTAAACTATCATGGTTGAGAATCGCTGCCTGAAAAAAAGGTGCCATGACCGGCTCATGGGCGCTGGCCTCCTGAGCATCAGTGACAATAATATTCCAAAGTGGGTCATCTATCTTCATGGTGTAACCGTCCTGTGAGTTAGGTTATTAAGTAACCCCGCTACGTAGTTTAGTGAGATCAGACTCTCACAAAGCGCTCGACGATCTCGTTGAGTCGCGTTACCACCTCATCGAGCAGCAGCAGGTCGGTACCACGCAACTGCTGAGCAATAACCTCGCTACTGAGCCTCTGAGCATAGATATCAGCCAATGGCGCATAACTAATATGCCAGCGCTCTGGGGCCACGCCCCCGCGATCTTTGCCGTAGGGCCTATAAAAGCCAAGGGCACTATTATCCGCCATTAATGCACTATCCAGCCAGTTATGCATAGGCGAAAAAATGCCCGCCCCCTGCACTTCATCTGGCGTCAGCTGAATTTGGTAGCCCTCAGGCATGGCGGCGGCATCATAGATATCCATATCCGTGCCCCAATGATGTCTCGACGCACCTGGGAGTGCTGACCACCGCATTATCGCCTGAATTTTTTGCCAGGCATTCAGTGAGTCAAGGCTGAGAGATCGACCATCATGATCCAGAGTTGAACGTATTCCTTTAACCTTTTCATTCCAAATTATCATCTGCCGGTCAAAGGATCGAAAGCCACTACAAACTCGCAAATCAAACCCCTGGCTCGCCGCCAAAGTCTGAAGCTCCGCCAAAGGCTCTACCACCTGCGCATGCACGAGTAACGAAGATGCACCGTCAAGCGGGACGAGATGTCGCTCAGTGGTACCCGTTAATATATCGTGATCAGTCGCAGTCAATATTCAGCCCCAGTACTAAGGATCGTCAACATCAATAATGTCTCGGAGTTTGTTAGGTGATAGGCGATAAGTATAGCCTAAATTATTAAATGTCTCGTCAACCATACTAGACCATGTCGCTCGACGGAGTGCCAAAGTCTTGGGAGATGGCGCGAATAACCTGAGGATACTAGCGAGATATCGCTAGTCTTAAAAGCCCACCATCGCTTTAGACCATACTTTGATAGCGCCCTTAGAATCAAAATCCTGAATAGGTTCGCGAAAGCGTAAAATTTTTACTTGTCGACGCCAACAATAAGACTTTACACTCATGGCATGGAGTCGATGAATGCCCTGTACAGCAACGCTGCCTATCTCGCCCTAAACCTAGATGCTTTTGATCGCGCTATTATTTCTCTATGAAGAACAGCAGCTAAAAGCGACCATAACGTTAAGGCACTAATCTATGAATAACTCCTCAATACTTGACCGCGAAATACCCCTTTGCAACCTCGACGACCTAGAGAAGCGACAGGCCATTGAGTTGGATATTAATGGGCGACGTCTATTTGCGGTGCGTCAAGAGGACCAACTTTATGCCTACTGGAACATCTGCCCCCATTTGGGTATTCCCCTGAATTGGATGCCGGATAGATTTCTCGACCTCGAAGGCACCTTAATACAGTGTTCATCCCATGGCGCACTATTCCAAATCGATGACGGCGAATGTATTGCCGGACCCTGCTCGGGCGATCGATTAATGTCGGTTGTATTGCGCAGGGAAGAGCGAATGTTTTACGTGGCTGCAAACCAATCCATGCCCGCGGCGCCCATAAACCTCAGAGAACAGGCTCTGGCAGATCTTGAAGACAACTGATGGCCCGCTCTAAAATAATTTCTTCGGGGGAGAGCGCTGCCCGCCAAGCGATAACTTGCACCCCCGCAGCGACGGCCTGAACCATAGTCTCGGCGTAGACGGGATCAATATTCTTCGCAACCTCCGCTCGCTCGGCGCCAGTCAATTGTACACAAAAAAATAATACTGCTCGATGACCCTCGGCAACCATGATCATTAACTCGCGTAAATGCTTTGCGCCCCTGCTCGTTACCGAGTCCGGAAACTCGGCCAAATTATTACCCTTATCTAACGTGACATTTTTAACCTCGATATAGCAGCGGCCCAGCACTGGGTCCTCAAGTAACAGATCAACGCGACTCTTTTCGTTACCATAGAGAACCTCTGAGCGAATCTGTTGATAACCTCGGAGCTCAGGCACGAGGCCAGCCTCTATCGCTTCACGCACGAGGTGGTTGGGTCTCGATGTGTTAACACCGGCTAATTGTCCATGGCTCGTGGTAACGATTTCTAGCGTACCGGCCAGTTTACGTTGCGGATTTTCGGAGATTGAATACCAACAGCAGGAACCCTCCACTAAGCAATTTTTCATTGAGCCAGTGTTGGGGCAGTGAAGTGTAATCGTATTGCCTTGCTGGTCAACCACATCTGCAAAAAAGCGCTTATAGCGCTTAACAAAGGTCCCAGAAAACAAAGGGGGATTATTTTTCATAGGCTTTTTTTAGCTAAGGCTCCTGAAACTTAAATCGCGCGCACAAGGCAATGATACGATCTGTAGATAAACCGGATAACCATCAAAAATGTAATAACGCCCTGATGCGCGGCCATTAAAAATTAGGATAGTGTAACTTTATGTCGCCAAAAGAGAAATATTCCTTGATATATTGCTCGAAAATAACTATAACGGCGGGTCTAATTTTTAGCTTGAAATCAACGTCGGATTTTATTCATGCCAATAGCAAAAACACAGACGGCAAAGAAGCCCAAGATAACGGCTGAGACTGCCGCTAAATCTCTTACTCTTCATGGTCTTGCTCCCTACGTGGAAAAGAAGAGGGAAGAGTACATGTGCAATGACCAGCGCGATCACTTTAAAGCTATTCTTAAGGCTTGGCGGCTTGAGCTGATGGAAGAAGTTGACCGCACTGTGACGCATATGAAAGACGAAGCGGCAAATTTTCCAGATCCCGCTGACCGCGCGACGCAAGAAGAAGAGTTCAGTCTTGAGCTTCGAACTCGTGACCGCGAACGCAAGCTCATAAAAAAAATTGATAAGACCCTATTGCGCGTTGAGGAAGATGACTACGGCTTTTGTGACCAATGTGGCGTCGATATTGGTATCCGCAGATTGGAAGCTCGCCCTACCGCTGACCTCTGTGTCGACTGCAAGACTCTTGACGAAATCAAAGAACGACAGATTACCGGCGGCTAATCACAGCCGCCAGCGATGCCTGAGGCAAATTCTTTGTCTGAGGCATCGCTGGGCATACTTATGTCAGTCGTAACCCGTATTGGTCGCTTTGCCCCCTCTCCGACAGGGCCACTTCACTTCGGTTCTCTGGTGAGTGCCGTCGCAAGTTTTTTAGACAGTAAACAGTACGCCGGACAGTGGTTACTTCGTATGGAGGACATCGACCCTCCGCGTGAGATGCCCGGAGCAGCCTCCCAGATACTGGCTCAACTCGAAGCCCACGGACTGCTGTGGGATAAAACTGTCCTCTATCAAAGTGATCGTCAGGACAGCTACATTGAGGCCCTCAATCAACTCAAAAACAAAGGCCTAGTCTACTCCTGCCAATGCAATCGCCAACGCATTGTCCGCCTTGGGGGTGTCTACGATAGACAGTGCCGTGATCTGCAGCTGCAGGACGACAATGCGACACTGCGCCTGTGTCTGGATGATAATACCGGGACACAGTGGTTTGATGATCAGATCATGGGGCGGTTTGAGCAGCACCTGAATGGCGAGGTGGGCGACTTTACGGTGCGTCGCCGAGACGGTCTGTTTTCATACCAACTGGCCGTTGTGGTCGATGACGAATTTCAGGGTATCACGCATATAATGCGTGGATCAGATCTCCTCGATTCCACGCCAAGGCAAATATTCCTTCAGCAGTGCCTCGGCTATCGCAAGCCAGAGTATGCACACCTGCCGGTCGCCTTAAACCAAGACAGACAAAAGCTCAGCAAACAACACCATGCTGCCGCTCTCGTTGCTGGCCGTGAATCGGTCAATCTTTGGATGGCTCTAGCTTGGCTGCAGCAACGCCCGCCGCCGGTTCTACAAAGACTCGATGTCAGTGAAATATTGAACTGGGCTAGATCTCACTGGCAACCACAGGCTATTTATCCGAGTATGCCAGCCTCGGCGCCTGAGGGATATTAGTACAGAAAGTGGTTTGCTTTACACTGCTAGCTTGCATACCATCAGTAAATCTATCGATAACGGAAGGAACTGACAGAAGACCATGCTCAATTATCGGCTAGTGGCCACATTATTGCTCCTTTGCGCCGTTGTTTTCCCTCTGGCAACTCAGTGGGCTGTTGACCCAGCCGGTGGCTGGTTCAGACCTTTTGCTGTTTGGTCATTGCTGGTTTACGCATCCTACATCGTTCAGCGCAACAAACAATTCGATGATTCCTAATCTCGCCATAACAACAGGCTGCATTCTGGCTCTTGTGGTCTTAGTAACCCAATTCCTATCTAAAACAGGCGAATCAAACAGCGCAGCACCAGGTAGCCAGGCACCGAGCAATCCACTCATTTTAGTCTTGGCTCTTTTTTCTGGGAGTGGCGTCTTAACGGCCATGGCCACTATCGAGATGGCGGGTCGTTATGGCTATAGTATTATTTTAGCGCTGATAGGATTCACCTTAATTTTTATCTTTTCACCACTAATTTTCTTTCCCATTCGGCGCCTCAGCCAGATTATTCGATTTGCCACGGTGGTAGATTTCCTAACCTTTAGGTACCGCGGTAAAGCCGTCGCCGTAACCGCCTGTATTAGCCTAATTTTAATTGCTATCCCACTCATTTTAGCCCAATTTCTGGCAATCAAATCCGTGGCCAGCTTCATCTTTGATAACAGCCTTTTCAGCCTCCCTCTGCTGGTTTTTGCCGTAGTTCTCCTCAGTCGTCATTCTATTTGGTCCAATGGGCGCCATGTGTTTTTAGTTATGGCCGCCGCTGGTTTACTTATAATACCCGCATTAGGACTTGCGGCATGGGCCTCCATTCAGGCAGTTTTTGGCACTGTTGGCGCTATGAACATCTGGGTAGTTGAGAGCGGGCAACGGCTAATAGTGCACCGTATGGAATCGTCCTACAGTCTATTTGCGGTCTTTTTGACTGCCAGCTTTGCTCTCCCAATTAATTTTAGTATTTTAGTTTCAGAAAATATCACAGACCGCCAAGCCAGCATGACGGCCTGGGCATATCCGCTGCTGGTTTTATTGGCCTGTATTCCTGTATTTCCGATGCTCTGGAGTGGTATTGCCCTGCAATCCTCATCGCCATTACAGGAGTACCTGTTTGCACTGCCGGCTGCGATTAATCAACCCTTTATAGCGAGTCTAGGGGCAGCCAGTATTATTCTTCTGTCCGTCGCACTGACCTGCAGCCTGACCATTGCTGTGGCGCGAGTCGCCTTAAATAGTGTTTTATTACCGACCAAAAATTTGGGACAGCAGGCAAACCTCTCGAATTGGATTAATCAACAGCATATGCTCATTGTGATTGGCCTGCTTCTAATGTGCGCTCTGCTGAGCCTCATTATTAAAGGTCGCAGCATCACAGATCTGTACCTGGTTGGCTTCAGTGGACTAGCACAATTAACACCCGGCCTATTGGCGGTGATGTATTTACCCACGGTCAACCGTCAGGGCTTTATCGCTGGGCTTTCGGGAGGTATGGCTATCTGGTTGCTGACTATCGCCATACCTGCATTATTCGGCGACTGGACGTGGCAGATATACTGGCTGGATCGCCCTCTGGTTATTGGTATGCAAAACTGGAGTCTCTGGGCGTTACAGGCGCTGCTTTTAAATCTTACGCTCTGTGTAATATTTTCCCGATACGCAAGAACCGACGCTGAACAGAGATCATTCGCGGCGATCTGTCTCGCCGACAACGTATATATCCCTGCTCGCGTTGAAATCAAGCAAAAATCTGTGTCGCAGCTTGTGGACAGTCTGCGTCTAACACTGGGTGATGCCGCCGAAGATGAAGTAACTGCGGCACTAGAAAGCCTCAGTTTTAAGCGTTCCGAGATTAGACCGGCAGCCCTGCGCCAACTTAGAGATAATATTAACGCCTCTTTAAATCTGCGTTATGGCGTTCTTGCCGCGACACGGGTTATGGAGCAATCACTGCCTCTGGCACCTAGCCTCAATAAAGAGCCCGATGATATCTACCTGATAGAATCAGTGCTGGCAATTCATGGCAATCGACTGACGGGGATCGCCAGTGAACTGAATAAATTACGCGTCCACCACCGCGAGATTTTGGATAAACTCCCGATTGGTATTATATCCATCGATCAGGGCGGTGAAATTCTCAAATGGAACTCTAGTATCGCCAGCTACACAGGTATTGACATCGAATCAGCGACTGGCAGCTATATCAGTGACCTTGCTGAACCCTGGCGCACAGCTATCGCTGAATTTCTCGATAGTGGTGAGAATTCCGTTGACCACAGGCGCCTAGAGTTAGCGGGTAATGTCCGCTGGTACAGTATGCAAAAGTCCGTGGAGCAAACCCTCGAGGGCTCTAATAGTGATATTATTCTGCTGATTGAAGACCAAACCGACTCAGTGGCTTTGACGCAAAACTCTATCGACAATGAAAGACTGGCATCTGTCGGTCGTCTCGCGGCTGGCGTTGCCCACGAAATAGGCAATCCAGTAACCGGCATTGCCTGTCTTGCGCAAAATCTGCAACATGAAACTGAACCCGAGCAAATTGCCGACTCGGTAAAACATATATTGCTTCAAACCGATCGTATTAACCGGATTGTCCAGTCACTGATTGATTTCTCAAGGGGCGGACAATCGGCAGGGACTTCAGTGCAGAAAGTCAGCCTGTACAAGGCCGCTAACGAAGCGATTCAGCTACTGAAACTGAGCACCAGCAAACCACAAGTCCAGTTTATCTGCGATATAGACGAACAGGTCATTATTTTTGGCGACTACCACCAGCTGATTCAGATATTACTTAACCTGCTCAGTAATGGTCGCGATGCGTCACCCACTAACAGCCTAGTAGTGGTAAAAGCTATTACTGAGCCAACCCAAATTCGCGTCACTATTAGCGATTCAGGTACTGGTGTCGAAGAAAATATTGCAGGCCGGCTCTTTGAACCTTTTGTGACGTCGAAAGAGCCTGGGCAGGGAACCGGATTGGGACTGTGGATAGTATTTAATTTAGTCAAGAAAATGGGTGCTGAGATCGCCATTGCGAGCCCTGCAGAAAATAGTGACTGCGGGACTACTGTGACACTTTGTTTTCCTTTATCATCGACAACATGATGTCTAACTCAAAAAACATACTCATTGTTGAAGACGAAGATATTATCCGCTCTTCACTGCGCAAATTGCTAGAGCGTCATCATTACAGCATTTCTGAGGCTGTTAGCGTCAAAGCCGCTCGCGAATCATTTAATCTTAATAGTTTTGATCTTATCATCAGCGATCTTAGATTGCCCGGTGGTCCGGGCACTGATCTGATAAATCCTGCCGGCTGCGTTCCGGTTATTATCATGACCAGTTATGCCAGCCTAAGATCTGCAGTGGAGACTATGCGTCAGGGAGCTGTGGACTATATATCAAAGCCCTTTGACTATGATGAAATACTTAATTCAGTTAAACGTGTCATCAACGAATCTAGCGAAGAAATCGATCTAGCTATCGAAGAAAATAAGCTGCTCATGGGCAGCAGTCCAGATATTTTGGCCATTTTGCGCACCATCCACAGAGCCGCGCCCTCCAGTGCAGCCATATTGATTCAGGGCGCAGGCGGAACAGGCAAGCGTATTATTGCTCAGGCGGTCCACAACGCAAGCGTCAATGCAGAGCGACCCTTTCTGACCATCAACTGTGCCTCGACCAACGAAAGCCAGCTTATTGAATACCTGAACCGTCTAAAAACGGAAGACATTGGCACTTTATTTCTGGCTAATGTTTGCGAATTGGACGCCAATCTGCAGCAATTAGCGCTCGCGGCAATACAGCATAAAAACCGTTATCGGCTGATTGCGTCATCCTCTCAGGACCTGACGGCACTCAGTCAGAACGGGCAATTTCGAAAAGACCTCTTTTACAGGCTTAATGTGGTCAATATCCAAGTTCCCACACTGCAGGAGCGAGTCATGGATATCGCTCATTTAAGCGACTATTTTTTGGAGCAGTATGGAAGAGAACTCGGCTATAAGGTGACACTGTCTGCGCAGGCAATCGAGTCGATGGCTTCCTATCATTGGCCTGGCAATGTTCGCGAACTACAAAATATGCTCTACCGAGGCAGCCTTTTGTCAGAACCCGGCGAACCTATTAACCCCAAGGTGCTTGGTTTGGAAGAGGTCCCAGATCAGTCTCAGGACATCACCCCGGCTGGTGTCGTTCAAATGGAGACTGTCATCAATGCCCCTGTCGGCTGTTCTCTTTCCGATTACTTCACCAGCTTTGTATTGGAAAATCAGGTAAATATGAGTGAAACAGCTCTAGCGAAGCAGTTGGGAATAAGCCGAAAATCACTTTGGGAACGCCGAAGTAAGCTGGGAATCTCACGCAAAAACGCTAAATAGCCCCCGCAACAGGATTGGCCAGTTTTTTTGTTTCAATAGGTAACACTTGATATCCAATTCTGTGTGGTTGCAAAATAGTTCGCTAACCCGTCATGTTTCTCTTGTGCCGCTATGATTTCTGATTAGAATAAGGATACCAAGATCTAGGTCTTGAGTAACAATAACTATAAAAAACAATAAAAAATGGATGGATTGCGACAGGGTTGGATAGTTTAAGTCCTAGGACTCAAATCTTGAAGGTCCTTTTCGGGGATTGCCTAAAGGCAGTCCCCTTTTAATTTCTGGCGGTGGTTTATACCATCCAGTTCTCCCGTTCGCTGTGATCCTCTGCTAAACTGCTTTACCTCAATCCACTGTCTATCGGCACTCGCTTCATGCTGGAAATAATTACTAAGTTTTTCGACAAAAGTAACCGTAAGCAAGGCGCGGGGACACCGCTAATCGTCAAATCTGGCCAACATGCCCTAATCGCCAATATGATTAGTCGCGATGCTAGAAAGGTTGTCGAAGTCCTGCAAGATGCCGGCCATGAAGCCTATGTCGTGGGCGGGTCCATTCGTGACCTGCTGCTGGGGCTAAAACCGAAAGACTTTGATGTCGCCACCAGTGCCAAGCCAGCTGAAGTAAAGGTCTTATTTAGGCGGTCACGTATCATTGGCCGCAGATTTCAGATAGTCCACGTCCAATTTAGCCGAGAGATCATTGAGGTTACGACCTTTCGCTCCAACGAAACCAAGCCGAACGGCAACAAAAGCGGTAAAGGCTTGCGACAGCAATCTAATAGCGGCATGCTCACCCGAGATAATGTCTTTGGTTCAGTGACTGATGATGCCAGCCGGCGAGACCTGACGATAAATGCCCTCTATTACGATCCCAGTGATAACAGTATTCATGATTTCGCCGGCGGTCTCGAGGACATTGAGAGTCGTGTTATTCGAATTATGGGCGATCCCGCAACTCGATTCCGTGAGGACCCGGTGCGCATGCTGCGCGTGGTGCGCTTTTGCGCCAAATTGGGCTTTACGATCGACGCTAGAACTGCCAAGCCAATGCACAAATTAGCTGCCGATTTAGAGCATGTATCGCCGCCAAGATTATTTGACGAGACCATCAAGCTTTTTATGAGTGGCCAGGGGCTGGCGACATTTTGGCTGCTTTATGAATACGGCTTGTTTGAACGCATTGTTCCCCAGTTGGGTACCATGATGAAAGACAGGGACAATCTCACTTGTCGACTCATTGGCCAAGCCTTCACCAATACAGATATACGTATCCGTGCCGAAAAGCGCGTTACACCAGCCTTTATTTATGCGGCATTACTATGGCCAGCGGTGCAGCACTTGGCAGCCCAATATCGAGATCGAGGTAATTCAGCATCTTATGCATTGAGTAAAGCTGCGGGAGAGGTTATTGCCAAGCAGATACCGATCACCGCCATTCCCAAGCGCTTTACTATGCCCATGCGTGAGATATGGGATCTTCAGTTACTTCTCCCCCGTCGCGGCGGTCAGCGTGCTGAACGTCTAGTGGCGCATTCGCGCTTTAGAGCGGCCTACGATTTTGTTTTATTGCGAGAACAGGCCGGCGAAGAATTGAGTGGTCTTGGAGACTGGTGGACTGCCTACCAAGAAGCCAACACCGAGAAACGCGCAAGAATGGCGGCAACCATAGGAGAGCCAAGCAACAAAAAAAGCCGTACCCGCAACCGCCGAAGGTCAAAACCAACAGCACCCTCCGAGTAAGATTGCTGATGGCATGTGCTTATATCAGTTTGGGTAGCAACTTGGTTGACGATGCAGGCACAGAACCTGCCACGCAGTTAGACCATGCGATTGACAGTCTATCGCTGCACCCAGATATCACCGTCGTAGCCACATCCCATCGTTATAAGACCCGTGCGATTGGCCCAGGTCTTCAGCCCGACTACATTAATGCAGCGGTTAAGCTGGACACCCTACTCAACCCTTTAAGCCTACTTGACTGCTTGCAGGGTATTGAGCGAGCTCAGGGCCGAGTGCGCACCATCCGCTGGGGCGCCAGAACCCTAGACCTAGATATTCTGCTGTACGATCTGCAGGTGATCGACACTGAACGACTCACTGTACCTCACCCCAGAATGTGCGAACGAGCCTTTGTGCTGGCACCATTGGTCGATTTGGGTGCTAACATTTCGCTGCCCAGCGGTGAAAATCTCCTCAGCCTCTTGGCAAATTGCTCTGATCAAGGTATCGTAAAATTGTAGTTTGATCACCTTCAACTGGCGACATGAAGTCGTCAAAAAATGGGAGCGCAATATGGAAAAGAGCACAGTAAGGGCAGGCAACCTTGATCTATCTAGCTGCTCAATTCCCAGTTATATTGCAATAGAAGGTCCTATCGGCATAGGCAAAACAACACTTGCCAAGCGTCTGGCTCACTCTTTCAATTATGAAACGCTCTTAGAGAAAGCTGAAGAAAATCCGTTTCTAGAGCGCTTTTATCAGGATCCTCGCAGCAATGCATTGCCTACTCAGCTGTATTTTTTGTTCCAGCGAATGCGTAAGCTGCAGGACTTGCGGCAGGGTGACATTTTCCAGCCGGTGCGTATATCTGATTTTCTGATTGATAAGGACCCATTATTTGCCAAGGTCACGCTGGACGATGACGAATATCGTCTGTACCAAACTGTCTATGACAATGTTGTCTGCGATCTAACCAAGCCCGATCTAGTTATCTATTTACAGGCCCCCACTGAGACGCTCTATGAACGCGTTCAGCGCCGCGGCAATGCCATTGAAAGAAATATAGAGCCGTCTTACCTACAACAGTTAAATGATGCCTACACGCAGTTTTTTTACCATTACGATGACACGCCATTACTCATTGTAAACACCGCCGAGATCAATCTGGCTGAAAGTGATCTCGACTATGACAACTCTGGTCAAATATATACTTCAGACAAAAACGGGACGTCATTACTACAACCCACACCCACTACAGCAGACTGCTGTCAGGTTAGCGTTAGTTGCGTCTTGTGATCCGGGGAGAAAACCCGTAACTTGGCAAACTCTAAAGACTATTGAGGTCGCTCAGGTACCATGAAAACCACCACTATTAGTAGCTTGCAGGCGATGAAAACAGCCGGCGATAAGTTTGCAGCCATCACTGCCTATGACTATACCTTTGCTAAGTTGATCGAAGCGGCTGACATCGAAGTCACGCTGGTCGGCGATTCTCTCGGCAATGTAACTCAGGGTAGAGACAGTACAATTCCTGTCACTATTGACGAAATGGCCTACCATACCGAAGCGGTCAAGCGCGGCAATAGCCGCTCACTACTCATGACAGATATGCCCTTTATGTCCTATGCCACCGAGACCCAAGCATTGGATAATGCGGCCATTCTGATGCGGGCCGGAGCACAGATGGTCAAACTAGAGGGCGGTGAATGGCTTGCTGATAGCATTTATATGCTCACTGAACGTGGCATCCCAGTCTGCGGCCATGTTGGTCTTACGCCGCAGTCAGTGCATAAACTCGGCGGCTATAAAGTCCAGGGTAAAGAAGACGAGGCGGCCGCACAGATGATTATGGAAGCTAAGGTACTCGAAGAGGCCGGAGCCGATTTGATCGTTGTTGAATGCGTACCATCCTCTCTTGGGCGTGATCTATCACAGGCACTGTCAATACCGGTTATTGGAATAGGCGCAGGCCCAGATACAGATGCTCAGGTATTGGTTCTTTACGATATGATCGGTATATCCCAACGCCTACCAAAATTCTCAAGAGACTTCTTGGAGCCTGCATCAAGTATTCAAGAGGCGATCACTGCCTACGGCGCAGCTGTCCGCAACCGCCAATTTCCAGCACCAGAGCACTGCTTTAAATAATTCACTTAAGAGAACAAGAAATACTATGACTAAAGCTCATTCCGTCTATGATTTTACGATCGCCACAAGTACGGGCGATGAAAAAGCACTGCAGGACTACCGGGGCAAGGTGCTACTCATTGTTAACACCGCCAGCAAATGCGGTTTTACTCCGCAGTATGAGGGTCTTCAAGAGCTGCATGATACATATCACGAACGCGGCCTAGTGGTTATAGCCTTGCCCTGCAATCAATTTGGTAAGCAGGAACCCGGTAGCAATGCTGAGGTGCAGGAATTTTGCCAGATCAACTACGGCTTAAGCTTCCCTGTAATGGGTAAAATTGATGTTAATGGCGCTGAACGACATCCGCTCTATAGCTATTTAACCCAGCAGGCGGGCGGCCTAATCACCGACAGTATTAAGTGGAATTTCACCAAATTCTTAGTCGATCGCGACGGGCAGGTAGTGGATCGCTTTGCGAGCATTCAGAAGCCTGCGGCTATCGCAGCGCATATTGAGAAACTGTTATAACCTGTGCCAACAAATTCAGTCGGCATCTGTAGCGGCCTAATTCTTGCTATTGAGTGTTGCAAAATAGGCCTTAGCGGCCTCATTGACCTTGGGCGACAGGTATAGAGCAGAGATCATTGTTGGAATAGCCATCGTGGCATAAGACGCCAGAATGAGCCCATTGACTACATCCATCGACACCACCGCACCTACAACTAGCAGGGCAAGATAGATCGGCGAATAATAATACTGGCGCTCCACACCAAATAAGAAACCCATACACTTGACGCCGTAAAACCACATTGTGACCATCGTACTAAAACTTAACATACCCACCATGAGCAACAACAGGTAGATGCCCGTTGTGGGAAACACCTGCTCGATCGCACGAGCGGTCATAGTAACCCCCTCATATCCGGCATCGGTCTGCCATACCCCTGTCAGTAAAATGATTAGTGCCGTGCAGGTGCAGACAATCAGAGTATCAACCACAGGCCCAATCATCGCTACTGTACCTTCTCGAATAGGCTGTGCAGTTTTAGCCGTGCCATGGGCCATAGATTCCGTACCAATGCCCGCTTCATTAGAGAAAGCCCCGCGGCGTACCCCGATTAAAATAACTGCTCCAATCGAACCTCCAGCGGCAGCCTGACCGGTAAAGGCATCCGTGACGATCAACCAAAGTGTCATAGGAATGTCGGCGGCGTAGGTATAAAGAACAGTAGCAGTCATCATTAAGTACATAACCACCATGGTTGGCACTAGGCGCACGGTCAGCTGTCCAATACGCTCAATACGACCGGCCACAACCACCCCCACTAGTATCGCCACTATTGAGCTAGCGACCAGATCAAAGGTGAAATGCTGCTCCTGACTCGCCCAGCCCGCAGGAATTGCTACGACCTCTCTGAGTAACTGAATAAACTGATTAGCCTGGAAAAGCGGCAGCGCACCAATCAGACAGGCCGCGGCAAAAAGGGCCGCCAGCGGATACCAGCGCTTACCCATACCCTCCATGATGACATGCATAGGACCCGCATGAAGCTTGCCGTCAGCATCTTGCGTTCGATACATCACCGCCAGGGATGCGGTATAAAACTTGGTTGCCACCCCAACAATCGCGGTGACCCACATCCAAAAGACCGCACCGGGTCCACCGATACTAATGGCGATAGCAACACCGGCAATGTTGCCAAGGCCAATGGTACCTGATAGTGCTGTGGCCAGAGCCTGAGAATGGGGAATATAGCCCGGGTCGTCAGGATCGCTGTACTTGCCGCGCAGCAGATCGACGCCGTGACCAAAATAGCGATAGGGCTGAAAGCGCGAATAAACCATGAAAAACAAACCGCCACCGACCAGCAGCACCACCAGAGGCGTACTCCACATAAGGTCAGCCCAGGCATTAAGGAATCCTTCGATCTGCTTTAGAGTCATGTTTTGCGCCGTTCACTGTGAGGAGACTTGTTAACTGTTTTTAGCTTTTAGGCTTGACGTACAGAACCAAACTATGGCCGACGAGGTCATAGCCATTTTGTTTGGCGATTCGCTCTTGAATCTTTTCAATGTCCGCATCGTGGAATTCAATGACTTTACCCGTCTCAGTACAGACCATATGATCATGATGCTCGCCACGATCAAGCTCATAAACAGCTGGCCCATTATCAAAGTTATGACGCTCAATCAGCCCGGCCGCCTCGAATTGTGTCAGCACCCGATAGACCGTCGCGATACCGACATCTTCCTCAGCGTCACGCAGCGCCTGATAAATATCCTCAGCCGTCATGTGCCTATCCACCACATTTTCAAGAATTTGAAGAATCTTGACTCTGGGCAATGTAACCTTGAGACCCGCTTTTTTCAGTTCCTGATCTTCTACAGGCATGTATACCTCTTCTCTATAGACTCCGATATCTGTATTATCCCCGTTCGCGCAACTAACTGGAAGCCATCAATGCGAAATGTTCTCTTGTTACTGATTAGTTTGACTCTCTTTACCAGCGGCTGCAGCTGGGTGGAATTCCCCAGCGTCCGCAAAGTTACCATTCAACAGGGCAACATCCTCGATCAAGAGATGATTGATAAGCTGCGCCCTGGCATGACGCAGTCTCAGGTTCAGTTTGTCTTGGGGACACCCATGATTGCCGATACGTTCGATCGAAAACGCTGGGATTACTACTACAGCCAAACCGCCCGCGACGGTGCAAAGACTGAGGAGCGCATGACTATTTATTTTGATGCAGAGGGCAATCTGGAACGCATGACTGGCGATTACCTGCCCAGCTCAGCGGCATCAGAAGAAAACGATTCCGATTAAGCCCTACGCCCAAGCGCTAGGCTTCGGCCAATTGTTTTTTCGCTTTGGCCTCATCTGCACGGCGGCGCCTAACCTCTTTTGGATCAGCAATTAATGGCCGGTAAATTTCAACTCGATCGCGGTCTTGGAGCAGATAGGTCGCGGGCTCATTAAGCCCTTTTGTGCCGAACACCTGAGAAAAAAGTCCCATCTTGTCGGTATTTGTATCGATCTCCGGATAAGAGACTAAAACCCCTGATTTTTCAACAGCTGCAAGCGCGGTAGTGCCTTCAGGCACAGAAAACTGTATTAGGGACTGCTTTTCCGGCAGCGCATAGGCTACCTCTACGGTAATCATCTTATCATCGGTCATTCACTGGCTCCAAAAGCACCTTATCGGCGCGGGTACATAGGGAGTCGACAAGCTTATTAGCGACTCCAGAAAACAGATTAGAGGCGGCCAAGCCTAATCCTCTACTTTTAAATTCAAAGTCTAAATCCAGCGATACCTTGCAAGCAGTATCGGTTAAGGCCTTAAATGTCCAAACTCCGAGAAATGTTTTAAATGGCCCATCTTCTAAGGTCATTTCAATCTTCGACGGCGCCGTCAAATTGTTTCTGGTCATTAAACTGATCTGCACGCCGGCCTTCTTGAGGTCTAGGCGCGCCAACATCGTCTGATCAGTATGCTCAAACACCTCCACGGCGTGACAGCCATCCATAAACAGAGGGTAGCTGGCAACATCATTCACCAGAGAGAACATAGCTTCATCTGAGTGCATAACTAGTGCAGAACGTCTAATAGTCGCCAAAACCAATCCTATGAGAAAAATTTATCATAAATACCCATGACAAATACGGCACTAATAGCCACCGGGGCAATATATCTTAGGCTCACTCGCCACACCTTTAGCATGATAGGCGATATGTCATCCATTTCCAAATTGATAAATTCAGGCTTAACCGCATAACCCACAAACAAAGCAATCAGCAACCCGGACAGCGGCAGCATAATATTCGTGGTCAAAAAGTCCAGAAAATCAAAGAAAGTAAAGCCGGCCAGCTGGATGTCAGACCAGACGTTAAATGATAGGACGCTGCCAATACCCAGCAGCCAGGCAAAGCCGGCTAGCAGTAGATTAGCATTCGTGCGACCGACATCTTTTGCCTCAATAAGCCACGCCACGCAGGGCTCGAGCAATGAGATAGCCGAACTCCAGGCGGCGATTGATACCAGCACAAAGAACGCGCAACCAATCAGTAATCCACCAGACATGTTAGCGAAGGCCACTGGAAGACTAATAAACATTAATCCGGGGCCGGCACTGGGCTCAATACCCTGTGTACCGAAGACAATCGAGAAGATGATCAATCCGGAAACAATCGCCACTAAGCTGTCAAAGAACGCCACAATTAAAATAGTCTTACCTATATTTACCTTCTGTGGCATGTAGGCGCCGTAGGCCATAATTGCACCCATACCTATACTGAGCGTAAAGAAGGCCTGACCCATCGCCTCAAGTACTCCCCGCCATGTCAGCAGCTCAATATTAAAACTAAATAGAAAATGCCACGCCGCCGCAAAATTGCCCTGAAAATAGCTCAACCCTAGGAGCAGCAGCAGCATGAAAAACAACAGCGGCATCAAAATTTCTACCGCAACACCCAGTCCTTTTTTGACACCGCCAACGACCACCAACACACAAAGCAGCATAAATAGCGATTGCCAAAAAATTAATCTGACAGGGTCTGCCAACAGCCCCGCAAATACCGCAGCGGCTGAATCACCATTAACGCCGGCCAACTCACCAGAGGCCATTGCAAAAATATAGGACAGCGCCCATCCTGCAATTACGGCATAAAAAGAGAGAATCAGCATTCCCGCGGAAACACCTACCCAGCCAACATGGCGCCAACGGGAATCAGCACCACTTTCAAGCACCACATCGCGCACTGAGTTAATCGGGCTTTGACGACCCCTGCGGCCAATCAGCACCTCAGCCATCATCACTGGTACGCCGATCAGTAAGATACAGACCAGATAGACCAGTACAAAGGCACCACCCCCATTACTGCCCGCCACATAAGGAAACTTCCATATATTGCCCAAACCTACAGCTGATCCGGTCGCCGCCATAATAAAGGTCCATCGTCTATCCCAGGTACCGTGCATTCCTTTTTGTTGTATTGCCACAATTCATCCCCAAATTTTTTAGTACAAAGTGTAACCATATCGCAGCGCGAATACAGTATCTAATTGGCAGTGGTAATATTCCATGACAATCTCCACCGCCAACGCCACCGGCTTCGCGACTGAGAAAACCCCAAGCAGCAGTCCACGACCATCGCCCTTAACCGCAAGGTCAAGCACGACTATTTTATTGAAGAAAAATTTGAAGCTGGCCTGTCCCTTCTGGGTTGGGAAGTGAAGAGCCTTCGCGCAAGCAAGGTCAACCTCACTGATACATATGTCTTCATTAAAAACGGCGAAGCCTTTTTAATTGGCACCAACATCACGCCGCTCCCCTCAGCCTCAACTCATTATGTCACTGATGCCAGGCGCACTAGAAAATTACTCCTCAATCACCGTGAGCTGAGCAAGCTTGAGGAAGGGGTAAACCAAAAAGGTCACACCTGCGTCTGCACGGCTCTGTACTGGAAGGGGCACCTTATTAAGTGCGAAATCGCGCTAGCTAAAGGTAAGGCCAGCTACGATAAACGCTCTGACGACAAGGCGCGTGACTGGGACCGCCAGAAACAACGCATTATGCGCCACAGCTAGCCGTCCTCATTAAGACCCTTAAACAGCCCTTTCAGCCGATCCTTCTTAGCCTTGATCCGATCTTCCAGCGCAGATCCCACATCTTTTGGGGATCCAAATTTAAATGCCTCCTTGGTAGCGCTAAGGGAAATTGCATGGATAATTTTGGCACTAGCCTGAGCTATTGACACCCCCTGACCCGGCTCACCAATATTCATCAGATGGAGCTCAGGCAGCGGTAAATCTAGGGTAGGTGAGCCGGATAGCCTATAGCTAAGCTTGCCATCCTTAATCAAAAGGTCTTTGATGATAACGCTGGCATCCGCGGAACTTTTAGCCCCAGAGGATTCGGCACTACCATCCATATACGACTGAATATTTTCTTGGAGTTTATCTAGATTACTGCCGCCACGGCCAGATTCCAGCGTGATTTCTGGTGCCATAATCCGCAGTGACTCAATCACAATGACATCTGAGCCCAAGGACGCTGTATTCATAGCGAAACTAATCTCACCTATTGACATGGCCGGCTCGGCGCTAAAGCCTTCAGGGTTGCCGATATGCAACCCCTTAAAACCACCCTGCCCAGACATCAGTGATATCTGGGCAGCGCCTAGACTGACATCTGACTGAGTGATCTTTGGTCCCAGCGCCTCAACAGTGGCCTTGATACCAGAGCCAAGATTCATTATTACTATGACCGCAATCACCAGTACCAACGACAACGTTACTTTTATTAGCTTACCCATTATTTAGCCCTTAAATTAGTCTTAGTTCTAAAAGCATAGATGCTATTCTTAGGGTTTTAAAAGTAGTCTCACAGGAAGCACTAAAAATTAATGCCCAGACAATCTTCAATCCTATCCGCCACAGCCTCAGGTCCCGCTCTAATAATTGAGGGCTTGAAGCTTCTCTGGCATCCACAGATTCGCTGGTTGGTACTGATACCTTTGCTGATCAACTTACTGCTTTTTGCGTCAGCAACCGGTTTCGCTGCGCAGTGGCTGGGAGATTGGCTAGATAATATGCTTAGTTCAGTGCCCGACTGGCTTCACTGGCTGGCTTGGGTTATCTGGTTAATGTTTACGTCACTGGCCCTGATGATCTATGCCTTTACCTTCACCATTGTCGCCAATCTAATCGGCTCACCCTTTTATGGTCTGATTGCCGAAAAAGTGATATTGATGACCCTAGATAACCATGGCCAAACGGCGCAGTCGAGCCCATCGCTGATGAGTATTGCCTGGTCTAGCTTTGTGCGCCAATTGCAGTTAATGGCCTATCTTGTGCCGCGCACACTAGGTATTGGCCTGCTTTGCTTTCTGATTAGCTTTATCCCACTGTTAAATTTTGCAGCACCAATCATTATGGGAAGCTGGGCGGGCTGGTCACTGTCTCTACAATATTTAGACTATCCAGCAGATGCTCAACAGGTAAGCTTTACACAGCTGCGGGGACGTGCAGGCGATCAGAAATTACAAACCATGGGATTCGGGTTGTCGGCATTAGCAGCGTCTGCAATACCCCTACTCAACCTGATCTTACTGCCAGCCACGGTGATTGGGGGCACACTACTTTGGTGCAGGCGCTACAGCTTAGAACCCAGCAGCTAGTCTTCTCTAGCGGTGGGCTCGTCGACAGACTTATCTTGACTAGATATTTTTTCAGCCACCTTTTGCTCGCGCGAGTCTATATTTTCTGGCTTCGGTTTTACAGGTGCGGACGCAGGCTTTGGGCTAGCCTTTGGTTTTGGCTTAGCTGCAATTTCCTGTAACAGCTTTTCCTCTGGCATGGTGCAGGCCAATTTCATATCCAAAAGTTTCTCGATCGGCTCAAGTAGAAACGCATCATCTTCGCAGGCAAAGCTAATAGAGGTTCCTGTTTTTCCTGCTCGGCCGGTACGGCCAATTCGATGGACATAGTCCTCAGGCTCTTCCGGCAAGGTGTAATTGATCACATGACTGACGCCGTCAACATGAATGCCGCGGCCGGCGACATCGGTAGCAACCATAATTTTAACGGCGCCACTCTTGAAGGATTCAAGAGTTTTCATACGACGTGTTTGGGGAACATCGCCCGACAGTAGGCCTGCTTTAAACCCTCGTTTATTCAGCTTCTCTTGCAGGGTTCGGCAGATATCTCTGCGATTGGCAAAAACCATCACGCTGTCGACGTCATCACTGACCAAGATGTTGTGCAGCAGCGCGAATTTCTCCCTGGAGGTAGTGATATACACTTTTTGATCCACTGTGTCGGTGGCAACGCGCTCTGCACCTATTTCCACCGTGACGGGTTTATCTGTCCAGGTGGACGACAGTCGCAACACTTCAGGCGTGAACGTCGCCGAGAACAATAGCGTTTGGCGGTCTTCCCGTTTCGGCGTCAAATTAACTAAGCGGCGTACCTGGGGAATAAAGCCCATATCCAACATGCGATCAGCTTCATCAATCACCAGAACCTCTACCTGATCCAGATAGAGGTCTCGGTTGTTGGCAAAATCCAATAACCGGCCCGGAGTGCCAACGAGGATATCGCAATGATGTTTTTGAATTCTCTGAAGCTGCTTTCCGTAATCCATACCCCCCACCAAACAGTGCACTTTGAGGTCGGTGTGCTTTAACAACTGAGTGGCGTCATCTGCTATCTGCATCGCCAGTTCACGAGTGGGCGCCAAAATCAACGATCTAGCCTCGCCCATAAAGCGGTCACCGCCAACAGGATGTTGAATCAGATCAGTAATGATATTGATTAGGAACGCGGCTGTTTTACCTGTGCCCGTCTGCGCCTTGCCAACAATATCATGGCCGTTGAGGGTGTGCGGCAACGACGCTCCCTGAATAGGTGTACAGTACTCAAAGCCCGTATCTTGGATTCCACGCATGAGCTGCAGCGGCAAATCGAAGTCATGAAATCTGACTTTGCCCGCTTGAGGTTCCACTTTAAATTGAGCGATATCCCAGGCCTTTGCGCCACGCCCGTTAGAGGACGACGGCTGGTCAGCAGAACTTATAGGCTTGGTATCTAGTATTGCAGATTCAGAGTTATTTTCAGTCAAAGCATGTCTACACAGTAGTTAACAATTGGTTATGTGCGAAAACCAGCCCTTATTCGGGTCTTCGTTTTCCCGCGAATGGCGCGGAGTGTAGCAGACTTGTTAATTACTCGCTGACATTAATAGAGCCTCCCCAATAGCGCCTAAATACCTCATCTAACAGAGCTCTTTGCCAAGTCTTCGGCCTAGCCAGCAATCCAAACTCACTCAACGGCCATCGCCAGTAAAAATTAAGCTCAACAACATGATCAAATAGGTAGCCGCAAATTCAATACCATTATTGAGAACAAGCAAATTGCCCTTCTCCCTTAGCCAGTCATAGTTTCCATGTTGGCGTAAAATACGTTTTGCAGCACTGACACGCTGACGGACTCTCTCGCTATTTTTCAAACTACGTTACGTGACGGGATCTTCCGGGGCTATTGCAAACCAGCCTTTGTCCCAGCGCGATGTACCCATGACAACCCGCATGGTAAAAATTAGCGCAATAACAAACAAGCGGGTCGTCAAACCAAGTAACGTGCAGCGCCACCCAACAGCTCAGCACTAGCGGCCATACTGGCATGGGCAGGCCAAGGCCCGAATCTGCATTTCCAAACCAGGCCACCATATCGTCAAAATTAGAAAATTTAGTCACCGCCACGGCCAGAAAGATCGGCGCCAGATAGAGCTGAAACGCCCATAGCCACAACTAATCAATACACTTTAGCCTTACGACCAACAGACGATAACATCTGATAAGTTGCTGCATAGTTACTATTTCTTACTTAACCGCCGTGTCAGCTTGAGAATCTGAGTGCAACGCTTGGAGAAAATGCCTATTTAATGGAACTAAGTGGCACCAATGAAATTTAGCTTTCTTTGACGCAGACATTCGACCAGAATGAAGTTACGCCAATATATAGCAAAGTAATGACTCCTAACCCTCAAAAAAAGCCTACGTTTGCGCAAAACGTTGGTGATCTCTTGCGCCTAGCCGGGCCACTGATGCTTGGACAGCTGGCCGTGGTTGGTATGACCGTGACCGATATTTATATGGCCGGCCAGGTCAGTGCCGACACACTGGCGGCGCTGCAGTTGGGTGGCAGTATCTGGGCTATGATCAGCCTGCTAGTGATTGGTATTATGATTGGCAACAGCCCCATTATTGGTAACTTTTGGGGAGCCGGCCAGCCGGAAAAAGTGCGCTTTCAATTTCAGCAGGCGCTGTGGCTCTCGATCCCAATGAGTATCGCTGTCTGTGGCGCAATACTGCTAGGCGTTTTGCTCTTGGGCAGCTTAGATATTTCTCCAGAGGTCTATCGCATCGCGCGCGGGTATCTGCTTCCCTACCTTATTACTGGGTTTATGTTTCCGGCTTTTTTTGCCTTTCGTAGCACCTTTGAGGGCGTCGGCGATATCAGACCTGTGATGATTTTTAACGGTATGGCCTTTATTCTCAATGGCATCCTCGACTACATTCTAGTATTCGGCAAACTCGGTTTTCCTACAATGGGCGGCATAGGGGCGGCCTGGGCAACCACGGTAGTCATGACCTTTTTACTACTCTCTATGGCGGCCTATGGGCGCTATGCCGGCAATATGAAACGTCTAAAACTCTATCAGCAGTTCTCGGGGCCAAGCGCCACTGCAATTGCGGGCATTCTCCGACTGGGGATACCCATCGCCCTAATGATTGCGGCGGAAGTCGGCTTCTTTGCCATCATTCCCATGATGATCGCCCATTTGGGAGCCAATGTGCTCGGTGCTCATGCGATCACAAACAACTTAGATTCCTTGGCCTATATGATTCCCCTAGGCCTGGGTCAGGCCTTAACGATTAAGGTGTCCCACGCCCAGGGGCGCAAAGATCCGCGCGAGGCGAGGCAGATTTGCCTGACCGGCTTTAAATTGGTCTTTGCGCTGGCACTAATATTGGGTAGCCTAAAGATTGTTTTGCGTCATGATTTTGCGCAGATGTTCAGCTCCGAACCGGATGTACAGATAATCGCTGCCAGCCTATTCTTCTTCTCCGCAGCACTGGGCTGTTTCGACTCGCTACAAATAGCAACTAGTGGCGCATTGCGTGGCTACAAAGATGCTCGAGTGCCACTGTTGATTCAAATAGTCGCCTTTTGGGTCATTGCCTTTCCCATTGCCTATAGTTTGGCTCTAACAGATGTTTGGGGCGAACCTATAGGCGTGTATGGTTTTTGGACCGGACTGGTTATCGCCGCCAGTCTAGCCAGCCTGATGATGCTGTACCGATGGAATTTCGTTTCAAAGAAAGCTATTGCAACGCTCGACGAGTCGCTTAACCCTGCAACTGCCCTAGGGTAATCCGGTCCAACTTGTTGTAGTCCTGACGCGTTTCAATAGCGTGAAATCCGGCCTTGGCAAATAGCGCTCTAACGGCATCGCCCTGTTCGCAGCCATGCTCAACCAATAGCCAGCCATTGAGCACTAAAAACCCGACGCTTTGAGCCACCAGCAGAATTACATCATCCAATCCTTGAGACCCAGACACTAGTGCCGAGGCCGGCTCAAATCGGACATCGCCCTGGGATAGATGCGGATCGTTGTTTTCAATATATGGCGGATTACTGACAATGAGATCAAATTTGACCGCCGGCAATGAGCTGAACCAATTGCTCTGCAGTACTCTGACATTATCCAAACTGTGATTAGCCCGATTCTCTTCCGCTAAGGCTACCGCCAGGGGCTCAACATCTAGGGCGGTCAGCGTCCAGGTGCTGCGCTCGGTGGCTAACGCCAGCGCAATAGCACCGGTCCCTGTACCTAGATCCAACACAGAAGCCTGTTGTGGTAGCAATAAGGCCAGAGCGGTCTCGACCAATAGTTCGGTTTCCGGGCGGGGAATTAAAGTGTGTGCTGAGACTTTGAGCTCAAGACTCCAAAAGCCCTGCCAACCCAAAATATAAGCGATCGGCTCACCCCTTAGTCGGCGCTGAAAATACCCATGAAAAGCGTTTAACTGCTCAGTGTTCGGCCACCGATCTGGCCAGGTTTTTAAGTAGGCTCTGTCGACGCCCAAAGCACGGCATAGCAGCAATTCTGTATCGAGCAGCGCACTGTCGCTGGCGACAAGCTCAGCGCTGCGCTGCAGCAGCGCAAATATAGTCACGGGGCTAGTCCGCCAGGGACGCTAGCTGCTCAGCGTGAAACTCATTGACCAGAGGCTGAACCACATCAGTCAACGAACCCTCCATCACCTCAGACAGTTTGTACAGAGTGAGATTAATACGATGGTCTGTCAGCCGCCCCTGAGGAAAATTATAGGTTCGAATGCGCTCAGAGCGATCACCGCTGCCGACCAGACTTTTGCGCTGGTCTGACTGTTCTTTGGCAACAGCATCGTCCTGCATAGCATTTAAACGGGCCTGCAAAACAGACATCGCCTTGGCGCGATTCTTATGCTGTGAACGTTCGTCCTGACATTCCACCACCATCCCCGTGGGAAGGTGAGTCAGACGAATAGCAGAATCCGTTTTGTTGACATGCTGACCACCAGAGCCAGAGGCACGAAAGGTATCGACACGCAGGTCGCCCTTATTAATTTCGATGGCATCTTGTTCATCCGCCTCAGCCATAATAGCAACGGTGCAGGCAGAGGTATGGACACGGCCCTGAGACTCCGTTTCCGGAACTCGCTGGACACGATGGGCGCCGGATTCGAACTTGAGCTTTGAGTACACACCCCGCCCCACTACCCGCGCGATGATTTCTTTGTAGCCACCATGGTCACCGCGATTTTCGCTAATAACTTCAATTTTCCAACGCTGGGTTTCGGCAAACTTGCTGTACATGCGAAACAGGTCGCCAGAGAAAATGGCCGCCTCGTCTCCCCCTGTGCCGGCACGGATTTCCAAAAATACATTTTTATCATCATTGGGATCTTTAGGTAACAACAGGGTTTGAAGATCCACCTCCAACTCAGATTGCTGTCCCTCACCGTCTTTTAGCTCCTCTTGGGCCATGGCACGCATGTCGGGGTCTGGATCTTTCAGCAGCTGTTTAGCATCGAAAATACCCTCAAGCACTTGCTGGTAGCTTTGATAGCACTTCACCAATGGTTCAAGTTCGGCATACTCCTTGGACAGTTCTCTAAATTTGTTCTGATCGCCAATAATATCTGGATCACTTAGTAGCGCACCAACTTCCTCGTAGCGCTCAGACAGATTATCTAATTTGCTCAGTATCGATGCTTTCATTCGAACCCTTGGTTATTTTTTGTTTAAATCAAACAGCTCATGAGCGACATGAATCGTATCGTCACGTCCCTCTTCGCCGGCTTGCTTTAATTTGGTGGTCGGTTTATGCAGCAGTTTATTGGTGAGATTACGCGCTAAGGTGTTAATCACCTCAGCCGCATTCTGACCGCGCTCCAAGGCGCTATGGGCTTTTTCAATCTCTCCATCTCGAATAATTTCTACGTGGTCACGAAAGGCTTTAATCGTATCGACCGCAGCCAGTGCACGCTGCTGCTTAGTCCAGGATCGCACCTCCTGATCAATAATCGTCTGCCCTAAATCCGCGGCTACCTGTCGTGCGCGCATATTGTCCTGAATGACTTCTTCAAGATCATCGACTGAATACAAATAGACATCGGCAAGCTCTTCCACCTGCGCTTCGATATCTCTGGGGACGGCAATATCCACCATAAACATAGGCTTGTGCTTACGTTTTTTAAGCGCCGCTTCCACGGCGCCTTTACCCAAGATAGGCAGCTGGCTGGCGGTCGAAGATATTACGATATCTGACCGGTGCAGAACGTCAGGAATATCAGACAACAATATAGCTTCAGCCGAAAAGTTTGCCGCCAATTCCTGCGCCCGATTCAATGTTCGATTGGCCACGGTAATCTGACCAATGTTTTTTTCTTTAAGATGCCGTGCGACCAATTCAATTGTTTCACCCGCACCAATTAACAGGGCATGGGCACTATGAAGATCGGTAAAGATCTGTTCGGCCAAACTTACCGACGCATAGGCCACGGAGACTGGATTTTGACCAATAGCGGTTTCAGAACGTACTCTTTTAGCCGCTGAAAAGGCTTGTTGAAAAGCCTGATTAAGATAGATGGCGACGGTTCCAGCCTCACGCCCCACTGCATAGGCCGATTTAATTTGGCCAAAGATTTGCGGCTCACCCAAGACTAATGAGTCCAGGCCACTGGCTACACGCATCATATGTCTGATCGCGTCCTCACCACGATGGCAGTAAAAGCAAGACTCCAATAGAGTAAGCTCAATTCCTTTAGAGCTGGCTAACCACTCTAATAATTGCTGGTCGCTAACATCGCCCTGGAGATAAATCTCGGTCCGATTGCAGGTCGACAGCAGGGCGATCTCTTCGACTTCCAGACTGACCCGCGCAGTCTTAAGGGTCTGCACCACTATTTCCGGGGCAAAGGCGATCTGGCCACGGAGATCTACCGAGGCTGATTTGTGACTGATGCCGAATGCTAAAATGCCCATTTTGGTTGGTACGTATTAATGATTGTTAGTTAGCGATTTTACACGACTCTGCCGCTGGAATGTGGCATCGTAAGAAAATGATTTGGGCGAAATCGACACAAAGGCCAAAACTTTAATAATTGTCATTGTCTTAATGTTCAGTATCCTTGAAAATGATTCTATGAATACACCGCAACGTTACATACTGTTAACGACTTTTTTGCTCCTGGCCGCCTGTACTGCGACCCCCCAGCTGGCAAGTAAAAAAGCGCCCGCAACTGAAGTTATTACCGTAACTGCCCCTAATGAGCCTGCGAAGATGGCGGTAACTTCCTTCACTGGCGATACGCTATACGATCTGTTGGTTGGCGATGTGGCATTGACGCGTAGCGCCTTTGATGTGGCTCTGCCAGCATATCTTAAGCAGGCCCGTCAGACTCTTGACGCTGGCGTGATAGAAATGGCCGGACGTGTCGCCAGTCATTTGCGCGATCATGGCGCTGCCCTGGAAATGGCACGGCTCTGGGTAGACGTGGAACCCAACAACCCAGAGTCACAAAATGCAGCGCTGCAGGCCTACGGCATACTCGATGACGCGCTAGGCGCACTGCCCCATGCCTATTGGTTATATCGAAATGAAGGCGACCTCGACGCCTTTTTAGCCGTTACCTCGATCTATAAAGGCCCCTTAAACGACGATCAAAGTATGCAGATTCAGGCGCTAATTGCGGCCTATCAGCGGCTCGAACTACCGAGTGACAAGCAGCCGGCAATCCTGCTGGCCGTCGCCATACTTCACCGCGACAATGGGCAGCTTGCCGACGCAGAACAGACTGCCAGAGCATTTTTAGACATCATGCCCGACGACCAGCGCGCGACATTGCTTTTGGCCCAATTACTGCAACAGCAAGACCGTATCGAAGACGCATTGCGGCTGGTTGAAGAAACTCTGAGCCGCAAGCCATCTAATAGAAGTTTGCGTCTCCAATATGCGCGATTTTTGACTATGACTGATCGCCCTATGGCAATCGAACAGTTTGAAATACTGCACAAGCAAGACCCCGCTGATCAAGAAAATAATTTCCTTCTGGCCCTGTTGCTGCTTAATCAGGGGCAGATAGAAGAGTCCGTTGAGCTGTTTACCCAGGCCTCCAGTAAACCCAACCTCAGAGCGGACGCCCAGTTTCATCTGGGCGGCATAGCCGAGCGTAAAGGCAATATGGCCGCGGCATTAGGACATTATCGTGAGGTTCGCTTTGGCCGCAATTATCTCTCGGCGGCGGCACGCCTCACCTCGCTTCTCGCTCAACACAATGGCCTGACAGCCGCCCGGCAATATCTGCAGCGACAGCGTAAAGAGCGCCCAGATCTGGCTGTGGAGCTGTTTCAAGTAGAATCAAACTTACTGATTAGCGCCCAGCAGACAGATCTGGCGCTGTCAATTCTCACCGCCGGCCTCGACGCGTTCCCCAACGATGCGCAATTGCTGTACGCCCGCTCAATGGTTGCAGAACAGGATAATAACTTTGCTTTGGCAGAACAGGACCTGCGCGCACTTATCGCTCAAGATCAAAACAATGCCACCGCTCTGAACGCGTTGGGCTACACCATGATTTTGCACACCGACCGGCTGGATGAGGCACATACTCTTATTAAGCGTGCCTATCTCCTCAATCCCGGTGATCCTGCAACGATTGATAGCATGGGCTGGGTACTCTTTCAGATGGGCGAGTTGGCTCAGGCTCTGGTGCATCTTAAAAAAGCCATTAGCATCATGCCCGATCCTGAAATTGCTGCGCACCTAGGCGAGGTACTCTGGGCACTGGGCGAAAAAGCTGACGCCCTTGAAACCTGGACCAAAGGATTACAGCAGTCTCAGGGTCATAAGACGATTGTCTCGACCATGCAGCGTCTTGGCGCTGACATCATAGGTACGGAATCTCAGCCATGAAACTAGCTCTGTGCAGCGCAGCGTTGGCGATTCTTTTGCTTACCGGCTGCAGTGTGCAGCCTAGAGTTACCCCAGAGGTAGTTGACTGGCAAGGGCACAGTAGGCTAGTGAGTCAGCTGCATCAATGGCAGTTGCAGGGAAAGCTCGGGTTTAAATCGGCAAATCAGGGCGGTAGCGCTAATCTGCGTTGGTCACAAAATCAGCAGCAGTATCAGCTGTCCCTCACAGGACCCTTGGGTGCCGGCAGCGCGACTCTCATTGGCAACAGCACGATGGCTCAGCTTCGCCAGGACAATCAGCTTTACACCGGCCTACCCGATCAGCTGGCGATACAGCTTACCGGTGTTCCCATTCCCGTAGACGCCCTGAGCTGGTGGGCACGAGGGTTGCCCTCTCCGCATAAAAGCGAATCCTATAACTTAGTCACAACAGCAAATGGCACCGCGGCAAGTTTTACGCAGGCTGGATGGCAACTGGCATTTTCACGTTATAGCCTGACACCTGAGGGTACCTTGCCGAGAAAAATTATCGGCCAACATGGGGGCCACTCCTTTAAACTGGTAATATCGCGCTGGAGCTTTCCAGACAACTAGCGAGCAGCTTAGACATCATGCCCTCAGCCACACTGCCATCACCGGCAAAGCTAAATCTGTTTTTACATATTACCGGTCGTCGAGATGACGGCTACCACAACCTGCAAACGCTATTTCAGCTGTTAGATTTTGGCGATACCCTGACATTTAAAACAAATAGCAGCGGCAAAATCACCCTCAGTCCCCAAATCGCCAATGTTTTGCCCGACGATAACTTAATTATTCGCGCAGCGCGGCTGTTACAAGAAAAAACTGGCTGTACCCAAGGTTGCGATATTGTGCTGGACAAAGTCCTGCCCATGGGCGCGGGTCTAGGCGGCGGCAGCAGCAATGCTGCCACAACCCTTATTGGGCTCAATAGGCTGTGGGAATGCGGCCTATCGTTGAATTCTCTCGCTGAGGCTGGCTGTATTTTGGGCGCTGATGTCCCCGTTTTTGTGCAGGGAAACAGCGCCTTTGCCGAAGGGATTGGCGAGCTTCTGACGCCTATGACGTTACCAGAACAATGGTATTTAGTCATCACACCGGAATGCCAAGTAGCAACAGGCGAAATATTTTCCAATCCTCAATTGACAAGGAACTCCTCACCGATCAAAATACGCGCCCTCTCAGGGGTACAGTACAGGAACGACTGTCAGTCTGTAGTTGAAAAGCTCTATCCAGCGGTTAAGCAGGCGCTAGATTGGCTTAAAGATTACAACAGCCCGCTGATGACTGGAACCGGTGCTAGTGTATTTTGCTGCTTTGAAGACCAAACTGAGGCCCAACAGGCGCTCGATAAGGTACCAAAACACTGGAATGCGTTCGTAGCGCGAGGCGCAAATCGCTCCTCATTGCATCGGCAATTCGGAAAACTTTTTACTGGGGCGTGGCCAAGTGGTTAAGGCACCGGGTTTTGATCCCGGCACCGGAGGTTCGAATCCTCCCGCCCCAGCCATATCTTTATTATGAATACCGGGAAAAATGACGTGGCAAGATTAATGGTCTTCACTGGGAATGCAAACCCAGAACTTGGCAATGAGATCGCAAGGACACTCGGGATTCCGCTCGGTGATGCTCTAGTCTCTTTGTTTTCAGATGGTGAAATTAATATCGAGATTCGCGAGAATGTCCGCGGTCACGATGTTTTTGTCGTCCAACCGACCTCCGCACCCACTAATCGAAATTTAATGGAACTGGTATTGATGATCGATGCATTACGCCGCGCATCTGCCGCGCGTATCACCGCGGTTGTTCCCTACTTTGGTTATGCTCGCCAAGATCGACGCGTGCGCTCTGCGCGCGTCCCTATTAGCGCTAAAGTGGTTGCCGACATGCTCTCCAATGCGGGCGTTGACCGAGTACTCACTGTTGACCTCCATGCAGAACAAATTCAGGGCTTTTTCAACTGTACGGTTGATAACGTCTATGGCGCGCCAGTGTTGCTGGATGATATTGAGCGTCAAAACTATAAGAACCTATTGGTGGTTTCACCAGACGTTGGCGGCGTCGTGCGCGCTCGAGCCGTGGCAAAACAGCTGGGCTGTGATCTGGCCATTATTGATAAACGCCGTCCCTCATCCAACCAAAGTGAAGTCATGAACATCATTGGTGAAGTTGAAGGCCGCACCTGTGTTCTGGTTGATGATATCGTCGATACGGCAGGCACTTTATGTAAGGCCGCTGAAGCGCTAAAGAAAAATGGTGCGTTGAAGGTTGTCGCGTACTCTACCCACGCCGTGCTCTCTGGCGGAGCCATTGAAAATATTAATAAATCACACCTAGATGAGCTGGTTGTTACCAACAGCATCCTACTCAGTGATGAAGCCAAGAAGTGCAAAAGAATCCGCACCTTGCAACTCGGCAAACTACTCGGCGAGTCGGTTCGTCGCATTAGCAATGAAGAATCCATCAGTGCCATGTTTGACTAGCGCTTAGCTAGGGGACAATCACTGTAAAAACGCCTCGTTTGGGGGCATTAAAACTCCATTACTAGTCTGGTCGCGGCTAGTTTTGGCATAACTTTGGAGACTATTATGTCTACTGATTTTACGTTACAAGCAACAGGTCGTGAAGATACAGGGAAAGGTGCGAGCCGCCGCCTGCGTCGTCTGGCTGGTGAGGTACCTGCTATTGTTTACGGTGGCAAGAAAGACCCATCACAAATCAAGCTAATCCATAAAGACGTTATGAAATCTTTGGAAAACGAAGCGTTTTATTCGCATATTATTAGTCTTGAGATCGATGGCAAATCAGAGGACGTAATCCTTAAAGATATGCAGCGTCACCCGGCAAAAAATCTCATTATGCATTTGGATTTTTTGCGTGTTAACAAGAACACTAAGCTGACGACTAGAGTGCCGTTACACTTTACTAACGAAGAACTCTGTGTCGGCGTTAAGGTCGAAGGTGGCGTTATCACACACAGCATGGCTGACTTAGAAATCTCCTGTTTACCATCGGATCTGCCTGAGTATCTTGAAATAGATATGGCTGAGGTTGCTTTGGGTCAGGTTGTGCATATCTCCGATATTCAACTGCCCAAGGGTGTTGAGAGTGTTGCTCTAAGCCATGGCGATGACCATGATCTGCCGGTTGCCGCAGTGAACAAGGCGAAAGGCGCATCAGTCAGCGAAGAAACCGATGAAGCTGCAGATGCTGAACCAACCGAGGAAGCAGGCGAAGAGTAATCTTCAACCCTGCCCTCTAAAAGCCCCTGACATTGGACACGCCCGTTGAGCTAATCGTAGGGCTGGGAAATCCCGGCCCTAACTACGAGCGGACGCGTCATAATGCTGGGGCTGATCTGGTTTTGGCGTTAGCAAAGTCTCTGCATACAGAACTAAAATTCGAGAGCAAGTTCTTTGGTGAAACCGCAAGGATCACTATAGGCAGTAGAGACGTACGTCTGCTAATACCCAGCACTTTTATGAATCTCAGCGGCAAAGCCATAGGCGCACTTAGCAAGTTTTATCAGATTGCGCCGCAAAGTATATTGGTGGCCCATGACGAATTGGATCTGCCGCCCGGTGTTACACGATTCAAAAAAGGCGGCGGGCACGGGGGTCATAACGGCCTGCGCGACACCATTCAAAGCTTAGGTAATAGTAGAGACTTCGCCCGCATCCGGATAGGTATTGGTCATCCTGGGCAGGCAAATCTGGTTACCGACTATGTACTTAAAAAAGCATCACCCAACGATTTCCAGTTGATTGCAAACAGTATAGATGACGCCCTGCAACACCTTGACTTGGCCGTAGATGGGCAATGGGAAAAAGCGATGATGGCACTGCACTCCAACTAGTTTTACAACCGCTAGAGTACTAGCACAAGGATTTTAAAATGGGTTTTAACTGCGCAATCGTCGGCCTGCCTAATGTTGGCAAATCAACCCTATTCAATGCGCTGACCAAGGCGGGGATCAGTGCCGAGAACTTCCCCTTCTGTACCATTGAGCCTAATACCGGCATCGTGCCAATTCCAGATCCTCGCCAAGACAACATTTCAGCTATTGTCAAACCTGAGCGTATAGTCCCGACCGCGATGGAGTTTGTCGACATTGCCGGACTGGTTGCCGGGGCCTCTAAAGGCGAAGGTCTGGGCAATAAATTTCTCGCTAATATTCGTGAAACTGATGCTATCGCCCATGTTGTTCGTTGTTTTGAGGACGAGAATGTTATCCATGTTGAGGGTAAAATTAGCCCCGCCGACGACATTGATGTGATCAATACCGAACTGGCATTAGCCGATCTTGAAAGCGTTGAAAAAGCCCTATTGCGGGTCGCTAAGGCTGCCAAGGGTAAAGACCAAGACGCTGTAGAGCTCACCGCTTTGGCGGAAAAAATACTGCCCCACCTCAACGAAGCTAAGCCACTAAGGTCCTTTGCCCTGACTGACGATGAGCTGGACCTTTTGAAACCTCTAAGTTTACTGACACTAAAGCCAACCATGTATATCGCCAATGTCGATGAAGAGGGATTTGCAAACAATCCCTATCTGGATCAGGTTATGGCAATTGCGGCTGCCGAGGGATCAGTGGTGGTTCCCATATGTAACAAATTAGAAGCAGAAATCAGCGAACTTGAAGCGGATGAAATTCTTGAATTTCTTACGGATATGGGAATGCAAGAGCCTGGCCTTAATCGTGTTATCCGTGCTGGCTATAACCTGTTGGGCTTACAGACCTACTTCACCGCGGGGGTTAAAGAAGTGCGCGCCTGGACAATCCCTGTGGGCGCAACCGCGCCTAATGCAGCGGGTAAAATTCACACTGATTTTGAGAAAGGTTTTATTCGCGCTGAAATTATTGGCTATGACGATTACATTGCAGGTAACGGCGAGCAGGGTGCAAAAGACGCTGGCAAATGGCGTCTAGAGGGAAAAGAATATATCGTAAAAGACGGTGACATAATCCACTTCCGGTTTAATGTCTAAGCCCTCTTGAGCACCCTAAGTGGACGCTGGAAACTGGGCATATTACTTGCCCTATTAACGATACTCATGTGGGCAGTGCTGCCAATAGCGCTTAAAGGGATATTGGTAACACTGGACCCGGTGACAACATCGTTTTTCCGCTTCTTTTTGTCTGCCCTATTAATCACCCCCTATCTGCTGGCTCGCAATAGACTGCCCAATGCCCACAAAGCACGCAAGCCCAAGTTTGCTCTATGGCTTATTGCTGCAGGACTTTTGTTATCAGCCAACTATGGGTTTTATATTTTTGGACTGGATAAGACCAGCGTCGAAGCCGCACAGGTTATTATTCAGCTCGCACCCATGCTGCTCTTACTGGCTGGTCTATGGATATTTAGAGAACCCTTCTCCAGGATCCAATGGCTTGGATTTTTAGTCTTCGTGTCTGGCTTATTGGTGTTTTTCCATCACCGTCTAGGCGACCTATTTCTGTCGTTTAATGATTATGGCATAGGAATGCTGTTGGTTGTTGGCGCCGCCTTCTCATGGGCCGGTTATGCAATCATGCAGAAATTTTTGCTACAAGAATTTAGCTCAGAAGAATGCATGATGGTGATTTACTGGATCGGTACGCTCTCCTTTTTACCTTTTTGTGATTTCTCGACCATCGACCAACTAAGTAATCTCCAGTGGGGACTACTCGCTTTTTGCGGACTCAACACCCTGGTTGCCTACGGTGCCTTTGCCGAAGCGATGGTCCACTTAGAGGCCTCGCGAGTGAGTGCCATCATTGCGCTTGGTCCACTAGTGACCGTCACTATTGTTCAATTAGTGCCCATCGCGGGTGTTAGCCCGGAACCTCTTGGTATTATTTCCCTCGTCGGTGCCGCAATGCTAGTGGCAGGATCAATAACAACGGCCATCGCCAAGAAAGTAAGCTAAACTAAACGTTATTCTGAGGATCATGGGTACAAGCCTTGTTCAAAAAAATCGCACTCACTATTTCCGCTCTAGTTGCAGCCCTCATCCTTGGGACAAGCAGTTATCTGGCGCTTACCGTTCCCGGAGGACTCAGCGGCTTTTGGCTAATGGTCAGCACTATTGCCGGGCTTAATGCCTCTGAGATTGAGGCCAACGAATCAACGCTGACCACCGCCGATGGCTTTCAACTCGAGTTGATCGCGACAGATCTCGGCTATGTTCGCTTTGCTGTCGTCACAGACAACAATGACCTAATTGTTAGCCGCCCCGACACAGGCCAGATACAGCTGCTGCAAGACAAAGATGGCGATGGCATGTTAGAGACGCGCCGGCAGTTGCTGAGTGGCCTAGAACAACCTCAGGGCCTTATCTTAGACGGGAGTTGGCTGTACTTCAGTGAGAATGGCAGTGTCAGCAAAGTGGCTTTTGATAGCACCACAGCAACTCTGACAGGCGAGGTTAAACCCGTTCTCAAGGGGCTGCCCTACGGCATCATACACACAGCCAAAGCAATAGGCATCTCACCGGATCGTAAGCTGCATGTTAACGTGGGCTCACCTTGCAATGTGTGCGAGCCAGATGACCCCCAATATGCCGCCATGCTCAGGTCTGAGCTCGACGGCACCAATCTTGAAATATTTGCCACAGGCCTGCGCAATTCTGTTGGCTTTGACTGGACGCCCTGGTCACAGGAGCTCTATGCCACGGTCAATGCCCGAGATCTGCTAGGCGATAACTATCCACCGGACGAACTTAATCTCGTGGTTGAGGGCGGCTTTTACGGCTGGCCCTACTATCATTCTGACAATATCCCAGACCCTGAATTCGGTAACAGCCGCCCAGAATTAGCCGCCATCGCCATTCCTCCAGTCTACAAATTCCGCCCGCACAACGCGCCACTGGGCATTCACTTTGTTGCCGAACACTCCAGTCTGCCTGAAGCGTTTAAGCGCACCGCGCTGGTGGCCTTGCACGGCTCCTGGAATCGTTCGACACTAGACGGCTACAAAGTCGTCTCACTGCATTGGGACGAGCAGGGACAGATCCAAAGTCGCGACTTCGTCACCGGGTTTTTAGCTGATGACGGCATTGTCGGCAGACCTGTCGGCATTACACAGGACCAGCAGGGACGTTTTTATATTACCGACGACTTAGCTGGACGTATTTATCGCGTCCAGTACAGAGGGCAATAGCGCGTAGCACTGAAATGTGATCAATAAGAATTTGATAGCGCATAGATCATTAATCCTCATGGAGTTACCATGGCAGGAACTACCCTCGAAGTTCTTGACAACGGCGCTCTGTCTGGCGAAAATGCGCCCCCCTATTGATTCAGTCAGCAGATCAATTGATAGGGCCTGCAACAATTTATGGCTACGTAGCTCAGCTGGTTAGAGCACAGCATTCATAATGCTGGGGTCGGTGGTTCAAGTCCACCCGTAGCTACCATAAGAATCAATGACTTAGATAGTATTCCGGACATTCTCCTACACACTGCACTGCAGTTTATTAGTTTTCATAGATGACATATATCTTTTGAGTAGGCTCTACAACTTCCCATTCACCTTCAAAGCCAGCGGGTATACAAATTTTATCTCCGGTAACCACGGTTAACTCATTGCCGTCAATATCACGTAAAATCGATTTACCACTTAAGATGTGGAAATATTCATTCTCCGTATAGCTGATTTTCCAGCACCCCACCTCGGCACCCCATTCGCCAGCGAAAAACTTTTCGTCAACGGCGAAGTGCAAAGTGTTATTTTGTTCGGGCATACCTTGCACCAGGCGATCAGTTTCGGTTGGATAGCGTTCAACTTTAGCTCCGCTATCTGCGAAATTAATTAGATCATTAATTTTTTTTGACATATTTCCTCGACAGCCTAAGCCTCCGGTTCCTTAAAAGAAACAATAGGCCTAATGCTCAATAAACTACCCATGGATTCCATAAATAGTCTAGAGGATACGGTTCCTATGGAGAAGCTTTTATTAGCTCCAGTGGGGGTATATGTTTCCTGAGCTATCCAGTGGAGAGTGTTAGACCGCTTCAGCAAATAAAATTTGACATTAGTTTAGGCTTAAAGTAATTTTGTTGGAATTAGATTCTCCCGTAACAACTATTCCAGCCCCTTGCTAGGGATATTTAGACTGGCCTGAAGTTGTTTTTTGTCAAAAAAAGGAGCCACAGTCATGCCGTCATCAAACCGGTTAAATAGTAGTAATCGACTTAAACTGGGTATTTTCTCATCCAACTGTTCTAGCGGTATGGCCGTCACTAAAGTTGAAGAGCGGTGGGAAAACTCTTGGGAAAACAATCTCAATTTGGTCAAAATGTGCGATGCTGCTGGTATAGAGTTTATGCTGCCAATTGCCCGATGGATCGGCTATGGCGGCGAGACAGATTTCCATGGTGGCGTACTCGAACCGATAACCTGGGCCGCGGGATTGATGGCCGCAACAAAGTATATCCAAATATTTGCAACGGTTCACACCGCATTCAATCATCCTATTGTCAGCGCCAAGCAATTAGCCAGCATAGATCAATTAAGTTCGGGGCGACTCGGATTGAACGTGGTGGCAGGCTGGAATAAACCCGAGTACGACGCTTTTGGTGTCGATCTGCCCAGTAATCATGGTGAGCGCTATACCCGCGCACAGGAATGGTTTGATTACGTACAAAAGATATGGTCATCCGACACTCCTTTTGATTGGGAAGGCACTTACTTTCAGGGCACAGGAGTTTACGGAAACCCTAAGCCTGTTCAGTCGAGCGTACCTATTCTGAATGCAGCAGCGTCCAAAGAGGGCCGAGAATTTGCCATGCGCAATGCAGACTATCTGTTTACGCCGGTATTTGATTTTGATCAGGCCAAGGCCACAGCAGCGGAGATATCAATAGCGGCAGCGGGCAATAATCGAGAGGTCGGTGTGTTTACTTTTTGCACCGTAGTCTGTCGCCCCACCATGAAAGAAGCTGAAGATTATCTCGATCACTATGCTAATCAGAATGCCGATTGGGAGGCGGTTGACTATTTAATGAAGCTACAAGGTATGCATGCTCAGTCATTTACACCCGAGGCACTTGGCATGTTTCGTGATCGATTTGCCGCAGGGCATGGTGGCTTCCCACTGGTAGGCACGCCTGTACATATTGCCGATCTACTGGAACAGTTAAGTGCTACCGGGATTGCCGGCACGACACTCGCCTTCGTGGACTACGCGGCGGAATTCCCCTACTTTGCCGAAAACGTATTGCCTCTGCTGGAAGAGCGGGGATTACGCGAAAAGTTCGTCTACGACAGTCAGTAAAATAGCTACACCCCTGCCCTGCATACTGTATTATTCTTGACTCCAACATTAAGCCAAGTTAGCTGCGCTTTTAGCTTCCCAAGAGGCCTGCTTAGCCCCTAACCGAGTCTGCTTCTGACCTCAGGTAGGACTTTGGTCGCAAGGAGTTCGATCCGACGTGATCCAGATTCTATGGATTCGCCAGGGAACTGTGCCCAGAAATGTAAATCAACAATTTGAGGATACGTTTCGAGAAGAGCGAGAATTTTTGTAACGGCTTCGTCCGGTGTCCAAAATTCGTAGAATCCATTATCAACCGCATCACGGGGGGTTTCGAATAAAGGCGTCTCTTCTGTACTATTGAACGCGTCTGCACCCATCCTGATATATTCATTCATTTGGTATTGTAGGTGTGGTCCAATTGCCTCGAATTCAGCCTCGGGATCTTCGGTGACGATTCCCCAGCAGCCGGCATAAATACGCCCTTCTTGGGGACTCTTACCTGCTTTCTCAAGGGATGCAATATAGATCTCATGCCCAATATTACCCGATGAGAGAAATCCGTCCGCTACACGGGCAGCCCGATCGATTGCTGGTTCCGTTATACCGCCCAATAGAATCCGTGGTGTAGTTTGCGGCGACGGCGAGATCGTTACATTGTCAACTTTGAATCGTTTGCCGTTAAAATTGACCGCTTTACCGGTCCAAGCTCGGCGTAAAATTTCGATACCTTCTTCCAGTATGCTGGGACGATTCTTTAGTTTGCGGCCAAAGGTCTTGAACTCTTTTTCAACGAAACCTCCACCAACACCAAGATCAAAGCGCCCCCCAGCCAATAGCGAAACCGCTGCCGCATCTTCGGCCAAGCGAACAGGGTCATATAGGGGTAACAGTAACAAATTTGTTCCGACGCGAATCTTTTTGGTACGCGCGGCAATTGCACCGGCGATGATCAATGGAGAGGGCGAATAACCGTCCTCGCGGAAGTGATGCTCGGTAAGCCAGACAGAGTCGAAGCCCAGATCTTCAGCCCAAACGATCTGATCGAGCGACTCAGCATAAAGACGCTCGAACTCGATGGGCCAGGCGGCGGGACTTCGCAGATCGTACCATAGGCCAAAATTTACTTGGCGAGACATAACGTTCTCCTTTTTTAAGTGTGAGCCAACGTTCCGTTATTCTGGATCTACAGGCCAGTGATCGACAGCAGCAAGACCTTCCAGAGCGATCCCATAACCCAAATGATCGTGCATAAGACGCTTGAGCTCATGCGTCAGCGCAACTCGGGCATATCTACGCGTCAATGTTGGGCGCGATGTGATCATGCGGGCTAGTTCCCAAGCGCGAGTTAAGAGCTGATCAGAAGGCAAAACCTCACTTACAACTCCCAAATTTAGCGCCGTTTGCGCGTCAAGTTCCTGACCTGTCAACAAGAAATAACGACCGCGGTTCATACCGAGTAACTGAGGCCAAAGCACGTGGACGCCATCGCCAGGAACGAGCCCCGCAGGAAAATGGGGTGCGTCTTGAAATGTGGCATTCTCACTTGCGATGACAATATCCGATAACACCGCCAATTCAGCATGAATGATCGCTGGCCCGTTGACCGCACCAATTATCGGAACCTCAATATCCAATAAATTCATCAATAGGCGTTTTGCATCGTAATATAAATGGTCCCAAATCCCAGGGGTTATTTCACGGAGGTCACCTTTTTCATACTTATCGCAGAATGAATCACCGGCCCCCGTTATGATGATGACATGATTTTCTCGATCGGCCCCCACGTCTAAGAAACAGTAGCCCAGTTCTTGGTGCGGCTCACCGCCCCATATCAAACTATTGCCATCAGTATGCAGTGTAAGCTCTAGTATGCCATCTTCGCGGCGCATGGAAATATGCTTATATTTATCATGATACTCTTCAAAAGTTGGTACGATACTTTTCATTATATTTCTCCTAAGCGATTATATT
>CAJJDA010000001.1 GCA_905182855.1 gamma proteobacterium HTCC2207 | reverse complement strand
TATTAATGATGGAAGTAATTTTAAGTTTTGCGCTACTTGGATTCTTCGCTATTAATTTGGTAGGGGCATTTTTAATAGTCAGAGACAGGCAGGCCGAATGGCAAATCCGAAAAGGTGGGTGTAAAACATCGCTCACAGAAACTAGCGAGCTAGCATCGCCCCGACAACCTGCTTTAAGCCACTGTGCAAAGAACGCATCTCGTCGAGATTATCGGGGTCACTCATCCAGTGGTAAACGATACCGCTCACTGACGCAGTGAAATGGTCGGCAACTAGTTCAACATCAATGGTTCCAGCTACCGAGCCCTCTCCAACACCCTGCTCTATCCAGCGAATCACATCGGCACGACGGCGCTTATGGATACCTAATATAACCGGTTTCAACTTCGATTCTGGGGTCAGCGCTTCAAACCATAGACGGTAAAAAGCCTCTACATGTTTGGGCGCGTCTTCGCAAAATTGGATATGCGCGTCAAGCGCAGCCGCAATGGCGTCATAGCCCGTTTTGTTTTTAGTGACAAGCGTCAGCTCAGCTAGCCATTCATCGCCAACCGACCTCAGTACAAAATCAAAAAGGCCCTCTTTATTGCCAAATCTGTAACCCGCGAGACCTCTGGAATATCCCGCCTTCTCGCCCACATCTTTCAATGTAGCCTGTCCGGTACCCCGTTCGACAATAAGCTCAACCGCCGCCTCAAGCATTTTGGCGTCGGAGATTTCTTTGCGTTCGACCTGGGTTAGTCGCAGGGCTTTAGCCATGTGTAAACTCTTCAGTAGATCAGTGATTACATATTTCGACGATACTGGCCACCTACGTCAAAGAGCGCATTAGTAATTTGGCCCAATGAACAGCAGCGAACCGCTTCCATTAACACCTCAAAACCATTGCCTCCTTCGCTTACCGTATCCTGAAGCCGCTTCAACATAATGGCAGACTCATCGGTGTGGATGCCTTGAAATTCCCGCAAGCGCTTAATTTGGCTCTGCTTCTCCTCATCTGTCGACCTAGCTAACTCAATCTCTACAGTCTCTTGCTCGTTTTCATTGAGGAACGTATTCACACCCACAATGGGAAATGAGCCATCGTGTTTTTTGTGCTCATAGTACAGTGATTCTTCCTGAATCTTGCCCCGCTGATAGCCTGTTTCCATAGCCCCCAAAACGCCACCCCGATCAGAGATCTTCTCGAATTCCTGCAGGACTGCGGCTTCAACAAGATCGGTTAACTCGTCAATAATAAACGCGCCCTGACTGGGATTTTCGTTTTTCGCCAAACCCCATTCCTGATTAATAATCAGCTGAATAGCCAGAGCTCTGCGCACAGATTCTTCAGTGGGTGTGGTAATAGCTTCATCATAGGCATTGGTGTGCAGGCTATTACAGTTATCATAAATAGCAATTAGAGCTTGCAGTGTCGTACGAATATCATTGAAGTTCATCTCCTGCGCATGCAAAGAGCGGCCTGACGTCTGGATATGATATTTTAGCTTCTGGCTGCGTGGGTTAGCACCATAGCGATCACGCATAGATACGGCCCAAATGCGCCGAGCTACTCGACCCATCACGGTGTACTCTGGGTCCATACCATTGGAGAAAAAGAACGATAGATTAGGAGCGAAGTCGTCAATATTCATACCGCGAGCCAGATAGGCTTCAACAAAGGTAAAGCCGTTGGAAAGCGTAAAGGCAAGCTGCGAGATCGGATTGGCTCCCGCCTCGGCAATATGATACCCAGAGATCGAGACTGAGTAGAAGTTGCGGATCTGTTGATCAATAAAGTACTGCTGCATATCACCCATCATGCGCAGACTAAACTCTGTTGAAAAGATACAGGTGTTTTGACCTTGATCTTCTTTCAGAATATCTGCCTGAACTGTACCGCGCACATGTTTTAAGGTGTTGCTGCGCAGGGTTTCGTACTCAGCAGCTTTTGGTTCGCGGCTGTGCTCAGTAACAAATCGATCAACCTGCTGGTCAATGGCCGTATTCAGAAACATCGCCAAGATAGTCGGTGCGGGACCGTTAATGGTCATCGACACTGAGGTAGTTGGACTGGACAGGTCGAAGCCATCATAGAGGGCTTTCATGTCGTCTAGAGTGCAGATTGAAACCCCTGCATTGCCCACCTTGCCATAGATATCTGGCCGCTCATGGGGATCCCAGCCATAGAGTGTGACCGAATCAAACGCAGTAGAGAGACGCTTGGCATCACTGTGTTCAGACAGCGCTTTAAACCGGCGATTCGTTTTAAAGGGGTCGCCCTCACCGGCAAACATACGTGCTGGATCTTCGCCCTCACGCTTAAACGGAAATACACCGGCTGTATAGGGAAACTCGCCGGGGAGATTTTCCAGCATCAACCATTTAACCAGTTCACCGTGGTCCTCATATCTTGGCAGGGACACGCGGGAAATTTTATTGCCTGACAGCGAGACGGTGTTTAGCTTAGTGACCACTTCTTTGCCGTTGGGCAGGACATCAATTTTCTCATCACCGGAATAAGACTCGACCATCTCGGGCCAACGAGCGAGTAACTGACTGGCACGGATATCCATGGCCTGCTTGCGCTCGGCAATCAAGCCTTCGATGGCCTCGGGCGCTTGACTGCCGCCATCGGTCAGCATTCGCTGTGTAGCAGCGAGTTGCTGCTGTTCTCGCGCTAGCGTAGCCTGCACTGTCACCTGTTGATGATAGCTGCGGACACCGGCAGAAATTTCTGCTAGATAACGTTGCCGTTCCGCCGGGACAACCACCGTTTTTACCGAGGGGGTTTTACAGCTGACCTTGGGGAGATGCTGTTCAAAGGTGCGCAACCCTCTCGCCTGGAGCAAACCAAGCAAGGTCTGATAGGCTCCCGTCACACCGTCGTCATTGAAGCGTGAGGCGATAGTGCCGAAAACGGGCATCTCATCAGGCATTTGCGTCCAGGCCTCGCGATTGCGTTGCACCTGCTTCGACACATCACGGTAGGCGTCATCACTGCCTTTGCGATCAAACTTATTAATAATTGTCAGCTCGGCATAATCGAGCATGTCGATCTTTTCCAGCTGACTCTGTGCACCAAATTCTGGGGTCATGACATAAATCGGGATATCGACATAGGGCACAATACCGGCGTCGCCTTGGCCAATACCCGGCGTTTCTACGACCACTAAATCAAAACCACCCAGGCGCATAGCGCTAACAATTTCTACCAGAGCGTCAGGCACCTCGCCCTGGGCGCCACGGGTACCAATTGAACGCATAAACACATTGGGGTGATAAATGGCATTCATGCGAATGCGATCGCCCAGCAGCGCACCGCCAGTTTTTCTGCGGGTTGGATCAATCGCCAATATGGCAATTTTTAATTCATCGTCACTGTCTTGTCTGAAGCGACGAATCAGCTCATCAGTCAGAGACGACTTGCCGGCACCACCAGTGCCCGTAATACCCAAAACAGGCACCTTGTTGATGAGAAACTGCGCCTGCTCATTAAGCGACTTTTTCTGCTGTCCTGTTAACTCGCCACGCTCAATCGCGGTGATTAAGCGAGCCAATTTTCGCTCACCGCCCTCACCTGCCAATTCTGGCGACTGCACTGTTACGTCCTCATAAGAACCCAGTGAACAGCGCTCGATCATATCGTCAATCATACCTACCAGACCCAAATTTTGGCCGTCGTAGGATGAATAAATACGCTCGACTCCATAGGCCTCAAGCTCTTTGATTTCCTCAGGCACTATCACGCCACCGCCACCGCCAAAGATTTTAATATGCTCCGCACCAGCTTCTTTTAAAAGATCAACGGCATACTTAAAGTATTCGACATGGCCACCCTGATAGGAACTGATAGCAATACCCTGAGCGTCTTCTTGTAGCGCAGTTTCGACCACCTCAGCAACAGAGCGATTATGGGCTAGATGGATAACTTCAACGCCGGCGCCCTGAAGTATACGACGCATAATATTGATCGCGGCATCATGGCCATCGAAAAGGCTCGCTGCAGTGACAAATCGTAAAGGGATACCCTTCTTTTTAGGCTGACTAGCACCCAAGGCATTAATGTCTTCAGCGGTCTGGCTGTTGGATAGGCTCATACTGTCTCCGTTTATCCTGCACAGGATGTGTGCTTTATTAAATTGCTAGCTCGCTAGTTTAAGTATCTTGCTTGTTACATGCAAGTATCTTTATCGGTAGGTAGGTACAACTGAGCGGTTAGCGCCTCTCAAAGTCCAGCTTGGGCTAAAGCCTCGTCGCCATAATTAAAATAATCAGCAATCGCCAAGCCCGCAGCCACACTAGTAAACGGATCATGCTCAACGACCTTGCCAGGAAACTGGTTATCAAGAATATCCTTTACCGCCGGTATCAATGAGGACCCGCCGGTGCGCAGAACCAAATCAATATCTGAGGGCTCGAGCTCGGCCTTTGCCAGTATCAGGCTGATAGCTTGTTCCAGCTGAAATAACTGGTCTGAGATCATGATCTCAAATTCCCACCGCTCAAGAATGACCTCTATGTCAATTTCTGGAATGTCTAAAATGGCTGATTCCTGCGTAGATAATTCAGCTTTAAAGGCTTTAATCGCCTCAAATACCTGATAGCTGTAGTTCTGCTTAATCAGATCATACAAACGCCTAAATTTTATCGCTGCCTGATCAACCTCCACCATGCGCTGCATCACGGGCGCCGTGTATTTATTCTGGTTGAGCATGTAGCTGACGGGCCAATTTATGAGCCAGTCTTCAAAGTCACCAAAAGGAAATAATGTGTCTACTTCTGTGCCATCAACAACCCGACTCCAGCGCTCGCCCTTACCCAGCAAAGGAAAGACCAGCTCGCGAAAAATGGTTTGATCAATTTTATCGCCCCCCAACGCAATACCATGAGTAGCCTCAACTTTAAATGTACTACCTGCGCGACTGAGAATACTAAAATCCAGTGTACCACCCCCAAAATCAACGGTTAATACCCGCTGCCCCTCATTTTCAGGATGATTAAACAGGTAGCTTATGGCTGCTGCAGTCGGCTCAGGACAAAAGGATTGCCCAATGATACCAGCATGCCGATAAGACTCACTAAGTCGCTCAAGCGCGACGTTATTACGTCCCTGCTGCGCGCCCTCAAAGTTCACCGGATGGCCAATACAGGCGTGAGTCGCGTCATGCGCCGCGCCCTGTAATGCCTTGCGAATACCAACGAGGATGGGTGTCACTAGAGCGACTAATCGAAACGCGCGATCAAAAATAAGAGTACGACCGCTACTCGAATTACCCAGCAAGCGCTTAGTGCCGCGAAATAGTCGCCCGGGCAAACCGGAATCGTTAAATGCCTGACCATAAACCTTACTGGTTTCTCCCTCATCAGCAGGGCCCTCACCACTGCCGGTGCCGGTTCTAGCTTCACCTAAAACCTCAACACTCAACTCAACCTTTCTACCCTGATTACCCTTGATGTAATCGTCAATCGCCTTCTGACCAATGGAGGTGACAAAATCCCTATCCACATAGTTGGCCGACGGCATAATGGCGCTGTCCTTGGCCAGCTCCACCAGTGTTACCTGTTCGCCATCAAAAACTGCTGCCGCGCTGTTACTGGTACCGAAATCGATACCGATACCCACTTGTTTAGGTGGTCGGTTTGCAGATACGTGCTTAGAGACTTGCATAAAAATGAGTCATTAGAAGATAATAGGGAGCCGGCATTTTAAACTAACAATCGAATTTATGCTGCAACCAGTAAATAAAAAATGCCGTTTTTAAAAGAGATTCAATATGAGCACAGATAATAGGGCTGTTGTTATAGGTGCGAGTCATGCTGCGGTGCAGCTAATGATTAGCTTGCGGCAGCACGGCTGGGAAGGTTCCATCACCGTTGTTAGTGATGAAGATCACCAGCCCTATCAGCGCCCACCCTTATCAAAAGCCTATCTAGCTGGCACGGTCAACACCGAGCAGATGGCACTGCGCGCACCGGCCGCCTACGAAAAACTCGGCGTGAGGTTTATGCTGAGCACCCGAGTAACCGGCTTAGACGCGGAAAGTAAGACGCTGCATCTCGATAATGGCGAGACCCTTAGCTTTGACAAATTAGCGCTGTGCACTGGCGCCAGAGCGAGACCCTTACCGATCCCCGGCACTGATCTGAGCGCCGTACATTACCTACGCACCCTTGACGACGTTAAAGCTATCCAAGCATCCGCCTCTGCCGCCAAAACTGCTGTCATTATTGGCGGCGGGTATATTGGCCTAGAAACGGCGGCCTCCCTCAGTAAGTTAGGGGTTAAGGTGACCGTGCTAGAAACGGAATCGCGCCTGTTAAAGCGCGTAGCTTCTCCTCAGGTTTCTGAGTTTTATCTGCGCCTGCACACCGAAGAAGGCATTGATATTCGTCTGAATACCCAGGCCGCTGAACTAACCGGCGATGGCACTGTGGCACAGGTTATCTGTGCTGATGGTTCGGCTATAGATGCTGACATGGCTATTATCGGTATTGGCGTTATTGCCAATACCGAGCTGGCGGCAGAGGCTGGCTTAGCCATTGATAATGGTATTTTGGTGGATGAGTTCGCGCAAACTAGCCATCCGGACATTGTTGCCGCGGGCGACTGCACCAACCATCCTAACCCCCTCTTAAAAAGAAATCTGCGCCTAGAATCTGTGCCCAATGCCAGCGAGCAAGCCAAGGCCGCGGCTGCCAGCATCTGTGGTATTGAAAAAGCCTATGCTGAATTACCCTGGTTCTGGTCAGATCAGTTTGATGTGAAATTACAGATTGTTGGTATGAATCAGGGTTATACCGACGTCGTGGTGCGCGGTGACAATAAAAAAGGGCGTAGCTTTAGCGTCTTTTATTTAAACGACAGCACCATACTGGCAGCAGACTGCATCAATCGGCCAAAAGACTTTATGCTGGCAAAGAAGCTTATCTTGCAGGGCGTTAAGTCTGATCCTGAGACGCTCACGAATGAAAGCATTGAACTTATGACACTCATACAATAAAACACGGAGCGGGCAATGCCAGTAATCAACTACATTGAATTTGACGGTTCAAAATATTCCGTAGAGGTCGCCGAAGGCGCCAATCTAATGCAGGGAGCATTGGATAATATGATCGAGGGTATCATTGCCGAATGCGGCGGCTGCTGCGTTTGCTGCACCTGCCACTGCATGATTGATCCACAATGGAAAGATGCTGCGGGCAGCATTACTAGCGGCGAAGATGAACTACTTGAGATGCTCAGCGAACGCCAAGACAATAGTCGATTAAGCTGCCAAGTGACCGTGACTGCCTCGATGGAAGGTATGGTGGTCAGGTTACCTGAATCACAATATTGAGGCTGACGAGAGGCGTTAGTTTACGCCTCTTTGTAAGCGCACCAACGACCCATATCAGCTGACGACTGAATCAGGCGTTAGCACCAGCGGACTGTAAATTTCGCAATGAATCTCATTGCATTCTCGGGAGCTAGGCTCTGCTGCTGATGCACGCAATTAATGCAGGACACGCGCAGAACCGAACTGAGGTTGGTTGCATCGCCCATTTTGATCAGGGCTTCATTGTAAAGGTCTCGACACAAACTGAGAGAGCTGGGTGTTCTGCTAATCCGCAATATGGTCTAAGAATCGCCAAAATACTGGTTTGATACAGACACTCGTGCCATACCCCTCGATGCGGCTATAGCGGGACTTTTTTCGAACATAGCGGCATCTCCGTCCAAAAATACTTCGCACATTTGCTTTGCTTCTTTAGGTATATTTCACTGATGATGAATTTCCCACACAAGAAAGTCGAGTTCAACTTTTGCGATTAGAGGTCTGACAAGGCAGACACCCGCGACTGCATCTTCTCTCCGTCTTAGCTCCCTTGCAGGGGCGCTGACGCCAACAGGCTCGAGTCATTGGGATTGGCACTTGAAACCAGATTCACACCAAATGCTTCGGCCAACGCCTTATACTCAATCCAAGACAGCACCGCCGTTATGGGCGTACCCTTACCTTCATCAAACACTAGTGGCCCATAAACATTCGCCGTATAAATCAAGTCGTCCGTACCAACACTCTGTGTGGCTTCATGTCGCGCGCCAGAGGGCTCAAAAAACCATACTCCAGGGCCATAGCCCTCCGGTGGCCCTGCTCGATAGCCAATATAGCCGTTCAAAACCAAGAAATCGCTGGCGCCTAGGTGGGTGTGTCCCCCAGCAACGCCAGAGTGTCGAACGATCAAAGATACCGTGCCGTTGTCCTCACTGACTCGTAAAATTTTCAGTCCAATATTTGGCAGAGTTGGAATTATTCCCCATGGTACCTGCTTAGTATCCACAAAATGCGGGTGACTATAACCGGCGCCTGCGTCGGCACTATCTGCTTCAGCAATCACCAGCTTCCTAGCGTCGGTGGCAAAAATTGCTAGGGGCTCAGACGCATTTTTCAAGGGCTCAGGTCGGTCCTGTATGCAGCCCGCCAAGGTGCTAGGCACTAGCGCCACGCCATGTTCCAGAGCCTTGCGCATAATGTCTAGGCTGGTGAGAATAGTTGACACCGCATGCTGGCGATCTAAAAAGGCCACGGCTCCGTAGAAATTGACTAACAGTTCAGACTCTGTTTCCGCATGTATTCCAGCAACCTTGGAGTTGGCGGAAATATATCCCCAGGTACCAGGAGTGAGCAGGCTTACTTGGTCACCCTGAGTGTAACGGATGCTGCCCGATAGTAGCAGCATGTCCATGCCACTCAGATAAACAGCGGCAGGCATGGTAGTGCCACTATCGAGTTTAATAATAACGGAGAACGCACCCGTTTCACCACTGGCTCTCATGGTCTTGATCGACATACCATCGACCGCCTCAATAGCGATCCAGGGCAATAGATTAGTATCTACGCCACCCTCTATGCCTGTAGGTTGGAAGTCTGGATTAAATTGTTCGGCCGACTGACTCATAACATACCCCGCGTGAATATTAGTTTATTATTAGAATTTGACTGTACATTAAGCCTAGTTCAAATGCAGTCCAATCAGGTAGTATATGGATACTACCTAAACAATTGCCGGTGCGATACTGTATCCGCACGGCGGTTCAAACTGTTGGTAATGTTAGACCCAAAAAAAACGATGCTGCACAGGCGCAGACTGACGGGCAACTCAGTATCCCTGTCAAATATGCACGGCTTGACCCCGATAACCTGTAGGGTAATAAAAACTCAATTAAAGACCTCAGGCGAGACCAAAATATGAACTCATCTTATCTGATTAAAAATGCCAAAGTCATTTCACGGGAACAGCATTCGATCACATCAGTGCTGATTACCAATGACCGCATTACGGCCCTCGGAGCAGAGGCAGACAGCCTTTCGACTGACACTACCGAGCAGATTGATGGCGCCGGCTGTAGTCTCATTCCTGGGCTGGTCGACGCCCATTGTCATATTAGTTTTGACGAACCCAAATCTAATGATGAGCTGTTTTTTCATCGACGCCCCGGTCTGGCTACCGTCATTGCTGCAGTGAATGCCCAAAAGGTATTGCGTGCTGGCGTTACCAGCTTTTTTGATGCTGACTGTATTTTTGATGTTGGTGTCGACCTTCGAGATGCTATTGAGGGCGGGGTGGTGGAGGGGCCGCGCATGGCCACCGGAGGCAACGCTCTTATCACTAGTGTCGGCGGTACCGCTGGCCGGCTACTACCCGAATCGGGGAAACTAGGCTATGCCGCGATTGTTCAGACTCCTGATGAGATTGTGCGAGAAATCCGTCGACAGATTAAGTCGGGCTGCGACTGGATTAAAGTCCATGTCAGTGGTCTTCCAGTGCGCAGAACCCCGATGCACGGTAGCGGTGAAATTCAGGCCTGGACGTTAGATGAACTGCGTCTAGTTTGTGACACCGCACATGCTCTAGGAATTCCGGTAGCCGGCCATTGCCGCAATACCTCAAGCATCCGCGACGCCGCTCTTGCTGGCTTTGACATGATCCTTCACGCTTCTTATATGGATGAGGAAACGCTTGAGGCGGTAGTCGATCAATGCGTACCCCTGGTACCCACCTTTACATTCCTATCCAACTTGATAGATTACGGTCATAAAGTGGGCTCTGATCCGGCACTGCAAAAAGTATTTATGAATGAAATTAGCCAGAGTGCGGCAATGCTCCGGCGCGCCTACGACGCAGGGGTACCGCTACTCTGTGGCAGTGAATCTGGTTTCGCCATCACACCCTACGGTGACTGGCACTATCGGGAGATGGGCCTGTTTACGGAACATTTGGGGCTGACGCCACTACAATCGATAGCCTGCGCGACCGAGGCAGGAGCCAAAATCTTCGGTTTAGAGAATGAGCTGGGCTGCATTGAGGCGGGCTACATTGCCGATCTCGTGCTAGTTGCAGGTGACCTCGAACAAGATCTCAATTTAATGGGGCAGCGCGACAATATTCGTGCGATCTTTAAATCAGGCAAAAAAATCGACTTAGAACGCCCTATCCCCGATACCTGGAACATACCCAGTTGGCGCACCGGTCAATTCGCTGACGAAGTACTTACCTATGAATTGGCTCATCGGCCCTAGTTTAGCGGTAATACGCCATCCACGAATATGAGACATGACAATCTATGAACGGTCAAACAGAAGAACAGCGCGTACTAATCACCGCTGGAAGCAGCGGTCTTGGCCTAGCGACGGCCTGTGCCTTTCAATTGGCAGGTGCCAAAGTTGCCATCTGTGCTCGCGGCGAAGAACAGCTGGCACAGGCTAAAATCACTCTTGAAGCTCTGACCGGCCAACCGGTGCTAGCGGAGGTCGCTGACCTTAGTCAGACCGCTGATATCGATAAGCTCATTGAATATATCGAGTCTCATTGGGGTGCTATCGATGTGCTGGTCAATAACGCTGGTGGTCCCCCTCCAGGCGAACATACCGCTCTGGAAGATGAGCACTGGGAGCAGGCATTTGATCTGACCTTGAGATCTGCAGTGCGAGTCACTAACCGAGTATTACCCGGCATGAAAAAAAGCGGTCACGGACGTATCATCAACCTATCATCGTATTCAGTAAAGCAGCCAATGCCACGAATGATGTTATCTAATAGCTTACGTTTAGCGGGACTGGGCTGGGCCAAAACACTGTCCAATGAGCTAGCCGCTGATAATATTTTGGTTAACACTATCTGCACAGGTTGGACTAAAACCCAGCGTGTCGATCAACTGCTTGAGGCTCGAGCAAAGGCGGAGGGCGTGCCTGTTGAGGATATTGCCAATGCCATTACCGCCATGATTCCCTTAAAGCGCATGGCGCAGCCAGAAGAAATTGCCGCGGTCGCTCTTTTCCTTGCCTCACCCGCCGCCAGCTATATTACCGGCGCAGCGATACCCGTTGACGGTGGCTGCGCGCAAACACTTTAAGGTCTCTGATGAAAGATTCAATCCTGCAAGCCAAAACCATTGATGTGCATGCGCATATTGTCCTGTCCGAAAGTATGCACAGTGCTGGGGCCTATGGGCCTGAGATTGGCCACAATGCCGATGGCCAACCCTGGTTCCGTATTGGCGATTATGTCTTACAGGGTGTTAGTTACGAAAATAGCGCCTTTATGGATATGGATATGCGCCTTAAGGCAATGGACAAGGCAGGCATAGATTTTCAGGTACTGTCTCCCAATCCTTTAACCTATTTCCATTTTATTGAATCGCCCCAAGCGATTAACTTTTGTCAGCGCCATAATGATGAACTGCAATTGCGCGTTGCTCACGCTCCGCATCGCTTAGCAGGACTTGCTGCTCTGCCCATGCAAGATATCAGCGCCGCCTGCGAAGAATTAGAGCGGGCCATTTTAGAATTAGGACTGATAGGTGCCTACATTGGTACGGATATTGGCCGCCCTTTAGATAGCCCAGAGATGGACCCATTCTATGAAAAGCTGGTGGCCCTCGACGTGCCTCTATTTATCCATCCTGCCCCTGCCGGCATTGATGGTCCTAAAGGGGATAGCAATCTAAATCGTTTCGACCTAGATATTTTGACCGGGTTCGCCGCGCAGGAGACCATCGCTGTCGCCACTCTAATCTTTGGTGGGGTACTTGACCGGCATCCGACGCTAAGTGTTTGCTTCAGTCATGCCGGCGGCGCCATACCCATGTTAATTGGCCGACTCAATGAAGCCGGTAATCGACGACCCTGGGCCAGTGAGAATTTGCGTAAAGATGGGGCCTTCGAGTCCTACCTGAGCAAACTTTGGTTTGATGCTCATATTCATGATCAACGGGTTCTCGATTTTGTAGTTACTATCTTGGGCAAAGATAATCTAGTACTGGGGACCAATTTTGCCGGCTGGGATCAACACCATATCCACGGTGACGACGTCTGGCTCAATTGCCTGGCCGATAATGCCCGACGACTTCTACGCTTTAATTAATTGGCAATATGCCTGAGGGACTGATAATGCGAAGAGCAATTGTAACTGGAGCTGCCGCGGGGCTAGGGGCCGATATGGCGGAGGCTTTAGTCGCCGCAGGCTATCATGTTGGGATCATGGATCTGAACCAACAGCAGACCGAGGAAACCGCTGCTCGTATTGGCGGTAGCACAGTTCCTTTAGTCGCCAACGTTAGTGATCCTGACGCTGTTCAGGCCGCCTTCAATCAGTTTGGTGAGGCCCCTGATCTGCTTATCAACAATGCCGGTATTGTCCGCTTTGGCCCATTACATGAGCAGCCGATTGAAGATTTTCGCCAGGTTTTAGAGGTTAACCTGCTTGGCGCAACCATCTGTTCGCGTATCGCCGTCACCGGTATGATCGACAGGGGCTCCGGCCACATTATTAACATCACCTCAGTCAATGGTATCCATCCTGCACCCGGCGTAGGTCTCTATGCCCCGACGAAAGCGGCGCTCAGTTCACTGACGCAACTAATGTCAATTGAATGCGGACCGCTGGGAATACGCGTCAATGCTATCGCGCCGGGATTTATCGACGCGGGGATGTCAAAGGAGATCTTTAAAAACCCAAAGGTTCGAGAAAAACGCAGTAGTGGCGTGCCCTTGCGAGCGTTGGGGCAAGCCTGCGATGTGACTAATGCGGTATTGTTTTTAGACTCACAGGGTGCACAGTATATTTCGGGTCATGAGCTGGTCATCGATGGTGGTGTCACCAATAGTGTCTTTGCCCACCTGCCCAGAGAGTAGCTCGGGCGATCATTAGCGACCTCCAGAATCCTTCTTAGGCCGCTCCCACTGATTGCTCTCCATCGCCATAAACTCTTCAATAGCCTGGTGATAGTTCTGCACCGCTGGCTCATTGCGACCAAAGATAAAATACTCATTGGCGGCAGATTTGAGACCGGATTGAATGGAGTTACCCACTCGATAATCCTCATCTCTAACCGCTTTCAGCGTCAGTGCACTGAACGTCTCAGTCGCCTCAATTTCTGCATCTGTGACTGGCTTCTTCGCTACCAAAACTGTCTGTCTGGTAATCGTTGTTTCACTGGTCTCTCCAGGGAAAACCTGACTGACTAAACAGTGATCGCCGAGGATTCCTGAAATTGAAAGATTGGGAAATCCTGAGTGAATAAGACGAATATGCTCCATCGGCTGCCATTCGTCCTGCGGCTGGTCAATCAGTTCGCCCAACGTCCGACGTCCGAATGTGAGACGTTGATGGGGCCCATAGGTATCCAGAACCAGCAGGTTACCGACAGTGTATTTACCCACTGTTTCACGGTGTACAAGCTGATGATGATAGGCCTCAAGATAGCCATCCATAGTGACTTTCCAGCCCGGACCAGCCAGGTCGCGCTGCTCATATAGATGCCAGTTGTTGAGATCCAGCGTCTCTAATTCCTCGCCGAAGTCGCCCAGCCAATGATCCACATCAAACACATCACCTGGCGTCAGAGATGCCCAAATAATGCCGGCTTTTTCCTCACAGTGCAGCCCGGTTAAACCGTAGCTGTCACTGGCTATTTCACCAAAGGTATCGCCGCCGTAGCGACCCACGAGTGCGCCTTCATAGTTATAACTCCAGGCATGGTAGGGACAGACAATCAAGCGTGACTTGCCGGCGCCCTCTTCGCAGAGTTTAGCTCCTCGGTGACGACAAACATTAAGCATCGCCCGCACTTTGAGGTCTTCTCCCCGCACTAGCAGGAGAGGCACGCCCATCACTGTCATCGCTCTATAGCTGCCCGATTCAGGCAGTTCGATGCTCAGGGCCACGGCTATAGGCAAGTGCTTAAAAATACGCTCTATTTCGAGCCCATAGCGTGTTTCGTCTCGATAGGCTGACAACGAAATCTCCATAGTACTGTCGGCCTGATCTGTGGTGCTCTGCTTGAAATGCCGAAGCGCTCTTCGCACTAGCGACATGGCATCTTTGTTCAAGAGATATCGCCTCCCGCAAAGCGAACCCAACTGTCGAGAGTCTCTGGGAAATCGGCCTTGTGCCAGTCCCCATCGATGTAGACGCGGTCAGCTTGATTAAGGCCCTCCGCATATTTTGTAATAGGCATATAGTAGAAAAAACTGATTTCACGGCGACTAAAACGCCAGATCCCCTCTTCACGTAGGTATTCATCTTTGTACTTGAAGGCTGCCAAGCTGACAACGCCATGGGGCGTGGTCTCGGCATGACCATAAACTAGACCGCTGGCACGATCGGGGTTTTCAGGATCAATGTGTGCATGAACGTCATGAGTCCAGTGGAACCCTGGGCCGCGTGTTTTAAGTATCGTATTAAACATATCGCGGATCGCATCACGACCGTTGGATACCATGGCGCCATTGGGCGAACAAAACACTGCATCAACAGAAAATAGGTCCGCCAATCTTGGAATATCATGTTCGTCACAAGCAATCGCATAGGCTGTCACTAAGCCGCGAATAGCCTCCTTTGACTCAAGTTTATCCAAACGCTGTAAAATACTCTGTAACTGCTCCATCTCATTCTCCTCAATTCACCAACGGGGCGCTGCTAAACCCTCAACGCCAACAATCCTAGCGAGCTCATAATAATCGCTAGGACAGCCCTACTAGTCTCCCATAATTATCGATCTAAGCCCTGTGGGAGAAAATATTTCCACCCAATAGCCATCCGGATCTTTGATAAAGGCCAACCCCTTCATCCCACCATCATCGGGCCGCTTAACAAATTCGATCTTGAGCTCGTCAAAACGTTCGCAGGCAGCATATACGTCCGGCACCGTAATGCCAATATGTCCAAAGCCCTGCGGGGTACTATTACCATTGTGATAACCCGAAAATTCTGTATCGGATTCAGTACCCCAATTATGGGTCAATTCAAGTACGCCCGCCTGGCGGGCTAGCCAGACAATACGCTCGGACCGATCCATCGGCATGTCGCCCTCTAAGGAGTCATCAAAACCGAGAAAGTAAAGTGAGAATTGCATCGTCTCGAACGCAAACCGCTCCAACAAACGCATGCCTAAGACCTCTTGGTAAAACGCCAAAGACACCTCTGGGTCCCTCACTCTTATCATCGTATGATTTAATCTGTAACCGCTGGTTGTCAAAACTAAGCCCTTTTTTCTGTCCGTAATAGTTTATCTTCTAGCCCCCAACTACGTTATGTAATCAATGATCAGCGGGAAGATTATCAATATCGTCTATGCTAATCGCGAGCGACTTTTTGTGGTAGTAGATAGCTACTACCTGTTAATTTAACTAGCACAGAAACAACTCGACCAATAAACCCCAGAGGTCTTGGCCCATGATCATTTAGAGTTCGTAATCGACCACTCTGCGCTCATCAGTAATACTGCCAATAAATGGCACTAAGGCCATATGTTCAGGATGCTCCTGATAGGCCTGAAGGTCCGCCTCGGTCGCAAATTCGGTATACAGGGCTATGTCTGCTGCATTGGATGTGGCGTTATAGTTGATACCCACCTCTATGGCGAGTAATTCTGGAATTCGACCCGACAGTGCCTCAAGACGCTGCTTCACTTCGTTAGCGTAGGACTGCTTGGTCTTTGCATCAACCTCTTTGAATTTCCAAAATACAATGTGCTTAATCATTTTTCAAACTCCTTACTGGGCTCGCTGTGAGCATAGAATGGCTTCACTGATAAACTCCGTGTGTTAGGTGGCGCTCTGCATGCTAGTAGACCCGCATCAATCTTGGTAGTACTAGACTACTACCTTAAAATTTTGACGATTCTATCTATAAAACTGCGTGAACGGTTCTATGATATCTTACTGTAAACTGCGTGACACCTTAAGAGCAGTATAAAAACCTATACTGTATTACGGATTCCTGACGGCTTTAGAAGCCAACAGCTACCAAAGACCTTCGGACTAGGCATCACTCACCGCGTCAGACATAAGAATTGTCCGTACGGACAAACAGGACCATTAATTCTTTAAGGAAATCACTGTCATGAATCGACTAGAAGCCTTCGCCATGGTCTCAGCACCAGGGCAGCCCTTAGAGATGATCGAAGTGGACGTTTATGGTCGGTCCTGTCGTGATTACAAATATGCTCCGCAAAGTCTTCGAGACCTGTACCAGCAGAATCTGAGCGACAAAACCTTCGTCGTCTTTGAACAGGAGCGCTATAGCTTTCTCAATATCTGGGAGGCTGCCAGCGCCTTCGGGGCTGGACTTGATGACAGACTATAGTATTCAAAAAGGCGACCGTGTAGCAATCTGTCTGCGCAATTATCCTGAATGGATTATAGCCTTTGAGGCAATTACCTCGGTGGGCGCTATCGTCGTCGCTATGAATTCATTGTGGCAGGCTGATGAAATTTACTACGGATTGCAGGACAGCGACTGTAGCCTGCTGATTGCCGACCAAGAGCGATGCGATCTGCTAGCAAAGACCAATCTTGAGCGATCATACCCAACGCTTGTTGTGCGAGGTGATAGCGACAGTACTTTGGCTCGCTGGGAAGATCTTCAGCAACGACATACAGGCGCGAGTATGCCCGAGATACCAATCTCTGCCATGGACGACGTTATAATTCTCTACACCTCCGGCTCGACGGGCCGACCGACGCGCGAGGTTTCCAGTAACAGAGCTGTGATTAGCGCACTATTAAGTTGGGAGATCGCGATCTATACTTGGCTCCTAACCAAAGGCATTCCTATAGAGCCCCCCGTGGAACAGCCGGCAGCGTTACTCGCTGTGCCAATGTTCCATGTGTCTGGGTGCCATGCCGTCTTTTTGTCCGCTTTTCGCTCTCAGACAAAGTTGGTTCTAACCCGTAAATGGGACCCTACTCAGGCCGCAGCCCTCATCGAGCAGGAACACATTACTGGCTTTACGGCACCTGCCGCCATGACAGCTGACCTAACACACCATGCAAAAAAGGGTGGCCATAATCTGTCCAGTCTCGTTATGGTCGGCGGTGGTGGCGCCGCAAGGGCGCCGGAACAGGTGCGTGATATAGACGTCGCATTTGCCAACGCCATGCCTAATACCGGCTGGGGAATGACGGAGACCAACGCGATAGGTGCGGCCATAGCCGGGGAAGACTATCTTGAGCGCCCCGGTAGTTCGGGGCTGCCGGCCGCAGTACTAGATATCCGAATAGCCAGTAAAGAGGGCCATGCATTGCCCGCTGGCACACAGGGCGAAATTCAGATTCGTGGCACCTCTATGTTTCGAGGCTACTGGAACAATCCCGAGGCAACTGCGGCCGCACATGTTGATGGCTGGTTTAAGACTGGTGATCTTGGCTACCTAGACGAAGAGGGCTACCTATTTATCGTCGATCGTATTAAAGATGTGGTCATTCGTGGTGGTGAGAACATTGGCTGTGGCGAAGTAGAAGCGGCTCTGCTGGACCATCCCCAGATAAGAGAAGCGGCGGTTTATTCGGTACCCGACGAGCGTCTGGGCGAAGAGGTCGCCGCTACAATATTTTGCGATAGCCAGATTAATGAAGCAGAACTGCGAGAGTTCTTAGCAACACGATTAGCAAAATTTAAAATACCGCGTTATATTCGCCAGAGTAATGACAGCTTGCCCCGAATCGCCTCAGGAAAAATCTTTAAATTACAGATAAGGCAGGACGCTAGGACTGCCATACTCAAGGAATAAACAGCGCCTATGTACCCGCTCGACTATATCCAGCCGGTGTTCCGTCCTCCCAGCGAAGGCCGATCACTCATTCTCCAAGTCGCCAATGGTTGCTCCTACAATAAATGCACCTTTTGCGAAATGTATACCGACGAGCAGAAGCGCTTTAGTCCCAAGCCTATCGAAGAAATAGAAAAGGAACTGCGTGGTCTGTCTAAAGCGGGCTATCCGGTGAAGCGTGTATTTCTCGCCGATGGCGATGCCATGACATTGAGCACACGACGGTTAGTAGATATTTTACAGATGATTAATAAATACTACCCAGATGTGCAACGGGTCTCGTCCTATTGCCTGCCCCGCAATATTAAAAAGAAAACAGTCGAGGATCTACAAGATCTTGCTGACCTTGGTCTCAGCCTGCTCTATGTAGGCTGTGAGAGTGGTGATAATGAGGTACTCAGGTTGGTAAATAAAGGTGAGGACTATGACTCATCTTTGAGCGCGTTAACAAAAATAAAACGGGCGGGCATAAAAAGCTCAGTGATGATATTAAATGGCTTGGGTGGCCCTCAGCTTAGCGAGCAGCATGCACTCAATTCCGCGAAGCTAATGAATGCCGCCCAACCTGATTATCTGAGCACCTTGGTAGTTGAATTCCCATCGGGGAGCGAACGTTTTGAAAAGGCCTTCGAAGGCCGCTGGCGCAAGTTGGGTAAACTCGAATTATTTCACGAGATGCAGCTACTGCTTAGCAATCTTCAACTGGATAAAACCATTTTCAGAAGTGACCATGCATCTAACTATTTGGTGCTCAAAGGCGTTTTAGGCAAGGACAAAGATAGACTGCTATCTATTGTCAACACAGCCATTAATCAGCCCGGAGTTATCCCGTTGCGTGAGGAATGGCAACGGGGTCTCTGAGCACGCTAAACTATCTGTCCGTGAGCGATTCAAACCGATGTTTAATGCGATTTTTAATGACCTTATCAGCGGCAAATATTTGACCGTTCATAGCGATGTAAACGCCGGTTGACGTTTGGTGAGAGCACCACCATCAACATACATCTGATGACCGGTAAAAAAGCTCGATTCATCAGAGGCCAAAAATAACACCGTATAGGCCACTTCATCAACCGTGCCAACGCGATTCAAAGGCTGCATGCCGGCATAGATAGCCATTTGTTTTTCCGGATCGGACGATTTTTGGACATACTCATCAAAAATCGGCGTGTTGATCGCGGCAGGGTGAATTGAATTACAACGAATTCCATAATTATGCTCAGCACAATGTAACGCTGTCGTTTTAGTGATCGCATCGACGGCAGCTTTACTTGCTGCGTAGGCAACGAAAGGCGCGCCCGGTCGAATACTTTCGATGCTGGAGATATTAATAATGGAACCGCCACCATTACTTTTCATTACAGCTATAGCATGCTGACAACCTAGTAACACACCTTCACCGTTAACGGCCATATGATCACGCCAGTCATCAAGACTGACCTGCTCGACATTTCCCGGGTAGGAAATACCCGCGCTCTGCACGAGGATATTTATCGGACCAAAGGTCGCTGATGTCAGCTCAACGGCCTTCTTCCAATCTTGGTCAAGACGTACATCCTGCTCAATAAACAAGGCGTTATTTCCCAGCGTCTGGGCGAGTTTGTTGCCCGCTTCTACCTGAATATCAGTGAAGGCTACCTTCGCACCTTCAGCAAGAAGCATTTTTACAATTCCCTCACCAATGCCTGATGCGCCACCGGTTACAAATGCTATTTTATTGGAAATTCTGCCTGTGCCGCTCATCGACTCTCTCCGCATTGGTTAATGACTCAGTTCATTAAAACTGTCGACGGACAGGAACTTATAACGATCATCCTGCGTGCCTAGGTTGTCACTCAATAGTTTACTCATTAATCCATGGGCACTCAATATTTCTTAAGTTGACCTATGCCGATAAGCACGCCTTAACACCCTTAGACTAGCGCCGTTTCGAATCGATGTTCGGCGCGATTTTTAACGACCTTATCAGCTGCAAAAACCTGACCATTCATAGCGATATAAACTCCGGGCGTCAGGCCCTGAATGGCGCCAATAGCGCAGCCAATATTAAAGATCGCGTCAGTCTCAGAGAATGCCGCGGGCTGTAAGGCCCCCGTCAGTACTATTTTTTTATCACTCAATTCATTAAGCCTACTAGCGGTTTCAACCATACCGTCGGTGCCGTGCATAATGAGAATATGCTGCGCCTTTGATTCGCAAACCTGTGTTTGGATCTGACGACGATCCTCATCTGTCATGTCCAAACTATCCCGGCGCATCAACTCATCAACCTGATAATCAAAGCCAACATTCATCTGCTGTAAAATTCCGCCGATAACGGGATCGCCAATTTGAAAATCACTTAGAGCATCAAAGTACTGTTTGTCAATGGTGCCACCGGTGGTGAAAATTTGTAGCGTCTGCATTAGTTTATTCTTCTGAAAGCATCGCGGGTGAGGTTTTCTAGTGTGCTATCGACATGCACCACTATATTATCCTCGATACGGATTCCACCGTAGGGGACAAATTCATCGATCCGCGACCAGTTAATAGCTTTAGCGTGCTTGCCAGATTTGAGTTTATCCAGAAGGACCGGAATAAAATACAGCCCCGGCTCTACGGTATGAATCTGGTTGGCAACCATCTTCGCGCCAGAGCGGAGCTTAGGGTATTTTTCTGACCTTGGGAGAATGGCGCCCTGAGCATTGGCTAGCTGACTACCTTTATCATGCACATTACAGCCAAGGTGATGGCCCAAACCATGGGGGTAAAAAGATCCAGCAATATCTTTGGCAACCGCTTCTTCAGCCGACAGTTGCAGCACATCAAATTCAATCAGCACTTCAGCGATCTTATACGCAGACAGCGCATGAATATCCACTGGACTTTTACCAATACCGCCCTCTGCGCAAAGCGCGAGCTGCGTCTTGTCCATCGCCTCAATCATGGCGGCAAAATCACAGCCCGGATCATAGGCATAGGTCCGTGTAATATCTGAGGCGTAGCCATAGACTCTCCACTCCCGCATCAATTAGAAAACTGCGCGGGGTCTGCGGCTGCTTAAATAAATTATGGTGGTGCAGTACTGCTGCATGTTCGTTGACGCCGGCGATTATGCCGTAGGGCATTTCGCTCTCACGGCAATCACAGGCGGCCAGATAGGCGGCCGAAATCGGTACGTCGATGCGCCGCCATAAGAGGCTGTTGAGCTGCTCGATGCGCAGGCACTGCTCGCCGATTAGCCTCGCGGACACATTCCTGTTCATAGGCCGTTTTACCGCGCCGCTGATAATCAATTTGGTGTAGAACCGCCAATGTATTCCAGTTTTCTGCCACCGTGCCCAGAGCATTAGTCTCATTAATAAAGACCGCCGCTGCGCTGCCTAGATGTTTTTTAAGCTCTTCAATGCTGCCATATTCAATAATATTAAAAGCCTGATCAAAGCCAGTAGGGAGACTCTCCGGCGCGGTATGCCAAACATCTTCAACGGCAAGTAAAAATAATTTTGGTTTGCTGACACCTGCGATAATCTGTAAATAGCAGTCAGCTCTAGTCGCGAGGGGAACCCATTCACGAAAGTAAGGATTAGCTTTAAAAGCATAAGCCATGTCATCTTGGAATTGCATTTTGGTCTCACCGGAGCCAATCAATATTTCCCGATAACCCGTGGCTTCCAGAATTCTCTGAAAGCGAGACATTTTCTCCGCGATATGCTGTTTGTATAGTTCGGCCATCATGGTCCTGTCATCCTTAGAGAATTGTTGGAGTAACTGTAGCACCAGTGACCCCGTGACCTAAATCAGTCATGGGGCTTTAAACAGGCCTTAAACGTTTTGCACAACCCCCGCTTCAGGATCATTAAACACATCTCGATCGAGGAAGCCTTCGCTATTGGCTACCACGGCGGTAACCATGGCATCACCAGTAACATTGGTCGCCGTACGGGTCATATCGAGCAACCGATCAACACCAATAATAAGGCCAATACCTTCAACAGGCAGACCCACTTGATTCAGCACCATTACAAGCATTACCAAGCCGACCCCCGGCACTGCGGCGGTGCCAATAGAAGCCAAAGTAGCGGTGAGCACCACCATCAAATAGTCGTCGATTCCAAGACCAATATTGTAGGCCTGGGCGATAAAAACTGTGGCAACGCCCTGCATAATAGCCGTGCCATCCATATTAATAGTCGTACCTAAGGGTACCGTAAATGAAGCGACGGTATTGTGAACACCCAGACGTTTCTCTACCGTGCGTAAAGTGACCGGCATAGTTGCACCGCTAGAGGCTGTACTAAACGCGAGTGCTAATGCGGGACGCATTTTACTTAAAAATGCTCGGATACTCAGGCCAGTAAAAAACTTAAAAATAAACGTATACACTCCGAGGCTGTGCAGCAGCAGCACAAACACCATAGTGAAAAAGTACTTCGCTAGATTTAAAATCATCCCAATGCCGACATCGGCAAACAGTTTAGCGAGCAAGCAGAATATTCCATAGGGTGCTAGCTGCATTAGGATCATTACCATCTTCATAATTACTTCATTAAAATTATTGAAGAAATCACTGATGCGCTGCCCTTTTTCGCCACTTTTGGAAATGGCCAAACCCATCAGTACGGAGAACACAATGACCTGCAGTATGCTGCCATTGGCCATCGACTGAACGGGGTTACTTGGAAATATATTGATAATGGTTGTTTTCAGCGACGGCGCATCTTTAGCGACAAATTGGGTCGCATTGGCCAGATCAATACCAACACCCGGCTGAACAACCACCGCCACCGAAATAGCCAATGTTATAGCTATGGCGGTGGTTGCAACATAAAGTGCGATAGTTTTACTCGCAACAGCACCCATACGGGAGTTATTCCCTAGCGAAGACACACCACAGACGAGCGAAACAAATACCAAAGGTACGACTAGCAGCTTTAACGATCTCACAAAAATCTGTCCGATAGTGTCAAACAGGCCATTGACGAGATACATATCCAGCCAGCTCTGAATGGCTATCGGGAGTATATTGCTGCTAGAGATAATATTAAGGAGACCCCCTAATAGAAGGCCCATCAACATCGCTGAGATTATTCGTTGAGTTAAACTCATAATTTGATCCTATTCATTTGCGCGTAGATGGTTAGTGGAGAGCGCTGCCCACCCGTTTGGGGTTAGTAGCCCTAATCACATCGACTTATTAACGGATGATATTTAAACCGTTAGTATAACCTAGTTCCCTATCGATTTAGGCTCTGAGGGTGGAAATCTCACCGCTGAGATAGCGTAACAGGTGCACACGCAGTGCTTTAAAAGCGATACCCAATGAGGCTAACTCTTTGGCTGGGATCTGCGTCAAGGCTGACGTTGCCATGGACGACAGAAGGTTCGTCGGCTGCGCATCTAAATCTGGATACATGGGCGGTGGTTTTTAAAGTATGCAGCATGATTATGGGCGGTTGTTAGCCAATTTTGAAATGGCCGTAACTATTTTAACGCTGACAACACAGCGTTCGTAGCGCCTAAAGGATACTTGTTAACGGAAATGGAATGATCTAAAGCCTTTAAATTTACGTAACCGGTAAAGTGTAGTAAATTACAGTGTGATCATGGTGCAGAAGAAAATTAAATTGGTGGACACACAAATAGAGAAGATCGGTCGCAGTGCCGTATTAATGCTGACAGAAAAGCGGTCAGACCAGTGGAGTCTGTTGCTAGTTAAGGTCGGTGAATCACGTGATCGCCCAGCCTTTGCCAAACTGTTTAGACATTTCGGCCCGTTACTGAAAAGTTTTGCGCAGGCCAGCCGCCACGAAGGTTGGATTCCCGGTCTAGGTGACGATCTAGTGCAAGAAGTAATGATCAAAGTATGGAACAAGGCAGCTGGGTACAATCCTGCGAAAGCCTCTGCTACCACTTGGATATACACTGTTGCGCGCAACTGTCGAATTGATATGCTGCGGCGCAAGAGCAACACCCAGCATCTTCCTCTTGAGAACGAAGATTATTGGCATGAACCAGACGAGGATACGCCTGTCTCGCTTCTGAGCCAGAAGCATAGAGAGGAAAAGATTCAAGCCTGTCTAGCCAATTTACCGAGGGAGCAGGCTGAGATTCTCCGCAAGGTCTACTTGGAAGGTAAATCCCATGCCGAGGCTTCCCAAGAGCTTGGGTTGCCATTAGGTACGGTCAAGTCACGAGTGCGCTTAGCGCTCCAAAAGATGCAAATTTTAGTTGCCCCAGAATTTCAGGACGGTTTTTCAGATGAGTAAATTTATAAAATTTCACCCAGACAGCGCTCTATTGATAGAGTTTTCTGCTGGAAATTTGGCTGTCGCACCATCGATCTGTGTGTCTGCACACATACACTTCTGTCGTAAGTGCCGTGACGAGTTGTTGCGGCTCGATGAAGTTGGGTCACAGATAATGGACAAAATAGACCCCGCGCCTATCGCCGATGATCTTCTAGACGCAGTGATGGCGAAAATTGACAACCCTTCTTCGTCTTCAACGGAAAAGAAAGCCCAAAAGAATGTTACAGGCTTTCCCTCATCAATCAATATATTGATGAAGGATCTGCAGTCAGCACTGACTTGGCGACGCCTTTCACCGTCCATTGACATATCTCAGTTCCAAACCGGACAGGCAGGTTTTGAAGTGGCTCTCCATAGAATTCGGGCTGGTGGTATGACTCCAAAACATGATCATGAGGGGTCAGAGTACACTGTAGTTTTGAAAGGTAGCTTTTCTGACGAGAATGCGGTTTATCAGGAAGGCGACTTTTTATTCCGCCGGCCAGGTGATGTTCATCAACCTGTGGGTTCGCAGAACGGCGAATGTATATGCTTGTCGGCACTTAGTGCACCTATTAAGCTATCTCATCCGCTGGGATTTTTAATGAAGCCTTGGCTGAGAATCAACCCTATGTAAACTCGGCTTCGGGATTAATTACTGCCGATACCGATTAGCCGAGCAGTTACTCCATCTAAACCCAAGTGCGATCTCTCACAGTGTCAGAGCTGCTCTGGTCGGTGAGTCTAATTAGAGCCTTACAATAACCCCGCGTGCGGCCATATATTGTTTGGCCTCTGGGACGGTATGATCGCCGAAGTGGAAGATACTGGCCGCAAGTACCGCATCAGCCTTCCCTTGAATGATTCCATCTACCAGATGCTGCAGAGTACCGACCCCACCCGAGGCGATAACAGGCACATTAACCGCATCACTAATGCGTGCGGTGAGATCAAGATCAAACCCATTTTTAGTACCGTCGCGGTCCATACTGGTCAGTAAGATCTCACCCGCACCATACATAGTCATTTTTTCCGCCCATTCAATAGCATTAATGCCCGTGGGGTTACGGCCGCCATGAGTAAAGATTTCCCAGACAGGATTATCGCCGAGCTCTACCTGTTTGGCATCAATGGCCACCACAATACATTGCGAACCAAAACGCTGTGCCGCCTCGCGAACAAATTCGGGATGATGGATCGCGGCAGAGTTAATCGCGACCTTGTCGGCACCAGCATTTAACAGATTCCGAATATCCTGTAACTCACGGACACCACCACCGACGGTTAAAGGGATAAATACTTCACCAGCCATCCGTTCGACCGTATGCAACGTGGTATCGCGGGCCTCGTGACTAGCTGTGATATCAAGAAAGGTAATCTCGTCGGCGCCCTGCTCATTATAGCGGCGCGCAACCTCTACCGGGTCTCCGGCATCACGGATATCCACAAACTGTACGCCTTTCACAACACGACCTTTGTCGACATCGAGGCATGGAATAATCCGCTTGGCCAGACTCATGTCTCTGCCTTAAATAAATGCCCTAATTTTCCGGCTTTGGTCGACAGATATTGAACATTATGAGGGTTGCTGTCAGCCTCAATGGGCTCACGCTCAACCACATCAATACCCAGCGCTTTCAACGCATCAATCTTACGTGGGTTATTGGTCATGAGCCGCACTCGCTTGGCGCCCAAGTGTTCTAGCATAGGTGCGCAAATCGAATAATCACGCATGTCGGCACCAAACCCCAGTCGCTCGTTAGCTTCTACGGTATCGGCACCCTGGTCCTGGAGATTATAGGCGCGGATTTTATTCACCAGACCAATCCCTCGACCTTCCTGGCGCAGATATAAAATGGCGCCGCGGCCCAACTCAGAGATACGTCCCATCGATTCTTGAAGCTGTTCACCACAGTCGCAGCGGAGACTTCCCAGTGCATCACCCGTCAAACACTCGGAGTGGATTCTTATGAGTAACGGTTCGGGCCCAGCACATTGACCCATAGTGATGGCGATATGTTCCTTGCCCTTAAAGGGGTCTTCAAAGCCGTGAATATCAAAGATTCCCCAGCGGGTGGGTAACTTTGAGGATTCGATAAAACGAAGCACCAGACTGACTCCAAGGATAAACCAAAAAAAGAGGTGTATTGTAGCCTCAAAGACCCCTTTATGCAGACTTTTTGACCTTATAACCCGTCCTGTAATACCGGATCGACAAACCGCTTTGAGTCACGCAAGTCGTAAACAACTCGGTATAAGCAAGGTACAATGACCAGGGTAATACTGGTGGCAAACAAAATACCAAAGCTCAGCGATAACGCCATAGGAATAACAAATTGTGCCTGTACGCTGGTTTCAAATAACATTGGCAGCAGCCCTACAAAGGTTGTCATGGTCGTTAGCAAAATCGCTCTAAAACGCCTTTTACCCGCGATCAATAGCGCCTCATCAATAGAGGTATTGTCGGCCCGGGCTCGATTGGCAAATTCCACTAGTATCAGGCTGTCGTTCACCACGACGCCTGATAGAGCAATGAGGCCAAAAACCGACAGCATATTGATTGATACATCAAAAATAATATGACCAATCACCGCACCGATAAAGCCAAACGGAATCACTGACATAATGACTAACGGCTGCATATAAGAACGTAGAGGTACCGCTAACAATCCATAGATTAAAAATAAGGAGGCGGCAAAGCTCATAAACATGCGTTGTATAAGAATCCCCTGCTCTTCACTGGCGCCACCCAAGCCAAACTGCACTGAGGGATACTTAGCCAGCAGCGCAGGGATAAAGCTATCTTTAATATCACCAATCACAGTGCCGCTTTGCACCATTTCAGGGTCATTGTTCGCGGTGATAGTTACTGTTCGTTTGCGATCGATACGCGAGATCGCAGTGAGTCCTAAACCTAATCTGATATTTGCAACTTCACCGATAGCGATAGCTTCGCCGGTATTAGTACGAATGTGCATATTCTCTAAGGTCGCAATGGACCGGCGCTCTTCAAGCGGATAGCGCACCATCACTTTAAGGGTTTCGGTATCTCTCTGGATTCGCTGCACCTCTTCACCATAAAATGCCTGGCGGACTTGGCGCGCCACATCAGCAAGACTCACACCAACCTGACTGGCATAGGGTTTGAGGCTGACTAACACTTCTCGTCCGCCCGAACCCTGAGAGTTATAAACATCAAATACCCCGGTGTACTCGGCCAATTTCTCCTGCAACTCAGCGCCAGCTAGCGTTAGCTCATCTGGGTCCGCTCCCGACAATGATAAATTGATATTGGCCCCCCCACCTGGACCCTCTGACGAGTAATATCTCTGTTTACGCACACCTGCTAATGGACCAACCGCATTTCGCCAAAGGCGCTCTATTTCAACGGCGTCAACTGCGCGTAGCTCTGCATGAGTTAGCATGACGCGAAAGATCACCTGAATGTCACTCTGAGTATTAAATTGTACGTGCTCGACTAGACCAACACTTTCCGGATACTTTTCTCGATAATCAGCATCCACCCTGTAGATCGCTGACTCAACGGCAAGAATAGTCTCCTGCAAACTCTCAGTAGATGAACCATCTTGCATAATAATTTGGGCCTTAACATCATCTCCTGGCACGTTGGGGAAAAACTCAAATCGCGCAATGCCGCTTGAGAGGGTGGCGAAAGCAATAATTAATAGGCCTAAGAACACCGCCAATGTTGAATAGCGATTTTTAATTAGCATTAAAAGGTTAGGTTGGAAAACCTCATTAATAAACTTGCTGAGCCCTTTGTCGACAGCTTTTTGCCAGCGACCAATAAAGGCAAATTTCGACGAGGAAGGACGGCCAAATTCTAATCCCACTAAATGCGCTGGAAGAATTAATTTTGATTCAACCAGAGAGAAAATTAGACATAGAATGACTACCACACTAATAGACTCAAGAAATGCAGCCTGACTTCCACCAATAAATAATATCGGCGCAAAGGCGGCAATCGTAGTAAGCACGCCAATAGTTGAGGGCGTCGCGACCTTCTGCGCTCCCGCAACCACAGTCTCTATCGAGGCCTTATAAATAGTATTAGGATCCATGCCCTCAGATAGTTTCTTCTTATAGTCGCCATCCACTTCATCGAAAACGCTCTCACCGATGACAATGGCATCATCAACCACTATCCCCAATACCATAATAAAGGCGAACAGACTGAGTACATTAACCGTAACTGGATATGGGTTGACAGGCATCAACCAAAATGCACCCAAGAAACTGACTGGGATACCTAGCATGACCCAGAATGCAACCCGCAAGTTCAGAAATAGCCCCAGCACTATAGCGACCAAAACGGCGCCCATTGCAAGATTTTCTATCATCATGTCAAGGCGGCCGCGCAGGTGATAGGACTCGTCGGAAAAATAATGAAGACTCAAATCTTTCGGCAGAGTTGTGCGCTTCTTTTCAATATAACTCTTGATAGAATCACTGATCGTCAGCAGATTTTGATCTTCTAAAGACATGATACCCAGATTAAAGGCCTCTTCTTGGTCAAACCGTACCATGCTATTTGATTCAACAAATCCATCTTTGATCTCAGCTACATCGCTCAGCAATAACTGAGTCCCGTCAGCCTGGCTGCGCAGCACTAGGTTAGCAAACTCAGCACCCACATAAGCCTTGCCCTGAGTCCGGACTAATACGTTGCCAGCCTCGGCTCTGATAATACCTGCGGGTAAATCCAATGAAGATGCACGCAATACCTGAGCTACCTCACCCAGTGTTAGGTTGAGTTCTCGTAGCCTAGCCTCTTTTACTTCGATCGAAATCTCATAGTTATCAACCCCCCAAAGAAAAACCTTTTTAACCTCGGGCAATGCCATCAAATCGTCATATACCTGCTGCCCCAGTATTTTTCTCTGCCGCACATCCATAGGACCGGACACGGAGACCCCCATAACCCAGCCAAAGAAGTCAGCCTTTTTTACCGTCGGTTTTTCGAGATCTTCGGGAAAATTGACGATTCCATCGATACGATTTTCAACCTGAACCATCACCTCATTAAGGTCTTCATTAGCCTCGATCTCTAAGGTAATACTGGCCATATCTCGACTGGCCTTAGCGCTAATTTTCTTTACCCCTTTAAGACCTTCTAGCGCTGATTCCATTGGCAAGATAACGGCCTTCTCAACCTCAATCGGCGCCGCACCTGGATAGGGTGCACTAATCTTAATAATAGGAATATCCGAGCGAGGGAACATATCTTTGCTAATACTAGAGGCAGAAATAGCGCCGGCAACAACAATAAAAAGCATCACTAAATTGGCAGCAACAGGGTTTTTTGCAAACCAGCTAATAATTCCAGACTGTGAGCTTTGCATTATTTATCTGCCCCAGTGGTATCAATATCGATGTGTTTGCGCTGCGGATTAACTTTCATACCTTCGATCGCCGTGCCTATGGCACTAACAATCACCTCGTCTCCAGCTTTTAGACCGGCACTCACATAGTAAAATTCATCATCTCCAAAGGTCGTTTTAACACTGGTTAATCGCAAACGGGATTGCGCATCAACTAGCGCCACCTGTTTGCCTTCAAGCATTGCATGACGCGGTACTCTGAAGACATTACTCAATGTCTTACCTGCAATGGAGGCCCGTACGAAAGTACCTACCAATAAGACAGGACCGCTGGCTGGGCGAATAATGCCGTAGGGATCTGCCACTTGAGCAACCACATATTGGGAGCGATTCAGCTGATTTACTACCCCTTCGGAGCGGACTAAATCAGCATTCCATGTCACCGTTTGACCGGCCACCAAAGCACTTAAAACGATCTTTGGTGCATCGGCTGGACTTGAAAACTCGACCTTATTCATCATGGCCATATCGTTGTCGGTAAGCGGCAGCCTAATCTCGACCACATCAATGGCAAAACTTTCTCCTAAGGGTGTACCCACAGTCACATACTGACCGACATCTACCAGTTTAGCTGAGACCATACCGGCATAGGGCGCTCGAATAGTTGTTCGCTGCAGTTTTTGTCGTGCCTGCTTAACCTCAGCCTCTGCCTGCAGGACGTTGGCGCGAGCCTCATCTAGATAGGGTTCTCGCAGCGCCAATATTGGGGCTTGGGCATAGGGTCTACCGGTCATAGCCCATTCTTTTTTGGCCTGCGTTGCACGGGCCTGCTCGAAAGTCAGCTGGGCTTGTCGGCTAATTAGACTAGCTTCAGCTCTTTGCAGGGCTACCTCATAATCTGTGGGGTCTAGCGTCAATAGCGCATCGCCTTTATCAAACGCACCCCCCACCATAAACTGCGGGGATACTTTAAGTACTGCGCCTGAGACTTCGGATATAAGGGATGTACGGGTCCGCGGTAGCACCGACCCCTGAGACTGAATCAGCAGGACCGCCTGAGTACGCTTCATTTTGAGTATTTTGACCGCCAAAGCATTTTCTGGAGCTTCAACTTTAACCGGCTCGGGGCGCAAAGCAGTCATGACTGCGGCGATCAGTACAAACACCGATAATATAGCAAATGGCCTTAATGTATTTTTCAATCGAGTCCCCCAGGAGCCCCTAGCCTCTAGGGGCTATTTAGGTGCGCTATTATTAAACTACTGCTATAAAAGACTGGTGCTCTGTAGCAATGCAATGACAGCCGCAGCTGCCAATCCAGCAACCACGTCATCAATCATGATACCCAATCCACCACCAACGTTTTTATCTAACCAGCTAATAGGCCATGGCTTCAAAATATCGAATAGACGAAATAGAACGAAACCAAGTAGCGCATATACGTAAGTAGCCGGCAAAAAGGTCATCGTAATCCAAAAGCCGACAAACTCGTCCCACACAATACCGCCATGGTCATGCACGCCAAGTTTATCCGCTGCAGAGCCACAAATAAAAATACCAACAATCGCGCACAGAGCCACCACAAGAATATAGGCTGGCTGTGATAGTTGCGCTAAAAGGTACCATAAAGGTATTGCAGCAAGGGTTCCCATAGTACCCGGTGCCTTTGGTGACAGCCCGCTGCCAAAGCCAAAAGCCAGCAGTAGTAGCGGTGAACGCATTACCTGTGAAAAACTCGGATTAATCGTCAAAGTGATCAAAACCCCTTTTCAATTCTGTTGCGACATTATCGACTCGTATGGGGAATTTGTCTCCTTCCAATGGTTGTATCTGCCCAATCATTGTTGCATCTAACTCGCCCAATTCAATCCACTGGTTAATTGTAGTGCAATTATCATGAGGGACCGTAAAACACAGCTGGTAATCATCACCGCCGAATAGTGCCCAATCCAAACAAAGCAGAGGAGAGCTCCGCTTTACGTCGGGGTGTATAGGCAGACGCTCAGAAATAAGATTCGCGCTAACTGCACTGGCCCGGCACAGATGCGCGAGATCTGCCAGCAAGCCATCGGATATATCAACACAGGCGTTGGCAATACCGCGCAGCTTTATACCCACCTGTATCTGTGGATGAGGCCGATAAAATCGTGTTAGTAATCGCTCACTATCCGATGAACCATCTTTATCATTAGACATTAACAAACTGAGGGCTGCAGCACCATCACCAAGCGTACCAGTCACATAAATACTGTCGCCAACTTTTGCTCCGCCCCGCGGCAATGTTTCCCCCATCGGGACTTCGCCGATTAAGGTAAGAGAAATCGTCAAAGGGCCTGCTGTGGTATCACCACCAATTAGCGCTATATCAAACTCAGCCGCAACCTGAGCAAGACCGCGGCTAAATCCAGCCAGCCACGGGGCATCCGCTTTTTCTAGGGTCAGCGCCAGAGTAAACCAGCGCGGCGTTGCACCCATCGCGGCCATATCACTGAGATTGACACAGAGCGCCCGAGTAGCGATCTGCTCGGCGCTGGCATCTACCGGAAAATGCACAGACTCAACTAGCGTATCGGTCGCGACCACCAGTTGGGAATTTGGACTCGGGTTAACCAACGCGGCATCATCGCCAATACCCAGCGCCACGCCCTGCTGACCGGTGAGGTCTTTGAAGTAGGTCGCGATTAGTTCAAATTCGCTGGGATTAGAGTCTATGCTATCAGACAGGGGGACGCCCTCATTATCAAAGTTGCTCGACTATCTGCGCTTATTGGCCGCAACCTCAGCTGCGCGATGCTCAATAGCCACCTTATCTAGAACGCCGTTAATAAACTTATAGGCATCGGTGGGACCATAGGTTTTAGCGAGGTTGACCCCTTCATTAATAACCACTTTGTAAGGCACATCAATACTGAACACCATTTCATACGACGACAGCCGCAGCACGGCGCGAGACACGGGGTCGAGCTGTTTGTTCTCCCGATCAAGATACGACGAATAGGTGCCGTCTATTTGGGCAAGATTTTTAGGTACACCAAATAAAATAGTATGAAATAAGGCGGTATCTACTTTACTCATATCATTGTCAGTGTGAAATTCGGCCTCAATATCAACCAAGTCAGTCCCCCCGACATCCCAGGAGTAAAGAGCCTGTAACAGCATTCTGCGGGCTTTCTGTTTTTCTTTCGGTTTAGACATCTAGTGAGCGCCCTGCATCTGCTTTAATACCGCTAGCATTTCCAAAATAGTCAGGGCGGCCTCTTCGCCTTTGTTCTCAGGATTATCACCTGAGCGATCTAGCGATTGCTGTAGGTTATCCGTGGTGAGCAAGCCGAAAGCTACTGGCAGGTTTTCATTTAGACCGACCTCACCAATACCCCGCGTGGTCTCAGAACAGACATAATCAAAATGCGGCGTGTCTCCACGAATCACGCAGCCCAAGGTAATAACGGCATCAAAGCGTCCAGTCCGCGCCGCCTGCTGCGCCGCCAAAGGCAGCTCAAAGGCGCCGGGCACCCGAAATTCTTCAACCGCGCTACCACTAATTGCGTGGCGGGCCAATGTGCGCACAGCACCGGCTAATAAACCGTCTGTTATCTCGGCATTCCAACGCGCCGCAATAATCGCTATACGCACCTCGCCCACATAAAAATTGCCTTCTTCAGGCCTAAATTCACCCATTGTTAATTCCCGTTTCTAGCTATTCGCAATCGACGTACTCTACCACTTCAAGATCGAAGCCAGAGATGCCAGTAAATTTAAAGGGCGCACTCATAAGACGCATCTTATGCACTCCAAGATCCATCAGGATCTGCGAGCCCGTACCCACCTGTTGATAAACCACGTCACCCGCAGACTGTGTCTTAATACTGTGCGGGTTAACAATGCGTTCAATACTCTGGTCGATATCCTCAGCGCTCTCTGGGTAGTACAGCAGGACCAGAACCCCCCGGCCCTCTGCGGCAATAGCCGTCATAGCTTTATGGAATGACCAGGTGTTGTAGCCCTTATCAGACTCCAGTGCCAGCAGATCTCGTGCGGAGCGGTTGATATGCACGCGCGCTAGGACGGCCTCGTCGCCACTAACATCGCCCATAACCAGAGCAAAATGCTTTTCATTGCGCGCATTGTCTAAATACGTTTTTAGCGTAAATTCACCAAATTGCGTCTGCACCAATCGCTCATTAGTGCACTGAGTCGTTTTCTCTGTCACCAAGCGATAATGAATCAAGTCGGCAATAGTGCCAATTTTTAACTGGTGCTTTTGCGCAAAGATTTCTAAATCATCACGGCGGGCCATGGTGCCGTCATCATTCATAATTTCCACAATCACAGCGGCGGGTTCAAAGCCCGCAATCCGTGCCAAATCACAACCAGCCTCGGTGTGACCTGCGCGGCTAAGTACGCCACCAGGCTGCGCTTTAAGGGGGAAAATATGCCCTGGTTGCACGATATCTTCAGGCCGAGAATTACCGGCAACGGCTGCCTGCACCGTGCGCGCGCGATCCGCAGCAGAGATCCCTGTGGTGACACCTTCGGCAGCCTCGATAGAGAGTGTAAATGGCGTGCTATGACTCGATTTGTTGCTATCACCCTCAACCATCATACCCAGGTCAAGCTGCTTGCAGCGATGTTCATTTAACGTCAGGCAAATTAGGCCCCGCGCATAGGTTGCCATAAAGTTGATATCCTGAGGTCGCACCATGGGCGCGGCCATCACTAGATCCCCTTCATTTTCGCGATCTTCGTCATCCATCAAGATAACCATTTTGCCTTGACGGATATCTTCGAGCAACTCTTCGACTGTATTAAGTACCATGCTTTTTTCTCTTGTGGTGTTGTTACTCTTAACTGAATGTTGGCCTAATGATTAACTCTCAGCAGCCTTATCGCCAAGCAGTAATCGCTCTAGATAGCGGGCAACCAGATCAACTTCCAAGTTTACCTTGCTGCCAATCTTATAGTCCCCCATCACGGTATGAGTCATAGTGTGCGGAATAATGTTTAATTCGAACTCTGCACCATCAACTATATTGACCGTCAGGCTGGTGCCATCCAAGGTGATTGACCCTTTATGGGCTATATATTTAGCAATTTCACGAGGTGCACGTATGCGAAAACGCCAGGAGCGCGCATCTTCTTCCAGCGCCACCACCTCACCAATACCGTCGATATGACCCGACACAATATGACCGCCTAAACGGTCAGTGGCCCGCATGGCTTTTTCCAAATTGATGCGGCTGCCAGTCTGCCAGTTCCCGATAGTGGTAAGGTTTAATGTCTCCACTGACACGTCGGCAACAAAGCCTTGACTGGTCAGTTCGATCACCGTGAGACAGGCACCGTTGCAGGCAATGCTGTCGCCAAGCTGTACATCAGTCAAACTTAAATTGCCTGTTCGAATGGTTAGACGCGCATCACCTGCTCTTTCTTCGAGGTTGGTGATATCGCCAATAGCACTAATAATTCCTGTAAACATCTCTCTTTTACCTCGGTAACAATGCTGTTTTTACGTAACCTATGGTCAGGCCAAATGTCGATTATTCTGTCAGAGTCTTAGTAGTCTTTGTCAGGATAGAGCGTCACTCGGATATCTTCACCAATCATGCGCAAGTCTTTCACTGATAGCGCTAAATGCGCGTCGATGGTTCTGATCGGCAAATTAAACATGGCCCGAGCATCACTACCAAACAGTTTTGGCGCCCAATAACAGACCAATTCATCAAGTAATCCCTCAGCGACAAAGGCCCCAGCCAAGCCGGCACCCGCTTCAACCATCACCTGATTACAGCCTCGGGCAGCTAACGTAACCAGCAGCGCCCGCAAATCGATGTGCGGACCCAAGGCAGGTAAAAAAATCACCTCCGCGCCAGCATTAGTCAGCGCCTTGGCTTTTTCTCTCTGGCTCGCGTCATCGAGAGTCGCAACCAGAACAGGGCCCAGCTGCTGCAGCATACGCGCGGTGTCTGCCATTTGTAATTGACTGTCTACAACCACTCGCAACGGCTGCTGAAGACTGTCCGGTATACCCAACTCTTCCGAGGTTATACGCACCGTCAGGGACGGATCGTCCATTAATTGTGTGCCTATACCGGTAATTATTGCACAGCTCGCCGCACGCAGACGCTGCACATCTTGGCGGGCAGGTGGCGTGGTAATCCACTGACTCTGACCACTTGCCATGGCAGTGCGGCCATCTAAGCTGGCTGCCATTTTGACCAGCACCCACGGTGTACCCTGCTCATGCCGTTTAATAAAGCCTTTATTGATGTTTCGCGCCTGATCTTCCAACAGACCGCTTTGGACTTCGATACCCGCGGCCAGCAACGCAGCAAGCCCCAAACCTGCCACCTTTGGATTCGGGTCTTCACAGGCAACCACCACCCGCACCACACCTGCTGCAATCAGTGCGTCAGTGCATGGACCCGTTTTACCCTGATGGCAGCAGGGCTCCAACGTTACGTAGGCCGTTGCCCCCGTAACATCGCCGGCACTTTGCAGTGCCTCGATCTCAGCGTGGTTTCCCCCAGCTGGGCGGGTGAAGCCCTCACCAACGACTTTGCCATCAACCGTGATAACACAACCGACGGTAGGGTTGGGAGATGAAGTAAATCGACCTTTGGCAGCTAACTTCAGAGCCCTAGACATCATCTCGCGATCAGTGACATTAGACATCATGGGTTATCAGCCAGCGACGGCTTTAAAGCGGTCAAACGATTGAGCTCGTCTTGAAATTCACTAAGGTCTTGGAAACTTCGGTATACCGAAGCAAACCTAATATAGGCCACCTCATCCAACTCACGGAGTTGACGCATTACTTCTTCACCAATAATTCGCGAGGACACTTCGCGTTCGCCTGTCACCTGTAAAAAATGCTTTATCTGACCGACGGAAACTTCAATTTTTTCTATGGGTACAGGGCGCTTTTCAAGCGCTCGCTGCAGTCCAGCGCGCAGCTTATCTTCATCAAACGCCTCGCGGCTACCATCGGTTTTTATAACCCGCGGCATTACCAGCTCAGCCTGCTCGTAAGTGGTAAAACGCTCACTGCAATCAACACATTCACGGCGGCGGCGAACCTGTCCGCCATCGGCAACTAGCCGCGAGTCGATAACTTTGGTGTCATCAGCATTACAAAACGGGCAGTACATAGCAGCGCACCGAAAATTTGGCCGCTCATTCTATCACAAGATAAGCGCGTTAAAGCGATCAGAATCATACGCTTTTAGGGCGCTAGGGGCGGTCCATTGCTGGCGTAGAGACATCTTCCCCTGAATAGATATACTGCAGTCCCTTCGGGTCGAATAATAGCCTGTGGCGGGGGCCATCGATCGAGGCATCAGAGGCTTCATAGCCAGCATCACCTGGGTATAGGGATACTAGCTGACCGTCGATTTTAGACAGCCTCGGCGTCACCCGATAGGGCTCTCTTTCTGCTAGGCCAGCGCAGGCCTCCGCGGCAGTCCGATAATGGTTAATTAGCTGCATCGATAACAGCGTAGGCGGCATTAGCCTCAGCTCGGCGGCAAGGTGTGACTTTACAGCATCTTCTATTAAAATCCACTTAAAATCCTGTATCTCGCCGCCATCAATCACGATCTCCTCTGATCTTTCGATAACATGAGCGGCAAAAAACCAGGTGGAAAAGCGCTTCTTCTGCCTCACTGGCGTGGTCCAGTGACTGAAATATACTAACGATTTCGGCGCCACCATCAGGCCGCATTCTTCGTGGGTCTCTCTGACCGCGGCAACCTGCGCCGCCCAAGCCTCCGAAGGGGCATTATCCAGTTCTGACTGATCAATAGCGCCACCGGGAAATACCCAGGCGCCGCCGGCAAAGGCCAGTGCATTATTACGCTTCAGTAATAACGTTTCGAGTCCCTGCTCGGAGTCGCGTAATAGCGCCACCGTAGACGCCGGCCGAACCAGAACCTGCTCATCATCCATCAGCTATACCTTCCCAAGCTATTGCGTATCAATGGGCTAAGGCGAGAGAAAAACCCCAATAAAAAAGCCCCATGATGGTGGGGCTTTTTATCAAACTTAGCAAAAATTACCGGTAGACAGGGAAGCGGCTACATATCTCAAGTACCTTGGCTTTCGTCTGAGCAATGACCTGCACCGAGTTGCCCGTATCTAGACTATCTAAGACATCACACATCCAATGGGTGAGCTGAATCGTTTCATCCAGCCCAAACCCCCGAGTAGTGATCGCCGGAGTACCAACACGCAGCCCAGAGGTTACAAACGGTGAACGCGGATCATTGGGCACTGCATTTTTATTCACGGTGATAAACGCCTCTCCTAATGCCGCGTCAGCGTCTTTACCGGTGTACTCTTTGCCTATCAAGCTTACCAACATCAGATGATTTTCTGTGCCATTAGACACAATACTCAAACCACGCGCCATGAAAGTCGCCGCCATGGCTTTGGCGTTGGCCACTACCTGCTTTTGATAGACGACAAATTCATCGCTGGCCGCCTCCTTAAAGGCCACTGCCTTAGCAGCAATTACATGGCACAGAGGGCCGCCCTGCATTCCAGGGAAAACCGCAGAATTGCATTTTTTGGCAATCGCCTCGTCGTTGGTCAGAATGATACCACCACGTGGACCGCGCAAGGTTTTATGAGTGGTTGAGGTCACTACATGGGCATGGGGAATTGGGCTCGGATAAACGCCCGCTGCAACTAAACCAGACACATGTGCCATATCAACCAGCAGATAGGCTTCCACTTTATCAGCAATTTCACGAAACCGTGCCCAATCCATAATACCAGAATAGGCGGAGAATCCTGCGATAATCATAGCGGGCCGGTGTTCGAGAGCTAACGCCTCAACCTGATCGTAGTCGATCAGACCCGTCTCAGCATTTAGACCATATTGAATAGGATTGTAGAGTTTGCCGGAAAAGTTGGGCTTGGCACCATGAGTTAGGTGACCACCATCTGCCAGACTCATACCTAGAACTGTATCGCCACCCTTAATCAATGCCAAAAATACGGCACTGTTGGCTTGTGAACCACTATGCGGCTGCACATTGGCATACTCTGAACCATACAGACTCTTGAGGCGGTCAATAGCCAATTGCTCAGCAACATCCACAAACTCACAGCCGCCATAGTAGCGCTTACCCGGGTAACCCTCAGCATATTTGTTAGTCATTTTGCCGCCCTGAGCTTCCATAACCGCTGGACTGGTATAGTTCTCTGAGGCAATTAACTCAATATGCTGCTCTTGACGCTGATCTTCTTGCTGGATGGACTGCCATAATTCAGGATCAAATTTTGCTATTGTCTGGTCTTTATCAAACATAGGACTAACATTCCTTGACGGTTTTACGGAGATGATTTTGCGAGACGAAATTCTACCAGAAGCGACAGTAATCTTACAGTCTAATAAGCCCTAGATAACCTCAAAATTTTGACTTTTCAAACAGCGCCATAGCCTCGATGTGAGTAGTGTGGGGAAACATTCCCATGACCCCAATAGCAGACAGCTTGTAACCTTGTTTAGTGAGCATTTCGGCGTCTCTGATCATGGTTGCCGGATGACAGGAAATATAGAGTATTTGCTTGGCGCCAGATTTAGCAATCCAGGGCATCACTCCCGCCGCCCCGTTTCGCGGCGGATCTAGCAGCAGCAAGTCTATAGGCCCCTTGGGGCCACAGGCCAATGTCAGAGCATCGTCACTAGTCAAATCCGCCACACGGAACTGTACATTATTTAGATTATTGATCCGCGCATTTTCAATCGCAGCCTTGACCAGTACCGGCAGACCTTCAATACCGATCACCTGCTCAAAGCGCTGAGTTAAAGGCAGCGACAAATTACCCGTACCGCAATATAGGTCAATGGCTCTGCAACCCTTAAGCGGTAAAAGACTGAGTATTTGTTCAACCATCAGCCGATTAACTTCACCGTTGACCTGAATAAATTGGCCAGGTTCAACAATTGACGGTGATGCCCTCTGTGACAGCGAAACTCAGCTTATCGCTGCCGCTATCAAGCGCGCAAATTGCGCCTGCTTACCCACCTTCCACCAAAGCTGAGCAGAGCCTAGGCCCATAGCCTGCAGACCTTCAACAAGCCTCGCTATAACACTATCCGCAGGCAGACGACTGGCCTCTATGGCGATCGCAAAACCGCTGTCAGCAGACACTAATTCGACTTCAAATACTCTGACAGCAACCGGCAATAGCGCCAACCATTCGGGCAGTGCCGCGACGACATCCGGCAATGGGGCAGTCAGTACCGGACATTGGGTAATGGGCTCAACACGCTGACTTCCCGTGTTGCGAAAGCCAATCAGAAACTTACCGTCTTTCGCTCGCTGCACAGCCAGTCGCGCTCTGCGGCGATAGCCCCACTGAGGCGCACTCAACGCAGGCAATATGCGCTTGGGCGTCAAGCCTCCGCGCTGTAAATCATTCAATAATTGTTGTTGTTTCAACTCAAGCTGTTGATGGTGGTCAAGATGCTGCAAACTACAGCCACCACAACGGCTAAAATGTTTGCAGGCCGGCTCGACGCGATGCTCAGACTTGGACAGAATTTGAGTCGCCCGCCCTTCATCATAATTACGTTTTTGATTGATCAGCCTAAATTCAACCTGCTCAGCGGGCAGCGCACCTTCAATAAAACAGGTCTTGCCGTTGATACGCCCAATACCACGACCGTCGTAACTGAGGTCGATAATATCGCATTGGAGCATCTGTTTGTTATTCATGATGGTACCTTAGTATTGTGTGAAACAATGGCTTTATAATAGAGCGAGTCAGCATGCCGTTAGCTAGACTGCGATGGTAGCAGATCAATACTGTCAACCCGAGACATGAATCATGACCGGAGGCTATTATCCATATTGCCGGA